>JBPOFS010000002.1:0-829245 GCA_051252515.1 Gammaproteobacteria bacterium
CAGTAATACTGCACCCCCCCCTTTTTTTTAGACTACTTTACGCGCTGGCAAAACGTCACGTAATTTATCCGCCATCTCGTGAATACTACGCTCGGTCTCGCTCCAATCTATACACGCATCAGTCACAGAAACACCGTACTTTAACTGTGACAAATCTTTAGGAATGCTTTGGTTGCCAAAGTTAATATTGCTCTCAAGCATCAGGCCAATGATTGACTGATTACCCTCGATAATTTGATGCGTCACATCTTTCAAGACCAGCGATTGCACTGCTGGATCCTTATTGGAGTTCGCGTGGCTACAATCAATCATGATGTTTTTACTGACTTTGCCCTTCTCTAGAGCTGCCTCACACTGGGCCACGTGTACTGAATCGTAGTTTGGTCCAGCACTACCGCCGCGTAAAACAACATGCGCATAGGGATTGCCCTTTGTCGTAACGACAGAGACCTGCCCTTTACCATTGATTCCCAAGAAACGGTGAGCACTGCTCACAGACTGCATCGCATTGATCGCAACAGTTAGCCCGCCATCAGTGCCATTCTTGAACCCTACAGCACTAGAAAGACCACTCGACATCTCACGATGAGTTTGTGACTCAGTAGTTCGTGCGCCAATGGCAGACCACGCAATAATATCTTGCAGATACTGCGGGGATATTGGGTCAAGCGCTTCGGTTGAGGTAGGCAATCCCATGTTCGCAATAGCCAACAGAAGTTCGCGCCCTTTCGTCAGCCCGTCTTCAATTTTAAACGTGTCATCCATGTACGGATCGTTGATCAAACCTTTCCAACCTACAGAGGTCCGCGGCTTTTCGAAATAAACACGCATTACCAAATAGATAGTATCTTTTACTTCTTCCGCTAGCTTTTTTAGACGTTGTGCATATTCTAATGCGGCATCCACATCGTGGACTGAGCACGGCCCAACCACAACGAATATACGCGGGTCTTTTCGATCTAATATATTAAAAATCGTTTGGCGTGCTGAACGCACTGACTCTAAGGCAACGCCATCAAGTGGCAATTTTTTCTTCAATTGCTCTGGAGTCATCAAAGCTTCTATAGAAGCGATGTTTAAATCATCTAACAGTGAATTCGTCATTTTTTATCTCAATTCTAATTCTGATCATTTTTCATTAACGCAAGAAAATGTACTTTATAGCTGTGACACTTAAACTTTTCGATACAACTCTCTGCCCGACTCATTATAAGTATCTGCCATTTCCTCCATGCCCGATTTCAAAGCATTGTCTACATCTTCGATTTCTTTCTTAGCCGCATACTCGCGTACTTCTTGGCTAATTTTCATTGAACAGAATTTTGGTCCACACATAGAGCAAAAATGCGCGACCTTACCGGACTGCTTTGGCAAGGTTTCATCGTGGAAAGTTCTAGCGGTATCAGGATCTAAACCAAGATTGAATTGATCATCCCAGCGGAACTCAAAGCGAGCTTTCGACAAGGCGTTATCGCGCAACTGAGCGCCTGGATGGCCTTTTGCCAAATCCGCCGCATGCGCCGCGATTTTATAAACAATGAGGCCGTCTTTAACATCTTGCTTGTTCGGCAAACCTAAATGTTCTTTCGGCGTCACGTAGCACAACATTGCACAACCAAACCACCCGATCATAGCGGCACCAATACCTGAGGTAATGTGGTCGTAACCCGGAGCGATGTCAGTCGTTAGAGGTCCAAGCGTATAAAATGGCGCCTCGTCACATACTTTCAACTGAAGATCCATGTTCTCTTTGATCATATGCATCGGTACGTGGCCAGGCCCTTCGATCATGCACTGGACATCATGTTTCCATGCTATTTTGGTGAGCTCTCCTAACGTTTCTAGCTCGGCAAATTGTGCCTCATCATTGGCATCTGCAATAGAGCCAGGACGTAGCCCATCGCCTAATGAGAATGACACATCGTAAGCCTTCATGATTTCGCAAATCTCTTCGAAATGCGTATAGAGGAAACTTTCTTGATGGTGCGCTAGGCACCACTTAGCCATGATGGAACCACCACGAGAAACGATGCCTGTTACTCGCTTGGCCGTCATTGGCACATAACGCAGAAGCACACCTGCGTGGATAGTGAAATAGTCGACGCCTTGCTCTGCTTGCTCGATCAAAGTGTCTCTAAAGATTTCCCACGTTAGATCCTCGGCAACGCCGTCAACTTTTTCCAGTGCCTGATAGATGGGGACCGTGCCTATAGGCAACATCGAGTTACGAATAATCCACTCGCGCGTTTCATGGATGTTTTTACCAGTCGAGAGATCCATTACCGTATCGGCGCCCCAATGCGCAGACCACGTTAGTTTTTCTACCTCTTCATCAATCGATGACGTCAGCGCTGAGTTACCAATATTGGCGTTTACTTTAACAAGAAAGTTACGCCCAATAATCATTGGTTCTATTTCAGGGTGATTGATGTTCATTGGAATAATCGCGCGACCTCTTGCGACCTCTGAACGTACAAACTCAGGGGTAATCTCTTTGGGTAACGAAGCGCCAAAAGACTCACCTGGATGCTGATGATTCAGCATTTCTTGTTCACGAGCTTGCACATAACTCATGTTTTCACGAATTGCGATGTATTCCATTTCTGGGGTAATGATGCCTTGACGCGCATAATGCAATTGCGTGACGTTTTTGCCCGGTTTGGCGCGTCTAGGAGCGCGTAAATGCTCAAAGCGCAGATGCTCTGTACGCAAATCTTGCTGACGTTGCTTGCCATAAGTTGACGTGACGCCCTCTAGCACTTCTGTATCATCACGTTCTTCAATCCAAGGCGTACGAATTGGCGGCAAACCGGCGCGCAAATCGACGGTCACATCCGGATCAGAATACGTACCAGATGTGTCGTATACGCGCACAGGAGGGTTTGGCTCGTTGCCTGTTGCCGTTAGGGTGTCAGAGAGCTCAATCTCACGCATTGGAACCTGGATATCTGAACGACTCCCTTGGACATAGACCTTGCTGGAATTCGTAAAACGGTATTTTGTCGTGCCATCCAGACGGGTGATCTTATCGAGGAACTGCTCTGCGTTAGTACTCATTGAACTATCCTATATTGCCGATGCCGGGCCTAAGTGGAAATGATGCCAGGGAATCTGGGCGCTAGCCGAGCGCTGTGAGGTTTACGGGCTAGTGCGCATTATGCCTCAAACCGGCACTTGTGTCACAAGACACACAACCTCTGGAAGGGTTTTCTACAGGGCTAGCAACCATTTTAGGGAGCAGCCGCGTATAAGGTTTGCTTGCCGAAAGTAAAAGACCAAATGAGTCCGCTACGGGTTACGCTGTTTGTCACCTATGGTGACATAAGTGTAGAATGCCGCTTAGCCGACAAGCCTTATAATATGCGCCGAAACAGGCGTTACGATAGGCGTTCTTTCGCAACCAAACGGCATCCAAAAATATCCTCATCTATACTGATACAGTTTTCAGCAAAGGTTTTACATTATGGGACGATTTACTCAAGGCCTAGGGCTTTCTATCTGCCTCTCTATTGCCAGTACGCCAGTGTTTGCCGACGATCTAGTGTCGATTCTTGATTTAGCCATGCGCAATGACCCTGCGCTGCGACAATCTCAGGCCCAATACAACTCTGGCGCTACGTTTATTGATCAAGGCCGTGCGGCTTTGCTTCCAACCGTCGCCTTACGAGGATCTACCACTCGTCAAACTTCCGACGTCGCTGGTGATTTCAGCTATAAGCCGGGACAAAACTCCCACGCCTACTCGCTTAATATTACCCAGGCTCTCTTCAATCTAGGGGCTTGGTATTCTTACGAAAGCGCCAAGTTGCAAGTCCGTGCCGGCGCGATCTCCCTAGCCGCGCAGGAACAAAACCTCATCATTCGCGTCGCTAGCGCCTATTTTAATGTCCTGCGTGCGATTGATGATCTTTCGACTCTACGCCAGGAAGAAGAAGCGTCTCAGCGTCAGTTTGAGCAAACAGAGCAACGCGAAGAAGTCGGCTTGATCGCGATTACTGAGGTCTACGAAAGCCAAGCGGCTTATGATCTAGCCCGCAACAACACCATCATCGCGGAAGATACACTGGCCACAGCGTACGAAGCACTCGAAGCCATAACCGGCCAGCCTCATCCGAACGTAGATGTTCTGCGTGAAGACTTTCCTGCGGTTAGCGTAGATGGCTCGGTACAGACTTGGACACAACAGGCTCTGGACACCAATCTTTCGTTGATTGCGGCACGTTATAATCTAGAAGCGGAACAACAGAACCTGAAAGCTAGCAAGGCGCAGCATTTGCCGACGATCTCAGCTACCGGCTCGTTTAACCACAACGTTATCCCTGGCGGCGCCTCTGCTGAAGGTGCATTGCGCTCCAGCGGTGCGATTGACGGCTCCTCCCTGTCATTGTCGATCAATATTCCCCTGTTCACGGGCGGCGGCACTTCCGCTCGACGCAGAGCAGCCGAATATGACGTCATTGCTCAACAAGAAGCCTTGAACCTGACTCGACGCCAAACGACTCAAGATGTGCGTAACGCCTTCCGCAAGGTCAATACTGACGCGCTCGTTATTGCCCAACGCCAACAGGCTATTACTTCAGCACGCAGTGCGCTTGAAGCCATTGAAGTGGGATATGAAGTAGGAACGCGCAACATCGTTGACGTTTTGCAGGCAAGACAACAACTCTTTGTTGCCCTGCGTAACTACTCGGACTCTCGTTATAACTACGTGATCGATAGTTTGTTGCTCAAGCAGGTGACTGGCTTGTTAACACCACAAGACATCATCGATCTTAATGAATGGTTAGAGACTGAGACTGCAAACGCGGCACCATAAGCGTTAATCGGGCATCGCGCGCGCAGCAAGGTTGCGTGCGCGAGCTCTTATATCCTCTGGCCACCCCTCTGAATACTGACAATAGGCGTCCATATCTTGTGCAAACAATGCACGTGAGGCCTCTTCGAACCCTTCACGCTCCCCTGCCATAACCGACATAAACCGATAAGCGCTGTTTTGTGCCTGCCTTAAGCGATCTGCTGGCGCGCTCTCTTTCCTCGCGCTCTCCACCAATTTTCGCAAGGCTACTGAAGCTCCCCCAGGTTGGGCTCGAAGCCATTCCCAATGCCGAGGCAACAAGGTGACCTCACGGGGCACAACGCCTAGCTTAGGGCGCCCTCGCCCTTTTGGTTTTGCTATCGCCTCCTCTTCCACTGCTTCTTGACTGCTTGGCGAGCGTGGCAATGCCGCAACGACAGCCTCGGCAGTGCCACGAAAATCGATTTCGATTTGACTGTAATCGTCTTCATTGAAGACTAACAATGGGATATTTGGCGTTTGCTCAAGCGCTCGCTTACATTGCGTCGCGACCACGTCTAATGAGCCATGGGCCAATAATTGATCACCTAAAAAGGCGCAAGAGGGGGTTTGATGATGCCAGTTCATTCTGTGACTCCTATGCTCACATGAAACGAACGGCAATATTACCCGTATAATATTAATCGCGCAATATTATACGGGTAATATTCTATAACTTAGCGCCTTTGGCTTTCGCGAGCGTATCGCGTGCTTGATTTTCTTCAACACTCCAACCCTGGAGGTTTGCTAGCACCAACTTACCAAGCGCTTCAATATGCTCTGGCCGGGCGTTCAGTGCCGAGATGTACTCATAGCGTTCGCCACCGGCCTGTAAGAAGTACTCTTTATTCTCTTCACCGATCTCCTCAATAGTTTCTAAGCAGTCAGCAGAAAACCCAGGGCAAAACACCTGCACCGACTTAACACCTTGTTCAGGGAAAGCTTTAAGCGTGGCGTCGGTGTAAGGCTTTAACCATTCTTCACGGCCAAAACGTGACTGGAATGTCGTTACGTACTCTTGCTCAGACAACCCTAGCTTATCGGCCAAAAGGCGCGACGTTTTATGACACTCACAATGGTAAGGGTCACCCGAATGCAAATAACTCATTGGTACGCCATGGTAAGAGAACATCAACTTATCGGCTCTACCATGTTCCGCCCAATAAGCCTGAATACGGGTCGCCGCTGCCTCAATAAAAGGATTAAAATCATGATAATGGGAGACAAATCGGAAATCAGGCAGCCATCGTCGCTTATTAAAGTCAGCGGATATCGCATCAAATGTTGATGCTGCCGTCGAGCCTGAGTATTGCGGATAAAGCGGCAGCACCAATAATTTTCGCACGCCCTTATTGAACATTGATTCTAACACGCTAGAAATCGAAGGATTTCCGTAACGCATAGCAAAGTCTACCACCACGTTTTCGTGTCCAAGGTCCGACATATGTTGCGCTAATGCCTTTGCTTGCGCTTGAGTATGGAACAACAACGGGGAGCCTTCATCTGTAAAGACGGTCGCATAAGATTTAGCGGAGCGACGTGGTCTGATTCGCAGAATCACACCGTTCAAAGCAAACCACCAAATTAGACGAGGCACCTCGACCACACGCGGATCCCAAAGGAATTCTTTGAGATAACGATGCAGCGCCTTTGGTGTTGGCGCATCAGGCGTGCCGAGATTAGTAATCAGAACCCCCACTTTGTCCGCTTGTTGATGGGAGAATTTAGGGCTTCCAATGTATTTCATGTCTTTCCTTATAGTGCTTTCAAGTATCCATGCATACGCTTAAAAGGCCTGCAGTGGATTGTTATCTGAACATTTATATTTTAATGAAATAGCGACATATCAATCGCTTCGGCCATGGCTTTGTAGCCTTCATCATTCGGGTGCAAATTATCGGCCGTAAAGGATGGCAGCAGCCGCCCTATATTATCTGGGTCTCTCACGGAGGGTTCAAAATCGATAATGTCGTCGAACTCCCCACTATTACGAATCCATGCATTCACTGCCTGGCGCTTCACTTCGCCCTCTTCGGAGTAATAGGCTGCCCCTTCAAATGGCGTTAACGTGGCACCTATTATTTTAATCCCTCGCGCATGAGCGCGGCTAATGATTTGGCGATAACCGGCAATTATCTCTTCGGGTGACACGTCTTCTCCTGCAAACATCTGTGCCATCCCGATATCATTGATACCCTCTAACAACACAATATGAGATACCCCGCTAAGCGCCAACACATCACGTTCGAAGCGCACTTGCAGATTCTCTCCGAAACGGGGAGAGTTTTCCTGTAATACACGGTTGCCGCTGATACCCGCATTGACCACCGCAAAGTCAGGCAGACTCGGGTTCGACAATAAGGCCCGAGCGAAATAATTCGGCCATCGATTATTCGTGTTCTGAGTTGACCCTACCCCGTCAGTAATAGAGTCTCCTAAGGTCACAATCGCAGTGATCTCGTCAGTACGCCCTACATCAATTGCCGTCAGGTAATTCCACACTGGCACTTCTTGAGCAGCTTCCCACTCTAGTGCATCAGTAAAATCACCCACAGTGGAAACATAGTTCGTTTGAGCGGCGGCTAAGTGGGTGGTAACAGTGCCGCTAGCGTTTGGCAAAAATAAGCTCACACTGAGATTGCTCAAGGCGGGCACACTGAACGCGACAGGGTCACTAATCACGGTAGCGCCTCTGGCGATAGTGATGGCTTCTTCTCCTCCGAACGTCAACGTCATTAAAGTTGCCGCCCGCACGCTACTACCATGCTCCTGCAGACCAATGGTCGCCGCTCCTAGGTCTAAGCGTTTATTCCCATGCGTATTCGACACCCTAATCCGAACGACATCTCCGCCAATACTGGTGTGAGCGATGAGGCGTAAGGTTTGATTTTGAAACGCATCGGTTTGAGCTGCCTCATCCAGCATCCCCGCAGGCAAGGAGCTCGGACTCGCGGACCAAGTGGTCACCCAATTCAGCGCTCCATCGCTTTGCCCAAAACTCGACGAAACTCCTAAAATGACCGGCAGCAGCAGTACGCACATGAACACTCGGTTCAATCTCGTGCGCCATGCAGCGATTGACGCTTTACTCTTATTACTTCTTATTATTGTAATCATGAGTTTCCACCTAGTGTAAGCACGCAACCAAGAGTCAGGAATGGCGGCATGCGTTTTCTGGAAAGTAAACTACCTACCTTTAAGAATCAACATTGCTCGCCGCCCATTGCGCCACGAGAACGTCCAACTTTAAAATCAGAATTTCAGTGAGTGCTTGCTGCTTTTCCTCTCGCTCCGCATTCCACTGCAAAGGCTCATACAAGGAAGACCAACCCGGATACTGACGGATGCTGTTAGCCACTTTACTTACATCACCTTCCCATAATTGTTGCAAAACAGCATTGTCGGTTTTTAACTGATCTGTCGCCGCGTGCCCACGCCTTTGCAATGCGGCGAGCAGGAGCATTTGACGCGTTAACAAGGCTTGCAGCACCATGTCGTCTATTCGCAAATAACGCCGACCCATCACCACGCTTTGCACGCTTTGGCTAATCTGATGCCCCATCCTTCTACCAAGACGACGTAGCGCTAAGACTCCGCCTCCCATTACTGCACCGACGGCCGCGCCCGTGCCTAATGAGGCGCCTCCAAGCAAGAGGTCCACTCCAAACCCGGCTGCGGCACCAGCCGCTGCACCACTACCAACGTTCAGCCCCAATGCGGCCAAAGTGTTGGGGTCAAACAAATCGTCACGCCATTGCCCTTCACTAAAGGGCAATGGACTAGCGTTCAGGTCTTCTCGAGAAAAACGGTAAAGGCTCAGCATCGCATCGACACACGCCTGTTCCCTTGCCCGAACACGCTCGTTAAACTCTCGTAGCACTACAGTAGAGGCATTATCGCCGTCGAGGTAATCCACTCGACAAGTCGCCACATCAATCACTAACTCGGCGATTTGTGCACAGGCAGCATCGCGGCGCTGTTGCGCATCATCGCGGTGACTAGCCATTAAGGCGGCTAGGCGCTTACCCCGCACATCCAATAACGTCGCCAGTTTTTCATAGAAGATACTCTCACCTTCTAACGCTGGGGCAACCGTGTCAAAACTTACGACCACGTGAAGCCCTAGCCGAGCCAACGCATCACGCCATTCAGATTCGTGGGAGTTCTCGCTACTCACAAAATTCAGCAACGGTAGCAGTGGTTTTGCACAGCGATTGAGGATCGCCAGTTCGTCTCGATACTTCGCGAGCACGGGATCTCGTACATCAATAACATACACAGCCGCATCACTGCGTAACAACTGACGCAACACCTTAGCTTCTTGCTCAAAACGCCCCTGCGCTGCAGGGTCCTCTAGCAACGCCTCTATCTGTGCCGGACCATCGCGATAACTAAGCTTTGACTGAGAGTCCAAGCTCTCTAATAACGCGATCGCCTCTTCCAACCCTGGGGTATCAAAAAGCTCTACGACGACTTCACTGCCAATCGCTAAGCGGGCGCTCTGCACATGGCGCGTAGTGCTCGGCATTGCTGACACTTCGCCGAAACTCTTATCGCGAGTTAGAGTGCGCAATAATGATGTCTTGCCAGTATTGGTATGTCCTACTACCGCGATGCGCAGAGCATTGTCATTCAGTTGATCATTCATTTCGACTTAACCAATTCAATCCATCGGATTGAGTAAAGAACACGCGCGACGAAGCTAAGCCAATGCTTTCCAGGCTCTGCATCCACACAGGACGGCGATCATTAGCGCGATCTCCCTTTGGATTTAGAACACATACGGCTAAAGCCTCGGTAAATTTCGACAAATCGACCAACCAATGCAAGCTTCCTCGATCTGGAGAGACACGGGCATCGCAGACTATAAGCAACCGCCTTGCTGGCGTGGAGTGAAGCACCTGTAACACAGCTTTTTGCTGAGCGCCGGTTTCAACCACCTCATCAAACAACAGTACTTGCTGAGCGCTCGAAAAGCCCTTTGGCGGCCAAGACAGATCTTTTCCTAACTCAAGCGCTACTAAACCCAAGGAGTCACCTGCCCCTTTTGCTAGCGCTTGCAATTGCGCAGGAGGAACGGCGACCGGCGCGGCATCCACTACTCGATACTGTGTCGAAGTTTGAGCAAACAATTGTGCAAAGCCTGGCATTTTTACATCCAGCTGCATGGCCGAATAGGCTCGCTTAAGACGGAACAGACTAAATAATAAGACAAGCGCACGCGGGATTATCGCGTACACCAACAGACCACCACTCAGGCAAGATGCCCAAGCTCGTCGCGCGGCATCAGGTTGTGCTAGCTGCGCACCTTCAAAAGCGCCGCGAATCATGTCATCACTAGGAATCGCAAACCCAACAAGTGAGGGTAAGTACGCAAACCCTCTAATCACTTCACCAAAGACTGCATCCGAAAGAATGGTCGTTTCTAGAACAAAACTGTAGCTGCGCACACTTAAGGCCAGCAATATTGTCAAAAGAGAGGCTAGCAACGCCGTCAGCCAGGCCGCATGAGTAATGCAACTCAGTGTCCACTTGCCAAGCCCCTTACTGGACATGACCACCCCCAATGCACGCGCTAGCTTAGTGGCCGCAGTGGGTTCCAGGGGGTCAGTTTTCGGCCAGTAGCTCATCAACCAAAAAGAGATTCTACCAAGCCATCCACCGGTCAGTCGCCCGCCTAACAGCCAAGCCAAAAGGGCTAGGAAGTGCACTCCGATCAAGCCTATTAACGTCCAGATAACATTAACGTTCTTCTGTTCGCTGCCAAAAAAGCCCATGGCGGCACTCGCACCACTGATAATCGCCAATATCAGTAATAACGCGAACAGGAAACGCGCATGTTTAGCCCAGCGTTGAATATTGCTTAGGACTCCGCTCTCGCCTTCACGGTCATAGGCACGCTGGATAAGCCAGTTTTGAGCTTCATTAGCGTTGTTATTGTCAGACAATGAGGGGAAAACCGGAGATGCCTTGCTTCCAACAGTAGCGTCTAAGTCTTGCAGCCGCACAGTGTGCGTCAGCCAATGAGCTTCGAAGCGAGAAACAGGAGTATGCTTTGTAGTCAAACTTTAGTCCTTCAATGGCGGCTAGTCGCCGTTGAGCTAGGACGCTCTAGTCGGTATAGCGCTTTAACTTTCCAATCACAGCGCTTAGTACGCTGGTGGTATGGAATAATAGCGCATCTCCCGCTCCATGACCTTCTCGATTAACCTACTGATACTTGCGCCATGTCAGTGTGCCGGTGATACGCCCTTCAGGGTTCTTTATTGAGAGCTTTAACAAACCGTCCTCCCATTCATAATGCCGGACATTGTCCTCTCCTACCCAGCTGCCTCTGCTTGGAGAGCCTTGCACATGATGTACAACAATCTGATTCGCCACATCCCACGTGACATCGCCATAATAAGCAAAGCCCCCACGAACATTTTCACTAGAGAGCGCTGCGCGTGCGGGAAGATTTTTTGGCATTCCCTGCGCTGTCATATTATCAAAGGCATCATAGGTGATACGACCTTCATACTCATTGTCTATCGCAGAGCCATCCTCGGCGTAGGAAATAAAACTTAACAGTTCATAATGACCGATGAATTGCCGTTTCACTGCGGCCAAATCCGTGCTCGCAGCAGACACTGGGGTATTTGCATTCCATAACAACGCGGCACAAATACAAACAATGCCTGCGCCCAGAAAATTCGATCTACGCATGGAGAACCTCTTATTTTTATTAGTATTTTTTAAATTAAGTACAGTCGTTTTTTAGTTCAATTTGATCATACTCGCGCCATGACTAAGCGTAAAGTAGCGCAAATTTTCACTCCCACCCCCATTGTCATGATTCAATCACGGCAAAATGCTATAATTGCCAGTCAACTTAGCCTCAATTGCTATATCTGTATGACATCAGGACATCGTATGAACGAACAATTGCAACAGCTCTTCAACCACCTCGACTTAGAACGAATCGATGAGAATACCTTCAAGACAAAACATAAGAGCGAGGGATGGAGGCAGATATTTGGCGGCCAAGTTTTAGCACAGGCTTTGCTAAGCGCAAGTATCACCGTTGACGAAGAGCGGCAGGCACATTCTTTACACGCTTATTTTCTTAGGCCTGGAGATATGAGTGCGCCTATTACGTTTCAAGTCGATAGGCTTCGAGACGGAAAAAGCTTTAACACTCGACGTGTGACGGCACTCCAGCATGGCGCCGCCATTCTTAATCTTGCCACTTCATTTCAAGTATCAGAGCCAGGACTAAGTCACCAGGTTGAAATGCCTGAAGTGCCGGGCCCAGACGAATGCTTAACAAGAGCGCAGCTAGCAGAGAAGTTCAAGGAAAGCCTAACGCCAGAAATGTTAGCGCTCGCCGCGCGCCCTTTCGCAATCGATATGCGCGCAGTGGAACCTGAAAATTATATGTCGCCAGAGAAACGTGCTCCTCACCGAGCCGTTTGGTTACGTCTTAACCAAACACTTCCGGATGACTACGCGTGGCATCGACATATGCTGGCCTATGCATCAGATATGACTTTGCTCGAAACCAGTCTTCGTCCTCACGGAATCAGCATGTTCACTAGCAATCTTCAGCTTGCTAGCCTCGATCATTCCATGTGGTTTCACAGACCATTCCGGATGGATGAGTGGCTTCTCTACGTACAAGACAGCCCTTCGAGTTCCGCTGCCCGTGGTTTTAGCCGTGGCAATATATTTCGGCAAAATGGCGAACTAGTGGTTTCAGTCGCTCAAGAAGGCTTGATAAGAGTACGCGAACCTAAGTCCTAGCATTGCACTAAAGACGTAAATCTTCGGTGACACGGCTGTACTTTAGACAGTCTTCATCGTGCGAAACCTCTCGCCATGTTTCCTGCAATGCCTCGTCATACCATTGACGCATTGCAGGATAGGCAAGCATTCGATCAACATATTCTTGCGCTTTGATTCCTAGGTTTAAGCCATAAGTTTGCAACCTAAAAATTACCGGGCAGTAAAACGCATCTACCGCAGTAAAACTTGCTCCCGCTAAATAGGGACCGCCAAATCTATCCAAACCCTCACACCATAACTCATCGATCCTCGCGAGCTCTTTATCAAGCTCATGACTCGGCCTCAGCAGCTGCATCCTTACCCCACAACTCATAGAGCAAAGCTCACGAAGCACTGGGAACCCCGAATGCATTTCGGCGCTCGCACATCTCGCCCACGCGCGCGCAAATCGATCCTTTGGCCAAACCCCTTCATGAGTCTCATATAGATATTCGATAATCGCGAGCGAGTCCCAAAGCGTCGCCTCAGGAAGCACTAATGCTGGCACTTTTCCACTTGGTGAAAAATGTCGAAACTCCTCCCAGTTAGAATCCGGAAGAAAAGGCACTAAACGCTCTTCGAAATCAATATCCAGCGCCCGCATCAACACCCAAGGGCGCAATGACCAAGAAGAGTAATTTTTATTCGCGATATAAAGAATCATTTCTTTGTCTCCTAAGCCATATCAACAGGTCTTTGTAATGTCCCTTCACCAGGGGTAATAAATAGCAATGTACTGGGTTCGTATAGGCGCGCTGTGTGCCACACCCCCTTGGGCACCAACACCCAACTCGCACTCTTGTTAAGGGTCAGCGTTTTATGGCCAGATTTTTTTTCGAATATTAAATCGAGTGATCCTGAAAGCAAAACGATGATCTCTTCCCCTTCCGGGTGCATCTCCCATACGGGCCAGTTCTCAACAAAACTGAGCGTGGAGACTAAATACTCATCTTTAAAATTACCGAAACGTCCGCTGCTCAAATCCTGCCAGAAGGTTTCATCAACTTTTAATGCACTTGCTGTCGCATCTGCTTTCAAGTGAGCATAGTGTTGATCAAGCTCAAAAGGGCCTATGTTTCTAGCCATCGCTCATTCCCTCGATGTTATTTTTCTTGATGATTATTGAGGCCATCATCTTTCTAAAAATTAGTAAAACGGTACCGATCCTTTTGACGCATCATAGCGTTAAGCATACGCCTACTTCAACAATACACCTGTCAGGCTACCCCGCAAGAACTGCCATCCTTTCAATCTAGGAGGGTATGGCTCAGTGTGCTATTGTCATCACACTTAACAATTTCCTGCCCGTGAGGCTTTCGTCATGCCATTTGCATCACACTACCCACAACATATTATCGAACTGCAATCTCGCTATGCACAAGCGCTTGAGAGCAATAACAGCTTCACCGCCATTTTGTTACATAGCGGCACAGAGCGATATTATTTTGCCGATGATCAGAGTATTGCGTTTCGAGCTAACCCCCATTTTTGTCAGTGGTTGCCGGTCAATAAACCCGACCAAGCCATTCTCATCATTCCTGGACAACAGGCACTTTATTTTCAAGTGACTCCTTCTGATTTTTGGTACGAACAAGGTTTCACTCTAGAGAGTTGGATTAGCGATCAGTTCGACTTATGCCCTGTTGAAAACAGTCAGGCGGTTATCAAAAAAATTCAGAGCAAAGGGTTTCCGCCAGTCGCACAGATCGCTTTCATTGGCGAAGATACAGCATTCGCCATGCGCCTTGGCATTCCCGCTATGGCTATCAACCCAGAGCCACTTGTGCACCACCTCGACTTTCAGCGCGCCGTTAAAACTGAATATGAAATCGCCAGCATACGCAAAGCAAACCGACTTGCTCTTTTGGGGCATACTGCCGCGCGCCACGCTTTCTTGGAAGGGGCTAATGAATATGCAATCCACATGGCCTACCTTCAGGCCTGCGGGATCTTAGAGGACGAGACGCCTTACACCAACATCGTTGCTCTAGATGAGAAAGCCGCTATTTTACATTATCAAAACAAACGTCGAAACAAGGGCGGAGAAAGCCAAGTATTGCTCATAGATGCCGGCTGCCGTGTGAACGCCTATTGCTCTGACATTACGAGAACCTCCACTGCCAAGGGCACACTTAGTTTGTTCTGCGACCTTGTCGAAGCCGTAGAGTCTTTACAGACCAGCCTCATTCGCCGCGTTAAAAGCGGCATAAACTATCCCGACATCCATCGTGCTGCTCATGACGGACTGACGAATATTTTGCTGGGCTCGGGAATATGTCGAGGCACGATAGAGGAACTCAAAACCAATAAAATGAGCACCTTGTTTATGCCACACGGCATCGGACATTTACTCGGCATTCAAGTGCATGACATTGGTGGGCGCATGAAGAATTCACACGGGGAGTTACAAGCACCTCCAGAGGATTATCCGAGCTTACGCACCACACGCAAAACAGAAGTGGGGCAAGTCTTTACGATAGAGCCGGGCTTGTACTTCATCCCTCTATTGCTAGACAAAGAACGCGACACTCAACGTGGCCGTTTGATCAACTGGGATATTGTCGACACTCTTTTACCTTTAGGCGGAATAAGAATAGAAGACAACATCCTAGTGACTGAGACAGGCCATGAAAACCTAACGCGGGTGCTTATTTAGGACCCGCGCGTTTAAAGCTCTGGCATGCCACCTAAGCGGGCGAACATCTCAGTTGCAATCTGCAAGTCTAGTAAAAACTGATCGACGGTTTTGAATTCATTAGCATTATGGCCAGTGTATTTTTCCGTCGCTAAGGCTAAACCAAATTGCACGCCATTGGGCAAATCGTGAATTGATGTACCCCCTGCGGACGAACCGAACTCACGCGAAATACCTAAGTTCTCCACGGCAATATCCAATAATGCATTGATCCATGCACCCTCTGGATTGCGATACATAGGCTCACTCGCTGAGATATTAAAGCTTACCTCTACGGCGTGAGTCTCTGCCCATGCCCCCAGCGTCTCTTCCAACTCACTGACTAAAGTTTGAGGATCGCGCCCTACTGGCAATCGCAGGTTGACCGCCGTACGCAGTTGATCGCCATCGATGGCGACAAAGGTTTGCGAGGCTGTCAAAGGACCCATGAAACTATCGGCATAGGCTATCTGCAATTGTGTTCCAAGATAGTTCATCCCCCAATTCTCTGTCGCGTAAAGAGCCGCATCAGTAAAATGATTTTCCTGCACTAACCCTTGCTGTACCAATCCATTGATAAAGGCAAACATACGCGAGACCGGATTAACGCCGGACTCGGGTTCTGAAGAGTGAGCAGAGACCCCAAGCACATCAACGCGCACTCGCTCTCCATCAAGACGTGCATTAATCGCAAAATCGCTGCCATTAGTTGAAGAGAAAACAGCGCCTTCCTGATTAATACGGGTAAGCAATGATTGCCCGCGCGTTGAAGTCAGCCATACACTGGTACTGGCGGGAATCTGATTCGTGGCGAGCCCTCCAGTGAGCTGCACAATCTGCGCGCCTTCCCCGCTTGCCGCACGAAAAGGAAAACTTGCCATAATCGTGCCATAGCCTTTTTCGGCAATGATGACAGGGTAGCTACCGTCTAGCGCGATGTTGTAATCTGGTATCGGATTGCGCTCGAAATAATAGGGCATGGCATCACCGCCGGTTTCCTCGCGCGTATCAACAAGCAATTTGAAATGTCGCAGTAGAGGCAAATTTTCATCTTGCACCACGCGCATGGCATACATTGAAACCACTATGCCATTTTTGTCGTCTTGCGTGCCGCGTCCATACAGACGATTACCGATTTGTGTCACAACAAACGGGTCCAGTTTTGTGCCATCCTCTAATACCCATAACTCAGGATTTACTGGGACAACATCCGCATGAGCATGCACTCCAATTAACTCACCTTTTGGTTCGCCAAGGGACACTTCGTAGATGCGACCGCCCACGTTACGAAAGGCTAGGTTGAATGATTCGGCCAGACTTTGCAGCTCTATGGCGAAACGATGAAACTCGGGATTCTCGTGCTGAACGATGGACTCAGAATTAAAGGTAGGAATGGCCACTAGCTCACGCAAAGTCTGCAAGGCATCGTCTGCATATTTAGTGCGGGTATAGAGGCCAAGCAGTCGGTACAAGGCGTTACGCTCGCTCTCCTGTACCGGCTCCTGCGTGCGATAGCGCTCGAGCAAGGCCGCGTAATCCACCCCGTTGCTCGATGGCAATGCCGAAACCTCATTGAGGAATGTACTGAAATCTTGCGGGGTTGCTTCCTCAAAGGCACTGAGGATCACATTAGCTTGTGGCATTTCAGCGCTCGTTTGAGCCGAGGCCATCGCACTGAGCCCAATAAAGACAAGCAGGCTTGCTAGCGGTATTACTGTCAATCTTACAATGCGTTTCATGTCATTCACTCCGATTCTAGTTGTGGCCTATAACAGCCCCATCGTCTGCAAAAGTTCCCGCACAACATTTAAACGTGCAGGAATAAAATCAGCGCCAGGAGAATCCGCTTCTAGCGCACTAACAAAGAAGAGGCGTTCATCCCCACTCTCAATCCATCCTACCCACCAGCCTACGTTATGCTCACCTTCTAACACTGCCAAACCTGTTTTGCTGCGAATAGTGTAGGTGTCGGTTTGCTCTGAAATCATCATTTCTTTAACAGCACTCATAACCTGCGGCTGCACAGGAAGATCATCGTCATACAATCGACGCAACAATTTAAGCTGTTGTACTGGGCTTATTTTCAAATTACCTTGCAGCCAGAAAGTATCATTGCCACCACTGATATCCTGATTGCCATAGCCCAAGGAGTCTATGTAGGTCTGCATTGTTTGAGGGCCTATGCCTCGAACCAATGTTTGAAAGTGCGGAACGGCAGAAATTCTAAAAGCAGTGCTTAAATCTAAATCTTTATTGAGCTCGGTACGAGTGCGCGTCACGCCATCCCACGCCACAATGCTGCTTGCGTCTTTGATGACCCCAGTGTCCAAGGCCACCATGGCACTGACGATCTTGAAAGTCGATGCTGGAATTAGCGCTTTGTTGGCACGCTCAGGATAAGCCGCTTGATAGAAATCATCACCTTCTCTATACACCACTATCGTACCGGCAAAACCACTGCTATCAATGATGTCTGCAGCAATTTTTAGTTCTCTAACTTGCATGGAGCTAGGCTGCCCCAAAACAACGGTACTATAAACGAAGAGCATCACTAGCAAAAAAAGTCGCATTGATTCAGTCCACTTTATTCAATCGATATTAAACCGAGTATTGTTCCATCACGATATTATAGGTGCGCGCTAACGCGCCTTTGTTTTCTTCGATAATACGCTGACCTGCCTGGCCCATTGCTTTACGTTTATGCTCATCGGCGAACAACTGTAATACCACTCGACTCAAATCAGCCGGATCATTAACGCTCTGCAATGCCCCGCCTTCTTCGAGCTGTTCGCAAATAGTCTGAAAATTGAATTGCGATGGCCCTACGATAATGGGGATTCCCAATGCAGCAGGTTCCAACACATTGTGGCAACCAGTATCCACCAAGCTCCCTCCCACAAACGCGACATCGCTGATAGAAAAATAGCTAAGCATCTCGCCCATAGAGTCGCCAAGAAATACATTGCTCAGCTCTGTAATAGGACTGTCATCGCTTCGAGATACCAAACTCAAGCCTTGTGATTGGCAAAGTTTAGCGACAGCGCGAAATCGTTCTGGATGACGTGGCACTAAAATTAGTAACAAGTCAGGCAACTTCGGCAGACATGCCTTGAAGGCTCGTAAGACTTTCTCTTCCTCGCCCTCTCTCGTGCTCGCCGCGATCAATACAGGTCTATCGCCCTCTACTAGTGCTGCCATTAGCCGTTGCTGTTGCTGCAGCGCCTGCGGCAGATCTATCTCAAACTTTATGCTTCCAGTGACGGGGACTTTTGCAGGGTCAACGCCTAGATGGATGAATCGGTTCGCGTCGTTTTGGGCTTGGCAGGCAATGCAGTCAATTGAGGCCAGCATAGGCGCTGCTAATTTTCGGAACTTGCCGTATCCTCGCGCGGATCTTTCGGACAGTCGCGCATTGGCGACAATCACCTTAGCGCCAGACTTCTTGGAATAATGCACGATATTCGGCCAAAGCTCTGTTTCCATAATGACAAGTAATCGCGGCTGAAACCGGCGAAGAAAATTGCTCACAGCAATGGGGTGATCATAAGGGGCATACACATGACACACTTGCTCAGGGAACAAAGCTTGCACGCGCTCCGAGCCTGTCGGGGTCATCGTAGTGACAACGATCGGGATTGTAGGGTGTTCGAGCAACATTTTCTTGATCAACGGAGCTGCTGCAATAGACTCTCCTACTGAGACGGCATGGATCCAAATCCATTGCCCCTTATGCGCTTGTTGCTCTGGGCTCAATTGCGCCAATCCAAAGCGCTCGGCCCATCTTTTCGCGTACGCAGGTGCCTTTAGGGATCGCCATAGCAGACGCCCAATAATGATAGGGAGGATGAGTGTAAAAAGGAGATTGTATGTCAGTCTGTTCAAAACGGTTTGTCTGCTCCAAAGCGGTTGCGTGCTACCATTGGGGCTTATAAGAAGGGTGACACGACGGTGATGCCGCACTGTAGCAAATTTTCACCAGTCACAGTTAGTTAGGCATGCGGGCAAATGCCCATAAATTTTTGCAAGTGAGTACGTATGACCCAAGAACTAAACACCGACATCGTGATCATTGGCGGTGGAATAGCGGGCCTTTGGCTACTTAATCGCTTACGCCAACAAGGCCTAGACGTGGTGTTACTCGAAAGCCAGGCTTTGGGCGGCGGGCAAACTATCGCCTCCCAGGGCATTATCCATGGCGGCTTGAAATATGCCCTAAGTGGGGTTCTGAGCCCCGCAAGTAGTGCGATTGCTGGGATGCCAGATCGATGGCGGCAATGTTTAGCGGGTGAGGGTGACATAGACCTAAAGGACACTAGAGTCTTGGCACCCCATTATTTCATGTGGTCCAGTGGCGGCTATCGTTCGCGCCTAAAGACTTTTCTGGGCAGCAAAACCTTACGCGGGCGCATCGATGCACTTAGCGCCTCCGCCTACCCTGAGTTTCTTCGCGGCCAAGCACTTTCGGGGACTCTCTATCAACTTACCGATTTTGTCGTTGATACGCCCTCACTTGTCGAGACCCTAGCCGCTCCCCATAGCGAGCGCCTTTTTCGAGTAGAAAAAGACAAGCTTAAGATTCAAAAATCTGCCTCTGGCACTATTGAGCGCCTGCACCTACAAACCCAGAACGGTTCCGTTTCCTTATCTGCCCAGCGTTATATCCTATGCGCAGGGGAAGGCAATGGCGACTTACTCGCACAAATTGGTCTTGAACAGCCAGTCATGCAAACCCGGCCTCTGCATATGCTCGCCTTAAAAAGTTCGCACCCACACCCGGTGTTCTTGCACTGTATCGGGGACAGTTTTGGGATGACGCCACGCATGACGATTACCTCTCACCCCAGCCAAGACGGAGGGTGGGTGTGGTACATAGGCGGTGAGATCGCTGAGAGTGGCGTTAACCGCAGCGCCGAACAACAAATTGCTGAAGGGCGAAAACAATTACACGATGTATTCCCTTGGGTCGACTACGACAACGCACAATGGACGAGTTTCTTTATCAATAGAGCTGAACCTAAGCTCGCTAATTTGCAGCGACCCGATACGGCTTTTCTACATGCGACAGGCAATACACTTCTTACTTGGCCTACCAAGCTCACGCTAACACCAGAGCTAGGCGCCAGTGTCGTCTCTACCTTGAAGCAACAGGCGATCACGGCAAAGCGTCATGATAGTGAAACGACTCTCAGCGAACTTCGCCAACATTTCGCGCAGCCTGAGGTTGCGAACCCACGTTGGGAGACGCTTCTATCGTGAGCTCCTTACCCAAACGCACCCTGGGCCATACAGGAATCGAAGTGTCATGCCTCGGACTTGGCACCGTCAAATTAGGTCGCAATCAAGGCGTCAAATATCCCAGTGACTTTCAGCTACCCGATGACCAGAGTGTTCGATCCATTTTAGATATCTGCACTGACGCAGGAATGAACTTGATCGATACGGCGCCAGCTTATGGACATAGCGAAGAGCGCTTAGGCAAATTATTATCTAACCGAGATCATTGGTGCATTGCCACCAAGGTAGGAGAGGAGTTTGAGCAGGGCGAGTCTCGGTTCGACTTCAGTGCAGCCCATACTCGTTTCAGTATCGAACGCAGCCTGCAACGTTTGAAAACAGATTATCTCGATATTGTGTTAGTCCACTCTAACGGCAACGATCAAGAGATCATTGAGCACAGCGATTGTTTTGAGACATTACAAAAATTGCGCGATGAAGGGCTTATTCGAGCTTTTGGAATGTCGACCAAAACGGTATCGGGAGGATTGCTCGCACTTGAGCATGCAGACATCGTAATGGTGACTTATCACCCTGGCGCCACGGATGACAAGATCGTGATTGACACAGCCTACGAAAATCACAAAGGGGTTCTCATAAAAAAAGCCCTTAATAGCGGCCATCTTGCAGCCCCTGATCAAACAACCTCCCTTCAGAAAGACCCAGTGCGTGCGAGCATGGATTTTATTTACGCCCACCCTGGAGTGGGCGCCATTATTATCGGTAGCATTACCCCTGCCCACTTACGCCAAAATATTGCCAATGCGATTGCGGCGGCCTCTGCTTATTGAGGCAGAGACACGCAGAATTCACACACAGCAAAAGTGTCACTTGGGTCTTGAATATTGAGGAATTGACTAGCCTCGCTCAAACGATTCTGCAAAGCACTTACCCCAAATCCTGAGTAGAGCTTTTGCTCAAGCGGCGTTATCAACGACTGAGTAATCGCACGCACACTGGCTTGTGAAGAAAAGTTATTAATCAATTCTTGAGCAAACTGCTCGCCAGGGCTAAGCGGCTTCTCTATATAGCGCCATGTATATTCCTCAAGGTCCGCAAGCTTAGCTGCCGCAAGAATTGCATCATCAAGGTCGCCTAGATTATCGACCAAGCCGAATCCTAATGCCTGCGTCCCTGTCCACACCTGCCCTTGCGCTACGGCATCGACTGCATCAATTTCTAAGTCACGCCCATCGGCGACCAGCTCTAGAAAATTGCGATATTGTTTTTCGACGCTCGTTTGCAATACCGTTTCCATTTCACCGTTAAGACCAGTAAGTACGTCAGCTCTGCTCAAGGGCGTCGTCCCGACTCCATCGGCAAACACTCCCAATTTTTCTAAACTCCCTTCGAATGTGGGAATCATACTAAATACGCCAATGGACCCTGTAATCGTTGCAGGAGATGCCCATATTTCGTCTGCAGTTGCGGCTATCCAATACCCGCCCGATGCGGCAGTGCCTGCCATAGAAATAATAACTGGCTTGCCCGCTCTTTGTAGTTCCACTAACTCTTGGCGTATTAGCTCGGAGGCAAAAGCGGACCCACCCGGTGAGTCCACTCGAAGCACTAAGGCCTTGACTGCCGGATCTAGCCTTGCTTGAACAATCAGTTTGTTAATGGTATCAGCCCCTACAACCCCTCGAGGTTGTTCACCAATATTAATTGTACCTTGAGCGACAATAACGCCGATCTCTGATTGACCCGGCAACTCGATACGGTCAGTTGCAAACAGATAGCGCTCATGGGAAATGGTGCGAGCCGGCTCGTCCTGGGCGCCTACTACGCTATTAAGGCGCTCTCGTAACTGTGACGTGGTGACAAGTTCGTCAACAAGATTATTGTCTAGTGCAACGCGTGCCGTGTCGCCATCGGCGGCAACTAGAAAAGTGGCGTAATCTTGCGCATAGTCTTGTACTTGCTCTACGCTAAGGGTTCGATTTTGCGCAATCTGATTAATGTATCGTCGCCACAATTCATCTACTAGCTGCTGATTATTCAGCCGGGATTCTGGCGACATACCCATTAGTGTGTATGGTTCTACTGCGGCTTTGTGAGTACCAACTCTGAAGATGTGCATCGTGACGCCTAATTTCTCTAACAGTTCGGAGAAATACAATTGGCTGCCACCATAGCCTTGTAGCATTAACTGCCCCATGGGGTGTAGATACACCGAATCTGCATAAGAGGCGAGATAGTATTGCGCTTGGGTGTAAAACTGCCCATGGGCAATCAACGCTTTGCCACTTACTTTATACGCATCCAATGCCCGACCAATTCGCTCCAAATTCGCGGGACTTACGCCGCTCATCTCATTAAGATCAAGAACGACCCCCCGTATTCGCTCATCATTCTGCGTTCGCTCTAAAGTATCGAGAATATCTTGCAACGGTGTGTCGATAAACTCGCCACTACCCAGTAGCAAATCACTTGCAGACATGAGGCTAGGCTGCTCCACAATAGCGCCCTGTGGCGCGAGTAAGACTAAGCTATTTCTGGGAACATCAATGGCACTTGGTCCACTAAAAATCCAGCCAAGGACTACTACCGCAATGAGAACGAAAATAAGACGTCCAAGAAATGTCCTGACCGCATCGATACCGCGACCGATGAAATTAAAAATTCGACCAATAAATGAACGTTGTGACATAGTGATCCTAATGGCTTATTTAAAAGAGTGTCCACATCATTCCAAGTAAAGCACAAGTTCCCAGCATTGCCAGCATGTTCAGTCGCAATACAAACAAAAGGAGAAATGCTATTGCGCTCAACACGAGGTTAGGAATATTGATGCTACTAAGAACTGGTAATTGCATATCGATGTAATCATTGTTTAGTTGCACAGTGCTAGCAAAGAGAAAATTCAACGCGAACCAAAGCGCAAGATTAGCGATAACACCCACAACTACAGCAGTGATTCCGGCTAGGGCTTGCGCTAATGCTTTATGTTCGCGCAGCTTTTCAACATATGGAGCCCCCGCGAAGATCCATAAGAAGCACGGCAAAAAGGTAACCCAGGTAGTGAGTAGCGCCCCTATGCCTGCGAGCAATAAAGAAGGCTCAACTCCCGCTTGGCGCCACGCTCCTAAAAACCCTACAAATTGTGTCACCAGAATTAACGGCCCTGGTGTCGTTTCTGCCAAGCCTAAACCGTCAAGCATTTCACCTGGCGCCAACCATTGATACTGCTCTACCGCTTGTTGGGCAACATAGGACAAGACCGCATAGGCTCCCCCAAAACTCACAACCGCCATGCGAGAGAAAAAATCCGCAATTTGTGTAAAGGTATTTTCACTGCCCAGCAAAGCATGCAGACCAAAAAGTGTGGCAAGCCAAAGCAGCAAGCAGATTAGCGCAGCACGCATGGTGCCGGTATGTTGCACAGTTGCTATGACCGTGGCCGCGCCTGCGGAGGGGGTGGAATCCTCATGACTAGGCCTAATCTTGGCCGCGACAAAGGCGATCGCACCAGCACTTATCACTACAAAAGGGAAAGGGATTGCAAAAACAAAGAGCGCCATAAATCCTGCGACGGCGAGTAATAACTTAAGTCGGCCACGTAATGCACGCTGAGCAATCCGTATTAAAGCCTGACACACGATGGCAAGCACGGCGGCTTTCATTCCAAAGAATAGACCCTCGACAGCGCTAAGGTCGGCGAACAATACGTAAAGCCACGACAAAGCCACGATGGCAAAAGCCCCGGGCAGTATAAACAGGATTCCTGCTACAAGCCCCCCGCGCACACCATGCAAAAGCCAACCTATATAGGTGGCAAGTTGCTGCGCTTCAGGACCAGGGAGCAACATGCAATAGTTCAATGCGTGGAGAAAACGCGCCTCGTCTAGCCAACGCTTTTCTTCCACCACAATGCGATGCATCAAAGCGATTTGCCCAGCGGGTCCGCCGAAACTCATCACCCCGATACGCCACCAGATGACAATGGCCTCGCGCAGGCTAATTTCACTCACAATAACGCTCAGCCTTTCAGCTTTTCGACAATGGCTGACGTTGAACAATTATCGAGAAAGGCTAACACTTCAACGCGCCCACCGTATCCAAGCACGTATTCGCCACCCACTACTTGCTCTACTGAGTAGTCTCCGCCTTTGACCAAGATATCGGGTTGAATTATTTCTAGTAGCGCTTCGGGCGTATCTTCAGAGAACGACACCACCCAGTCCACAGCCTCTAAGCCCGCTAGCACTGTCATGCGTCTATCTACGGAATTGATAGGTCGTCCAGAGCCTTTGAGACGCTTTACAGAGCTATCATCATTGATAGCAACAATTAGACGCTGACCCAACTTTCTTGCCTCAGCCAGATAACCCACATGTCCGGCATGGATAATATCGAAGCAGCCATTCGTGAACACTATTTTCTCACCTTGGGCTTTAGCATCCTCAACGGCCAAGACAAGCTGATCGGCAGTCATCACGCCACGGCCAGTGCCTTCCTCCCGAGCAATAGCACGGCGTAGTTCTGGCCCGCTAATAGCGGCCGTACCCAGCTTGCCTACAGCGAGACCTGCGGCAAGATTGGCAAGGGCAGTGGCATCATCGAACGAGCTACCTGCGGCCAAGGCCGCCGACAACACGGCAACCACGGTATCGCCCGCGCCCGTCACATCAAACACTTCCTGCGCGCGGGTTGGCATATGCAACTCAGGATGGCCCGAGCGCAGTAGTGTCATGCCACTCTCGCCCCGCGTAATCAAAAGCGCTTCTAGCTCTAAATCTGCCAATAACTGCAAGCCACGAGCCGCCAAGATCTCTTCACTCTCACAATGGCCAACAATGGCTTCGAATTCACTCAAGTTTGGAGTAATCACCGTCGCGCCACGGTATTTAGAGAAATCATCCCCTTTTGGATCTACGACGACGGGAATCCCCAACGCTTTTGCCGCCTGAATCAGCGACTGTGTGTTCTCCAATGCGCCTTTGCTATAGTCCGATAGCACCAACACCTGGGCATTCTCAACTAGCGTCAATGCATGCGCTTGAAACTCAGCAACGGCGCTAGCAGTAAAGCCTTCCTCGAAATCCACTCGCAATAATTGCTGATGCTGACTGATCACTCGCAACTTCGTGATGGTAGGAGCGCTCGCACATTGGGCAAATTCACAATAAACGCCTGCCGCCTCTAACCCTGAACGCAGCTCTATGCCGGCCTCATCTTGGCCAATAATGCCTGCCAATGATGCCGCGGCTCCCAATGCAGAGATATTTAGTGCTACATTGCCTGCGCCACCGGGGCGATCCTCGCTATTGCCAACACGCACCACGGGCACAGGGGCTTCAGGGGAGATACGCGTTGCTTTCCCGTGCCAATAACGGTCCAGCATTACATCTCCAACCACCAGTACACGTGCCTGTTGAAAAGGGGGCATTTCGAGCTTCATTGCTTATCCTAATGTCTTAAAAAGAGACGCGAATAATAGCACATGGCTTAGATGAAGTTGATTGAGGCCTAGCAGGTGAATTAGGCTTAACCCATTAACCCCGACGAAATCGGCTGACTCAGCGAAAAAGAAGAACAATCAATGGACTTAAAAACGCTAGTAGAGCGACACGATACGCCGGCAGGCAAGGCCTTCGATCTCAGCATTCAAGCACTGATTATCCTGTCGCTGTTTACTTTCTCTATGGAGACTTTGCCGAACTTAGACCCACAAGTACGCCAAATCTTAGTCTATTTCGAAACAATCACCGTTATTCTGTTCACTATCGAGTACGCGCTTCGCCTCTATGTTGCAGACCGTCGAATATCCTATATATTTAGCTTCTATGGCATTGTCGATCTACTGGCCATCGTGCCATTTTACCTAGCCCTTGGTATCGATTTACGTTCCTTGCGCGCCATGCGCTTATTGCGCTTGTTCCGCCTATTCAAACTGGTGAGGTATAACAACGCTATAGAGCGCTTCGTAAGAGCCTTCTCCATCGCGCGTGAAGAAATCATTGTTTTTGCCATGGTCACCATAATACTTCTGTATTTATCAGCCATTGGGATCTATTACTTTGAGCACGAAGCACAGCCAGAGATATTCGCGAGCATATTCCATAGCATGTGGTGGGCTGTCACCACCTTAACGACCGTCGGTTATGGCGACATGTATCCTATTACCGCAGGCGGCCGAATCTTTACCTTCTCTATCTTGATATTGGGTCTCGGTATTGTGGCTATTCCCGCCGGCTTGTTGGCATCGGCACTCAATAAAGTAAGACAAGAGGACGAGGATGTTGATCCGGATGAGTGATTTCACGAAGGTTTGCTACAATCCCCCTCTTTCGCTGCCAATTGCCGGAATCCTGTGAGTAAGAAATCTCAAAAATCAGAACAACTAAGCGACTTCCTTAGCCCTCGGTATTGGCCCACCTGGATGGCCTTTGGCTTTATTTGGCTAATAGCGCAGCTACCGTTTTCTTTGCAAATGAAGGTCGGCCGTGCACTTGGCCTTCTGAGCTTCAGATTTGCTCGTGAACGCCGGCGGATATGCGAAATTAATATTGCCCTGTGCTTTCCAACGCTAAGCCAAGCAGAACAAGCCCGCTTAGTGCGCGATACGTTTATTTCCAATGGTATTGGCGTTATGGAAGTTGGCCTAGCGTGGTGTCGTTCACCCCAGTCCTTTAAAGATCGAGTGAGCGTGAGCGGTTTAGACACTCTTGAAAAAGCATCGGCGCAAGGCAAAGGGGTTTTACTCGTCTGTGCCCATTTCACCACTCTCGAGTTTGCTGGCAGCCTTTTAAGCCTGCACCACCCGATGGATGTCACCTACAGGCCCCATAAAAACCCGCTATTTGAGACGTTGATGTTTCGTGCACGTCAACGCTTATATGGTGCTGTCATCGAACGCGGGGATGTCCGTCAGGCGCTACGCAGCTTAAAACAAGGGCACACAGTCTGGTATGCTCCAGATCAAGACTACGGACGCAAACACTCTGTCTTTGTAAAATTCTTCGGGGTCGAAGCCGCAACGATTACGGCGACCAGCCGCTTTGCCTCGTTCAATGACTCGGCCGTTGTCTTTTTCAGCCATTACCGAAACGCAGATGATTCGGGATACCATTTGGATTTTAGTGAGCCACTAAGCGACTACCCTAGTGGCAATGAAAGCGAAGATGCGCAACGCATCAATGACATCATAGAAACCGCAATCCGCAAACACCCTGAACAATATCTTTGGTTACATAAGCGCTTTAAAACACAAGCACAGGGCCTAAGCCCTTATAAAAGCCAATGATAGCCAAGGTGTATTGAGAGTGCAGATGAGCAAACAATGGCGTGACATCGACATTTTGGCAATAGCGATTCTAGTGAGCTTCGTGCTCTCTGCTTGGCACGTATTTGCCAACCCTATTCCTAATTCCGATGCGTTCGATTATGTCCGCACTGCCACGGTGTATCTCGACTCGGGCATCGCTGCGGCATTTAGTTGGGATCCAACCGCTACCTATCCAATCGCGATGGGGATTGTTCACCAAGTCACAGGACTAAATCTATTTGCCTCGGGCCAACTCATCAACGCGGCGCTTTACGGGTTGATCATTTACGCCTTTATGTCCATTGCCTTAGAGTTACGCAACACTCGACGAATCGCACTGATTTCAGCCGCACTGATACTCGTGTTCCCTACCCTCAATGAATACCGTTACTACTTGATACGCGACATTGGCTTCTTGGCGTTTATGTTACTCGCGGCGCTACAACTAATGCGTTATTACCATCATAGCCATAGTCGTCATGCCTGCGCTTTTATAGCGCTTGTTGTTGCCGCCACGTTGTTCCGCACAGAAGCCCTTGCCTACCTACCTCTTGCGCCACTAGCGCTTTTGGCTGGCCCGCAAAGACAATGGCGAGCTTTCTTAAAACTGGAATTGTTTCTATTAGGAATTGGCGTTAGCGCGCTTATAGTATTCTTTGTACTGAGCATCGATGTTATTGAGATCTTACAAAGAGTTGTAGCTGTCTATTGGCCTTTCTTACACGATGCGTTGATCGCATTTAGTGACAAAAGTTCGCCCTTGAGTATCGCGGTTTTTGGGGAATATGCCGCCAATTTTTCCGGCAAGTATATTTGGCTATTCATGTTTGCAGGCTTAAGCGCGGTGCTTTTAGCGCAGCTTTTAAGTGGCCTTGGCGTGCCAGCACTCTTGCTTGTGATCTATGGCCTTGCGCAGCAACGCCGCGAATTTTCACAAGATAGCACTCGCGTCTTACTTGGCGTCGTATTCATTTCTTTCGCTATTCTTTTAGTCTTTCTTGGCCTTACACGTTTCATTTCAACGCGCTACACCATGTTATTCAGTCTTTCCCTTTTAGCGATCATGCCGGTTGTGATCGACAATATGCTCGTACAAATAGACACGCTGAAACGCAGGAATTGGGCCAAGGGCGCGCTCGTTTTCTTTCTATTATTCTCTGCTATTGATGCGCATATTAGCTTCGGAGATAGCCGCGATTCATTGCAGGATGCGAGCGAATGGTTAGTGGCCAACACCCAGAGTGGCGATGCCATTTTTACGAATAGTGATTACATTGCCTATCATAGTGGCCGCGTAGAAAACTACGACGAAGTATCACGGTATATCACAGACGGTATGATCGAGAACGCACAATATGGCACTATTTTAGTGCTCATGATGAGCCGCAGTATCGAACAGCAACTTCAACACAGCCTCGAGTTTCAACAGCTTGAAGCACTCGCTGCGTTCCCTAATGAGCAGGACCCAGAAGTGCTTATCTATCGCCGCTTAGGAAATTAGTTTTCCCAGTTCGGTTCCGGGCGCTTCGTCACCAGTACGTCTTGCATAATCATGTACTCTAAGTCTGACCCAAAAAATAAATTCAAAGCGTCCTCAGGAGAGCACACCATCGCCTCACCTGGTCGATTTAATGAAGAGTTCAAGACAATGCCGTGGCCGGTAAGCGCTTCGAGTTCTTTTAATAATCGATAGAATCGCGGGTTCGCAACGCGTCTGACAACGTGCGCGCGAGAAGTACCATCTTGATACACAAGCCCTGGCAGTTTTGCACGCCATTGCTCCGAAATATCAAAGGTCATCGTCATATAATCTGCGGGATGTTTAGACGTCAGTACTTCATCAGCCATGCTGTCTAACATACTCGGAGAAAATGAACGCCACCCCTCACGAAACTTAATCTTTTTGTTTACCGAATCAACACACTCCGCAGACATCGGATTCGCGAGAATACATCGATTGCCTAATGAGCGAGAGCCAAACTCCATTCGACTTTGAAACCAACCCAATAAGTGACCTTCACTGATGAGCTCGGCGGCCTTTCGCGTTGGATTCTGCAACACCTCAAAGACAGGTTTTTCTCGATGGGATTCACACGCTTTCACACAGCGTTCCGTTGTGTACCGTGGACCTAAGAAGGCGTTCTTATGCGGCTCGATGGTAATGTTTTCACCGGCTACCGCATAGGCCGCCGCGCCGATTGCTGTACCTGCTTCACCCGCCGCAGGCGGCACAAAGAGCTCTTGCACTAAGGGCATGGCGGCTAGTCGTTGATTGAGTTTCACATTCAACGCCCCCGTACCCGCAAACACTAATTTTCCCGAACCCTTCAACACATCAGTCAGATAATGATTGACCAATGCAACGGCAGCATCTTCAAATAATTTTTGAATACTAGCCGCATAATGGACATAAGGGTCCTGAAACAATTCACCGGCACGACGCGGGCCTAAAAGTTCGACTAGTTTTTTGCTAAAAAAGTGTCCACGAGATTTTTCTTTGAACCGCCGCAAACCTACAGTGCCGATGAGCTTCGTATTGACTTTGAAACCCTTGCCATCACATTGCGTTAATGAAGAAAGATCATATTTATCTGGGTCGCCATAAGTCGCCATACCCATGACCTTAGAGTCGCCATCCAACATATCAAATCCAAGATAGTCAGTGATGGCCGCAAACATTCCTGACAAGGAATCAGGATCATAGAACTCTTTTATTTTATGTATCTTGCCGTTCTCTCCATAGCCTAAAAACATCGAGGCATATTCGCCTTTCATGTCGATTGTCATTATGGCGGTTTTTTCTTTAAACCCGCTCATATAGTAGGCACTGCTGGCATGGGCGAGTTGTTTCTGCACAGGCACGAACTTCACTTTGTGCCACGGTATCTTAAGTTCATCTAGTAATTGTTTGACCTCAGATAGGTAACGACGGTAACGGCGATTGCCATTGAATATCGCATCGACGCCACGCTCAGGCGCATACCAATATCGTTTCGCGTAATGCCATCTAGCAGGACTAAACAAAGATATCGGCGCATAGGACACGGCCACGCAATCAATATCTCGAGGCTTTATCTTAGCCGAACGAATGCAAAACTTTGCCGCTTCGCTAGGCATACACCCTTTTGCATGTTTACGCCTAACGAGGCGCTCCTCTTCTACCGCGGCAACAAGCTCACCATCGATCAACAGTGCCGCTGCGGCATCATGCCCAAGCGCACCGGAAAGGCCCAGCGTGATATATGACATTATGACCCTTTCGTAAAGTAATCGGAGTCTTCCTTTAGTCGCTGCAGCATATTGTCTACTTGCTGTGCGAGTTCAGGGGAGTCTTCCCAGTTTTTGGCAAATCGTTGTAAATCTTTTGCTCTAGCATTCTCAAATCGTCTTTGGTCGGACTCTTGATACATTCCGTCTAAATCCAATACCGTAATTTTTCGTTCATTGACATGAAAATTGGTTGCCTTCATATCGCCATGAACAATAGCGTAATCGCGCATCGTGCTAAATAAGGCTTTAAATTGCTCTAACGCGCGAGCGAGTGCAGGCGAATCGCTAGGCTCGTTTTTAAGAAAGTGTAAGGCATCTTCGCCTGGTACGTATTCACACAAAAAATAGGCCTCACGTCGCAATGAGCCAAAACGCCACTCCATCATCAATAATGGTTTAGCCGTTGCGATACCTAACATCTCCAGTATATGCGCATTGCGCCAACACACCCATGCGCGGCTCGGACGAAACTGCCGCCGAATACGATGCCAAAAATTCTTTATATTGTAGCGCTTCAAAACATACGCAGTATTAGCGATTTCGATTAGCGCAACAGTCGCGCTGCGACCGTCCTTGATAATCGTGCCCTGTTCGATGAAATAATCTGGGTCTTTCAAAAACGCTTGCAGTGAGTCTGATTCAAGAGAGCGCTCATAGACAATATAGTGATTCCAATCTCTTTTGAACGCATTCGCACTTGTTTCGCGATACAATTTTTTGAGAACCGTTTTTAAGCGCTGCGCTCGTTTCTTGCGTAGTAGCGCACAAAAAACCGCTATATCGGTACTCCAATCGACAGACGGACGTTGCTGTCGATAGTGCTCATACAAATATGGGACTAGAGCATCGTTGCTGACGGGAAACTGCGCCAGGAACAACGCGATATTACGCATTGAGTTAACGCTATCAACGCCGCCCTCGTGCTGCTCTAGCTCACCGGCATCGAGCACGTAAAGTTTTTCATTCTGTAGTAGAAAATTGTTAAGGTGAATATCTTTCTGCAGAAAACCGAGGGCGTGACTCTTCGCAATCAGCGAGATCACTCTTGCCAATAACAGTTGCTGATCCTCAATACGCAGATGTTCACACCGCATACCAAGGCTTTCACTTTTATCAAGGTATTCCAAAAGCAATAGACCGCAGGTCTTATCAGCCGTTTCGCCCTTAGCAAGTAAGTTAGCTGTTTTCACCCCAGCGGTCATTAACGCCGTAATGCCTTGCTCTTCGCGCGCTACATGCTGCTCCCAACGACCGCGAGCAAAAAACAGCTTGGCCACTACTAGCTTTCCTTGCCAACGCGCTAAGCACACGACGCGCTTCATCGGCAACACTCGAAACATTTGCAGCAACTCAATAGGCGTTAACAATCCATCTATGATGCATTCAATAGTTGCGGGCAATTGCAATGCACGTCCGCTGGTAATAAGGGTTTTAGTATTAATTAGGGTCATAGCTTCCATTAGGACTGATTGTGTTTCTTGTCCATCTGCAATGCGCGGTGATTAACTTTCTGCCAGAAATCGCCATCTTCTTTTAGTGCGCTGCGCAGCGGCTTCCCCGCATACACCCGCAGGAAACGCAGAAAATCTCGTTGCGTTAGGCCAATATGCAGCGCCGAGAAGTACAAGCCTGCCACATCTTTCACAATCCAGCGTTGCGACAAATTACGACGATTCAACGCGCGATGTAAATCAATTAACGAAAGCTTTGGAGTCGTGTGCTCACCATTGGTAAAGGCCTCGACATCGTGCAGCAAGAAATGACAAATATAGTAGTCTCTGTGACAAACGCCATTGCCGTGCATTTTTCGACTTATCGTCGCCAACTGTTCTATTAATTGCCGTTTAATCTGCACAGAGGGAGGGTGCTGTATCCAATCGGCGCAATAGTCTTCGAGGCTAACGGTCTCTTCTAATGCTTCAGTAAGAATGAAAGACTCACGCTTTGCCGGATTCCAACCACGGCTCCCAAACCCCACTGTTGTCATCGTATCGATGTCACACTCACGTAGTTTTGCGACTGCACACCATTCGTTCTCAGCGCCCAAAATCGGCATCTTTCCTACAAGGAAATTCTTGAAGATTTCCTGCCAACCTACTCCTTGATGAATCTTAGCGAAGTAGCGATTGCCTTCAAATTCGAAACGCAGGGTACGACGCCCGGCCACATCTCGAAATATTTCCCCTTCCAAAGCGTTCACTTCAGAAAAAGGATCTTTGCCTTGCCATGCCTTGGAAAAATCTTGCCTAAGATTCACTGTCATTGCGCCGCCCCATTATCAAGCTGCTGCGCAGTGAAGTTCTCAATCATTTCCGCGACCCTTTCTGGCATATGGTAAAGGTCTTGTGTTTTTCCGTATGCGATTCCATTGGCCTGCCATTGTGAGCGCTGCTCATTGCTCAGCATTAATTCTAGATTCGCGTTAAGCGCTTGTTGCTCAAACGGTGACGTACATACTAAACCCGCATTCGCTTTCTCAATATGGAAAGCGTATCCACAGGTATCAGTCGTTAATACTGGCAATCCGGCAATAGTGGCCTCTAGCAACACATATCCGGCACTCTCACTATAGGCAGGATGCAATAGCAGGTCGGCACCAAGCAAAAAGCGCGGGACATCATCGCGACCACCCAAGAACTCACATTGCTGCGCAATGTTCAATTTTTCAGCAAGCCGCTTAAACCGCATCGCTTTGTCTTGTCCGACGATAAAATACCGAACTTTCTCTCGCACGTTATCGGGCAATGCAGCGATCGCTCGCAAAGCGCGGTCGATACCCTTTACTACAAAACCTGAACCGATTGTCACGATCAGCAGCTGCTCATCGGTAATTGAAAATTGTTGACGAAAAGCTTGTCGTATTTGAGCAGCGTTGTCGGGAGCCATTCTATCGCGCGCAATCCCAGGGGGAATATCGTGTAAGCGCTCAGCACTAGCGGGATAATGCTTTTCAAATTGTTCTCGCTGCAACGGCGAAAGCAGTAGCGTTTCTGTTTTGCTGTGTTCGCCAAACACTGCCGCCTCATAGGCCATAAAATGTCGATACCGTGGTGTAAAGCGGTAATAATATCCGCGTTGCGTGGCTGCTCGTTCTGCAAAGCACGGATCCGCTGCAAAGTAGACATCCAAACCAGGCATCTTGTTGAAACCTATCACACAGTCTATTTTTCTGGCACTCAACAACGAGCTTACTTTTTTTGAAAATTTTTGATAAAGGCCATGCCGACTCCAAGCCTTCTCTTCGATTTTGACGACTTCAAACTTCTCAGGAATATCGCCTTGCCACTTCATTGTGTACACCACAATTTTGTGTCCACGTTCCGCACAGGCGTTAGCAATTCGCAGGAAATCACGTTGCTGACCGCCATAGGGAAAATAGCTATAGATGAGAAATGCCAGAGTCATGAAGCTTCTACGCTCACTTTGGTTTGCGCAATGAGCTGCTCTAATGCGTGCAACACCTGTGCTGGTGCGTGAGTAGAAAAACACGGAGGATCCAAATCAACATTCTGACCCTCGATTTCAATGCTTACAGCCTCACCTTGATAGTGACACGTCTTACTCATACAGGGAGCGCAGGCGAAGTTTGAAGATAGCTGCACTTGCTTATGCCCAAACGTACCGGACAGCCCAGGGTTAGTCGGTCCATAGAGGGAGACTGTCGGGGTTGAGAGTGCCGCGGCTAAATGCCCTAGGCCTGTATCAACGGCGACTACACCATCTGCTTGAGCGATCTGCCTTGCCATGCCAGTGAGTGTTTGTCTTTCTAATATACTGACTGCAGGAATGGCCTGGGCAATCGCCGCTGCTTGTACTCGCTCTGCGTCCGTACCCCAAGGTAGGCGAATGCTATAACCTTTTTCTGCAGCTAGTTGCGCCAACTCACGCCAATAAGGCACAGGCCAATGCTTCGTAGCCCAAGTGGTGCCGTGTAGGAAAATTAAAACACCGCTTGGAGAGCTTTTTGTTTTCAATCCGATGCGTTTAAGGTCAATGCCATAATCGATCGTCTTGAGCTCTTCTTCATCGAGATCGTAGTTCAGTGCCCGTGAAAAAAGTTCGCGCACTCGCTGCACAGCGTGCTCATCACGCGGGATAGAAAACATCTTATTGTAAAACAGTGTCGCCATAGGCTCTTTGATTGTGCTGTCACTAAGTCCAATCGTGAGTCCTTTGGATAGACGACTAATGATTCCGCTTTTTATCAGACCTTGCGCATCAATGACCAAATCGTAGTGCTCTTGTTTGAGGTCATGTTTAAACGCTTTGAATTCGCCATTGCGCAATGTTTTGACGATACTTTTTTTCCAACGCCGAAAGGCAACAGGAATAACTCTATCGATCGCGGGGTGCCATGAGGGAATTTCGACAAAGTTCTCTTCGACAACCCAGTCAAACTGAATTCGTCGATTCGCTCTCTTTGCATCCGTTACGGCTGGCAATGTGTGTATCACATCCCCAAGCGAAGAAACCTTAACTATTAAGACTCGCAAAACGTGCTGCGCTCCCCTGCAGATTGCTCACCGTTGTTAGGCGAGCCTTCCTCTACTAATGAAATGGCGTGACTGTCCGTCGGCGCTATTAGCTCTAATGCCTCAATAGCCATCGCTGGGGTCAAATCCACCAGGCAACGCTTGTGGCCTAGAGGGCAAGTCCTCTCGAAGCACGGGCGACAGTCAATATCAATTGAGAGCAATTGTACTTGATCTGCTAGCGGAGGAGTAAAATCTGCTGAGGTCGAGCCATATAAGGCCACAATGGGCTTGGCCAAGGCGGCGGCCACATGCATTAATCCCGAATCGTTGCTCACAACGGCACTAGCCACGGACATCAAATCAATGGCCTGAGCCAACGATGTGCGCCCGGTAAGGATTTCACAGTGCTGACGCAAATCCTCGGGCAACAAGCCTTGTATCTCTAAGGCAACGGCATTGTCTTTAGCCGAGCCTAATATCCATACTTGCCAGCCCTGTTTGATTCTCTGCGTACTCAGTGCTGCATAGTGCTGCGCTGGCCATTGCTTTGCATCACCAAACTCGGCACCGGGGCATATCACCAAAACAGGGATATGGGTGCTCAGGGTCAAGGTGTTTAGCGCCTGCTCTACACTACTTGCCTTAGTCACTAGCCTTGGTGTCGGTATTGGGTCTGGAAGCGGCTGCGAGTCTGCCCGAGCCAGCGCCACAAACCGTTGCACCATCAGTGGCAGCGCCTCGGGCACCAATCGACGCATATCATTTAAAATGTAGCCTCGAGCCTCTCCTCGCCATCCAGTGCGCTTTGGAATCTTGGAAAAAAGCGGAACTAATGCCGATTTCAAGGAGTTTGGCAGTAAAATGACTTGGCTATAGGATTCCTGTCGCAGAGATTTCCCGAGACGATAACGCTCCATGAGCTTCAATTCGCCATGAGCGAAGGGCAGGTCTATGGCTCGATTAACCTCTGGCATCCGCTCCAACAGCGGCCGACTCCAGGCTGGGGCCAGAACATCAATTGCGAGGGACTCTCCCGCGGCACGCGCATCGTTTTGCAATGTCATGAACAAGGCTTGTGCCATCACCATATCGCCGACCCACGAAGGCCCTATGATCAATATTTTTTTCATGTTGCGTCCATGCCCTTAAACAATCGCTCCCAGATCTTGGCGACCTCTGTCTGGCTTTTCAGTAAGGTCTCTGGAAGATCGCCCACTTCTAACTGCGCGAGAGCAAATTGATGCAAAGCCGAACGCAATGCCAGATAAGCCTCGGTCAACACGCTGAACTCTTTGTCGCTTATGAGTTCACACTGCAAGGCCGATTCAAGGATCCGCACGTTATCGGGGTATTTCAACAAGGCGGGGTGTTGATCGCTATTGGCCAGAACTAAAAACTGCACCATGAATTCGATATCCACGATGCCACCTTGGGAATGTTTAATGATAAAAGAGCGTTTCGAACGCTCAGTGGCCGGCCGCTTTGCAAACTCGTCACGCATGCGTCGGCGCATCGAAACGACGTCTTTTCCTAAGCTTTCAATATCACGTTTCTTTCCAAGAATATCTGCACGAAGGTGATCAAACTCTTGATGCAACTCACTACTGCCGGCAACCGCTCTTGCCCTGACGAGCGCTTGATGCTCCCACGTCCAAGCCTCTGCGCGCTCATAGGAGTCAAATGCCTCTATCGAGCTCACAAGCAACCCAGATTCTCCGGAGGGGCGAAGGCGCATATCCACTTCATAGAGTTTTCCGGAGACCGTATAAGTGCTCAGCATCATGATGACGCGCTGAGCTAAGCGCGTATAAAACTCGCGACTATTGATCGAGCGCTGCCCTTCGATGACCACCGTGTCTTCATCTAATGCCCCTTTATGCAAGAACACTAAGTCCAAGTCAGAAACATAACTTAACTCCAAGCCTCCTAGTTTTCCGAAGCCAAGCACGACGAAATCCATATTGCCATGCTGCCCTAACGAGTTCACTGGATAGCCATGTTTACGCACTAAGAAATCCCACCCTAGTGCTAACACTTGTTCCAAGACGGCCTCCGCCGTGAAAGTAAGATAATCACTCACCTTCATGACTGTCAGCCGACCAGTGATCTGAGCCGCTGCCACTTGCAAGGTGTGTGACAATTTAAAATAGCGCAGCGTCTCCATTTGTTCTTCGAAGTGCTCGGGGTCGATGCGTAGCAATTGCTGCGCGAGCTCTTCTTGTAAAACACTTTTCACGGGAGGCTCGTCAATGCCGTCCAATAACTCGTCAAGTAAGACGGGATGTTTGCTCAGAAATTCTGTAACGAACGGGCTCGCGGTACACAGCCGCACCACTTCACGCAAGGCGTGTCGATTCTCTAACATCAACACAAGATAAGCAGTACGACGACTGACGGCATCAATCAATGTCATCACTCTACGAAACCCTAAGCTCGGCGTTTCAATCTTCGTGAGTGCTTCCAACAATACTGGCATAAAACGATTAAATCGCAGACGTCCTTCTCCTTGTAGCATTCTGAAGGTTCTGTATTTACGAAAATCTTCTAACAATTTTGTAGTCTCTGCTGCATTCTCAAACCCATTGGCCGTCAGAATTTCTTGTGCGCTGCTTTCGCTCATCTCTTGACGCCATAACGCACTCCACTGAGTCTCTTCTAACGAGCCGTTCTCTTCTTGCTCATCGTTGTCCGTACGAATCACTTCAGAGAAATGTTCTCGCACACGCTCACGATGCGCATTAAGCTCTACCAATAAGCCGTCCCAATTTTCAAAGCCCATAGCCATGGCCACGCGTTGCTGCTCGATCTCACCCCTCACTAACATCTGTGTTTGTTTATTTGCCAGACCTTGCAATTTATGCTCGAGACTTCGCAGGAACGCATAGGCATCTGTAAGCTGTAAGACTGTTTGTTCGGGAAGATAATCGTTATCCACCAGTACCGTCATCGCTTTATACAAAGAGGGCTCTTGCAAGCGTTTGTCCCGCCCACCATGGACTAGCTGTAACGCCTGCACGATAAATTCAACTTCTCGTATTCCCCCTTGGCCTAGCTTGATATCCTCGTTGAGCCCCTTCTTGCGACGCACTTGTTTGTTGATCTGCATCTTCATACTGCGCAGTGCTTCAAACGCTGAGAAATCTAGATAGCGTCGATAAACAAACGGACGCAACTGTTCTAGCAGGCCTGCGCCACGCTGGCGATCGCCAGCCACAATACGTCCTTTGATCAAAGCGTATCGTTCCCAATCGCGGCCTTGGCTTTGATAATAATTTTCCATGGCATCAAAGCTACAAACTAACGCGCCTTCACTTCCATAAGGGCGTAAGCGCATATCCACACGAAACACAAAACCTTCGCTTGTGACAGTGTCGATCGCATCAATAAGACTCTGCCCTAATCGCGTAAAAAACTGTAGATTAGTGATCGACTCACCGCTCTGATTGCGCGTGTCACCACCCTCTGGATAAGCGAACATAAGATCGATGTCTGAAGATAAATTCAGTTCGTTCGCACCGAGCTTGCCCATGCCCAGAATCACAAGTCGCTGCTCGGTTTGCGTTCGCCGACCAATAGGCACGCCCCATTGCTCTACACATTTTTCATGCAATACATTTAGTGCGGCATCGAGCGCCGCATCGGCGAGTGCGGAAATGTCCGCGCATATTTCCGCCACATCCGCCTTCTGACAAACGTCCCGCCAGATAATGCGCAGCATTTGACGCCGATGATACGTTCGTAGAATTTTTTTCAAGCCAGAATCTTGCTCAGCTTCAACCAAGTTTTTGAGGGCACTAATACGCAACTCTAATTCTTCGGCGAAATCACGTTTATGATCTCTATCGAGCTCGCCCGCTTTTTTTAGCTCAACAACAAGCCCTGGAGACTGCACGCATATTTCTGCAACATAGTCACTCGCACTCCAAACCGCTTGCAACTCTTTCGCAAATTCAGCATCGCTAGCTAGCAAAGTGCTTAACCGCTGTTGCTCCGGTAGATTATCGGAAGACTCTCTTTCCAATAAACGCTGGTGATATAGGGCAAGTATTTTATCAACTTCAAGTGTTAATTCGGCTGTCTCTAACATGGTTGTCTCATAGCTTATTGCGTCTGGAATATTTTTATTGGCTTCACTTTGTTTGTTCTGGTGTTACACGCAGCACTTCGTGCACGGTGGTCACGCCGGCGGCCACTTTAAGGGCTCCGCTTAAGCGCAAACTGCGCATACCTTCTTTATAGGCTTCCTGACGCAGTTTCGGCAGGTCTGATTTTTCACCAATAAACTGTTGTAAGTTTTCACTGATAGGAAGTACTTCGTAGATCCCTTGTCGACCTTTGAATCCTGTCTCTCGACATTCTAAGCATCCAACACTGTGCGACACAGCATTCGGAGTTCGCACCTTCCAAGGGCTACTGAGGATTTTCCACTCACTCTCACTAATCTCGGACTCTGCTTTGCAATGGGGACAAAGTACCCGCACCAACCGCTGTGCCACTACACCCACTACAGTGGCTTTTATCAGATAAGGGGCCACTCCTAATTCTAATAAACGTGTAATCGCAGACGGGGCGTCATTAGTATGCAGCGTTGTAAAGACAAGGTGCCCAGTTAAAGCTGCCTGTACTGCCATCTGCGCTGTATCCAGATCTCGCACCTCACCAATCATAATGATGTCAGGGTCTTGCCGTAATAGCGCTTTTACACCACTGGCAAAATCGAGATCGATATTATCTTGCACCTGCATCTGATTGAAACGTGGCTCCACCATTTCTATCGGGTCTTCAATCGTACAAACATTCACTTCGTCGGTAGCGAGCATTTTCAAAGTGGAATACAGAGTTGTGGTTTTGCCACTTCCTGTTGGACCCGTGATGATGACGATGCCGTGGTTATGACCGATGATTTTTTTCCAACGCTCTAGATCTTCGCCAAGCAAGCCCAACGATTCAAAAGGACGTAGTAACACTTCCGGATCAAAGATCCGCATCACTAATTTCTCGCCAAATGCCGTGGGCAACGTCGATAGCCTTAATTCTATTTCTTCACCACTTGGGCTTTTTGTCTTTAAGCGGCCATCTTGCGGGCGTCGCTTCTCTGCGACATTCATTCGTCCGAGTATCTTGATACGACTGGTTACCGCGTTCATCACTTGCATGGGCAAGGCGTAGACGGTGTACAACACGCCATCAATACGAAACCGAACATTGCCTTTTTCACGACGCGGCTCGATGTGGATGTCGCTCGCACGTTGATCAAATGCATACTGTAGGAGCCAATCGACAATGCTCACTATGTGCTGATCGTTTGCCTCTGGGTCTTTCATATTCCCCAGCTCTAGCATCTGTTCTAGATTGCTAAGGCCCGGCATCGTGCGGGTATTGTTTTTATTGGCGTGATTGATCGAACTAGCAAGGCTATAGAATTCTGTCGTGAGGCGTTTTATTTCTAAAGGATTGGCGACCACGCGGCGGATTTTCTTCTGCAGGACGTGCTCGAGGTCCACCTCCCATGAGCTAATATAGGGCTCCGTGCTAGCAATTAACACTTCTAGTGGACGCACCTCTACTGCAAGAATATTGTGTCTTTGAGTAAAGGCATAAGACATGACTTGAGTAACTTGAGCGACGTCGATTTTGAGGGGGTCAATGCGGTAGTAATCTTGTTCTGAGAGGTCAGCGAGGCATTTGCTGAGCGTTTCGATGTCCAAACTTCTATGCGGAGGTGCTTGATCAACGAGATTTTGCTCTGCTATCCAGGCCAATAAAGGCTTTTTAAGCTCGTCTCGATCCCTACGTCGAGACAATAGTCCCTGCGCGTCAGCCTCAGCAATGCGGCCCGCTTGGACTAGAGATTGTACGAAACTCCCTAGTTCTACTGGGCTCCCGCTCATTTGAGCGCTATTAATTGGGCCTTTTGCCGTGCTCATTGTCTATCTCCTTGTCACAGGCAAGTCGCTGTCCTCTGAATGCCAACAAGTTTATACTGCGCGCCACTAAATACAACGACTTAGCGGATTGATTGCTCTTCCCCACTATTGTCTCAACTCGGACTTCATATGCTGCTTTACAGACTCTCTAATGTTTCTCTCGCCTACGGTGACAAGCCCCTACTCGACAAAGTCGACCTCACTATTCATAAAGGTGAACGAATCGGGATACTTGGACAAAACGGTGCCGGAAAGTCTACTTTTATGAAATTGCTTTGCGGCCAAGCACTCCCTGACACAGGGGATCTTTGGCGTGCAGGCGATCTACGAGTGGCCTACTTGGACCAAAACCTTCCCGAACTAAGCGAAGAAACAGTCTATGACTATGTCGCAGGCGGCCTAGAAGACCTAGGTGATCTCCTCCGACACTATCATGCGATGACCCACGTCGACAGCAAGGTTGATTGGGCGGACCCAAAGCAATTAGATGAGATGGGGCGGCTTCAGAAAGAAATTGAAGCCAGAGATGGTTGGGCGTTCCAGCACCGTATCGACAGTATTATCGACAGCCTTAAACTCCCTGCAGAGACGCTGATGGCAAATCTCTCTGGTGGTAGCCGTCGACGTGCCGCTTTGGGCCGCGCGCTGGTCTGCGAGCCTGACATGCTACTTCTCGATGAGCCCACCAACCATCTGGACATCCCCACAATCGAGTGGTTAGAGAAATTTCTCAACACCTTCGTAGGGGCCGTCTTGGTCATCAGCCACGATAGACAATTCTTGCAGCGTATAACTAACCGCATTATTGAAGTTGATCGCGGTAATTTGCGTTGCTGGGACTACGACTATGAAAGCTTCTTGGTCTTTAGAGACCAACAATTAGAAGCCGAAGAGAAGTTCAACAGCGAGTTTGATAAACGACTGGCCGAAGAAGAAGTGTGGATTCGCCAAGGGATCAAGGCACGACGCACACGTAACGAAGGCCGAGTACGCGCTCTAGAGAAGATGCGTGAAGATCGCAATCAACGTCGTGAACTTTCTGGTAAGGCGCGCTTCGAGCTTGAGAGCGCGAATGCTTCTGGGAAGATCGTCATCGAAGCGAATCACATCAATCACGGATATGACGGCAAAACTTTGATCCACGATTTCTCTACCAAAATTATGCGTGGCGATCGAATAGGCTTCATTGGCGTTAACGGCAGCGGCAAAACAACTTTGCTACGCATACTGCTTGAAACATTGCAGCCTGACTCCGGCGACGTCAAAGTTGGGACCAATCTTGAGCTTCTTTATTTTGATCAATTACGCAATCAGCTTGATTTGAACAAGACCGTCATCGAGAACCTTGCTGAAGGCAGCGACTTTATCGAAATCAACGGCAAGCAACGACACGTGATCAGCTATCTACAAGACTTCTTGTTTTCGCCTTCACGTACACGACAGCCTGTGAAATCACTTTCAGGTGGAGAACAGAATCGTCTAATTCTTGCCCGCTTATTCAGCAAGCCTGCCAACCTCATCGTACTCGACGAGCCAACCAACGACTTGGACATGGAGACGCTAGAATTACTCGAAGAAATTCTCCTAGAGTTTTCCGGCACGATACTGCTTGTCAGCCACGATCGTCGTTTCCTCGACAATGTTGTGACCAGCAGCATAGTCTTCGAAGGCAATGGCGTGGTCAAAGAGTATGTCGGCGGGTATAAAGACTGGATTGCCCATGGCGGCAAGCTCGTCTCCTTTGCTGACCAAGAGAAAGAGAACAAAGCAGAGGCATTAGCGCTAGAGAAAGCGGCGAAAAAAGTCAGCGCTCCTGTAAAAAAAGCTGAGAAAAAACTGCCCCATAAAGAACAACGGGAGTTAGACCAGTTACCTAAGCAAATTGAGAAATTTGAAAACGAAATAGCCAAAGTAAATGAGAAGGTTGCTGAGCCTGTTTTCTATCAACAGTCGCAAGAAACCATCGACAAGACTCTTGCCGAGCTAGCGAAGAAACAGAAATCATTAGACGATCTATATGCGCGCTGGGAGGAACTACTGCTTTAGAGTCACTCGACTATTTTTATCCACTCATTCGGTTGCGGCGTGCCTGTTGGATAATAGCCATTGATTAAGCGTAGCGTTTCTTCTGGGTAATTTCCCACAGGGCTAATACGTGCAAGTTCTGCGAAAGTAAAACCTTCGGCAACTTGCACGTAGCGTATGCGACTCTCATTACCAGCGAAGCGTTCGTTCGCTTGAATCGATCTAAACGTGCGAATAGCGCCCAAAAGCATTTGATCAGACTTGGCGGCATCGACGCTGGATATATCACCTGTAAATATAAAGACACGTGGCCCTAGATATATGACGGCGATACGTTGTTCCTGCCCATTAGTGCTCACAACCCCCGTATAACCCTGTAAGCGAAACTGCTGTAACGCTTCGGACTTCTGTAAGTTGGTGATACCAAGCTTATCTCGAATAAATAGGCGTGGCTCGATGCTTTCTTGCATGCGTTGCACCTCTACGCGCAAACGAGCACCACCCTCTGCGCCAAGTGCTTCAACTGTTGTAGGGGTTTCTGTCACTGCCCAATTATCAGGGAACACCATAGTGTAGCCGAGCAACGTTTGGTAATAGCGATTACGCGCCTGCGTGCCAGTTGTACGCTGACTCTCGCCCACTACTAGCCCTTCCATGTGATCTCTAAAATTTTGATTATCTACTAAGGTTGCCTGACCAGAGGGCAGTGCGCCCACGCTCGCAATGGCCTGTTGTAGACGAGTGTCATTGCGCGGGTGAGTTGCAAACAATCCATGATAACTTGGCTGTTGATTGGCGACCTTGGTATTAAAGTCTTCTTGATTTTTGAGTACAGTCACGACCGTTATCACCGCTTGCGGGTCATAGCTTGCATTCAGCAAGTATTCGGCCCCCAAGGTATCGGCTTCTAACTCATGCTCTCGACCAAAACCGCTTAAGCCTGCTTGCGCCCAGAGTGAACCCACATCCATAATCTGCGAGCCAATATAACCACTTCCCGTAGCCACCGCTGCCACGACTCCGCCTACGCCCGCCGCCACTCGTGCAAAACTTCCTCTTGATTGCTGCTGCACAGCATGACGCGCTGTAATATGACCAATCTCGTGCCCTAGCACAGCCGCTAGCTCTGCTTCAGAGTTTAGATAAGCTAACAATCCACGGTTGATATAAACGTACCCACCCGGAAGGGCAAAGGCATTTATCTCAGGGCTATCAATCACCGTAAAAGTGAATTTTAGATCGGGGCGATGACTTGCTGCAGCTAGGCGCTGACCTACCTCATCAACGTAAGCATTGAGTTTTTCATCTTGAAGCACGGACATTGTTTGCAGGACTTTTGCATGCTCTTCAGCACCGATTTCGAGTTCACGTTTTTCTGACATTGTGACGAGATTGCCCTGGCCCGTTGCAGGGTTAATCGCACAAGCGCTCAACAACATGGCGCTTGCCAATAGAGCGCACAAGAGGAATTTTTGCCTCCTGAGCACAGGAAAGGTGTTTATAAAATTGAAGGACAATTTGAATTGATTAATGCTATTCATAGCTCCCCACCATTTTAGTCGCCATTCACGAATTGTTGGAGTTGGCTAGCAAGACTGCTGCAGGCATTAGCTTCTACTCGAGCAATCAATGGGATGGGGATTACAACCGCAGGGACATAGGACTGCCCACTAGCGTCAGTGCTGATTGTGCCAACATTTAGGAAAGAGGAGACATCCCACACTCTCGCATCGAAGTTAGAATCGTCTTCCCATGATCCGAAACCGAAACATCCACCACCGCCTGGGCCGACCGCACAAGAGATCGACCCTTCCCGATTGCTTGTTTCTGTTTGCCCATCCAACCACACGATATAACGGATGCCATAATCTTGGATTTTGTCGGCAACCAATTGTTCTTCCATCAGAGTTTGTAGGTCACTGGTACGCAAAGGCGCCGTACGAGGTTCGAACCATGGAAACATGGAGTCGATGAACTCTTTCTCAGGAATGACGCGAATGGCGCGGGCGCCACGCGCCACTCTATCGCCGACGCAGTCCACGAACTCCTCACGAGTTTCGTAACTACTCCCCTGCCGGCGCCCTAAGATAACGATAGATTCGTGTGACTCGATGCCCGTTTCGCCTTGCCGAAACTCATCGACGGTTGTCGTCGTGCAAGAGGCTAGCAATACAATACAGAGTAACGCCATACTCGTCTGTATGCCGGTTCGTCCCATACCTATCGATGATCTGTATTCGGAACTCATAAAAGCCTCACGTACTCAGTTCCCCTTTAACACGAGGGGTATTATCAATACTATTGCTGTGCGCCCAACCAGTCCCGCACCTCAGGCACAGAACTAAAACTCAAAGTGAAGCTAGACCCCAAATCCCGAAGCGCCCCCACAGTGGCATCATTAATGCCGGCTTCTACTGAGCGGAAAGTGGCAGTGCTTGTTTTGCCATAGGAAGTGAGGACCCAGTCTGCGATGTAGTCGCCCTGAGGGCCCTGCAAGCGCATATTGTATTTCACCCAGACTTCATAGGAGTCTAGCCGCGTCTTTTGTGGCAGAGCGAGTTGAAACTCCTCAATGGACGGGACAAAAACCGCATCGACCTGCTCGGTTTGGGCGGCAGTTAAGTCGTTCAATATGATGACACGCTCAAACATTGCAGGAAGAACCGAGTCAAACAATTGCATATGCGTTTGACCACTCGCTATTTGATACTCTTCCTTTCCTGTCTCACTATATTCAATATAAGTAAAATTACGCAGAGCTTCGTCATAATATACGCCAAGTGTTAAGGGAATTTGACGAACATTGGGGGTTGGATAACTGCCGGACACCTCTAATGAACTGACCCCGCAGGCACTTAGAGTGACAACGAGGCCTAGCAAGGCAAGATTTTTCAGCGTTTTACTGTATCCCACTTTAGTTCTCCAAAACTTCCTAGTGCCTACGTAAGCATCAATTCCTTGCCTTAACGATACACTGTTTTAATCGAAACTGTTGAGCCCAACGAAAGTGCCCCCGTTGCGTTGGGTGAGTTCTCTCATCAAGTTGGCAAATCGGTAAGCCGATTGTCGGTACCGTGGCTCTAAGGCAAATATCACAGGGAATCCGATAGCGTGAATGCGGACCATCGGATTGCCATTTTCATCTTTCGCATTTAATCGATCGATAGTCCTCAGCACCTGCGTAATTGAGCCGCCGGGCTGAAAGTCATCCCCCATTACGTAAATACTGATCTTACGATCTGGAGCATAGTAAGTATTGATCGCCGCTGTGACCCCTTCTACAGGGCTACTATTACTAAACGGGCTCCAATTACGCAATGTATTGATAATGGTATTACGCCGCGCGGGGGTATCTGGGATCCATTGGCCACGAAATGAATCGAACATATAGTCGCCCATATCGTTCATGATCTGTATGCCCTTCACATTGGGGTACACATCCAGGGTATCCACAATAACATCGATCAACCGCGGCCAGGCATTTTGAAACATACTGCCAGAGGTATCGATCACGAAAATGATGTATTCACTGTCTACCGGTATACCACCGACTAAATTGTTTTGCCGTGTGAACTCCTGCCCGAGCAAACGTTCCATTTCAGCAGTAAGAGATTGTTTCGCGCTCGCTAGATTTTGGGCTTCAACGATCCGTTCATCCGCCACGCTATCGGAGCTATTGAAGCGCCCTTGTACCGAATACAGTTCTCGACGTAGGTTCGCGATTCGTTCCTGAAAGGCTGACAATTGTTCGCGCTTAGCGTCCATATCCTGATTGACGATACGCGTCTCGCCTCGTATTTCAAACAGCTGCGCCTGTAGGTCGACTATAGGTGCATCTTGAGGCACTAGTGCAGCCTCCAATGTGACCGGTGGCGAGCTATCGGTAATCAGCAATAGTAAAATCATGGCACCAAAGCCGCAAGAAATCACGTCAAGAAACGCGATGCTAGAGGACTCCGAATCGTTACGTCGTTTACGCATTACGGCCAATCTCGTGCTGGGCTAAGGAACGAACCCCGTGTGATTTGCGCCAGCTGCCAAAACGCAGCCGATGCATCTGGATCACCTTCTAACGGGAATAAAACGATGTTCACTGGTATGCGATTGGGAAGGTACTCCACCGCATCATCAAATAGTTCTAATCTCTGCGCCGGCGTCACTAGCCGAGCATTTGAGCTCACGCTGGACAGAGTCGGCAGCCCATCGGTGATTAAATAGATATTATCCGGTGGCGGTGACAGCTGCGCGGCGGCCTTAAAGACCTCAGCAAGATTTGTCCCATTTTCAGGAATCATGCGCTTAATGCTTTCCAGCCCCTCATTGAGTTGGTCGCTGTCAGCGACTTCTAACCAAGACCCTGTCGTCCCCTCAATGGCGGCACTCACTCCACTATTAAATCCGTAGATCTGGTATTGACTCGCGACAGGCAGTTGGCTGCTGATCCACTCCACTGTACGCACGGCTCTTTGCCACTTTTGTGCAGAGCGTTTGTTTTCATCTGACGTATTGCGTGTTCGAATAATATTGACGAGGGTCTCGTCCAGCATACTGGCCGACGTATCCACTAAGATTAAGACACGATTACCGCCCAGAAACATTCCCGTTAAATATTGTCGATCGCCCTCACCGACAAAGGCACGGGCATCCGACCCCGTCTGTTCAATAGCGCTCGATTGCAAACGCAACAAGTCCTCTTCCAGCGATTTAATATCCGCTCTTAATTGTTCCAAGCTTTCATCGCTAGCCACTGTCGTGTTCTCTAACGCAGCTAATTGGTCGAGGAAACTATTAATTTGTTCTTGAATTTGTGTTGCGAGGCCCTGCGCTTCGACTACTTCCAAACTCACCTCATCACGGGTATTGCGTATGCGCACAAGATTTTGCTGCCCCTCCAAGATCTCCTCTTCAAGCAAACGAACTTCGCCTTGCACACTGGGGTCTGTTGTATCGTTACGCACAGAAACTTGATGATCTAGTATCAAGAAAATAAGCACCACGGCACCAAAGCCACAGGACATAACGTCCAGAAAGGCGAGACCCATAGGGTTAGCTGCATTGCGGCGTTTCTTAGACATTGTGCTCCTGCACTGCAATGAGTTCGATCGATTGGCTCAAGGAAGAAAATTGCACGCTGTCGCCTAGGCTCAGAGTATGCGGCTCTCTAATGTCCTGCCCATTAATCTGCACAGCATTTGCGTCTGTCACAAAATAGAGCCCACTCTGATACAGCAACTGCGCAATTAAGGCCGCACCCTCTGGAAGCTCCGCATTGGCACCCTCTAGAATTTCTAAACTCGGCTCGCCAGCACCGCGAGTGTCCATGCGACACACTAATAACCCTTCGCGCAGTGGCAACGCTATATGACCAAACAATAAATGCGTGGCTTGCACGCGAACCCCTGTCGCTAATGGCGTTATTGCTTGTTGTTTGCTTTCTAATTCACTTACAAATCGCACGGCTTCCGTGGCACTTATCAGTGCTTCGCGATGTCGAAAACAAGCGGTTGTCACCGCGTCGTCTGGCAACACCTTTACTTCTCGCCGTTGTTCTCCATTGCGAGCAAACACCTCACGCACTTGCGGCAGCTGACCTAGTCGATCTGAGATAAACAGGGGGCTTTGTTCTGCGCCATCAAGGCTACTAAGCTGTTGCTGTATTTTGGCATAGAACGCATCGAGCCGCCCATGGACACTACTTCTAGGCAAACTAACTTCATGAACATTGTCATTATGACGCAAGCTTATCTGTAAGCTACGTTGGGATTCTCCATGCTCCTTATCGTCAATACCTTCGCGCAAGTATCCCGGCAAGGCATCCAGTAGCATTTGCTCAGACGCGGCATTGTGCTCTGGATTGAATCGACACTGCTGAATAAAAGCGGTTGTGAACAACTGCATTAGATTGTCACTGATATTAACCCAACCAGCACTTGGCACTAATAGCACAGCTTCTCTTTTCCAGTTTTTACCCACTTTACGTAGTTTCGAGAGCACGACTTGATGCAGCTCTAATTCCGCATGCAGGATCGACTGTCCTTGATGCCGGTCAATAGTGGCGGCTAGTCCTGCGTCAACTATCCCCACTGCATTCAGTGAGCTTTGCTTCATCAATCCTAAAAGGATCGCCATTTGTTGCCGACTAAAACTACCAGGCAAGGCAAGTAGCACGTCTCCTTTTATTTGTGCTTGTTCTGCAAAATGTTGAATATGTGAAAACGCTATATCGGCATTATGTCGATAGTGTCCGAGCGGTTTAGAGAATGGTTCCACACTCAGCTTATGCCAAAATTGGTTATGACTATTAAGTGGATTAAGACGCGATTGTGCACGAGCGCTTTCCCCAAATTCAACTGACTGAGGTAACACCAGTGCGTAACCTGGACTGCTAAGTACAACACCAGTGTCATCACTTAGTCGAAGCCCCGCGTCATTGAATTCAAGAACCCGTAACGTCATTCTAAAACATCCTTATCAGGGACTTGCAGATAACGCAGCAAATGCTCATCACAATAAGCTTGTGTGTCGAGTACTAGCCGATCTTGCAACAAGAGCAATTGGTGCAAAAGGAACATGAGTAATATGCTGGTTACCAAGGCCACAAAAGTCGAGTTAAACGCGACCCCCAAGCTCGTTGTCACCCCGAGGATATCGCCACTGACGGCTTGATGAGCTTGACTCAAGGCCGAACCAATCCCGCGCACTGTCCCAATAAATCCGATTGATGGAATTGCCCAAGCTATATATCGGACAATACTTAGCTCACTGTCCAAGCGATCAGACTCGCTATTGCAAATATCCTTAATGGTATCGGACGCATCTTGAATGCTGCGAGTACTGCCGAAACGGTGCAAACCCGCGAGCAATGCTCGCGGCAGCAAGTAACTTTTTTCGTTATCGGGCAATGCTTGTACTGGGCGCGCAAATTGCCTAGCGTCTTCAGGCAAAATACTAATCCCCTCTGACACTTGCAGAAGCTCTCTATCTAATAGGCCGCGCTCTTGCAGCGTGCGGCGTGTCTTCATTCCAATAAGTGTCAACGCCCAAAGCAATAGAATGATACAAGTCTCTTGCTCAACATCTCGTAAAATAATGTACAAGGAGCGTTCGGCCACATAACTCTCGTCAGCTTCTTGCAATACAGTTTGCTGCTCTTGAATATAATCGGCGTTCGGCCTGATGACCGCGACATAAATTGCATGCACCATTATCACCACAATGATCAAGGCAAAGACTTGGTAAATGACTTCGGAAAGATAATTCTGCTTCATGCATTAACCCTTATGTAATTCGATAGTGATGGAGTAGCAGGCACCTGCTTATATATCCACTGGAAATGAGGCGCCTAGATCTTGTGATAATTGTTCGGTAGGGATAAAGCGTCCCGAGCCATCCTCTTCTTCGTCTTGCGTTTGTGTAGGGTCTGGCTCTTGCGCTTCTTCCTCGCCAGCGCCTTCGAGCGCGGCTTCGGCCTCGGCGAGCACACTAGCCTGCACCTCATCACCAGTACTACTTGATTGCGAAAAACTCGTGTGTGCAAACACTAAAAGTGCCATGAAACCCATTAATTGCCAAAGCTTATGTGGTTTTCTCTCACTCATCATCTCAATCCTCCAAATAACGCGCTATTCGAAAACCGAGATCATTACGAGCTGTGTCGCCGAAATCTCTAAAAGAAAGACGTAGCTCAGTCACACCGCTATGCGCCCAGCTTGACCCTTTGATGGTGTGATAGGTCCCTTCGGTGGGGCCAAGAGGATCAACCTCAACTGAGGACCCAAGTGAAATAGTAGTGCCATAATAATCGTGTACCCATTCGGAGACATTGCCAGCCATGTCGTACATCCCATGGCTATTAACAGGGAACTGTCCGACCGGCGCCGTTCCTAAAAATGTATCGTCGTATCCAGAGATGAAAGCACCCATAAAGCTTCGCACAGAATTATCGGCGAAGTTACCGGCACGATCGGGCGGCGGCATCTGCTCACCCCAGGGATAGCGCAATATGTTGTTGCTGCCATCAGTACGAGCAGCCCACTCCCACTCGGCTTCGGTAGGCAGGCGATACCCCGAAGACTCGGCATTAAACCCTGTGACTTCATCGCCTTCAATATTATAAAAAACAGGCAAGCCTTCTTGTTCACTTAGCCAATTGCAGTACTGCACGGCATCTAACCAAGTCACTTGCAGGACGGGCTGATTGTCCAGATCAAGGGTGCGACCCTGTATTACGCCAGAGGAATGCCCAGCTCGAAAACGCTTAAACTGTGCATTACTCACTTCATGGGGGGAAAGATAGAAAGCTCTCTCTAAACGAACTTCGCGCAGATCTTCATTTGCACGGCGCCCAGGCTCACGTCGTGAAGCGCCCATAGTGAACTGGCCAGGGTAGAGCAGCGTAAGGCTCTGCCCCGCTACAGTCGTGATTATCGGTTTAATGGACTCTAGCCGCGCCTGCTCAAGCGACTTTAGAGTAATGCGCAGCTCTTGTTCTAAACCAGGCCTCGATGTGAAGCTTCCTGTGTAGGGCACATAGCCTTCCTTGCGAACTTCGATCACTTGGCTGGCCGCAAGCAATTCAAGGGTTTGGTTTGCGGCGCCTTTGAAGACACCATCGACATACAGTTCAGCTTCTTGAGGCACCGTAATCACTTGTACAGTGGAGGTAATGGGCACTAATGCTACCGTGATATCCTGTTCTTCATTAGGCCGGGTTTCTAAGGTTCGGTTTGCCGCGGTAAAACCGCTGCGGAAAAAATTCAGCTCATGGGCGCGGCCTGGCGCTAGCGCCACCTCTAATGGTGTTTGACCTCTGAACTCACCGTTTATCGTGACATTAGCACCGCTAGGTTCAGAGCGAATGAACACTAAACCGTCCGCTCGCTCCAATGCAATATTAGGCACTTGTAGGTCTTGTCCTGCGACAATCTCAAGCACATCTTGCCACGCTTTATGGCCAGAAAGTTTAAGCGTCACTTCGTGCTCGCCTTCTAGAATTTCGGCCGTATAAGGTGTCACGCCAAGCGCCTGCCCATCGAGTTGAACTTCAGCCCCAGCAGGACTTGTACTGAAAGTCACATCCGCCCACGCTTGATCTAATGTTACTGAAAATTCGTTCTCTTGTTGCTGGCCCAACACGTTAATATCGACAGTATCTGTTTGATACCGTGCAGCCTCAACACTTAACTCATACTCCCCGGGCTCGATATCGATATCACGCAGTGGTGTACGACCTATTACTTCGCCGTTTAATAAAACGTTCGCACCGATGAGTGGCCCACTGACGCCGTCAACATTAACACTGACAAGCCCTGGCAGCTCGCGCATTGCAACCGGATAGTTTTGCGCCGATTGCTCACCGACTTCTAATTGAATGTTTTCTGGGTGATAGCCTTCGTTTGTCACTAGCACTTCATACGCGCCTGGTCGCATTAAATAACGCTGACCTAGCTGCACATGAAAGCCTGAAAGAACTTCGACACTTGCTGTAATAGGGGTTGCTTGAATAGAAACAGATTTGGCTGTAAGCACAAACCAGCCCGCACTTCCGGCCACAAGTAAGAACCCTGCAATCAGAAAATGTGGCCAGCGCAGCTTAAACTCCGAGCGTTTCTCTTTCGAGCTCGGGGGCGTAAAATCAATGGGGACGATAGGGTCCGAGAATGAATGAGCATCAATGGTATCGCCATGCCCTGGTGTGTTTTGGTCAGTATTATCCTGCATGAGTTCAGCGCCTATTAACTGCTACTATTTCTTCCGTACACGCGACCGTCACGGGAGCGCCGTTATTATCAAATCCAACTTCAAACTCTTGGCGCACATCGCGATAACCAGCCCTTGTACCGACTGCCACATATTTACCAGGTTTCAAATTTAGTACACGTGAATTAAACATTCCTAACTCGCCTACTTGATACACCGTTACTTGTGTCGAGTTATCTGACACTAACTGTATCTCTACGGGCACTTGCGCTTTACTCAACAAAATCTCTAACGCTTGCAGTTGTGCTTCTAGGCGCTCGCCGGCAGGTTCAATATTGCGACCGGTGTAATACACTTGCGCGGCCTGTTCATAGACAGCCGTGTCAGCCAAACGTTCCGGTTGATCAAGTGCGTTTTGTAAAAGTTGGTCGAGCTGTAGACGTTTGCTCGCGTAATCTTTGCCCTGAACAGCAAAAATTATATTGCCATCGATCGCTAACGCCGCCTCGTACTCTTGAACGGCATCGGCCCAACGTTCTTGTTGTTGAAAGGCTTCTGCGGCAGCTCTGTTAGCCGTTATCTGAGCCACAGCAATTTGATCTTGAGTTTGGCTTATAGCTTCTTGCGCTTGGGCCGACCCTGGACGCATCGCTAACGCGCGCTCAAAGGCAGCAATAGCCGAATCAGGATTGTCACTTTGCAGTGCCGAAAAACCTTCGGACATTATTCTATTGAAAGTACGATCAGCAATTTGTACTCGTAGATCACTGGCAAGGGTTCGCGCAGACACATGAGCTCCGTCTAAAGCGATGGCCTCTTGTACACGCTGTAATGCAGGTTCTAATGCCAAAGTTTCGCGCAGGTCCCGCGCTTGCTCTAGAAGCGCTTCAACTTGTTCTAGAGTTTGTGCGCGACCAAGGCCAATCTGCGCAGTGCTATTGTCTGGCGCCAATACTAAGGCTAAGTTGAACTGCTCTATGGCGACTACTGAGTTTCCGTCAGCCAATGCCTGTTGTCCGTCTTCGAGTGCTTGAGCAAGCACTTCTGGCGCGAAAGTCTGTAATTGCGCGAGCGCATCATCTGCGCGCTGATATTGCATTGTGGCTTCTTCGAATGCTTGCGTGCGATAAGATTCATCACCTAATCGCGCCATCTCAATTGCCGCATCGTATTGTTCGCTCGCCCAAACAGATACTTCTAGTATTTCCAATGCACCTTGGCGCTCAAGCAAACTCGCGAGCACTTCTTGGGCCGCTTGGCGCTGTTTGGCGCGCTGCGCTTCGTCGAAGGGAGAAAGTGCCGGTGAGTTTATGCGAGTGCTAATACTAGAGCTTTCGGGTTCGGTTATTTGTGCCCGCGGGGTAAAGGGAAGCTCGTAATCCTCCACGATGCCAGGCAGAACAAATATGACACCTAGGGCAAGAAGACTTAGTACACCAAGTAATCCCCATACGATCGGACTTGGTCCGTTCTGAGTTTTTACATTCTTGGCTCTGTTTGCGTCTCGCGACGACCAAGACTCCTCACTAGATTCTTCGTTTTGATTCACTTCTTTTTCGTTCATATTTCGATTCTATGTATCAGATGCATTAGCTTTTCTCAAAGAATGAGCAACGGCTCTGATTCAAAGGCCTCCAGTTTCCGCATTGTAAATTTCAACGAGGATATCGCGCCATTGATCGTATTGTTCCTCGACGGTGCCTGTCAGCATCACTTGTCGATCATCCAAATCAATCATTTTTGGAGCCACTTCAGACTCAAGGGATTCGCCTAACTCTTGCAGTGCTGCAATATGAATCTGTGCTTCAGCACTCTTGTCGAAACCACTCTTAATCATATAAGCGCCTGCACCAACACCTACCAAGCTTCCTGTTCGAACGCCCGCGTTACTACTTGTTGCAGCGGCTATGCCGCCGACGATCGCTAATGTGCCCGCTACAAATCGGCGCCGTGCCGATGCCTCAAGCTCGTCCAAGGCCATCGTCGCGTGGTAACTTTGTTCGCGCCACGAGTCATAAGGCACACGCATCTCTCGTGCGTAGTTCGCGTAGTAATCTTGCACGGTGTCGACGTACAAATTGTCACGCTGTCTAATGTCTCTAATACGCTCTAACGAAGGGTCATTATCCGCAGGCAATCTTACAATTTCAGTTATACCGCGATTAGTCACTCGTAAATATTCATTAAAAATTTCTGGCGTAAAATTGCGCGCAAACTGCAGCTCGGAGATGGTGCGAATCCGCGCTATACGAGTGTCAGTTAAATTCGCTTTGCGCCACGCCAGCAAGTCATTGGCTATATTGTTATAGATAACTTGGAATGGATCATTGGCTTGACGCTGAGTCGCTTCATAGCTGAACTGGCTTATATGTTCTTCGTACTCTTTGGTATACCAAATCAGACCTGTTGAATCGCGTGCCGTGATCTTAACGACCATTCCTTCACCATCAGATTGTAAGATCTGACCATGCAAGTAAATGTCCATTGTGCTGGTTTCGTTTGGCAGTACTCGTACAACACCCCAATTTCCAGAGCGTTGTAATGTTTCGGCCAAAAGAAATGGAGCGTAACGTGCTTCGGCGTTGCGAATCTCAGGGCTCACTCGCTCCTCTTCATCGCGATCTAATTCGTCAATGCCCGAATCAAATACTGTGACACCGACATCCATAAGCAGCTCTTCTGCAATTGGCGTTGTGTCTTGCACAATTTGTACATACTGGGTCGTTTTGACCGACGTCGTTGAGCACGCTATCAACGCAAGGCCCAAGATGACGAGCACTGATATTTTAACTACTCTAAAATGCATACTTAATTGCCTATACCTGTGTATTTGCGATATTCGTCCCAGAGAGCTTCGCGAAGTTCTGGGTCTGCCTCTGTCATCGCCGCCTCACGTAACTGACGCGCAACAATGTCATCGTCCCTGCCGCTAGGGATATCTTCGGGAGGGGGAAATGATTGCGCTTGGTCTCCACTTGTTGCACCACCGCCCACGCCACGTGAACCTTGCGTGCCACTTGGCATTGTATTGTCTCTGGACACAATGATTGGCGAGCCTCCCGTGCCAGTCCCGCTTGAAGCGTTACCACTAGAGTCTCCTGGGATTTCTGTATTTCTAGCAGCGGCAGCCTGAGCTTGTGCGCGCGCACGCTCCGCTAGAATAATTCCATCAAAATCTTCGTAGCCACGATTCAATTCGCCCGCTAACACTTGCGCGCGCTCTGCTGCCGTTTGGGGAGCAGAGCCACCATTGCCCAAACTACCCGGCAAATTATCTAAACTGTAATTCCCAGCCGCACCACTGCCTGTTTGGGCCGATGCACTGCCATCACTTGTGGTCGCACCCCCATCAAGCCCAGGCAAGCTGCCGGTGATGCCCGCCGTACTTCCAGCACTTGAACTAGTACTGCTTGTTGCATCACCTGTTGTGCCGCTTTCGCGTCCTGATTCCGGAAATTCAGATGTAGGACTTGAGGAGCTTCGGCTTTCACTTGCCGATGCAGAAGACTGACTTCCCGGAGCGCTAGACGAACTCGAAGCACTTGCGGATGCTGAGCTTGACCCCGTAGAGCCTGATGGCATTGAAGGCTGAGCACTTGCTGACGAGCTAGAGCTAGAACTAGAACTAGAACTAGAACTAGAACTAGAACTAGACGATGACGCAGTAGACGGCGAAGAACTAGACGAGCTCGATGATGATGAACTCGAGGGCGTGGACGGCATTGAGCTCTGCGAAGATTGCTGAGTCGTTGTCTCACACGCTGCCAATAGCAGAGATGCCGCACCGATCAAGAGTATTTTTTTGACGGGTGTACTGTTCATTCGCTGTGTCCTATTACTATCGCCTGCACCACGCAGACGGTACGATTAGTATGTATGTTAGACCGCGTAATCTAAAGATTTATTAATACCAAAAATTAAATCTATAACGCTCTAGGTCAGAACTCACTGTTTCGCCATCTCGAATCTTTGGGCGCACCAAAGTGGTGCGGATTGAATTGAGGACCTGTATATCTGCCCTCACGATATCGTTTGGAACCAAATCGAGAATTTCGAAATTGCTTAACCGCCCATATTGGTTCACATCAAAGGCGATATCGACATGGCCCATCCGCCATCCCGAGTCTGCCCCTATGCCAAAAGCTTCCTTTCTTTGTTCGTTAAAACTCGAAAACGTAGGCAGAAAGACGATTCCTCCGAAGGTTTGTTGCAACAGCTCAGAACTATTTTCTTCACTCGCAATTAATTCGTATGCTTCCTCATACGTACGCATCGCCGCTTGCCGTCGATTATTTATGAGATACCAATCTGCTAATTCAGCTATCGCTTGGGCCTGAGCCACACTATTGGCCTGCGTAGGGGGCAGGCTTGGATCGGAATAGAACTCGACAATCTTCTCTAACGCTTCAATTCCGGCATTATTTCGGTCTACTGAGCCCATTGATTCGCCAATGAACTCTGACGATAACCGCAGCTCGGAATCCAGATGAGCCCCATTCGACTCATCTGGCGAGGAATAACGACGCAACATGTCTACCGCGCTGGCCTCTCGGCGCAAGAATGGGATATACCGCGGATCATGTTTGCCAAAATGGGTTGCCACGGACTCAGAGGCGGTCCGATACAGCAAGTAGGTCTGCAGCAAGCGCTGACTTGAGTCTTCATCGACCCCTCGATAGAAAGTCGCCACATTCCAACGCGCTAGATTGTCGTAAACATCGATCATTCTAGGGTCATCTATTCTGAAGGCCCTCGTTTGCACATAGAAAGCATATTGTTTTCTCTCATCGGCTTCCCGCCACTGACCCTGCGCAACATGGCCCTGCACAATTTTTTCCACGAGAGGGACTTGGCTAGCGCTGAACAAGCCATTATTAACACGATTGACATGCAGCGCTCGATCGTAAAATTCAATCGACTGCTCAAACTGCCCTTGTGCCTGCAATAGATCGCCAAGCGTGGTGAGCTCTTCGGCTATTTGGAGGCTCCACGCATCCCCTTGGATCTCTAGGTCTTCAAGGACTTGATCGAAACTCTCTATATCCTTGAGGCGCTCAAGATAACTTTGTTGCTCGGGAGTTAATTGCGTGCCTGTAAGAGCGTTGAGCTGCAAAGGGGCTTGGGTGGCAGTCGCAAATTGTTCGCTAAAACTCTCTGGATTTTCGTTTTCAATAAGCGTCAATGCAATGGGTCGTTCGATGTGCACGACTTGGACAGTCTCTCGCGGCGGCTCAGGCTCTTTAAGGTCGAAGCTTGGGGCGACTCCGCCAACGGGAGCGTAATTGTTGGTTAGGTTTTGCGCGTAGCTAAATTGAGCAACGCAAAATAGGCTGAAAATAAGTAAGGCTTTATCTCTATTTGAAAATTTCACGAATCGATCCCGAAGTTTCAATTGAAAATTACTGGTTTTCGATAGTCCTGCTTCCCTAAGTTACGCCTAATTTCAAAGCAATTAGTTTGCCAATCTAGGCTTGTTCAGCCATTAAAAACTCCAAATTTACTAATGGTAACTATAAAACAGTGACAAGCTTCTTTAGTATTACGCAACCTTGTGTGCCCGTATGTTCTATGTCGCCTTAACTCTTATACACTGGGCTTAGCACACTGTAAACAATTGTAACTGACTGAAAACCTCAGTAATTATGGATATTTTCCAAGAACTTTGAGCGTACAAAAATGCCAGAACTACCAGAAGTTGAAACTACCCGTCGCGGCATTGAAAAGCACATTATCGACCAGACTGTTCGATCCGTAACGGTGCGCAATTTCCAATTACGATGGCCAATTCCGCAAACGCTAGTAGACGAGCTACCCAAACGCCGCTTCAGCCGCATCGAAAGGCGGGGGAAATACCTTCTGATCTATGCAGGAGATGCCTGCCTTTTAATTCACCTAGGGATGTCGGGTAGTTTGCGCATCACGAATGCCAATGACGCGCTCTTAAAGCACGATCACGTGGACATTGTTCTCGATAATGGCGCTATCCTCCGCTATTGCGACCCCAGGCGCTTTGGTTGCTTTCTGTGGTTCAAACAAGCCCCTGAACAACACCCGCTGCTAAAGCACCTTGGGCCTGAACCTCTTACAGAGGATTTCAATGCACAGCTTTTATATGCACGCTCGCGTAATCGCCGCATGCCGGTGAAGACTTTCATTATGGATAGCCATATTGTGGTGGGCGTGGGAAACATCTATGCGAATGAGGCGTTGTTTGTAGCCGGCATCAAACCAGATCGCAGCGCGGGGAAAGTGTCCAAACCAAAATACGAGCGTTTAGTATCGGCAGTGAAGGAAATCCTACAAAGAGCCATTACGCAAGGAGGCACCACATTAAAGGACTTTGTGGGAGGTGATGGAAAGCCTGGGTATTTCAAACAATCGCTTTTAGTTTACGGCCGCGCAGGCCAGCAATGCAGCCAATGCCAAAGCATACTAAAAGAGCTACGAATAGCAGGGCGAAGCAGCGTCTACTGCCCACAGTGTCAGAAATAACTAAAATCGCGCGGCGACTATTGGCTAGCGTCGCCGCCTTTCATCATCGCTTTGGCCACCACTGGATGTACAAACTTCGAGATATCTCCGCCATAAGAGGCTATTTCACGCACTAACGTCGAGGAAATATACGAAAGGTGTTCTGCTGGTGCCAAGAAGACTGTCTCAATATTGGGCTCGAGAACTCGGTTCATGCCGACAAGCTGAAACTCATATTCAAAGTCGGCTACGGTGCGCAACCCACGCAAAATGATATTGGCGCCGCGCTGCTTAACAAACTCTGTCAGCAATGTATCGAACGCACACACTTCAACATTGGGCAAATGCGCCAGCACCTTTGAAGCGAGCTCTACTCGGGTTTGTGCCGATAGAGTCGTCGATTTCTGTCCGTTAATACCCACAGCGACAACGATATGGTCAAAAAGACCCGATGCACGTTCGACCAAATCTGTATGGCCATTGGTTATAGGATTGAAAGTCCCTGGGTATACCGCGATTCTCATGTGCTTTCCCCGTGGCCATCAAGATGATGGGCAATTGGCTTATTCAAGTAACGCCAGTGTTAAGCACCGATACCGCGAGACTCTGTAGTCGCGGCCATTCTAATCAAAGCGCCTGCCTAGCTCAATCAATGACTTGTGCTTGTGCGCTCATTTGACTCAATGATTCGAAAACCTGCTCTTCGAGCCACAACGGCGAACCCACGCAGATAAACCCTACATGCCCACCTTCTTTAGTAAGTTGCATTTGTGTATTTGCCGCCAGCTGAACCGCAGAGGGCAGCGTTGTTACCGGGATAATGGGATCGTTGGCACTCTGAATTAGGCGGACCGGTTTTATAATGGCATGCAAATTCGGCCCGCTACTACAACGCTCATAGTAGTCATTAGCCCCATCAAAGCCGTGCAAAGGCGCGGTAATCTGGTCATCGAAATCCCATAAGGTGCGAAGCCGTTTTAAATCACCTAAGGCATCCAGACACTCGAGCTCCTGCTGCCAGCCGTCATGGCGGGCCTTTTGGCGAAAATGGCGACGTTTTTGCTCAAGATCGCTAATCAATCGACGACGAAAGTACTCTCCGTAAATTCTACCGCCACCGAAGGTCAAAGCCTCTGCGCAGCTGACCAATGAAAAGGGTGTAGACACGGCTACTGCGCCTAGCACACCTGGCTCATCGCCTATTTCGGACAGCCATTTTAAGAGGACGTTGGCCCCTAATGAGAAACCCGCAAATGCAAAGGATTGCTCTGGGTATTGGGCGCGAAGTGTACGAAACACCTCGTCGAGGTCATCAGTGCACCCCGAATGATAGGCACGCGCCTTACGGTTCATCTCACCACTACATCCGCGGAAATTCATCGCGACACTAGTAAAGCCGCGAATCTGCAACAAACGCTGCAATGAAAGGATGTACGAGGATTGTGAGCACCCACTTAGGCCATGCAACAGCATGACAATTGGACGCCCTCTATTGGCTAAACTTTTGTCGGCATCTACCCAATCAACATCAATGAAGTCACCATCCGAAAGCTCTACTCTTTGACGCCGTTGCTGTGCTTTTGCTTGCGGGGTGAATCGCCGCCACAAGGTTTGTGTATGCCCTTCTGGCAACCACCAAGGCGAGCGAAATTTGGTACTTGAGGCGTGCAGTTCGTATCCGTTCATTCCGGTCTACCCACCTCGTGTTGACGTTGATAAAGATAAAAGTGAACCATGCCGGCTTTTTTCGATTTCAGCATTTGCCAGCTTTGCGGCATACCCGCATTGGAAACCTCTTGCGCACTCTCTATATAAATATAGGCGTCTGCTGCCAATATTTCACTTTGTTCAAGGGTGGCAATCGCCTTTTCTAACAACGCACTGGCAAACGGAGGGTCTAGAAACACTACGTCGTAAGGAGGCGTTGAACCCTCTTTATATGAAGCAAGCCAAGTTAGCGAGTCTTTACACACCACCTCGTAATCGCTAGCATTCAATAATGTTAAATTGCGTTTAATCGATGACGTTGCCAATGAGGAGATATCGACAAAACTGACAAAGCGCGCGCCTCTGGAAAGTGCTTCGATTCCGCAAGCACCACTGCCAGCAAATAGATCTAGACATCTAGCGTATGGAATACGATCTTGAAGCCAATTGAACAAGGTCTCTCGAACACGGTCAGCTGTTGGTCGCAGCCCTTCGATGTCTGGAAATTGAAGTTTACGGCTGCGCCACTTCCCTGCAATGACCCTAAGGCTGTTACTAGCTTTGGCCTTCGATGTTGTCATTTAGTCATTCCAAGAACCGGCTTAATCTTGCTCGCCGTGTTTTCTGTTTTAAGATCGCGGGAAATGTTAACATAACGCCCCCAAGACAGCGCGCCGGAAGAGTCCCACTCATGTTCAGTTTCATCAAGAAGAAACCTTCAGAAAAACCAGAACAGTCACCCCAAGAGCCTGTAGAAACAGTCGTCGAGACCGTAGAAGCTGTCGTCGAACCAGTCCAAGCGCCTGCAGAGGAAGAACCGAGCCGTCAGGGCTTGTTCTCTCGCCTTCGCCAAAGCCTGAGCAAAACTCGGAGTGCTCTGAGCGATTCATTAAGCACCCTGATTCTAGGGCGTAAAACGATTGATGACGACCTTTTAGAAGAAATCGAAACACAATTACTCAGCGCGGACCTTGGCATTGCCGCGACAGACCATATAATTCAAGGCCTAACGCAAAAATTGGGTCGTAAACAATTGGCCAACCCGCAAGCCTTATTAGACAGCCTAAAAAGCGAGTTAGCCGCGCTACTGGCTCCTTGCGACGCCCCTTTTGTGCTCGATACCAACAAGAAGCCTTATGTCATCCTAGTAGTAGGCGTGAACGGTGCCGGCAAAACAACCACTATCGGTAAACTCGCCAAGCGTTTCCAGACGCAAGGTCATAAAGTAATGTTAGCGGCCGGCGACACCTTCCGCGCCGCTGCCGTCGAACAGCTGCAGGTATGGGGCGATCGCAACAATGTTCCCGTCATCGCACAACCCACCGGCTCTGACAGCGCCTCAGTTATTTTCGATGCTTATCAATCAGCCAAAGCACGCGGAATGGATGTCTTGATCGCCGATACTGCGGGGCGTCTGCATACAAAAGACAATCTGATGCAAGAATTGGAAAAAATAGTACGAGTCCTTAAGAAACTGGACACAAACCTGCCACATGAAACACTCCTAGTCTTAGACTCCACGACTGGGCAAAACTCGCTCAATCAAGCGCGTAGTTTTCACAAGTCAGTCGACGTTAGCGGCATAGCGCTTACAAAACTCGATGGCACCGCTAAAGGCGGAATGGTGTTTGCCATCGCCAAAGAGCTGGAACTACCTATTCGCTTTATTGGTGTTGGTGAACAAGTCGATGATCTCCGCCCATTTGCCGCGCAAGAGTTTGTTGACGCGCTTTTTGCTGAACAATAAGACTCCAATCATCTCTTTGAGGCTGCGCGATGATTAAATTCGACAATGTCAGTAAGCGTTACCCTGGCGGTCACCAAGCGCTGTCGCAAGTCAATTTCGAGCTGGCAGATGGCGAGATGGCCTTCCTGACTGGACGCTCGGGCGCGGGCAAGAGCACCCTACTCAAATTAATCATGCTCATGGAAACCTCTGACCAAGGCCAAATTTTTGTAAACAACAAGAATCTTGGGCGCATGGCAAGCAATCGCATTCCCTACTATCGACGGCGAATCGGAGTCGTCTTTCAAGACCACCAGCTGCTATTTGATCGTAACGTCTACGAAAATGTCGCGCTTCCACTGCAAATTGAAGGATATCCCAAACACGAGGCTGATCGCCGCGTTCGCGCCGCACTCGATAAAGTTGGATTGCTCAAGAAAGAGAAAATGATGCCCATCACCTTGTCCGGTGGTGAACAGCAACGCATTGGCATCGCGAGAGCCGTCGTCAATCGGCCACAGATTTTGCTGGCTGACGAGCCTACTGGCAACTTAGACCCAGAGCTCGCTGCCGAGATCATGAAGCTTTTCGAGCAGTTCAATCAAGTAGGGGTCAGCATGCTCATCGCCAGCCATGACCTGTCGCTTATAACCCGCCTCAAGCATCGAATTTTGACGCTAGATAACGGACGCTTGATTTTGGATGCCTATCACACGGCAAACGCCTCTCAACTTCGCGGGCCTCGACCATGAGCGCGCGTAAACGTGAGTCAGGTGCTAACACGAGAAAACGAACCGCGCGCGGCACTCTCCAATCCCATTGGCAACAACACCTGCAGACCGCCAAGGACAGCCTGGCACGCTTGCGTCGTCAACCTACTGCCTCGCTTATGACCATCGCGGTAATTGGAATTGCCTTATTACTTCCTAGCGCTCTGTTTGTCACCATGAACAATCTCAACGCGCTTAGCAGCGGCGTGACTAGCGCAAGCAAGATTACGCTCTATTTACAAAGCGACTCCAGTGATGAAGAGGCTATTAGGGTTAGTGAGCAAATACTTAGTAGGGAAGACGTTCTGCAAACTCTGTACATCTCACCCAGCCAAGCAGCTCTTGAGTTCAGCGCTTATTCTGGCCTAGGAGATGTCATAGATGCTTTAGACGCGAATCCCCTACCTGGCGCCATTGTCGTCACTCCCGCTACCTTGGATGCCGAGGCTGCCGCGTTATTGACTGACGAACTCGGCGCAATCAGCATTGTGAGTAGCACGCAGATCGATCTTCAATGGGTTGAACGCTTGCAACGCTTTCTGCAACTTGCACAGCGCGCCTCTACTGGCCTGATGGTTATACTCGCCCTCGCCGTCTTGTTTATCGTGGGCAACACCATTCGCCTTGCCATAGAGGGCCGGCGTGCAGAGATCGTCGTGGTGAAGCTCGTCGGCGGTACAAATCGCTATGTGGCAAGACCCTTCCTTTATGCAGGGGCTTACTATGGTTTTGCTGGTAGTTTGCTAGCCTGCCTATTGCTTAACTTGATTATGTGGGCCATCCGAGGCCCTGCTATGGCATTGCTAGCACTCTATGACAGCGATTTTCAGTTAAAAGTACTGGGCATAGGCTCTACGCTGCTATTGCTAGCACTTGGCACTGCCCTTGGCTGGCTAGGGGCCTTGATATCAGTGCGCCAACACCTCTCCGCCATCGAGCCAAAGTAAGCATAGAAAATTTGCATGATCTCGATTCATTTAAACAACTAGCAAGAAATATCAAAAAAGCGCAGATTATCTCTTGAAATTCTAGTTTATGACCTCAATACAAGTACGACTGCATAGAAGAATCGGCACTTCCAACACATAGCCAGAATTCTATAAGCAGTGCTAGAATAGAGTGGTCTAGATTGAAAGGTGAGTATTAGCGTTGTTAACGCGATTACCGCAGACCTATCAACCAGCAAGTTTTTATGAGTATTAAAGGCTAATTATGAGTATCGGACAAAGTTTACAAGTTATGGGCCCCATCGTTCCGGGTCGTGATTTGACGGCGTATATATCGTCGGTCAACAGCATTGCTGTGTTAACTCCGGAGCAAGAGAAGGAATTGGCTAACCAGTATTATTATGACGACAACGTCGATGCCGCACGCCAATTGGTACTAGCGCATTTACGTTTCGTTGTGCATCTAGCGAAAAGCTACTCAGGTTATGGCCTGTCACAAGCCGACCTTATACAAGAAGGTAACGTAGGCTTGATGAAGGCGGTTAAACGCTTCAACCCTGAAGTAGGCGTGCGCCTTGTCTCCTTTGCTGTGCATTGGATTAAAGCGGAAATGCACGAATTCATTCTGCGCAACTGGCGCATCGTGAAAATCGCCACTACAAAAGCCCAGCGCAAATTATTCTTTAACCTGCGCAGCAAAAAGAAGGCCCTTGGTTGGCTTTCAAATGCTGAAGCTCAGGCAATGGCAGACGATCTAGGGGTCGATGCAAAAGTCGTCAAGCAGATGGAAGGGCGCATGAGCTCCTACGACATGGCGTTTGACGCTGATGCCGATGCTGATGACGACATCGCTTACCGTTCTCCGGCCAATTACTTGCAAGACACTGATTCGGACATGGCAGCCTCTATCGAAGCGCAAGAATGGGAAGAGAACAAGAACAACAGTCTCTACCACGCGATGGACGGGCTAGACGATCGTAGCAAAGACATTATTATGAGCCGCTGGTTAAGCGAGCAGAAAGCGACATTGCACGAACTGGCTGCAAAGTACTCAGTATCAGCCGAGCGCATTCGTCAGCTTGAAAAGAACGCGATGGAAAAGGTTAAAAATCTTATCCAAGCGTAAAACATCCTTGTAAGAACAAGCCGCTAAGTGCATCACTTTGGCGGCTTTTTTATTGCAGCACAAAGCGAACTTGCTTTGCAGGCAGGAGAGCCGCCCCATGCAACACCTGTTTTTGTTTATGGCCGGGATTAACGGCTTCATCGCTGTGGGGCTAGGCGCTTTTGCTGCTCATGGCCTGAAGAACAGCCTAAGCCCCGAACTGCTAGTGACCTTTCAAACAGGTGTGCAGTATCACATGTATCACACGCTTGCCCTGTTCGGGATCGGCTTGTTGACCCTGTCTTTTCCTAATCAGTCTTTGCTAAAAGTCGCCGGGTATCTTTTTCTAATAGGAATCTTACTCTTCTCCGGTAGCCTCTATGTGTTAGCCCTTAGCGGAATTCGTTGGCTCGGTGCCATCACTCCACTAGGGGGGCTCGCATTTCTAGGCGGCTGGGCATTACTAGCGTGGTCTATGCTGCGCGCATAAGGAGACATACCCGTGCAAGTGACTGTTAACGGCGACATAGTTCAATTGGACGACAACGCCTCCCTTATCGACCTACTTTCCCAACTGCAACTCGCTGATGCTAAAATTGCCGTTGAGCTTAATCACGCCATAGTGTCGCGCAGCCAATACCGCGACCAAGCCCTGAAGGACAACGATCAATTAGAGATCGTGCACGCCATCGGCGGCGGCTAATATCAACACCCTCACTTCGCTTTATAGGTAGCCCATGACATCCGTTGACTCCCCTTTATCCATAGCAGGCAAACAATACCAATCTCGCTTAATCATAGGCAGTGGGAAATACCAGAGTTTTCAGCAGAACTTAGATGCGCTCGTTGCTAGTGGTGCGGAGATGATTACCGTGGCTATTCGCCGTGTGAATCTCGGTCAGAACAAAGATGAGCCAAGTTTGCTTGAAGTGATCTCTCCTTCCAAGTACACGATACTGCCTAACACCGCAGGCTGTTATACCGCCGCAGATGCTGTCAGAACCTGCCGTATGGCGCGTGAATTATTGGACGGTCACAAACTGGTTAAGCTAGAAGTACTTGGCGATCAAAAAACGCTCTACCCTAATGTCACTGAAACGCTAGTGGCCGCGCAAGAACTTGTTAACGATGGCTTCGACGTCATGGTGTATACCAGCGATGATCCATTGATTGCTAAGCGCTTAGAAGAGATGGGCTGCGTGGCTGTTATGCCGCTGGGCGCACCTATCGGCTCCGGCCTTGGCATTCGCAACCCGTACAATATCCGCATGATTCTTGAGAACGCAAAGGTTCCTATTATTGTCGATGCTGGTGTTGGTACCGCATCCGATGCCGCTATAGCAATGGAGCTAGGCTGCGAAGGCGTATTGATGAACACTGCAATTGCCGAGGCTAAGAATCCTATTTTGATGGCATCGGCTATGCGCAAAGCAGTAGAGTCTGGTCGTGAAGCATATTTGGCTGGACGCATGCCGCGCCGACTATACGCTAGCGCTTCTTCGCCAATCGACGGCACTTTTTTCTAAATTATTAAGGCAATCGCATTTTCTATGTCTGACTCTAATAACACCAATGAGAACAATGGCGAATCGCCTGACGCCCCTCACCTGCGCACCATCCGTAGCTACGTTATCCGTGGCGGAAGGCTTACCCCTTCGCAGCAGAATGCGTTGGAAAAACTTTGGCCACTATATGGCTTAGAAGTTTCCGCGGGCAGCATCGATCAAGAACAGATCTTTGGCCGTAAAGCGCCTTTAGTGATGGAGATTGGTTTTGGGATGGGCGATTCATTATTGCAAATGGCCCGCGCAAACCCAGAGAAAGATTTCATCGGCATAGAGGTGCATAAACCAGGCGTAGGACGACTGTTACATGAGATTGCCGAGAACCAGATTTCCAACCTTCGTATCTACTGCCACGATGCAAAAGAAGTCCTAAGAGACTGCATCGATGAGCAAAGTTTAGATTGTGTGCAAATATTCTTCCCAGACCCTTGGCATAAGAAAAAACATAATAAGCGTCGTCTAGTACAGTTACCTTTCATTCAAGCATTGCGCCCGAAACTCAAGATTGGTGGCACTGTACACATGGCAACGGACTGGGTGCCTTACGCAGAGCACATGATGGAAGTCATGGGTACTGCTGAGCATTTCCATAATACCGCGGGCCCAGATCAATACAGTATTGGCACAGATCGACCACTCACTAAATTCGAAAAACGTGGCCAACGTTTAGGCCATGTTGTGAACGATTTAGTATTCGCAAGAGACGCTTGAGCCTTCTATAGTACGGTAACCACACCCCGTCTCGTCTCATTAGCTTTGCCTCAGTAGCTGGGTTATGCTCCCTAGACGCATATCTTGCTTCGGGGGGAAACATGATGTTACGTATTAGGGCTCTTGGCCTTAGGCTGCTACAGCCGATCAGTACAATTGCCATCGCATTAAGCTTTAGTTTTAGCATAATCGCCGCAGAAAACCCTGGCCTACCACGCACCATTGCTTGGTCCGCCTACCCTACTGGCACTGGTGGCTACAGCCAAGCCGTTGCCATTGGCAGCATTCTTCGACGCGAATACGGCGTCAATCTTCGTGTGATCCCTGGCCGTAACGATGTCTCTAGACTTGCCATGTTACTTGCCGAACGAGTCCACTTTTCCGCAGGCGGTTCTGAAGCCGTTTATGCCCAAGAAGGCGTATTAAATTTCGCCTCACGAATTTGGGGACCACAACCCCTTCGTGCATTGATGTCCAACTTCTCCGCCAGCTGTTCTTTCACTCTTGCCGCTGCTAACGATGCTGGCATAAACAGCATCGCTGACATTAAAGGCAAGCGTGTCACTTGGGTCCAAGGCTCACCGTCACTGAACAATGCCCTAACCGCGCTTCTGGCTTACGGGAACCTTACTTGGGATGATGTTGAACGCGTCGAGGTTGGGGGCTACAACGCCTCCATAGAAGCCGTCATCAATAATCGCGCCGATGTGGTCGGAGGCGCCTGCAACTCGCCCCCCTTTCTGCGCCTAGAAGCCTCGCCACGAGGACTAAAATTTATTTCCTTTCCACACGATGATCTTGAGGCCGTCCAACGCACTCGATCACTCCTTCCTTGGTATGTCACCCATATCGCAACAGAAGGTCCAACTCTGCCTGCGCAAGGAATAGAAGTTTTCACCTCTGCCTACCCTTTGCTGGTGGGTTTAGATACAGCGAACGAAACGCTGGTTTATAACCTCGTTAAAGTCATGCATGAACAATTTGATGATTATAAAGATGCCGCGCCAGGGGCCGGTGGCTGGTTAATGGAGAGACAAAAATTTGAGTCGGCATTTATCCCCTATCATCCAGCGGCTATTCGCTACTTCCGTGAGATCGGCGTGTGGAATGACGCCGCTCAAGAGAACCAAGAAGCGAATCTATTCAGGCAGCAATTGCTGCACGACGCTTGGCAGACATACAAAGCCACAGCGCCGAACACTCCCGGTGAGTATGAACAAGGATGGTTTGCAGCTAGAGAAAAAGCACTCGCAGATGCAGGCCTGCTAACACTGGCTGATAACATTTAAATTCGCAGTTATGTAATCAAATAAAAAGAGCCGCTCATGAAAGAAGCGATACACATTACACTGCCAGATAACGATGACGACGCTCCTATTCTTGGGCGCTATCGAGACCTTTCTCCTCGTTGGCGCACAGCCATGGCAGTGCTTACTACTGCCGCGACCTGTCTTGCCATCAATCAAATTTTTGCGCTAGGTTTTTTTGTTAATAGCGTCATGCTTGATAGTCGTTACTTGTATTTGATCACTGGCATCATGCTGTCGATGGTGTTCATTACCTTCCCCGCCAATCGCGCTAGTCGAGATACCGTTCCATGGTATGACATTGCGGTCATTATAATCATCGCCTCTATTTTCTCTTATTTTGCGTGGAATGCTGAGCGTATTGTATTAGAGGCATGGGAGTTTGTCGCACCGCCAATTGGCGTGGCCCTAGCACTAGTCACATGGCCTATTATTTTGGAGGCTGGTCGCCGCGCTGGTGGGTTACCGATTTTCATCATCGTCACAGTGTTTTCTTTTTATCCTATGTACTCTCATTTGCTGCCCGATGTCGTGGCCGGTATCGGAATTCCGATTGATGATGTCGCGATCTTTCACATACTAGGGGAAGAGAGTTTATTCGGATTACCGATGCAAGCATTTGCACTATTGGTATTCGGATTCCTACTATTTGGTGTCGCATTGCAGTACACCGGGGGCGGGCCATTTTTCATCAATTTTGCGTTCGCGCTTCTTGGCCATATGCGTGGCGGGCCAGCCAAGGTCGCCATCTTTTCTAGCGGGCTGCTAGGCTCCATGAGCGGCGGACCAGTCACCAATGTGTTGACCACCGGCCCCCTTACCATTCCAGCAATGAGACGCACTGGATTCAGTCGCCACTATGCGGCAGGCGTCGAAGCCTGTGCGTCCACCGGCGGTGTGCTAATGCCTCCTATTATGGGGGCCACTGCGTTTGTCATGGCCAGCTTCTTGGGCGTGAGTTATGTCACTGTCGCGATAGCGGCTATCGTTCCGTCTTTACTTTATTTCTTTGGATTATTTGTACAGATTGATGCCTATGCAGCTAAACATAATCTGCAGGGATTACCAAAACAGGAGCTACCTTCCACTAAACAAGTCTTCAAAGAAGGGTGGTATTTTCTTGCCGTTTTCATTCTCTTGGTTTGGATGTTGGTCTACTTGCAACAAGAGGCCACGGCACCTTTCTATGCCACCGCCATTTTATTGATCATCAATCAATTTACGTCGCATCGTATGACGCGCGAAAAATTTATGCGCATGACGGCGGCGACGGGACAATTGATGGCGGAACTAGCGGGAATACTCGCGGCGATTGGTTTGATTGTGGGGGCACTGGCAGTGACCGGTATGGCGGGCACGCTCGCCAATGATCTCGTTTACATTGCTGGCGATAATGTCGTCGTGTTGTTACTGATGGGTGCAATCACTAGTTTTGTCCTTGGCATTGGCATGACCGTGACGGCAGCCTATATTTTTCTCGCCATCATTTTAGCGCCCGCATTAATCAACGCGGGGCTCGATCCATTGGCATCCCATATGTTTATTATGTATTGGGGAATGCTGAGCTTTATTACTCCGCCTGTCGCCTTGTCCGCTTTTGCGGCCGCATCCGTCGCACAGACCTCCCCCATGCGAGTGGGATTAGAGTCCATGCGATTAGGCGCGATTATTTACTTCATCCCTTTCTTCTTTGTGTTCAATCCCGCCATGTTATTGCAGGGCAGCATCTCGGAGATTGTGCCAGTACTGGTCACAGCTGTGATTGGGGTGACTCTCGTCTCAGGGGCTTTACAAGGATATCTCGTGGGCTTTGGCTTACTAGGTCAAGGGGCGAGCGGCTTCGCTGTTCGTGCAATTATCGCTATAGCCGGTCTTGTCTTTGCCATTCCTGGCGGAGGCTTGTTAGGGCTTAATCAGGTGGTGCTCGCGATAAGCGCCTGTGTGATCGCTGCCTGCGGTTTAGGGTTGGCCGCGGCTCTGCGTCGAAAGCAGAGCGCAACGGCTTGATAGGCAGGTTTAAGGGCGGTTTATGATCGCCTCATACACACCGTCCTTAAACTCTTCGCGAAAACCTTGCCCACCCGAAGGTGACACTTGCGCCATTATCACGGTCACGATGCCTTCAACCGGATCAATAGAGAAACGTGTCCCAGCCGAGCCGTCCCACCACACTTCCCCAGGGCTTGCCGTGAAAGGGTAACGCTCCGGCTCTAATGCATAGGCGAAGCCACCGATAGTCCAGCCCGATGCGGCCATATAACCACCACGTCCAATCGGTAATAAAGCATCAGCAATACTGTTTTCCATCATCAGCGCGACGGTCTCGGGTTTTAACAACCGCTGCCCAAACAACTCGCCCTTATTGAGATACAGCTGTGAAAACTTCGCAAAATCTAAGGTCGATGAGACTAAACCGACACCGCCTTCGAGTAAGGGAACTTGTTGCGTGAAGGGAATGTCTTCCATTTCATGAGGGCGTAACTGTCCATCTGCGTCGGGGCGATAAACTGTCGCAAGCCGCTTCTGACGCTCGGGATCGACATAGAACACTGTGTCCTGCATCTCCAATGGCGCAAACACTCGCTCAGCAAAGAAGCTATCCAATGTCTGTCCTGACCATACTTCAATCAATCGCCCTAGAATCGTCGCGGAGAGACCGTAGCCAAACCGTGTTCCCGGATCAGAGAATAAAGGCACACGCGCAGCATTGCTCACAACTTGCTCTAACGTTAAGGAACGTAATCGCACGCCTTGCTCGACGTAGATTGACGAGCTACGACTGCCTAGGCCCGAGGTATGACGCATTAGATCCGCCACTTTAATATCCCCAACACGTGCACGAGTTTGTGCCATATCGGGAGTGCTAGGGTCACTAAACACTCGCTGACTTGCAAATTCAGGCAGGTATTTTGAGATTGGGTCATCTAGTTGAAAATGCCCCTCCTCCCACAGAATCATCGCGGCGAGACTGGTCACTGGCCGAGTCATCGAATAGACACGAAACAAGGCGTCATCGGACATTGGGCTGGCGGATTCTAAGTCTCGCTGCCCTAAAGATTCCAGATAGACTAATTTGCCGTCTTTCAAGACGGCCGCCACTACTCCCGCTATATGCCCTGCATCCACATGGGCTTGCAGGTTTTGCGTCACTTGCGCCAATCCGTCGCTAGATAGCCCTACCGATTCTGGGTTCGCTGTAGGAAGCTCTTGAGCGATGCTGCCAACACTGGCTAGACACAAAAGCGCATTTGCTAGAGGGGTAATAAAACGCATGGGATTAATCCTTTTATAATAATGAGGCTATAGCCAGAGCCGATGCTCGTGCTTGCGTAACCATCGGACATAAGCCCGATACTCTGGGCAAACTGACTCTACTAACGACCAAAACTTCGCTGAATGATTCATGACCAGTAAATGGCTCACTTCATGACAGATCATATAATCAATAATGGCATCCGGTGCCAACATGATCAGCCAATTGAACTGAATACGACCGGCTGAAGTGCAATGCCCCCACTTAGTTTTAGTCTTGCGAAACACCACCTCTTTCAATTTCGAACCAGCCTTAAGGTGTTCTGCAAGGGCACGAGTCCGACCCGGCAAAATGGCTTTGGCTTGCGCGATCAACCAGCGCTGCACAACCGCATTGACTGTTTTTTCGTCGGTGCGCTTTGCATAGATGTGAAACTCAGTTTCGGTTGTTTTTACCGCCTCAAGCTTACATTGGAAAATTCGGATATGTAGAGACTTGCCTTTAAAGAATATTTTGCCACCATCTTGCAACGACAGGCGCTGCGCATTGTGCTGGGCTTTTTCGGCGAGTTTACGTGTGATCCATTGGGTGTGTTTGCTTACAAACTCTTGGATTTGTGCGTCGGTAACGAAAGCAGGCGCACGCACTTCCACGCACTCATGCTGCACATGGACCACCATCGTCTTACGCTTGCTGCGCACTATCTGATAGTTCAACGGCACTAAGGAGCGCTCTACTTTTGAGCTTGGCGCCTGAGTGTTCGAGGTGAGTGCGATGAGGCCGTTATTTGAATGTGTCATGAATTAACGCATAATACGCAAAACCTGATCCGTCCGAAACCTTCGCAAACCTTCGTTCACTGCCACATTGATAATTGCCTCCCCATTATATGAGCAAAAATAAGCACGACAGTATCTACGCAACAGAGCGCCCTCGAGAAGACTTTGTGTTCGACGAGAAAGTGGCTGCCGTGTTTACCGATATGATCGGCCGCTCCGTACCAGGTTATGCCACCATCATTTCAATGATTGGCGTACTTGCGAACCGTTATTGCACGAAGGGCTCTAACCTTTATGACCTTGGGTGTTCTTTAGGAGGTGCCACGCTGGCCATGGCTCATCACATCAGCCATCAAGATTATCAATTGATGGCAGTGGACAACTCAGAAGCGATGATCTCACGCTTGCGCAGCACTCTGGACAATAGCGATGAGTCCTACCCCATCGTGTTATCACAGGCAGATATAACAAACATTGAAATTCGTGATGCCTCTGTCGTCGTGTTGAACTTTACCCTGCAGTTTATTGCGCCAGCACAACGCGAAGCACTCATGAGAAAGATTTACTCTGGGATGCGAAAAGGGGGAATTCTGATTCTTTCTGAAAAGATAAGGCTTGCCGACGAAGATCTCAATACCCTACTGATCGATATGTATCACCAATTTAAAGAAGCACAAGGGTATTCCAAACTGGAGATAAGCCAAAAACGCTCAGCACTGGAGAACGTACTTATCCCCGAAACCTTAGCTGAACATAAAACACGATTACTCAACGCAGGCTTTCATAGCGTTGACTCTTGGTTTCAGTGTTTTAACTTCGCCTCCATGATCGCTTTCAAATAAAGAGTTCTATGCCTTACTCCAATCTTTCTACGTTAATAGCTGGTACCGCACTCGAGCCCCTCAAACAGTTTTGTAGCCAGTCTTGGTTTGATAGCCGCAATAATGGGGACTACCCCAAATGGCGTAACGCCCTAGACACACTGCCGGCCATTTCCACTGAGCACATTGATCTAAGCAAATCCGTCAGCATTGGGACTGGCAGCGATTGCAATGAGGAAACCCAGCAACAGCTGCGTGAAGCTTTGCAGGTGTTGATCCCTTGGCGTAAAGGGCCATTCTCTTTATTTGGCGTGGATATCGATACCGAGTGGCGCTCGGACTGGAAATGGGACCGTGTTCTGCCACATATCAGCCCTCTTGCAGGGCGCACGATTCTCGATGTCGGTTGCGGCAATGGCTACCATTGCTTCCGCATGGCGGGCGAAGGGGCGAAGCTTGCGTTAGGGGTAGACTCTCAGCTTGCCTATTCTATGCAGTTTCAGGCCGTCAAACGCTACGTCCCACAAGCCCCGGTTTTTGTCTTACCAACGACTTTCGAACAAGCACTGTCATTACTAGGGGATGAGCCGGCGGCCTTCGATTCTGTCTTCTCAATGGGGGTGCTTTATCATCGCCGCTCCCCCATAGATCACTTGCTACAATTAAAGAGCTGTTTGAGGCCTGGTGGCGAACTGGTACTAGAGACATTAGTCGTGGACGGCGAGCGGGGATACTCACTCACGCCAGATGATCGCTATAGCCGTATGCGCAATGTTTGGTTTATCCCTTCTTGCGCAACAATCCTCAGCTGGCTCACTCGTTGTGGTTTTAAAGATTGCAAGGTGATTGATACTGGCTTTACCAGCCTAGACGAGCAAAGAACTACGGACTGGATGCGCTTTGAGTCGCTAGTGGACAGCCTCGATCCTGATGACCATAGCTTAACCGTAGAAGGGCTACCCGCCCCTAAACGTGCCGTATTCGTTGCCACCAAAGTCTAAGGGGTCTCCTCTAGCGATATGGCACCTTACGCCAAAGGTGCCTTGGCTAGCTTTAAACAACCAGTGGAATAAGCAGTTTACAATATCGCCTATCTCACCATCAAAACGATTAGTCGTGTTCTCGACTCCCCTTTCTGGCTTTCCAGAACCCCAAAATTAGTGACAATGTCACTTTTTAGCCCCTCTTTCCTAAAGCGCTTATGCTTTTTTGTTGACGAGCCCGTCTAATTCAGTTATCACTATATTACCGATTTTAGGGTCATCTCTAACTCGATACCAGTTGCATAATAAATATTAAAAACACAACCCGGGAATTTACCAATGGCCAGACCATTACGAATAGAATACCCAGACGCGTATTATCACGTCTCGAATGTAGGTGTAGATAAACAGAAGATCTTTCCCTCGCAGAAATACTACGAAGCATTTATAGCAGGCTTAGAAGAGACTTGTTTTCGACTGAACGTCGAAGTGCATTCCTACTGCCTCCTCAAAGACCAATACCATCTCTTGATCAAAACCCCAGAGGCGAACCTTAGCCGCTTCATGCGCCAGGTTGACGGTCTTTATACTCAGCATTACCAACGCATCAAGAAATCTGAAGGCTCTCTGTTCAAAGGGCGCTATAAGGCCGTCCTAGTCCAGGCAGACAAATATCTCCTGCCTCTATCTCGGTTCATCCATCTTGGCGTTCGCAAGGCAGATCTGGAAACTTACCAATGGTCTAGCTACCCTGCCTACATCAATAAAGCAAAGGCACCGGCTTGGTTAACTCGAGACGAGGTTTTTGAGCAGATTGGCGGGACTGGTGCAAAACGCACCGCTGCCTTGAAACAATATTTAGCCGAAGGCGTGGACGAAGAGTTAGCGCATTTCTACGGCAAAAAGAATCTGTCATCCATTATGGGCGACGATAAGTTTAAGAAGTCGGCTAAGAGCAAACGCAATGCGTCTAAAGCTCGAGGTGTGTCACGCGGGGCTCATGCGAAATGGCGCCCTTCTTGTAAAGACATCATCAGCGCCGTGGCCAAACAGTTTAAGGTAAGCGAGGAAAGCATCTATACAGCAGCACGCGGCCCGGGTTCCAAGAATGTCCCGCGCTGGGTAGCCATGTATTTATGCCAAGAGCTTTCGGCCGTGACCTTACAGGCCATCGCCAAGCTGTTCAAACTCAAGCGCTACGGCACAGTGTCGACTACTGTCGGCAAGCTTAAGAAAGAGTTCACAGAAGACGCGAAGCTGCTCAATACCACTAACCGCTTGATGAAAGCGCTTAGCAAAGAAAAGTAAAAGCGCTTTTTTCCAAAGCACAAAAACGCCGCCCCTAAGTTTTCACTTAAGGGCGGCGTTTTGCATTATCTAATCAGGCAGATCGAGGCAAGCGTGGACCTAAAGGCCCAACAAATTACTTAATCTTAGCTTCTTTATAGATGACGTGCTTACGAACAACAGGATCAAATTTCTTGATCTCCATTTTGTCAGGCATCGTTCGCTTGTTCTTATCAGTCGTGTAGAAATGTCCAGTTGCTGCTGAAGACACTAATTTAATTTTATCGCGCATTGCTGCTCACCACCTGAATCAGGATTTAAATATTAAACTTTACCGCCATTGGCGCGGATATCAGACAATACGGCATCGATGCCGTTCTTATCAATAATACGCATACCTTTTGTAGAAACTTTAAGTTTCACAAAACGATTCTCAGATTCCACCCAAAAACGATGTGTATGGATGTTCGGTGAAAAACGACGTCTGGTTCTGTTGTTTGCGTGAGAAACATTATTGCCTGTAATCGGTTTTTTACCGGTTACGATACATACGTTAGCCATTGCCTTGCCTCGTTACAGAGCCCGAATTATCTGGTGAAAGACCACATTCGGGACTTCTACCTGACTTTTGCTTCTGTCTTGCCAAAAAAAGAGCTGCGTTTTATACCAAAACGCTGTGCTAATAGCAACAAAAAAGCTTACTTTGCTAAATTGTCTACTTCGCAGCCCTGGGTCATAGCCGCGCATCATAACAGACCTCTCTCTGCGAAACTCACTGCTTCGTTGCGCCCGACGACGACATGATCAAGAACCCGGACATCAATTGTATTGAGCGCCGAGGTTAAGCGAGCCGTAATGGCTATATCTGCCTGGCTCGGCTCGGCGACTCCCGAAGGGTGATTGTGCGCGAAAATAACGGCTGCAGCGTTATTATGTAAACACCGTTTAACGACTTCTCGAGGATACACAGCCGCCCCGTCTATCGTCCCCGTGAACAACTCCTCTAGCTTGACGACACGGTGCTGATTGTCCAGATACAGGCAAGCGAACACTTCATGCTCGTAATGGCGCAGCCGTGCCCGCAGGTACTGCCTTGTAAGCTCAGAACTCGTCAACGCGTCCCTTTCCTCAAGTTGCTCATGCAAATGCCGCTTAGATAGCTCTAACATCGCCTGAAGCTGGATAAACGCCACCAGACCCAAGCCATCGCTGCGGCAAAACTCCTCTTTGTTGGCGAGAAAGATCTGTGTCAAAGAGCCGTATTGGTTTAGTAGTGCTCGCGCAATATCAATGGCGCTGCGCCCTCGACCGCCGGAGCGAACGACTAGAGCGAGAAGCTCCGCGTCTGAAAGCTGCACCGCGCCTAATTTAATTAGTTTCTCGCGGGGACGCTCAGTTTTTGGCCAATCCTTGATGCTCATGTCGCCTCCTTGGCTCTTTGGCTATAGCATTGATAGTAGCAAAGCTTTGGCAAAGCAGCTTATGCGCACAAATTGAATAGCCGCAGGCTTGCTGCTAGTCTTTGCCACCTACTTACTAGCCGACGCTTACAGCGTCCCAGGCCCACAATGAATAGCCTTAGCAATCGACGTGTCCTTCTTGGCATTACTGGCGGGATCGCCGCCTATAAAAGCGCAGAGCTCACTCGCCTGCTGAGCAAGGCTGGGGCCGAAGTGCGGGTAGTCATGACCAATGCCGCCACCGAATTTATTACCCCCCTTACCTTACAAGCGCTTTCTGGTAACCGCGTGCATACCACTTTGCTCGATACCGAAGCAGAAGCGGGCATGGGGCATATAGAGCTGGCGCGCTGGCCCGATCTAGTGCTGATCGCGCCGACTAGTGCCAATTTCATAGCGAAAATGGCTGAAGGGAAAGCAGACGATATTCTCAGCACTCTTCTGCTCGCCACTAAAGCTCCCATTGCCATTGCTCCCGCCATGAATCAGGCCATGTGGTCGAACGAGGCAACCCAACAGAATCTAAAAACCCTACAAGAGCGCGGTATCACAGTCTTTGGGCCGGCCTCAGGAGAGCAAGCCTGCGGCGATGTCGGGCTTGGGAGAATGCTCGAACCCGAGCAACTCCTAAAGCTTAGCGCAGGCTTATTTGATGAAAGCTTACTCTCCGGGCTACGCATCACCATTACTGCAGGGCCGACACAGGAAGCCATAGACCCTGTGCGTTTTCTCAGCAATCGCAGCTCCGGGAAAATGGCCTATGCACTTGCCACTGAGGCAGCACTAGCGGGAGCACAAGTAACACTGATCAGCGGACCTGTGGCATTAACGACCCCAGACAGAGTGCGCCGTGTGGACGTCATTAGCGCCAAAGAAATGTTAGAGGCCAGCCTGACAAGCGCGCAGCAATGCGATATTTTTATCGGGGTTGCCGCTGTCGCTGACTATCGACCAGCGCAACTTTCAGAGCAGAAAATAAAAAAATCCAGCGATACGATGCAGCTAGAGTTAGTGAAGAATCCTGACATTATTAGCACCATTGCAGCTCTCGAAAAGCGTCCGTTTACAGTGGGCTTTGCGGCTGAAACAATCGACGTTGAGCGTCACGGAGCTGAGAAACTGACGCGCAAAAAGCTAGATTTACTGTTTGCGAACGATGCCAATGCCACATTAGGTAGCGACAGTATCAGTGCAACGGCCCTTTGGCCCAAAGGCACTCAAGCGCTTGGCCCCGCCTCAAAACGCCGAGTCGCGCTGCAAATGTTAGAGCTCATTCACGCACAACACGCGAAGACTATTGACGCCAAATAAATATTGGCCAAAACAAAGGGGGTATTGGATACTCCCTGTGCAAAACCACAAGAAAGTGACCGGTACATGACAAACAAAAAACGACAAACCACTACCGAGTCTAACCCGTGCTTAGATCCAGCGATCTTTCGAGCTTATGATATTCGTGGCATCGCAGGGAGCCAGTTGAATGAGCACTCTATTGAGCTCATCGGCAAATCCTTGGCCAGTATTGCGCTCGAAGCGGGCGAAACTACCGTGCTTTTCGGTTGCGATGCCCGCCTTTCCAGCCCCCAACTGCGCGCGCCCTTACTTCGAGGAGTACTCTCCACCGGCTTGAATGTCGTCGATCTAGGGATTATCCCAACTCCTTTGTTATATTTCGCCGCACACACTAGCCCCTGGGCCTCAGGCCTCATGCTCACGGCGAGTCATAACCCTGCCGATTACAACGGCATTAAAATCATTCGCCAACGCACCTGCCTTACCCCAGAGCAAATCCAAGCAATCTACACACGGGCCCTACGCGGAGAATTTGCGCAGGGAGATGGCAGCCTGCAAACAATAGACATGGTGCCCGAGTATATTGCGAAACTACAAAACGATATTCAGATCAAACGACCACTCAAGGTCGTTGTCGACTGCGCCAATGCAGTGCCCGGACTTATAGCCCCTTCGCTGTTCAAAGCGCTAGGGTGTGAAGTCACATCGATGTATTGCGACCTCGACGGTCACTTCCCCAATCATCACCCTGACCCAACCGTCGCTGCGAACCTATGCGACCTTATCGCACAGGTCCAAGCCACTGAGTCTGATCTGGGCGTGGCACTAGACGGTGACGGCGACCGCGTGGTGGTTGTCACTAACAAAGGCAGCATCATCGATACAGATCGCCTCCTAATGCTATTCATCAAAGATATTTTGCCTCGCTACGATCTCCCCAGCGTTGTCTTTGACGTCAAATGCAGCACATTGTTAAAGCAGCTGATTCAAGAGTGCGGGGGCAAGCCCATCATGAGCCGCAGCGGGCACTCGTTCATGAAACAATGCATGCAAGAGTCCAATGCCGTAGTCGGCGCGGAATTCTCGGCCCATGTCTTTATCAAGGATCGCTGGTTTGGTTACGACGATGGGCTTTATGTCGCAGCCCGTTTTATCGAACTGCTGAGCGCTCAGCCTGACAGTGCCGAAACCCTTTTGCTAAGCCTGCCAAGCAGCATAGCCACCCCCGAACTACGCATTGAAGTCAGCGACGAACGTAAATTTGCACTAATGGAGCGCATTAAATCGCTTGCTCGCTTTCCCCAAGGGTCCATCAGCCTGTTGGATGGGATCCGTGTCGATTTTGAAGATGGTTGGGGGTTGATTCGCGCCTCTAACACCACACCCGCTCTACTACTGCGCTTTGAGGCCCAAAGCCGCCAATCACTGCAGTTCATTCAGAAGCGCTTTCGCGAGCTGCTCATGGAAGTCGATCATCGACTGGTATTGAACTTCTAGACCTACGTTTGTTTACAACTGCTTTTATGAAAAATGCTCATCACGCTGTATACTTTGCGCCATTGAGAAGCAGCCCTTGCGATTACAAGTCGCTGCCTTAGCCCCTTTGACGATTTACCGGATTACCTATGCCCTTAGATTTAGACGCTGCTAAAAACATTGCGAACGTCCTGACAGAAGCATTGCCCTATATTCAACAGTTCACTGGCAGCACTATTGTTGTGAAATATGGCGGCAACGCCATGACCGACGAAGTGCTCAAAAACAGCTTTGCCAGAGATATCGTGTTGATGAAACTGGTTGGCATGAACCCTGTTGTTGTCCATGGGGGCGGCCCGCAAATTGGCTCCTTGCTTGCACAGCTTAATATCCAATCAGAATTCATCGATGGCATTCGCGTGACCGACAGCAAAACCATGGATGTTGTGGAGATGGTGCTCGGCGGATTAGTCAACAAAGAGATCGTAAGCCTGCTCAACAAAAACCAAGGCAAGGCCATCGGCATTACAGGCAAAGACGGCAACTTGATTCAAGCCAAGAAACTGCTTAAGAAAAGTGCCATCGGCACCAAAATGATGGACATGGGCCAAGTGGGCAGCATAGAGAAAATCAATCGCGAAGTCCTAGACACATTCAAAGAAAGTAATTTTATTCCGGTCATCGCCCCCATCGGTACTGACCGCTTTGGCGCTACTTATAATATTAACGCTGACACAGTGGCAGGCGAGATCGCGAAAGTGCTTGATGCCGAAAAACTAATGCTGCTTACCAATATAGCAGGCGTTATGGATAAATCCGGCAAGGTCGTCACAGGGTTAACCACTCAGGAAGTCGACGAAATGATTGCAGATGGCACCATTCACGGCGGCATGTTGCCGAAAATTGAATGTGCATTAGACGCAGTCAATGCAGGCGTGAGAAGCGCGCACATAATCGATGGTCGAGTGGAGCACGCCGTGCTTCTGGAAATCTTCACTAACACTGGCGTGGGTACGTTAATTAGCAACACCCGTAACTTTGACGCTGAATAAGTCGCTACCCTCTTTTAAGGAACACTCAACACAAAATGCCGTCCGAAATTAAAATATCACGCAAAGAACACATCCTACAAAGCCTTGCTCGCATGCTGGAAAACGGCCCTGGTGAGCGCATCACTACGGCAGCACTTGCCAAAGAGGTGGGTGTTTCTGAAGCAGCGCTTTATCGCCACTTTCCTAGCAAAGCAAAAATGTTTGAAGGCTTGATCGTGTTTATCGAAGAGACTTTGTTTTCTCGTATTACGCGCATCTTGGAAGACGAGCCTTCCGCGCAGCGACGCTGCGAAAAAATCTTGATGCTGGTACTGACCTTTGCGGAGAAAAACCCTGGGATGACACGCCTTATGACAGGGGATGCCTTGGCCGGAGAGACAGAACGCTTAAGAGTGCGCATAAGCCAGCTATTCGATCGACTGGAAGCGCAAGTAAAACAAATTTTACGAGAAGCTCAGATTCGTGAGAACTTACGCTGCGTAGTATCCCCCAGCATACTGTCGAACTTACTGATGGCCAGCGTTGAAGGTCGTTTAATGCAGTTTGTGCGCAGTGAGTTTAAAAAGCGCCCAACTGAAGCGTGGGAAGAGCAATGGGCCTACCTATCCCGTGACATGCTCGTCCCCTTCGGCGTTTAAACGCCGAATTCTTCGCGGTATTTCTGTACGGCTTCCAAATTGGAGGCCAACGCAGGGTCTTTCTGATCGCGCAAATAGTTCACGATTTGTTCTAGCGAAATGATACTCAAGACAGGAATTTTGTACTCTTCTTCGATCTCTTGAATCGCAGACTTAGCGCCTGTCCCACGCTCCTGTCGATCTAAGGCAACGAGAATTCCTGCTGGCGTTGTGCCAGTGCGCTCGAATAATTCCATCACCTCGCGCACCGCCGTTCCCGCTGTAATCACATCATCGACAATCAGTGCACGTCCTTGTAGAGGGGCCCCTACGGTCAGCCCACCCTCACCATGATCTTTCGCTTCTTTGCGATTAAAACAATAGGGCTTATCAATTCCGTGCTGCTGCGCAAGTGCAGCAGCCGTCACTGACACCAAAGGAATACCTTTGTAAGCGGGGCCAAACAACAAATCATACTCAACATTCGCATTCGCTAATGCCGTGGCATAGGAGCTACCAATAAAGTTCAACGCGGCACCTGTGTTGAATAGGCCCGCATTAAAAAAGTAGGGACTGGTGCGACCGGATTTCAATGTGAAACTGCCAAAGCGTAAAATCTCGTGTTCAATTACAAACTCGATAAATGCTTTTTGAAAATCCTGCATCACACCCTCCTCGTCTAATATTAGTTAAATGCCCAAAGCTTCTTTTTGCAAAACGAGCAATTCACTTATGCCTTTTTGGGCAATCGCGATCATCGCTTGCAGCTCGTCTGTATCGAAGTCACTCTCTTCGCCAGTGCCTTGCAGTTCAATAAAGCGCAACTTGTCAGTCATCACGATGTTCATATCGGTCTCCGCATTGGAGTCTTCCGCATAATCCAAGTCGAGTACTGGCACACCTTTGTAGATGCCAACAGACACAGAGGCGATCAACTGCTTCATTGGGTTTTGCTTCACGCGACCATTTTTGATCAATACGCCAATCGCATCGTGCAATGCTACACAGGCACCTGTGATTGAAGCTGTGCGCGTGCCACCGTCGGCCTGGATAACATCACAGTCGATCTTGATGGTGTTTTCGCCAAGCAATTTCATGTCTAGCGCCGCGCGCAATGAGCGACCGATTAGGCGAGAGATTTCCATCGTACGGCCACCCTGCTTACCACGGACCGATTCACGATCCATGCGCGAGCCAGTAGAGCGTGGCAACATGCCATATTCCGCTGTGACCCAACCCATGCCTTTACCTTTCAAGAAACGCGGTACGGACTCTTCGACGCTTGCGGTACAGATCACCTTGGTATCGCCAAACTCCACTAATACAGAGCCTTCAGCGTGCTTTGTATAATGGCGGGTAATACGGACATCACGGAGTTGATCTGGCTGGCGCTTACTAGGTCTAATCGTATCTTGCATGTTGCCTCACTCGGGGTCGTTAAGATTTGACCCGCGATTATCCTTGATCTGCCCATTGATGGCGAGTCACAAGCGCAATATTGGAGTAAGATACAAGCATAAGCTAACAGCGCTGATGTGAAGCTGTTGTAATTCTTAATGTTTTTAAGCAGGGTGCCTTATGGTGTTGAGCATGACCGCTTTCGCAAGAAAGCAAAGCAGTATTGGACAAACACTCCTCATTTGGGAGATACGCTCCGTCAACCACCGCTACTTAGAGACCGGCTTCCGCTTCCCCGAAGCGTTGCGCTCCCTCGAGCCCGCCGTACGCGATGCCTTACGTAAAACCTTAGCGCGCGGCAAAATAGACTGCCAATTGCGTATCGAGACCGAAGGCAGCCAAGACAATACCTTGCAGATTGACGAAGCCCTCGTAGTGCATCTCAACAACGTCAGCGGCGAAGTTCTCCACCTTACCGGTGGCGGCCAAGCCCTCAGCGTCAACGAAATTCTCAAATGGCCTGGCGTTTTAAAAGAGAGTAAAGCGCTGCCAGAAGACCTCGAAACTCAAGCTCTAGCTCTATTCAAAGAAACCCTCGCCGAACTTGTCGACACTCGCAAGCGCGAAGGCGAAGAACTCTATGGCTTTGTGAACAAACGCCAACAAGCCATCCGTGAAATCGTCACTACCGTTAGAACTCGCATGCCCGAGATACTCGCCGCACAGCAACAAGCACTGCGTGATCGACTAGAGGCGCTTAAGATCGAACTAGACGAAACCCGCCTAGAGCAAGAGATTGTAGTATTTGCACAAAAGTGGGATATCGACGAAGAGCTAGATCGCCTCGAGGCGCACTTGAATGAAGTAGAACGGGTACTGGGTTTGAAAGAGCCCTCTGGTCGCCGCTTGGACTTCTTGATGCAAGAGCTTAACCGCGAAGCCAATACGCTTTCGTCTAAATCGATCGTGTCAGAGACAACCCACAACGCGGTGGACTTGAAAGTGTTGATTGAGCAGATGCGGGAGCAGATTCAGAATATTGAGTGATCAAAGCACATACATTTTTTATCAGCACAGCGCTCCATCGTCGTTTACACAAAAGCATGGGAAATCTCACGCCCTCCCATGCTATAGCCAACCCTCAACACGCTATTTTTTCATCAACGCATCATCCAACTCATTCGCTCTTTGCGCTGCGGGCCTTGCATCGCAACGTTTAACGTATTCAGTAAGCACTGGGCTCGGCTCTAGGTTTTTCATGAGAATCGCCCAACCCAAGGTGCTCGCCAATACGATATCTGCAGCGGTGAAGTTATCGCCGCAAATATAGGGGCTCGTCTTTAACGTTTCCTCGATCGTGTTGATGGTGTCTTCAACAAGACCGCAGCCTACAGACATGGCGTTCTCAGAATCAATATTCCATTGATACCCTTTCGCAGTTAATGCCATCTCAAGCGGGCCCGCTGTGAAGAATAGCCATCGATAGTAGTCGCCACGCTGAGCATCAAGTTGCGGGGGCGCAAGATTTTCATCAGGAAATTGATCCGCCAAGTATGCACAGATCGCGGCGACTTCTGTCACGACTTGCTCGCCGTGCTTGATCGCTGGGACTTTGCCCATAGGATTTATCGCTAAGTACTCCGGTGACTTAATGCTACCACCGTATTCCATCACTTCTAGCTCATAAGGCGTGCCGATTTCTTCGAGGATCCAGCGCACAATGCGGCCGCGTGATTGAGGGTTAGTGTAGAGGGTCAGTGTTTTCATGATCATTTCCTTTAATCCTATTTTTATTGTGGAGAGATTACGTTGTCGAAGGCACAATACAAAACATATAGGTCATTATATGTCCTGTTTAGTTTGTATGGTAAAAACTAGTCTCCTAGACGGCTTCCTTACCCATCTTGAAGGTACCCTATGTCAAAACCAGTGACCCGCGTACTAACTCTATTAGAGCTTCTGCAAACACACGGTTTGCTCACCGGTGCGCAGATTGCAAAACGATTAGAGGTGGATGTGCGCACGGTGCGTCGTTATATCGCCGCACTTGAAGAGCTTGGCATTCCGGTGATGACAGAACAGGGGCGTTATGGGGGGTATCGTCTAGTAGCGGGATTCAAATTACCGCCGATGATGTTTACTGATGATGAAACTCTGGCAATCTCATTAGGCCTACTGGCAGCCAATCAACTTGGCCTATCAGAGTCCGCACCTTCCATTGCTAGTGTGCAAGCCAAGCTAGAAAGGGTAATGCCAAGCAATTTGAAGCGTCGCGTGCGTGCCATTAGTAATAGTACGAGCCTAGTGTTACCGAAAGCCCACGGAGCAGAGAACAAAGAGGATTTGCTGTTACTTGCCCAGGCCGCTCATGATCAGCAAAGAGTTCGCTTTCACTACGAGGCGGATAACGGCAGTACAGGATTACGTGACGTTGACCCTTATGGCATCGTGTTTCGCCGTGGACATTGGTATATGGTCGGGCACTGTCATTTACGAAAAGCACTGCGGACATTTCGATTAGATCGTCTCAATCGTGCCCAGGGACTTAATCATAGCTTTCTTCGACCTGCAGATTTCGATACAGCCAAACACCTTCACGAAAGTATGCAGAACGTGCCGCGTCAACATCCAGTGAGTGTATTGCTGCACACGGACATGGCTTCGGCTTCGTATTATCTTTATGGATTAGAAGGCGTGATGAAAACAACGCAAGATGGTCTATTAATGCAAACGAGCACTGATAGCCTAGAGTGGTTTGCACGTTGGTTAATGCAAATGCCATTTGAAGTTTCAATCCAACATCCACTTGCTCTATGGGATGCCGTTCAATCACATTTTGCACACATACAAAAAAACTTTCAGCTGTCCTCAAAATAGAAACGGAAGTGCAGCATTTAAAAACTGCACTTCCGTCTCTTGTATAACTAACTATTCGTTCTTAGTTAAACGAATAGCGAAGGCCCAATGCATAGGTGTTCACATCATCGCCGAAGTTCCCGCCTAGGTTAATGCCTAAGTTGTCGGACACTTCAAACAAGAAGTTACCGAATACTGATGTGCTGTCACCATAATCAAGATCGGTATACCGCACGCCTGCACCAAACTCCAGCCAGCTCGCCAACTGCGCACGACCACCAACATCGACAAAATAACCATCGCTATCGTCTTCGTTCAAGTCATCAAAGGCATCTTGAATATCATCAGTGCTATTCAGATCATCATTTTCGTTTCTACCTAAACTAAAGTCTCCTAGGTCGACATCCGTATAACCGCCCGTGGCAACGAAATCCACAGTATCGGAAATAGGCGTGTTAAACCCTAAGCCCAACTTCAAAGTGTTGACGTCTTCGCTTCGATTGACGAAGCCACCACCGTCATCAATATAGGCAAAATCTGCTTCTGTGGTGGAATAGGAACCAAATGTGAAAAAGTTGTCAGTCAATGCAAAAGACGCGCTGATGTTGTAGCCGTCACCATCATCGATGTCATCTGCGAAATTGTCGAAGAAATCATTGTCTTCGTAATAGTCAATATCCTGAATGAGGTAATCTGCTTCGATGTAAGTGTAGCTGATCCCTTCCGCCGCAAAGGCAGATGCAGGCATTAAAATTGCGCACGCTAGTAGCGATTTTTTGAAAAATTTTCCTTGTTTCATAGCTGTATCTCCATTAGTTATTTCGGAAGCGTTCTATAAACTTCCCATTCCTACATGTGGGCAAAAAATTAGATAACAACCTAGGCTGTAATCTCGGCCACTGTTATCACACAGCTTCGGTAAAGATGCTAGGGAGAAAAGCCTAGTCCATAGCATCGACCCATTCGAAATGTGATAGCTATCGCATACTCGCAACAATAATTTTGAGTTGCAATTCCCATCGCTTATAGAAAAGGAGTTCGACTTGCTTACTTTTTATGACAGCTGAGGCGGGTGCACGCCTCAGCTAAAAGGAGGGATTTTACAGGCGCATTTCTGCTATGAAACGATCGGACTCTTCGATCGCCAACTCCATTGCGTTAATGAGGCGATCTACATCGGTGTTTATAGTGTCAAGCTCGCCCCGCAGCGACGCTATGGCGCGGGCGTTGAGATTATGTTTCAGGTACAACACATTATCTCGCAAACTATCGAGCACTGGGTCTAACGTTACTTCCGCACGGTGCATCGCGGCAATTAGGCGCGCATATCGCGTTCGGGTATCTCTTAATTGCTGTTCACTGTCGCGGCGAAGATTCTGATTCGTATAAAGCGCCAGTTCATCTTCCCATTCATCAAACAAAGCATCGGCTACCGCTTCTACCGCTTGTATTCGTTCACGGATAAGATCAGCGGCCTCTTCAGTGTCTTCGAATTCGCCATTCAAGCGATCATAGATTTGCTGTAGTTCGCCGCCATCAAAATTTACTACACTGCGGAACTGCTCTAAGGCATCGCGAAACTGTTCCTGCCCTTCTTCTTGAGCGCTTTGGGCTTCACCAATACGGTCAACCAAAATGTCACGCTTATGAACACCGAACTGCTCCATAGTGCCATAATAAGCGGACTCACAAGCCGTTAAAAAAAGCATGGCAACGGCTACCATCACTATTCGTAATTTCATCTGTTTTTCCTTTCGATGGCGTTAACAATACGGTCGGTGCGCATCTTCGATTCCTTTTGCTTACTTTAAGCGGTTTTGTCACCATTGCAAAACCCTATATCGACTTGTTTTGAGAACCGCCTTTGTCAACAGCCCCCCTTATAGCACCGCAAAGCCTGCCAATAGACAGCGTATTGCCCGAACTCGTCAAAGCGCTGCAAAGCCAGAATAAGGCGTTATTGGTGGCACAACCCGGGGCCGGCAAAACCACTCGCGTGCCTTTAGCATTACTCGATGCGTTTCCTGCCAAGGCCGGCCGCTGGCTACTGTTAGAGCCTAGACGGGTCGCTGCTCGCTTAGCGGCAGGTTTTATGGCCCAAAGCCTTGGGGAGTCTTTAGGTGAAACTGTTGGTTATCGTGTACGTGGCGAATCCAAGATTAGTTCACGCACTCGCCTAGAAGTGGTGACCCAAGGGATTCTGACGCGGATGTTGCAGGATGACCCTTCCTTGGACGGATTTGCGGGCATTATCTTTGATGAGTTCCACGAACGTAGCTTAGACGGGGATCTCGGCCTCGCATTCGCATTAGAGGCGCAAAGCGCCCTGCGCGAAGATCTGCGAATTCTGATCATGTCGGCCACACTGGATACAGCGTCATTGCTCACAATGCTCGGTGATCTAACGCCACTGATTAATTGTGCAGGACGTGCATGGCCAGTAGAAACCTATTATCGCTCCGCTGCCCCACGTGAATTTAGCGATCGCCATCAAGCCACTGTTATCAGCGAAGCGTTGCTCGACCATGAGGGTGACGTATTGGTGTTCCTGCCCGGCCAAGGAGAGATTCGACGACTCCACTCGCGCCTGAATGAAACCCTTGCCTCCGACATCACTATTGTCGACCTGCATGGCCAACTGCCCCTTGCTCAGCAACAAGACGTCTTGCGCAGTCATAAAGCTGATGAAAGAAGAGTGATTCTCTCCACAGCTGTCGCCGAGTCGAGCATTACGGTCCCTGGGGTACGGATTGTGGTCGATGCGGGGCTTGAACGCGTGCCGGTGTTTCAAGTGCGCTCTGGGCTGAGCAAGCTCGAGACGCGTCGTGTCAATCGAGCCAGTGCGGATCAACGCCGAGGCCGTGCCGGTCGGGAGGCACCTGGTGCTTGCTATCGACTTTGGCCTGAAGATAGTGTTTTGGCGGCGCATCGAGAGGCGGAGATTGAACAAGCCGATCTATCGATTCTTGCATTTGAGCTTACGCGCTGGGGCGCGGAGGACCCGCTACAACTTGCATGGGTGTCCCCTCCTCCAGCGGCGGCATTCACGGCAGGGCGCCAACTATTGCAGACCCTAGGCTTACTAGGCACAAACGGAGGGTTCAGCGCACTGGGACGACGTTGTGCTCGTTGGCCAACCCATCCTCGGCTAGCTGTTTTGATTGAGAAAGCGATCGAGTTGAACGCCCAAGCTCTCGCATGTTGGATAGTGTCGTGGCTAGAAGAGAGCGTCCAAGGTACCGAAATTGATATCGTTATCGCCTTATCCCAGCACCCACAAAGTAACGGTAAAGGTGCTGGAGGTGCTTGGTGGGGAGCAGCAAAGCAATGGGCGAGTCGCCTCAAGTGCGGGCTCGATAGCGCGGACTTTGACCTGTTACCCCTTCTTTTAGCTTCGGCCTACCCCGATCGCATCGCTCAAAACCAAGGCCAAGAGAATGAACACTCACAAGCGCGCTTCAAACTTGTGAGCGGCGGACAAGCCCTTATTGCCTCACAGCATCGCCTCAGCCAACAAGCGTATCTGCTAGCCGTGAATCTTGACGGAATGAGCAAAGGCGCTAAGGTTTACCATGCCTGCGCCATCACAAAAGCGCAGATTGAGTCCCTACTCCCTAATACCCGGCAGTGGCAACAAGATGTGCGTTGGGACACAAATGCTGGTCGCTTGCAGGGTGAAGAGCAACGTCGACTTGGCACCTTAGTTTTAGAGCGAAGAGCACTGGCCAAGCTCGCGCCAGAGGCCATACAACTAGCTCTATTAACAGCACTGAGGCAGCGCGGTGCTTTCAACTGGTCAAAAGAAGATCAACAGTTGATTGGCCGCCTGCGACTTCTGCATCGACAACTAGGTGACCCATGGCCCGATGCCAGCGATGAAGCGCTACTCGACAAACTAGAGGACTGGTTAGCGCCTCACCTTACTGGCCTTACACGGTTTGAGCAGCTTGATCGCCTACCACTGGCACGCTTTGTTGTAGAGTCGCTGGATTGGAAGCAGCAGCAAGCATTATCGAAGTTGACACCCACGCACATTCAAGTGCCTAGTGGCAATAAAATAGCACTAGACTATATCGGCGAAGAGCCAGTATTAGCGGTAAAGTTGCAAGAGATGTTCGGACAGACACACACCCCGGGTATTCTCGACGGGCAGGTACCGGTGCTTCTACACCTGCTTTCCCCTGCACGGCGCCCTGTACAGGTCACTCGGGATCTCGCTGGATTCTGGAAAAGTGGTTACTTCGAGGTACGCAAAGACCTCAAGGGTCGATATCCGCGTCATCCATGGCCAGACGATCCTCTGCAAGCACAGGCCACAGCAAGGGCAAAGAAAAAAGGCACATAACACCAGAGACTAAAGCGACAAAGCCTTGGTTGGTGATATAGTAATGTTAGTTTCAGATTTAGGATAAGCACCATGGCCAGAGGGACCCTCTACACAATTTCGGCGCCTTCGGGTGCTGGCAAGACCAGCCTCGTCAACGCATTACTGCTAGATCAACAAGACCCTCTATTGTGTGTCTCTGTCTCGCACACCACGCGCGCCAAACGCCCTGGTGAAGTCGACGGTATTAACTACCATTTCGTTAGCAAAGAGCTGTTTCTCGGGATGCGCGATCAAGACGCTTTCTTAGAGTCCGCCGAGGTCTTTGGCAACTATTACGGAACCTCGCAGCAATGGGTGCAAACTCAGCTCGACCAAGGGATTGACGTCATCTTGGAAATTGACTGGCAAGGCGCCGCCCAAGTGCGCGAACGCATTGCCGACAATAAGAGCATCTTCATTCTGCCCCCATCTTTAGACTGCTTGCTTGAGCGCCTTACCAATCGCGCCCAAGACGACGAAGAGACCATTAGCAACCGCATGCGAGAAGCCAAAGATGAGATCTCCCACTACGACGCGGCAGACTATCTGGTCATCAACGATAATTTTGATACGGCACTGCAGGATTTGCGCGCAATCATTCGTGCAGCCCGACTTGAGCGGCAGCAACAGCACGAAAACAACGAAGCTTTACTGGATGCATTGCTCGAAAAGTCTTAAATCGGCCCCTAACTGCCCATAAATCAAGGCGTAAGTGAGAATAAGTTAGTCATTAGGGCGCGTATTTAGTAGAATTGTCGGTCTCCTTAATAGTACAGATTGATTAACAGGTGTTTTTATGGCCCGTATTACCGTCGAAGATTGTTTGGACAAAGTAGACAATCGCTTCCAGTTGGTGATGATCTCCAGCAAGCGCGCACGTCAAATTCAGACTGGCGGCAAAGACCCACTCGTCCCAATCGATAATGACAAGCCTACCGTTATCGCCTTACGCGAAATTGCAGAGGGTTTAGTAGACTCCTCAATTCTTGCGATTAAAAGCGCAAACCCAGTAGCAATGCTGTCACGGGATGAGCTTAAAACTCCACCTCCTCAGCGCGGTGAAGACGAATCACACAGCGAAGACCTCTAATCGAGGAAGGAGTCGGCTTGTCCACAATCGACTCTCTGGCGACTAGCCTATCCGATTATTTGGAAGGCGAGCAGATCAACCTTGTTCGCCGTGCTTACTACTACGCGGAACAGGCCCACGATGGCCAGTTCCGACGCAGTGGTGACCCCTACGTCACACATCCCCTCGCCGTTGCCGGCATACTCAGCGAAATGCACATGGACCCACAGTCGCTCGTGGCGGCCATGCTTCATGATGTCATTGAAGACACCGGTATTAGCAAAAGTGCCGTCAAAAGCCAGTTTGGGGAAACCATCGCCGAGATGGTCGACGGCGTCAGCAAGCTCAATAAAATTGCCTTTAGCAGCCACGCAGAAGCGCAAGCCGAAAACTTTCAGAAAATGGCCTTGGCCATGGCCAAAGACATTCGCGTTATTCTCGTGAAGCTAGCCGACCGCCTACACAATATGCGCACTCTCGATGTATTAAGCCCAGAGAAGCGCCGCCGTGTAGCCCGCGAAACCCTCGATATCTACGCCCCTATTGCTAATCGACTTGGCATGAACGCTATTCGTATTGAGTTCGAAGAGCTCGGCTTCGATGCGTTGTACCCAATGCGCGCACGCCGCATCAATGCTGCCGTTAAAAGTATTCGCGGCAATCGCAAAGAGATCGTTAAACAGATTCAAGGTGCACTTGAAGCCTGCCTTGATCGCGAGGGCATGCCTGGCCGTATTTTTGGCCGCGAAAAACACCTTTACAGCATTTACGAGAAAATGCGCTCCAAACGCCGCTCTTTCTCTGAAATTATGGACGTTTACGCCTTTCGCATAGTCGTAGACAAGGTCGATACTTGTTATCGCGTTCTAGGCGCCGTGCACAATCTCTACAAGCCAGTGCCTGGTCGCTTCAAAGACTACATCGCCATTCCTAAAGCCAACGGTTATCAATCGCTGCACACCACCCTGTTCGGGATGCATGGCGTGCCCATTGAGATTCAAATCCGAACCGAAGAAATGGAAGCAATGGCCAATAACGGCATCGCGGCGCATTGGCTGTATAAGTCCCATGACGACACACCAAGTAATGCTCACGTGCGCGCGCGCCAATGGGTCAACGGTCTACTTGAGATGCAGCAACACGCAGGCAACTCTCTCGAGTTCATCGAAAACGTTAAGATTGATCTGTTTCCAGACGAAATTTATGTGTTCACTCCCAAAGGCACGATCATGGAGCTGCCCGCAGGCTCTACAGCTGTGGATTTCGCCTATGCAGTGCATACGGATGTCGGCAATTCCTGCGTGGCCTGTCGCATCAGCCGCCGCTTAGCCCCATTAAGCGAACCTCTAGAGAGCGGGCAAACTGTTGAAATTATTACTGCACCAGGCACCCAGCCAAACCCTGCGTGGTTAAGCTTTGCAGTAACCGGTAAAGCGCGAAGCAATATTCGCCACTTCCTGAAGAATCAGCGTCACTCTGAATCCGTAGCACTGGGACGTCGCTTGCTCAACAAAGTCTTAGGCAGTTTTGGCACGCAACTAGAAAAGATCGAACCGGAGCAAATTCAGTTAACACTGCAGCACCTAAACAGCCCGGAGCTGGACAACGTACTCGAGGACATTGGCCTCGGGAATAGAATGTCTCATGTCGTAGCTCGGCTTATGGTGCCTGAGCAAGACGATATCGAACTGCAGCTCGAAGTTGGCAAAGAAAATAAAAACTCCTCGCTTGCGATTCGCGGCTCTGAGGGCATGGTGATGAACTTCGCGCGTTGCTGCCACCCTATCCCAGGAGACCCAATTATCGGGCATATCAGCAGCGGCCGCGGCATGGTGATTCACACTGAGAGTTGCAACAATATTGCTGAGATCCGTGACAACCCCGATAAATGTATTTCAGTGCGATGGGACCCTCATGTCGAGGGCGAATTCTCAGTGGAAATTCGAGTGGAAATCGAGAACGAGCGCGGCATCATCGCCAAACTTGCTACGACCATTACAGGAACAGAAGCGAACATCGAGAAAATCAGCACCGTAGAGCGCGATGCTCGCTTTAGTATCGTGAATCTATCACTCAATGTGCGCAATCGTATTCACCTTGCCCGCGTCATGAAACGCATCAGGATAATCAAACCTGTTAGCAAGGTGACGCGAGTTAAGAGTCGCAAGATTATAAAGCCACCCAAACCTCTCAAGGTCTAACGCCACACTGCTTAATGCTGACGCATTTGAGGAAATTACCGTGACCCAGAAAAAAATCATAAGCACGACTTCCGCGCCCGCTGCCATCGGCCCTTATTCACAGGCCGTACAAGTGGGAAATTTGGTTTTCCTATCCGGCCAGATTCCACTCGACCCTCAGTCGATGGAAGTAGTGAATGGCTGCATCGAAACCCAAGCCATCCGCGTGCTCGACAATATGAAAGCGGTGGCAACGGCAGCTGGCGGACAGCTTGAAGATATCGTGAAGCTAACGATTTTCCTTACAGACTTAGCTGACTTTACGGTGGTCAACGAGACTATGAAGGGCTATTTCAACGAGCCCTATCCTGCACGCTCTACTGTGCAAATCTCCGCACTCCCTAAAGGGGTGAATATCGAGATTGAGGCCATCATGGCTTTGCCCACTGCGGGCTGATCTGCAATATGCTGCAAGAGCAAACGCCCCTGACCGTGCTTAAAGGTGTCGGCCCCAGTATCGCCGCCCGGTTAGAGGCTTTGCAGCTGCATACGGTACAAGACCTCTTTTTTCATCTTCCTCTACGCTATCAAGACCGCACTCGGTTGTGCCCTATCGGCTCTTGCCGCATTGGTACCGAGGCCTTAGTTGAGGGCGAGGTATTAGCAACCCAAGTCACCTTTGGCCGCCGCCGTAGCATGCTATGCCGGATCAAAGATCACAGCGGCGTCATCAGCCTTCGATTTTTTCATTTCAGTGCCGCACAAAAGAATGGGCTAAGCCCTGGCACTCGCGTGCGTTGCTATGGCCAAGTCCGTGGTGGCAAAACAGGGCTGGAGCTCTACCACCCAGAATATCAATTTATGCAGGGTTCCGACGCCGGCGAAATGCCCAAATTTCTCACGCCCGTATATCCCACTACAGAGGGATTACAGCAAACACGATTGAGAGGGCTCATCAAGCAAGCCTTAGCTATGCTCAATGTGTCGATAAGCCTTAAAGACTGGGTCCCAGCCAGTATTCGCGAACACCTTGGGTTTACGACTTTGGCAGAGGCCATTATTTTTCTTCACAACCCTCCAGCCAGCGATGCGCTGTACAGTAATCTGCAGGCGCTCGCACTCGGACAACATCCCTGTCAGCGCCGCCTAGCGTTTGAAGAGTTACTAAGCCACCGACTTTGCTTACGCCAACTGCGCGAACAAGCGGAGAAGCTCAACGCGCCGCTGCTAAGCAAACCTGACCAGCTTCGCCAGAAGTTTAAGTCCCAGTTACCGTTCGCACTCACACAGGCACAGCAACGCGTCGCCAACGAGATTGATGCCGACCTCCAACTTGGCACGCCCATGCTGCGCTTGTTACAAGGCGACGTCGGCTCAGGCAAAACAATTGTCGCGGCCCTTGCTGCTTTGCAGGCTGTAGAGAATGGCTATCAAGCCGCTGTTATGGCACCCACGGAGCTTCTTGCCGAACAACACTTCTTGAATTTTACAAACTGGCTAGAGCCACTAGGGCTCAAAGTTGGCTGGTTAAGCGGCAAGCTAAAGGGGAAGAAACGCGAATCACAGCTCCTAAGTTTTAACGACGGCAGTGCTAAGGTCATCGTTGGCACCCATGCGCTTTTTCAAGAGGGTGTACACTTTGCCAAACTCGGTTTGATTATCATTGATGAACAACATCGTTTCGGCGTACACCAACGACTCGCCTTACGTGAAAAGGGAGCGAGCAAAACACATCTGCCGCACCAGTTAGTCATGACAGCAACGCCTATTCCCCGCACCCTTGCGATGAGTGCTTACGCCGATCTCGATTGTAGTGTGATAGACGAGCTACCCCCTGGACGTACTGCCGTTAGCACTCTAGTGATTTCCAACAACCGTCGCGAAGATGTCATCAGCCGCATTCATAATGCCTGTGCCAATGGTAGTCAGGCCTATTGGGTCTGCACACTCATTGAAGAGTCAGAAGCCTTGCAATGCCAAGCGGCCGAAGTCACCGCCGAGTCACTGCGCAATCAATTACCAGACTTAGCCATCGGCCTTATCCATGGGCGCATGAAACCTGCAGAGAAATCCCTCGTTATGGATGCATTCAAGCGCGGCGATCTGCAGTTGCTGGTCGCGACCACCGTCATAGAAGTGGGAGTCGATGTCCCCAATGCCAGCTTGATGGTTATTGAGAATCCAGAAAGACTGGGCCTTGCACAGCTGCACCAGTTAAGAGGCCGAGTAGGCCGTGGCGCCAAAGCCAGCCATTGTGTGCTGTTATACCAAGGCCCACTGTCTAAGCTAGCGCAGGAACGCCTTGGCATCATGCGTGATAGTAATGACGGCTTTTTGATTGCCGAAAAAGACCTAGCCATACGCGGGCCGGGCCAAGTATTGGGAACCCAGCAAACGGGCTTAATGAGTTTCCGTATTGCCGATTTAAGCCGCGATGCCGGCATGTTGGATCAAGTAAAAGAGCAAGCAGACATCATTTCTCACCAATACCCTGAGTGCATCGACCCGCTCATCAAGCGCTGGCTTGGAACAAAATCACTTTATGGCAATGTGTAACGGTTATTTGAATGATAGGCGTGAACGGTCGTTACCGTTATAATAAGTTCACCACTAAATCAAATTTGGTTTTTTGAAATTCATTTTTAAAGCACCATTAAGGTGCGCGCCATTGCAGGATCCCAATGCAAACAGCCGCTACAGCGCAAAATTCTTCGTCAGGCTCGCAGCTCGTAAGAGTCGTTCTATTACAAGATGGCAAAGGCAAGGGACAAATAATCCTTCCCAATAGCTCACTCTTGGACTTAAAGGCACTCAATAGCCTTGTCGAACGCAACCTCAGCCCTATTCCACAATCAGAGATCACTGACCTCACCAGCTCAGATAAGCTAGTGCAGGTAGAGTTTGCGCCCGCCGTATTTCTACTGCCCACCATCATTGACGAGAGCATTGCCTCGTCGGAGTTTTGTGACTTCGAAATTTTTGATGTCGATGGCTCGGAAGTGCAGCGGGTACCGCTCAGCGAATTACGTTTTGCTCTGCGAGAATCTAATTATCGTGTGCGTGCCATAAATTGCACAATTGCTGCCGATAAGCTTTACCACGGCGCACCGAATGACAGCAGCGACCTAGATTTGATTTTCAACTCTATTCGCAACTTCACTACTTTACGTATTAAACAGCGCTTAGAAGAAACGCTTGAGATTCCACCACTGCCGCAATCAGCACAGCGCATTTTGGAATTACGATCGAACCCTAACGCTAACGTTAGTGATCTTGCAGAAATCGTAGAAACCGACGCAAGCTTGGCGGCGCAAATTGTAAGCTGGGCATCGTCCCCTTATTATGCCGCCCCAAGTAAAATTCGCTCTGTACAAGATGCCATATCGAGAGTCCTCGGATTTGATTTGGTTAGCAATCTAGCAGTCGGAATGGCACTGGGCAACACGCTGTCCTTACCAAAGGATTTTCCAGATGGCTTTACGCCTTACTGGTTACAATCGGTTTATTGCTCTACTGCCATTGAAGCCATCGTAAAATTGATTCCTGCTGACAAGCGACCTGCGCAAGGCTTCGCCTGTTTATCTGGCTTGTTGCATAACTTTGGTTACTTGGTCTTGGCGCATATTTTTCCGCCGCATTTTTCTGCCATCTGCCGTCACGTAGAAGCAAACCCTTCAATCAGTCATGTCGCAATCGATCACCATTTGCTTGGAGTCACACGAGAGCAAATCAGTGCGTGGTTATTACAGCTTTGGGGAATGCCAAAAGAAGTCTATGTAGCGATTCGTTTTCAGCACGAAGTGGAATATAAAGGCGAGCATCACGAATACGCGAACTTGATCTTTATTGCTATGCGTCTTCTTCGTTTGCATGGCATTGGCGATGCGCCTCTGGGAGAGATTCCACTATCGATGTACGAGCAGTTTGATCTTGATCCGGAGGCAGTGCTTGCCGCCGTTCAGAAAGTCGTGGCTTCCGATGCAGAACTAAAACAAATCGCTGCCAACTTCAAAAACTGAGATTATAGTGAACCCCATCAACCCACTTTTACAAAGTAGTCGCGCTTGGTTTTACGCACGCTTTCCAAAAGTATCACAACGCCTTCCAGGTTTTATTCAATTACTGCGTATCGACAAACCAATCGGCACGCTTTTATTGCTATGGCCTACTTTAGGGGCTTTGTGGATTTCAGCCCAGGGCGTTCCCGATTTAAAACTATTAGTTATTTTTTGTTTAGGCACTTGGTTGATGAGATCAGCAGGGTGTGCAATTAATGACTATGCCGATGCCAATATCGACGGCGACGTCTTGCGCACAGAACAACGCCCTATCATTACGGGAAAAGTCACACGCAAAGAAGCCCTTCTCACCTTTATCGTTTTAAGCCTGCTCGGGTTTGTCCTACTCTTGTTTACCAACACGTTGACGATACAGGCTTCGTTCTTTGCGGTGGCGGTAGCGGCGCTATACCCCTTCATGAAACGATTTAGTCATCTACCCCAATTGGTGTTAGGCATTGCCTTTTCGTGTGGAATTCTTATGGCCTTTACGGCCACACAGGCAACACTGCCCGCTCAAGCATGGCTTTTATTTGTAGCCAATTGCCTGTGGACGGTTGCTTACGACACTCAGTATGCGATGGTTGATCGTGAATACGATCTTAAAATTGGCGTCAAATCTACAGCGATTCTTTTCGGCGATGCAGATAGAGTCATTATTGCCATGCTGCAAGGCATGTTTGTATTGGCGTTGCTCTTGTCTGCCGCCCAGTTTAATTTGGGCGTGTTCTTTTACTTAGGCGTTGCCGCAGCGGTCGCATTATTTTACAAGCAATGGCAGCTTACAAAAACTCGCAGCCCCGAAGGTTGTTTTAAGGCCTTTCTAAACAACCATCGTGTTGGGGCCGCCGTTTTTGCTGGCATATTTTTACACTATCTTTTTAACTAAACGCTTGAATCCCTGTTTGCGCACGCCCAAGAATTAACGCGTGTATGTCTTGAGTCCCCTCATAAGTATTAACCACTTCCAAGTTCTGCAAATGACGCATTACTGGGAACTCATCGGAAATACCATTCCCCCCCAACATGTCTCTCGCCTCGCGCGCCGTGTCTAATGCTTTTAGACAAGAGTTACGTTTGAGCAAGGAGATCAGCGGTGGAGACAATTTGTTTTCGTCGCGCAAACGAGAACCTTGCAAACACCCAAGCAGACCAATCGAAATATCGGTTTGCATAATCGCCAGTTTTTTCTGAATGATCTGATTAGCGGCCAAAGGACGATTGAACTGCTTGCGATCCAAGGTGTATTGCAGCGCTGTTTTCCAGCATGTCTCGGCGGCACCTAATGCCCCCCAAGCAATTCCTAATCGTGCAGAGTTCAAACAACTGAACGGACCCTTTAATCCTTGCACATGAGGCAAGATGTTCTCTTCCGGGACAAAGACATTATCCATGACGATCTCACCGGTAATCGATGCGCGCAATGCTAGCTTGCCTTCGATTTTTGGAGCCGACAGCCCTTTCATGCCTTTATCGAGAATAAAGCCACGGATGATGCCCTGATCATCTTTCGCCCACACCACAAACACATCAGCGATGGGTGAATTACTGATCCAGTTTTTAGCTCCCGTCATGCTATAGCCACCCTCGACTGTGCGCGCACGGGTCACCATACCACCGGGGTCAGAACCATGATCTGGCTCCGTCAAACCAAAACAGCCAATCCACTCGCCGGTGGCTAGCTTAGGCAGGTATTTTTCCTTCTGAGCTTCTGAGCCGAAACTATAGATAGGGTGCATCACTAAGCTCGACTGAACGCTCATCATCGAGCGATAGCCCGAATCCACAGCCTCGACCTCACGCGCTGCCAAGCCATAGCACACATAGTTCACACCAGCGCAGCCATAGCCCTCGATTGTGGAGCCGAGGAGGCCAAGTGCGCCCATCTCTCTGAATATCTCAGGGTCGGTGTATTCACGACGATAAGCGTCACGCACCCTGGGTAGGAGTTTCTCTTGAGCGTATTGGTGCGCCGTGTCACGCACGAGACGCTCTTCCTCTGTCAACATTTCGTTCATGAGGAACGGGTCCTGCCAACTAAATTTGGCAGCATCTGAACTTGCAGACATAAGGAACTCCTTGGTTTTTTACTGTTTAGGCCTAGAACGTGGCATAGAGCGATCGTTCAGGATACCTTGGTATATTATCAATAAGCCATGATTTTAAAAAGAAGCCATTCGCACAGCATCTAGGCAACAAGGTTGATTTGAGGGTGTACTGGTTATTTATTCAGGCTAGAATAGCGCGCCATGGACGTATCACATCTACTCGACTCATTGAATGAACCGCAACGACAAGCCGTCGCCGCACCCGCTAACAACCTCTTAGTGCTAGCAGGCGCTGGCAGCGGGAAAACCCGCGTGCTCGTGCACCGCATCGCTTGGCTGATGCAGATCGAATCGGTCTCACCTTTTAGCATTCTCGCCGTAACCTTTACCAATAAGGCCGCGCGTGAAATGCGTCATCGCATCGAATCCTTACTCGAACAGCCCATTGGTGGCATGTGGGTAGGCACCTTTCATGGACTAGCACACCGCCTTCTGCGCACCCATTGGCGCGAAGCTAATTTGCCAGAGAACTTCCATATCCTCGATAGCGATGATCAACTGCGTCTAATTAAACGCCTGTGCAAGACTCTCAGCCTAGACGAAGAGCGTTGGCCCCCTAGACAATGCCAGTGGTATATCAACTCGCAAAAGGACGAAGGTCTGCGCTCGCACAATATCGAGCACTTTGGCGATGAGTACACTCGCAATATGGTTGCCCTATACAGCGCCTATGAAGAGGCCTGTAACAGAGGCGGCATGGTGGATTTTGGCGAAATTTTATTACGGGCTCATGAGCTTTGGCTCAACAACCCGCAAATTCTCGCGCATTACCAAAGCCGTTTTGCCCACATACTTGTGGACGAGTTCCAAGACACCAATACCGTGCAGTATGCATGGCTACGAGTATTGGCCGGCCCCAATAATCACTTGATGGTAGTGGGTGACGATGACCAATCAATTTATGGTTGGCGCGGCGCCAAAATCGAAAACATTCAACTCTTCAATGAAGATTTCCCCGGCGCCCAAATGGTAAAGCTGGAGCAGAACTATCGCTCTACCTCGACTATTTTGAAAGCCGCCAATAAGTTGATTTCCAATAATCAAGGCCGCCTTGGCAAAGAGCTTTGGACTGACGATGGCGAAGGCGAACTGATCTCCTTGTACGAGGCATTCAACGAACAAGATGAAGCACGCTTTATCGTCGAGCGTCTAAGCAACTGGTTACAGACGGGCAATCGTCTACAAGATGCCGCCATCCTCTATCGCTCTAATGCACAGTCTCGTGAACTCGAAGACGCCTTGTTACGAGTCGGCATGGGTTATCGAATCTATGGCGGACACCGTTTCTATGAACGCCTAGAGATTAAGAATGCACTTTCGTATCTGCGTCTTCTCGTTAACCGTCACGATGACACCGCTGTTGAGCGCATTATCAATGTGCCAACCCGTGGCATTGGTGGTCAAACCTTAGAAATTTTACGCACCGTTGCGCGCACCGAAGATCTATCGCTATGGGCAGCTGCACAGAAATGTCTTTCCCACGGCTTGATGGCATCGCGCGCAGCCACGGCAGTGGCACGTTTCATTGAGCTTATCGACAGCTTCGATGAAGAATGTGCATCACTTGCGTTGGCGAAAAAAGTAGAACACATCGTGACTCATAGTGGATTAATCCCCCACCATGAAAAAGAGGGTGGCGAGAAAGCCGCCGCACGTATCGAAAACTTACAAGAACTTGTAAACGCCGCCGGTAGTTTTGATGAACTAGACCCAGACGCCGAAGCGATGGATATTGAGTCACGCGAGTTCCTTGCCGCCTTCCTTGATAAAGCCTCCTTAGATGCCGGCGATGCCCAGGCCAGCGAATCAGAAGATGCCGTGCAATTAATGACCTTGCATTCTGCTAAAGGGCTTGAGTTTAAGCTCGTGTTTCTCGCAGGCATGGAAGAAGGTCTATTCCCGCATAAGATGTCTATGGATGGGATAGCCGGCTTAGAGGAAGAGCGCAGACTTTGCTATGTAGGCATTACGCGCGCCATGACTAAGTTGTATTTTACTCATGCGGAATCACGTCGTTTGCATGGTGAGGTGAATATCACACGTCCGTCGCGATTTATTCGTGAAGTACCGTCCGAACTTATTGAGCATGTCAGAATAAAATCTTCGATCTCTCGCCCTAGCGCTTTCTATGGCCGACCTGCCAGTAACCTGGTACAAGAAGATATTCCCGATTCAGGTATCGCATTGGGCTCACGCGTAAGACATGGCAAGTTCGGAGAAGGTGTCGTACTCAATTGTGAGGGTCATGGCGCTAATGCGCGCGTACAAGTCAATTTCCAGGACAGTGGCAGCAAGTGGTTAGTGCTATCCTACGCAAAATTGGAAGTGGTCTAATCGCTACTCACTGGGCAAGGATTCTAACGTGTTAGAGATCTCTTCAACTGTTTCCATCCCTGATGAGGAGATCGAACTCACCGCAATTCGTGCGCAGGGCGCTGGCGGCCAGAACGTTAACAAAGTGTCCTCTGCCATTCATTTACGTTTCGATATTCACGCCTCATCTTTGCCAGAATTTTATAAGCAAAGTTTGCTGAATGCTCGCGATTCACGAATCACGAAAGAAGGCGTACTGATCATTAAGGGACAGAAGTTTCGGACCCAAGAGAAGAATCGCGCCGACGCCCTGAGTCGTTTGCAAGAACTAATACGCAAAGTCTCTGTCATCCAGAAATCTCGTAGGCCCACAAAACCAACGAAATCCTCACAGCGCAAACGCGTAGAAGGAAAAGTGAAACGCGGCCGTGTCAAAGCCCTACGAAACTCAATAGACGATTAAAGCATTACTGTTTAATCAGTGTTTTCATTAGGCAGCTCGATGCGTCGAGTGCGACCGTTCTCATCGATAGCCACAAACACAAACTGCCCTTCGGCCACTTTTCGCAAACCATGCTGAGTAATAGAGTTAGAAATCCACACCTCGATATTGATAAGCATTGAACTGCGCCCGATATCTACAATGTCGGCATAACAACTCACGATAGAGCCAACGCTAACCGGATATAGAAACGAGACATTCTTAATCGCGACGGTGGCACTTCTACCATGAGTGACCTGCTTCGTAGATATCCCCGCGGCCAAGTCCATTTGCGACACCAGCCAACCACCGAATATATCGCCATTAGCATTGGTGTCTTTGGGCATTGCGAGCGTTTGTAAGGCTAGCTCTCCGATCGGTTTAGGAGCGGGGTCTGCATCTTGATTTCGTAATGCCATTTCGAACTTCCTTATGCACATTAAACAAGTTTAGTGGTCCCTAGGTTAGCACAGCTGAATCCGCTCAATACATCATTCGCCATACGCTGCCTAATTGCCAACTACCGAGGATCAAAAAGGCACTAGAAATCGCAAACAGTGCTAGAAACCCGTAGTAGATCCCTCGGGTGCACGCAATTTTACAGCGCTCCCACCACCCGGCAGTAGTCATGGCTTTAGAGGGCACATGAAAGAACAAAGTAATGAAGGAGCGCGCCATGACAGCCCAAGTGAAGAGAATGAACGCTGGGATTAGATAGCGGTCATCCGATTGATTAGCAGAGGACAGGAGCACATACACACCCGCCCCTAGGCTGAGCACGGCTAAAATCAACAGATAGGGCTTCAAGCCTTGTAAGCCAATCGCGATGCGATTTAGTCTTTCGAGCATTTCTTCCTCATTGGAGTTTAGCCTTGCCACCCTAAAGCAGGGTAAAATGAACGTCTTTCACCACCAATTTGGGCCGACATATGAACATTCTTCCTCCTGATAAGCCTGCAGCGAACCAGGACGATGCTATAGAGACAGCACTGCAAATACCGATCATTGCAGGTTATCGTCCCGATGGCGAAGCCATTGTCGAGAAAGTGACAGTCACTGAAGTCCAAGAACCCGATAGCGCGGCGCACAATACCTCTACAAGCAAACAATACCGACTACTAGCTTCACCAGCCTTTGTGCGTGGGCTAGCCTCTGGTGACCGTATTCGCTTTCCTAGTGACAACAAACAAGGCTACGAACTAGTAAAGCGCAGCGGTAATCTATGCATTAAGGTGATGCGTAAGGATAGCATAGACGTTGTTTTACAAACTCTAACCCCAGAAATGGAGCTGTTGGACGGTGTTTTAGATGTGGAAACCCCACGCTTACTCGTCTATAGCATTCATGTTTCGATTGGCTTTCAGGCAATCGAACAACTCTTGGATAGAATTAGCGGACAGTTCATGGGCACGCTTTGGGTCTATGGTAATGTCTATGACCCGAAAGATGGCGTGAGCCCTTTGGATTGGTGGCAGGAATTTCTTGCCCCAGTATAAGTATTTGTCATTCCACTGATTGAGGCTATACATGTTAGTAGTGATCTCCCCTGCTAAATCACTCGACTACGAAACTCCCTTTAAGATTCGTAAGTTTACACAAGCCGAGTTTCTAGAAGACTCTACACAATTGATCGAACAGTTACGGGAGTTCTCGCCTGCGCAGGTGTCGAGCCTGATGTCGATAAGCCCTGCACTTGGCTCGTTGAACCATGATCGCTTCAATAGCTGGTCTCTTCCCTTCGACACTAATAACGCTCGCCAAGCATTGTTTGCATTCAAGGGCGATGTCTATATCGGTTTAGACGCCTATGCACTAACAAGTGATGACATCCGTTTTGCTCAAGAACATTTACGAATCCTGTCTGGGCTATACGGTTTATTGCGCCCTCTCGATTTGATGCAAGCCTATCGCTTAGAGATGGGAACCAGTTTGAAGAATGCGAAAGGCAATTCTCTGTATGACTTCTGGGGCGAAAAAATCACACAAGCGATAAATGCACAGCTTTCGACTCAAAAACATCCTGTATTAATCAATCTTGCCTCCAACGAGTACTTTAGATCGGTTAAAACAAAACAATTGGACGCTGATGTGATTAGCCCCGTATTTAAAGATTATAAAAACGGCCAGTACAAGATCATCAGCTTTTTTGCGAAAAAAGCGCGCGGATTAATGAGTGCTTACATCATTAAAAATCGCCTCGAACATGCAGAGGATATTTTGAAGTTTGACAGCGATGGTTATCGTTATAGCGCAGAAGACTCCAAGCCTAATGCTCCTGTGTTTTTACGCAAGGCGGTATAGGCGATGACACTCCCTATCAGCCAAGCTTGCGAGAACAACAAGAATTTTATTTTGGAAATTCTGACACGGCATTTTAAAGATACTGGCAATGTGCTTGAGATCGCAGGGGGAACAGGTCAGCACGCAGAGTTTTTCGCTGAGCACCTTCACCACCTGCATTGGCAAAGCACGGATATCCCCAGCAATGTTGAAAACTTAAACCAACGTTTGGCCTTAGCGAAAATATCCAACCTTCCCTTAGCGCTTGAATTCGACGTAACCCAACGCAGTTTCGACCACGACGTCGTTGATTATATGTTCTCCGCCAACAGCCTGCATATCATGCCTGCCAGCGCCGTCACACATTTCTTTCGACATATAAAATCGCTACTTAGAATCAACGGCCTTTTGTGTGTCTATGGCCCCTTTAAGTACGACGGTGAATTTACAAGCCCTAGTAATGCCAATTTTGATATATGGCTTAAAGGCAATAATCCCCTTAGCGGTATTCGTGACTTTGAAGCAGTCAATGCATTGGCAAGTGCTGCTGGATTAAAACTTTTAGAAGACAATGCCATGCCAGCCAATAATCAATTACTCGTATGGGAAAAAATTAGCGAGTGATTTGTTGCAGGCCATTGTGGAACTGTTGAGCTTAATAGCGGTCAAATGCTACACCTTCTTATTTGACTTGGGCCCTGCGCATGTGGGTGATAGAGGATCTCAGTAAAGAAAACGACGATTTCGATAATCACGACAATATTGTGCGATCCAATTATGGGCGTGCACTCGCAGTCAGCGCCCTGCTTCATTGCATTGTGATTACCTTACTAGTGACGGCTCGAATTGATCCACCGTCCCCCTTACAAAATAAAAACGAAACCGTACGTCTTCGGCTAGTGCCTACTGTTATCCCTGCACCCCAAGCGATTAGTGATCTCGATATTGCGACTGCGCCAATCTCCTCTGAAGACCCTGTCGCTGTGGAGCCACCACCAGCCATTGAGGTCGAAACAAGTCAGCAAAATCTTGTAGAAGTCCCTGCGAGCATTCCTTCTTTCGATTTCAGCGCCCCTGTTCCTAGGCAAGCAATTGAAGGTCCCGAGGCACTCACCACACCGCAGCTTCGCAGTATTGTAGAGAACAACCGCTACGCTCGGGAATCAAACCCCAGTGGCATCGTGTGCACCCCACAGCAGGAGCGCAGCGAGTTCTTCGATTGCTCAGACAATACAGTTCCCCGCGGCTATGACGCCCCCACGAACCCCACCGTTGAATTTTTCAATCGCGATTCACGTGCGGCAACACTGCGAGAACAAAGAGTAGCCACAATGCGCCAGATTGCAGGGAGACTAAGCGATACCGGGTTAGACAGCAGTGAGCTTGAGTCGTTTTTGCAAGCAATCGACATTGATAGGCAGGACGTAAACACTTCAGGAAATGCCCGTACGCGTAATCTTCGCGATCAAATATTGATGAACGATGCGACCGAGCAATTAAAGAAGCGAGTCCTCAATCCTTAGAAGTCGATCGATGTCTACGTTAGACGTCTCGGCGAATAACAGTGATGCACGCATCGATAGTCAGCGATAGCTGAGTGAGTTGAGCGGCCTTTTCACGACCTTCGGCACTAGCGCGATATAAATGCGGGGTCATGACTAGTAGGTCGGTGATTTTTTCTTGAGTATCAAGATTCAACTTACACTTTACAGACTGCACGGCTCTCTCACCAAACCCTGGTATCACAGGAGGCTCAGATTCAACCGGGGTTTTTATTTCCGGATAGATGATCTCTCTTAGTTCACGTAAGTGATCAACTCCCGACTCCACCATTACAAGACTCCCCCCTGGCTTTAATACACGCGCAAACTCGCCATAGACAGGAAACCCAAACATACACAATATAATATCAACGCTTTGCGATGCCATGGGCAAATTAGCATTACTGCCTACCACCCAAGAACACTGTGCATCTTGTTTTGCCGCAGATTGCACGGCCCATTTCGAGATATCCAAACCGATAAGAGACATCGCGCAGTGTTGGCTTAAATTTTTACTGAGCTCGCGTAAATAGTACCCTTCTCCGCAACCAGCATCGAGGCAATGCAACACGCTCTCTGAACCAAAGTTTTGCATGACTGTTTGGCTAACAGCTTTGGCAATAGGTTCATAATTGCCAGCGTTTAGAAACCGTCTTCTTGCGAGGATCATCTCCTTACTATCACCCGGATCACGAGAACGTTTATTTTGCACGGGCAGTAAATTCACATAGCCCTCACGCGCCACATCAAAACAATGCCCATTAGCACAACGCCATGTTGAATCTTCTTTTTGTAACAGCTCTCCATCTAGAGGGCATACGAGTGCTTCGAAAGGAGTTACGGGGTATGACTTACAGCTCATAGATTGCGCCATATTTTTCGCGGACATATTGCAGAAATGGCTCTGGAGAGAGCGACTGTCCTGTCGCTTTCATGCACAGTTCTGCTGCATCGTATTTATTGCCATGTTGATGGATATTGCTTCTGAGCCAGGCAAGCAGTCGCGTGTTCTTACCTTCACCTAGCTCGCTCTCTATCTGTGCATCCTGAGCCTTCGCGCTGGCCATAAATTGTGCAGAGTACAAATTTCCAAGTGTATAAGTAGGGAAATAGCCAAATGCAGCTTGGGACCAATGTACATCTTGTAGTACACCTTTCTTATCCGAATCTGGAACAATCCCCAATAGCGATTTCATCTTGTCATTCCAGGCCGCAGGAAGATCATTTACTTTAATCTCATTATTGATCAGTGCTTGCTCCAATTCGAAGCGCACAATAATGTGCATATTATAAGTCAGCTCATCAGCTTCCACTCTAATAAGTGAAGGCTGCACTTTGTTAATCGCTCTGTAGAAGTCTTCGACCTTCACTCCAGAAAGTTGTTCTGGGAAGAAAGTCTGAAGCTTGCCGAAATGGGCTTGCCAATATCCCAAGCTACGTCCTACTTGGTTCTCAAATAATCGTGATTGGCTTTCGTGAATACCCAACGAAGCACCCTGGCCCAACGGGCTCCTGTCTAGCTCTTGCGCAATGCCTTGTTCATACATGGCATGTCCTGCTTCGTGCATCGTTCCGAACAGAGACGACATCGCGTACTCAGGCGAGTAACGCGTAGTGATGCGCACATCATCGCGGCCGAAGCTTGTACTGAATGGATGATGCACTTCGCCTAGATGGCCGCGTTTAAAGTCATAACCTATTGATTCTGCTCCATAGCGACACATTGCCTCTTGGGTAGCGACAGGAAATGTTTGTTGGAGAATTTTGTCATCGATTTTATCGCTACGCTGCGCGATTGCCTGTAGCAAAGGCACCGTTTCCTTTTTAACTTCAGCAAACACCTTACGTAACTGCGCGCTGGTCATTCCTCGCTCATATTGGCTTAACAAACCATCATAGGGCTCTGACTCATAACCTCTAATCTCTGCAGTCTCTTGCGCGATTGCAACGGCGGCGGCTAGATGGCTGGCGAACCCCGCAAAATTATTCTCTTCGCGCATCTGCGCCCACGCCGCACCACCAGTGCCTGTCACATCGCTACGACGACGGACAAACTCTGCAGTGAATAGCATTTGCTCTTTGTATTCACGCTCTACCACTCGAAGCATGCTCGCTGCAGTACTGTCATAGGCCTCGCCCGCTTGCTCCTCTTGAGCGGCGGCGATGAGATCACCCATCTCGGTACTTGCGAACATACTATGTGCGATCTCGTTCAAGCTTGTGACTTGCGCAACGCGACGGCTAGCGCCTAACGCTGGCATATTAGTCTCGCTATCCCAATGCAGTACCGCAATGGCTTTCTCAACATCGTTGATCTTGTGTAACTTGTTCAGTAAGGCTGTGTATTTTGACTTCATTGGGGCTCCTTTGGCATAGCCTATTGTCGAACATCTACAAGCGCTGTGTAGATTCCAAGTGCAACAAGAATGCCACCGGAACCATACGAAAGACGATTGGGCGAATCTGAGTGCCCCTCAAAATAAGCGCTTAACCTTGCGGCAAAGAACACAACCGTTAAGTCGGCGATCGAATTGAATAGGATACAGACCATGCCAAGCGCTAGAAACTGCGGCGCGGCAGCCGTTGACGGATCGACAAATTGCGGGATAAAGGCCAGAAAAAACAGCCCCGTTTTAATATTGAGCACCTCAATCAATGCTCCTTCATAAAAAATATTGCCTTTGGATTTAGGCTTAGGGGAATACTCTAACGTGCCTTTCTCTCCGAATATTGTACGTAGGCCTAGGTATATTAAATAAAAGGCACCAATAAACTTCACTGCAGAGAACACAGCCACGGAGCTCGTTAGCAATGCGGAAAGCCCCACTGCCGCGATGAACACATGGACCATACCGCCGGCAGCTGTTCCGGCCGTTGAGGCGATGCCAGCTTCTCTGCCACCACTAACGGTTCGCGCCATCACATAAAGAAGGCTAGGCCCCGGCAAAAAGGCCAACACAATAGCGGCGATTAAAAACGGGATTAGGTATTCGAGCGATTCAAGATGCATTGCCATTCCTTTTGGTATTCGTTGTGATTAACACTTAAACGTTACTGCTAATTAGGCCAATAGCGAGTGCTGTTAACACTAGGCCTGCAACTCGGTTGATGTACAGTTGAGCGTTGCTCTTTGTTCTAAGAAAATTGCCGAGCATTCCTGACATCAAAGCGAAAAGGCTAAAGATAGCGAATGTTACCAAGATGAACACCCCTCCCAAGAAAATCATCTGCGCAGTCAAGGGACCGTAATCTGTTGAGGCAAACTGTGGCAAGAACGCCAGAAAGAAAATGCTTACTTTTGGATTGCTAATATTCATGATGATGCCGCGGCGATACATCGCGGCACTGCTGACCTGTATTGCCGCTTCGTTGCTTCCACTGATAGTTTTTGCCGTAAAGGCTAACCACGCTAGGTAGAGCAAGTAGGCTGCGCCCGCCAACTTTATGGCCGTTAAGGCGCCACTAGCATTTTGAATGACAACCGCCAAACCAAGCGCCACCACGAGAGTATGCACCAGTAGCCCAGTACACAGCCCTAAGGTGACAAAGAGACCAGATTTTTTACCGTAGAGTGCAGATTGAGATAGCACAAAAAGATTGTCGGGCCCGGGCATAAAGCACAACACAGCTGATGCGAATATAAAGGCTGTAAGCGCCTCAATCGGAAGTAACATGATCTTTCCCTTTATGTCTGCTCATTCACTTGCTCTATTCGTCGTGCCGGCACCCAGAACTGTGCCACGAGATACTCTTTAAATTCTTCAGCATACGGCTGCTCCTTGATGGCCGTCTCCATACACAACATCCATGCATCTCGCCCCTTCCCTTCTATAGGGAAGCTCTTATGGAAACTGGGAATATTAATGCCACCGAAATTTTCAGCATATAGCTTTGGTCCGCCTAACCAACCGCTTAAGAAATAGAGAAGTTTCTTTTTTGAGACACTCAAGTCCGCAGGGTACATGGCGCGAACAATAGCAACTTCAGGTAGATTCTGCATATTGCAGTAAAACGTCTCGACTAAGTTTGTCAGCCCTTCTAGTTCGCCGGCGGCTTTATAGGAGTTGTCGCCTATTCCATAGCCATGCTCACTCATTATTCCATCTCCCGATTAACCGTTAGTGCACTCCATGCCTGACACGTCGGCATGACTTCTAATGTATTCACATTGACATGGGCGGGCATTGCATTGACCCAATGAATGATCTCAGCGATATCGTGCGCCGTTAGCGGTTTGGTGCCCGCGTATACCTTATCGGCTTTGTCCGCGTCACCATTGAATCGAACATTAGAGAAGTTCGTTTCGGCCATGCCTGGCTCAATATTAGTGACACGCACATGTTTGCCGAGTAAATCCGCGCGTAGCGCGCGCGAAAAATTTTGTACAAAAGCTTTAGTGGCGCCATAGGTATTGCCCCCAGGATAAGGCCAGTTACCTGCTGTAGAGCCAATATTAATAATATGCCCGGTATCACGCTCAACCATAGAAGGAAGTACGGCTCGGGTGACTCGCAGCAAACCTTTTATATTAGTATCGATCATCGTGTCCCAGTCTTCGAAGTCAACCAGGTGCGCGGGTGCCACACCCAAGGCCAATCCAGCGCTATTGACTAGCACATCGATTTCTTTGAAGGCTTCGGGGAGTTGCGCAAAGAAATTTTGCACACTGTCCGCTTGAGTCACATCTAGCGCAGCCGCGTAGACCTTACACTTATCTTTGAGCTGATCCGCAAGTAGTTCAAGTTTGTCGATGCTTCTTGCCGCAAGCACTAAGGTGCACCCTTGCTCCGCAAATTTTTGCGCAGCTGCTTCTCCAAATCCTGAAGAAGCTCCCGTGATCATGACTACTTTTGGCATCGTATTGCTCCTACTTTTCAATATACGTTTATCACTCGTTTACAGGTGCTGAATAACATCAAGCACTGTTCGTCCTATTTGCATGTGGTCGATATGAAACACTCTAATCCCTAACGCTTGTGCTGGCTCAATGTCGGCCTCTAAATTATCACCAATCATTAAGGCGTTCTCTGGCGCCACATTCAATTGCGCTAATGTATGCAAGAATATTTTGGGATCTGGTTTTCTTGCACCACAATCATCGGGCGTCACGATAATATCAAAGTGCTTATCCAATCCTAATTGCGCGAGCTTTTTATGCGCTTGAGGCCGGTGACCATTCGTAATGATCGCTCTGGGCAGGTGAGCGCTAGCATCTAGGAACGCCTGTGTATAAGAAAAATTGACCCAGTTTTGTTCATAGCAATGCAGATAATCAGCAATCAGTCGATCTGCTTCCTCATCAGAGATATCTAATGCAAAAGTGTTTTTGAGTCGAAGTCGGCGTTGTTCATCAAACCCTACTTCGCCCAAGTCTAGCTGGCGCCATAATGCTCGACCTATACTGTCCCAGCGCTGACTCAACTGCTCGTCGTCAAGCTCTATCGATAACTGGTGCTGTGCTCGAAAAGCTAAGACGGCCCTAGCCATCGCACCACGATCATCAATAAGCGTGTCATCAAGATCTAATAGCAGTGCTGATATCATTAGCGATCTCTACTTAGGTTTTTTTTCAGAAAATTTAAATGGCAAAAACTCGGTGGCACTGTCTTTGTATTGCTCTACGTGCTGACGCTCTTCGCGAAGGAAGTCAACGATCGCCGCTGAAAACTGCGGGTTAGCGATCCAATGATTGGAGTAGGTACTGATAGGTTCAAAACCTCTTTGTATTTTGTGCTCACCTTGAGCGCCGGAATCAAAGGATTTCAGTTTGTTCTCGATGCAATACTCAATACCTTGATAATAACAAGTCTCGAAATGTAAGAACTGATATTCCTCAAGGCTTCCCCAGTACCGGCCATACAAAGTATTTTCATCGTGAAAGCTCAATGCCGCTGCAATTGGCACTCCGTCTTTCATCGCGAATACAAGAAGAAGCATTTCCGGCATTGTGCTGCCTAAATGCTTAAAGAACCCTTTAGTAAGATACGCCTGTTGGCCCCGCACGTGATAGGTATTCTCATAGAACTGATAGAAGGCGTCCCACATCGATTCGCTAATACTCTCCCCAGAACAGCGCTCAAATATTATTCCAGCGTTATGCACTGCCGCTCGTTCTTTACGAAGATTTTTGCGTTTGCGTGAGTTAAAACTTTCCAAATAGTGATCGAAGGATTCGTAGCCCTTATTAAACCAATGAAACTGTGTAGCCATGCGTTGATGGACACCCCGTCGAGCTAAACTCTCGCTCTGCGTCGGCGTAGGAAACAGGATGTGCCAACTGCTGGCCCCTAAGCTTTGCGCCTCTTGAATAACGCGCTTCGAGATTACTGCCGTGATCGAATCGGCGTCTTCATCACTGGAGATTAATAAGCGTGGCCCCTGGCTCGGGGTGTAGGGAATCGCCGTTAGGAGTTTGGGGTAGTAGTGATACCCATGCTGCCTGTAGGCATCGGCCCAGGACCAATCAAACACATACTCGCCATAAGAATGAGTTTTGATATACAGGGGCATAACGGCGACAACACGGCCATCTTTGCTCACCATTAAGTGATGTGGCTGCCATCCAGTGTCTGCACAAACGCTCTCACTGGCCTCTAACGCCTCTAAGAACTCGTGCCTTAAGAATGGCCCGCCGTGCCCTGCAAGTGCGTTCCAAGTCTTCGCTGGGATCTTCGCAATGCGAGAGTGGAAACTAAATTCTATTTTTGCCGTCAAAGCGTGTCTCGTATCTGCGTAAGTAGTAGCTTCGTGGTAGTTAAATGCCTGTATTTCCTGCTATATTGCGACCCTAAACGTGCCAAAGGAAAATGCGTGGAATCGCTCAACCCGATTACCAAAATCAAGGAACATCGTGAAAGCTTGCGCAAGTCTGAGCGCAAGGTCGCGGACTTCATTCTGGACAACAGTGCTGCGTTGATCAATATGCGCATCGTTGACGTTGCGTCTAAGGCGCAGGTTAGCGAGCCTACCGTCGTGCGTTTTTGTCATGCCATCGGCTATGACGGTTTCCAGTCCTTCAAACTGCAGCTAGCCCAGCATTTAGGCGCCAACGGCAGTTTTTCGCAATTTTCAGTCGATGACAATGATACGGCATCGGATCTTTGTAATAAGGTGTTCGACTCAACCATCGGCTCTTTGCTTACGGTCCGAGACCAGCTCGATTCTACTATCTTAGAGACAGCGATCAATAAGTTAAGCCATGCGGGACGCGTTGAGTTTTATGGTTTTGGCGCATCAGGGTCTGTGGCGGCTGACGCTCAACATAAGTTTTTCCGTCTTCAAGTCTCTACTGCCGCCTACACCGACCCACACATCCAGTTGATGTCGGCTATCTCCTTGTCAGAGAAGGATGTCGTTGTCGCGATATCGCAGTCTGGACGCACTAAGGCCCTAATTCAGAGTGTTAACCTAGCATTAGAGGCTGGGGCGACGGTCATTGGACTAGCGCCCGCTAATACGCCACTGAGCGAGCTATGCAGTATTTCGATTCATGTGAACGTCGAGGAAGACCAGCACGAATTCACTCCAGTCTCCTCGCGGATTGCGCACTTGCTTGTCATCGACGTACTGGCAATGGGAGTAGCACGCTATCGCAAGACGATGTTGAAAGATCACTTGAAACGTATGAACAAGAACCTGCGTACGCTTCGGACCTATAAGAGCTAGCCCTACATATTCTTTTTGCGGTGTTCCCATCGACGTCGAGCGAAACGGCGCATATTCGGAATATCGTCAGTCTCATCCATGATCGCCTGACCTAGAATCGTCTCAATGATGTCTTCCATGGTTAACAAACCCAACCAAGTCCCATAATCGTCATACACCAAGCACATGTGCTGATGTTCTTTGAGCAGACTCGTTAGCACGTTTTCTGCGCTTTCGTTGTCGGTAATCACTTTCACGGGCTTCATCAGCTCACTCACTGACTGCTCTGGTGCCGCTTCCACTAAATCGGAACGGAACACTACGCCGTGAGGATGGCCTTCTTCATCAAGAACTGGGTAACGAGAAAAGTGATCCTTACGCGACTGGGCGATCATTTCGGTCACTGTAGTCGTGGTCGACACATACTCACAGACTGTTCGTGGCGTCATGATGTCTCGCGCCTTGATGTCGTGAAGATCAAGAATATTGGCGATGACGCGCTGTTCATCCTCGTCCAACTCATCAAGCTCTCGACCTAGGCTCGTCATCGCCTTGATCTCAGAGCGCAGGTCAAGCGCCTGGTGGCTGTCACCCATCCATGAGGTGATGTGATCAGACATCCATATAAACGGACGCAATAGGATAATTAGGAAGCTCAAAATCGACGGCAAAAACGGTGCAAAGCTACGCCAGTATCGCGCCCCTAAGGTTTTGGGGATGATTTCAGAGAATATGAGAATAACCATAGTCATAATCGCCGAGGCGATACCAAGATAACCGTCTCCAAAAAGCACAGTGACCTGAGCGCCCACACCTGCGGCACCGCCCGTGTGGGCAATGGTGTTGAGCGTTAGGATGGCAGCCAATGGCTGGTCTATTTTGTCTTTGAGTTGTCTAAAGACAGGATAGCTAGGAGCTCCGTCATTCTTCAATTGCGCGACGTAACTTGGCGTTACGCTCAGAAGTGCAGCCTCTAATAGGGAGCATGCAAAAGAAACAAAAACAGAAATTAAAACAAATGCGATGAGCAAACTCATACAGGGGGGCGAAGAGCTCCAGAAATCAGGGAGACCAATACTACACCATCGCCCGAGACCCCCTCAACTGCTTTGACTGGCGCTGGCATCAAGGAGATTCTTAGTCAATGAACTCGAGAACTTGCTCTAACACCGATTCCGTTCTTAGAATGCGAAAGTGACCGGTCCCTTCCACCTCAACTAGGCGTGACTGAGGCCAGTGATGATGTACGTTACGAGACTGTTCTATCGGCAGCACACGGTCGTTTATATCGTGCAATATCAATGCCTTATCAACATTAATGTGTTGAACAAAATCGCTTACATTAAATGCTGAAACATCAATATTTTGCTTGGCTAAACGCCTAATAAGCCTCTGCTGTACCTTTTGGGACACTCCCACGCGATCTGCCACATCGCGGATTCGCTCCGAAAAACGATCTGGAGTCGTAATCAACACTAAACGCTCTAATGTAATCTCTTGATGGTGAAAAAGTGCGTAGGTCACGGCAACCCCGCCAAAAGAATGGGCAATGCACCGCTTTACGTTTAAGGTCTGTAGAAGCTGCCCTACAAGCTCTGCGAATTCGAGCGGACTGGTTTCACCCTTACTGCTATAGCCATGAGCCGGCGCATCGAATGCATGCACTCTATACCCCTTCGCCAAAAGCTTCTCGACCAGGTCACTGAAGTTGCCAGCCTGACCTTCCCAACCGTGAACCAATAATACGGCTTCGCCAGGATTGGCCCATTCATAGGTGCGAATACTAAACTGTTTGAAGGGAATATCTTTTTGAACGGATTTTTCTAGAACATGCAGCTCGTTATCCCGCAGCTTCAAAAACTGCGGGTTGGCGAGCTTGTCGTAAGCGATATTAGTAAATGTTTCAGGGAAAATATCTGAAAGCAGACTAATCAGTTTTTTCTTTTGTAGAAGGACTTTATGGTTCTTAAATAAACTCATCTAGAGTGCTGCATTTTTTAGTTAGAACTCCAGTTCTGGGACAATAAAGTTGTAGAATTGATGGTTAGGGTACCTCGATATAGCACCTCCACCGGTGCTCTAGTTGTCCACTTCACAACTATGAAACGGCGGCCTGTTTAGTTCGTAGGCCATCTGCATGGCATCGAGCATGCTCCACAAGATGTCCAACTTAAACTGTAAAATAGTCAACGCGTGTTCTTGCTGCTCTCGCGTCTTAAAATGGTCTAAGGTGATTTTGAGCCCGTGGCTCACATCGCGGCGCGCCTCGTTCAGGCGCTTTCGAAAATACAAATAACCTTCCGCATCAATCCATGGGTAATGCTGCGGCCAGCTCTCTAGGCGGCGCTGATGAATCTCGGGTGCGAATAGTTCAGTAAGGGATGAGCAAGCGGCCTCTTGCCAGCTCGCGCGACGCGCAAAATTAATATACGCATCGCAGGCGAAACGCACGCCGGGCACTACGTGTTGCTCGGAGCTTACCTCTTCCCTGCTTAAGCCCACCGCTTCAGCAAGACGCAGCCAGGCCTCGATCCCGCCTTCCTCTGCGCCGTAACCATCGTGGTCGAGAATGCGTTGCACCCACTCTCTGCGCACATCGCGATCTGCGCAATTGGCGATGATCGCAGCATCTTTTACCGGGATTGTGGTCTGATAATAAAAGCGGTTGGCAACCCAGCCGCGTATTTGCTCCGGCGTGCTTTTGCCCGTGTTCATGGCGATATGATAGGGATGATGGATATGGTAGAAACGGCCCTTGTCGCGCAGCTTCGCTTCAAACTCTTCCCGACTCCAAGCTTTAGTAGTCATGATGCTCTAGCGCCCCTTCTGCGCAAGTTTTTTGGCGTTCGATGTGTTGCGAAATAACAACGGCGCAGTCTCATCTTCAGGACTGTTTTGTCCTTCCGCAGCCGCGATCGCGGTTGTGACGAGTTGATGCTCTGGCGAAAGCTCGCAAATCGGATCCGTGGCATAGGCGTTTCCCGTTAGCATATAGGCCTGACACCGGCACCCTCCTAAATCCAGCTCTTTCTCCGGACAACTCGCACAGGGCTCTTCCATCCAGTCAGTGCCGCGGAAACGATTGAAAAGATCGGATTGGCGCCAGATATCTACTAAAGAATCCTCACGTACATTTGGGAATTTCAGTCCTTCGATAATCTTGGCACTTTGACAAGGAAGCACATCGCCTTCCGGGGTAACCGTGATGAATGTGGTCCCCCAGCCATTACTGCACTTCTTGGGACGTTTCTCGTAATAGTCCGGTGCAACAAATAAGACATTCATGCGCCCTTTATGCTGATCACGAAATCGATTGGTGGCTGCCTCCGCCTCTTCTAACTGCTCGGAACTTGGCAACAGCAAGTCTCGATTGTGCAGCGCCCAAGCGTAGTATTGAGTATTCGCGAGTTCGACGAATTCTGCGCCAAGCTCTTGTGCCATGTTCAGGAAATCGGTGACTTGGTGAATATTGCGGCGGTGCAATACGAAGTTCAGGCCTAGCGGGATGCCATGGGCGATAACCTCTTTCGTCATTGCCATCTTGTGCTCGAAACTGTCCGTACCTCCGAATTGGGCATTGGTTTCTCTATCGCTGCCCTGAAAACTGATCTGAATATGCTTAATGCCTGCCTTTTTGAAGCGGCCGATTTTCTCGGCAGTTAGGCCTACGGCCGATGTAATAAGATTGCAGTAGAAACCCATCTTGTCGGCCGCATCGATAAGCTCTTCGAGATCCGGGCGAACAAGAGGTTCTCCGCCAGAAAAACCGAGCTGCACTGCGCCTAGTTTGCGAGCCTCACGCATGACACGTAGCCATTGCTCAGTGCTCAACTCATTCTTGCGATTAGCGGGTAGTTGTAGCGGATTCGAACAATAAGGGCACTGCAGTGGACAGGCATATGTCAGCTCGGCTAACAGCCACATTGGGATATAACTATTGTTAGCTTCAGTCGCCACTAGAGACTCTCCGTTGCCACAATCCAGTCCTGAGATTGTGCGTCCGTTAGAAAGCTCTTAACATCTCCCTCTAACGACTCCGCATCGGGATAGTCGCGTTGCAGAGCACCTATCAATTCATTGCTTGTAATTGGGTCAGTGCAGCGGCGTAAAATTTCGACGGCGGTATCACTTAGCTTTACTAGTCCTTCGGGATATAGAAGGACATGGCACTGTTGCGCCTCTTCGTACTGTAGCCGATAGTTCGGGTTGAGCTGGAATTTGTCTGTATTGTGATCAAACATACCGTATTACTCTTGCCTGTTTTGGAATATTACAACGTAATGTCCATGCCATCGAAGGCGATTTCGATGCCTTCGTCCGTAAGTATTTTGCGCTGCTCTGAGTCTTCGTCGAGAATTGGATTGGTATTATTTATATGGATGAGAATCTTTCGTGGCTTGACCATTGGCCGCAACACTTCGATCATACCATTCTCTCCAGATTGGGGAAGATGACCCATATCGGCCGCCTTCTTTTCTCCTAACCCTACCGTTTCCATCTCGTCCTCACGCCAGAATGTGCCGTCTACTAACAAACAATCTGAAGCCGTCATTAACGCGCGTGTCTCGTCAGTTAGGTCGCCGAGACCAGGCGCATAGAACAAGGTCTTGCCCGAATTAGTATCGGTTACCTGGATGCCTATATTATCGCCGATGTGCGGGTTGTGACGATTAGGCGAGTAGGGAGGCGCCTTGCCCTGTACTGGAATTGCCGTGAACTTGAGGCCGTCGATGCCGTCAATGGTGAACGCACTGTTGTCCAGAGGAATGGGGTGTCGGTTGATGCCCCCGTTCCAATGTTTCAGCATCGTAAAAAGGGGAAACCCGGTGCTGAGATCTTCATTCACCGTGTCGCTGCAATAGACCTCATGGGGGCAACCCTCTCGGAGCATGAGCAAGCCAGTGGTATGATCGATCTGCGAATCCATAAACACAATCGCCTTGATCGCAGTGTCGCGCAGACCGCGGGCAGGCTGGAGCTTTGGGAACGCTGCCAACTGTACTAGCAGGTCGGGCGAAGTATTAAAAAGCACCCAGTTTTCACCGTCCCCACTTAGGGCCAGAGAGGATTGTGTGCGGGATTTGGCATTGATCGATCCAGTGCGGACCCCATGGCACATCGGGCAATTACAGTTCCATTGTGGGAAACCGCCGCCGGCAGCCGAACCTAATATGTGAACATACATTTTTAGCACTTCTCAATTAGTGAGTGGAGCAAGCGCATCGCATGCACTGCTGCTCTATGTTTTGGCTATTTCGCGACAAAAAAAAGCGCCCCTACTGCTGGCGCTTTTTATATCGGAAATTCTTAGCGTTTTTGCAGACTAGCCTAGTTCGGAGCGTCCGGCCTAGGCCACTGTTAAAACACTAAACATTCCTAGCGGTTGCTGAAATACATAGTGATTTCAAAACCAAGACGGATATTCTCATAGGTAGGCTTAGTCCACATATTAAACTCCAATTTATATTTATTTAAGATTATTAAAAGTTTCTTGGTGCGCGGTTTAGGCGCCTAGCGACTCTGAATCTAACAAACTTTTCCCCGAATATCTAATTTCCAAGCGTAAAATGGCAACTCTTTTGTAACAGAGTGTAAAAATACACTTAACTAATTGAAAATTATACATAATTATATGTTTTCAACGAGACGAGGTAACGCGAATTACCTAATAACTAATAGGTATTTGCACATCAAGAATCACTCACCCCTAGCAGATTGCGTTGATAGAAGCGTAGCTCGGTATTCAATGCTCGCACCTGATTAGCTGGCAGCCTAAACCCATGACCTTCGCCTTCGAAGAGAATGAACTCTGTTGCCGGGTTCTGTGCGCTTAATCTTTCATTGATCAACTCTGCTTGGTTGGGCGGCACCACTTTATCTTGCGCCCCTTGTAAGATGAGGACCGGCGCCGTTATCTTATCCAGCTTATTGATCGGGGAGCGCGCCTTATAACGCTCTTGAGTGGCCGGATAGGGACCAATGAGTTGATCGAGGTAACGCGATTCGAACTTGTGAGTGTCCCTAGCTAGTAATTCCAAATCGCTGACACCGTAGTAATTCGCGCCCGCTGCGAACAAGTCACATGAGGCAAGGCTCGCGAGTACTGCATAGCCTCCGGCGCTACCGCCGCGAATCGCAATCTTTCCCGGAGCCACTTGCTCGTTGGCGATCAAGTACTTCACTGCTGCCACAACGTCCTCTATATCCACAACTCCCCATTGGCCGTTAAGCAGTTGGCGGAATCGACGTCCATAACCGGTCGATCCGCGGTGGTTTAGGTCTAGGACGGCAAACCCTCTAGAAGTCCAGAATTGATGCATGGGATTGAGCGCCGCTCGGGCAGTACCAGTGGGACCGCCATGCACATTTACCAATAGCGGCGGTAGCTCTCCTAGTGGGCCCGTAAACTCAGGATTTTTTGGGGGGTATAAGAGTGCGAAAGCAATTGCGCCGTCATGGCTATCGAACTGAAAATGCCGTGGCCGGGAGAGCAGAGAAGCGTTTAACTCCGCCGGCACTGCTGCCCTGAAAAGCACGGAGATTTCTTCCTCAGTCTCGTTCAGCGGGGGAGCAATTCTGTAAATACTCGGGTAGTCATCGGAAGCGGCGGCGAGATACGTCACCCTGTCTTGTCTTCCTATTCGGATCTGCTCTAGTAGCCCTAGGTCGCGTTTCAGAACCTCAACCTGATGATCAGCGAGGTTCACTCTGTGCAATTGCCAATGAGCCTCTCGCACGACACTTATAAGCAGGACTCGATTGCTTGTTATCGCGTAATTGTATTTGCCCGTCTCCCACTGAGCCCCGCAGCAATCGGCGTCTATTTTGTATACCGGGGAGCTGACGAGATTCGACCTTATGGTCTCGATCTGCGCCTTCACCAAATTCCAATAGTCTCCAAAGTCGGAGAGAAAGTAGAGCGTATTATCAGTATCGAAACTAGGCTGTACTTTAGAGCTAGCTTGTCCGGCATCAACCTCGATCAACCGTTCCAGCTCTCCCGACTCTGCAAACAGTGCTACTCGCATCTGAGTATTGTCCCAAGGCATGTTGGGATGCGACCATGTAACAAAGCTAATGTTCTTAGAGTCATGAGACAGTGTCGGGCTCGTTACGAAGTCAGAATTTTCAAACAGGACGATCTGCGCGTCCACAGCCACAGGTAATGACAGGCCTGCTAAAGGTATAGCGACCAATGTGTTCTTCACTACGCTGGCGTTGCCGTTCGCCTGCCGATGATCCTCTCTGACACAGATCAACCTGTGTCTTTTCTCGTCAACGATGATTTCTGCATAACGTACTTCGTTCGACGCGAAGGCAGTAATTTGCACTGGAGCATCGAAGCTCTCTGTCTCCGAATTGAAGCCTTGACGATATATTTGCTGATCTTTGAAATTGCAGAAATATATATCTTGATCGCTACAGCCGAACGGCAGACCACCGTATTCGTGGACGCGGCTGCGTAGGGAGAAGCCCTGCGGAGAAACACGTATCGACACGTCTGTACCAGAGGTGTACATAAGGGCCAGCGCGTTGTCCTCTTCCGGCATGGTTAGCAGGTATAGCACTCCATCGCGCCAAGGGATCGGATTACTCGCAGTCTGTCGGCCTTGAAATATTAGAGACGCCGAGATAGGAGATTGCCAATTGCCAAACTCGGCTATTTTTTTCTCGATCATTTTGAAACCTTTCTATTGTTGTCGGAGTTAAGAGCAAGCACTAGGTCGAAAGTGGCCGTAATTTTCCGCGCGATATCGATAAGAAGATGCCAGGCAGACAGATCGCTGCGGCAATGCTAAAGCTCAATTGAATCGATTGCTCAAGAGCTGGCAAGTTGCTAGCGTCGATGACATTGTCACCAACAATTAATGACATCGCAAATGCCACCAGCATCATGCTGCTGAGTTGCCCCAAAACACGGGTTGTGGCCGCCGTCCCGGATGCGCTGCCATAATCCTTTTTATCTACCGACCCCATAATCGCATTCGTATTGGGTGAGGAGAACAGGCTAAAACCCACACCGGTTAACGCTAATGCCAATCCTATATTTAGTAATAGGCTGTGTGCGGTTAAAGAGCTTAGAAAAAACAATCCCAGTGCAGTGACGGCCATGCCCGCTGACGCGAGAATGCGTGGCTCAATCCGATCCGAAAGTCTACCAAAGACCGGCGAGAGTGCCGCCATGCTGATGGGCTGAATCATTAGGAGTAATCCAGTCTCTGTGGCACTAAGTAATTTAATCTGTTGCAGATAAAGGCTCATCAACACGACGTTGGCATAGATGGCTGTGTACATGATCAACGATGCGCCACAGGAACGGGTGAATATTGCATTACCCCAAAAAAGCCTAATGTCCCATATTGGATTTTCAACAGTTTTAACGTGACGAATAAAGATAGTCAGGATCAGTAGGCAAAGTCCGAGCAATGCCATGCTCCACTTTCCCGGAAAGCTGGTTATAGCCAAGCACAGTAGTAGGATCGCCAGGGCAAACAGTGCCGCACCGATAAAATCTAGATCGCCCTTCTTACCGGACCACTCGTCCTTCACTTTATGTAGTCCAATATGTATTACGACTAGCGCCAGAGGGATGTGTAGCAGGAAGTTTGCACGCCAGCCGAACAAATCTGTCGCGACTCCTCCTAGAAGGGGGCCTGCAGCGAGCCCAACATATACCGCAGACACCACAATGCCGATGGCCTTCCCGCGTCGCTCTGGGGGGAATACAGAGGAGACAATGGCTATTTGTGTGGCATAAAGCATCGCTGCACTTATGCCCTGCAAAAATCTGCCTAGCAGCAGCATCTCTTGGCTGATTGAAAGCGCTGTGAAAATTGAGGTCACAACTACAGCACCCGTGCCTAGTAGGAATAGGCGCGTGCGTCCGAACAGGTCGGCGACTCGACCGAAGATTAGAATAAACATGGCACTGGCCATGAGATAAGCCATCGGAACCCAGCTTAGAGTCACTGCAGACAGGGAAAAGTTCTCACTTATCGCCGGCAGTGCGACATTGGTCGCCGATAGCATCATAGGGGTGCTGAAGGCATTCAATGTGACCATGAATACAATTGCGGCTTGATTGGGTTCCATAGACCGCAAAGGATTTAATTGATTAAGTTTATTAGTAGGCATAGTAGGGGCTAGACTCACCGTTGTACTACTTAATATTAAGGCACAAACTCTACGGCAAGGCAGCTGTGAGTTTGTGCGATATTTACAAGCCTATGAGGCGCCCTAAGTTTTTATCAGACCACACTACGTTGCCTTCCAAAAACTTCAACAATGACGCTTACTCTTCTTATTCAACAGTGACCGATTTAGCCAAATTGCGCGGATGGTCTACATCAGTGCCTTTGAAGATGGCCACGTGATACGACAAAAGTTGCAACGGAATCGTGTAGATAATGGGCGCTAAGATGTCAGGAATAGAAGGCACATTAATGACTTTAAAATTGTTGTCGTTTTTAAAGTCGGCCTCTTCATCGGCGAAAACAAAAAGTTTACCGCCTCGTGCACTGACCTCTGCTAGATTGCCGCGCAGCTTTCCTAACAATTCGTCATTAGGGGCGACAGCAATAATTGGCATTTTGTCATCTACTAACGCTAACGGACCGTGCTTCAATTCTCCAGCAGGATAAGCTTCAGCGTGAATATACGAGATCTCTTTTAGCTTCAAGGCACCCTCTTTTGCTACAGGGTATTGAATGCCGCGACCAAGAAACAATGCATGATTCTTATCAATCAGGTTTCTCGACATTTCCTTAATTTCGTTATCGAGCTTCAGTGTTTTAGCGACAAGATCAGGCAGCGCATTGAGAGCCTTTACGTGCCGTAGTTCGACCTCTTCAATCATGCCGTGGCGACGAGCAATCACTAATGTCATCAGCAAAAGAACACAAAGCTGTGTCGTAAATGCTTTTGTTGAAGCCACGCCTATCTCGCGGCCAGCTGTCGTCAGCAAACAAAAATCTGATTCACGTACTAGTGAGCTTGTGGCGACATTGCATATAGCAAGCCTTCCTACATAGTCTAGTTCACGTGAGTATCGTAGTGCCGCCAAGGTATCGGCTGTTTCACCTGATTGCGAAATCGTGACAAATAAGGTGCCAGGTGTCGCTATGATATTGCGATAACGATAATCGCTAGCAATGTCGACTGAACAAGATATTTTGGCAATATTTTCGAGCCAATACTTAGTGATCATCGCCGCGTGAAAACTGGTACCGCATGCGACAATTTGCACACTTTTTACTTTATCGAAAATGGCTTTTGCCTTCACGCCAAACGCTTCTTCTAACACATGGGTATCGCTGACTCTGCCGCTTAATGTGTCGCGAATCACTTTCGGTTGCTCAAATATTTCCTTGAGCATGAAATGCCCATATTCGCCTTTTTCGACTTCTGCCACTTCGCTCGCAATATGCGTTGTAGGGCGGATAACTTTCTTGTCGCCATTCCATATACGAATGGTTTTGAGGCTTAACTCCGCAACGTCACCTTCCTCTAGATAAATAAATCTATCCGTAACCTGACCAAGTGCAAGCGCATCGGAGGCGATAAAGTTTTCACCAATGCCTACACCAATCACGAGGGGACTTCCGCTACGCGCGACTATGATCTTACTGGGTTCTTTACGATAAATAACGCACAGCCCGTAAGCACCGTGAAGTTTTTTGATTGTCGCTTTCACCGCATCCAGAAGATTGTGCCCATTGTCTTTAATTTGTTGCTTAATCAAATGGACAACAACTTCAGTGTCAGTGTCTGATTTAAATCCGTAGCCGTCTTTTATCAACTGTTCACGTAATGGTGAAAAATTTTCGATAATACCATTGTGTACTAGTGCTATATCGTCATCTGACAAATGGGGATGCGCATTCTTCTCGCTAGGCTCGCCATGTGTAGCCCATCGGGTGTGGGCAATACCAATACTCCCAGAGAACGCTCTCTTGGACATCGACTCTTTGAGTTTTTCAACTTTGCCGACTGCTTTAATACAATCTACAGCCTCTAGATCGGCATTGATCAACGCCATTCCTGCGGAATCATAGCCTCTATACTCGAGTCGTTTCAGACCTTCTAGCAGAATACCGGATACATCCCTTTGCGCTACAGCGCCTACAATTCCACACATATTTTTCTCCTGAAACTCTTACTTTTTCTCGGGCCGCTTCCAGCCATCGATATTACGTTGCCGCGCTCTGGCCACCGCTAGTTCATTATCGCCAACACTCTTCGTAATGGTCGACCCTGCGCCGATAGAGGCGTGCTTGCCAATTTCCACCGGAGCTACGAGTGCTGTATTTGATCCAACAAACACTCCGTCCTTGATGCGCGTCAAAAATTTATTTTTGCCGTCGTAGTTGCAGGTAATAGTGCCTGCGCCGATGTTTACGCTTTTTCCTAATTCTGCGTCGCCTATGTAGCTTAGGTGATTCACTTTACTACCTTCGCCTATATGCGCTTTTTTGGTTTCAACAAAATTGCCTATTTTGGAATTATTGTCTAAATGCGTACCAGTTCGTAGGCGGGCATAGGGACCAATAATGCAAGCCTTGGCTATCTGGCTTTCTTCTATATGGCTATTGGCCAGTACTTGCGTGTTGTCGCCTATTTGCGAGTTTTTGATAACGACATTGGGGCCAATTTTGACATTGTTACCTAACTGTACATTCCCTTCGAAAATAGTATTGATGTCGATTTCCACATCGCGACCACATTGTAGTGTGCCGCGCACATCCACTCTTGTGGGGTCAAACAATGTCACACCAGCAAGCAATAATGCCTGCGCGTTACGTTTCTGAAAATGCCTTTCGAGTTGAGACAACTGCACCTTGTTATTGACGCCTAACACTTCTAACTCGTCATCAACGGTTAGTGTTTCGACAGCACAGTGATCGTGTACTGCCATGGCAATAATATCGGTCAGGTAGTATTCACCTTGGGCGTTTTTAGGGCTAAGCGCAGCGAGCCATTGCTTCAGCTTTTTGGCGGGCGCCGCCAAGATTCCGCTATTAGTTTCACGGATATTTTTCTGGGTCGCATTGGCGTCTTTCTCTTCCACTATCGCGACGGCACGTTGTTGCTCATCCCGGATAATCCGGCCTAAACCAGTAGGATCAGTGCTGTTTACCGTTAGTAAGGAAACGGCATCAGGGCGACATAAGGCGGTCAGTTTTTTGAGAGTCTCCGTGGTAATAAGGGGGACGTCTCCATAGAGCACCAACGCCATACTATCTTCATCGATATTGGGTAGCGCCTGGGCCACTGCGTGTCCGGTGCCTAGTTGTTCTGTTTGTTCTGCCCAAGTAACACTGTTCGTGGCAAAGTGCTCTTTGACTAGTTCGCCTTCAAAGCCCACGACGATATGAATATTCGATGGGTTTAATGCCTGAGCGGATTTAATGACATGCCCCAAAAGCGGTTGTCCGCCTATCGCATGTAAGACTTTAGGCGTACTGGAATACATCCTTGTGCCTTTTCCGGCCGCGAGGATGACTACTTCTAAGGCTTGGACTGGATTATCGCTCATATCGCTCACGCTTCTTTTTTCCAATAATGGCCGTAGTTTAACCGAGTTTGCTTGTCGCTGTTGGCTTGCTTTTTATCAGGCATAAAAAAAGGGTAGCGTTAGCTACCCTTCTCTTTTAAAGCCTAACGAACGGCTTATTTACGTATTTGTCGCAACGCTCGCAATTGTGCGGCCGCTTCAGCAAGCTGCACTGCAGCACGCGAATATTCAAATTCAGAATCTTTATTCGCTATCGCTTCATTGGCATCTTCAATCGCTTGCAACGCTGCCGCTTCATTGACGTCATCTGCACGCAATGCAGTATCAGCCAACACAGTGACAACACCACTTTGCACTTCAAGAAAACCACCAGAAACGTAGTAGATCTGCTCAGAGCCGTCTTGTAACACTACTCGTACTGGCCCTGGAATCAGGGCAGTCAAAAGTGGTGCGTGACCGGGTGCAACACCCAAGTCACCCAACGTGCCTGTTGCGACCAGTATCTCGACTAGTCCGCTGAAAATATTCTCTTCAGCGCTTACGATGTCGCAGTGCATAGTCATAGCCATTTCATAGCTCTCTGTTGGCGGTTAATACAATTACAGTGTCTTAGCTTTTGCCAAAGCTTCGTCGATGCTGCCGACCATGTTAAAGGCCTGCTCTGGGATGTTGTCATAATCACCCGCAAGAATGCCTTTAAATCCTGCAATCGTATCTTTCAATGGCACATACTTTCCTGGAGTGTTCGTAAACACCTCTGCCACAAAGAATGGCTGAGAAAGGAAGCGTTGAATCTTACGTGCGCGCGATACGATGAGTTTGTCTTCTTCAGACAATTCATCCATACCTAGAATTGCGATAATGTCTTTCAATTCTTTGAAGCGCTGCAATACAGTCTGTACGCCACGTGCTACGTCATAATGCTCTTGTCCGATAACAAGCGGATCAAGCTGACGAGAAGTAGAGTCGAGAGGATCGATCGCAGGGTAGATACCTTGCTCAGCAATAGCTCGTGACAATACAACTGTTGCATCAAGGTGAGCAAACGTTGTCGCTGGTGATGGGTCAGTCAAATCGTCCGCTGGTACGTATACCGCTTGGATTGACGTGATCGAACCAGTTTTAGTAGAAGTGATACGTTCCTGAAGAACACCCATCTCTTCTGCCAATGTTGGCTGATAACCTACCGCTGATGGCATACGACCAAGCAATGCTGATACTTCTGTTCCCGCTAGTGTGTAACGGTAGATGTTATCAACAAAGAAAAGAACGTCACGGCCTTCGTCACGGAATTTCTCAGCCATCGTCAAACCAGTCAATGCAACACGCAGACGGTTACCGGGTGGCTCATTCATCTGACCGTAAACCATGGCCACTTTAGAGTTTTCGAGTTTATCGAGATCGATAACTTTAGACTCAGACATTTCGTGGTAGAAATCGTTACCTTCACGAGTACGCTCACCAACCCCTGCGAATACAGATAGACCACTGTGGGCCTTCGCGATGTTGTTGATTAGCTCCATCATGTTAACGGTCTTACCAACACCAGCACCACCGAATAGACCAACCTTGCCGCCTTTGGCGAAAGGACAGATCAAGTCGATAACTTTGATGCCGGTTTCGAGTAGATCGTTAGACGCAGCTAGCTCATCGTACGCAGGTGCGTCACGGTGAATAGGCATACGGTCTTTCTCACCAATAGCACCACGTTCGTCGATTGGGTTACCCAAGACGTCCATGATACGGCCTAGTGTTTCTATGCCCACTGGTACAGAGATTGGGTTACCAGTGTCATTAACGTTTAGTCCGCGAGACAGACCTTCGGTACTGCCCATGGCAATGGTACGTACAACGCCGTCACCCAGCTGCTGCTGAACTTCTAGTGTTGTCTCTTTACCCTCTACCAACAGAGCGTCATATACCTTGGGGACTGATTCCCGTGGAAACTGTACGTCAATAACAGCACCAATAATTTGAACGATACGACCGCTACTCATGTTCGGTTCCTCTTAAGGTCTAAATCCAAGATCTTGCTGAATTCTTTTTTACTAAATGTTTGCTTTCCGATTGTGTTGCGCCGCGTTAAACCGCTGCAGCACCACTAACAATCTCAGAAAGCTCCTGCGTAATTGATGCTTGTCGAGCCTTGTTGTAAATCAAACCAAGGTCTTCGATTATGTCGCCAGCGTTGTCTGTGGCGTTTTTCATTGCCATCATTCGAGCGGCTTGTTCACAAGCGTTGTTTTCAACAACTGCTTGATAAACTTGAGCCTCAACGTAACGCCCAAGAAGGGCGTCTAATAACTCTTGTGGTTCAGGCTCGTAGATGTAATCCCAGTGATGCTTGAGGGCTTTGTCTTTCGACGCCTCTAGCGGTAGCAACTGAGCTACCTCTGGTTTTTGTGTCATCGTGTTTACAAAGTTATTGCTGACGATATAAAGCTTATCGATCTCGCCACTCGCAAACTTATCTAACATGACTTTCACTGCGCCAATGACATCTTCAACTTTCGGTGCTTCACCGATACCACGAATCGTTGCAACAACTTTGCCGCCGTAGTTATTAAAGAATGACGTCGCTTTCGCGCCGATGGCACAAAACTCTATGCCAACGTTTTGTTTTTTCCACTCTGACATGGCCTTCACTGTCGCCTTAAAGGCGTTAATGTTTAAGCCACCACATAGTCCACGATCGGAGGATACAACGATGTATCCCACGTTCTTGACTTCACGCTCATTGAAATAAACGTGGTGGTATTCAGGTGTCGCATTCGCCACATGCCCTATAACGTCGCGAATTCGCGCCGCATAGGGTTTACCGAGCTGCATACGTTCCTGTGCCTTGCGCATCTTACTCGCAGCCACCATCTCCATTGCACTGGTAATTTTCTGTGTGTTCTTAATGCTGGAGATCTTTGTTCGAATCTCTTTGCCAACAGCCATATCTCACCGCTTAAATATCAATTACCAGGTCTGGGTAGACTTAAACTTCTCAATAGTCGCTTTCAATTGCGCTGCGATATCGTCGTTAAAATCGCCCTTCTCGTTGATAGACGCTAGTAGTGCTGAATGCTCACTGTTCGCGTAAGACAACAACGCTTTTTCAAACGCTACGATCTTGTCTAGTTCAACGTCTTTCAAGAAGCCTTCGTTCGCTGCGTACAAAACAAGACCCATCTCAGCAACTGATTGCGGAGAGTACTGAGCTTGCTTCATTAGCTCTGTTACACGTTGACCGTGCTCAAGCTGTGCGCGAGTAGAGTCGTCTAGGTCTGAGGCAAACTGAGCAAATGCTGCAAGCTCACGGTATTGCGCCAGTGCGATACGAATACCACCACCCAACTTCTTGATAATCTTAGTTTGAGCAGCACCACCAACACGCGATACAGACAAACCGGCGTTAATCGCAGGACGAATACCAGCGTTGAACAGATCCGATTCAAGGAAGATCTGACCATCTGTAATCGAAATTACGTTTGTTGGTACGAATGCCGATACGTCGCCCGCTTGAGTTTCAATGATTGGCAGTGCAGTCAACGAACCTGTTCTACCTTTCACTTCACCGTTAGTGAACTTTTCTACGTATGCTGCACTTACTCGTGATGCGCGCTCAAGAAGACGTGAGTGCAAATAGAACACGTCGCCAGGATATGCTTCACGACCTGGTGGACGACGAAGCAACAAGGAGATCTGACGGTAAGCCCAAGCTTGTTTAGTCAAATCATCATAAATGATCAATGCATCTTCGCCACGGTCACGGTAGTACTCACCCATTGAGCAACCCGCGTAAGGAGCGATGAACTGCATAGAGGCTGGATCAGATGCGCCGGCAGCAACAACAATGGTGTATTCCATTGCGCCGTGCTCTTCCAACTTGCGTACTACGTTAGCGATAGAAGATTGCTTCTGACCGATAGCGACGTAGACACACTTAACGTTTTTGCCTTTTTGGTTGATGATCGCATCGATGGCGACAGCCGTTTTACCGACCTGACGGTCACCAATGATCAATTCACGTTGACCACGACCAATCGGTACCATCGCATCAATTGCCTTCAAACCAGTTTGTACTGGCTGATCAACTGATTGACGAGCGATTACGCCTGGTGCAACTTTCTCAACAGGTGAGCTAAGTTTAGCGTTTACAGCGCCTTTACCGTCAATTGGCTTACCAAGTGCATCGACTACGCGGCCTTCCAATTCAGGACCAACCGGTACTTCAAGAATACGCTTAGTGCAGCGAGCTGTTTGCCCTTCTGCTAAAGATTTGTAATCACCTAGAACAACTGCGCCGACAGAATCTCGCTCTAGGTTCAATGCCATCCCGAAGATGCCGCCGTCGAACTCGATCATCTCACCATACATCACGTCAGCTAGGCCGTGGATGCGGATAATACCGTCCGAAACGCTGACGATCGTGCCTTCGTTTTTCGCTTGCACGGAAACATCGAGATTGTCGATACGCTGCTTAATGATTTCACTGATTTCTGATGGATTCAGTTGTTGCATGCTTTTTCCCTCATTCCCAGTTCTTCTAGGAATTCATTGCTTCGGCTAATTTGGTCAATTTTCCCCGGACAGAGCTATCGATAACGGTATCGCCTGCGCGTATGACTGCGCCACCGATCAGATATTGATCAACTCGCGTTTGCAAATTGATCTCTCTGTTCAAGCGAGTCTTGAGTGCCTGGGTAATTTTGTTCACAACTTCTTGGTTCAGTTCAAACGCAGTAGACAGTTCAACATCAACTGTCTGCTCTTGATTCGCTTTCAGTGCTTCAAATAGCTCAGAGATTTCTGTGAGCAAAATGAGGCGCTTGTTTTCAGCAAGTACGTGTACAAGCTTATGCGCCTTAGGCGAAAGCTCTTCACCGCAAATCTCGACGAGCGCGTCTGCTTGTTGCTTAGCAGTAAGTGAAGGTGAGAGTAGATATTTACTCACTTGCTCACTCTTTGCCACGCTTGCCAGCACCTTAAGTGCCTGAGACCAGGCACCTAGTTCGTTAGCAGCCAATGCAACTTCAAAAGCTGCTTTGGCATACGGTCTGGCTAATGTAATTGACTCTGCCATTACTTATCGCCTTTTATAGCTCAGATGCGAGCTTCTTCATTAGCTCTTCGTTAGCCGCCTGATCGATCGAGGACTCTAGGATCTTTTCAGCGCCAGCTACAGCAATTGCTGCTACTTGTGCGCGTAGATCTTCCTTCGCTCGCTGTAGCTCCATTTCTATCTCAGCTTTAGCGCCGGCGATTAATCGTTGGCCTTCTTCACGTGCTTTATCTTTCGCCTCATCGACGATTTGATTAGAACGCTTGTTAGCTTGTTCGATTAAAGCTGCGCCTTGCTGTTTGGCTTCACGCAATTCGTCTGCCGCTTTGTTTTGCGCAAGGTTCAAATCACGTTGTGCTCGATCAGCTGCTTCGAGACCATCGGCGATTTTAGTTTGGCGCTCTTCCAATATGGCAGTGATCGGAGGCCAGACATATTTCATGCAAAACCAGACGAATACGAAGAAAGCAATCGATTGTCCGATTATGGTTGCGTTGAGATTCATGCAGGTACCTCAAAAAAAATAGTTGTCGTTAACTTAAGTGTTAACAGCCCGACTATCCGTTCGATCTTAAACGAATGGGTTCGCGAAAATGAACAAGAACGCCATGCCCACACCAATGATGGAGATTACGTCTACGAATGCTGCAACCAAGAAGAACTGAGTTTGCAGTTTTGGGGCCAGTTCTGGTTGACGTGCTGAACTTTCGATCAACTTGCCACCTAGGTTACCGAAAGCTACAGCGGTGCCAGCACCACAGATGCCGAAAATGATGGCCGCAGCAATCAAAGAAAAAGCCTGTACAGTTTCCATTTTTATCTCCAAGTTTTACTTACGATATTACAGTTGTGATTAAAGGGTTTAATGACTTGTGTGTGCCTGGTTCAGATACACAATTGTTAGCATCATGAACAGGTAAGCTTGCAGTGTTATTACAAGTAGATGGAATACTGCCCATCCGAAATGCAATGGCAGTTGCCAGTAGCCTACCAATCCAATTACTAAGAAAATTACTTCGCCTGCGAAGAAGTTTCCGTAGAGTCGTAGCGCCAGTGAAACTGGTTTTGCCAAAAATCCAGGAAGTTCAAGAATAAGGTTAAGAGGTAAAGCCCACTTACCGAATGGCTGGAAGGCAAACTCGCCTAAGAAACCACCAAGCCCTTTGATCTTAATGCTATAGAAAATGATCAAAATAAAGACGCTAATAGCAAAACCCAAAGTGATGTTGAGGTCTGTAGTAGGGACGGCTTTGAAATAAAGGTGCGGGTCACCAGCAATGGTCTGCGCAAGAATAGGAATCCAGTCGACAGGCACCAAATCCATGGCATTCATCATGAATATCCAACAGAAAATAGTGAGCGCCAAAGGCCCAATTAGGTCGTTCTTAGCGTAGAAGCTGTTTTTCACGTTGGTTTGTACAAACTCAACGATAATTTCTAAGAAGTTTTGGAATCCACCAGGCTTGCCACTAGTAGCGCCTTTAATTCCGAATCGGAACATGGCGATGAATGCAATCCCGAGAAGAACCGAAATCAACATTGAGTCCACGTTAATGGCCCAAAAACCCATGTCCGCTGCTTCTTGGGTTGAGTGTGCAAACCCCCAGCTACCGTCATGGCGCTCACCAAAGGTTAAAAAACCAAGGTGATGCTGAACATAGTCCGTTGCAGTTTGCGCTGTTTCAACTGTTTCGTGTGAAGTTGCCATGAATTAGTCTTTTGAACTCGTCGTGTTAATTATCGTTTGTCGATTAGCTGGGACGTAGCCAGCAAACCAGTTAAGTATACTAATATGAACCCTGCGAACAGCGCTCCGGAGCTTAAAGGCTCTACATAAACAAAGGTCAAAGCAAAACCGGCACACATCAATGAAATCTTGACGGCCTCACCTACATAAAACGCTCTGACGATTTTCTGTGCTGCTCGCGCGCCCCTATATCTGAACGCTTTAAAAGTAAAATAAGCATTCGGTACAGCGCAAATCATGCCACCTAACAGCAAAGAATAAGCATTTATCCAGCCCAACGTCGTATACCCGACCGTTGTTATGAAACCAACAGCAAACAGCTGGCTGGCTATAATCTTATAGATGGGAGGAGCTTTAATGGTCGACACGATGTAGTTAATTTTGATTAACGCGCTCTTTAACGGCGCCTTCGCTGCCATCCAAAGGGTCGCATTATAGGGAGTTTGGAGATTCTAATCAACAGCCCGTATGCTCATTTTATATGTGCAAGGATGCCATCGAGTTCATCTAAAGAGTTGTATTTCAGTGTTAACTTGCCCGCGCCCTTTTCGGTATGCAGGATTTGCACCTTAGCGCCCAATGTTTCTGACAGGCTTTCTTCGAGCTTGCGAATGTCTGGGTCGCTAACGTTTGTAGGCTTTTTAGTGCTGTTTTTATCGGTCAGCAGTTGTCTCGCAAGCGCTTCGGTTTGGCGTACTGACAAGCCTTTGCCGACGACCAGCTTGGCCGCTTCGCTCTGTTGAACGTCTGAAAGAGCCAATAATGCACGGGCATGGCCCATTTCTAGGTCACCGCGTTCAAGCATTAAGCGAACATCAGGATTCAATGAAATCAGGCGCATTAGGTTAGTGACGGATGCGCGCGAACGCCCGACTGCATCGGCCACTTCCTGCTGAGTAAGCTCGAACTCTTCTTGTAATCGCTTTAGGGCCATTGCCTCTTCGATTGGATTGAGGTTTTCACGCTGGATGTTCTCAATCAGCGACATGGCGATAGCAGATTCATCTGATACCGGCTTGATAATAGCGGGAATGACGTCCAAACCTGCGATCTGCGTGGCACGCCATCGGCGTTCACCAGCAATAATTTCATAGCGCGTATCGGAGATAGGACGCAGAACTATCGGCTGCATCACGCCTTGGGCCTTAATAGAGGCTGCAAGATTCTGTAGCGCCTCTTCGTGCATATCGGTACGAGGCTGGTATTTTCCACGTTGAATCAAATCCACTGGGATATTGCGAAGCTCACCATCTTTGGCTTTCGCTTGCGCACCTAAGGCTGGTATATCAGCCAGGCTAGCCGCAGTATTTGGCTTGTTGCCGCCCAATAGCGCATCTAAGCCTCTTCCCAGTTTTTTCTTCGACATCGTCATTTCCGTATTTGATTGAGCCGCAAGCCTTACGCTTGTTGCTTCGCTAGCAATTGTTCATTTCGGCGTAACATTTCACCAGCAAGAGCCAGATAGGCAACTGCCCCTCTAGATTGCTTATCGTACTGCAGTACCGGCATTCCATAGCTCGGCGCTTCCGCTAAGCGAATATTGCGGGGAACCACTGTGCGGTAAACCTTATCACCAAAATGTGTGAATAATTGTCCTGACACCTCAAGCGTCAACTTGCTGCGAGGGTCGAACATTGTTCTTAGGATGCCCTCTACCTGCAGCTTTGGATTCGCCGTCGCGCTAATAGCTCCGATGGTGTCCATGAGCGCCGAAAGCCCTTCAAGCGCGTAATACTCACACTGCATCGGGATAATGACCCCATCGGATGCAACTAACGCATTGATAGTTAACATATTTAGTGATGGCGGGCAGTCTATAACGATGTAGTCGTACAGATCACCAATGCTAATAAGCACTTCTTTCAGGCGTTGCTCACGAGCATCCACATTCAACAAAGCGATCTCGGCGGCAGTAAGATCACCGTTAGCAGGAATGAGATGACATCCGCTAGGTGTCTCAACAATAGCCTCTTTGGCTGTGCACTCTTTCATCAACACATCGTAGATTGAAAGCTCTAACTCTGATTTGTCGACACCGATCCCCATCGTGGCATTGCCCTGGGGGTCTAAGTCGATCAATAAGACACGGCGTTTAGTGGCCTGCAATGAGGCGGCTAAATTGACGGAAGTGGTCGTTTTGCCGACCCCGCCTTTCTGATTCGCGATTGCTAATACTCTAGACACGAATGCTACTCCGCCTTTTTGGCTTCCAATTCTATGATGTGTCTTTCACCAGTGTAGCCTGGGACAGACACCCGCTCTGCTTTAGTCATCACAAAGCCATCAGGGATGGCGGCGAGCTCCTCTTCAGGATACAAGCCCTTCATGGCAACGAGACGCGTATGTCCCGGAACTACGAGGTGTCGTGTCACTGTAATCATGTCTTCCAATGTGGCAAACGCCCTACTGACAATGATGTCTAAAGGCTTATCATCTTGAAAGCTTTCTACTCTAGCGTTGATGGCTTCGATATTACTAAGCCCTAACTGCAACTTCGCTTGAAACACGAATCTCGACTTTTTACCGTTACTATCGAGTAAGCCGAACTGCTTATCGGGATAGCAAATGGCTAAGGGAATACCCGGTAAGCCAGGGCCTGTGCCGACATCCAGTATCCGCGTGCCCTGCATGTAATTCACCAAGGTCAGGCTATCCAGAATGTGTCGTGACAGCATCTGCTCTGCGTCACGGACTCCAGAAAGATTGAATGCCTTGTTCCACTTCATGAGCAGGGCAAGGTAATCGAGCAGTTTACCTTGTTGCTCCGCTGACAAAGAAAGCCCCAACTCTTCTAAACCAGAGCTTAATTGGCTTTCGATAGCGGCAGTGATAACGGTTTCTTCATTGCGTTTTATCATGCGGACTTAGCACGCACAGCTTGATACTTTTTCAGGTAAATCAACATCAATGAGATTGCCGCAGGCGTCATTCCAGGAATACGAGAGGCACGAGCAATATTTTCTGGCCGCACGCTTTCTAATTTCTGTTTTAGCTCATTAGAGAGCCCCTGCATTTGTTGATAATCGAAATCCACCGGCAAAGGAGTGTTCTCCTGACGACGCAACTTCTGAATATCCTCTTCTTGTCTGTCGATATAGCCTTTGTATTTTATTTGGATCTCAACTTGTTCGCGCACGGCCGCTGGCAACGGTTCACTGTCAGAGTTTTCATCCGCTACAGCTAACTGCAAGGCGTCATAAGTGATCTCGGGACGAGTCAGTAGATCCGCCAAGCTGTATTCGCGAGATATCGGCTTCTCTAGCAACGCATTCACTTTTTGCGCTTTTTCAGAATCGGCATGAATCCATACCTTCTTCAATCTTGCCATCTCTTCGTCTATTTTTTGGCTTTTGTCGCAGAAAAGCGCCCATCGAACATCGTCCACTAGGCCAAGTTCACGACCAATGGCGGTAAGACGCAAGTCGGCGTTGTCCTCACGTAGCAACAATCGATACTCAGCGCGACTGGTAAACATACGATAAGGCTCATTGGTACCGAGAGTGATTAGATCGTCTACCAACACCCCAATGTATGCCTGGTCACGGCGCGGACACCAACTTGGTTTGCCTTGCGCCGAAAGCGCGGCATTCAAGCCTGCGAGCAAACCTTGTGCCGCAGCCTCTTCATAGCCTGTGGTCCCATTGATTTGGCCTGCAAAATAAAGCCCTTTGATAAATTTGGTTTCCAACGAGTAGTTTAGATCTCTTGGATCAAAGAAATCATATTCAATGGCATAACCCGGACGCGTAATGTGCGCGTTCTCGAATCCTTTAATTTTACGAACAAGCTCAATCTGCACGTCAAAAGGCAGACTAGTGGAAATCCCGTTAGGGTAAAGTTCGTGGGTATTTAAGCCTTCGGGCTCAACAAAGATTTGATGCGAGGTTTTGTCCGCAAAACGCATGACTTTGTCTTCGATCGACGGACAATAGCGTGGGCCTAAACCTTCAATAACCCCTGTGTACATAGGGGAGCGGTCCAAACCACCGCGGATAATTTCGTGGCATTCCTCGTTAGTCGAGGTGATATAGCAATTAACTTGTTCTGGATGCTCATCAGCACTGCCGATGTACGACATCACAGGAATCGGCGTATCGCCAGCCTGTGCCTGCATCACTGAAAAATCCACTGAGCGTGCATCAATGCGAGGAGGCGTGCCTGTTTTCAAGCGCGCAACTCGGAACGGGAGCGCTCTTAAGCGCTGCGCCAATATGGTCGAGGGTGGGTCCCCTGCTCTGCCGCCGGCGCTATTTTCCATGCCAATATGAATCTTGCCACCGAGGAAGGTTCCCGTGGTTAACACTACCGTCGAGGCAAAAAAGCGAAGTCCCATTTGGGTCACAACGCCGGTAACCGTTTCGCCCTCAACGATGAGGTCATCAACGCCTTGTTGGAAAAGGTCTAAATTCTCTTGGTTTTCAAGTATTTTGCGAATAGCGGCTTTGTATAAAACGCGATCAGCTTGTGCTCTCGTAGCCCTAACCGCAGGGCCTTTGCTGCTATTCAAAACCCGAAATTGAATGCCAGCCTGATCGGTGGCGCGAGCCATAGCCCCGCCCAAAGCGTCGATTTCTTTGACGAGATGAGTTTTACCGATCCCGCCAATAGCCGGATTACACGACATTTGACCGAGTGTTTCGATATTGTGAGTAATCAAAATGGTACTCGAGCCCATACGAGCTGCTGCCAAGGCCGCTTCGGTGCCAGCATGGCCTCCGCCAACGACGATCACATCGTACTTTTTTGAAAAATCCATGAAACACCTGCAAGGGCCAAATACTAAGGGCCGATAAGTATAAGCCTTCAAATCGAAATTTGAAGTATTTAATTTTATTGAAGAAAACGTAAATCGATTTTAAAGATTTAAATTATTAGTTAGTTATAAATAGTTAATAAAACCTTAAAGATACTAATACTGATGTTAATGATGGTAACGCTGTTTTCTGTGGAGAAGCCATTATTTACCATATTTAACAAGTATTTAGCCTCTACATAAGTCAGTGTGTGAATCATGTTTAAGCTATTTACAAGGCTTGCGTAATCTGTGGAGAAAGCACCGACTTATACATAGGCCAATTTAGCCCTAAATTCCATCCACTGTTTGTTAATGATTTTACGATGGGTTATTCACAGCTTCTTACAAGGTTATACAGAGCAAAATAATTATTTACCGACGCAAAAACTAGAGAAAATCTTGCCCAATAAATCGTCTGTGGTGAATTCTCCGGTGATTTCTCCCAAACATCGGTGTGCTTGCTTGAGATCTTCAGCCACTATTTCCCCTTCTCGACTGCCTTCAAGTTGGAGTTTTGCTTGTTCTAAGAACGCTTTTGTTCGCAGTAAAGCATCAAGGTGTCGTCGTCTGGCTATAAAGCCCCCCTCTCCGCTTGGAGAGAAGCCCATACAGTCTTTAAGGTGCTGACGAAGGAGTTCTATGCCTTCTTGGGATTTGGCTGAGAGCGCTATTTCAGTGACGATAATGGAATCAAACTGCAGAGTTCGTACGGTGCATTGTTCGCCAATAAGATCGATTTTGTTCTTTACGATACTAAGCCGATTAATATTGGCGTTAGTAAGTAAGTCATCAATGCCTAGTGTTTTAAGAAAAGCAGATAAGTTGTTTACCTGCACATCGTCTGCGGAGGAATCCACTACGAGCATTACTCGGTCTGCGTCACTGATTGCTTTTATGGCTCTGCGTATCCCTTCCTTCTCTACAACGTCCTGGCTCTGTCTAAGGCCTGCTGTGTCTGTGATGTGTACAGGCATTCCATCAATGTTAATTTGCTCTACAAGGGTGTCACGGGTTGTTCCTGCTATATCGGTAACGATGGCAGTGTCTTTCCCGGCCAATGCATTGAGTAAGCTTGATTTGCCTGCATTAGGTTTGCCCGCAATCACCACAGACATCCCTTCTCTTAAAATAGCGCCTTGTTTTGCTTGCGCCAGAATAGAGTCAGTATCAGCCAAAATTTTATCGAGAGTTTCAGAGGTTTTGCCTTCTGTGAGAAAGTCTATTTCTTCCTCTGTGAAATCAATAGAGGCCTCGATATACACTCGAAGATTGATGATCGAATCGCTTAATGCGCTGATCAGCTTTGAGAAATCACCTTGTAAGGTTCGCATAGCGCTGCGAGCAGCTTCGTCACTACTAGACTCAATAAGATCAGCGATGGCTTCAGCTTGAGTTAGATCCATTTTGCCGTTTATGAAAGCACGTTCGGAGAACTCACCAGGACGTGCAAGGCGCGGACCTAATAGCAGGACTTCTTTGAGTAAACGATCAAGAATATAGGAGCCGCCGTGACCTTGTAGCTCTAAGACATCTTCGCCCGTAAAAGAATTTGGGCCAGGAAAATAGATGACGATGCCTTGATCTATAAGCTCAGAATTAGCGTCATAGAACTTGCTGTAATGGGCGTGCCGTGGTTTTGGAGAGAAATGCAGTAGAGTGCTAGCAACGTGTGCAGCGAGTGGACCTGATATTCGTACGACGCCGACACCACCCCGTCCAGGTGGTGTCGCGATTGCGCAGATAGTATCGCTGTCAGTATATAAGGACATTAATATTGCGCGCAGTGCGCTCCGGATTAAGCGCTTTTTGACTCGTACTCTTTTTCGATCTTCTTCGTAATATAGTACTGCTGAGCAATACCTAGAACGCTGTTAGCCAACCAGTAAAGAACAAGACCTGCTGGGAACCAGAGGAAAAAGATTGTCATCATAACAGGCATAAAGCGCATGACTTTTGCTTGCATTGGATCTGCTGGTGCAGGGCTTAGTAATGACTGCGCATACATTGATCCACCCATTAATAATGGCAATACAAAGTACGGATCCATTATAGAGAGATCGTGTATCCACAACATGAAAGGTGCCTGACGTAATTCTACACTTTCCATCAACACCCAATACAGGGCGATAAAGACAGGCATCTGCACTAACATCGGTAAACAACCACCGAAGGGGTTAATTTTTTCTTTCTTATATAGATCCATTGTGGCTTTTTGCATCTTGACTCGGTCATCACCATAACGCTCTTTTAACTGCGCCATTTTGGGCATAACTCGACGCATATTGGCCATGGAACGATAGCTTGTTGCAGAAAGCTTATAGAAGATTCCTTTAACAGTAAGCGTTAATAATAAGATGGACCAACCATAGTTGCCCACGATCGAATTGATCTGTCGAAGCAACCAATAGATTGGAGAGGCTGCAAAATAAAGCCAACCATAATCGATCGTGAGATCAAGATTTGGAGAGACTTCTCTTAATGAATATTGATCTTTAGGACCAGCATAGAATTCAAGATTCTGTGTGCTGCTCTGCCCTGGGGCTACTGTGAATTCGCTGCCAGTAAAACCACCAATGTATTCATTGCTGTTCTGTGGGTTTTTGCGCATTGAGAAAGTGTTATTTGAGTTTTCAGCAGGAATCCAAGCTGAAAGGAAATAATGTTGGCTCATGGCAATCCAGCCGCCAGTCATTTGGTATGGCTCAATCCCATCATCGATATCATCGAATGCGTTTTTAGCATAAGGGTCATCTGCAGAAGTAGAGGCGAAACCTAAGAATGATGAAGCACCAATGCCACCGGTAGTGCTTGGATCGGCATAATTAGTTCGATTGATTTGCCCAAACAGATTCGCACTCCACGCCGCATTCGTCGTGTTGTTGATCTCATAGGTAATATCGATCAAATAACTACCACGCTCAAAGGAGAAGCGCTTTGTAACCGCCACACCATTGGCATCGGTGAAACGCATGGCCACTTCTAGAGTGTCGGCATTTTGTTCCAGTGTATAAGTAGTGGCTTGAGCCTCGTATAAGGCTCTGCGAGTTGAATCGATGCCGTTACGTCCTACTAAACCGCTTTTGGCGACATACAAGCGTTGTGCGTTGTTCTCAAGCAAGACAAATGGATCATCTTCAACATCGATGTTCTTTTTGAACATAGGTAAGGAGACTTCAACGATATCACCGCCATTACGATCTAAAATCACATTCAGGACGTCGGTATGCACTGTAATCTGAGTGTCTGTTTGAGAAATTGAAGCCGTTGGGATACTCGTCACAACAGGAACATCAGACGAGGAGTTATTCACAGCAGCTACCGAGGGCAAATCGCTTTGCACTTGATTATCGATAGTGGGGATAACTTGCTGCACGGTGTCTGCAACGGGAACTCGCGGGTAATCTTCCTGCCAAGCAAGAAGGAGCAAGTATGAAACGACGGCCAAGCCACCAAAAATAAGGTATTTAATTGAGTCCATGTTTATCTACTACAGAGTTGATGACTTTGAGGGTTCAATGGAGATTTTTGGTTCCGGGACTAGATCGACTCCCCCTGGATGCCACGGATGGCAGCGCAAGATGCGTTTAGTACCAAGACCAATACCACGGACTAGACCGTGTTTTTCGATAGCTTCTTGAGTGTAATGCGAACAAGTGGGATAAAAACGGCATTGTTGGCCAATCAGCAGACTTAACGTGTGCTGATAGATAGTGATTAGCCCAATTGCAAGTTTATCCAGCATGCTCGGATTCTCGTGTGTCGGATTTTTTGCGTGCTTTTTGGATGAGATCCACCCAGTGTCGTTCAATCTTTCTTCTTATCTGCTCATTATTAAGTGTGCCTAAGCCACTACGAGCTAGAATAACGATGTCTAGTGTAGGGAGCAAACTTTGATTGTGTCTGAACGACTCGCGCAAGATACGTTTAACACGATTTCTTTGCACAGCCTTCGGTATGTTCTTTTTAGCAATAACAAGGCCGAGGCGAGGGAACGGAGTGCCACTGTCGGTAGCTAGTACAAGAAGCTGCTGACAGGAGACTTTATAACGGGTGTGCTTAAAGACAGGTTGGAAATCTGCGGCACCCAGTAGACGCAGCTTCTTGTTAAAGCTGAAGTCAGACACAGGTTCTTCTTTCTTGAGTACCGCAGATGGAAGAGAGAGCCTTAGGCTGACAACTTTGCTCGACCGCATGCACGACGACGCTTAATTACAAGACGGCCGCCTTTAGTCGCCATACGTGCACGGAAACCGTGTGTACGAGCGCGCTTAATTCTGCTTGGCTGAAAGGTTCTTTTCATGATGATGTCCAGAGTGTTACTTAAAAGTGTATTTGCCGGATTTAAACCGAGCGCGAATTCTAGATGTTTCAAGCGCTTATTGCAATTGATTCGAGAAGAAAAACATTGAAATTAGTTTAGAAACAGTAATTTTTAAAAAATACAGCAAGTTACGAATTATACGGTGTTAGTAACATGTTATCCACAGCTTATGTTTTGGTGACTTTACTGTTTTATGTTGTTCTTTTGTGTCGTATTTTACAGGGTGCAGTGGTATAAGTTATTGAAATTAAATAAAAAAATATGAGTTTAAGTTTATGCTTTTGCATGTATTGAGTGTGGATAACTATTGTCAGCCACGCTAAAATCCCTTCTCAATAAAACTCCAAATGATATTCGAAGGTAATAAGAAGAGTGAACTCGCTGAACTGGCAAAATTGTGTAAGTAGTCTAAAAAATGAATTGCCCTCCCAACAGTTTAATACTTGGATAAGACCCCTGCATGCAGAAACTGCTCCAAATGAAATTCGCTTATATGCCCCAAATCGTTTTGTACTCGATTGGGTAAAAGAGAAATTCCTGGGCAGAATCCGTGAACTCCTTAAGGAACACTCTGATAACGACAACGTAGACCTGGTCTTTGAGATCGGCTCACAGAGTCAAAGAGAAAGTAAGGTTGAGGTAAAGCAGGAAACTCCAGAGGCCGTCACTAAGTTAGAGAGCACGCTCTCTCGTAATGCTGTGCAAGACAATGTCATCGAGACACCAAGTCGTGGCGCCATAATACAAGCTCCTCGCGGTACAAGCCTCATCAAGCGCAGCTCCAGAAACATGGAGGTGATTATTGATGGGAAGTTACGTCATAAAGGTAGCCTCAATCCAGAGAACACGTTTGATAACTTCATTGAAGGAAAGTCGAACCAACTCGCCCGTGCTGCAGCCATGCAAGTGGCCGAAAACCCAGGCGGTGCTTATAACCCTCTATTTATATATGGAGGGGTGGGCCTAGGTAAAACTCACTTGATGCATGCCATTGGTAATTATCTTGTGGCGAGAAAGCCTGACGCTAAAGTGGTCTACCTGCATTCGGAAACATTTGTGGCCACTATGGTTACCGCATTACAACTCAACGCTATTAATGAATTTAAGCGTTATTATCGTGGTGTCGATGCACTGTTAATTGACGATATTCAGTTTTTCGCTGGGAAAGAACGTTCTCAGGAAGAGTTCTTCCATACGTTTAACGCCTTATTAGAAGGTGGCCAACAGATTATTCTGACAAGTGACAGATACCATAAGGAAATCAATGGCTTAGAGGAGCGCCTCAAGTCAAGATTCGGATGGGGTTTGTCTGTGGGTGTTGAGCCTCCAGAATTAGAGACGCGTGCAGCAATCCTGATCAATAAAGCGGAACAGAGTAATGTTGAACTGCCTGGGGATGCCGCGATGTTTATTGCGCAGAGACTAAGATCTCACGTGCGTGAACTAGAAGGTGCTTTGAAGAAGGTTATTGTGCACGCTAACTTCGTGGGCCGCCCTATCGACTTAGAGCTAGTTAAAGAAGCCTTGAAGGACTTGTTTGCCCTGCACGATAAAATGGTGACAATCGATAATATTCAGAGAATAGTGGCTGAATACTATAAAATTAAAATGTCGGACATGCTGTCAAAGCGTCGTAATCGATCAGTAGCAAGACCTCGTCAAATGGCGATGAGTCTTTCTAAAGAACTAACAAATCATAGCTTGCCTGAAATTGGTGATGCCTATGGTGGTCGAGATCATACGACTGTGTTGCATGCCTGCAAACAGGTTAAGCATTTAAGGTCGACATCTTCGGATTTTTCGGAAGATTACAACAATTTGCTTAGAGCGTTAGCTACCTGAGTGGGCGCTTCGTGCGATAATCAACGCATTGCCATATAAATAAAACTGACTGAGTGACATAGCTATGTATTTTGTAATCTCTAGAGAAGCCATTCTTAAACCTTTGCAATTGGTATCTGGGGTCGTAGAGCGACGACAAACATTGCCAGTACTTTCAAATGTGTTGCTGTCTTTGGATCCCAATGGTGAACTTTCAATCACAGGTACGGATTTGGAGGTTGAGCTAGTCGGTCGTGTGCAGGTAGAGGGCAATACAAAGCCTGGTGAAATCACCGTTCCTGCACGTAAATTGCTAGATATTTGTAAGTCTCTTTCAGACGATGCGATATTAGAGTTAACGGTTGATGATAATAAAATGATCATTAAGTCTGGCCGCAGCCGCTTTAGCTTGGCTACTTTGCCTGCTGGAGAGTTCCCTAATACAGAAGATGAGCCTGGTACTATTGAGTTGGTGCTGCCTCAGTTGGCGTTGAAATCTTTGCTCGACGGTACGAGTTTCGCGATGGCGCAACAAGACGTGCGCTACTATCTAAACGGTATGTTGTTTGAGTTGGCCGCTGACTATCTGCGTGTTGTGGCTACCGATGGTCACCGTCTTGCGATGCAAACGGTGGCGATGAATAACGACGTTGCGGAGCCTGTTCAGCTTATCCTTCCTCGTAAAGGGGTCGTTGAGTTGGGTCGCTTATTGACGGGCGATGAGGCGGATATATCAATTGTGTTCGGCAGAAACCATGTTCGTGCTCGTACGAAGGACACTACTTTCACCTCTAAACTAGTCGATGGTAAGTTCCCTGACTATAACCGAGTGCTGCCTAAAGGCGGCGATAAGCTCGTTATTGGCGATCGCTTGGAGCTTAAGCAAGCATTTGCGCGGACTTCTATTCTGTCTAACGAAAAATATCGCGGCATTCGTGTATTGCTGACTAATGCCGAAATGCGGATTCTGGCCAATAACCCTGATCAAGAAGAGGCTGAAGAGTCTGTTTCTGTGGATTATCAGGGTGAGTCCTTAGAGATTGGTTTTAACGTGAGTTACCTAGTCGATGTGCTTACGGTACTTTCATCAGAAAAAGTGAAGATGACTCTATTAGATTCTAATTCCAGCGCCCTACTGGAATCGGCCGATGGTGCTGGCGAAGCAGTGTATGTTGTTATGCCAATGCGTCTTTAAGTAAGTTTGATGCAAAACTAGTATGGCTACTATCCGCAGGTTGGATGTTTTACGGGTCAGGAATCTTTCTGAAGTACAGATTCGACCCGCGGATAGAGTCAATATCATCTATGGCAAGAATGGCAGTGGCAAGACAAGCCTTCTTGAATCCATCTATATGCTCGGTCTCGGGCGCTCCTTTCGCAGTCCTAAGCTAGAGCCAGTAATCGATACTGAGTCTGACGATTGTGTTATTTTCGCAGAACTCGAAGCCGGCGTTAGTATTGGGCTGAATAAAAGTCGCAAGCAAGGTCAGGTCCTTAAGCTTTTGGGTGAACGTCAGAAGAGTTGGGTTGAGACTGCACGCCATCTCCCCATGCAGATCATTAACTCGGATAGCTTCTCTTTGTTGGAAGGAAGCCCCAAGGTAAGACGACGGTTTTTAGATTGGGGAGTGTTCCACGTGGAACATGAGTTTGCATTAGTGTGGCGAAAAGCGACTAAATGCCTGACGCAACGTAACCTGCTTCTTAAACAAAGGCGTCTTGATAAAGAACAACTTGATGCCTGGGATGCTGAATTTTCGCTATTAGGCACGCAGATCGACAGCCTGCGTCGACATTATATTGAACAATACCTGCCGATCCTGAATACCGCCCTTCCCCGTTTGATAGATCTACCTGGGTTGAGTATAAGTTATGAGAGAGGTTGGGACGCTAATACTGATCTTGCTGACGCTTTGCGCAATAGTTTGGATCGGGATGTGCGTTATGGTGCGACTCAAGTTGGTCCTCATCGGGCTGATATATCGATTAAGATCGGCCGTAATTCCGCAGCGGATGTCCTTTCTCGAGGCCAACAAAAGTTGCTAGTGAGTGCGATGAAAGTCGCGCAGAGCCAATTGCTCTATACACTGACTGAGGAGAAAGGTGTCTATCTGATTGATGATCTTCCTTCTGAGTTAGACAGCGACAACCGAATTCTTATATGTCGCCTGCTCGAAGAGCTAGGCTGCCAGATTTTTATAACCTGTGTAGACGCAACAGAGATAGAAAAATGTTGGTCTACAGGTGTAAGTACCGGAAAGTTCCACGTGGAACATGGTAAAATAGTAGCTCTATAACAAAGCTGGAACGCCCTGATGGCGAAAATGCCAATGGGTTTGGAATTAGCAGAGAAATTGCTTTAACAGGAGAACACGCATGGCTCAGGACTCTACATATAACTCGTCGAGTATTAAGGTACTAAAGGGTCTCGACGCAGTAAGAAAAAGACCTGGAATGTATATTGGTGACACCGACGATGGCACTGGTCTTCATCACATGGTTTTCGAGCTTGTCGATAACTCTATAGATGAAGCCTTGGCTGGTCATTGTGACGATATTCGAGTCACCATCCATCCTGGCGAAACTGTCACTGTTTCAGACAATGGTCGCGGTATTCCAACAGAGATGCATGCTGAAGGCGTGTCTGCTGCAGAAGTAATCATGACGGTACTTCATGCTGGTGGAAAGTTTGATGACAACAGCTATAAAGTATCCGGCGGACTTCACGGTGTTGGGGTATCGGTTGTAAACGCCCTTTCGGAAGAGCTTAAACTGACTATCCGTCGTCAAGGCCAAGTGTTCGAGCAGAATTACGTGCATGGTGTGCCTCAGGCACCACTGGCTGTTGTTGGTGAAACCGAGAAATCCGGTACCTCCTGTCACTTCAAGCCATCGGCACTAACCTTCTCTACTATCGAATTTCACTACGATATCCTAGCCAAGAAGTTACGAGAACTCGCCTTCTTGAATGCTGGCGTGTCCATCGAGCTGAAGGATGAGCGCTCAGGAAAGACAGACTTGTTTAAATACGAAGGCGGTCTGCAGGCCTTTGTTAGCTACCTCAATACTAATAAGCCTACTGTTAATAAGATATTTCACTTTACCGCGGAGCGCGAAGAAGACGGAATATCAGTAGAAGTCGCCATGCAGTGGAACGACAGCTACCAAGAGAACATCTACCCTTACACGAATAATATCCCTCAGAAGGATGGCGGTACTCATATCGCAGGCTTCCGAGCAGCGCTAACACGTGTATTGAACTCTTATATTGATAAAGAAACATCCACTAAGAAGGGCAAGGAAGTTGCTACGACTGGTGATGATGCCCGAGAAGGTCTTACTGCGATCATCTCTGTGAAGGTTCCAGATCCTAAGTTCTCTTCACAGACCAAAGATAAGCTCGTTTCCTCTGAAGTCAAAACGGTGGTTGAGCAAGAGATGACGCGTCATTTCACTGACTACCTGATGGAAAATCCTCTTGAAGCGAAAGCTATTGTTGGCAAGATGATCGATGCTGCTCGTGCACGTGAAGCGGCGCGTAAAGCCCGTGAAATGACACGACGTAAAGGCGCTTTGGATATTGCCGGTTTGCCTGGCAAGCTTGCGGATTGCCAAGAGAAAGACCCTGCTCTTTCAGAAATTTACATAGTGGAGGGTGATTCGGCTGGTGGATCTGCCAAACAAGGCCGAAACCGTAAAAACCAAGCGATTCTCCCCCTCAAAGGTAAGATTCTTAACGTTGAGAAAGCGCGTTTCGATAAGATGCTTAGCTCAGCAGAGATCGGTACCTTGATTAAAGCATTGGGCTGCGGCATTGGTAACGAGGAGTTCGCTCCGGAAAACTTACGCTATCACAGCATCATCATCATGACCGATGCCGACGTCGACGGTTCTCATATTCGAACATTGCTTTTGACGTTCTTCTTCCGTCAAATGCGCGAACTGGTAGACCGTGGACACATCTTCATTGCTCAGCCTCCTCTGTATAAAATCAGAAAAGGTAAACATGAGCAGTATTTGAAAGATGACGACGCGTTAGCTAAATATCAGACTAGAAACGCATTAGAAGGCGCGAGTCTGTTTGTTAACTCTGAGGCCCCTGCTATCTCTGGTGACGCCCTGGATGCAATGGTCGAGCAGTACAACAGTACTTACTCTATCGTTAAGCGACTAAACAGGCTTTACCCTTCCGAAGTGCTTGAGGCGATGATCTTTACTCGTGAACTCGGCCAAACCGACCTGACTGAGCCCGTTGTTAGCCAATGGTGCACAGAACTTTGGGAAAGCATGTCAAAACTGCATCCTAAAACGGCTGCTGGCTATCATTTCACGGCTGTTAAAGATGAAGAGCGCAATGTGTATCTGCCTCATATCGTTCAGTCATTCCACGGTTTGACGAAGGAATACCACTTCAATACCGATTTCTTCAAATCGGGTGAGTACAAAGCCATTGTGAAACTGGGTGCTACTCTTGAAGGGTTGATCGAAGAAAGTGCCTTTGTACAACGTGGTGAGCGTAAGCAGGAAGTGAAGACTTTCGCTGAGGCATTAGCCTGGTTAACCGCTGATGCCATGAAGGGCCATTATCTACAGCGTTATAAAGGTCTAGGAGAAATGAATCCTAGCCAGTTGTGGGAAACGACAATGGACCCAGAAAGCCGACGTATGCTGCAGGTGACTATCGAAGATGCGATTGGTGCCGATCAGTTGTTTACGACTTTGATGGGTGATCAGGTTGATCCCCGACGTGAGTTTATCGAGAGTAATGCGCTTGCAGCGCAAAATCTTGATATATAACAACAACTTATGTTAGCTCAGGGTTTGTAGATCGACTCTGCTAAAATTGCGGTTCAGGGCTTTTAGTACCCTAGCCGCAATTTTAGTTATATCGCTTATGTGATAACCCCTGATGTATAGGCGCCCGTGCAGCTACTCATATTATTTATCATTTACTTCGTAGCGATCTCTAGCGCGTTTATGTTGGTACACGCCCTACGCTCTGGAAAATATGGCTGGGCTTATGTGTCTGCCGCTTTTGCCACTCCTATCTGTTTCTTCGTTGCGGGCTACCCTGCCCTTTACTATATTCCTCTGGTATTCCCCATAGCCATTTTGGCAGGAGCCGTTTGCATTAAGAAACAGCGCCGTGGCTTGGCTATGGCGTTGTTCACACCATACTTACTGCTGTGGGCCGGACTCATGATCACTATTCTAGTCAATATGGAATTTTGACCAGCGCAATTACCAGATCTTCGCAATGTCTCCACAGGGTGATGCCGGATGTATCTCCGGGTGTAGCGCATGAGCGAGAATCTCTAAGCTTTCTACTAGCCGGGGCCCAGCTCTACTAAAGTACGCATTGCCGTCGGTATAGTAGACACGTCCTGCTTGCACACAGGGTAGATCAGACCAGCCGGGTAAGCGCTCCAATAAGGGCAAATCTTGTTCTGTACGTGTGAGATCAAAACCGCATAGCGCCACGAACAATACATCGGGCTGTGCTTTGTACACGGCTTCATCGGGCAGGCCTACAGAGGCCTGATTGAGATTACCAAGGCAATCTATGCCACCGGCCATAGCAACCAGCTCTGGAGTCCAATGGCCGGCATTAAACAAGGGATCAATCCACTCCAGCATCGCGACTCGTGGCCTATCTTTGACTTCGATACTGGCTGTGCGCTTAGCGACAATATCCACCCGGGCTTGCAGAGCCTGGACCACGCTAGAAGCCTCTGACTCAAACTGAGTCGCCTGACCAATTAACGTAAAGGTATCCAACACCTGTTGCAGACTCATGGGTTCCAGGTTCACAATTTGTGGATTGCCGGGCAACTGGCAAGCCACCGATTCCACCTCTGCGGCGGACACAGCGCATACATCGCAAATGGCTTGAGTCACAATATGGGTTGGCTTAAGAGTCAGTAAGGTCTCCATGTCCAAGTGATAAAGAGCGGCATCGGTTTGCAGCAGTTCACGCACTTTTTCATCGATCGCTTTGCTGTCTAAACCTTTAGGAATTGCAGTGTTGGTAACGACAGGCAAGTCGGCTACCCCCACAGGATAATCACACTCGTGACTGACCCCAACTAGATACTTCTGCAAGCCCAGCGCACAGACAATTTCTGTAGCGCTAGGAAGCAGTGAGACTATACGAATATCAGACGGTGTCTGTGACATATTTATCCGAAAGTGCCTGTTGTATTAATATAAATGTGCCGAAGAACAGAGCACTGTAAAGCACGTTACCGAAAAGTGTTCGCGCTAAATAAGGTAGCCCTAAGGTATAGCACTCGACTAAGCCCGCCCAGGTATGTGGCTGAAACGCCCACCAGTTTCCAAGATTGGAGACAAGATAGAAGCCAAGGGAAGCCCCGATTACTGCCACCGGCAGTCGGCTTGTTAAAGCTTTATCACGTACCAGGTAACGCCCGCAAAGTGCCGATACAAGGTGTCCTGTATAAACAAAAAACATGACTAGTACACTGTAGACTCCTACCGTGGCAAGGTCGGCAAACATTGCTGCGGCAACAGGCAACAATAGAAAGGCGGGCTTTCTAGTATAAGTCCCTGCGAATAGACCAAGAGCGCCAATCGGCGTCACATTCGCGGGGTGCGGTAGTACCGCACTGATTACCACTAAAAATAGCAGGAACAGAACTTCTTTGTGCTCAGTTAAATATTTCGTCATAAAGGACTCCTTGAATCGTTAAACACTCATTTGTTTTAGAACAAGTAGTTCAGTGAAAGTTGTGCAGTACGGCCCTGTGTATTGAAGCCATCTACGATCTGGTAATCCTTGTCCAATAAATTACCGATTCGTAGTCGCAAATCAAACGCTTCGTTGAATCGATACCCACCGATCAAATTAACAACACCATAACCGGCAACTGTTGAAGTACCGAAATTAATGGGATCGATATCCTGATGCTCGTTCTGTGCTAACAGGTTCACTGCAAGATCGAACGCACCGAAGTCTCTAGCCGCATTCAATGAAAACGTTTGACCGGAGCGACGTAATAAATCGGCTCCTGTGTTTCTGTTCTCGTGATCCAACAAGGTTAACGCTGCATCGATATTCCATCCTGCTACTGTAGAACTAACAGTCGCTTCTAAGCCGTCGATTCGCGCTTTCTGGATATTCGCCAAGGTGGAGAACGTCGCATCAGTCGAGATCAAGTCATCGATGTCGTTGCGAAACACATTCAATTTCCATGTCGCGCCAAAGCCTTGAGCTTGTAAACTTAACTCGATGCTTTCAGCCGTTTCAGGGTTTAGGTTCGGGTTAGAAAAGAAAAAGAATGAAGGGAAATCCACATACAAGTCGATCAGATTCGGTGCCTTAAAAGCAGTACCATAGCTCACCCAGCCGCGCACAATGGCACTGAAGTCACGACCGATGGCGATGCTGCCCGTGCTGTGGTTGCCAAAGCGTTCGTTGTCGTCATTACGCATTGAAAGCGTAAAATCCATAGGACCACTCTCACGGATATAAACGGCGTACACACCGTCATTATCGCGAGAGGTGTCAGTTTGCAGTGCACCAAACGTCGCGTAGCGTAACTCTTGCTCTTGATGATCGATGCCAAAAGATAAAAGATTGCTCGCATCGAACGTATAAGTGTTCTGCCAGCTAAGCTTATTGTTTTCGGTGTTGCTATTGGTTAGTCCGTAAGCCCCAGCATCGGCATTGTCTTCTTTGAATTTCTCGAGGATAAGATTCGAATCCCACTGCTGCGTGAATGATGCAGCGACAGTAGCGCTCAATTGCTGACTGTCTGTGTTGACGATTCCATCGTCGTAATCTGATTCGGCATCGTAGCGAGAATAGGTAGAGGACAGACTAAACATTTCACTGAACTGATGGGCGAACGAGAGTGACAAGGAGTCATTTTCATAACCGTCGTCATCTGAACTGCCGCGCTGACTGTTATCTATACCATCTGTTTGAGTGTGTGAGGCGTCTAGAGACAAAGTGGTTTTTCCGACTCGCCCTTGTAGTCCGATATTGGCATCGCTGCTATTTTCAGTACCGGCCATCAATTTGACGGAGCCACTAAAGTCTTCTTGAATATTGGGTTGGGTAATAATATTAACCACCCCACCGATAGCTTCGGACCCGTACACGCTAGAGCGAGGACCGCGCACAATCTCGATGCGCTCGATCTGATCCAGAGGGATGAACTCCAATCTTCCGGCCGGACCGCTGTTGGTGGTCATCTGCACGCCGTCGACTAGAATCAAGGTATGGTCTGACTCGGTACCGCGCATGAACAAGCTCGTCTGTGCGCCCTGCCCGCCTGATGACGAAAACTGCATACCAGGAACTCCTGCAAGCAGGCCCGCAAGGTTCTGTGCAGAAGACTGGCGAATGGCTTCTTTGTCTATAACGGTTGTGGCCGCTAAAACGGTACTGAGGGTTTGTTCAATTCGATTAGCCGTGACGACTATTTCTTCAGGAGCGGTATTGTCTGGAGTTTGAGCCTGCAACTGCATTGCAGACGCACTTAGGCAAACGCCCATCAAGATTGATGAGTTTGTTAAGGTTTTCATTTTTTGTCCTCGATGAAAATTATTTTTCATGAGGGAGAGACAAGAAGTAGAGGGCAGGATGCCTAGGCAAGGAACCGACTACCGATGAGCCCTCCGCTGCATCGTTTTTGTCATCGCATAGCAATGACGTAGTCTGCTTCAGGCCGGTGTCGGACTCACTTGTTCTGAAAACGTACTCGAACAAGCTTACCGTTGCGGGGGCAGTGTCGGTTTCTCACCGAACTTCCCGTTTACCCAAAGTGGAATTGCTTCCGAAATTGGCACCTGACGCAGGGGGCGTAACAATAGTCAAACTCATAGTAAGGGTCAAGCTATTAACCCTTACTACGTCATTGTGGGCGGTCAGTAATAAGCTCTTTGTTTTTATCGACCCACTCGGTATAAATATCAGCCACTTCGCTGGCCGTTTTTCCTTCGCTTTGGATTACTGGACCGAAGCGTACGCGAATCACGCCGGCTTTCTTCATAAACGTGTGTGCAGGCCAACATTCACCGGCATTATGGATAACGGGTAGCGCTGGCGCATTGGCATACACCGCAAGTTTTGCCCCACCACGAGAGAAAGCCTTTATTGTGCCTGCAGGACTGCGTGTCCCCTCTGGAAATATCACCACTGACATTCCATCCCCCAGGCGTTGCTTACCCTGAATCAGCAAGGAACGCCCGGCTTCTCGGGGCTTACTTCTATCGATGGCGATGGGCTTTTGCAAATACATCGCCCAACCCCAAAACGGAATTTTTAGAAGCTCCTTTTTCAGGATAGGACACACAGGCGAGAGCGCACCATAGAGGAAGATGGTCTCCCAAGCGCTTTGATGGGTGCTTAAGGCCACAACGGGAGTGTTAGGGATATGTTCTAGCCCTTGAATGTCATAACGTACATTGCACGTAATACGCAGCCAGAACAGGACAAACTTGCACCAGAGTGAATAGATGAAAAACCGGCGTTTAAGTGGGATAAACCAAAACACCGTAATGCAGATAAGCGAGATTAAAACTGTCGCCACAGAATAGCCGGCATAAAAGACTAGCGAGCGAAGGGTTGTAGCGGCACGGCTAAACATGGGTGTTTATCACTAATGAGGTTGTGAGCTTAAGTAGGAATCAACAAACTCTTGCAGGTTATTGTGTACCAATACCCCGTCGAGTTCGTTTTCGGTGGACTCAATAAACGTTCTCTCGCCCTTCCCTGTGCGCACTAATACGGGAATGCAGCCTGCGAGTTTGGCGCAAAGTAGATCCTTTGGGCTGTCCCCTACGAATGGCACCTTATCAACGCTTGTCCCGAATTCGCATTCGATCTGTTCGAGTAATCCTGTTTTTGGCTTTCGGCAATCACAATGATCATCGGGGCTATGAGGGCAGAAAAACACGCCATCGACTTCACCGCCCTCTTGTTCTACTAGCGTGCACAGTTTCTGATGCATTGCCGCTAATTCATACTCATCGAAATAGCCTCTGGCGATGCCGGACTGATTCGTAGCGACAGCGACGGTGTAGCCCGCTTTACTGAGGCGCGCAATCGCAGCAATGCTTCCAGGTATTGGCTCCCACTCTTCTACGGATTTTACATAGTCATCAGAATCAATGTTAATGACTCCGTCTCGATCGAGAACGATCAGTTTCAATTGTGCCTCGCCTACCGCGTTAGCTGCGGTGGAGATAAGAAATGTCTGCGACCTGAAGGAATAATGTCCTTAGCTCGCCCAGTAAGTTAATTCGATTTTGTTTCAGCTCAGGATTTTCATCCATCACAAGTACCTTGTCGAAGAACTCGTCAATGGCCTCTTTCATGGCAGCCAATGATTCTAAGCCTTGCGTATAGTCTCTGTTCTTGAACAACGGTTCCGCCGTCAGCCTACACTGTTCTAACACGCGAACGAGTTCTTTCTCGGCTGGCTCCACAAGTAAATCGGCACGTACTTTTCCTACCGAGCCATCGGCGGCTTGTTTCTGCAGAATATTCGAAACGCGTTTATTGGCCGAAGCCAAAGACTGCGCCTGTGAAAGCTGGCTGAACTGATTAACCGCGTTAATTCGCAATGCAAAGTCTAAAGGTTTAGTTGGCTTTAGATGAAACACCGATTGGAACACTTCTGCGCTGATCCCTTCGGCCTGATACCAGGCGCGGAATCGATCAAGAAGGAAATCAAACACCTGAGTGTCGAGACCTTCAGGGATCTTGAGTTCGGCGAAATTGCTGCAAGAGAATTCAATGCAGCGCAGCAAGTCGAGGTCTAGTTTCTTCTCGACAATAATACGCAATACACCCAGTGCTGCTCGTCGAAGCGCGAAAGGATCTTTAGAACCCGTTGGCGGCTGCCCAATAGCGAAAAGCCCGACAATCGTGTCTAGCTTGTCAGAGATAGCCAGAACTGCCCCTGTGTTAGTCGCTGGCAATTGGTCGCCAGAGAAACGCGGCATGTACTGCTCATTGAGCGCTATCGCGATCTCTTCAGGTTCTTTGTCGTTAAGCGCGTAGTGATAGCCAGCCAAACCTTGTAGTTCTGGAAACTCAGAGACTAGGTCTGTCACTAGGTCACATTTTGATAGTAACGCGGCACGTTCACACCATGGAGCGTTGACGGCTAATTCGGATGCTATAAACCCAGCGAGTTTGGAAACGCGTTGAGATTTTTCAAAGACAGTGCCGAGCTCTTTTTGAAACACGATGGTTTGCAGCTGCGCCTGACGTGACTCTAATGTTTGCTTGCGATCGGTATCGAAGAAGAACTTCGCATCGGAAAGTCTTGGGCGAATGACTCGCTCGTTGCCAGCAATCACTTGTGCAGGATCCGTGCTTTCAATATTACTGATCGTGACGAAGTAAGGCAGGATCTGCTCTTCTTTATCGACAACGTAGAAACACTTCTGGTGCACTTTCATCGAAGAAACAAGCGCTTCTTTCGGGACCGACAGGAAGTGTTCATCGAAGCGACCGGTAAGGGCCACTGGCCACTCTACAAGTGCGGTGACCTCTTCGAGAAGATCTTCGTCAATGACCACATTGGCATCAAGCTTTTTGCTTTCTGCCATTATGAGTGTGCGAATGGTTTCTTTGCGTGTATCAAAGTCGGCGACAACGAAAGCGTCTTTGAGCAAGCTTTCGTATTGCGCAGGCGAATCAATTTGGAATTCGCCGCTAGACATAAAGCGGTGACCACGGGAGATCTTGTTAGATTCGATGCCCAATAGAGTGCTAGGAAGTACCTCTTCTCCGAACAACATTACAACCCAATGCACAGGACGAACGAATTCGTCTCGGCTGCTGCCCCAACGCATTTTCTTAGGAATAGGCAGTGACGAAATGGCATTACTAACCATCTTCGGCATTAGTGCTTTGGTATCGCTACCTTTGGTGATTGAACGAAAGCAAAGTTTGATCACGCCATCTTTATCGATCTGTTCTAAAGCGTCGAGCTCTACACCGCACGAGCGCGCAAAACCATTGGCGGCAGGGGTCGGGTTGCCTTCTTTGTCGTAGGCTGCCGCAACGGCTGGGCCAAGGCGCTCCACTGCTTTGTCTGCTTGATTCTCTTCGAGCGCGGTCACCAAAACGGCTAAGCGACGTGGAGTCGCAAAGGATTTGATGTGCTCAAAACCAAGCCCTGCGGATTCGATCGCAGTTTGAATGCTGCGGGTGAATGCCTCGGAAAGTTGTCGGAGGGCTTTGGGGGGGAGTTCACCCGTCCCTATCTCTACCAAAAAATCTTTAGTTGCCATGGTGTCCTGCGATGATTGCATCAAATTGTGCGGCGATTATTCACTACGTGCATTTATTAGCAGCGCGGCTCAATGGTTACCGATCTGTTTATTTATCGAGGTACTGTTCTCGTAATGCTTTTGGTGCCAATGGAAAGCCAAGTGCTTTGCGGCTTTCGTAATAGGCTTCAGCGACTTGTCGCGAAAGCGCACGGACTCGCAAAATAAAGCGTTGTCTTTCGGTTACCGAAATAGCGTGGCGTGCATCGAGCAAATTGAAATAATGCGATGCCTTAAGTACTTGCTCGTACGCCGGCAATGCCAGGCCTTTCTCAATGAGCTGCTCGCATTGTTGCTCGCACTCATCAAAATAACGGAACAGGTTCTCGACGTTGGCGTGTTCGAAATTGTAAGCAGACATCTCGATTTCGTTCTGCAGGAACACGTCTCCGTATGTCACTACGCCTTCAGGGCCGTTAGTCCATACGATGTCGTAGATACTGTCGACGCCTTGCAAATACATCGCAATACGTTCGATCCCGTAAGTGATTTCACCACTAACAGGGAAACACTCTAAGCCGCCGACCTGTTGGAAATAGGTAAACTGAGTGACTTCCATGCCGTTAAGCCAGACTTCCCAGCCCAAACCCCAGGCACCGAGAGTAGGAGATTCCCAGTTATCCTCTACAAAGCGAATATCGTGAACCTTGGTGTCGATCCCTAGGCTCACTAATGATTCGAGATAGAGTTCTTGAATATTAGGCGGCGACGGCTTCAGGATGACCTGAAACTGGTAGTAATGTTGAAGTCGGTTAGGGTTTTCCCCATAACGGCCATCGGTTGGGCGTCGACTAGGCTGCACATAAGCGGTGTTCCAAGATTCTGGGCCGATCGCTTTGAGGAATGTGGCTGGGTGAAATGTCCCTGCGCCTACCTCGAGATCGAGAGGCTGCATAAGGACGCAGCCTTTATTCGCCCAAAATTGTTGTAGCGCTAGAATTAGACCTTGGAAAGTCGCAAGGTCGGGCTGCTGTGTTGTGGCAGACAAGAATCACTCCGGAGTTCATTTTAAAGAATGGGCGATTATCCTTGATTCTAAAGCCAATATCCATACTCAAGCCGCCTTGTGACAAGGCACGCGAATCGCTTTTGCCGCTCTGGCTCGCGTACTATAGAATTCGCCCCGTGCACAACGCGTAAGGTGAGGTCTGCACTTGCCGAAAACGGCATCATTTTAGGGGGTATTTTCCATTCAAACTGTCAAAGTCGCTCTGCTTAATGCGCTATTGCGGTTCTGCAGCTGGCTGCCCCTGCGTCTAGCCCACGGATTAGGAGCGCTCATTGGTCAACTTGCCTGGTTGTTGAAGACAGAGTCTTGTCGCACGACGCGGCGCAATATTGATCTTTGTTTCACAGCGTTAAGCGCCAGTGAGCGTGAGGACTTAAGTAAAAAGAGTCTAATCGAGACCGCGAAAACAGCCTGCGAGTTAGGCCAGGTTTGGATACGCCCTCCTGAGGCTTCCCTGCGTAAGATCATCAAGACTAGTGGTAAAGAACATTTAGAGGCAGCGATCGCTAAGGGAACCGGCATTATTATCCTGGCTCCGCATCTTGGCAATTGGGAGTTGTGCGGCTTGTTCTTGGACAGTTGTGGGCCGAGTACTTATCTCTATAAACCGCCTAAGTTAACCGCGTTCGAACCCAAGATGTTGCATTACAGAGGGCGGCTCGGCGCTAAGCTGGCTCCAACGTCAGCAAAAGGTGTTGCTATGTTGCTAAAAGCGCTATCACGCGGCGAACTGGTAGGGATCTTGCCAGATCAGGAGCCGAACTGGGATAGCGGCGTGTTTGCGCCATTCTTTGGCAATGATGCGCTGACTATGACCCTCGTTGCCAAATTAGCCAATCGAACCGAAGCCACGGTATTGAGTATCTTTGCCAGAAGACTCGATAAAAGCACGGGGTTTGAAATTGTCATCCAGCCCGCGCGCGAAGGTGTTGCCAGTGAGGATGGTGTCGCCGCGGCGACTGCCCTAAACGCGACGGTTGAGGATTGTGTGCGGTTGGCACCGGAGCAATACCAGTGGGAATACCGACGCTTCAAGCGCCAGGCGGACCGCACTAAGAATACTCTGTACCGTTAACGGCGCCAGAACATTGGTAAGAATAGAACCAATAGCGTGAAGATCTCTAGTCGTCCTAAAAGCATCGCGAAACACAGAATCCATTTCCCAGCGTCCGTGACACTCGCATAGTTTTTAGCGACCCCTTCCAGCCCGGGCCCGAGATTATTAATGGCCGCGCCGACAGCACTGAATGCTGTGACCACATCTAGGCCGGTCGCAAGCATGGCCAATAGTAGCGCCAAAAACACCATCACATACATCGCGAAGAACCCCCAAACCGAATCAATTACTCGATCAGGCACTAAGGTGTTGCCCAGTTTGATGGGGATCACTGCGTTGGGGTGAATCAGTCGTTGGATCTCACGCAGACCCTGTTTCAGAATCAATAAAATACGGATCACCTTCATGCCGCCGCCGGTTGAGCCTGCGCAAGCGCCAATGATCGATGCGTAGATCAACATATAAGGAAGCATGGAAGGCCAAGTGCTGAAATCGTCGGTCGTAAATCCAGTGGTGGTTGCAATGGAGACGCTTTGGAAAGCACCGTGCACGATGGAATCAAGAAGTGTGTGAGTGTTTGAAAAATACAACACAGTCATTGTGACGAGACTGAGCACTAACATCATCACGGCATAGAAGCGCAGCTCTGGGTCTTTAAAGTATTGGTTAATATTCTTAGCGCGCCAGGCGGTAAAGTGCAGCGCAAAATTGATGCCCGCTAAAAACATAAAGACGGTGGCAATGATGTTGATCGCTGAGCTATCGAAGTAGGCAAGGCTCGCATCGTGAGTTGAAAAGCCGCCAATCGCAACAGTGGTAAAGCTGTGACAGATGGCGTCGAAAAGTGTCATTCCTGCAGCCCAATAAAACAGTGTGCAGGCCAAAGTGAGTGCGAGATAAATATACCAAAGCGCTTTTGCGGTTTCTGCCAAACGTGGAACGAGGTTATCGTTCTTAACAGGGCCTGGGCTTTCGGCTCGGTATAGCTGCATGCCCCCGATTCCCAACATTGGTAATACGGCAACGGCGAGTGCGACGATACCCATTCCGCCTAGCCATTGTAATTGTTGGCGATAAAACAAAATCGATTTGGGAAGAATGTCGAGCCCGACCACCACCGTCGCTCCGGTTGTACTCAGGCCAGAAATCGATTCGAACACTGCATCGGTAATAGATAAAGGCAAATCGAAAGATAGAAAGAATGGCAGCGCCCCGAACACACCAAGGACCGTCCAAAACAAGGTAACGACCAAGAAGCCGTCGCGTGTTCGCAATTCCTTTTTTGATCCGAGAGTGAAAAACCACAACATCAACCCTGTGAAGAAGGTGATGAGCAAGGAGGTAACAAACGAGGCAATTTCACCGTCGTCATAGATGATTGAAATCACAATCGAAGGGAGGTTGGCGAGAATGCTAAAAAGCATCAAGAGTACGCCGAGTATCCTGAAAACAATCGAAAAATGCATAACTCTCTCAGAAGAAGGTGAGGCCAACTTGGAATAGACGTTCTACTTCCGGGATTCGTTTCTTATCCACTAAGAATAGAATCACGTGGTCGCCCGATTGCACGACAATATTGTCATGAGCAATGAGGACTTCGTCATCGCGCACAATAGCACCGATGGTTGTGCCGTTAGGCAGTTCTACATCTTCAATGGCGCGGCCAACTACTTTAGACGAATGTTTGTCGCCATGAGCAATCGCCTCTAAAGCCTCTGCTGCCCCTCTTCGTAGGGAATGCACATTGACGATGTCGCCGCGCCGCACGTGAGTAAGCAAACTACCGATCGTGGCTTGTTGCGGAGAGATGGCAATATCGATCTCGCCGCCCTGCACCAAATCGACATAGGCTGGGTTATTAATGAGTGTCATGACCTTGCGCGCGCCTAAACGTTTGGCGAGCATGGAGGACATAATATTGGCTTCATCGTCATTGGTCAGCGCAAGAAACACATCCGTGTCGGCAATGCTTTCTTCGATCAGTAGCTCTTGGTCAGAGGCCTCACCATTGAGCACGATAGCGCGGTCCAACTTCTCTGAAAGATACTCGCAGCGCTCTAGGTTGTGTTCGATAATTTTTGTTTGATAGCGTTTTTCAATGGCCTCGGCAAGACGTGAACCGATGTTGCCGCCGCCGGCAATAATGATGCGCTTATACGGTTTGTCTAGTCGGCGTAGTTCGCCCATCACTGCGCGAATGTTTTTCTGCGCAGCGATAAAGAAGACTTCGTCGTCCGCTTCGATGACGGTGGAGCCTTCAGGCATGATGGCAGTGTCACGTCGAAAGATAGCGGCTACGCGGGTGTCTACTGATGGCATGTGTTCACGCAGGAAGCGAATTTCCTGCCCTACTAAAGGACCACCGTAATAGGCTTTTACGGCCACGAGTTGGGCTTTGCCTTCAGCAAAATCTAGAACTTGTAACGCACCGGGAAGATCAATCAGGCGTTCAATATAATGAGAGACTAATTGTTCGGGGCTGATCACGACATCAGGAGCCAATGCCCCCGAGCCGAATAAGCCTTCGGTTTCCATATAAGAGGCAGAGCGAAGGCGACAAATTTTCTTGGGAGTCTTAAACAGGACTTGCGCGATCTGGCAGGCCACGAGATTAACCTCGTCGTTCTCTGTCACGGCAAGCAGCATGTCGGCATCTTCTGCCCCAGCAAAACGCAGGACATCAGGATAGGACGGTTGACCAACAGCGGTGCCTATATCGATGCGATCTTTTACTTCTCTGAGAAGCTCTGCATCGGGATCGACGATTGTTATATCGTTGGCCTCACTCGCGAGATTCTCAGCCAAAGAAATAGAAACGTGATTAGCGCCCAAGATAATAATCTTCATTTACTGCGAGTTCTCCAATGCCGAGCTCGATTCGACAGGTTCTGTCGTAGAAGCGAGTGCCGGTTTTCTTAGTCGTGCAAAGAAAAAGCCGTCGTTGCCGCCTTCTTGGGGAAGCAATTGCCTGCCTGTTGGGCATTCTACTCCCCATTGCGCCTGAATTCCCTCCACTTTCGCATCGGGGTGTTCTTGCAAGAAGTTCTCAACAATATAAGAGTTTTCCTCTGGTAGAACCGAACAAGTGGAATACAACAATAAGCCACCAGGGGCTAGGCAAGCCCAGAGGGTTTCTAACAGGTGCGCCTGTATGAGTTGCAGCTTAGGAATGTCGGAGTCATGACGCAGAAGTTTGATATCGGGGTGGCGACGAATAATGCCCGTGGCGGAGCACGGTGCGTCTAATAAGATGCGGTCGAACCCCTGGCCATCCCACCACTGTGCGGTCTCACCGGCATCGCCTGTTTTGACTTCGGCGGTGAGCTGCAAGCGCTCGAGGTTTTCGTGGAGTCGCTCTAAGCGGCGAGCATCGTTATCAAGAGCCAACACGGAGCTGAATTCAAAACCACTCTCTAGCATATGACAGGTTTTCCCGCCCGGAGCGGCGCAGGCATCAAGTAGGCGTTGACCAGAGGCTAGGTCCATCAATGGGGGAATCAGCTGTGATGCCTCATCCTGAACACTGAATAGGCCGTCATCAAAGCCAGGGATCTCATGGACAGGACAGGCGTGCTCGAGATAAACGCTGGTGTCGGCGAGGGTTCCTGCCGCAGCAATAATGTGGACGTCTGCCAAGGAAGCGAGGAATTGTTCACGCGAGATCTTGAGCGTATTGACCCTTAAGGTCATGGGCGGGCGCAGATTGTTGTTCTCGAGAGTCTGCTGCCACTGCTTGGGCCATGCCGCTTGTAAGCGTTTAATAAACCACTTGGGGTGGGAATACTGTCCCTGCGGTTTTTTAAGAGCATTGGCCACTAAGATTTCTTGTTCACGTATAAAACCGCGCAAAATGGCGTTAGTGAGCCCTTTCGCCCAGTCTTTCTTAAGAATCTTTGTGGCGCCAACGGTCTCGTTGACGACAGCGTATTCTGGGACCCGTAAGTGATGAAGCTGGTAGATGCCGATCAATAAGAGACAGCGAACATCGTTGTCTTTGGCCTTCAAAGGCTTGCTTAAGAGCTGCTCAAGAATGGCATCGAGTTGGAAATACCATCGGCAGGTGCCAAAGATGATCTCTTGCAACAAAGGAAAACTCTGCTGATCGTCAGGGTTATCGCCGCGCTGTAAGAGGCTAGCGAGAGAGCCTTCTTGTTTGAGTAATCGACTAAGCGTTTTGGCCGCTTTTGCTCGTAGTTGACCCGGTTTCATGAGCTCCCGACTTCAACGTTTGTGAAAAGATTACCTACGGCGAGGGCGTCGCGTTTGGAGTTCAGCAGGTCTCGAATGGAGAGTGCATTTTTACCGGGGAATTGCATGATGCTCACTTCGAGTGTCGAGTCTTTGCAGGCAATGTGTAGGGTGTCGCGCTGAATATCAGTGATTTCCCCGTGGCGTGCCTTGGTGTGCTCTGGGAGCGCTTGGGCTTTGAGTATGCGCACGCGCTCACCATTGAGAAAGCAATAAGCGGGGGTGCGTCCAATTCCGCAGCGTACGGTTCGATTGATCTCCTGTGCGCTTGCGTCCCAATCGATCAAGGCTTCTTGTTTGGTGAGCTTGCTAGCATAGGTGCTAAGGCTGTCATCTTGCTTTTCGGCTTTGGCGCGTAAAACGTCAATTTGGCTTAAGGCTGACACCAGGGCTTTGGTTCCCACACAGGCTAGACGCTCTTCTAGGATCTGACGGTCATCGTCATCATTGATAGGCGTCGTGGCCGTGATCAGCATATCGCCGGTATCGAGCCCTTTGTCCATCTGCATAATGGTGACACCGGTTTCGGTGTCTCCTGCTAGAAGTGCGCGCTCGATAGGGGCGGCGCCACGCCAGCGTGGCAGAATTGAGGCGTGCACATTGATACAACCAAGGCGGGGAATATCTAAAACCGACTGCGGAAGAATGAGCCCATAAGCCACCACAATCATCACGTCGGCATTGTGCGAAGCGAGTACTTGCTGATCGGCTACGTCTTTAAAATTAAGGGGTTGGTAGACAGGGACATCATCGGCCAGGGCCGTTTTCTTCACGGGGCTCGCTTGTAGTTGCTTGCCTCGGCCTGCGGCTCGGTCTGGCTGTGTGTAGACTGCCACGACATTGTGCGGGGAATCGAGTAACGCCCCTAGGTGCTGGGCCGCAAATTCAGGCGTGCCGGCGAATACGATATTTAAAGCGTGCATGATTTATCCGGACACGAGGCCTCATGAACTAATGAGGCCTCGTTTGAGTGATGACCGCTTAGGCGGATTCTTTGTGAGCTTTCTCAAGTTTGGCGCGAATACGCTGACGTTTGAGCGAGCTCAAGTAGTCGACGAAAAGCTTGCCATTCAAATGATCATTTTCGTGCTGAATGCAGGTGGCAAGCAGGCCGTCTGTTTCGATCTCAAAAGGGACGCCATTGCGATCTAAGGCTTTTACCCGCACCATGCGAGGTCTGGAGACAGTTTCATAATAACCAGGTACCGATAAACACCCTTCGTCATACTCTTCTTGAGTCTGGTCTATAATTTCAATCTCAGGATTGATAAAAACTAAGGGTTCGTCGTTGTTTTCGGAAATATCGATCACGATGAGTTGCTTGTGCAGGTTTATCTGCGTGGCAGCCAACCCAATGCCCGGAGCCTCGTACATAGTTTCAAACATGTCATCGATGGTTTTGCTTAGCGCATCGTTGAACTCTGTTATAGGAGTGGCCTTCTTGCGTAAGCGCAAGTCTGGGAACTCCAAGATATCTAGTATTGCCATAGTGGTAGTGCCAAATGTCGGTGTCTTTGAAATTAATTTCTGGACTGTGAACTGCTTCTAGTGCTCAGTATACCTTATTGCTAAGATAACTAACCCTGTCAGGAGCTTGGATTGTAATGATGATCGTGCCAAGACTAAAGTGCTTGCTCCAGAAATGCCTTATTGGCGCCGTTTTCCTTGGCACCGTTTTAAGTGCTTCTGCACAAACGCTGTCGCTATCTGCTACCTCCCCCGATACCTATGTCGTCAAACAAGGCGATACTCTCTGGGATATCTCAACGACGTTTTTAGATGAGCCGTGGCGCTGGCCAGAGATCTGGCAACAGAACCCCAATGTTGCAGACCCAGACCTCATCTACCCAGGGGATGTTCTAAATCTTGTGTATATCGATGGCAACCCTCGTATCGTTATGGAACGGGGAAGTCGTCAAGCGGTGCGGCTCAGCCCGCAAGTGCGGGAAAGCCCTCTTTTAAGCCCTATTCCTGTTATTCCGCGAGCCGCGATCGACGGCTTTTTGGCCAGAAACCGAATTGTAGATAAAGAGACCTTCGAAAGTGCTCCCTATATCCTCTCAAGCCTTAGCGGTAATCTTCTTATGGGCGCGGGTCATGAGTTGTACGCCAAAGGCGAATGGACTGCGGGTGTCAGTCAATACGAGGTGTTTCGATTAGGGGCCAGCTATGTTGATAAGGAAACGAAAGACTTGCTTGGCCAAGAGGTGATCAATCTAGGCTCTCTTCGGATTGTGTCAGATGAAGGCGATGACTTGAAAAAAGCCCTAGTGCTAAGCAGCAAAGAAGAGCTGAAGGCTGGCGATAGATTATTGCCGCTAGAGGCCAGTGCCATTGATTCGCGCTTCTTTCCTACCACACCGGAACAAGGGCTTAGTGGCGAGATTATTGGCCTGCTAGACAATAAGAGCAAGGCCGCACAGTTCGAATCGATCGTGTTTAATATTGGTGAAGCAGAAGGTTTGCGCGTAGGCGATATTCTCACTATTGAAAAAAGCGGTGCCCTAGTGCGAGATCCCATCACCAATAAATGGGTGTCATTGCCCACTAACGAGATCGGCATCGTGCTGACGTATAAAACATTTGCGAAGCTCAGTTACGGCGTTATTTTGTCGCTGACAGAGCCCGCTTCTGCAGGAGATATATTGAGTACTCCTTAAAGGATTCATATTGATCACGGATGATCATGACAATGCTAAACACTTCTATCCAGCAAGCCCTATTGCTGTACTTTCTCGATGTTCTGCCGCGCACGCGATTTTCGCGTCTGTTAGATGAGCTTGGCTCTGCCGCTCAAATTATCCACGCCGATAGTGCAGCGCTACGCGCTCTTGGACTTAAAGATGTCCAAATAGCCGCGATCCACGGGTGTATGTCGGACTCGACACTGCAGCGGCAAGTAGAGCACGCCATCACATGGTGTGAGGCCGAGGCCAATCGCCATATCCTGCTAAAGACCGACTCTCTATACCCTCCTCTGCTGCGTGAAATTCATGACCCACCTCCTCTGCTTTTTGTGTCGGGGCAGGCACAAGCGTTGCTATTACCGCAAATAGCGATGATCGGAAGTCGAAGATCCAGCGTAGATGGAATGGCAAATGCGGCACTGTTCTCGCAATACTTGGCCGGGCAACATTTGTCTATTTGCAGTGGGATGGCGCGGGGGATCGATACCTGCGCTCACGAGGGCGCGCTTGCGGTTGACGGTGTCACTGTGGCGGTTCTTGGCACGGGAGTCGATGTGGTCTACCCGCGAAGCAATCGTGCGCTCGCTGCAAAAATTATTGAACGAGGGGCGCTAGTGTCGGAATTGCCATTGGGGAGTAAGGCCATTGCGTCGCATTTTCCTAAGCGAAACCGAATTATTAGCGGCATGAGCACCGGAGTTATCGTGATAGAGGCGGCATTGAAAAGTGGTTCTCTCATTACGGCGCGGCTAGCGATAGAACATAACCGGGAGCTTTTTGCGGTCCCAGGTTCGATACGCAATCCGCTGTCTGTTGGGGCGCATCGCCTAATTCAACAAGGCGCACAATTAATCGATTCGCCAGAGCAGGTAGTAGAACAATTAGACAGTGTACTGGGAGGTCAAATATCTTTACTGCATGAGGCAGGCCGCAAGGCAGTTGAGCAAAATGCAAAGGAAGTTATGCCACCCAACTTAAGCGCGGAGGCACAAGAGGTGATCAAGGCAATAGGCTATGATCCAATGCCCTTAGAGATTATAGTTGAGCGCTCAAGTTTGCCCTTGAGCCGCGTGCAGACTCACCTATTACGCCTCGAGCTTGACGGATATATTCACAATCATATGGGCAGATACAGTTTGAGCTGAGTGTCAGACTTGAAAGGTGGTTGATACTACTGTAATTTCTGCGCTCCACTTTTATCGCCCCCAACCGTTTAGAGGATAGACAATGAACAAGCCGTTTGTAGCAATATTGATGGGTTCTGAATCGGACCTTCCTGTGATGCAAGGCGCTGATGACGTGCTGAATAGTCTTGGTGTACGTTGCGAAATGAAGATTACTTCAGCGCATCGAACTCCAGCGGCGACGAAAGAATATTTGGCAGATGCCGAATCGCGTGGATGCCAAGTCTTTATCGCGGGTGCTGGTCTTGCGGCTCACCTTGCTGGTGCAGTGGCAGCGCATACGCTAAAGCCAGTGATTGGTGTACCGATTGATTCGGGCCCTATGCAAGGAATGGATTCATTGCTTTCTACTGTGCAAATGCCTGCAGGGATTCCTGTAGGAACAGTGGCTATTGGTAAGACTGGCGCAAAGAATGCCGGATACCTTGCTGCACAGATTCTTGGTCTTGCCGATCCTGAGCTCGCAGCACGCGTTAAAGCAGAACGTCAGCAAAAATCAGACAACGTGCAAGCACAAGATCGCGCACTACAAGAGTCTCGTAAGTCGTGAGTAATAGCGGCTTGAACGATAACGTTATCGATGCCGAACAAATTGCGTTGGTGAGGGGCTATCTCTTAGACCTTCAAGAGCGCATCTGTGATGAGTTCGAACGTATCGATCAAGTCGCTAGTTTTCAAACCGATGCTTGGGAACGCGATAAAGGCGGCAGTGGTCGTAGTCGGGTCATTGCCAAGGGCGCCGTTTTCGAGAAAGGTGGCGTTAACTTCTCTCATGTCTTTGGCGATAAACTGCCACCCTCCGCATCCGCCACTCGTCCTGAGCTAGCCGGCCGTTCGTTTCAAGCCATGGGCGTCTCCCTAGTGATGCACCCAGATAATCCGATGATTCCGACGTCACACGCTAATTTCCGTTTTTTCATTGCGGAGAAAGAAGGCGAGGCACCGGTTTGGTGGTTTGGCGGCGGGTATGACCTTACCCCCTATTATGGATTTGACGAGGATTGCCAACATTGGCATCGCACAGCAAAAACGGCATGTGACAGCATCGACGAATCGCTATACCCACAGTTCAAGAAGACCTGTGACGAATACTTTTACTTGAAGCACAGAGACGAGCCTCGTGGCATCGGTGGAATCTTCTTCGATGATTTCAATGAAGGCGGCTTTGCTCAGTGTTTCGAGTTGGTTAAAAAGCTAGGTGATAGTTATATTGAGGCATACGCGCCAATCGTAGAGCGCCGCAAAGACTTGCCTTTCACACCAGTGAACAAGGACTTTCAGTGTTATCGACGTGGTCGCTATGTTGAGTTCAATCTAGTATTTGACCGTGGCACATTGTTTGGTCTGCAGTCCGGTGTTGGGCGCATCGAGTCGATTTTGATGTCTCTGCCCCCTGTCGTGCATTGGGACTATAACTGGCACCCTGAGCCAGATACCCCTGAAGCTACGCTGTACACCGACTACCTTCGTTTTCGTGATTGGGCTTAAGTCATAGCCGTTAGGGGTCAATAGTGGATCAGTACGCCGTCTTCGGAAACCCGATCAAGCACAGTAAATCCCCGTGGATACACGGGCAATTTGCACAGCAAACTCAGCAATCCCTTCAATACAATGCCCAGCTCGTAGAGCTCAATGGCTTTGAAGAGCAAGTGCAGCTCTTTTTTGCCAACGGCGGTTCTGGTCTTAATGTCACTGTGCCTTTTAAAGAGCGCGCGTGGGCGCTTGCAGATGTGCTCAGTGATACCGCCAAACATTCAGGCGCCGTGAATACACTCTACTTAGATGAGCAGGGTCGTTTGTGTGGCGACAACACCGATGGCAGTGGTCTGTTGCGCGATCTCAAAAATAATCATGGCGCTAGCCTGGCAGGTAAGTCGGTATTGTTATTGGGTGCAGGGGGTGCCAGCAAAGGCGTGATGCCGGCCCTGTTAGCCGAAAACCCCGCGACGATGACGATTGCCAATAGGACTCTCGAGAAGGCGTTGGCGATCGCCGCGACCTACTCTGCCACTCATAAGATCACCGCCTGCCACTACCAAGATATAGCGATTCAGCCCTACGACTTTATCATTAATGGTACCTCCGCTGGATTGCAAGGTGACCTTCCACCGCTTCCCTCGGGATTAGTAAGTGCTAGCACACAGTGCTACGACATGGTGTATGGCCAAGGCGATACCGTGTTTCAACAATGGGCTAACGAGCAAGGGGCTGCACAGGCATTTGATGGCTTGGGCATGTTGGTAGAGCAAGCGGCACAGGCGTTTAAGATATGGCGCCAATGTGAGCCTGAAACGGGCGCCGTGATTAGTGAGCTGCGCCGGATGTTGGCGCAGGCTTAATAATCCAGTGGTTTAGAGGCTGCTCTCTAAAGAGCGCTTGTGTTCGTCTTTTAAGTCTACGTACTTCCCTGATGTGTATTGAAAAAAGGCTAGCTCCTCCGCACTTAGTTTGCGGATCTTTTTCACAGGAGAGCCCACATAGAGATGCCCTTGTTCGAGGGTTTTTCCTGGCGGGACAAGGCTTCCACCGCCTACGACCACATCTGATTCAATTGTCACTCCATCCATCACGATCGCTCCCATGCCCACAAGCACTCGGTTATGAATGGTGCAGCCGTGCAGCATTACCTTATGACCAATGGTGACTTCGTTGCCTATGCGGGTAGGAAAACCACCGGGATTCATTGGGCCATCGTGTGTCACATGGATGACGGTCCCGTCTTGCACGCTGCAGCGCTCGCCAATTGAAATAGTATTCACATCTCCTCTAATGAGGACGAATGGCCATACCGAAGAATCTTGCCCTATCGTCACTTTGCCAATCACCAGAGCCATGGGATCAACAAACACAGTGTCGTGAATTTCTGGTGTATGCCCTGAAAAAGTGCGTATTGTCATAGTGAGTCTTCTCGCTTGTTGCGCTAGTTTGGTAATTTGGTCTCGCGTTGGCGTAGTATACAGACAGCAAAGATGCCAAGAACACTTAGGTGTTTGTGTGGCGACCCCTTTTTTGAATCTTAAGAGGCAAGAATGAGCAACAACCCCTTACTTCAGTTTGATGTTCTACCAGACTTTCCCGCAATCAAAGCAGAGCATATCGAGCCTGCCGTATCGAGTGTCCTTGCCCAGAACAAGCAAGTGCTGGCGGGATTAATCGCAGATGAGACGATAAAGCAAAACCCCCAATGGCAAACGTTGATGGGCCCTCTCGATGATATGGAAGATCGTTTGAGCAAGGTGTGGTCAACCGTCAGCCATTTGAACTCGGTCAACAATACCGCGCAAATCCGTGAGGCCTACAATAAGTGCCAACCGTTGATTACCGCGTACTACACAGAGCTGGGTCAGAACCGGGCCCTATTTGATTGTATTGAGAAGCTAGAGTCGCTTGCAGAGACTCTTAACTTGAGCAGTGCAAAACGCAAAGTGCTGAAAGATTATCTCTTAGAATTTCGTCTTGCCGGTGTCGATCTAGAAGACGACAAAAAGAAGCAGTTCGCCACATTAGAAGCCCAATTGAGTGATTTAACGACAAAGTTTAGCAATAACGTCCTCGACTCCACCATGGCTTGGTCTAAGCATGTGGAAGACGTAGAGACCTTGGCTGGCCTTCCGGAAGCGACGCTCAATACAGCGGCCGAACTTGCACAGAGCAAAGGCCTCACAGGTTATTGGCTAACACTCGATGCGCCCTGCTATATCGCGGTATCCACTAATGCGGATAATCGAATGCTGCGCCAAGAGATGTATACGGGCTATCAAACGCGAGCGTCGGACCAAGGCGGTCATGACTCAAAGTTCGATAATACCCAAATCATCGTAGAGATCCTGAACTGCCGAGCGCAGTTAGCGCAATTGCTGGGCTATAACAGCTACGCCGAAATCTCCGTGGCTCGAAAAATGGCCAAATCCGTACAGCGCGTGAATGCGTTCTTGGAAGATCTCATCGTATTGGCTGTCCCCGCGGCGAAGCGAGAATACGAAGAACTAAGCCAGTTTGCCCTTAAAGATCATGGTGTGGAGCATTTAGAGGCTTGGGATGTGGCCTATTACAGTGAGAAATTACGTAAAAGCAGCTTTGATATCTCGCAAGAAGAGCTGCGGCCGTATTTCCCGCTGCCCAAGGTGCAGGATGGCCTGTTTGCGATCGCAAGCAAGATTTATGGCATCGAGATTCGTCCCAATAGCGAGATGAGTCGATGGAATGAGCAGGTCCAGGCCTATGATGTGCTGCGAGAAGGGCAACTGCTCGCACGATTCTATTTTGATGTCTTCACCCGTGAGGGCAAGCGCTCTGGGGCATGGATGGCGGAGTGCCGATCACGGCGTTTATTGGCAAATGGGGAGATTCAAACCCCTGTCGCCTACTTAGTGTGTAATTTTTCTAAAGGCAGTAAAGACGCTCCGGCATTGCTATCGCATAACGAAGTGACCACCCTCTTCCATGAGTTTGGGCACGGTCTTCATCACATGCTGACCGAAGAGGTCGATCTGCGCTGCTCGGGGATTAATGGCGTCGCTTGGGATGCGGTTGAGCTTCCTAGTCAGCTGATGGAAAACTGGTGTTGGGACAAAGAAGCGATCGCATTGATCTCGGGTCATTATCAGACACAAGCCTCATTGCCAGAGGCGATGTTGAACAAGCTATTGCTTGCCAAGAACTTTCAATCAGGCATGAAAACAGTGCGTCAATTGGAGTTCTCTAGCTTCGATTTCAAGTTGCACCAACTTGAGGGGCCTTTCACTGAATCCGACGTTACCAATACGATGGCAGATGTGCGAGCACTCACTTCAGTGTTCTTGGTGCCACCATTTAATCGTTTCCAAAATGGCTTCTCACATATCTTCGCTGGGGGCTATGCCGCGGGCTATTACAGCTACAAATGGGCTGAGGTTTTATCGGCCGATGTGTTCTCTGTTTTTGCCAAAACGGGTGTCTTTAATCAAGAGACAGGACAGAAGTTCCTGCAGAGCGTATTGTCTAAAGGTGGAGCCGATGAGCCTTTGGAGTTATTCAAAAACTTCATGGGTCGCGAACCATCGCTCGATTCCCTATTAAGGCAGGATGGACTGTTGAGCTAGGTCATTAAAAGTGCCGATGATGACAACTTGTTGGCATTACCGGCGCTTTTTGGTGATAAATCGACCATTGTAGGATGGTATTTTTAAAAGAGATTTTGCTATAATCCCCGCGCTTTTATTGCGCCCGCGTGATTTTGAGAAGATTTTGATTCTCCCTAATTATTTTATAGGGAAACGATCTTTTTGCAGTATGCGGTTTCGGTTGGGGTTCCTGTCACACAAATCCACATAGATGGACGCAGGGTCTTTTTGGTTTAAAGACCTTCAGGGTTCAATCAGATCGTAGTTGTGATCTAAGCCAACGGCCTCGGTACATAGAAGCCGTAACAATAAAGACTTAATATTAACTCAGCCTTTTTCTAATCTTATGGAGACACGGCGAATGTTGCCTAAAGCAAAGCTGTGGTTAGCACTGACAATTGCTGCATTGACTTCAATGCTCAGTACTAGCCTCCAGGCCGCCTGGGACTTAAATATGCCCCAAGGTGTAACCCAAATCAGTCGCGATACATATGACCTGCATATGCAGATCCTTTGGTGGTGTGTAGCCATCGGGGTAGTCGTATTCGGTGTCATGCTCTGGTCGATCATCAATCACCGCAAGTCAAAAGGTGCGGTCTCTGATACTTTCCACGAAAGTACCAAAGTCGAGATCATCTGGACGATCATTCCTTTCGTCATTTTGATCTTTATGGCGATTCCAGCAACCCGTGTTTTGACACAAGCGTATGATGCGTCTGAGTCTGAACTCGATATTCAGATCACTGGGTATCAGTGGCGCTGGGAATATCGTTATCTGCGTGACGATGCGAACGAAGAAGAAGTTAGCTTCTTTAGTAATCTTTCGACATCGCGTGAAGAGATCAACAACCTAATCCCTAAGAAAGATACGTATTTGCTTGAGGTTGATAACCCACTCGTTATTCCAATCAATAAGAAAGTGCGTTTCCTCCTCACTTCTAATGATGTGATTCACGCTTGGTGGATACCTGATTTCGCAATCAAGAAAGATGCGATCCCAGGCTTCATCAATGAGATGTGGACGATTGTGGAAGAGCCAGGTGTATACCGCGGCCAATGTGCAGAGCTTTGTGGTATCGACCACGGGTTCATGCCGATCGTAGTGCACGCCCTGCCACAAGACGAATATGACGCTTGGTATGCAGGCCGACAAGAGCAAGCAATTGCGACTCGTGCGGCGGCAAACAACACCATTACTATGGACGCTGCAATGGCCGATGGCGAAGCGATCTATAACCGTACTTGTGCATCTTGTCACCAAGCCGGCGGCACTGGATTACCTCCAGCGTTCCCAGCATTGGCAGGTAGTAGTGTCGTGAATGGCGACCTTACAGACAATCTGCACCTAGTTCTAAATGGTGTCCCTGGTACAGCGATGGCGTCTTATAGCCGTATGCTTAACCCTGTGGAGTTGGCATCAATCGTTACCTATATCAGAAACTCTTTCGGCAACAGCACGGGTGATCTCGTTCAACCTGCCGACGTTAACGCACTTTTACAAGAAGCACAGTAGAGGACAGTAGACACAATGAGCGCAGCACACGACGATCATCATCACGGTCCAGCGAAGGGAATATCGCGATGGTTGTTTACTACCAACCATAAAGATATTGGCACCTTATACCTGTGGTTCAGTTTTGCCATGTTCCTCCTTGGCGGTACTTTCGCCATGGTTATCCGCGCTGAGCTATTTCAGCCTGGATTACAGTTAGTTGATCCTAACTTTTTCAATCAGATGACCACCATGCACGGTTTGATCATGGTGTTCGGGGCAGTAATGCCTGCATTCGTTGGTTTGGCCAACTGGATGATTCCGTTGATGATCGGGGCGCCAGATATGGCATTGCCACGTATGAACAACTGGAGCTTCTGGATTCTTCCTTTCGCATTCGCAATGTTGTCTTCAACATTGTTTATGGAGTCAGGAGCACCAAACTTCGGCTGGACATTCTATGCCCCGCTATCGACGACCTATGCGCCGAGCTCGGTGACATTCTTCATATTCGCGGTGCACATAATGGGGGCCTCCTCCATCATGGGCTCGATTAACATTATCGCGACCGTGTTGAATATGCGTGCCCCTGGCATGACGCTTATGAAGATGCCTCTGTTCGTATGGACTTGGTTGATCACAGCGTACCTATTGATCGCCGTAATGCCGGTACTTGCTGGCGCCGTTACGATGATGCTATTTGATATCCACTTCGGTACTAGCTTCTTTAACGCGGCTGGTGGTGGTGACCCCGTATTGTTCCAGCACGTATTCTGGTTCTTCGGTCACCCAGAAGTGTACATTATGATTCTGCCAGCGTTTGGTATCGTGTCTGCGATTATCCCAACGTTCGCAAGAAAGCGTCTGTTCGGTTACGACTCAATGGTTTACGCCACAGCGTCAATCGCTTTCCTATCGTTCATCGTATGGGCTCACCATATGTTTACAGTAGGTATGCCGATCGCTGGTGAGTTGTTCTTCATGTACGCCACAATGCTTATCGCCGTACCAACAGGTGTGAAAGTCTTTAACTGGGTCGCAACGATGTTCCGCGGTTCAATGACTTTCGAAACGCCAATGTTGTTCGCAATTGCATTCGTAGTGTTGTTCACGATGGGTGGTTTCACTGGTTTGATGTTGGCGATTACGCCGGCTGACTTCCAGTATCACGACACCTACTTCGTGGTCGCGCATTTCCATTACGTGTTAGTACCTGGAGCAGTGTTCTCCATCATGGCTGCCGCTTATTACTGGCTGCCAAAATGGACTGGTTACATGTACGACGAGCGTTTGGGCAAGCTGCATTTCTGGTTGTCGTTTATTGGCGTGAACATTTTGTTCTTCCCACAACACTTCCTAGGACTTGCGGGTATGCCACGTCGTGTTCCTGACTACGCATTGCAGTTCGCTGACTTTAACTGGATCTCTAGTATCGGTGGTTTCCTATTCGGTGCTTCACAGTTGATCTTGTTGTTTGTTGTCATTAAGTGCATCAAAGGCGGCAAGAAAGCGACAGCTCAGGTTTGGGAAGGTGCGCAAGGTCTTGAATGGACTGTTGCGTCTCCTGCTCCATACCACACGTTTGCAACACCACCGGATCCTAAATTGATTCACGCTCAATAATTTGAGTAATTGGAGGTAGGCATCATGAGTCAGACTAATAAGAACAATACTAAGCGCTTAGTAAAACGATTAGCGTTCGCTGTAGTGGGTATGTTTGGTTTTGGTTTTGCTTTGGTGCCCCTCTATGACGTGATCTGCGACATCACCGGTTTGAACGGTAAAACCGGTGATCAAGTCGTAGCAGTAGAACCGACTGGCAACAGTGAAGTTAGCGATCGTCTGATCACAGTGCAGTTCCTAGGGCAAAACGCCGCAGGGATGGACTGGATATTTGCAGCGAACGATACTCAGGTCAAAGTGCATCCAGGTGAGGTCAAAGTCGTAAGTTATCGCGCCGAGAACCCTCACAGCTATGCAATGGTAGGACAAGCAATTCCAAGTGTTGCCCCAAACGAAGCAGCACAATATTTGAAAAAATTAGAATGCTTCTGCTTTCAAGAGCAGCCTCTTGAGGCTGGAGAGAAAGTCGACATGGGAATCAGATTTTTTATTGATGAATCGATCCCTGAGCATATTACTAAACTAACCCTATCTTACTCACTGTTTGATATTACAGAGAGTGCGTCACCTGCTACTGCGGTGACTTCTAGATAGTAGTGACTGAATTGATCACCATTGGAGATTGAAAAATGGCCAGCGTAGGCTCCCCTGAAAGTTATTACGTACCCGAACAAACCAAATTACCGTTCTTCGCGTCAATTGGATTGGCACTTACGGTATATGGTCTAGGTGCTGCCCTAAATGATATGAAGGCCGTTGAAAGCGCGACTGTCTCTACTTGGATATCTTTGTTGGGCTTTACAATATTGTCATTTGTTCTTTTCCAATGGTTCAGCACTGTTATTCGCGAAAACCATGCTGGAATGAACAGCGACCAACTTAAGCGTTCTTATGTTTGGGGAATGGGTTGGTTCATTTTCTCTGAAGTCATGTTCTTCGCGGCTTTCTTTGGTGCCCTCTTCTACGTAAGGAACTTTGCAGTACCTTGGTTGGGCGGCGAAGGCGATAAAGGTCTTGCTGGTGAAATGCTATGGCCTGACTTCGTACCAACGTGGCCAGTGATTGTGAATCCAAACGATGCGTTGTTCACAAACCCGCATGAAGCGTTGAACGTTCATGAGTGGACTATCGCTTTCTTTGCCAAGTTCCTACCTTTCTGGAACACATTGATTCTGATCACTTCGAGTGTGACTGTACACTTTGCCCACACTGCCCTTAAAGCTGAAAACCGTAAAGGTTTGATTCGCTGGTTGGCAGTTACTGTAGCGCTAGGTGTTATCTTCTTATTCCTACAAGCGTTCGAGTATGTTGAAGCTTACGGACACTACGGACTAACGCTAGATTCTGGTATCTACGGATCAACGTTCTTCTTGTTGACTGGATTCCACGGCTTCCACGTAACGCTTGGTACTTTCATCCTAGCGGTAATGTTGGCACGTGCGATCAAAGGCCACTTTAAGCCTGACGATCACTTCGGCTTCGAAGCAGCCTCTTGGTACTGGCACTTTGTTGACGTCGTTTGGGTTGGTCTATTTATATTCGTATACCTAGTTTAAGGAATACGCGGCAGCTAGACTGCATGAGTAAGCGTGGTGCTTACTCATGCAGAGGCCACAATCTGCACTCTTATAGCCACGGCGCATTGATCGCCAACTCGCCAGTAGTCAGACCATAGAATACGCAAGAGATTAGAATCACTGCTAGCGTCACACGAACACCCAGCGCGTAAAGCACGCGTTTCGACCTGCCTTTGTCTTTATAAAAAAATACAAAACCAAATACGAGACTAATTAGGATTCCTATAAGTAATAGGACAATGATGGTCTTAAGCATGGTAATTCCTAGTATTGAAAAGACGCTCTATGATAGCAAACGCACAAACTAACAGCACAAAATTGTCCCCAACATAAAAATGTGAGAGCGATGTTTAAACCCGGTTGGAAAATGACATTGTTTGCCTTAGTGCTAAGCCCTTTCCTCTTTATGCTTGGGCAGTGGCAGCTGGATCGTGAGCAGGAAAAAATACAGCTTCAAGCCGAATACGATCTAAGAACTCGCGCCAATGAAGTGGATATCGCGAGTGTAGATTGGAGCCGCGATGACTTGGCTTTTTTGAAGGTTAAAGCCAGTGGCCGCTTTCTCAACGAGAAAGTATTCTTGCTGGACAATAAAATACATGAAGGGCAAGTGGGCTATGAGTTATTAAACCCATTCGCTTTAAGTGATGGTTCGACATTGCTAGTCAATCGAGGATGGATTGCGCAAGGGCCGAGCCGAGAACAATTGCCAGAGTTAGACTTAATCGATACAGAGTTAGAAATCACGGGCTCTATTTATGTGCCTCTGGAAAAAGCTTTTCTTTTAAGTGGCGTACAAGAGGCCGAAAATGCGACTGGCCCAACCGTCGTACAGAGTATCGAGATTGAGCATTTAAGCGATGTGGTAGCGAAGAAACTTTTGCCTTACACGGTCCGCTTATCTGCAAGAAGTCCTGGTTTGGAACAAGCCAATTGGCAGGCCATCAATATGGCGCCAGAGAAACACCGTGGTTACGCAGTGCAATGGTTCGCAATGCTGTTTGCACTATTAGTGATGTATATTTACTTCGGGTTTAAGAACCCTCGATTACAGCGAGACAGAGAATAGCAATGACTCCAGAACTTAAAAGCAAACTCAAACTCACTTTCTTATTGTTGATAACAGCGCTGCCTGTGACTATGGCGACTTTGTCATTCAACTCCGCTGACAACAGCGATGGCTCAAGTGCGACCTCTAATAAAGGCACACTGATTAATCCACCAGCAGATATTAGCGTCTTGGCCATGCATGACGTCGACAATAATCCGGTGTTTAAAAGTTTCGAAGAAGTGATTGCCGCCCTGCCTAATGACCAGGAATATGAAATACAGCCTTGGCTTATGGTTTACGTAAATGCGGACGACTGCGCTGAGGCCTGCAAAGAGCGAATCCATATTCTGAAACAATTGCATATTGCTCTAGGTAAAAATACACAGCGCGTTAGACGTTACTATTTGAACGCCAGCGATCGCGCGATTGCCCCAGAGGTCGCCGAGCTGTTTCGCAACGAATACCCTAGTATGGGCGTTGCGCAGAGTGACAAAGCTTTATTGGGTGCCAACCTCATTGAAGCAGGAACGGACATCGATCTCTCAACACAGACCTACGTGATTCTGATTGATCCAGTAGGCAATGTGATGATGTATTACACAGAGGATCAAGAGGCCGAGGACATCATGTCTGACCTCGAGACCCTCTTAAAATATTCTAGCCTAGGCTAAAAAAAAGGCCGGTGACTAAAATCACCGGCCTTTTTTTTGGATCTTGTTTTTGCTTAATGCCCGTCGTCGTGACCACCAACGTGCGTCACCGGCAGAGGCTCAGCATGTGGATCGGCACCGAAGTACTCCACTCGCGCATCAAACGTATGCCTGCCTTCGATTGCCATAAAGCCAATCAAAAACAATAGCGCCACAGGTGGCCCGAGTATCGTCAGCACTAACGCCATTCGCTCCCACATCACGTGCATAAAGATGGCGATGATGAAGCCTGCCTTTAAAAACATGAACACTAAGATTAGCGTCCAGCGCAGATACCCTTGAAACCCAATGTAATCCACAAGGTAGCTCAACGTACTAAGGACGAAGAGTAGTATCCAAATTTTGAGGTATATCCCTAGGGGATGTTGTTGACCCGCTTCAGCCGACATACGCTCTCCTCCTTACCAAAGATAGAAAAATGCGAAAATGAAAACCCAGACTAGGTCGACGAAGTGCCAGTAAAGGCCGGCGATCTCGACGATCTCGTAGCCTTTCTTCTCGTAGTGCCCTTTAGCCACTTTGCGCGCCACAATAGCCAGGTAGATGACTCCGCCTGTCACGTGTAATCCGTGGAAGCCTGTCACCATAAAGAACACAGAGCCGAACTGAGGAGCGCCCCAAGGGTTCTCCCACGGGCGTACGCCTTCTGATATGAGCTTACTCCACTCGAACACCTGCATGCCTACAAACGAAGCACCGAGCGCTGCAGTGGCGATCATCAATATGGCCGCTTTGCGTTTATCGCCCCGATATCCGTAGTTCACCGCGAGCGCCATCGTGCCGCTACTGGTGATCAATATGAATGTCATGATGGCAATCAGAATGAGCGGAATTGGATCGCTACCAAACAAAGACAAGGCAAACACGTCTGTTGGCAGAGGCCACGGTTCTGCTGTGGTCATACGCACGGTCATATACCCTACTAGGAAGCAGGAGAATATGAAGGTGTCACTCACCAAAAATATCCACATCATCGCCTTGCCCCAAGGCACATGATAGGTCTGTTTATCTATGGACCAGTCGTCGACTAGCCCTGGTAAGCCAGACCTGGGCGCTGCGAGATTACTTGCTACAGTTTCACTCATACCGAAGTTCCCATTTAAATGAATCGAATCTTTTACGGTCTATCAAATTAGGTGTTCGTTAGTGCGGCGAAAATAAAGACCCATAGCACTAAAAGGAAATGCCAATAAGTTGTGCAAAGCTCGATGCTCAATTTAACCGCAGGCCATGGCGTGTTGTTAAAGATCCGAAACGTTGTGCGTGTCCAGACCCAAAGCCCGCCGATGATGTGTACGACGTGCATGCCTGTTAGTAGAAAGAAAAACGAGCTGGCTGCAGATGCTGAAATGCCAGAGCCATTGGCGGAGAGTTGCTGCCAAACGGAAAACTGACCTATGACAAACACCGCCGCGAACATGCCACCCACAATAAAAAGATTACGTGCCTTACTGTGATCGTCACCCTGTGCCGCATTGCGAGAGATTTGCAAAAACACACTGCTGACAATGAGCACGCCGGTGTTGACCCAAAGTAGCGTTGGGTCGTTCATGGGCACCCAATCGCCTAAGTCCATGCGCAGATAATAGGTAACCGCTAATAGTGAAAAGATTACGCTCACGACCACTAAGAAAAGGGTCAGGGCTATTCTTTCACTGGGTGACTCAAACGCTGTCTCTGGTCCTGCTCCTAACGTTGGTCCCTGATACTCCCAAGGTTTCGACGTCACATTTTTATAGAAACTCATAAGCTAATACCTCAATCAATACGATTAGCGCTTAAACCGCGTCTGGGTTTTTCTCTTCGGGTTCGTGATCGTGATCATCGGAAACACCGAAGTCCCCCGCTACGTTCTGCGGAATGAAATCCTGATGGTATCCAGGAACGCTGTAGTCATAAGCCCAACGATGAACGACAGGAATATTAGGACCCCAGTTGCCATGCTTTGGCGGAGTCTCAGGCGTTTGCCATTCTAGAGTGGTAGCGCCCCAAGGGTTGTTGCCCGATGGTTTACCGTTGCGCAGACTCCAGAACACATTCACAAAGAATAGTATTTGCGTAAGCGCTACGAACAATGCCGCAATCGTAATATTGGCGTTCAATGCTTGTGCGGACTCTGGAATGAAATCAGTGCTGCCCATCGCGTAGTACCGTCGTGGTACACCAAGGAAGCCGAGATAATGCATTGGCAAATAGATCGCGTAGGTGCCAAGGAACGTACACCAGAAATGCACTTTGCCTAAAGTCTCATTCATCATGCGCCCAGTAATTTTTGGGTACCAATGATAGAGCGATGCAAAAAGTACAAGCACAGGCGACACGCCCATCACCATATGGAAGTGAGCAACGACGAAATAAGTATCAGACAGTGGCAGATCGATCACCACGTTGCCCAAGAACAGACCAGTAAGCCCGCCGTGAATAAAGGTGAAGACGAAACCAATCGCAAACAACATCGGAGTGTTAAGGCGTAGATCCCCTTCCCACAGAGTTAACACCCAGTTGTACACTTTCATGGCCGTAGGCACTGCGATAATGAGTGTGGTGGTAGCGAAGAAGAAACCGAAATAAGGATTCATGCCGCTTACATACATATGGTGGGCCCACACCACAAAGCTTAGTCCGCCAATGGCGATAATCGCCCACACCATCATGCGATAACCGAAAATGTTTTTTCGAGCATGGGTGCTAAGAACATCAGAGACCAAACCAAATGCAGGTAGTGCCACGATGTACACTTCAGGGTGACCAAAGAACCAGAACAAATGTTGGAACAGAATTGGGCTGCCGCCGTTGTAGTCCAGTTGTTCGCCTGCCGCCATGATGGCTGGCATAAAGAAACTGGTGCCTAGTGTTAAATCGAAGGTCATCATGATGGCGCTAACAAGCAGCGCGGGGAAAGCGAAAAGCCCGAGAATAGTCGCAACCAAGATACCCCATATCGATAAGGGTAAGCGCATCATTGTTAAGCCGCGTGCGCGAGCCTGTAGCACTGTGGTGACGTAATTTAGGCCGCCCATCGTAAAGGCAATAATGAAAACCCCAAGAGAGATCAGCATCAACAAGATGCCAGTGTCATGGCCGGGGGTTCCAGGAGTGATCGTTTGCGGAGGATACAGTGTCCAACCGGCCCCAGTGGGCCCGCCGGTTACAAAGAAACTCGACATCAAGATAAGCACTGAGAGTAGATAAACCCAGAAGCTCAGCATATTGAGGAACGGGAACACCATGTCGCGTGCGCCACACATCAAAGGAATAAGATAATTACCAAACCCGCCTAGGAATAATGCCGTTAGCAGATAAACCACCATGATCATGCCGTGCATAGTGACGGCTTGATAATAGGAGCTAGGATCAATCAGTGTGAAGGTATCGGGAAACCCGAGTTGTAATCGCATCATCGCGGAAAGAAATAGCGCGACTAGGCCGACAAGAATGGCCACGCTTCCGTACTGGATCGCAATCACCTTGTGATCTTGACTCCAAACATATTTCGTAATGAAGGTATCTGGATCGTGAAGCTCATGCTCGTTGTCTTGATCGGCTAAGGGGACGTAAGCCATTAGTAATTCCTCCTGACACGCTTGCTGCTATACACACGAAAGAGGAAATCCTCTCTCGTGTGTGCTGTTTTTATAAAGTGTTCAAATAGGCCATCACATCATTCACTTGCTGCTCATTTCTCATCGCAGTAGAGAACGACACCATCTGCTCGCCGTAATCATCGTCGGCGTGGGCGCCACGAATCTTGGCCTTAAAGTTTCTAAGTTGAGTGGCCATATACCAGTCGTTCATCCCTGCCAGTCGTGGGGCGTCGGTTGCCCAACTCCCTGAGCCATCGGGATTATGACAAGCCGCACAGTTGGCGTTGTAAATGCTCATGCCATTGGCGACATCGCCGCTTATAGTGCTAGGAGAATCTGTAACGGGAAGCGAGCTGATATAAGCGGCCATGTTGCGCACGGCTTCATCGCTACTTAACATCGCCGCCATTGGTGCCATTTGCCGTCCGAAAGTATCGTCTTCTTCAGCGCCGCGAATGCCGGTTTGGTAATACTTCAATTGTCTTTCCAGATACCAAGGCTGCAAGCCATTCAACTTAGGAGCGTTCAAGGCTGGGTTGCCCTCGCCTTCTTGTCCATGGCAGCTAGCGCAAACGGCGAACTGTTGTTGACCAGAAGCTGGCTCGGCATCACGTTGTGCATTTAATTGCGCGAACGTTGGTTGGTTGGCTAACCATGCGTCATACTCTGCTTGTTCTGCTATCACGATGCGGCCGCGCATAACGTGATGGCCTATTCCGCAAAGCTCTTCGCAGAGAATGTCATAGCGCCCTAGTTTCTCTGGTGTGAACCAAAGATAGGTCACCATGCCGGGGACCATATCCATTTTTACGCGGAATTGTGGAACCGTATAGTTATGCAAAACATCTTTGGAGCGCAGTAACGCTTTCACAGGTTTGCCAATCGGTAGGTACATCTCTGGATCTTTAACGAGCACATCGTCTTGCCCGTTAGGATCTTCGGGGTTCATCCCGAAAGGATTTGCCTCGCTGATAAAACGCGTATCGACTGTACCTAACTGCCCATCGTTGCCAGGGTAGCGGAAACTCCATTGCCACTGCTGCCCTACCACTTCGTATTCAGTGGCCTCGTCTGGTACCGTGACAAACTGCGCCCAGACAAAAAGTCCTGGGGCCAGCATGGCCATGACGCCGACGGCGGTTACCACAGACAGCCCTACTTCGAGCTTGTGGTTTTCAGGTTCGTACACAGCTTTCTGACCCGCTTTGTGACGAAAGCGATAAACGCAATACGCCATAAAGAGATTCACTAAGACAAACACTGCACCGGTTACCCAGAATGTCAGTTCTATCGTGAAGTCGATGCTGCCCCAGTTGGATGCGATATCCGTAAACCACCAAGGACTAATTAGGTGGAAGACAACCGAACCAACGACTAATAAAACCAAAGCAACTGCTATAGCCATACGCTGATAATCCTTGTGATAAATGGGTATAAGACAGGCGACAGTGGAGAGAACTGTGCGGAATGTTTAGAGCGGGAATAGGTCGCGGAGTATTGAGAGGCAATACTGTGCCGAGCGTTAAAAAACGCAGGTAAGAACCGGAATGAAGATTTCCGGAAATTAGGAATTAGATTTGTCATCGTTATTCCCGCCCTTGAGGACGGCCTAACGATCTCTTTGAGATACTGCCAGCAAAATTCCAGTATTGGTGATGTTTGCCTAGACTAAAGTCACGCAGTTGACTACGAACGGTACAAAAAATCGCGTTCACAACGTCGTTCCCTCCTTTATTATTATTAAATGGATGGGTAACTCAACGTTATACTTATATCGTCGAAGCAAAAATTTCGGCGAGGAAATTTTTACCTTTTTCGATCGTATCTGATTGTCAAAATGTCCGCAAGCTCTTTTACTGGCGAGCGCGCAAGGGCTTGTGCAGAGGAATTCGGGGAATAAAATCCGCTTGCTTAGAGGGGTTTGATTCCTCTAAGCAAGGGCTTGCGTGATTGGAGCTGTATCGCTTAGGCCGTTTTCTGCACTAGTTGGAGCTGTGCAAACGGGTTCAAGAAACTCGGATCAACAGCGGCTAACGTGGCTTCGCCATGTTTCGCGCTCATCATTTCTTGTACTTTTGCTTCTTGGTGACGCTTGGCGTAAATCAACACGAGGTATTTGCCCGCATCGATGTCAGCACGGAAATTGGCAAGTTTCTTGTTTTCACTTGCGATGCCGACGAGTCCGCCGACCCAAGCACCAAAACAACTTAAGACAAACACAATGCCGACATAGCCGAACCAATGCATGTCTGGACCAAATGGTTCAATAGCGGCTGTGGCTAACGCGGCTAGGATGCCTGCCGAGAAACCAAGTGCGGCGCCGATGAGCCCGTTACGAATGACGTCGAGTGTTTCAATATAGTTACTGGAATGCAGCTTTTCTTTGCTGAGACCACTCTCGTCCTTGCTTACAACATGTAGAAACCAGTCATCTACCCCTATATCGTGTAAATCATCTGAAATCTGCTGGGTGCTTTTTAGGGTAGGTGATAGATAGTAAACGCATTTCATAGAACTTCTCCTACTTCTTATTGATGTAACAGTTGCCTGTTTCGAGCTAAGACGCAGACATCTTGCGTCCTTTAAAAATACTTTACATCGTCCAATTTTGAAAGTCGCTACCTTTTTAGCGTGTCTTAAGCCTATGGGGCGGCCTTTTGGGGCCGATGGACAAAGCCTTGAGAAGGCCTCTTAGTAAAGACTTGGAGGTTAATCGTAGCTAATTCAAGCCTATTTCGGACAAGCGCTCGATTTTGCGTGCTAACTTAGTGAGCCACTGCTAAATTTTCGAGAGGTTTCTTAGGCTTAAATTTAGTACAATTGAACATCCCATAGGTGTAGGCTACTCGGAATTCACGTAATTCCACGATAAAGAGTGAGCGTTTTGTAGAGAAGAGAGGCGATTGGTGACAGAACTGGTTAATAAACAAGAAGTTAGCTGGCGCGACTTTTACGAAATGTGTAAGCCCCGCGTTGTCATGTTGATGATACTGACCTCTCTCGTTGGGATGTTCCTCGCCGTTCCTGGCATGGTGCCACTGGATATCTTGATCTTTGGAAACATCGGTATCGCACTTGTTGCCGGTTCCGGAGCCGTCGTTAATCACCTTATCGACCATAAAGTGGATTCGCTTATGAAGCGGACTCACAATCGCCCTATCCCTCAAGGCCGAGTCGATCCTAAGCAGGCTGCCATTTTCGCAGCGGCCATTGGCGTTGCCGGTTTACTGATTCTTCTGTTTTTGGTTAATCCCCTTTGCGCGTGGTTAACCCTAGCCTCATTTATTGGTTATGCTTTTATCTACACAGGCTATCTAAAGCGTGCCACTCCGCAAAATATTGTGATTGGCGGTTTGTCTGGTGCGATGCCTCCCCTACTAGGTTGGGCAGCGGTAACCGGCACTATCGAGCCTGGCGCCTTAATATTGGTGTTGATCATTTTTGCATGGACCCCTCCGCACTTCTGGGCGTTGGCAATTCATCGTAAAGAAGAATATGCCAAAACCGGTATTCCTATGCTTCCCGTTACCCACGGCGAGCACATCACTAAAATCCATATTATTTTGTATACCGTGATCATGTTCTTGATCACTCTTCTGCCTTATCTCACCGGTATGAGTGGGCCGATTTATCTATTGGCTGCTGTTATCTTGGGCTTAGGATTTCTCGCATGGTCTTTGTTATTGATGTACAAGCCAAAGGCAAGCACGGCGATGGACACTTTCCGCTACTCCATCGTGTATTTGATGGTGTTATTTATTGTGCTACTGACTGATCACTACTTGTAGCATCACCACTTTTTCTACGGCAGTCTATTTCCATGAATCGAAATATTAAGCTCACAGTTATCATTTGTGTTTTCTTCGTCGCGTTAGTGTTTGTTATGACGTATTTCCGTATAACGGGCAACAACGCAGTACAGACATACAATGCCGAAGATTTGCGCGAGTTAGGGGCTTTGGTCTATGACGAGCCGGTGAGCTTGTCTGAGTTCAGCTTGATCGATCAAAATGGCGAGATCTTTGATCAAGAAAAACTAAAAGGGGGCTGGACGCTGTTCTTCTTTGGTTTTACTAACTGCCCAGATATCTGTCCGCTAACCTTGACCGAACTAAGCCAGTTTTATCGTAACCTTGAAGCCTCTGGTACTAACCTCGACACGCAAGTTGTGATGGTGAGCGTGGATCCTGAGCGTGATTCAACTGAGCGTCTTAACGAATATATGACATCGTTTCACCCAGACTTCATAGGGCTTAACGGAGATTACAACGTCATTGCTAGCCTCGCGAAAGAACTCTATATCGCGCATACGCCTCCACCTGGAATGGAGACTATGACAGACGCGCATGCAGGTCATGACGGCATGGCCGCAGACGACTACCTCATTGATCATAGTGGTAATATTTTGATCATCAACCCAGAGGGTTTGTATCAAGGTTTTTTTGATACAGCGATTCAAGATGATGAGATATTAGCGGCGTATCAGTCGATCCGCGCGGATTACTGAGTCTTGCGGCGCAGCAATGTTGGCGCCAAATAAGAGAGTAAGAAAAACCCACACGCTGTGGCGACAATCGAAGGCCCTGCTGGCGTATCCCAAAAATACGACAGTATCAGCCCGCCACAGACAGAAAGCCCCCCAACAATACTAGCCCCTAACGCCATTTGTTCCGGTGTTTCGGCTAGTCTGCGTGCGGCCGCTGGTGGAATGATCAGCAGCGACGTAATTAAAAGCACGCCGATAATCTTCATCGAAACTGCGATGAGCAGTGCCACCATCAGCACCATTAATGCGTGCAGTTTTCCGACGGGAACCCCTTCTACCTTCGCGAGCTCTTCGTGCACGGTAACGGCCAATAAGCCGTTCCAATATCTCAATAGTAATATGGCGATAAGCGCAGAGCATCCGCCAATCCACCACAGGTCTTGTGGTGCAATCGTTAATAGATCGCCAAATAAATAGCCGACTAAATTGATTTGCACGGTGCCCGAGAGTGACAGAATCAACATGCCAAAGGCGAGCGTGCCGTGGGCCAAAATACCCAGCAGCGTATCGGTCGATAAAGTCTTATTTTTTTCCAGCGCAATGAGCAGGCCGGCAAAAAATATAGAGCTGGCGATCACCGCGATTTGCAGATTCATGTCGAGCAAAATGCCGATGGCAATGCCAAGCAATGATGAGTGTGCGAGTGTGTCGCCAAAATAAGACATGCGACGCCAAACAACAAAGGCTCCGAGCGGGCCGGCAACAAGAGCGATACAAAGCCCCGCGATTAAGGCGTTAATTATAAAATCACTCATGGCGGTGCTCTACTACGTCTCCAGTCAGATCATGGTGATGGTTGTGGTTATGCGTGTACACCGCCAAGTTCTTCGCTTCCTTTTTACCAAAAAGCGCTAGATAGGAAGGATCGACGCTCACTTGTTCTGGGCGACCATGACAGCAGATGTGATGATTAAGGCACACTACCTCGTCGGTTTTTGCCATAACCAAGTGTAGATCATGGGAAATCATAAGCACGCCGCAATTGTGGCGTGCCCTAATATCGTTGATCAGTTGGTAGAGTTCGGCTTGCCCTGCCACGTCCACCCCTTGTGCGGGTTCATCTAATACCAGTAGCTGGGGTTGCTGTGAAAGTGCGCGTGCTAATAAAACCCGCTGCATTTCACCGCCAGAGATTGAGCCCAGCTGGTGATTCATTAAATGAGTAATTTGCACTTCTTCTAAGATGGCGTCGATTGGCGCGCCCATTTTATGACGAGCGAGCTCAAGAAAGCGGCGCACGGTGATAGGCATTGTGGCCTCAACGTGCAGTTTCTGGGGCATATAGCCAATACGCAGATTCTTAGGTTTCTCTATGCGCCCAGATTGTGGTTTCACTAATCCAAGGATGATGCGCACAAGAGTAGTTTTGCCGGCACCATTAGGGCCGATCAATGTGAGCACTTGCCCTTGTTTGACTGTGAGGCTGACATTTTGCAGGACTTGGCGATCGCCAAACTGAATACTGATGTCATCTGCCTTTACAAGGCATAGATTATCCATGCGGATGGTCCTTCAGCTCCGCGGAATAACGCAGGAGAACACTGGAATTCGATAAGTGGTATATCATACCATTACTTTCCACCGCTCAGCGTAAGATATAGTGCATGTTATTACTCTCCAGATTACCGCCATTAATGGCTTTTATTTTCATGTTGTTGCCCGCTTGTGTGTACGCACAAGCGAATGTCGTCACCAGCATAAAGCCTCTACAGCTCATTGCAGCCGCTATTGTTGATGGGGTGTCGACTCCGTCTGTGCTGATTCCCGCCAATCAATCTCCGCATCATTTCAGCCTGCGCCCCTCAGACGTGCGCCGCATTGCCAATGCCGATGTCGTGATGTGGGTTGGGCCAGGGCTTGAGACCTATCTCGAGCGCGTGATTGACCAGAGCGATCGAGCAGATCAAGTGCTTGAGGCGGCCACCCTTGACGGGATGCTCCTGCTAGATTTGCAAGAGGATGCCCCCGAGCACGACCATGGTCACGCCGAAGACAGTCATTACGACCCTCATCTCTGGCTCAACACACGTAATGCCGTAGTCTTGGCTAATGCGCTGGTTGCGCGCCTTGTCAGTGTCGACCCGACTAACGCCTCGCTCTACCAAAGCAATCTTGCTGTGTTTGAAAGTGATATGCAGGCTCTGGAGCTACGCTTGCTGATGAGTCTCGATCCATTGGCGAACAGTCGATATGCCGTGTACCACAATGGCATTGCTTACTTCGAGCAGCAGTTTGGTTTGGCGCATCAGTTTGTCATTGTGCCTGAACACGAACAGCAGCCAGGAATCCGACATTTGCTAGAGGTGCGCGGACAAGTAGAAGCCTTGCAGCCGAGCTGCCTACTGAACGACGTTAATAGCAATGCGGCGACCATCAACACAGTATTTCAGAATCAGCGCGTTAATCAGGCGACAGTCGATTCATTGGGTGAGGCAATTGCTGTCACCCGCGATGGCTATCAACGTCTGATCGAAACTCTCGCGAACACCATGCAGCAGTGCCTTAGCCTTCGGTAATTCAGTGCACCCTGCGCCCTAGGGCACATTAAGGAATTGATTATTTTATGGATACTAATCCGGAAACCGCTATCGATTTGATCTTAGTCGATGGCTCGTCTTATTTGTTTCGTGCGTTTCATGCACTCCCGCCCTTAATCACGAGCAAGCAGCAGCATACTGGCGCGATTAAAGGCGTCATCAATATGATTCGCAGCCTGGTGAAAAAATACCCCGATAGCCGAATCGCGGTGGTGTTCGATGCCAAGGGCAAAACCTTCCGTAACGATATCTATCCCGAATATAAAATGCACCGGCCGCCAATGCCCGATGAGCTACGTAGCCAGATAGAACCGATCCACGCCATCATCAAGGCCATGGGCTTGCCGATGTTAGTGATCACCGGCGTCGAGGCCGATGATGTGATCGGCACCTTATCCACTCGCGCCAACGCGGCCAATATTCGCACGCTTATTTCCACAGGCGATAAAGACCTCGCGCAACTCGTCACTAATAATGTCACCTTGCTCAATACCATGAACAATGAATCTCTTGACCCGGAAGGCGTGGTCAATAAATTCGGCATAGGGCCAGAACGCATTGTTGAGTACTTAGCCCTGATGGGCGACAAAGTCGATAATATTCCCGGCGTCCCAGGAGTGGGCCCGAAGACCGCTGTTAAATGGTTGCAGGAATATGGCTCGCTAGAAGGTTTGTTAGAAAACGCCGAAAAAGTGAAGGGTAAAATTGGTGAACGCTTACGAGAGAATATCGAGCAGCTTTGGCTTTCTCATGAGCTGGCTACAATAAAACGAGACGTGGCACTTGATGTAGAGATCGATCAGCTTGTGCATGCCGAAGAAGACAGCGAAGCGCTGCATGATTTGTATTCCACGTTCGAGTTTCGAGGCTGGGTCAAAGAAGTTGAAAACAAAGGCGCCGTAGGGACAGCCCCGGCGGAAACTGCCGCGCCTAAAAACCAAGACGATGCAGAACAAGTGCAAGACGACGCGTCATCGGAAACGATTGTTGAGGCGGTAATAACCCAGGAGCAGTTAACTGCCTGCTGCGAGCAATTAGCGGCGTCCTCGGTGTTCTCAGTTTCTATAGAGACAGATGGCGCGCACTATATGGAAGCGGCGATCATCGGCATCGCTGTTTCGATCAAAACCGGTACGGCGTTTTATATCCCTGTCGCGCACGACTCTTTAGACTTTCCTGCGCAGCTCGATCGACAATTAGTGTTGGATGCCTTGCGCCCTCTTTTGCAAAATGGCGCGATCGATAAGATCTCTCATGACGGTAAATTCCTCACTCATGTTCTCGCCAATTACAGCATCACGCTAGAGGGTTATAAGTTCGATACGCTAACCGCTTCCTATGTATTGAACTCGGTCGTGTTGGATCACAAACTTTATAAAATCGCAGAACATTACTTAAGCCTTGGATTGCAGTCCCCTGAAGAGCTGCTAGGCAAAGGCAAGTCGAAGCTAGCGTTCAGTCAACTCGATTTGGATACCTCGCGCGCATACGCAGGAAGAAAGGCCGATCTCATCTTGCGTCTTCGTCAACACCTTAGTGTGGCGCTTAAAAATACCGGAGAGCTTGCCGGCCTGTATAAATATTATGAATTGGCATTGATCCCCGTTCTGCAAAAAATGGAACGCTGTGGAATCTTGGTCGACGCAGAAATATTAGGCAAGCAAAGCCAAGCCATCGGGGCGCGTTTAGTGGAAGTAGAACGTGCGGCATTTGAAATGGCAGGAGAGGAGTTCAACTTAAGTTCGCCAAAACAATTACAGCGCATCTTCTATGAAAAACTAGAGCTGCCTATATTGAAGAAAACTCCGAAGGGTCAGCCCTCCACTGCTGAGCCTGTCTTGCAGGAACTAGCGCTTGAATATGAGCTGCCCAAGTTGATCATGGATCACCGCGGCCTGAGCAAATTGAAGTCGACCTATACCGATAGATTGCCGTTGGATATCAATAAGCGCACGGGTCGAATTCACTCAAGTTTTCAGCAAGCAGTTGCCGCCACCGGGCGTCTCTCTTCCACCGATCCTAACTTGCAGAACATTCCTATCCGCACAGCCGAGGGTAGAAAAGTCCGGCAGGCATTTGTCGCCTCAAAAGGCTATCGCTTAATTGCCGCGGATTATTCTCAAGTTGAACTGAGGATCATGGCGCATCTCTCAAGCGACCCGGGTCTGGTCAATGCATTTTCGAATGCGCAAGACGTGCATAAAGCGACAGCGGCAGATGTATTCTCAACGCCAATCGATGAAGTCACGCCGGAGCAGCGTCGCCGCGCTAAGGCGATTAACTTTGGGCTTATCTATGGCATGTCGGCGTTTGGTTTGGCGAAACAACTCGGCATCGATCGCCAAAGCGCCCAGCATTATGTCGACCTGTATTTTCAGAAGTACCCAGGGGTGCTGACCTATATGGAACAAACCCAGGCCTATGCCGATGAGCATGGCTTTGTCGAAACCATCTTTGGTCGTCGTCTGTATTTGCCTGATATTCACGCCGGCAATGGCATGTTACGAAAGGCCGCGCAACGCACAGCGATCAATGCGCCGATGCAGGGCAGTGCCGCGGACATCATTAAGCAGGCGATGATCGACATTGAGCATTGGTTGGCAACCGGAGTATTGGATGCGCGGATGGTGCTGCAGGTACACGATGAATTGGTCTTTGAAGTGGCCGAGTCTGATATGGATGCGTTAATCGAGGGCGTGCGCTTTAGAATGGTAAGCGCCGCGGCCCTAAGTGTCCCACTAGTCGTTGACGTGGGTGTGGGACACAATTGGGATGAAGCGCATTAACGATTAGCTTTCGCTAGGAGTCGTCGCCGCTGGCGGCTCCACTGCGGGAGCTTCTTCTAGCCAGGCGTTGAGCTTGGCTTCGAGACCTTCAACACCGGTCTTCTTCAGGGACGAGAACAGCTGGATCGAGGCGTTTGGAAACTCCTCAAGCTGTTTGCGTGCCGTCAATAAGGCATTTTGCGCGGCGCCGCGTTTGAGCTTGTCTGATTTCGTTAACAAGATATGAATTGGCAGGTTCGACTTATGAGACCAGTTGATCATCATTAGGTCGAAATCTTTAAAAGCGTGCCGCACATCGGTCAACAGGATTAAGCCTGCTAGCGCATCTCTTTGATTTAAATAGAGTTCTAGGTGTTCTTGCCATTGGTTTTTGACATTCAACGGGACTTTCGCATAGCCGTAGCCAGGAAGATCCACGAGGTAACGCCCTTCGTTGATAGCAAAGAAGTTAATCAGCTGCGTTCGCCCTGGAGTCTTACTGGTCCGGGCTAGGCGGTTCTGATTAGTCAGCACATTAATAGCGCTGGATTTACCGGCATTAGAGCGCCCAGCGAAAGCAACTTCGCGCAAACTGTCTTTGGGGCAATCGTTTAGGCCGACGGCACTGGTGATAAAACTGGCTAATTTATAGTTCATGGGCGCACTAGATACAGGAAGAAACACATTTGCGCAAGCGCCCTTCTAGGCGATTGGCCTAAGTTATTTCATTATTTGCTTCGATTTGAGGCACAAAATACGCTTCAAGTAGCGGTGATTAATAGAGTAATCGAATGCGATGCGCTATAATTCGCGCCCGTTCGTCTGATTAATTTCGCCCGTCATGTCTATGCGCGGCCTCTTAACTGGGTGCGAAAGTGGTGTGACGGCGGTTGTAAGTACTGACAACACAAGCACTCTGTGAACTATAGGAAAGTTGGACTATTCATGAAAAATCTAGCCACGAAGAATGCACTGACCCTGGTATCTAGTCTTATATTTGTAGCCTTTGCGAGCTTCGGCCACGCACAGGGCAACGCTGCTGCTGGCGAAAGCAAAGTAGCGGTATGTGGAGCCTGCCACGGGGTTGCTGGCCAAAGCACTATCGGTGCAAACCCTAAACTTGCAGGTCAAAGCGCAAGTTATTTGATCAAGCAGATGAACGACATCAAGTCTGGTGAGCGTACTGTTGCCTTGATGACAGGTTTGTTGAACGGCTCCAATGAGCAAGACATCGCTGATATGGCGGCGTATTACTCAGAGCAAGAAGTGACATTGGAAGGCGCTGACGCAGAGCTAGTAGAGCTTGGCGAGAGCATTTACCGCGCAGGTATCGCTTCATTGAATGTAGCGGCTTGTTCGGCATGTCACTCACCTACTGGTAAGGGCAACCCACAAGCGGGCTTCCCAGCCTTGAGTGGTCAGCACGCTGAATACACGGCTACTCAGTTAAAAGCGTTCCGCTCTGGCGATCGCGCTAACGACGGACGAGCAATGCCAATGCGTATGATCTCTGAACGCTTAACTGATCGTGAAATTGATGCGTTGGCCAGTTACATTTCTGGACTTAATTAAGATCTGTGTCACAAGCGAGGTAATTTTATCCTCGCTGATGCGGTCTTCTCAGATCAGTTGTATAGAATCGATACAAGACATGAATCCGAGGGAGCAAGAATATGCATAAATTTATAAAGCAATTTTTAGTCGTTTTACTATTAAGCCCAGTGGCGTTTTCTGCACTGGCTCAGCCTGAGAAGTACGTGGCTGGCACGCATTACACTGTATTGCCTGCACAAGTTAAGACTAACGACCCAAGCAAGATCGAAGTGGTCGAAGTCTTTTGGTATGGCTGTGCGCATTGCTTCCGCTTTGAGCCGCTAATCGAAGATTGGGAATCTAACTTGCAAGCTGATGTCGACTTTGTACGTTTCCCTGGTATGTGGAACGAGCTGATGAAGGTGCACGCACAAGCGTTTTACGCCGCTGAAGCACTAGGCCAGGTCGAAACTTTGCATAACCCAATGTTTGCGGCGATTAACGTTGAAGGCAACCGCCTGCAGAATGAACAGCAGATCTCTGCATTGTTTGTGAAGCACGGTGTTGACGCTGAAGAGTTCAGCAAAGCGTTTAACTCTTTCTCAGTGCGCACGAAAGTGAACCAAGCTGAAGCGAAAATGCGCGAGTATCAAGTACGTAGCACTCCTAATATGCTCGTAAATGGCAAATACCTCATCTCTACTGGTGATGCAGTACGCACCCAGCAAGAAATGCTGGAAGTTGTAAACTTCCTAGTGAACAAAGAAAGAAGCTCTAGCTAATATCGATTGAACCCTAGTGTCTGGTAGCCCCAGGCGCTAGGGTTACGGTTGCATTGAAGTTCAAGGACGTCCAAATAAGAGCCGCAATCAATGAGCCACAGGGATAACGAAAGCGTAGAAGTTGCCCGCTGGAAAAAGAAATTTCTAGATTCTCTAGAAGTGAACGACACCCATGAAAAATCCTTCAAGAACCGTATCAAACTGCTTAGAAGAGGCCTTGTTGGCGTCAGCTTAGCGGGCGATGGTTTGGATGCTGGTCTCGACCGAGAACTGGCCTCATTACGCGCCACCTTACGAGCACAAGATTCAGAAGCCGGCATAGAGCCGCTGCTAGAGCGTATAGAGAAGTCAGTTCTACGCCTAGACACTCGCAAAGAAGAAAGCATCTCCTCGATTAAAAGCGCACTGAACCTAAGCGTTAAACAACTCCAAGAGCTACAGCTTTCACGAGAGCTAAAGCGCGGAGTGAAGCAATACGCCAAGAACCTGCAAGCAAAAGTCAAAGATCCCCAGAACCATTCAGCCTTAGTCGTCGATTTTCTCGAGCTACTGCGCATGGTCGTCAGAGAACTCACAGCGACAGCCGATTCGGAACCTGCTCAGGCAGAATCAGGATTCTGGGCGCGCTTGTTCTCAGGTGGTACAGATAAACCGGAAGCGCACGCGGCGCCAACTGTGGCCACTCCAGAGGCTGCTCCTGCGCCTATTAGTGCACCGGCCCAGAATAAAGAAGTCCCAAAGGCCGAGCCGGAGAGTAAGTCAGAGCCTGAGCCAGAACAATTTGCTGCCGATGTCTTAGGCGCTGCCCCAAGTGTCGCTAATGCCAGTAATACGGCTAATGGCCCGGAGACGAAAGCCGCGGACAGCGTGCTGCCAGTGGCTGAAGCCGCCGTTGCACCTAACCCTGCCAGTAATGACATTGCTCCAGACCGAATCGATGAACAGCTTGTAGTGCAAAGTAGTGACAGTGTAACTGCGCAGACACAGGGTGAAGATGCCCCTCTTAATGCTAAAAATACAGAGCCCGAACCAGGATTCTCCGCAATTGCCGATCATGCCGAGCCTGCCCTTCTGCGTATTGTCGACAATATCCACGTGCCAGAGCAGTCCATCGCGCTGGCAGCAAGAATACGCTCGCGAATTGAGAAAGGCCTGAACTGGTATGAATTCGTCTCCGTGCTTGAGGATATTTACGCGCTGATTAATGCGGCGTTAGAGCAAGAGCGCACGGAGTTTCAGCGCTTCTTAAACGAGCTCAACCAAAGTTTAGGGCAAGTGCAGGAATATGTGCATTTCTCCAAAGAACAAGAAGGAGCTGCGCGTGAATCAGAGCGCGCTCTCGATGATGCGGTGCGCACACAGATAAGCGAGATCAGCGATTCGGTGCATGTCGCCGAAGACATTGGCGAGTTGAAAACGGCAGTCCAAGGCCAACTCAGCACAATCTTGTCTTCTATGGACACCTTCAAGGATATGAAGCGGCAGCAGCAAGAAAGTGCCAATGAGCACAGCCAGCAACTTGAAGCGCGCTTGGCCACATTAGAGCAAGAGTCCAAAGAATTACGCCTACACCTTGCCCAGCAAGAGAAACTCGCGAGTCGAGATGCGCTCACTGAGCTGCCAAACCGAGCGAACTACGATCGACGGGTACAAGAAGAAGCGGTTAAATGGCGAGAAGGTCTTGCCCAGAACAATGCTCAACAGCTATGCCTAGGTGTTTGTGATGTGGATCATTTTAAGCGCATCAACGATACCTATGGGCATTTGGCTGGCGATAAAGTATTGAAAATACTCGCGAAAGAGATATCCACCTCGTTGGGCGAGGAGAACTTTGTCGCCCGTTACGGCGGCGAAGAGTTCACGCTTCTGATGCCGGATATCTCCTTAGATGAAGCAGAAGAATTATTGAATAAGGTCCGTCAGAAGATCGAGCGCTGCCCATTCCATTTTAAAGAGGAACAAGTGCAGATCACGATGTCGTTCGGTCTCTCAATCTTTGCGAATGATGACACGCCAGAGGCTGTGTTCGAGCGTGCCGATAAGGCCCTCTACAGGGCTAAAGAAGGCGGACGAAATCAGGTTTGCCTCGCAAGCCCTCCCGAAGCAGCCCCAAAAGGCTAGAAAAACACGTCTAGCATCCGCGGAAACCAAACTATTTTTCAGATAAAGCAGTCTTAGTCTCGTTTCGGGAACAAAGTCATTATGCGTTGGAACACATGAGCACATTTTCATCAGTCATCAATACATACGCGCAAACAGTGCTGGATAAACTCCCAGCCAGCGTGAGCGGCTTGCTACAAGGCAATTCGGCCGCACGTTTGCTCAAGCAAGTCGATGCTGTGTTGATGGTCTTCGATGACAAGCTCTATGACCTGAACAATGGCGCTTGGCGCTCGCTCACACTCGATGGCGAGAAAAGCTTTGAGACTGTCGTGGCCGGCGCCGCTCAAGAGCTCTTAGCGGACAGAGACGAAAAGCCCTCCGTATTATTATTACTTCCCCCTAAAGCGTTTATCGCCACCCACGTGAATATGCCTGGCGTGACGAAAGAAAGCCTGCGCTCGGCACTAGCGCTGCAGTCTTCGGTGTTATTGCCTAGTTACGAAGCGCCTTTAGTCTTCACCGTTAACTCCCGTACAGATTCCGATGGCAGCCATGACGTCGTTATATGGAGCGACGAAGCAAAAATAGATTTGCTGTACTCCGAGTTTGCCTTACAAGGCCTGTTTTTGATCGGCGCGATGCCACGCACGGTCGCCGGCGCTGCACTGCATGGCGCTACTACTAGCGTGCTGGTAACAGACGAAGACGCCGACACCGTCAGCAGTGTTGTCTATGAAGATTCCGTAGTGCGTGAATACCTGCAGGTGACGCGCTCGGACCTAGACGACCCAGAGTTCGCTCGGCAGTGGGAAGAGACCAACACAGACTTAGAATCGGCTCACCCTACTCGCGTTAATTTTCTCAGTGCACAAGATTACTGCAATGGCGCCATTGATGGCCTCGCGAGTGAATACTGTTTTATTCCTAACGGGACTCAAGAGGCGTTACGGCAAGAAAATAAAGGCAAGCGCATCATCTATGGCGCCGTAGCGGCGGTCATTGTGGTGTTGCTGGCCAGCTCGCCCTTCCTTGTGCAAACCTTTCAGCTCATGCGTTTAGATTCGCAATTGATGGCGCTTAAAGGCGAAGCCGTGCAAGCCCGAGAAGACCAAGCGATCGTAAGAGAGTTCGAGATTAGTTGGGGTGTTCTCAACGAGTTTCCTCGTCAGCATATCCCAGAGGTGTTGCTGCAACTTCAAACCGTATTGAGCCCTAATGTCTTAACCTCAATTGAGATAGACGAAGGCAGTGTCGAGATTGAAGGTGAGAGTGCAGACCCGCAAAGTCTCTTACAATTATTGGAGCAAAACTCGATGTTCACGGGGGTGGATTTCGCCAGAGCCACCAATAACAACCGATATTACATTGAGCTGCGTTTAAGTACTGTGGACTATGATGCCTACCGACAGTGGTATTTCCCGGACGTGAGGCGCTAAGGACTATGACAAAACGCGAAAAAAATATAGTGATGCTTGCGGGCCTAGTGGGCATAGTGTTTGTGCTGACCCAAGGATTGCCGAGCCTCAAAAATATGTATGGTTCACGCAGCGAAGCCATTAGTCAGTTACAAACCGATATCCAGCGCGAGCAAAGCTTAATAGAAGATGCCCAGCTTTGGAGTGAAAGAAGAGTAGAGGCAGAGCTGCGTGGAAGCGATCTGGGCGAACGATTATTTCAAGAAACCTCGATCCCCTTGATCAGCGCCAATATTCAACGACTCGTGCGCGAATACGCCAATGAGGCCGAGGTTAATATCACCTCTACCAAGTTGGCCGAGTCCATGGCGGCCGATGGCTGGTTGCTAGTAGAGCAAGAGCTCTCAATATTGACAGACAGCCAGACGAAAATAATGGCCCTACTAAACAGTATAGAGACATCTGACCCTTTGTTGGGTGTCAGCACGTTTAGCATTCGCCGCAACCGCAATCAATATACCGGCACCATTACAGTGGTCGGATTCAGCAGAACGAATAATACAAGCGGGGCGGCGGACTAACACTATGACAGAAGCCACTATTAGCCTCCCTATGTTCGGTCAGCTCCTTGAGCCAGAAGGCATCGCGCCTGCGCAACACTTCAGCAGCTCAAACGAGTTGGTGTGCGATACCCTGCCCAGCATTGAGCTGCGCGCAAAGATTCGTTTCATCATGGGAGCCGTCGTTAAGTTTCGCCGCGGCCAAGGCGACGAAGTCTCGCGTCTCATGAAATACTGGCGCGCCGAACTGTCTCCGCAAATCGAACAAAGCGACGATGTATTTGTATCGGGTTTCGAAGACGATGAAGAGCTAAAAGATCTCGCCTCGGAAGCGCCAATAATTCGCTTGGTGAATCACCTGTTTGCACGGGCACTAGATTTAAACGCCAGTGATATTCACTTTGAGCCCAACGAGAATCACCTCGATGTGCGTTGCCGTGTCGATGGCATTATGACGCGTATTGAACGCCTGCCTATCAAGATTCATACGGCAGTGGCATCACGCTTGAAACTGATGGCGCGTTTGGACATCGGTGAGAAACGTCTGCCACAAGATGGTCGCATCGATTCACGCATCGGCAATAAGCAATTAGATATGCGGGTATCGACGCTACCTGGTGTGCACGGCGAATCCATCGTGCTGCGTATTCTTGATCGCAGCGACACCGCCGTTAGTTTGCAGCAGTTGGGTATGCCCGAAGAGATTCTTGGCAAGTATCAAGAGCTGATCACCCAGCCCCACGGCATGATTTTGATCACTGGCCCAACGGGTAGTGGTAAGACCACTACCTTGTACGCCACGCTTGAGAAGATCAACAGCGAAAAACAAAAGATCATTACGGTAGAAGACCCGGTCGAGTATCAACTCGAAGGCATTACGCAAATTCAAGCGAATGCGAGTATTGGTTTGAGCTTCGCGGCCGGTTTGCGCTCGATAGTGCGACAAGACCCCGACGTATTGATGGTCGGTGAGATCCGCGACCATGAGACCGCCGAGATCGCAATTGAATCAGCCCTAACGGGACACTTGGTGTTCTCCACTCTGCACACCAATGATGCCGCTGGTGCCGTGACGCGTATGCAAGATATGGGCGTTGAAGGTTATTTGATTAGCTCGAGCATGCTGGCCATTCAAGCTCAGCGTTTGGTGCGTCGCGTCTGTGTGGATTGCACAGTGGAACACGCGATGACCAGCGACGAGGCCAATGTGTTGAACGTCGATGCCAAAGACTACCCTGTTCTGTCTCGAGGGACTGGCTGCGAGCGCTGCGGCGGAAGCGGCTATCGTGGGCGTATTGGTCTTTACGAGTTGCTAGTGATGTCAGATGCCATTCGACATCATGTGGCCTCCGGTGCCGATGCCAATGTGATACGCGAACAAGCGATTAAAGAAGGCATGAAAACATTGCGACAAGATGCATTAGAAAAACTTGCCGCAGGCCTAACTACGCCGGAAGAAGTTGTGAGGGTGACGCGCGCAATATGAGTGCTGCTTACTATCAATATCAAGCTTACGATGCTCAGGGCAATGTGCAGACCGGTCAAGTCAACGCTGAGTCCGAGCGCGAAGCATTAAAGATTCTACAGGGGAAGAAACTCGTTCCCGTGAAGATCTCCCGTGCGGGGCAGGAAGGCAATAAAGGCGTCGGCAAGAAACGCATCAAGAATAGTGACTTGCTGGATTTCACAACGGGCCTTTGCACCTTAGTAGAAGCACGCGTGCCCTTAGATAAATCCCTGCGTTTGCTCGAAGGCATCACCGAGTCGGCAGGAATGCGCCAATTGGTGATCACCATGCGCCGCGATGTAAAAGAGGGCAAGAGCCTGGCCGAATCAATGGAGACAAGGCCGGATGTGTTCTCCAAGATGTATATCAATATTGTAAGGGCTGGAGAAGAAGGCGGCATTCTGCATCAACTGCTTCCCGATCTCGCCGAGTTTTTAGAAACCAATGCCAAGAATCGACAGGCCATTGTCTCGGCCATGATCTACCCGATCGTATTATTAGTCACAGGGATTATCTCGGTCTTTCTATTGCTCGCGTTTGTGGTGCCGCAGTTCGCCATTATGTTCGAAGACGCCGGCACAGCGATTCCCGCCTCGGCCGCGTTTCTGCTTGCGGTAAGTGAAGGTGTTCAGAGTTACGGCTATCTATTCGTTGTGTTTGTTGTTGGCGTGGTGGCTTGGTGGAAATGGTTAGACCATGACGTACAGCGCAAGCTGCAAAAAGATGAATTTTTATTGCGAGTGCCTTTGTTAGGCGCCCTACTTCTCTATCAAGATTGCGCGGTGTTCTCGCGAACATTGGGCGCCTTGTTAGAGGCTGGCATTCCTTTGATTCGCGCATTGCGAGTTTCAAGAGAAGTCGTCAGCAATACCGATGTTGCGCGCGCCTTGGTGCAAGTGGAGGACGATGTGCGATCGGGCGCAGGCCTTGGGATCTCATTAGAGAAAACCAATCGCTTCCCTACCCTGCTGCATCAACTAGTGACCGTCGGCGAAGAGTCGGGGCGTACCGGTAATATTTTGTTAAAGACAGCGGCGAGTTTCGATACCTATGTAAAGAACCAAATGTCGAGCCTCGTCTCGGCATTACAGCCAGCTTTAATCCTTTTTCTTGGCATCGCGGTGGGCGGAATCACCATCACCATGCTTTCGGCTGTGTTCAGTATGAACGCCGTCGACTTTTAGATAACAGCACTGGAGTTACACTGTGAAATTAATAAGACCATTGGCACTTCTTAGCTTGGCGATCAGCTTAGCCTCATGCGTCAATATGCAGGCCGGCAACGAACCCGGCACTGCGGCGAGCACTGCGTCTGGTGTAAGTCGTGCAGCGATTAATAGCAATAGTGTTTCTGATAGTGCTTCGACGGTGGCATCCGATGCCGCGCAACGCGACGAGCAGAATCGATTGATTGCCCAGATTAATCGTGACGGTGGTGCAAACGACGCCCCATCGTTTAGCGATACCTCCCCTGCCCCTGTGAGCGGATTAACAAACGATGTCGTCGAGCTCAATTACGAGCAAGCCGATCTGCGTGTCATTCTTGAAGAGCTTGCTGACGCCTTAGACCTCAGCATTATTATCGACCCGAGTATCGATGATCGCGTGAGTATTCGTACCTCGGCTAATCGTCCTTTAACCCAAAGCGATATTTGGCCCCTGGTGCGCTTGTTAACGAGACAGGCAGGCATCAGTCTAGAGCGTTCGGGCAATGTGTATTATGCGCGCCGCCAACAAAGCAACTTGCCGGTTGAGATCACGACTCCGGCCACGACCGCGAGCTCTACCGCCAATGTGATTATGCAGATCACTCCGCTGACCTATGTGTCTATAGCGTCTGCGCTTGAACTACTGAGCCCGCTTGTCAGCCCCGATGGCACCGTTGTTAGAGTGTCTAACAATAATACTTTGGCCATCACCGCGACATCGTCTCAGCTAAGTCGCATCAATGAGCTTCTTGAGGTGGTCGATGCAGACCCTTTCCAAAACCAAGGGCTGCACCTTTATCCGTTGACCTATGCCAGCGCCGCGGATTTGGCCACAGAGCTCACTGAAATCTTACAGCTCATCGAAGGCCAAAACCCTGCTTACCAAGTGAAGGGTTTAGAGCGCATCAATGCCATCTTAGTCACAGCGCCTTCCAATCGCGGGTTTGACGAAATCTCGCGTTGGGTGCGCCTGCTTGATGCCAACAGCCAAGAGCAAGCCGAACAGCTCTTTCATTATCGTGTTAAGAACCTGACTGCAGTCGATCTGGCAGCCACACTCACCAATGTGTTCGCGCTCGATGACGATGAGGCCCCCACGCCTCGACAAAGACAAGATGATGGCGCGGAAGCGATTGATGCCACCACGCCCGACGAAGCCCCGGCTAACCGCAACGCCAACCCCCAGGCTGTCTCTGCAGATCTAAATGTGAATATCGTCGCGGACGAGGCCACCAACAGCCTGCTTATTCGTGCAAACCCACGGGACTATCGACAGCTGCTTGCCACTATTAGTCAGCTAGATGCCGTGCCGCTGCAAGTAATGATCAATGCGGTCATCGCGCAAGTGACACTAACAGAAGAGACGCGCTTTGGCGTGGATTGGTCTCGTATTGCTAATGATGCCGTCACCAACGATATCTCTACGACTACCGGCACGAGCTTTCTTCCTAGTGCTGGTCTAGGGGGATTGCTGTTCACTAAATCATTCGTCGATGGCGCGGCCCGTGTCGAGTCGACCTTAGAGGCAATCGCCACGAACAATGAGGTTCACCTATTAGCGCGGCCCTCCCTAACTGTGATTAATAATATGGAAGGCGAGATAAAAATCGGTTCGCGAGTGCCTGTTAGCTCTGGCTCCACCTCTACGCTAGGCGATAATATTATTAGCAGTATTCAATATGTGGACACGGGGATCGAGCTTCTCATTACTCCGCGCATCAACGATGATGGCGTCGTGAACATGACGATCTCTCAAGGGCTCTCTTCTATTCAAGAGTCGTCTGGGATCGAAGGTAACCCGATTTTTGATAACCAAGAGATCACCACTAGCATCGTCGTACGTGATGGCGAAAACGTGGTGCTAGGCGGTTTGATTCAATCATCGAATTCGGATTTGAACACTGGCGTGCCTGGGCTCAATCGTATTCCATTGGTCGGAAACTTATTTTCATACCAACAAGATACCGAAGAGCGTAAAGAGTTGTTTATTATACTGCGCCCAGAGATTATCGATTTGAATGACACCAATAGCATTCAATACCAAGATATCCTCAGTCGATTTGAGCTAGCCATTGAATTGTTTCAAGAGGCCGGGCTTTAACGAACCAAAGTTTAAAGACACAGTAAGGAGTGAATATGAACACAGTACATCGAGCACGCACACAAGGTGGTTTCACCATCATCGAATTGCTAATCGTGATGGCGATTCTGGGCATGCTAGCCGTGATGGTAGCGCCAAACTTATTCAACAAAGCCGATGGCGCACGCCATGATGCGGCACTGTCACAGATCTCGGCGATTGGCTCTGCGCTTGCCACTCACCGTCTTGACGTTGGCCAGTATCCAGACGAGCTGGAAGGGCTTATGGAGAACACGACAGGTCGATCGACTTGGGATGGCCCCTATCTGAATAAAGACGCTCCTAAGGACCCTTGGGGCAACGACTACCAATACAGCTCCAATGGCAGCAGCTACACGCTGACCTCTTTCGGTGCCGATGGGCGTGCTGGCGGTGAGGGCAATGACGCCGACGTCAGCAACTAGAAAAAACCTTCGGGGCTTTACCCTGCTGGAGTTAATGATTGTCCTCGCGATTTTGGCGATGGGCAGTGTGTTGTTAATTCCTAATATCGGCAATATGAGTGGCCGCACATTCAATGCGCAGGTGCGCGAGGCCAATGCCTTGCTTAACTACACGCGTCGCATTGCTGTGGTCACTGGTCAGCCAGCAACAGCGAGTTTTTACAGCGCTAGTGAAGACGATGATGAATCAGAAACTGATACGGCACGCTCTGATCTTGGCCGCGATGAGAGTTGGCGAGCCAGAGGCCTCGTCTTGTCTTATCGCGATAGCACCGACCAAACCGTAGAAGTCGAAGACAGCATCGCGATTACCTTCTTCCCGGAAGGCGGCAGCACCGGGGGCGCCTTAGTGCTAAACCTAGAGGATCGCCAGGCTACCATCAGTATCGATCCATTCTCTGGCAAAGTAGAGACGCAAATCGCCGATGATTAAGCCGCGCAATGCCATAGCCATGCCCAATCGACAAAGTGGCTTTACGCTACTGGAAGTCATCGTCGCCTTGACGATTACCGCGATGGTGCTCGGCAGCCTGTTCTCCTTAGCAGCCGGCAGCAAACAACTCGCCTTTCGTTCTGATCAAAGTTTGCACCGCGCCATTCAGGCCCGTGCGGCCGTCAATTTTGCCTTACTAGAAGACGAATACTCCGAGGTCGAGCAAGCCATCGACAACGACCGATTCAGTATTCGCGCCGAACAGCCCCTTGATCCCGTGCCTCGAAAAACAGAGGCCCTTGCCTATAAGCTTCAGGACTACGCCGTCATCGATGAGCGTAACGATGAGCGCATAGAGGGGACGCGCTGGCTGCGTCTTGAACTCGCAGAATGAAGAGACAATCTGGGTTTACACTCATCGAAGTGATTCTCTCCCTTGCGTTGACCGCGATGCTGTTAAGCCTGCTCAGTACGGGCATGTACAGCGTGATGAACGACTGGGAAAACGATACGCAAGCGCTCGATGAAAGCCTTGATGAAACCGTGGCGATCCTGCAATTAGAGCGTGCCCTACAAGGTGCCTTTCCTCACAGTTTTAGAGACGAAGAATCGCTGTCGCGTTTTGTGTACTTCGAAGGCGATAGTGAAGTGCTCACATGGGTGTCGACGGTGTCACCTCAGCGCAGTGGTGGCCTAACCGCGTGGTATTTAGAATCCGATAATCAAGACGGCGTGTCACTACGATTAGCCGGCGCGATGAGTGACGACCCCACATCACGTTTAGAGAATGCAGAACCGCGCATATTGCTTCCCAACTACACCGCCACGTTCTCCTATCTTTATGAAGAACTCGATTTTAGTAAACAGTGGAGCGACGATTGGTCAGCGCGCGCCTTGTTTACTCTGCCTTTGGCGGTACACGTACGCCTTACCCCCATAGACCCCGATGCTGATCGCGAGGATGAACTCGACATCATCGCTAGGATCAGAGCCAACACCCATCGCTCTTTACGCCCTGCGTTTGGCGGCAGCCCTTCAGTGGGAACCGGGTTCTCGCCAAGTCCGCAACTTGGAGGGCAATAATATGCGCAGACAAAAAGGCTCCGTGATTATTATTGTGCTTTGGACTTCTGTGTTGCTCACGGTGTTAGTCACCGTGATGGCGGGCAAAGTGCAATTGTCTGCCAAAACCGCCTTTCACAATGCCTCCGCGGTGACCGACATGGCCGATGTTAATTCCGCGATGAACAAAGCCGAGATGGAATTGATCATGGAAAGAATGACCAACCCCATCGATGAAGTCATTGAAGTGGACGAGGACGGCAACTCAAGGGAAAAAGACAATCGCTTTAACGGCCAAGCCTTAACGCTTAACTACCCTGCAGGGGAGGATATGGTCGTGCGTATCTTTGACCATGCGGGCAAGATCAATATTGGAGCCTTGAATCAGCAACAACTGCGTTTGTTGATCGAACACTTATTGGGCGAGGACCCCGACCCCAGTGAGGTTCAAGACCTGCTAACAGCCTGGAACGACTGGGCGGACCTCAATGATGCCGCGGGGATTAACGGTGCGGACAAAGACTACTATGAGTCCCTTGACCCGCCCTACACTCCGCGTAATTTCTCGGAGCTCGATAGTGTGGAAGAGATTCGCTTGATTCGCGGTTTCGATGATTTGTTCAAGGATGTGAACTTGGATGCGGCCTTTACCATCTATGGCAACACTTCCACAGTGAATATGAATTTTGCCACCCGAGAGGCAATGCAGTTGCTGCCAGGGCTTAATGATGAGCTGATAGAAGAGATTATTGCTTACCGGGAACGTAAGGACTTTCGCAATAAACCGGACGTTGCCAATATAGTGCCGTTGGATGATTTCGTGCTGTTGTCGGATTGGATAGGCAGCAATACGTCGAGTTTCTACTCAGTGTTCGCCTACCCTAAGGCTGATGCTGAAGTAGACGTCACGCAGGCCTATATGGAGATCATCGAGGTAAGAGGCCCAAGAGAGCGCGCGCGAGTCTATAAGGTTGACCCTTACGGCCGCCTGCCGGACACCTCGCCCCCACAAGTGGACGACTAAGGGCGCTGGATATCCCAGTCGGCACGCATAATAAGCGAGCCGACCCCTTTAGTAGGTCTAATCTTAATGAGCTTGCTGAGCTTGGTTTCATACCACAGCAATCCGCTTTCCTCTGCCACACCTCCGATCACATAGAACTCGCCCACGCGCATTGATATCGCATTGACGCGGATGCGCACCGTCAGCACCTCGCCTTTCTTAAACGGTCCCTTAGGCACATCTTCCCGGTCGGTGGTGAGATAGGCCGATTGAATCTCATCTAGGGTACGCATGATGGCAAAACCAAAATTGCACACCAAGCCCTCTTTGCGAATCTCAATCTTCGATTCGAGAATAATGTCGCTCAATGGCTCCACCTCCTCGATCTCTCGCCCGTCCAAGTCTTTCACTGTGGTGTATAGCACGCGGCAGTCTTTCACATTGCGATCGTCGACCGTGTTGATGTCAGCCGCTTCGTGCAGTTCCACGTTCTTGCTATTGCAATGATCTTCATACATTGCCACCACGTGATGGCTTTCGCCGATCTCGCGGATCTTGCCTTTCTCTAACCAAATCGCCGTGTCACATAACTCTTGTACGTGATACATGGAGTGGCTACAGAAGATCATGGTTTTCTTTTGCTTGCGGAACTCGTTCATGCGCTCGACGCATTTTTTCTGAAAGGCGATGTCTCCAACAGAAAGGGCTTCGTCGATCACTAGCACATCGGGGTTCACCATAGTGGCGATAGAGAATGCTAGGCGCACGTACATGCCAGAGGAGTAAGTTTTAACAGGGCGGTCGATGAAGTCACCGAGTTCGGAAAACTCGATGATCTGTTTTTCGATCTCGGCGATATTGGCATCGGGCACCCCGAGTAGTGCGGCGTTGAGGTAAATATTGCGACGCCCCGTGAACTCAGGATGAAAGCCAGCGCCCAGTTCCAATAAGGCAGCCACTTGACCCTTTATCGCAATGTTTCCAGAGGAAGGTTGTAGCGTGCCCACCAAAAGCTTCATCAGCGTCGATTTGCCTGCGCCATTGTCACCGATGATGCCAAGGCTGCGCCCTTCTAACACGGAGAAGGAAATATCCTGAAGTACATGGAAGTTTTTATGGCGGGGCTTGCGCAGCAATAGCTCTAATAACCGATCCTGAGGACGGTCATACATTCTAAAATCTTTGCTAACATTCTCTACTGATATGCTGTGCATCTATCTATATCTCTGAAATTTACAAGACATCCCCGAAGGCATGCTTGATCCGCATAAAAACCCAGCCACCGAAGCAATAGGTGAAAAGTGACACGGGCACTATGATCTGAAAACTGGTCATGTCGAATGTGCCCAGAAGCACTAGGCCTCGGTACATCTCAACAAAGCTGTGCATGGGGTTGAACAATAGCCATGGCTGATACTCAACGGGAATCAGTGAGATCGGGTAGACGATGGGCGTTAAGAAAAACCATGAGGTTAGTGTTAGCGCTACGATCTGTTGGATGTCTCTTAGGAACACGCAAAAGGCTGAAAGGATGGCGACAAGGCCCATCGTGAATAGAAACTGGAACGCAAACACGATAGGCACAAAGACCCACATCAAATTGAAATAGCCTTGGGTGCTCAAATAGACAAGGAACAGAGACAAGGCAATGCCATGGACCATATAGGGCACGATGGTGCCGACACCAGGGATGATCTGCACGGGAAACATCACTTTAGTGATAAGTGGCGCTTTCTCGATTAGCAAGCCACTGGCGCGGCCCATGGCGTCGCCAAAAGCAAACCATGGCAAGTAGCCCATCATCATAAACACGACAAAGGGCGTATTGCCGTACTCCACAGGCATAGGCGCGCGAAACACCACGCTGAACACAAAGGAGTAGATGAGAATATTGACGATAGGCGTGACGAACAACCACACCATGCCGCCGAGAGAGCCGGCGAACTGGCCAGTAAAATCCTGGCGAACAAAATTGTGAAAGAGGCGGTAATGCACAATAGGGGCGAACAGCCACTGGCGAAGCAGATTAAACATTCTTAGTCCAAACTATGTGTTGAGAGTAGCAGCGAATTACTACGGGGCGACTAACCAAGTGCCGACCTCGGAAAGATCATCGGCGCTGAGTGCGCCCGCTTCGCGCTTAAGAATGAGATTGTAACGAATGTGGTCGTAGCGTGCGCGTTGTAAATCACGTTCTGCACGAAAGCGATTCCCTAAAGCGTTCAAAACATCGACGCTGTTCACAGTTCCGAGTTCAAAACCCCGTTGCTGAGCGGTGTAAGAAAGAGCTGTAGATTCGGCAAGACGCTCCGCTGCCCGTACGCGCAATTCACTGGATTTGACTTGCAGGAAGGCTGTGCGAGTACGTTGTATAATCTCGAGTTCAATTTGTCGTAGCTCGTTCTCAGCAATTCTGTGATGACTGCGTGCTTCGCTAACGCTGGCTTTGTTGCTGCCGCTTGTAAATATTGGGATTGAAACATTCAAGCCGATGTAGTCTGTCGTTGTACGGTTGGCTTGTAAGGCATTGTCGAACCCGATGTTGGAGTCTTGCTTTTGCGCAATAAGCGAAACGGTCGGCATATAGGCGCCTTTGCTCTGTGAGATATTTTTGTTTGCCGCGCGTACTGCAAACTCGCGAGCAATAATCTGTTTATTGTCGTTACGCGCAAGTTTCAGCCAGGCATCTACACTGCCTTCTAATACGGGAATATCGACTTCTTCATCAAGGCGGAAGAGCTCACCTACATTGATCCCAGAGACGGCACGCAACTGCTCTTTCGCAATTGCCAACTCGCTTTCTAGATTTAGCTGATCGGCCTGCACGCTGGCCTGCCGCGCTTGTGCTTCATAAAGGTCAGTAATCTGCGCAGCCTGCAAACTATATAAGCTCTCGATTTGTGCTAGTTGTTGGTCTACGGCTTCTAGCTCGGCTTGCGCAGAAGTAGCGGCATCTTGCGCCTGCAGCACGGCAAAATACTTCTCGGCCACGTCCGTCAAAACATAGGCAAGTTGTCCGTAGTATTCGGCTTCGGATTGATCTTCCAATAAATAAGCTTGGCTGCGCGCACTAAATGCCTGCCAGTTAAACAGTACTTGAGTAAGTTGAACAGAATATCGTTCGCCGCGGTATTTTGTGGTTTGGTTAATGGCGTCTTGAGTTTGCGTATTGTCAGAGATGCTGGCGCTGGCGTTAATTTGCGGCAGTAGTTGCCCATTGGCCGCGCGTTTGCGCGCGGAGCTGATGTTCAAACGTTCGCGGGAGATCCGAAGCTCGGGGCTGTAATCTAAAGCAGCCGTAAAGAAGTCCTCTAGCGTGCTGCCCTGCACAATGATGCGGGTAACAGCTTGGTCTTCAATCTCAGCCGCATTGATTGTGATGACAGGCAGTGTGCTCAGAGAAAGCGCGAGCGCGGGGATAAGTAATCGCTTCATAGTCATCAATCTTCTCGCATGGCGCGGGCTAACGCATTAGAGAAAGGCTTCATTACATACTGCACAAAGGTGCGTGAGCCAGAGTTGATAAATACTTCGGCAGGCATGCCTGGCACCAAGATGAGATCGCCTAGTTCTACTATACCTTCTGGCGAGACAGTAACGCGTGCAAGATAATAGGGCATCCCTGTATTGGGATCAGACATTGCATCCGCGGACACTGAAATAACATGACCTCCGATTGACGGCACAGAACTACCAAAGCTAGAGAAGCGGATGGTGGCCTCTTGGCCTGCTTGCACGCGATCGATGTCTGTTAGTGAAACACGTGCCTCGATGATCAGCTCATCACTTTGTGGCACCACTTCGCCAATAGGAGCTCCGGATCTAATGACTCCGCCTTCGTTATGATACTGCATGCCGCTAACGATGCCTGATTCGGGGGCACGGATGATTGTGCGGTTGACCACATCAGTTAACGCTATCATGCGCTCGCGAATATCTTTAAGACGGGTTTGTGTATCGCTTAATTGCGTTACCACGTCAGATTGGAATTCATTTTCGGTTTGCAGAATCTGCAATTCAGTCTCACCTACTTGCATCTGCGTGGATGAAATAGTCGCCAATAACTCGGCGGCCTCTCCGCTGAAGGCCGCATGGCTGCGTTCCAACTCGCGTAGACGCAATTTATTGGAAAACCCTTGTTCCAACAAAATGCGGGTGTCAGCCAATTCATCACCGAACGAGGCCGCCAACGTCTCTTTGCTCGCCTTCATGGCCTCTAAGCCTGTGACGCGGGAGTGTAATTGTTCTATGCGTTGTTCCAACACTGCCACACTGCCTTCGCGAGATCTTTTGCGTGCAGAAAATATCTGATTCTGAGCCATCATCTCAGCACGTGCATCGTCATCACTGGCAGAAAGCGTGGCAGGAAAGTTAATGCTCTCGGCATCATCGCGTTCGGCAATCAGGCGTGCTTCTAGTGCGCTAAGCGCTACAAACTGCGCGCTGGCAATTTCGAGCTGTGCGTGTGATTGGGTGTTGTCGAGTTCGATCAGAGGGTCGCCCGCTTCCACGACGTCGCCATCGCGTGCATAAATGCGGCTGATCATGCCGCCTTCAAGATGTTGCAATACTTTCTTATAAGAGCGAACAGTCACAGAGCCTGGCGCATGGGCGGCCCCTTCGATTGGTGCCACGGAGGCCCAAACGCCGAACACACCAAACACTAGAAAGACGATTATGAGGCCAACGCGACGTGGTGCGTCCATATTGGTTTCCAGATCGATTGTTCTAGATGTGCGAGTTTGCGCATTGGACTTACTGGCAGTCACTGCGGGGAAGTTATCTTTAGCCTTCTTAATATCTGTCACTGTTTAATGTCCCAAACTGGTAAATACTGTAAGTGCATCATGCTTGCGCTGGCTTGCCTTGCGGCATGAGTTGAGAAAGTACTTGCTCGCTCGGGCCAAAGCTTTTAGCCGCGCCATCTTTCATCACTAAAATTTTATCGGCCACCTTTAGCACCATGGTGCGATGGGTGATGACAATCACCGTGCTGCCTTGTTCCTTAACTCGCTGAAGCGCTAGCACGAGTTCGCGTTCGCCTTGATCATCAAGATTGGAGTTCGGTTCATCTAATACTAATAGTTTCGGGTTGCCATAGACGGCACGGGCTAAGCCAATGCGTTGGCGTTGGCCGCCAGAAAGTATGCCGCCGCTGCCGCCAATCACCGTGTCATAACCGTTAGGAAGGCGCAGAATAAGATCGTGGACTCCGGCCAGCTGTGCGGCCGCTACGACTTTCTCTGAGTCCAATTCGCCAAAGCGGCTGATGTTCTCCGAGATCGAACCATCAAACAGCTCAATGTCTTGTGGTAGGTAGCCTAAGTGAGGGCCAAGCTCGCGGCGATCCCAAGCGAATATGTCGGCACCGTCTAAGCGCACCTTGCCACCGCCTGTTGGCCAAAGGCCAAGTAAGGCTCGAGCGAGACAGGATTTGCCGGAAGCACTTGGGCCTACTATGCCTAAAATTTCGCCTGCTTCTAGCTCAAAACCAACACCTAACACTACAGGTCCTTTGGCTCCTGGTGGTGTCACATAAATGCCTTCAACGCTGATCTGTCCAGTTGGCGCTGGTAATGACATTGTGTCTATATCGGCAGGGATGCGTTCTAATAGTTGACCGAGACGTTCATATTGCGCACGTGCAACCGCAAAGCCTTTCCAGGTGCCCACCAGCATATCGATTGGCGCTAATGCGCGACCTAGCAACAACGAGCCTGCGATTACCATTCCGGGGGAAATTTCTTGTCTAAGTGCAAGTAAGGCACCAAGGCCTAGAATCAGGGACTGGGTGATAAGCCGGAAAGATTTAGAGAGATTGCCTAAAAGCCCTGCACGACGGCTAGCTTCGGTTTGAAGTAATAGCACTTTGTCTGCGCGTTCTTGTTGGCGGTGCCGGATGCCTTCGATCATGCCCATGGCGGCGATCACTTCAGAGTTGCGCATGCTGCCATTGATCTGGTTATTGACCCAATTGGCTTCGACGTTGGCTTCTTTGAGTTTGCTGTTAGTCGTTTTTTCCGTGGCGTAAGCAAAAGCAATCATGACGATGCCGGAAATAATGCCCACGATGCCAAACCAAGGGTGGAACATAAACATAACGGCGATATAGATCGGAAACCACGGGGCATCGAAAAAGGCGAATAGGCCGTTGCCGGTCATGAATTGGCGTAGTTGTGACAGATCGCTGCTAGGTTGTGAGCCGTTACCGGCTCCACCGTTATATAGGTTTTGCTTAAAGCTGGCATCGAAGACGCGATCGCGTAGGCCCGTCTCAATTTTATTACTCGCGCTAGTAAGGATCATGGTGCGCACCCATTCGAAGCCCCCCATAGCCATCAGCAAGAGCACCATAATGATGCTGAGCATCGTGAGGGTCGATAGGCTGCCGCTGGACATGACGCGATCATAGACCTGCAGCATATAGAGCACAGGCACTAACATCAGAATATTGATGGCGGCACTAAAGGCGCCGGCATAGATAAAATAGCGGCGAACGGCTTTGAAAGACTCAAAGAGCTCTTTATAGCGGATTTTACTTTTTGGATCGTTCATTGAGGCTTCTTATACTTTAAGTTTTTAATTTATGAGTCAGCTATTTGGGGCACAATTTCTGCCTTTTCAAGCTTTTGCTGCGATAAAGGCGCGATTGTACACCTTCACCGCTTCCTCTGTTAGGTTGCCGCTTTTGCTTTAAAGTTCCTGCTTTCCTTCGGCTAAGGCCTGCAAAGTCTCGGGTTCATTAATCAGCAAGCAGCCTGGGCCGTCACGTTTAACTATTTGCTTGGCTTGCAGTGTTTGAAACACTCGGGTCACGGTCTCTCGGCTCAAGCTCAGCATGATCGCGATCTCCATATGGGTTGGAGGATTAAGGATCATCGACGGCACTTGGCCGTTCTTCTCTTGGGCGCTAAGCAACATCCAAAGCTGACAGCACACACGCTGGCTGATATTGGGCAAGCCCAAGAGCGAGCGTTGGCGTGTCATCTGTCGCAGTCGTGCGGCCAAGCGTTCGCCTAATACGTTAAAGATATTAGGGTGCTTCAGCATGATGTCGCGCAGACTATCCATAGGGATAAACACGGTAACAGCCGCTGTTAGCGCGATGACATACTCGGGTTGTGTGCCGTGGTCAAAAAGCCCTAGTTCGCCGCAGAAGTCGCCCGGTTCGACAAAATAAAGGCCCACTTCGCGACCATCAATGGTAAAATCAACTCCCTGCAGGCGGCCCTCAAATAAAAAGCAAATCGCCTCTTCATGAATTCCTGCATTAAGCACAATGCCGCGGCGCGCAAATTTGCGCATATTCGACAGCGCGGCCAGCTCACTCAATATTTCGTGAGGCAAAGGCTTCAATATAGGGAAAGTGCTGAGCAACTCTGGGGTTACCACGATATTGTTTTTGTCCCTGATGGCTGGATTTCGCAACGCTCGGGCATTATAGAAGCTTGAAGATGAATAGCAAACGCCAGTAATTGCGTGCCATGTGACTGTAATCACCCAGCATTAAATTAACTTGCCGTATCCTTGTCAAAGTCAATCTAGGTCAGTTGCGTTTTACTGGCCGCTTACTCCCAAGTGGGGGAAGAGAATATGAAAATCACATTTTATTTAGCTTGCTCTGCTGTACTGCGTATTGCACTACTCCCTCTGGTGGTAGCGGTTAATACTGCCTATGCAGAAACAGGCGCGACAGTGGGCGAGGTAAGTCTCGTGCTTGGCAAGGCCTATATCAAGACGGGCGACAAGCAGGAGCGTGTTCAAGCCGGCACAAAGGTTAAGGTTAGCGATCAAATCATCACGGAGGCCAATGGCCACGTGCATGTACGCTTTGTAGATGACGCCTTGGTGAGTGTGCGCCCAGACAGCAAGCTAGAAATCCAACGTTACGACTTTGACGCGGCCAATCCTTCTGATTCGTCTATCAAGCTTAATCTGCTTGAAGGCATCACTCGCTCTATTTCCGGTGACGGCGCCCATGCGGCCCGTGATCGTTTCCGCTTGAACACGCCGATCGCAGCCATTGGCGTGCGCGGCACTGATTTTGTTGTGAGCGCGTCGGATCAATCTGTGCGGGCACTAGTCAACGAAGGCGCGATTATAATGGCGCCTTTCTCTTTAGATTGTTTGGCGGCATCGTTTGGGCCCTGTGCCACGAATGCGGTTGAGCTTTCACAAGATTCCTTGCAGATGTTGGCGATCGAGGGTGGTGTTTCATTGCCGCGATTACTGCCTGCTACCGATGAGCGCGGTGATCTTGCCAATGTGGGCGAGGTTGCTGTGGCAGAAACGGAAGCCCGGCCTGATGACAAGGCTGTGGGCACAGAAGTCTATTTAGAAAACGTTACGTCTCGCCGAGTGGCTGAGGAGGCTAGTATTGTTGCCTCCACTCCAAAGCCGCCTGTCGTCGTAAAGCCGCCTGTCGTAATACTGCCAGATTTCACGCCTGATACAGCTATTGCTACCTCCACGGTTGCGAGCCAAAACTTGGTTTGGGGTCGTTGGACTGATCGTGATGGACAGGGCGCACAGGAGCGCTTAAGCGTTGCTTATGATCTTGCAGAAGTTGGCCGAGAGATCACGATTGCTAGTGATACTTACGTTTTGTTCCGCGCTGGTAATGGCCAATCTTCGGTTAAGCGAGATCTTACCGTCGTTAATTTCGCCCTGAGCAGTGCCCAGGCCTTTTACCACTCAAATACGGGAGTGGTGGCGATGGAAGTTAATAGTGGCTCATTGCAAGTGGATTTCGGTGCAAAGAGTTTCGCGACGCAGTTGGGGCTAAGCTCTGCGGCATCGGGCAAAGTCGAGTTCTCTGACTCTGGTTTATATAACAGTGGTGGCTATTTCTATAACTACTCCGATACGCAAAATATTCGCGGCGCGGTGAGTTTGGATGGCACAGAGGCCGGTTATGCGTTCGACAAACAACTAGGTGCTGACGCCAGCATCGAAGGCATTACCTTGTGGGGCACGCCATAACCATGAGTTCTCTTCGTCGTCTCAATCCTGTTAGTCGTGGTTTGGCGTTTTTATTGCGCCTTGTCCCGATGAACGCGCGTCTTTTGATGCTCGCGTTGGCGGGAGCATTGACGGCTTTGATTGTGACGGTATTCGATGACAGCCTTGAAGTGCTGCAAGAAAACTTAGGCGCATTAGGTTGGACGCTCAATGCCGATACGGCCTTAGAGCAACGCCTTAGTATTATTGCAATAGACGAGAAAAGTGTTGCCCAAGAAGGGCCGTGGCCTTGGTCGCGTGACACGATGGCGCGCCTTGTCACTTCTTTAAACGATGCCGGTGTGGCGCTGCAATTACACGACATCGTTTTCCCCGAATCCGCCCCTGGCGATGATGCCTTGGCTAGTGCTTTACAGGCAGCCCCTGGTGCCGTGCTTGCACAGGTTCCCGTACTCAATTCCGAACAAGTCTTACGCACAGGCACATTAAGCCATGCTGTTTCTGGTGTCAGCTGTGAAAGCGGCTTGGCCTCCACCTCTAATTATTTGGCCAATAACGCTAGCTTTGCGAGCATCCCTAAAGGGCATATCACTCCTATCGTTTCCGCCGATGGAGCTATTCGTAAGGTGCCAGGGTTAATTTGTGTGGATGGTCAGGCCTACCCTGCCCTGCCAGTGAGTGCCTTTTTACAAGCGTTGAACACCCAGGTGTGGGCCGCCACTGTTAGCCCTGGTGATTCATTGTTCGCGCCAGCCCAAGTGATGCAATTGGATGCCTACCCTGGCCTGCGTATCCCATTGGATGCCGAGGGCAATTTAAGAATCTCTTACCGCAATAGTCCTGAGGTCTATCGGGCGTTCTCTGCTGCTGACGTGCTTAACGGCGATATTGACCGCGCACTGCTAGAGAGTAGCTGGGTATTGGTTGGCGCGACGGCGTTTGGGATTGGCGACATTGTGCCAACCCCTTACAGCGGCGTAACGCCGGGCGTCGAGTTGCAAGCGCGTATTCTAGGCAGCTTGCTCGACACGAACGTGCCCTATACACCAAGCGGCGCCTTAATCTTTATGTTGGCGTTATGTGTGTTAAGTGCGGCAATCCTGTTTGCCTTGGCTGGCGCTCGTGAACGTTATGCCAGTTACGGCTTGCCCATTGCTGGCGCCTTATTGCCTTTGTTTGCACTGGGTCTTCATATCGAACTGCTTAGCCTAAACAATATTTGGCTTGGTTGGGTCTCCCCTGCTCTTTTCAGCATGTGCGCCGCTAGCGCCTTGATGTTATTAGAACAAGCGCGAGTGCGTAATGAACGCAGCCGAGTGTTCGGCAACTTGAATGCCTATTTGCCAAGTGATGTGGCCAAAGAGATCGCCTTTAGCTTGCCAAGCTCAAGCATTAATGCGCGCCGCGCAGAGGTCACGTTACTAAGCGCGGATCTGCGCAATTTCTCTGCCTTCAGTGAGGCCCGCCCACCTGAGGAGTCAGCCGCCCTTTTGCATTATTTCTTTGTGCGCGCAGCCGAGATCGTCGAACAACATGGCGGCCGGATTCACGAATTCAAAGGCGATAGTTTGCTCGCGATTTGGGATGGGCATGATGCCCACGCTGCACAGCAGGCCTTGAACGCTGCACAGAATATGCAAAACTCCATTGATCGCGATATGCCGCAAACTCCACCAGAAGGTTTGGAGCCTTTGGCTTTAGGGGTGGGTATTGAGCAAGGGCCGGTTCTGATTGGATCTATTGGTCCAGCACAACGCCGCACCCACACCTTGTTGGGCGACACCGTGACTATCGCCTTGCGCATTCAAGAAATGACTGCGGAGTTGGCCTTGCCGATATTGGTCGGAGAGGCTGCTGCGCGCAATTTACATGAGCAAAAACTAGAATCTCAAGGCAGTTATTTGCTGGCAGGTTTGAGCAAGCCTCACGTTTTATTCTCTCCATCGTTGGATGGCCTGACTATACGTCGAGCACCAGCAGAGCCTGTCACGCTCACTGTTTTATCTGGCGGTAAGCGCTGATTTCCGGTCCTGTGTCACAGTATTGCCTTCCCGCTCTATTGATGGGGTCATTTGTGTTGCTTGTGACTGCCGGTTTGACGATAATTGGGCGAATAAATTCAAATGACATACGCTTCGTTATGTCTGTCGCCTAGCCGGATCCACAGACAATATGCGTTGGTCACTTCTCACTTTAAGCCTTTTCCTTCCTTTGACTGCCCAGGCGTGCCCGAACCTCCAATCCTTTTATCAATACGATGACGACGTAGAGTCGCAAATAGCCTTGGAGGCCGCATTAGCCCCCTTGATGAGCGAGTGTCTTCGGAATCCAGAATTCTTTGCGCTTTACGGTGCAGCCTTGATGGAAACAGGAAAGCTGGCCGAGGCGCTGGAGATGTTAGAGCGTGCCTTGTTGCTTGACCCAGACAATGGCTCCGCGCTGATCGATTATGCGCAAGCCCTATACCTACGTGGTCAGTTGTTCTCGGCGATCGATCTCAATAATCAGCTGAGCCAGCGTCCAGAGTTGCCAGCGAATATTGAAAGCTTGGTGGCGAACCGCGCAAAACAATGGCGCCGTGATACACGCAGCTATGGAGGCCAAATAGATGTGTTGGCCGGATATGACAATAATCTTAACGGCGCGCCGGACCCGAATCAGATTACGTTAACACTGTCGGGCGAGCCGGTGATCTTGACCCTCAACCCCGAGTTCCAGGCCATTAGTGGCCCTTACTTGAATCTTCGCGTTGGCGGGCAGTTTCAGCAATTAGCCTCGGACCACCAGCATAATGTGAGCACGGAGATTCGCAGCCGCACTAGCAAGGACGCTGCCTCTGATTTGGTCCAAGCGTCTGTGCACTATAATTATTTACTACCAAAGCGTGACCACGCCTGGCAATTCGGCACCGGCCTAAATCATCTGTTTTTTGGCGGTAACCCCCTGTACACCGCCGTTGATAGCAATGTGCGTTATCAAACTGTAATGACCAATCATTGCACGCGCCATTATGACTTGGCTGGGCAGTATCAGCTTTATAAAGGCCAAAGCCACTTAAACTCCATTGAAAGCAAGCTAAGTGCTGGCCTTGATTGTCCGCTGCAGATTCGCGGCACCATGAGCTTATTGGGGTTTGAGCTAGCGGCTGTACAAAATACAGCAGTAAACGAGGGTCGCCCTGGCGGCGATAGAGCGGGTTGGCAGTTTAACCTTGCGTGGCAGATCCCAATACTCAAAGGCGTGCTGGCTAGTCAGTTAAACCATACCTACTTAAACGATCAAGATGGCTATAGCACCTTGTTGGATAATGGCGCTGAACGTTGGGTAAAACGCAGTTTTGTGCTGCTGCAATACAGGCAAATGCTACGCCCGAATATGGCATTGATGTTTAATGTGTATCACCAAAATCAACACAGCAATATCGAACTTTTTGACAGTGTGGATAGCACCCTCGAACTTGGCATAAGCGCTAGCTTTTAAAAACAAACTAAATTGTTTAAAAATAGTAGCTTACGGCCGCCTCTTAATGAAACAAACAGCTTGTAATTAAAGCACACTCCTAGTAGTATCCTTGCCCATGTCCGCTTGTGGTCCGGCATGCTTATGCCAATCAAGTGGGTTTAACTGGGAATATTCGGTAAGTTTTCGTCTATGTGACTGTAGTCACAGGGCTATGAATGCGAACTGCGTATCCTTGGCACAACCGAATGGGGTCATCCGCTGTTGTAGGCGTGTCACAATCGGATAAAACAAATTGGAATTAAAATTTAAGGAGTTCTAACAATGACGATTTCCGTCGAAGCTCGTACCGAGATTATCTCCCTTGTAGTAGGCATGTTTGGTGCTGCACCAGGAGCAAGTGTTTTGTCTGACCTAGTTGCGTCTGTTGAAGCTGGCACAACTATTTCACAACTTGCAGCAAACCTTTCAGCTACTGCTGAATTCAAAGGCATTTACCCAACGTTTATGACTAACGGTGAGTACGCTGCTAAAGTTGTAGCGAACCTTCTTGCAGAAGCAAGCACTGAAGCGCAAGCGGAAGCAACTGCCGTATTAACTGCAGAGTTAAATGGTGGAATGACTCGCTCAACTGCTATGGTTGAAGCAATTAAATTCGTTGGTGCAACTGAATCTACTAACGCAACATTCGGCACTTCTGCCGCGGCATTTGATAATAAAGTAGCAGTTGCTATTTATTACTCTGTTGACAAGGCATTAAGCGGAGCTAGCCTAGCTGACCTTCAAGAGGTTGTTGGTGGTGTATCTAGCAGCGCAGCTACTGTTACTACGGCAAAGGCCTCTGTAGATGGCACTGCTAACACAGGTAAAGTATTCACATTGACTACTTCTATTGACCAAGGTGCTGCTTTCGTTGGTACTTCTGGCGATGATACGTTTAACGCTTTGGATGCTGTAGCTACAGCAACTTTTACTGCTCTAGACAATATTGATGGTGGTGCTGGTTCAGACACTTTGAATATCGTACAAACTACAGCATTTGCTAACGTAGGAAGCGCTGTTGTAAAGAACATCGAAACTGCAAATATTACTAGTGGTCTTGCTGTAAATGTAGACACTTCTACTTGGGCTGGTCTAACTCAGTTGAATGTAGTTTCTACTGCCGCTGGTGCGGAAACTATAACAGCCGCTACAACTACTGGTGTTAGCGTTAGCAACTCTACAGCTCAAGCCGTAAATGTTATTGGTGGCGGACTTGCAGGTTCTGTATCTACTGGCGCTACTGGCACTATTACTATCGGTAAAGCCGGTGGTGGTGCTGGTGTTGCTGCTGATGCGAACGCATACACTTCAGCGTCTATTAAAGGCGGTAACGCTGCTTTTATTACGGATAACTCCGGTACTACTGGTACAGTTGGTACGACACTAACTGCTGTGACTGTTGATGGCACTGCAGGTGCTGTAGCTGTTGAAGGTAAAGCGATTGCTGACTTAACTATTAATAATGGTGTGGCAACGACTGCTGTGACTATTACTAATGCTGCAACTGCTGACCAGACGCTAAACGTCACTCTAAACAAGAATGCTGCTGGTGCAGCAATCGTAGACGCATCTGCAAAGACTGTGAACGTGACTACTGCTGGTACAAGCGCTTCTACAATTGACTTGGCGGTTGCAGCTGCAACGGCTTTGACAACTGCGGGCTCTGCGAGTTTGACTCTTGCAACAGTCGCTGAGAACTACACTGCACTGAAGACTCTAACTATTAACAATACTGGCGCTTTCAGTGCTGATTTGTCTGCTGCGAACTCTGCATCAGCAGCTGCGTTGACGTCAATTGTTGCTAGTGGCTCAACTGGCGCGAACACTCTGTCTATCGACGCAACTAAAACTACCTACGTTGGTGGTGCTGGCGCTGATAACATTACTGTAGCAGCCGCAGCAACTAAGACTGTTGATGGCGGTGCTGGTACAGCAGACGTTATTACTTTCGCAGGCGTTGGTGCTACGCTTCTTTCGGCAGCCTCAGCAACGAAGTTCACAAACTTTGAATTAGTTTCGGCTACTGGTGGTTCAGGAACTCTTGATGTTTCTTTGCTAACAGGTATTACTGGATTAACTCAGGGTGTATTGGGCGGCGCAGCTGTATATAGCAATGTTGCTGCAGGTACAGGTTTAACTGTTACTGCGAGCGCTGGTAACACTACTGCTTATAATTTGACAAATAGTACTGGTCTCACGGATGTGCTTGACCTGACTGTTAGCTCGGCTGCTGCGGTGAACACAGGGGCAATTACTGCCACTGCTGTTGAGACTATTAACGTAGCTTCTAACGATTCCGACACTACCCAACACCAAAACACTGTCTCGCTAGCTAGTGCTACGTTGAAGTCTATCGTGTTAACTGGTAATGCTGGTGTAGCGTTAACTGCTGCAAATACTACTATCACGTCAGTAGATGCTTCTGCACTTAGCCTTACTGGTACTGTAGCTGGTGGCGCAGGTTTCACTTGGACTTCTGGTGCAGTAGTTAATGATCTTGTCGTTAAAGGTTCTGCAACGGGTGGTGACACAATCAGTACTGCTCTTGCTGCAACTGCTACAAAGACTGTAGCGATTACAGCTTATGCCGGCACAAACTCACTTACTGGTAGTTCAACATTGGTCAACACTATCACTGGTGGATCAGGTGCTGATACTATCGTTGGTGGCACTGCAGCTGACGTAATTGTTGGTGGCGGCGGTGCTGACACTATCACTGGTGGTGCGGGTGCTGACAAGATCACTGTAAGTGGTACAACAGCAACTATTGTCCAGGTAGACGGTAATTCAGGTATCAACTCTTCAACTACAATTCAGACATCAGAACTGACATCTACATTCGATGTTGTGACTGGTGCTTCTGCTGGCTTGAAGATCAATGTTGGTAACAACAACACGATGACAATCGTTAAAGCCGCTATTAACTTAGCTGGTCAAGGCGATAACTCTGTTGGGTTTGTTCGTGGTACATATGACGCGGCTAATGGTACTTTCACTTATGGTGCCGCTGGTGCAGACACTGTAATGACTTATGATGCCGATGATGCAGGTACTACATCATATGAAAGCATCATTCTTGTTGGTTACGTTGCAGGTACAGCTACTGCTTCTGACACCGCTGGTGTTATTACACTGGGTTAATTTTGGGCCAATTAGTATTGGGGTAGTTGTTTTAATGCCTCAGTACTGATTATCAAAATTATCTATGTAAAAAAGCCCCGATGTGGTTTCCTCATCGGGGCTTTTTTATAGTGCTAAGAAAAGCATTCAAAATATATTAAATTGTGAAACCTGCAAACACTAAAGAATTTTATGATTACTAGCAAAACTTTTAGTAGTCAATTATTTGCTAAACTTATATTTTTAGAAATATGGGTAAATTGTAAGTCTTAGAATAAGGCTCTGAGATTTATAAATAGGAAGTACATATGTCAACTTATGAAGCAGTTTCGAAATCATTGCATAAGAACAAACGTTGGAAGCCTAATGGCGATTTTACGTTTGCAGGGCAAGATGCTTTGTGTCCTATTGCGTTAATGGAAGCACCAAAAGCTTCACTCCACCTCCCTATAGCATTTAGTAAAGTGGAGGGAGAGGTAGGCTTGTTTGTCGTGCAGGGGTTGGAGGTAGGGAAAAACTACATAGTTAGCTCTACAGGACGTTGGATGGCCGAATATGTTCCGGTCCTCTATCGGAGTTTTCCGTTCTCTCTTGCTAGTACAAATGAAGAACAAACTTTATGCATAGATACTAATTCCCTAAGCGATACAGAGGGTCATGCACTATACGATGGTAGCGGTGAACCAAGTCAGCAAACGAAGGAAATTTTTAATTTTCTTACACAGATGTCAGCAAGCCAGAAGGGCACTCTAAAGATATGCAAATATTTAGAGCAGAACGATTTGCTAGAGCCTTGGCCTTTAGTGATTAGGAAGAACGAACAAGAACTCGAGGTCAAAGGTCTTTTTAGAATAAATGAAGCTAAGTTTAACTCTTTGAGTGCAGATGCTTTGTTTAGTTTGCGGGAACAAGGGGCGTTGCCATTGATCTTCTGCCAGCTACTCTCGATGCAGAATTTAGGGGCTATCGCACGGTTTGCGCAATCTGCAGATACATCGCCATCACTCCCTGAAGAATTGCCTTTTGATTTCGGACAAGACGACGGAAATATCAGCTTTGAAGGGCTGTGAAGGTAAGTCCTCACATTGAGATAAGAAATCCAGAAAAATTAGTGTAATGACAGTGCGGAGCCGAGCAAGTCCTTTTGCTTATCGTTAATAATCCAATTTGGCCAGAAATTCGAGGGCCATTCCGCACTGAGCCATAGTTTGTAAGTTATTTCTAGCCATTGGCGCATCCCTGCTACTTGTAGGGTCAACGTCTCATGTTGCCCATCTGCAGAACGAAAGCCCATGCAAAGGCCATTTCCGCTAGGAGTTAAATCAACGGCACTAACTAACCACTCTTTAGAGTTGGCAAGTAGTTGTACTGGCGCTTCTGTACTAATATTTGCTTTGGCAACTTCTTGGGCGAAGGTCTGCTCGAGCTCTACAGGGATGCTGCCACTAGATTGATTCTCAAGCCAAAAAAAGAGGTGTGGCAGAAGGCGTATCAGTAGGCGTTGGCTAAGCCACATCACCACAGTCTCGTTGCTCGAAAGTTCGCCAGAGATACGAAGCCTGTCTTCAGCTTCGACATACTCTGTGGTTAAGCGTTGCAGTTCGTTCATTTCTAGTACCCGGTTTGTATCATTACTGAGTATTGGCATGGCACTTAGTGGAGGCAAAGTGCGAACTTTTCAAGTAAAAACATATAGTCAGTAACGCACAAACGATGCAAACTATTTTTGAACGGTCACAGTCAAAAGAGTAACATAACCCTAAGCTCATTCAATGTTATTGGCTTGAGTCGCATACTTACTGGATAAACGTACTATGAAGAATGACAATACAGTTAAGGCACTCTTCATCACGCTTTTAACGCTGACTTGCAGTGCGGGACTTGCCCAAGACTTAAACCTCTTCGAACCCGTAGAAATCCCAAACAACGCTTCATCCCCTGACTCCATTCAGGCGCGCGAACAACGCAACCTCCCCAACGCCCCAACTTTCACACTCCTAGGCACCAGCCGCATCGGTAGCAAATTAAAAGCCAGCCTCGTCAATAACACCGGCGAAGTGATACAAGTCGTTATGACTGATGCTGACTCCACTCCCATCCCAGGCCATTCGGGTTATAACTTAGTACGAGTAGACTCGCGCACAGTGGCGATCAGCCAGCCGACGAACACTCCCTGTGTGGCGGCTTCTGATAAAGGCGTCGAATGCAGTTCAGACGGTCTAGCGCAGTTGTCCCTGACTACCGCAGCCCCTATCGCAGTAGCTCCAACAGCAGTTGCCTCAGCAGACTCAAACGACGAGATCGCTGCAACAGCCGGTGAAGAAGAGCCAGATAACCCCTTCGCAGCCGCCTTGCGTGCCGCAGCGCAGAACGATTCAGCCACCAGAGGGCGCGGTGGCCGCGCGATCAATGAGCGTTTCGAGGTTCGACGCATAGCGCCAGAAGACATCCCCGAGGGCATGCGTGTTGTGCGCACTCCCTTTGGTGATCGTCTCGTGGAGCTATAATCAGCCCTATTGTGAGCACACCTAATTCCCCGCCAAGTCCTACTCTCTCGGTCTCGATCGTTATCTACCGATCTAGCTTAGAGGTCCTGGACCAAACCCTTGCCACGCTGCTCGCCTCTTTCGTCTATGCCCGTGATAGCGCTGACCTGTCAGGCGCTGTAATCGATATCGTGCATAACGATTCCCCAAAACCGGAGCTAACTGCCTTTCTGCAAGACTACATTGAGCAAGCTGCGCCGGCAGGAGTCACCGTAAGCGTGATCGAAGGCCATGGGAATGTGGGCTATGGGCGCGGCCATAATCTTGCCTTGCTGCAAAGCAGCAGCCACTACCATCTTATCCTCAACCCCGATGTGATGATGTCTCAAGAGGCCTTGCAGCAAGGGATACGTTTCTTGGCGGCCAATCAAGAGATAGTGGCGCTTAGCCCAGCGGTGTTTGAAGAGGATGGCAGTAAGCAATATGGCTGCAAGCGTTTCCCTTCTGTCCTAGATTTTCTTTTACGGGGCTTTGCGCCGCAGTCGATCAAGCAGCGGTTTGCCAAGCGCTTGGCCCACTACGAGATGCAAGACTTGCCCGAGAATGCGGCAAGCACAGATGTGCCCATTATCAGTGGCTGCTTCATGTTATTTAAAACCCAGGCCCTCAAGGCTGTGAAAGGCTTCGATGAGCGCTATTTTCTCTATTTTGAGGACTTCGATTTGTCATTACGAGCACACGAGGTCGGCGCCCTAGCTTATCTGCCCACCATGAAGATCGTTCATCTAGGAGGCAATAGCGCCAAGAAGGGCGCCAAGCACATCGCCATGTTCGCCCGATCTGGCGTGCGTTTTTACAATACCCACGGTTGGCGGCTGCTATGAATAAAAAAACTGTATTGGTCACCGGTGGCACAGGCTTTGTTGGGCGCTCACTTTGCCAGCGTTTATTAGAGCGACAATATCGCCTGCACCTATTGGTGCGCTCGGCCCCCAGCGTGAGCGAAAACATGGATGACAGCGTCTATTTTCAAGGCGATATCAATGATGACGCGGTGTTAGCGAAGGCCTGTGCGGGAGTGGATACCATCTATCACCTCGCCGCCTATGCCCATGTGAATCAACATGACACGGCAGCCATGCGTGCCGTGAATGTGGAGGGCACCCGTCAGTTATTAGCCGCGGCCACAAAGGCAGGCGTGCGCCGTATTGTGTATTTCAGCAGTATCTTGGCCGATGCGGATTTGTACCCAGAATTAACCGCCTATGGTCAGGCCAAGCGCGATGCCGAGGCCCTGTTATTGGCCGCCGCACAAGCGGGCGATATTGAGGTGTGTTGTCTGCGCCCTGCCAATGTTTATGGCCTAGGAATGAAAGGCAATCTGTTGAGCCTGTTAAAGCTCATTCACCGTGGCTGGCTGCCGCCATTGCCAGTGCCTAGCGCCAGCCTCTGCTTGGTGGGGGCTCGTGACCTATGCGAGGCGGCCTTATTGGCTGGTGATAGCAAAGCGGCTAACCACCAAGTGTATGCCGTAACCGATGGCAAGACTTACTCCATGAAGGGCATCGAGTCCTCCGCGCGCAAGGTGCTGCAACGCGAACCTCATCGCTGGAGCCTACCATTAGAGGCATTCTACTTAGGCTTCGCCACTCTTGAGCTACTAGGCAAGGTGCTGCGTTTGCACAATGCCCCTGGATTACGTTCCTATCGCGTACTAAGCCACGATACTGTGGTCTCAAGCGAGAAAATACAGGCCGAACTGGGCTATAATCCTGCCAGTTCATTGACCAGCGAACTCCCTGAAATCCTGCAACAAATAGCCATTGATCGGCGTAAATAGGCCCAGCGTGAAAATCACTCCAAGTAGTCTTCCTGATGTCATCATCCTCGAACCCACCCTGCACGGTGATCATCGAGGGTTTTTCTTAGAAACCTGGCGCGAGAGCTTGTTCGACATCATTGCGCCGGGCCTGAAGTTTGTCCAAGACAATCACAGCAAATCGAGCAAAGGCATTTTGCGTGGCCTGCACTATCAGCTAGATCAGCCCCAGGGCAAACTGGTGCGAGTCATCGCCGGTGAGATCTACGACGTGGCTGTCGATATGCGTCGCACCTCCCCTACCTTTGGGCAATGGGTTGGGGTGATATTGTCGGCGGATAATCATCGTCAATTGTGGGTGCCACCTGGTTTTGCCCACGGCTTTATCGTCACCAGCGACAGCGCCGAGATGGTGTACAAGTGCACCGATTATTATGCCCCCGGTGATGAGCATTCGCTGCTATGGAGCGACCCTGAGCTTGCGATCCCTTGGCCTATCACTGAGCTAGGAATGGACGAGCCTGTCCTTTCGGACAAAGATCGCAACGGTAAGTTGTTTGCCGATGCCACGGTGTATGAATCCCTTTAAATAGCAGTAACGAGTAGAGTGAGAGTCATGGGTAAACGAATTGTCATTACTGGCGCTAATGGACAGCTAGGTCAAACAATCGTGCGGTCGCCTTTGTTTGCAGGGCACATCTTGCTGCCACTAGGGCGCGAAGAGATGAACATCACCGCTCAGGCGGATGTCTCCGCGACACTCGATGCGTTGAAACCCGATGTGATTATCAATGCCGCTGCCTACACCGCCGTCGATGCCGCCGAGACTCACGCCGAAGAGGCTTACAATATTAATGAGCAAGGCGTTAAGCATTTGGCGCGTTGGTGCAAAGGCAAGGCGACGCAGCTGATTCATGTGTCGACCGACTTCGTGTTTGCGGGTGATAAAAATCGCCCCTATCGCGTTGATGACGCAACGTCCCCTTTGAGCATCTACGGCCAAAGCAAATTGGCCGGCGAGAAAATGCTCACAACCTTGTTGCCTACTCAGTCCACTATCGTGCGTACCGCGTGGTTGTATTCCCCTTACAACACCAATTTTATGAAGACCATGCTGCGCCTAATGCGCGAGCGTGATGAGCTCAATGTCGTGGATGATCAAATCGGCACGCCTTGTTCTACGGCAAGCCTGACCGCGTGTTTGCATGCCATCGTAGAGGCCAAAAAACCGGCCAGTCTTTATCATTGGACCGATGCGGGTGCGGCGAGTTGGTATGATTTTGCGGTGGCGATCCAAGAAGAGGCGCTGGCCATGTCATTACTAGAGAACGCCATTCCGATTCGTCCGATCTCCACTGAGAAGTATAAAACCGCCGCCGTGCGCCCACCCTATAGCGTGCTCGATAAATCAAAAGCGTTGTTAGAGCTAGAGTGCCCGCAATCACATTGGCGAGAAGCCCTAAGAGATACACTTCGCACACTCAGCGAAAAATAGAATCCCCGTAGGAGCCTGCCTGCAGGCGAAAACTGACGATAACGACAATCCAAAAAAGAGACAAAAAAATGCGAACAGTCTTAATCACCGGAGCAGCCGGATTCATCGGGGCAAACTTTACTCACTATTGGTTAAAGAAATACCCCGAAGACAAGATCGTCGCATTAGATGTGCTGACCTACGCGGGCAACACGTGGAATCTTCATGACGTATGGAACTCGCCAGCACTGACCTTCGTTAAAGGCGATATCTGCGATCAAGACTTAGTCGAGAAATTGATCACCGATCATGCTATCGACACCATCGTGCATTTTGCTGCCGAGAGTCATGTGGACCGATCGATCACGGGGCCAGATGCCTTTATTAATACCAATATCATTGGCACGCATAGTTTGCTCAAGGCCGCTAAGAAATGTTGGTTGGATAAAGACGAAGCCATCGAGCATCATTTTCATCATGTGTCGACCGATGAAGTGTATGGCACGCTAGAGCCAGAAGACCCTGCGTTCTCTGAGCTAACCCCCTATGCGCCCAACTCGCCTTATGCTGCCAGCAAAGCCGCATCGGATCATCTGGTTCGCTCTTATCACCACACCTACGGGCTGCGAGTGACAACGAGTAATTGCTCTAATAATTACGGGCCTTATCATTTTCCTGAGAAACTAATTCCCCTGTGCTTGCTGAATATTCTGCACGGCAAGCCGCTGCCAATTTATGGCAATGGTTTACAGATTCGCGATTGGCTTTATGTTGATGATCACTCGCGTGGCATTGATCTGGTGATCAATAAAGGCGAGCCGGGTGAGACGTATAATGTGGGCGGCAATAACGAGTGGACGAACATCGATGTGGTGAAATTACTTTGCCAATTGGTGGATGGTTTCTTTGCCACCGATGAAGAGTTGCGTGTGCGGTTTCCGCAATGCCCGGCGACCAAAGGCAATGCCAGTACAAGTCTGATCTCCTACGTGACGGATCGCCCCGGTCATGACACGCGCTATGCGATCAACGCCGAGAAGATCATGTCGCAGTTAGGCTATGAGCCTAGAGTAGGATTTGCTGATGGCCTAACGCGCACTGTGCAATGGTACTTAGACAATCAGCAATGGTGGGAACAAATTCAAGACGGCACTTATAAAAACGGCTTCTAATGAAGCCGTTTGCTTACTTATGTTATGGCAATATGTAAAAGTATTGCTCGTCGCCAGTGCTATACACCATTCTGAAATCCTCAACGCCATCGGCGTTAAGATCCCCTGCCGAAAACAAGCCTGTCTTTAACGTCTGCCCTGCATAAGTTGTGGGGTTCACGCGTCGCACAATAAAGTCGGCGTACAATCGAATCGTGCGACCGTTGTATTTAAACGAGCTAATGCCAAAGGGTTCAAAACGCACATCGCTCACATCGTTAAAGGCGAGTATGGCGTTGATATACTCTGCTCCGACCGAAGGGGCTGTGGTGAAAATTTGTTCGCGCACAACGCCGTCATCGCTCGTATAAATTACCTGCATGAAATCTTGGCCAGGCAATGCGGCATTAGGATGCGGGTGTAGATACACGCCCACTACTGAGCCAGCAGGGGCTACGCTCGAAGTAATAGACGGGCGCAGATTATAACGATCATAGAACGAGTTATTGATCACTAGTTTGCCTTCGCTATTCAAGTCTAATGGGGGTGGTCCTTGATCGCGTTGTACAGTGAGGTTGCCGTATTTAGTGATGACCATTTTAGGCAGTGACATCGAGTTAAGGGCAAACTGCAACACACTGGTATTGGCTAGCGCGGGTTGGAAGTTAATTTGCAAACCTTCGTCCGTGATCATGCGTCCGCTTTGATCTTGGCTTAGGAATATGGCGGCGCTGCTGCCCGAAGTGGCTTGACCCGCGGTATAAGGAAATATGTGAAACGTGTTATCCCCTACAGGAATATTGACGATGCCTGTTGCTGTGGTTTGATTAGCCTCTAAAGCCGTGATCGATAACTCAGGGATGCGGTTGATAGTCGTTAGAATCGTATTGGTGCTATTGAATGGAGAGGCTTGAGAAAGATTAATGACTTCGCCTTGAGTGATGCCTTCAACAACTGGGGTTAGCTTGGTCAGGTTTGGGGTGAAATCCACATCGTCATTCACAATCGTGAGAGTGGCGCTGACCTGTTCGCCTAGGGTCGCTAAGGTGGGTGCCGAAAGAGTGACCGTTAAGTTTCTGTCGGCTTGACCTGTGGAGTTGTCGACAATAGTGACGGTGAAGGTTTGGCTCGTTACGGCATCAGCAAACGTAAGGGTGCCAGTTGCCGCCGAATAAAAATCAGGCGCAGTGGCGGTGCCATTGACCGTGGCGTATTTCACTGTAGCGCTGCCATCGCTGCCGCTAGTTCTAGACACGGTAATGGTCGCAGTGCCGGCATTTTCGTTAACGCTGTAAGTCGCAGCGGAGAACGCCAGTTTCCCGGCTTCGAAATCGGTAATGCTTAAGGTGGCGGTTGAGACGGCGCCGATGGTGTCGCCGGTTGGCGTCGACAACGATAAGGCAACCGTTTCTGTTCCTTCCACTAGAGCGTCATCAACAATAGTGACAGAAACCGTCTTGTCGGCAGCATCGCCTGCAGCCCAAGTGACAGTGGCCGATAGTGTCGTGTAGTCGCCGCCATCGGCGAGCGCGCCAGCAGTGGCTGTGCCATTGGCACTAGTGACTAATACTGTGGCGCCAGCGGCAACGCCACCGGTGCGCTTGAGAGTGATGGTGGCAGTAGCAGGAGATGCGGCCTCAGAAACAGTATAGGTTGCCGAAGAGAACTCGATGGAGCCAGCTTGCACGGAGGCGCAGGCGAACAATAGTGCGAAGATGAAAGCGCTGCGAGTCAACATAGTCATAAGTCTTGCCATAAAGTGGTGATGCGAATAAGGAGTAAACATTCTTATATCAGCGGCCGAAACCGAGAAATCTTGAATTCTGTCAGGGTTAAAAGCATAACGGGTTTTGCCGTCTGGCTCACGAGAATTTCTCGTTTCTGTGACATACTTGGCCCCGTAATCAATACGTGATTCTACTAGGAGCGACCCCGCAATGTTGAGGTTTCTAAGCCCTGTGATTAAAGCGCTAACCCTAGCGGGCGCTTTGAGCAGTCTGTTCGTACTCCCTGCCAATGCCAGCACTGTGCTCGAAATGAGTTTTGCACAAGTCGTGGAGCATTCGCAGCTAGTGTTTGAGGGGCAAGTGCTCTCAGTTGAGCCGCGGCACATGAATGATGGCTACATCCATACCTTCGTGCGCTTTGAAATTGCAGATGTCGTAAAAGGCGATTATTCCGACGCGATTATCGAGCTGAGTTTTCTAGGCGGAGAGATTGCCGGCAACGCCATGCACGTCACGGATATGCAGATCCCCCAAGTGGGTGAAACCGGCCTGTATTTTGTCGAAACCCTGCAGCAATCACAGGTCAGCCCTTTAGTGGGCTGGGCCCAGGGGCATTATCTGATTGAGACCTTGGCCGATGGCGCTCGCATCGTAACGACCCTAGCCCATGAGGTGGTGGTCTCTTTAGAGGATACGGCCACCCAAGCCCCGCAAAGCAGTGCCTTGAACAGCTTTAGTAAAGGCAAAGCCAAGGGCGTGCTAATCAAAGAGCAAAGCCTGTTGTCCCCCTTAAGCCGCGCGCTTAATGTGGAAGACTTCAAAACGGCTGTGCGTGATATGGCGGGCTCTGCACTATGAAACTCCCCTTTCGCGTTAATAAAAAAACATTGCTAGTCGCGGCCCTTGGCCTGAGCTGTGCCACAGGGTATGCCTTCAATATATCGGGCACGAAATGGCCCGGTGCAGAAACCCATCTCTATATTGGCATGCCCGGCACGGCAGCAAGCGGGGTTAGATGGAGTGAGGCACTGCGACGCTCAGCGCTAGACTGGACCGCCAACACGCCTTTCACGTTTACGACCATCCCTAGCTATCTCAGCCCTTGTAAGGGGTATCGAGCCAATAGCACCGCCAGTGGCTTTCCCGATGGCCAAGGCGACGGGCTGAACGGGGCGGATTTCACCTCGACGGTGTGCGGCAATGAATACGGGACGAACGTCCTCGCTGTGACCTTGGTGTTCACGCAATCCAATCAGTTAGGTGCCTTCGATATTGTAGAGGCAGACGTCACCTTCAATGTCAGCTCACGCTTCGATATCTATGATGGTCCTATGAGCAGCCAATCACGCGGGACAGACTTCGAGCGCGTGGCCCTACATGAGTTCGGGCATGTGATTGGCATGAGCCATGAGGCCTCGCAGTCATCCATCATGCGCTCCACCATTGGCAACTTATTCACCCTACAAGACGATGATATTGCCGGGGCTACGACTCTTTATACGGGCTACAAGAATTGCCCGTTCTCAGACTTAGGGTTTGGCCGACAAAGTGGCACGCTGAACAGTGGCGATTGCACCGTGCAGCAGCTCATGGGCGGTGGGGATGATCCGAGCCTAGTAGATGCCTATCAATTTACACTGGCGCAGCCCACAGCCGTGACGATCGATATGACCTCCCCTTCTTTGGATTCGGTCTTGGTGTTAATGAGTGGCAAGTCCGAGGTTATCGAAATCGACGATGACAGTGCCGGGGGCTGTAACTCTCGTGTTAGCCGTACATTGCCAGCGGGCGACTACGCGATACTGGCCAACACCTTTGCGGGCACCTCTGATTGTGGCAATACCGTTGGGCCTTATGAGATCACGATGTCCTATCAAAGCAGCGGCCTTTTGGGCCTGCCAGGAAATGTCAGCTTGCTCGGGGGCGGTGCCGATGCCGATTTCGTCGGTGGCGTCACCGTTAATAACGGGCAAAGCTACAGCAACCTGGTTCGTTCTTCGCAAACGGTCAATGTAAAAGGCCAGATCACTGTCGATCCCGCCCATCGGGGAAGAGCTGGGTTTATTGTAGTGGCAGCTTTACTCGATAACGGAGAAATACTCTTACGGGACTCCATTGGGCAGTTATTGCCCTATGATCCAGCCTCGGGGGTTATCCCAAAGTTTAAGTCTAAGCAATTGTCAGCAGTGGAAGCCGTTGATGTGCTTAGCAATACTGTGCCGGCCCAGTTGGGCTTGTCCAATATTGAGGTCGATTTTCTCATCGGTTATGGGCTCGACAGTAACCCTGATGAGCTCTATTTTCATGGGGCGCCGATCAACTTATTAGTGAGTCCGTAGGGCAACAGACGCGATTGCAAATTTACTCCGAGGCCCGTGTCGCTGTATAATCGCGCGCATCTCGTAAAAATCATCAAGAGTGGCAGCATGTTGTCGCTATTGGCTTGCAAGCGTACGAGAATTTAATTAGCCTTAATTTTAAGAGGATTTTAGCGTGACAGTTTTCAACAGCAATATCGTTATACGCGTCGCTCAAATGAGCGTGCTGGCATTGAGCGTTGTATTCATGGGCTCACTTGTAGCTCAGTCTTATGACGAGGGGGTCGCTGCGCGACTCACGCCAGTGGGTGAAGTATGTTTAGCTGGTGAATCCTGTGCACGTGCCGGTGCTGCCCCTATGGCGGCTGCCGGAGCAGCGGCAGGCGGTGCGTTTGACGTTGAGCAAACATACCAAGCTAACTGTAATGTTTGTCATGCCTCTGGTATGGCAGGTGCACCGAAGTTTGATGACGCTGATGAGTGGGCAGCGCGTCTGGCAGACAAAGGCATGGAAACATTGGTCGCTAATGCGATTAATGGCATCAATGCAATGCCTGCAAAAGGAATGTGCATGACCTGTAGTGATGAAAACATTGCAGAGCTAGTTGAGTACATAGCAGGGCACGGTCAGTAAGTTTGTTCATTACTGGTTAAGCTTGGGTTTGTTATTCTTAATTTGTAACGGTTTTATACCGATAACCGTAATAGGAGCAAGACGTCGTGAAATTGATCAATATTTTGAAGTCTCGTGTAGTTCAGTTCAGTGCTATCGCTGCGCTAATCGTAATGTCTGGTGCAACTTCTGCTGATACCCCAACTTCGGGCGTTATGCAGTTGGCACAAAATTCAGACGGTTTTGAAGTAGAGCGTGTTTACATGCAAAGCTGCTGGGCATGTCACAACAGTGGTGCGGCCGGAGCTCCTAAAGTAGGTACTGCTGCAGATTGGGCACCACGCATTGAAAAAGGCATGGATACACTTCTTGCCAATGCCATCAATGGTATTAATGCGATGCCAGCAAAAGGTTTGTGCTTCACTTGTACTGACGACGATCTAAAAGATCTTATCCAGTACATGGTAGACAGCAGTCAGTAAGTGATGTGATGTCACTGCTATAAAAAAGGGCTCTTAGGAGCCCTTTTTTTTGCTCAGTTGAAAAGGTTTTTCAACCCGGCGATGGCCTCGGCGCCTTTTTCTTGTTTTTGCTCTGGCGTAGCATCGGAGCGGCCTTCCCAATCCAATAGGTCTTGCGGCAACTCATCTAGAAAGCGACTAGGGGTGGTGCTGATGATCTCCCCAAACTGTTTGCGTTTGCGCGCTAAGGTGAAGGTGAGGCTCTGTTGCGCACGGGTCACGCCCACATAGGCAAGGCGACGCTCTTCTTCGATGTCGTCGTTCTCGATGCTATTGCGATGGGGCAGCAGCTCCTCTTCCATGCCCATAATGAACACATAGGGAAACTCCAAGCCTTTCGCGGCATGCAAGGTCATCAGCTGCACTTGGCTGTCGATCTCTTCCTCTTCTTGCCGCTCCATCATGTCGCGCAGGATCAATTTGTTGATGGCCGCTTCTATGTCCGCATCGCCATCCTCTTCCTCACTTTTGGCGAGGCTTTTCTGTAGGGACGTGATGAGCACTTCCACATTGGCAATGGCCCGTTCTGCCGCCGGTGGCGTCTTAGCGTTCTGGTGCAGCCAGCCTTCGTAATCCATGTCGCTTAACATTTCACGTATGGCGGCGATGCTCTCCCCGCGTTGGGTTTGCTCGCGAATGCCATTGAGCCATGACGAGAATTTTGTCAGTCGCGTGATGCGTTTCTCTTCCAGAAACTGCCCTAAGCCTAGTTCGTTACAGGCGCTTAACAGGCTGATCTCGCGATCACTCGAATAACCACTAAGCCCTTCTAAGGTGCCAGGCCCAATCTTACGGCGTGGTGTGTTGATGGCGCGAAGGAAGGCGTTGTCATCATCGGGGTTTACGAGCAGGCGCAGATACGCCATCACGTCTTTGATCTCCGGCTTGGAGAAGAACGATGTGCCGCCGGTGATTTGATAGGGAATTTGATTGGCTTGCAGTTGGATCTCTAGGGCGCGCGCCTGATGGTTGCCGCGATAGAGCACGGCGAAGTCTCGGAACTTAAGCCCCTTATTGATGCATAAGCTAAGTATCTCTAGGGCGATACGCTCGACCTCGCCGTCCTGGTTAGCGCAAGTGATCACCCGAATCTGATTGCCTAGCCCAAGCTCACTCCACAATTGTTTCTCATAAATATGCGGGTTGTTGGCAATGAGAGTATTGGCGGCTCTGAGAATATTATTATTGGAGCGATAGTTTTGCTCCAATTTAATGAGTCGCATCTTCGGATAGTCTTTCTCGAGCTGCACCATGTTCTCGGGGCGTGCACCGCGCCAAGAATAGATCGATTGGTCATCGTCGCCGACCACGGTGAGCCCATTGCGTGCCCCCACTAACAACTTCACCAACAGATACTGCCCCGTGTTGGTGTCTTGATACTCATCGACGAGTAAATAGTGAATACGATTCTGCCAACGCTCAAGCACATCTGGCTGTTCTTGGAAGAGCGTCACCGGCAGTCGGATCAAGTCATCGAAATCCACTGCATTGAATGCGCTTAGGTGGCGCTGATACTCGGTATACACTCGCGCGGCAAACACTTCTTCGGCATCTTGAGTGACTTGTTCGGCCTGCGCGGGGGAAAGCAACTGGTTTTTCCACGAAGAAATCGAATTTTGTATGCTTTTGAGTTGTTCATCACTAATTTCGCCCTCTTTGTGTAGTAGGCTCTTCAAAAGCCCGAGGCTATCCTGACTATCAAAAATGGAGAACCCGGATTTAAACCCAAGTTTTGCATGTTCTCGGCGAATAATAGTGAGGCCGAGGTGATGAAAAGTGGAGATGGTTAAACCACGAGCACTTTTCCCCTCGCTGTTTTGGCGGCCAAGTTGGCTAACGCGCTCTTTCATTTCACGCGCGGCTTTGTTGGTAAAAGTCACCGCAGCGATCTTATGCGCTGGATAGCCACATTCGTTGATGAGATAGCTTATTTTTTGCGTGATGACGCTGGTTTTACCACTACCGGCCCCCGCAAGGACTAACAAAGGCGAACTAATATATTTGACCGCCTCGAGTTGGCGAGTATTGAGTTTTTTCACAGAGTTTCGGATTTCGTCTTTGCTAGCAATGAGTTAGAGTATCCTCGTATTATATACGAGCCAAAGCGTTAAGCCTTGGGTTCATTCGAATATGTTAAAAATCGTTGTAGTGAACTTATATTGCAAAGACGACTGAAGAAAACCACTTAACCTGCCGATAACAATATCTAATGGATTGTTATAACGTGGAGCCATGCAGTGCAAATACTGCTTATTGCTGAACATGATGCGGAGTTTCGACAGATTGAGCGCTTGCTTAAAAATGTTGAACAAACTCCCTACCTGCTGACTTGGTGTCAGGCAGACGTTCAGGCGTTGGCCGCCACGCAAGTGTCAGCCTATAAGGCTATTATTTGGGGTCGTCTATCGGACCCAACTATCTCCAAGGCATTGCTGACCGAGCTCAAACGTCAGCAAGCGGCTGTTCCGGTTATCGCCATCAGTGACCAATACCCTCCCGGAGCCGATCGCGATGCGATCAAACGTGGCGAATCTGACATTCTGCTGCGCTCCACTTTGACAGCACAGGTGCTCAGTCAGGCCATCGCCTTTGTTTGTTCTAGAGGCACCGTGCTCCATAAAAATATTGAAGCACTCAACGCCGACCCTCTGACTGGCCTAAGCAATCGCCAGGAATTTCGCGACAAACTTGCCCGTATATTAGCCGATGCCAGCTCACCAGAATCAGTGGGCCTATTGCTTGTCGATGTCGATCAATTCAAAAAAGTGAATGCTTCCTACGGCCAAGGCGCAGGCGATGCCTTGATCCAATTAATTGCGGCGCGAATCCGCGGGTGTTTGTCCCATGATCAACATGCGGCGCGCATCGGCGGCAATGAGTTCGCGGTCGTCTTTCAAAGTAGTTCCGAGTCAGTAGATGCTCAGTGTCGCGCCTGTGTCGAAAAAATCATTCAGGCCATGGCTAAACCGTTTCCGGTGGCACAGCATGCAATTCGTATGCATGTGAGTATCGGCATCGCATTGAATAAAGAAGTAGAGCTAACCGTGGATGTGCTTTTAGCCAACGCGGATATGGCGATGCGCATCGCCAAGAATGAGAAAGGGAATAACTTCCAGTTTTATACCGCGAGCATGACGAAGGCGGCGCAGAAGATTCTCAAGTTAGAATCTGAGATTAGGCGCGGCATTCGCAACGAAGAATTCGAATTGTATTACCAGCCGCGAATCGATTTGGCGCGCAATGAGATTGTGGGGGCTGAAGGGCTCGTACGTTGGAATCACCCGACTCGCGGCTTATTACAGCCCTCGGAGTTTATTTCGGTTGCCGAAGAAAGCGGGCTCATTGTGCCCTTGGGTTATTGGGTCATTCATCAGGCCTGCAAAGACCTCAATGTGCTTTCAGAGCTGGGCCATCATGAGGTGCAACTCGCGGTAAATGTTTCCTTTAGGCAGTTCCAAGACAAAAACTTCGTCCAGACAGTTGCCAATATCTTAGGTAATCAAGGCATCACGGAAGGACGCCTAGAGTTTGAGCTAACCGAAACCACTATGATGATTGAAGGCCATGCCGTCGATCAGAGTTTACGCAGGCTCAATGAATTAGGAATCGCCATATCCTTGGACGACTTCGGCACGGGCTATTCCTCGTTCGCGCATATTCAACGCCTGCCTATTTCGGTGCTGAAGATCGACCGCTCTTTCGTTGGTAGCGTTACCTCTAATGAAGATGATGCCACGATCGTAAAAGCCATCATAAACCTTGCGCATAGTTTGAACATGCAGGTGATTGCCGAAGGCGCTGAGACAGCCGAGCAAGTAGCGTTCTTAACAGAGAATCACTGCAACCAAGTACAAGGCTACTACTATAGTAGGCCCGTTAGTTTTTCCGTCGCGAAAAACCTCATTGCTCACTCCGAGTTGTTAAGCAACAACGCCAATACGAGTATGGCCCACTAAGCTCCCCCTAGTGTTGGCAAAAAACCCAAACATAGACTACTTATTAATAGTACTGCTTCGCGATCACCAAGGAATGGTTCGTGTCCCTCGCTATTGTTTACACTCGCGCCAATATTGGTATTGATGCGCCGTTAGTCACTGTCGAGACTCATCTCTCCAATGGGCTGCCTAGTTTTACGATCGTCGGCTTGCCAGAGACCGCCGTGCGCGAAAGTCGCGAGCGCGTCCGATGTGCCATCATCAATGCTCAGCTTGAGTTCCCTACCCGCCGCATCACAATCAATCTAGCCCCTGCCGACTTACCCAAGAGCGGTGGCCGTTTCGATCTTGCTATCGCCATCAGCATTCTGGCTGCCTCTGGGCAAATCCCTGTACAGGCGCTAGAGAATGTCGAGTTATTGGGAGAGCTAGCCTTAACGGGAGAGCTGCGGGCAGTATCAGGAGTGCTCCCTGCCTTGATTGCGACGCGTCGTGTTGGCCATGCCTTATTGATCCCGAAGGAAAACCAACACGAAGCGGAACTGGTTCCTGATGTGCAGGCTTTTGCAGGCCGTCATCTTCTTGATGTCTGTAAACAATTACTCACGGGTGCTGGCATGACGCCTTGTGCCAGACGTCCCATTTATAATGAGCCGCGCCTCCCTAGCGATACGTTTAATAATATACGCGGACAAACGGCGGCGAAGCGCGCACTAATAGTCGCGGCGGCGGGATCTCACAATATCCTCTTGATAGGCCCGCCTGGTACAGGGAAGACACTGCTTGCACGCAGCCTAGAATCTTTACTGCCACCTTTGAGTGAGGCCGCGGCATTGGAGGCCGCCGCTGTTCGTTCGATCTCTAAGCAAGAGATCGACCCGGAGCGTTGGCTACAGGCGCCCTTTAGAACGCCTCATCATACCGCGACTCATGTGGCTCTCGTTGGTGGCGGTGCCAGCGCCTACCCAGGAGAAGTGAGCCTCGCCCACCAAGGCGTCCTTTTTCTCGATGAACTCACGCAGTTCAAACGCGGCGTTCTTGAAAGCCTAAGAGAGCCGATAGAGTCGGGTGTCATCACCATCAGCCGTGCGCGTTATCGCTTAGAGTTGCCGGCTGAATTTCAATTGATCGCGGCAATGAACCCCTGCCCCTGTGGTTACTACGGCGACGTGCAAGGGCGTTGTCTTTGTACCCCAGAGCGAGTGCAAGGTTACTTAGACAAAATCTCGGGGCCGCTACTCGACAGAATCGATTTGATAATAGAAGTGCCGCGCATTTCATTTGAGGATCTGCGCGGTGGCAATAATACAGGTGAGCAATACGCTAAAGAACAGGAGAGAAGGCAGGCTGAAATTATCGACTGTCGAGATTTTCAATATCAGCGCGGGGCAAAGCTTAATAAGGATCTCACTAACAATGAGTTAGAAATCCATTGCGCCTTAAGTGCACCGTGTGAGGCCTTACTGAAACAAGCCACGCAAAAGCTATCGCTCTCGGCGCGGGCCAGCCACAGGATTTTAAAGTTGGCGCGCACAATAGCGGACTTAGATAGACGCGCCGCTATTGAGGAAGAAGATTTGGCCGAGGCTATTAGTTATCGGCGCTACCTGCAGGTGCTGCATCCACAAGCTTGATACGCTCTTCTAATTGAGTGATCTGCATCTCTAGCGCGTTAATGCGCTCTTCTGCACGAGCAAGTGCGGCCAACTGGCTATCAAACTCTTCTCTTGTTAACAGGTCCAGTCGTGAAAACCCTTTCTGTAAGGCGGCGGCTACTGACTTCTTCATGTCATCCCCTGCCGCTTCTGCCTGCGGCAGCAACTTAGAAATCTGCTGGCTTATCTCTTCGAATATGCGTTTATCAATCATAGTAGTAGTCCGTGAATAAATTAAAGCAATGACGCTCATTGTAACGTAGCGGGCGAAGCATGGAATCAAACCCGTCACTCAGATTGGAAAAAACTAGCGCAATTTTAAGTGCGCGATAAAGGGGCAGTCAAAATATATCGAACCAAAACAGTGCGTGCGCGGTAATCAGGCTGCGCTGCCCTATTATGGCGATACGGCGGCATATTTTTTTTTGAGTTCTTAACTCAATGGTTTTATTAGGTTTTTAAAGTTAAAAGTCGTTGTTTAAAAAATAGGCACGGTAAGTGCACAGTACCTCTTGTCCAGTTTTGGAGCGCAAATTTAAATCATAAATAAATTAGCTCCGATGGAATAAAACCCACAGAAAAATATTTTTACTACAACGTCTAGGAGAAACACCAAATGAACAAACTTACTAAGGCAATGCTTGCTACAGGATTACTAAGCGCCACTTTCGCTGTTCAAGCGCAAGACAATCCAATTAGCGCAAATGTTACGCTAGCAAGCGACTACATCTACCGTGGTGTGTCGCAAACTAGTGGCGCCGCTGCAATTCAAGGTGGCTTTGACTATGCTAGTGAGTCAGGTTTTTATGTAGGTACTTGGGCATCAAACATTTCCTATGATGACTACATCGAAATCGATTACTACGGTGGTTTTTCCGGAAGTTTGACTGATGAAGTCGGCTATGACGTTGGTTTCATTTATTACGACTACCCAGGCATGAGCAGTGATGACTTTCTAGAGTTCTATGGTGTTTTGAGCTACGGCGGCCTGTCTGCCTCGATCAACTACTCTGACGATTTCTACGCCGGTGTTGGTTCTACTTTGTACTACACAGTTGATTATGGCTTTGACATAGGCAACGATTTTGCGCTTGGTTTGCATTACGGCCTACAGACTTACGATCAAGATGTTTGGGGCACTGAAGATAGCTACTCCGAATACAACGTGTCTTTGTCTAAATCATACTCTGGCTTGGATTTCTCATTGATGCTTACAGATACTGATTTGAGCGATGCTAACTGTGGCAGCTCCTCTGCTTGCGACAGCACTGTCGTTTTTGCAGTAGGTAAATCGTTCTAATTGATTGGCTGCGCTCATTGAGTGCATGCGTTAGAAAACCCCTAGAGGCCCGTGAGCGCTAGCTTACGGGCCTTTTTTATAGCGAAAGCTGTACGCAGCAATAGGGCAAAAAAAGCAGTGTGAGACGCATTGGTGCAAGAGGTAGAGCAAAGCACCATTATGGTGCGTTTTAACGGGACAGAAGCAGTGGCTGAGACGAAATTTCAGTTGCAAGCCCTCTAAGTCATTGTTCTATATATTATTTTGTATTTTGGCACGACCCATGCATTAAGCATTAACAGGTGTATCTGTACTGAATAGGCAGAGCAGATATAAATTGGTAAGGAGCAGTTGTATGAAATTAGTGACAGCAATTATTAAGCCTTTCAAATTGGACGATGCCCGCGAAGCGTTATCAGAAATTGGTGTGCAAGGGATCACAGTAACGGAAGTAAAAGGGTTCGGTAGACAGAAAGGGCACACAGAATTGTATCGTGGTGCTGAGTACGTAGTTGATTTTCTACCTAAGGTAAAAATCGAAGTAGCGATCGCAGATGATCTTCTTGACCAAACATTGGAAGCCATTACGAAAGCAGCTAACACTGGAAAAATCGGTGACGGCAAAATTTTTGTTTCAGACTTGTCGCAAGTGATTCGTATCCGTACGGGCGAGACAGGCGAAGAAGCAGTTTAAAGAACAATACGAATAGATCGATTAGATCACTTACAACGACTACTAAAATTAACCAGGTAGCACAATCAACAGTCCTGGTTTGGAGGTAAAGGTGGAAGACCAAATTTTTCAACTGCAGTACGCAATGGACACATTCTATTTTCTAGTATGTGGCGCACTTGTGATGTGGATGGCGGCAGGTTTCTCAATGTTAGAAGCCGGTCTTGTTCGCTCAAAGAACACGACAGAAATTCTCACTAAAAACGTCGCACTTTATGCGATCTCTTGCATCATGTATCTGATCTGCGGTTACGCGATCATGTACGGTGGCACAGTATTCCTTACAGGCATTGAAGGCGGCGACACTCTTGTTGCTGACGCACTAGCCGCAAAAGCTGACGAAGGCTTCGATGGCGGTTCGGTTTACTCCGGCGCTTCTGACTTCTTCTTCCAAGTTGTGTTTGTAGCAACGGCAATGTCGATTGTTTCAGGTGCAGTGGCAGAGCGTATGAAGCTTTGGGCTTTCCTACTTTTCGCAGTCGTTATGACTGGTGTGATCTACCCACTTGAGGGTTCATGGACTTGGGGCGGCAACGCGGTCTTCGGCATGTTCACTTTGGGCGACCTTGGTTTCTCTGACTTTGCAGGCTCGGGCATCGTCCACATGGCCGGCGCAGCAGCGGCACTAGCAGGCGTATTGATGCTTGGCGCACGTAAAGGCAAGTACGGCAAAGACGGCAGCATTAAGGCGATCCCTGGTGCGAACCTTCCATTAGCGACACTTGGCACATTCATCCTTTGGATGGGTTGGTTCGGTTTCAACGGTGGTTCGGTCTTGAAGCTTGCTGATATCGGCAATGCGAATGCGGTAGCGATGGTATTCTTGAACACTAACGCAGCGGCCGCTGGTGGCTTAGTGGCAGCCCTTCTAGTGGCTCGTGCACTGTTCGGCAAAGCTGACTTAACAATGGCACTTAACGGTGCGCTTGCAGGTCTAGTAGCGATTACCGCTGAGCCTTCAACGCCAACAGCGTTACAGGCAACAATCTTCGGCGCCTTGGGTGGTGTGCTAGTTGTGTTCAGTATTGTCTTCCTAGACAAAATGAAGATCGATGACCCAGTCGGTGCGATCTCTGTTCACGGTAGCTGTGGTCTTCTTGGTCTACTACTTGTGCCAATCACTAATGATGCATCTTCCTTCTCAGGTCAGATCATCGGTGCGCTAACAATCTTCATCTGGGTATTCGTAGCAAGCTTCGTAGTCTGGGGCGCTATTAAGATGGTGATGGGCATCCGAGTCTCTGAAGAGGAAGAAGACGAAGGCGTGGATATCTCTGAGTGTGGCCTAGAGGCTTACCCAGAATTCACAAAGTAATCCCGCAGGAAAGGTAAGTAACGTTTTACTCTCTATAACGTACACAGTGACGTAAGCGCCCTTCGGGGCGCTTTTTTTTGCTTAGAAAAAACTAGAGGTAGGTGTTAGAAGTCTCCCCACAATTGCTGCGCTAAACTAATGGCAACCACTGGGGCGGTCTCGGTACGCAGGACTCGGGGCCCTAAGCGCAAGGAGGTAAACTCTGCAGTATTGGCGCTGGCTATTTCGCTTTCGGATAAGCCGCCTTCTGGGCCAATAAGAAAGGTGACGGCATTAGGCGATCGACCAGTGGGTAAACCATTGTCACCGCGATGATCCAAGACGAAGCAGTCGCCAGTTTGATCTTGGCGTAGCCATTCGTCGAGTTGCACCGGAGTGTGAATCTTAGGAACCGCACAGCGCCCAGATTGCTCGCAGGCGCTGATCGCAACGCGCTCCCAATGGGTCATGCGATTGTCCAAACGATCGGCTTTGATCTTCACTTCGCAGCGTTCGGTAAACAGAGGGAAAATACTAGTGACGCCAAGCTCGGTAGCTTTTTGAATAGCGTAATCCATTCGCTCGCCACGAGAAATACCAAGGCCAAGATGAATTGCCAGTGGCGATTCAGCCTCTGACGCAATTTTATTCTCTAACAAAGCAGTAACCGATTTCTTCGCAATGTCGCTAATGGTGAAAAGGTATTCACCATCGCGTTCATTGAATAAGCTGATCTGGTCATTGATGCGCAGGCGCAGCACTTTGCCAACGTAATGCGCCACGCTGTCTTCGAGGACTAACTCTTTGTCAGCCCCGAGCGCTTGGGAGGTATAGATGCGGGATAGACGCATATTATCTGTCGCTTAGTTTAAGATTGTTCCAGATTTCACTGACCGGCCCGTCTTGATTCATTGTGTAGAAATGCAGGCCAGGAGCGCCCCCTTCCAATAATTTTTCACACAATTGCGTCACCACTTCGATCCCGAAAGCCTTAATGCTCTGAGTGTCATCTCCGTAGCTCTGCAAACGTTGACGCATCCAGCGTGGAATCTCCGCGCCGCAATTGGTGCTGAAGCGAGCGAGACTGGTGTAATTTGTGATCGGCATGATGCCAGGCACAATAGGAATATCGATCCCGGCAGCGCGTGCACTTTCTAGGTAATAGAAATACGCCTCGGGGTTATAAAAATACTGAGTGATTGCACTGTTAGCGCCCGCATCCACTTTCTTTTTGAAGTAGTGCAGATCGCTATCGAAGTCATCCGACTTAGGGTGAATCTCTGGGTAACACGCCACGTCAATATGGAAGTGCTCGCCAGTGTGACGACGAATCAGTTCGATCAATTCATTCGCGTAGAAAAAACTATTAGTGCCGCCTGTTCCAGAAGGAATGTCTCCGCGCAGCGCCACAATTCGGCTAATGCCTGCTTCTTTATAAGACTGGATGAGTGTCACAATCTCCTCTTCAGAGGAACCGCCGAAAGACAAATGCGGTGCGGCACTAGAGCCTGCGTTGTGAATGTTCATGACCGCTTGCCGAGTGCCGTCTCTTGTCGAGCCACCAGCGCCATAAGTCACAGAGAAAAAGTCAGGGTTCAGTAATGCTAATTGCTTGTGCACTTGCGCAAGCTTCTGCTCACCTACTTCTGTCTTAGGCGGGAAAAATTCAAAGCTAAAGCGCGGATTACTCGCGCCGCTTACCGGTGTCGTACTCATCTTGTTGTTCTCTTACTTTTAAATGTTGTCTTCAAATAATGATGGCGGCCCTCGCGGCCATACAAGCCGCGAGAGTCACGATCAAGAGTCGCTTAGTACTTGTAGCTATCAGACTTGAATGGACCTTCTGCTGCTACGTGAATATACTTAGCTTGTTGCTCAGTTAGCTTAGTGAGCACGCCACCAAAACCGCCAACCATTAGTGCTGCCACTTGCTCGTCCAAATGCTTAGGCAATACTTCAACAGTAATATTGTCTTTCTTGAACTCAGGAGACAATGACGCGAAGTTTTTCTCGTACAAGTAAATCTGTGCAATCACTTGGTTAGCAAAAGAGCCGTCCATGATGCGCGATGGGTGGCCAGTCGCGTTGCCTAGATTGATCAAACGACCTTCAGAAAGCAGAATCAAATAGTTGCCGCTTTCAGTTTCTTGGTTGCCACGGTAGATCTTGTGTACTTGTGGTTTGATCTCTTCCCACACCCAGTTCTTACGCATAAACGCCGTATCGATTTCGTTGTCGAAATGACCGATGTTACAAATGATAGCGCCAGACTTAACAGTTTGAAGCATGTTCTTATCACATACATCGATGTTGCCAGTAGTCGTAACGATTAGGTCCATTTTGCCTAGAACAGAAAGATCGATGTCTTCGATGCGGCCAGTGTTGTTGCCGTCTTGGTATGGAGAGACTACTTCGTAGCCGTCCATGCATGCTTGCATCGCACAGATAGGATCGATCTCAGAGATCTTAACGATCATGCCTTCTTGGCGTAAGCTTTGTGCAGAACCTTTGCCCACATCGCCATAACCTACAACCAAGGCGTGCTTGCCAGATAGCAGCATGTCTGTGCCACGCTTGATGCCGTCGTTCAAGCTATGACGACAGCCGTACTTATTGTCGTTCTTAGATTTAGTGACAGAATCGTTCACGTTGATGGCTGGGACTTTCAAAGAGCCCTCTTCCATCATCTCGATCAAACGGTGTACACCAGTAGTAGTCTCTTCTGTGATGCCACTGATGTTGTCGAGTAGTTGTGGGTATTTATCGTGCACCATGCCAGTGAGGTCGCCGCCGTCATCTAGAATCATGTTGGCATCCCAAGGAGCTCCGTCCTTTAGGATTGTCTGCTCGATGCACCACTCGCCTTCGGCTTCTGTTTGTCCTTTCCATGCATACACAGCCACACCCTTAGAGGCGATATAGGCCGCCGCGTGATCTTGTGTTGAGAAGATGTTGCATGAAGACCAGCGTACTTGCGCGCCTAGCTCTACAAGTGTCTCAATCAGAACAGCTGTTTGCACAGTCATGTGAATACAACCCAAAATCTTAGCGTTAGCTAGAGGCTGTTCAGCTTTGTATCGTGTACGCAGTGACATAAGCGCTGGCATCTCTGCCTCGGCTAGGATCACTTCTTTTCTGCCGTACTCGGCAAGGCTAATGTCTGCTACTTTATAATCGATAGTGCTCATTTAAAAATCCTGTGGTTAGTCGAATGAATTAGTGTACTTAGAGTCCTGCTGCTGCTCGTAAGGCAGGAGCTCTGTCAGTTTTTTCCCAAGTGAAGTTCGGCTCTTCGCGGCCAAAGTGTCCGTAAGCGGCAGTATCAAGATAGATAGGACGCAACAGGTCGAGCATGCTGATCAAGCCTTTAGGGCGCAATTCGAAGTGTTCGCGAATGATTTCAACAATGCGATCTTCGGATATTTTTCCCGTGCCGAAAGTGTCAACGCTAATAGAAGTCGGCTCTGCCACGCCAATAGCGTAAGACAGTTGAATTTCACAGCGATCGGCAATGCCGGCGGCCACAAGATTCTTCGCAACATAACGAGCAACATACGCTGCCGAACGGTCAACCTTCGATGGATCTTTTCCTGAGAACGCGCCGCCACCATGACGAGCCATGCCGCCGTAAGTGTCGACGATAATTTTTCTGCCGGTTAAACCGCAGTCACCGTGTGGCCCGCCAATAACGAAACGGCCCGTCGGGTTGATGAAATACTTAGTGTCTTTGTTGAGCCATTGCTCAGGAAGGACTTTCTTAATGATCTCTTCCATTACGGCTTCTTTCAAATCCGCTTGGCTAATGTCTTCGCTATGCTGAGTGGAAAGAACCACTGCATCGATGGCCACAGGCTTGCCGTTGTCATAACGGAAAGTGATCTGGCTTTTGGCATCTGGACGCAACCAAGGCAATGAGCCGTTCTTGCGAGCTTCGGCTTGGCGTTGCACAAGGCGGTGTGAATAAGTGATCGGTGCAGGCATCAGCACATCAGTTTCATTGGTGGCATAGCCGAACATGAGGCCTTGGTCTCCAGCGCCTTGTTCGTGATCAGGCGAGTCATCAACCCCTTGTGAAATGTCAGGAGACTGCTTGCCTAGGCCATTGAGTACGGCGCAAGAGTTGCCATCAAAGCCTTTGTCGGAAGAGTCATAACCAATATTGCAAACGACTTTGCGAGTGATATCTTCGATATCGACGTAAGCCTCTGTGGTTACCTCACCAGCAACCAATACCATGCCGGTCTTGATTAACGTTTCACAGGCGACACGTGCTTTTGGGTCTGCTGTGAGGATGGCATCAAGAACCGCATCAGATATCTGATCGGCCATTTTATCTGGATGACCCTCGGAAACGGATTCTGAGGTAAATAGTGAAGTAGCCATAGTTATGTCCCTTTCATTTTATAAGTAATTAATATCAATATGTTCTAAAACGAGTCTTGCTTAATCTTTTTGAATACACACATTTGAATCTGAAAGCCGTTGCGCAAACCCAGGAATACCGTTTGGGCCGGTTCTAGCCCTGCTTGCTCTGCCCAGTCGTTCATCTCATCGAGATCGAAACCAAGCCAAATGTCGCCGCAGGATTCTTTCACCCAGTCTTGGTCGTGGGGGCAAAGATCAACAATCAACAGCAAGCCGTTGTCGTTGAGCAGGCTATGGGCATGTTGGAATGCTTCATGTGGCGATGGCAGGTGATGCAGCACCATGTCAAAGAGGACTAGATCGCAATGGGCCTGTTGCTCTAGGGCTTTGTGCGTATCGCCGTGGATGAAGGCCACGTTGGTAAGCCCTTCATTGGCCACAGTCTGTTTGGCAAGATTGAGCATTTCCAGTGCGTTATCCACGGCAATGACATTGTCAAAGCGATGGGCTAACTCCGCCAGTAGCTCACCTTGGCCAGGGCCAACCTCCATCACGCGGTGTTGAGCGTTAAGATCAAGGCTGCGCATGAGGTCGAGCAAACTGCTCATATACTGAGCATGTTCGGCCACTAAGCCTTGTTTTTCTCTGAACTTATCGGCATGTCGCGTAAAAAACTGCAAAGACTGTTCTGAGCGTTCTTGTTGTACGACATTAAGACGCCCAATTAGTTCGGCACTAAGGGGAATCTTGTCGATGGCCTCAAACGCACTCTTTTTGAATCCGTGGTGGGGGTCATCGGCTGTGAGCAGGCGTCGTCTATAGAAGATGCTATTGCCTTCTCGACGAGTGCTGGCCAGGCCCGCGGTCGCTAGAATCTTTAGATGATGGCTAAGGGCGGATTGGCGGATCTGCAAAATTTGCGAGATCTCGAGAACACCAAAGGAGCTAATGCGTAGAAGTCGCAGGATTTCTAGGCGCAACGCATCCGCTAAGGCTTTGCACAGAGCGGTGAGCTCTTCTGCTTCGTCTTGCGAAGGGGTGTTGCTTGTAGAGATCGCGCTCAACGCCAATGGTTTGCCCTAATAATGAGTCATCGTGACGCAGGACTATATCAGCAATATATATCTATATCAAAATAAGTTGATATAGCTTCCCTAAAACGCTCTTTTGTATGCATATGAGGCAAAATAACAGGATGCTTAAGTAGCATATTGTGCCTAGGTGCGGGAAAATGACGGCCTTGTAAACACCACAGCCCAAGACAGGAGCTAACTCAGTATGTCCAGCAGTGTCCCTTCGCGCAGAGAATGTGCCAACGCTATTCGAGCCCTCAGTATGGATGCGGTCCAAAAAGCCAACTCCGGGCACCCCGGCGCGCCCATGGGTATGGCTGATATTGCCGAAGTACTATGGAACGACTTCCTGAGTCACAGCCCCGTTAATCCTAATTGGATTAACCGCGACCGTTTTGTGATGTCCAATGGGCATGGCTCAATGCTGGTCTACTCATTGCTGCATTTAAGTGGCTACGATGTCTCAATCGATGACGTCAAAAACTTCCGCCAGCTACACTCCAAGACACCAGGGCACCCTGAATTCGGTTATACCCCTGGGGTAGAGACGACGACGGGTCCCCTTGGACAAGGTCTTGCCAATGGTGTCGGTATGGCCATCGCGGAGAAAACACTCGCGGCGCAGTTCAACCGTCCTGGTCTAGAAGTCATTGATCACAACACTTACGTATTCGCCGGTGACGGCTGTTTGATGGAAGGCATCTCTCATGAAGTGTGCTCATTAGCGGGCACCTTGGCGTTGTCGAAACTGATAATGTTCTACGATGACAACGGCATCTCTATCGATGGCGATATCGAAGGCTGGTTTACAGACGATACGACAAAGCGTTTCGAGTCTTACGGTTGGCAAGTACTCGCCGTGGACGGTCACGATGCCGAGCAGATTGCTAAGGCAGTGACAGAGGCAAAAGCTGACACACAGCGTCCTACTATTATTCGTTGTAAAACAGTCATTGGTTTTGGTTCGCCTGCCAAGCAAGGCACTTCGGGTATTCATGGTTCACCACTGGGTGATGCCGAGATAGCGGCCACGCGTGAAGCCTTAGGTTGGGCTTATGGGCCTTTCGAAGTGCCAGAGACTATTAAAAACGTGTGGGATGCTCGCGAAAAAGGTTTTGCTGCAGAATCCTCATGGAAAGAAATCATGGTGCGCTACGAAGAAGAGCACCCTGTTTTAGCGATGGAGCTTATCCGTCGTCTAAAAGGCCAGTTGCCTAGTGATTTCAGTGCTAACGCTGAAGCGTATGTACAAGCCTGCCAAGCGAAAGGCGAGAAAGTCGCTAGCCGCAAGGCCTCACAGAATTGTTTGGGCGAGTTCGGGCAGTTGCTACCAGAACTCATCGGTGGCTCTGCGGATCTAGCCGGCTCTAATTTGACTGTATGGTCTGGTACTCGTCCTATTACCGATAGCGCGGACGGTAACTACATCAATTACGGTGTGCGTGAATTTGGTATGAGCGCCATCATGAACGGCATCGCGCTGCACGGCGGGTTTATTCCTTACGGCGGTACCTTCTTAATCTTTATGGAATACGCGCGTAACGCTGTGCGTATGTCTGCATTGATGAAGCAGCATTGTGTGTTTGTTTATACCCATGACTCTATTGGTCAGGGCGAAGACGGCCCTACTCACCAACCAATCGAGCAATTGGCGAATCTACGTGTAACACCGAATATGTCTGTATGGCGTCCTTGTGATGCTGTCGAGACAGCGGTGTCTTGGAAGGCGGCGCTTGAGCACAACACTGGCCCAACTTCATTAGTATTCTCACGCCAAGGTCTTGCTCATCAAGAGCGAACGCCAGAGCAAGTCTCAGCGATCGCGCGCGGCGCCTATGTGCTACAAGACTGTGACGGCGAGCCAGAAGCGATTGTCATTGCGACGGGTTCCGAAATGGAAATCAGCCGTGATGCAGTGACGCAATTGCAAAACAACGGGCTACGCGTTCGATTAGTGTCAATGCCATCGACTGATGTGTTTGAAGCACAAGATGCCGCGTACAAAGAAAGCGTATTGCCAGCATCAGTACGAGCGCGTGTTGCAGTCGAAGCAGCCGCTGCAGACTACTGGTATAAATACGTTGGCCTCGATGGTCGCGTAATCGGTATGACGACCTTTGGTGAGTCAGCCCCTGGTGGCACGTTGATGAAAGAGTTTGGTTTCACTGCAGAGAATATCGTAGCGACTGTTAGCGAGCTGTGTGCGAAGTAATACATTACTCGGGCAAAGGCCTGTGCAAGTGAGAGGGATATGGCTTACCGAATTGCCATAAACGGGTATGGTCGTATTGGGCGTTGTGTATTGCGCGCCCTATATGAATCGAGCGCACATAACGATATTAGCATCGTTGCCATCAATGATTTGGCGGATACCCATTCGCTGGCCTACCTCACGCGGTACGACAGTACGCATGGTCGATTTCCGGGTCAGATCGAAAACACCGAAGACAAATTGATAATCGATGGTCATGAGATTGCGGTGTTCTCAGAGCCGGACATTGCAAAGCTACCTTGGGAAGCGCTAGGGATAGATTTAGTAATGGAGTGCACTGGCACCTTTACGGATCGTCCTACGGCAGCGCGGCATTTGCAAAGCGGTGCCAAGCGAGTGCTATTTTCGCAGCCAGCTCAGAGCGATGTTGATGCTACGGTTATCTACGGTGTTAATCACACCAGTTTGCGTCCTGAGCACAAAATTATTTCCAATGCGTCATGCACGACTAACTGTATTGTTCCTGTCATACAGTGTCTAGATGATTGCTTTGGTATTGAAAACGGGGTGATCACCACTATTCATTCGGCGATGAATGACCAGCCTGTGATTGACGCGTTTCATAATCATGATTTGCGTAAAACCCGAAGCGCCGTGCAATCGATCATTCCCGTTAACACGGAAATCGATAAAGGCATCGGGCGCATCTTGCCGCATTTAGAGGGCCGTTTTTCTGCGCAAGCGATGCGGGTTCCTACGGTGAATGTGTCGGCCATTGATCTCACGGTTGTGCTCAATGCTGATGTGACCATGGAGTCTATCAATGCGGCGATTCGTGAAGGCGCAAAGAACTCCATGCCACAAGTGTTGGCGTGTACCGATGAGCCTTTGGCTTCCTGTGATTTTAATCATGACCCAAGGTCCGCCATTGTGGATTTAAGTCAAACCCGTGTCAGCGGTAAACGCTTAGTCAAAGTACTAACGTGGTTTGATAATGAATGGGCATTCGCCAATCGAATGCTCGACGTAGCACAAGTAATGCAAACACTAGAGAACGAGGGTAAGTCCGAGTAATGGCTATATTAAGAATGCAGGACTTAAATCTGCGCAGCAAACGCGTGTTAATTCGCGAAGACTTAAATGTCCCCATCAAAGACGGCGAGATCGTCAATGACACACGCATTCGTGCCGCCATCCCAAGCATTGAGATGGCTTTACAGGCTGGCGCTAAAGTCATTGTCATGTCTCACCTCGGCCGACCTACCGAAGGCGTCCCCATCAGTGAGCAACCAGAGGCCTCATTAGCGCCTGTGGCAAAACATCTTGCGAAGTTATTGGGCGTTGACGTGAACTTATCAACGAACTATTACAACAACCCGGCGCAAGTTAATCCGGGCGAAGGCGAAATAGTTTTACTAGAAAACATCCGCATTAATGCGGGCGAAAAAAGTAACGATGACGAATTAGCAAAACACTATGCGGCATTGTGTGACGTGTTTGTCATGGATGCATTTGGCACCGCGCACAGAGCGCAGGCCTCTACTCACGGTGTGGCAAAATTTGCGGCGCAGTGTTGTGCTGGCCCGCTGCTGGCAAAAGAACTCGATGCGCTTGAATTGGCTTTGAAAAAGCCAGAGCGTCCGATGCTGGCGATTGTGGGTGGCGCGAAGGTGTCCAGTAAATTGCAGGTGCTCGAAAGCCTTGCGGGGATCGTTGATCAACTGATTGTTGGTGGCGGTATTGCCAATACTTTCTTGCTGGCAGCCGGACACAATGTAGGTTTGTCTCTAGTAGAGAAAGACTTGCTCGACACCGCGAAGGCATTAATGGCGAAAACGAATATTCCGATGCCAATCGATGTGCGTGTCGCTAAATCATTTTCTGCAGACGCCCAAGCCACTATTAAGTTAGTGAGCGAGGTTAGTGATGACGATATGATTTTGGATGTAGGGCCACAAACAGAGGCCATGTTCACTGAAATCATTGCAGGCATGAAAACAATTATTTGGAATGGCCCGGTCGGTGTATTCGAGTTCGAGCAGTTTGAACACGGTACGCGCGCAGTGGCCAAAGCGGTGGCGAGAAATAAAGGTTTCTCCATCGCCGGTGGTGGCGAAACAATATCGGCTATCGATAAGTTTGACGTCACAAAGGACATCTCCTATATCTCCACAGGTGGCGGAGCGTTCTTAGAGTTTGTGCAGGGCGAGACATTGCCTGCAGTACAAATACTTGATGAAATGGGAAAATAGAGTTTCTTTAACACTTTCAGAGAAATATTTTACGAGGTAGCAAATGGCATTAATTAGCTTACGACAGCTTCTAGATCATGCGGCAGAGCACTCCTATGGCGTGCCAGCATTCAATGTAAACAACTTGGAGCAAGTGCGTGCCATCATGGAAGCGGCAGACGAGACGAATAGTCCCGTTATTTTGCAAGCCTCCGCTGGTGCTCGAAAATATGCGGGTTCTAATTTCTTGAAGCATTTGATTCAAGCCGCAATTGAAGAGTTTCCGCATATACCAATCGTGATGCATCAGGACCACGGGATGTCTCCTGCGATATGTCAGCGCTCTATTCAGCTGGGTTTCTCCTCGGTGATGATGGATGGCTCGTTAGGCGAAGACGGCAAGACGCCAATGGACTATGACTACAATGTTGCCGTGACTAAGCTCACTGTTGATATGGCGCACGCCTGTGGCGTATCGGTAGAAGGCGAAATCGGTTGCCTAGGTTCGCTTGAGACTGGCATGGCTGGCGAAGAAGATGGTGTGGGTGCTGAGGGCGTGCTTTCAATGGCGCAGATGCTTACCGACCCAGAAGAAGCCGCAAGCTTTGTTAACGACACTGGCGTTGATGCCTTAGCAATCGCTGTAGGCACTAGCCACGGGGCGTACAAGTTTAGTCGTCCACCGACTGGTGACATCCTGGCGATCGAGCGCATTAAAGAGATTCACCGTCGCATTCCTAACACGCATCTTGTGATGCACGGTTCTTCATCGGTCCCGCAAGAATGGTTGGCTGTGATCAATCAGTTTGGTGGTGAGATTCCAGAGACTTACGGTGTGCCAGTTGAAGAGATTCAAGAAGGCATTCGCCATGGCGTACGTAAAGTGAATATCGACACAGATCTACGTTTGGCTTCGACTGGCGCGGTTCGTAAGTTCCTTGCAGAGAACAAGTCTGAGTTTGATCCGCGTAAATTCTTGATCCCTACAATGACTGCGATGAAGTCAGTAGTTGTGCAGCGCCTTGAGGCATTTGGCACAGCTGGTCAGATCTCGCGCATGGGTAAAGTGTATTCGCTAGAAGAGATGTCTGGACGTTATTAATTGCTAAGGCGGCTATATGTTCAATGCCAGTGATATCGAACCACTAAGGGCTAGTTTGCCCGCGTTTGATTTTCACGAAGGCATTGTCGATAGCCCGCTGCTGTCACGCTACCTGCAACACTATGGGCTTGGCGTTGACGCACTGAACGAAGATAAAACCCGTGGCATTGAACATGCCATGGGTTTTTTTTCGAGTGCGAATTTTAAGATCGCTTGCCACTATTATCGCCCTGATAATGCAGGCGGAACAGTTTTTGTGGTGCACGGTTACTACGACCATGTCGGCTTATTCGCGCATATCATTCGATATTGTTTGGCGCGTAACTTGGCCGTGATTGCATTCGATTTGCCCGGTCATGGGTTATCAACTGGCCCTGCGGCGAGTATCGATTCGTTCTCTCAGTACACGCAAGTGTTTGCAGATTGCGTGGCGATGGCCCAGGCGCAAAATCTACAGGGCCCCTTTCATGTACTTGGTCAGAGTACGGGCGGGTCTATCATCATGGACTATTGCCTGAGTCGATGTGAGCAGAGCCGGCAGGAGTTTGAGCACATTGTGTTGTTGGCGCCCTTAGTGCGCCCTCACGATTGGGCGCGTGGCTCTATGTTGCACTCAGTGGTCAATGTGTTTGTGAAAAGCATTGGCCGCACTTTCGCCACGAACAGTCACGACGATGTGTTTTTGAAGTTTCTGCGCGAAGAAGATCCCTTGCAGTGTGATCGCTTGGTCAGTGCTTGGGTGAGTGCGTTAAAGCGGTGGTTAAAAGTTTTCGAGGGATATAAAAGCTGTGATGTCTCGGTGACGATCATTCAAGGCGGGGAGGATACCACCGTCGATTGGCGCTATAACCTAATCAAAATTAAGTCCAAGCTGCCTAATTCGAGAGTGTTTATGCTGCCTGAGGGGCGGCATCATTTGGCTAATGAAAGCCCAGAGATACGAGCGCAGCTAACGAGTTTCCTCGATAGCGCGCTCTAACACTGCTATTGCTTAAAACAATACGCGGCAACGAACAGTGCCTTTTACCTTATGCAATTTCTCTAGCGCTATATCGCTATATTCCACATCGATGTCAGTGACTACATAGCCAATTTCGTCATTGGTTTGCAGGAACTGTGAGCGAATATTAACGCCTGTTTCTGAGAAGATATTGTTGATTTCAGAAAGCACGCCAGGAATATTGTGGTGAATATGCAGGAGGCGGTGCTTGCCAGGGTGAGCCGGTAGCGCAACCTCAGGAAAGTTAACAGAGGTAAAGGACGAGCCGTTATCGCTGTACTTAATAAGCTTTTCAGCCACTTCAAAACCAATGTTTTCTTGCGCTTCCATCGTGCTGCCGCCGATATGCGGAGTCAGGATGCAGTTGTCGAATTCACGCAGTGGTGAGATAAACTCGTCGTCGTTTGAGCGCGGCTCTGTTGGGAACACGTCAATCGCAGCGCCTGCTAGGTGGCCACTCTTCAGTGCGGCGGCTAGAGCGTCGATATCCACCACTGTGCCGCGTGATGCGTTGATCAAGATGCTGCCTTTTTTCATCCAGCTCAATTGTTCAGCGCCAATCATATTGGCTGTTTGGCGTGTTTCTGGCACGTGCAAGCTGATGACATCGCAAGTTTCCATGAGAGCCTTAAGGCTGTCGAGTTGCTCGGCATTGCCAAGAGGCAGCTTGCTAATAATATCAAAGAGATAGACTTTCATGCCCATTGACTCGGCCAGTACACTTAGCTGCGAACCGATGTTGCCATAGCCGATAAGGCCAAGCTTTTTGCCACGGGTCTCGAAGGAGCCTTTAGCCACTTTCTGCCAAACACCTTCGTGGGCCTTAGCGTTCTTCTCGGGGATTCCGCGAAGCAGTAGGATCGATTGTGCAATCACCAGTTCAGCAACGCTGCGCGTGTTGGAAAATGGCGCGTTGAACACTGGAATGCCATGCTCAAGAGCTGCATCAAGGTCTACCTGATTCGTTCCGATACAAAAGCACCCGACCGCTTGGAGTTTCTCTGCTGCCTCGAATACTGTCTTCGTAAGCTGCGTGCGCGAGCGTAATCCCACAAAATGGGCGTCACGAATTTTTTCGATCAGTTGATCTTCTGGAAGCGAGGTCTTCAAATATTCAATATTGGTATAACCTGCTTTGTGCAGCGTATCGACAGCGCTTTGGTGAAGTCCTTCGAGAAGTAAAAACTTGATCTTGCTCTTTTCCAGCGATGTGGGATTCATTTTCTGCGATTTCTCTTAACAAGTGGGCCGAGTAGATAAGATGCCTATGTTACCATAAGCGCCGCTAGCAAGCGGATGAAAAGTCTTCGTGAACAAGTTGAAAATAATTCACCCTCCCCTAGCCCCAACGCCATTAGAATTCACCAATCTTTTATTATGGTTGCCTTATAAATGAGCCTATCCCCAGAACAACTAGTCGACGCCCTAGGGCAAATCCTTGGATCAGAAAGAGTGAAAGCAGACTCAGACTCGCTTTCTTTATACGGCAAGGATTGGACGAAGGTCTATGAACCTGCCCCAAGTGTCGTTGTGTTCCCTTCCAGTGTTGAGCATGTGCAAGCTGTAGTGCGATTGGCTAATGAGCATCAGCTCGCCATCGTGCCCTCTGGCGGGCGCACAGGCTTAAGCGGGGGAGCGATGGCAACCCAAGGCGAGATCGTCGTCTCTTTCGACAAAATGAATAAGATCCTCGATTTCGACCCAGTGGACAGGCAAGTCGTCTGTCAGCCTGGTTTGGTGACTGAGGCCCTGCAAGCATTTGCAGAAGAGCAGCAGTTATTTTACCCGGTCGATTTCGCCTCTTCAGGCTCTAGCCAAATCGGTGGCAACGTCGCGACCAATGCCGGCGGTATCAAGGTGATTAAATACGGCCTGACCCGTGACTGGGTTGTCGGCATGAAAGTCGTCACTGGCACGGGTGAGCTACTTAATCTCAATCAAGGTCTTATAAAGAACGCGACAGGCTACGATTTGCGCCATCTCTTTATAGGCTCCGAAGGCACGCTAGGTTTGATCGTCGAATTGACGATGAAGCTGGCGACGCCTCCACAAGATCCTATGGTCTTAGTATTGGCCGTGGATTCTATGGAATCGGCCATGAACGTCCTACAGAGCTTCCAGGCCAAGTTGCCGCTCACCGCGTTTGAGTTCTTCTCTGAGAAGGCCCTAGTTCATGTTATCGCTGAGAAAGGCTTGCAGCGTCCGTGTGAAACAGTGGGCGAGTTCTATGCCCTGATCGAGTTTGAGAATGTCAGTGAGAACACCTTAGACGAAGCGATGGCGGCATTTGAGCACTGTGTTGAGCAAGAGTGGGCGCTAGACGGCACCATCAGCCAGACAAGCTCCCAGGCTCGCGACCTTTGGCGTTTAAGAGAAGATATCTCCGAGACCATATCGCGCTTCACCCCTTATAAAAACGATATCTCCGTAAAAGTCTCGAAAGTGCCGGCGTTCCTGCGTGAAGTCGATGCCATCGTGACTGCGCAATACCCAGACTTCGAGATTATTTGGTTCGGACATATAGGCGATGGCAATGTGCACCTTAATATCCTCAAGCCCGATGCGCTTGATAAGGCGGTATTCTTTAAGCAGTGCGCACAGGTGAGCGAGGATATTTTTGAGTGTGTGCAGCGTTTTGGCGGCAGTGTTTCTGCCGAGCACGGGGTCGGATTATTGAAAAAACCTTACCTCCATTACAGTCGTCAACCAGCTGAAATCGAGCACTTTAGGGCGATAAAACAAATATTTGACCCAAAAAGTGTCTTAAACCCTGGAAAGATATTCGACTGAGAAAGCACGGCTGGTGGGGCTTTGCAGCAAATTTGGAAAACAAAAGCAAGTTTGTTGTGAATATGTGCCAAAACTATATTCCATCCGGTCTTATATAGAGTTACACTTCGACGGAATCCCTAATGGATTCAAGGGTTGGCATAGATGCTAACCATGTATTTAATTTTTAAGAACAAGAGAGAAATATGTCAGAGCAAGTAGAAGGTACTGTTAAGTGGTTCAATGATGAGAAAGGTTTCGGTTTCATTGAGCAGGAAGGTGGGAAGGACGTATTCGTTCACTTTAGCGCAATTAACGGTTCTGGAAGAAAAACTCTTCACGAAGGCCAAAAAGTCACTATGGATGTGACTCAAGGTCAAAAAGGCCCGCAAGCAGAGAACGTGACTCCTCTGTAAAGCAAAAACGCAGAGCGCTAAAACAACGCTCTGCGTTTTTATATTTACAGACTAGGCTTGGATCTTACGATCTAAGCGTTGGATCATTTTTACGTAAAGCTGAGCTCAAGCGTTGTTATCAGACAGTGTACTTTCTGATGCCTTCACTCGTTCCTAAGATCAGTAGATCTGCTGGCCGTATTGCAAATAGTCCATTCGTTACGACACCTGTTATTTGATTGAGTTGAGTTTCAAGCTCAATGGCGTCTTTGATTTCCATATGGTGGATATCAAGGATATGGTTTCCATTGTCCGTGATAAATCCTTCTCGATACACAGGGTCCCCGCCTAGATTCACAATTGCTCGAGCAACGTGGCTCCTAGCCATTGGGATGACTTCTACTGGTAGTGGAAATCGGCCTAAGACTGGGACGTACTTGCTTTGGTCTGCGATACAGACAAACTCTTTTGCGACAGCTGCAATAATCTTCTCTCGGGTCAGCGCTCCGCCGCCACCCTTGATAAGGTGCAGTTGCGCATTGCTTTCGTCTGCGCCATCGACATAGATAGACACTTCGTCGACGCTGTTTAAGTCGAGCACTTCTAAGCCTAGGGCTAGAAGTCGACGCTTGGTCTCTTCGGAACTGGCTACTGTGCTGTGAATTTGATCTTTGAATGGTCTTAAACATTCAATGAACGCGTTTGCAGTCGAGCCGGTTCCGACTCCCAGCACCATCTTATCGTGTAAGCGTTCTCGCACATGCTCCGCCGCCGCTTCTGCGACTGCCTTTTTCAATTCATTCTGATCCATGTTAATTTCCCAGCTTGATTGTCGGTAAGTGTGAATTATAACGGACATTGTCGATGTCAGCGCCCGCTATTTCTAATTGAAAGCTCCTCCGCTTAAGGTCACCCATGGATAAGTACGTAAAAGACATTTTGTCAGCGAAAGTGTACGACATTGCTGTAGAGACACCGCTCGAGCAAGCCCCCGCTTTATCGCAACGCCTGCAGAACACGGTGTTGCTCAAGCGTGAGGACATGCAGCCAGTGCATAGCTTTAAGCTGCGCGGGGCCTATAACAAAATGGCCGGTTTATCTGCGGAGGCTGCAAAGAAAGGGGTGATCGCCGCCTCTGCGGGCAATCATGCCCAGGGTGTGGCAATGGCAGGAACCCGACTTGGAATCCGCACGATCATCGTGATGCCAGTGACCACTCCTATGATTAAGATCAATGCCGTCAAAGCATTGGGTGGCAAGGTGGTATTGGAGGGCGTCACATACGACGAAGCCTCGGACCATGCTAAATCACTAGTAGAAAAGCACGGCTATACCTTCGTGCACGCCTTCGATGACCCGGAGGTCATTGCTGGCCAAGGCACAGTAGGCTTGGAGATCGTTCGGCAATACAGCGCTAAGATTGATGTGCTGTTTGTGCCAGTGGGCGGCGGTGGTTTGATGGCAGGCATTGCCGCTTATGTGAAATACATACGTCCGGAGATCAAATTAGTCGCCGTTGAGGCCGAAGACTCGGCGTGTTTAGCAGCCGCGTTGAGCGCTAATCGAAGAGTGACATTGCCGCAAGTGGGCTTGTTTGCCGATGGCGTGGCGGTGGCTCAGATCGGCAAAGAGCCGTTTCGTGTGCTGCGTAAATTAGTAGATGAGGTGGTAACGGTCACTACCGATGAGATCTGCGCCGCGGTAAAAGATGTGTTCGAAGACACTAGAGCGATGACAGAGCCTGCCGGAGCCTTAGCCGTCGCCGGCATGAAAAAGTATGTAAGGGAGCACTCGCTAACCGGTAATACGCTTGTTTCTATAGTGTCCGGTTCAAATGTTAATTTCGACAGACTACGCCATATATCCGAGCGCACCGAGCTTGGTGAAAACCGTGAAGCCATATTGGCGGTCACGCTGGATGAAAAACCGGGTAGTTTTCGACGTTTTGCCAGAGCATTGGGTAAGCGCTATATCACGGAGTTCAATTACCGTTATGGCGATGCAGGACACGCGAAAATCTTCGTTGGGGTGCGACTGGCAGACTCGGAGACCGGTAGAGATAAGCTGCTAGACACATTGGCCCGTAAAGGGATCGATGTCGTCGATATGTCTGACAACGAAGCCGCCAAATTGCATATTCGATACATGGTCGGCGGACGTAATGATGCCATCAATAACGAGCGTGTGTATCGATTCGAGTTTCCCGAGCGCCCAGGAGCTTTCTCTAAGTTTCTCGATCTCTTAGGGGGACGCTGGAATATATCGATGTTTCATTATCGCAATCACGGCGCCGCTTATGGGCGTGTGCTTTGTGGCATGCAGGTTCCTCCTAAGGAGGTTGAGCAATGCGAAGAGTTCATGAAGCAAATAGGCTATCGCTGTTGGGATGAAACCAATAATGAGGCCTACCAAGCGTTTCTATTGGCCAAGTAAGGCTGCTAGAAGAGTTTGTTGTTCTCGTCGTAATGGTCCGGAATGGGGCTGGTCGCCGAATGCATTCCTACGACCACCATCGTCAGGCCATTGCGGAACTTTGCCCATCGAGATAGCTGTTGATTCTCGGCCTCTTCAATACAATGTTTGAGGGTCTCTTTTTGGGGCCCCTCTAGCTCTAATCCTTTACACATTTTCTTGCCTCCTAATGTTGGCAGTGTAAATCCACTTAACGCCATCAAATACTGCATGGTAGAATCGGCGCCCGTTTGAACCTTTCTAACAGAGATCGCCCCATGAGTAAATTTAAGAATGTCACCGTCGTAAAGGCCGCCAACATATATTTCGACGGGAATGTCACTAGTAGAGTCGTAGAATTCGAAAGTGGTGAAGTCAAAACCTTAGGCATTATGATGCCGGGTGACTACCATTTCGGCACTGAAAAGAAAGAGATCATGGAGATCTTGTCTGGCACTGTTGAGATCAAATTACCGGGCTCACAGGCTTGGGTAACGATCGTTGGTGGTGAGAGCTTTGAAGTTGAAGCCAATGCCGCTTTTGATATTAAAGTGATTGAAGTGACTGATTACTGCTGCTCATATATCGACTAGAACACTGGGTAAGCGAGTGCTTACATCGACAAGATTCGAGTAAGCACTGCCCTGCCCGCTGCGTTAGAGTGCAGGCGTCTCAAGCGCGCTTGCCTGCCCCAGTTTTTCTCCCATTTTGACGGTATCCCCCGCTTCGAGCGAGTCCGCAAATTTGGCCACGCCAGGCCCGAAAACCGCCACAACGGTTGAACCTAATTTGAAGCGTCCCATTTCCTCGCCCTTGGCAATCTGAATGGCCGGTGCGTGGTTCGTATAATCGATATCCACTCGTTTGACGCGCCCTGGGCACACCTGCCCTGACCATACAGTATCGACGCTAGCGACAATCATCGCGCCGACTAATACCAGTGCCATTGGGCCGGACTCGGTATCGAAAAAGCAGACTACGCGTTCATTGCGGGCAAACAGCCCGTCAACATTTTCACTAGTAACTTGGTTCACTGAAAATAATTTGCCCGGCACGTGTACCATGCGCGTTAGCTTGCCTGCTATAGGCATGTGGACTCGGTGATAGTCTTTGGGAGAGAGATAAACCGTGCAAAAACTGCCTTCTTGAAAGGCCTGCGCGGCAGTTTCGTCTCCGCCTAGCAGTTGGTTAAGCCCAAAGTGTTTGCCCTTGGCCTGTAACAGCGTACCGTTGTCTATATCACCGAATTGACTGACGACGCCATCCGCAGGGCTAACGATAGCGTAGTCACTAGTATCGATCGGACGCATTCCGGGTTTGAGCTCGCGAGTAAAGAACTCATTGAAACTGGCGTATTCTAGTGGCTTTGAGCAGAGCGCTTCGTCCATATTCACGGCATAGCGTTTGGCAAACCATGAGATAAAGGGATTTTTGAGGAAACGCCACTGGCACTGGGCTAGCGCCCCCACGCAACGTGAAAGCAAGTGTTGTGGGGCAAGGTGTTGAAAGTAAAGAAACAATTTATCGTTCATATGATCTGAGTCAATGGTCTATGCAGTAAGAGAAGCACAGCTTAATCAAGCGTCGTAAGTGAAACAAGTTTAAAAGAAAAATGGTTATAATCACGCCTCAACGCTAATGAAATCCCGATTTTGTCCGATCTATATAGAACTAGAACCATTTTTGAGACGCGGGTACTTCCGAACGAGTATCTGACTCGCACTGCCTGCCGTGGCGCTGATACAGGCACCTAAATCAGTTAAAGGAAAAAACAATGCTGTTTTTTATAGGATTCATCGTCGTAGTGGGAAGTGTCGCCGGTGGATACGTCATGCACGGTGGGATATTGGGCGTTTTGTGGCAGCCAACCGAGGTCATCATTATTGTGGGGGCCGCCGCTGGCGCATTCTTGATCTCTAACAGCATGCACCTTGTAGTCCATACAGGAAAGCAGCTCCCCAGTGCGATTTTTGGCTCTAACAAGAACTCAGCCCTATACCTAGACCTACTGGGTTTGCTTTACGATATTTTCAATAAAGCCCGTCGAGAAGGCATGATGGCGGTCGAAGGCGACATCGAGTCCCCCTCTGAGAGCGGTATCTTTACCCGCTACCCGAAGCTTCTTAAAGACAAGCGCATGGTGGAGTTTATCGCTGACAATATGCGAATCCTCACCACCAGTAACCTCGCTCCCCACGAAATTGAAGCCATGATGGAAGTGGAGATTGAAACCGAACACCACGAAATGCTCGAGCCCTCACACGCGATTCACCGTATTGCGGATGGTTTGCCTGGCTTCGGGATCGTGGCGGCAGTACTCGGGATCGTAATTACGATGCAGAAACTTGGTGGCCCACCCGAAGCCTTGGGGCAGAGTGTGGCGGCAGCATTGGTAGGAACCTTCTTGGGGATTTTCCTCGCTTATGGCTTTATTGGACCCATGAGCACGCGGCTAGAATCGGTAGCCGACGAAGACATCAAAATGTTTGAGTGCGTGAAGGCGGCTATTGTTGCGACTTCTAATGGTTTGCCACCGCAAATGGCTGTCGAGTTCGCTCGTAAAACCTTGTTCTCGGCAGACCGTCCAAGCTTCGCTGAACTAGAGACCCACGTTCGTAGTCGTTAATGACTCCGCGAACTTCATTGAATAAGTCATGTTCTGAGTAGGATTGTGGAAAAAACCGAACAAAGTATTGTGATTAAACGCGTTAAAAAGGTCGCTGGCGGCGCGCACGGTGGTGCGTGGAAGATCGCTTTCGCGGACTTTGCGTTGGCCTTGATGGCGTTCTTTTTGGTGCTTTGGTTGATTGAATCCACAACAAACCTCGAAAAAATGGCCATTGCTGGTTATTTCGCTGACCCTACAAACCTCGGCGCAGTAGGAGACGGCGGTACGCCATACGTCCTCGACTTACAGGGGCGCCCATTGAACGTCAACAACCAAGGTTTGAACTTATCCCTAGTGCGTCAAGACGAGGAGCCAGTCGTAGACTCCGATCGGGAAATGGAAAACCCAGAGTACGTTGAGCTTGCGCGCTTACGTCAGATGGAAACACTCGAGCGCCTGCGTGGCGATGTAGAGGCAGAGATCAACCTGAACCAGCAATTCGAATGGTTCCAAGATAGCGTGACCTTCGAAGTGACCGAAGATGGTTTGATGGTGCAGATTATTGACCGTGCGGGCCGACCCTTGTTTGATAGCGGGCAGTCGCGCCTAAGGCCGTATGCATTAGAGATTCTTTGGGCGATGGGCCGAATTTTTGGCAATGTTCCCAATAAAATTACCGTATTAGGCCATACAGATGGCGCACCCTTTAGTACTGAGGATGGTTACAGCAATTGGGAGCTGTCCTCTGATCGTGCCAATGCTGCGCGACGGGCCTTAGTGGATGGCGGTTTGGATCCAACGCAAATATCGCAAGTCATCGGCATGGCCGATTCTGTGCTTTTGAATGAGGAAGATCCTGCCAGTGAAACTAATCGACGCATAGTAATTATGGTGCTCAACTCATTGGCCGAAGCACTAGTCGATGACCAGTCCAATTATGGATTGAATGCTCCAACGCCTAACGAAGAGTTGTTGCCACCTACTCCGACAGTCGAAATATTCTAGACCTCTAGGGAAGTGAGCAAGAAGAAATAACTATTGAGACGTTGCTCGCTCACCTCTCCTGCCTCTACCGCTGCTTTCAGCGCACAGCCTGGTTCGCTTTGATGTTTGCAGTCACGAAAGCGACACGCCCCGCGGAAAGGTCCAAACTCTACGAAGCCGTCGAATATCATTTGCGGAGTCATATGCCAGAGGCCAAACTCACGAATCCCTGGTGAGTCGATCAAGTCGCCACTGCCGGGTATGTGGTACAGGCGCGCCGCGGTTGTCGTGTGCGTGCCCTTGTCGCGCGAGACTGACAAGCCCCCTACTGCTGCAAGGTCTTCGTTCTCAATGTCTCCACGCAAAGAATTAACTAGCGAGGACTTACCAACCCCGGACTGCCCTACAAATACGACAGTTTCGGTGCTAAGTTGTTTCTTGAGATCGTCGAGGCCAAGGCTCGTCTGGCTCGAAACACGGATGACGGCATAGCCTATACGGACATAACCGGCCAAAGCACGTTCAAGATCTGCATCGCGCTCTGGGTCTAAGAGGTCGATCTTATTAAGCACAATAATCGCTTTTAGCCCTAAGTATTCGGCCATGACCAGATAGCGATCGATAAGATTGGGAAAGGGTTCGGGCAATGGCGCGATGGTTATGGCCACGGTGCTCACGTTCGCGGCAATAGGGCGCAGATTCGCTTGCTGATTAGGCCGCGACATCAAAGACGTGCGTTCCTGTAGGGCGACTACCACCCCGGAGTGTTCGCCGTCCGATTGAAAGACGACTCGGTCACCGGTGGCTAATGCTGGCAAGTTAGTACGTTGAAAGCAGCGAAACAGCTGGCCGAGATTTTCGGGCGCTGTGCTTTCTATCTCTAGTTGTTGGCCATAATGGCATATGACTATGCCGCTTAGCTGTGGGCCAAGACTATCTGTATCGATGGAATCACCAGGCGCGGTTTTCGTTTGTTTTCCGCGTTGGGCTTGATTTCGATCTATTCGAACACGTTGCTGTTGTGTGAGTCGCCGTTTACTCATGCCTTTTATCGTACCTTTGATGGCCAGTAAACCTGCCCATTTCAGTCGCGCAGTGTACAGGAAAAGCGGCGTGGGCGGGGACTGCCGGAATGACTGCGCTCTGCTACAATTAGCCCAACGAGAACTATTCATCATTCGATGCGTCATCAATAGGCGGTCGAACTCAGCGCTTAGGAATTCATATGTCACAGATCGATAAGAAACAAAATTTAATTTGGCTCGACTTAGAGATGACAGGGCTAGTGCCTGAAACTGATCGCATCATTGAGATCGCCACCCTTATCACTGATAGCGAGTTAAACGTGTTGGCCGAAGGTCCCGTGTTGGCAGTGAAACAGTCCGATGAGGCCTTGGCAGGCATGGATGAATGGAATCAGCGTACACACGGCCGATCAGGGCTAATCGAACGAGTGCAGAAGAGCGACGTTAGCGAAGCCGATGCGCAAGCTCAAACAATCGCATTCTTGAGTGAGTACGTGGACCAAGGCGCCTCTCCGATGTGCGGCAATAGTATCTGCCAAGACCGTCGATTCTTAGCGCGCTATATGCCCGACCTAGAGGCGTTTTTTCATTACCGTAATCTAGATGTGAGTACGCTCAAAGAACTCGCTAAGCGTTGGTCGCCGGAAGTGCTCACGAGTCTTAAAAAGCGTGCGACTCACCAAGCGATGGAAGACATAAAGGATTCGATTGCGGAGCTAGAACATTACCGCAAACATTTCATTAAATAATCCCGTGGCGCTGTAAAGCCCACTGGGTGTGCTCGCGCACTAAAGCCGAATCATGAAGGCTACGGGTTTGCAGCGCCGAGATAATCTCTGGCGTAGATTCGGCGTTGCCTAGTGCGACGGCGATATTGCGTAACCAACATTCATGTCCGATGCGGCGGATAGCGGAACCTTCGGTACGTTGTAAAAACTCCTCTTCCGTCCACTTGAATAAATTGACTAAAGACGTGTCATCGAGCCCATGACGAGGAGCAAAGTCTTCCTCTTGGCTGATGCGCGTAAATTTATTCCAAGGGCAAATGAGTTGGCAGTCGTCGCAGCCAAAAATACGATTGCCCATCATAGGGCGCAACTCTTCAGGAATCGAAGTGCGTAGCTCAATCGTGAGATAAGAAATACAGCGGCGTGCGTCCAATACATTGGGTCCGACAAAGGCCTTGGTCGGGCAGATGTCCAGGCACGCAGTGCAAGTGCCGCAATGACCAGTAGTGGGAGTGTCGACCGGTAGTGGAAGATCGGTGAAAAGTTCTGCAAGAAAAAACCACGAACCCGCTTTGCGATTGATCAGCATCGTGTTCTTTCCAATCCACCCCATTCCCGCTTTCTCTGCAAGTGCGCGCTCCAAAATGGGGGCGCTATCAACAAAGGCTCTGTAACCAAAAGGCCCTGCGGCTTCCGATACTTTTGTGGCTAGGCGCTGCAGGCGTTTGCGAATGAGTTTGTGATAATCGCGCCCACGCGCATAGCGTGAAATATAGGCTTTATCTGGAGTCTTTAGTTCTGCAATGGAATTTGTAGAGGTGAGTGCGTAATCCATGCGGACGCAAATGGCGCGCAGAGTCTCTGGCACGAGTAACTCTGGCGCTAGGCGTAGCTCGGCGTGACGCTCCATATAACTCATATCACCGTGGTATTGATTGCCGAGCCATTTTTCTAGGTGCGGGCGATACTCCGACATATCGATATCGGCAATACACACCTCTTGAAATCCAAGCTCTACTCCCCAGACTTTTATATCGGCGGCGAGTTTATCTAAATCAATAGCAGACATTGTTGCTCTCTAAAGCGCGCAGAGAATATCTGCCGCCGCTTTCAGTGTGGAATCGTCTTTGCAAAAACAAAAACGCAAAAAAGTGGCGTCTGGCGCTTGTTGATAAAACGGAGACAGCGGTATGGCAGCAACCCCTTTTTCCTGTGTGAGGAAGTTAGCAAACTCAACGTCTTTCATAGAACTGATTGCGCTGTAGTCCACTAGCTGAAAGTAAGTGCCACCTGATGGCGTGAACTTAAAGCGAGACGGTTCCAGCAGTCGACAAAAGGTGTCGCGTTTTTCTTGATAAAAAGCAGGCAACTCAATCGCGTGCTCGGGGCACTCTTGCATGAAATCAGCAATGGCGTATTGAATGAAGCTAGGTGAGGTAAAGGTGACAAATTGATGAACCTTGCGAAACTCCGTTGTCATTGCCGCAGGGGCAACACAATAGGCAAGCTTCCAGCCGGTGGCGTGGTAAGTCTTCCCAAAGGAGAATACGGCAAAGCTTCTTTGTCTGAGTTCTTCGTGGCGCAAAACGCTTTCGTGCTGGCCGTCGTCGAAAACCATGTGCTCATAGACTTCATCGGACAAGACTACTATATCGGTGTCGCGAGTCAGTTGAGCAAGAGTGTCGATATCGTCCTTGCTTAAGATCGCCCCACTTGGGTTGTGCGGGGAATTGATGATGATCATTCGAGTGCGCGGAGTAAGTGTGGCTTGCACTTGGTTCCAATCGATACTGAAATTGGGGAGCTGCAAGGCGATGTGAATTGCCTTCCCGCCGGCTAATGTGATGGCTGGGTCATAAGAGTCATAGGCGGGATCGAAGACAATCACTTCGTCTCCTACGCTGACGCTGGCATGAATCGCATCGAACAAGGCCTCGGTGGCACCCGAGGTCACAGTAATTTCATGATCCATGTCGGCATCAAACCCGTATAGGTCTTTAACTTTCGTAGCGATAGCCGCGCGTAAGACAGGTACCCCTGTCATAGGGGGGTACTGATTTTTTTGATCGTTGAGGTAATGTGCCACCAACTCACGTAAGCGGTCCGGGCAATCGAAGTCAGGAAACCCTTGTGAGAGGTTGATGGCCCCATGGTCATGTGCCATTCTCGACATAACAGTAAATATAGTGGTGCCAATATCGGGAAGTTTGCTACGCAAGGGTTTGCCTCATTTCATAAGCGTTAAGAGTGTGGCGGTCAGTTTACCGCAACCGATAGTCAACTCAAGCGACGCGCCTACTTAAGGCTTATAGAGCCTAAAAAGTGTAACGATGACGCGCCGTCCTAGTCATTAGCTTATAGGCATACTGACCTAAATTGACAGTACGATGGAATCCGATGAAAAAAATACCCAATAAGATTAGCGCGATAGGGGACGAAACGCAGATGAGCCCAGTGATCAGTACCGCAAGATTGGCTCCTAAACCCACATCCTCACTGCGATTACTGAATCTTGAGGCTGGGCGCGACGCCATCGAGCATTATTTCGACAATACCTGGGGGCTAACAGAGAGCCTGTTTTCCGCCCTTGTCAGCGAAGAGGCCTATTTCCTGCGGCCCTATCATAAGTCTCGGCATCCGCTTATTTTCTATTATGCTCACCCCGTGACCTTCTATATTAATAAGCTTCTTGTGGCGGGGCTTATTGCAGAGCCAGTGAACCCACATTTTGAAGTCTTGTTTGAAACCGGCGTCGACGAAATGAGTTGGGATGATCTTCATGAAGAGGATCAAACCGTGTGGCCCGAGCTGCAAGAGGTAGTCGCCTATCGCAAGAGCGTGTATAACATCGTCAAAACCTTAATACGGACACACCCTGCATTTGCTGAGCCCATTACGATAGATAGCCCCGCTTGGGCTCTCGTTATGTGTTTCGAGCATGAGCGTATTCACCTCGAGACCTCCAGTGTCTTAATGCGTGAGATGCCGGCAGAACACCTGAAGACCCCAGACAATTGGCCAAAGGTTCTACTTAGCGATGCCTCTCAGCCCCACACCCAGCCCGAGGCGGGAGTGCACTACCCAGCGAGCAACCCTATGCTCAGTGTTGAGTCGAGCCGCGTTAGATTAGGAAAGCCAAAAGATTGGCCCAGCTTTGGCTGGGATAACGAGTACGGCGAGGATCGACGAGATTGCGCCGCCTTTAGTGCGAGTCAACGGCTCATAAGTAATGGCGAGTTCTATGAGTTTGTCGCCAGTGGCGGATACCTCGAGGATCAGCACTGGAGCGAAGATGGATTGGCTTGGCGACGTTATCGCAATACGCGATGGCCAAGTTTCTGGGTGCAAGACGGCCCAGTGGGTTCGCATCGATTTAAGCTGCGCACCACTTTTAGCGTAGAAGAGATGCAATGGTCCTGGCCCGTTGTCGCCAATTTCTATGAAGCCAAAGCCTATTGTGCTTGGCGCAGTGAGCGCGATGACGTAGAGGTGCCTTATCGCCTTCTTAAAGAAAGCGAACATTGGGCTATGCGAGACCCGGCAATGCAAGATGCCAAAATTTGGAGTGCGCGCGATACCGATACAGTTAATATTGATCGAGTGATGGCCGATGAGGCCGAGCTCGCCAGTGTCTATGAAGTGAATAATAATCTTCACTTTGGCAGCGAAGGACCGGTGGATAAGTTCGTTCCTAATGCACGCGGGTTTAACGATGTGTTCGGTAATCTTTGGCAATGGTGTGAAGATACATTCCATCCTTTGCCTAAATTTCAAATCCACCCCTATTATGTCGATTTCAGTGCCCCTTGTTTTGATGGCCAACATCAAATGATTCTTGGGGGCTCTTTTATCAGCACGGGTGATGAGGCGAGCATGTGGTCTCGTTTCCATTTTAGACCGCACTTCTTTCAGCATGCTGGCTTTAGAATTGTGCAAAGTGAAAAAGACTTGGAGCAAGATCAAGATCGCTACGAAACAGATGCCCTGCTTAATCAATATATGCTGTTTCATTATGGCAGTGTTCTTGAAAACAGAGACGCCGAAATTAGTGGCCGTGTTGGCCATCCTACTGTGCAGGAATTTATTCCGGCAACAGTGGCGTTAGTCGAAAAATATACTCAGCAATATGGTCGAGTGCTTGATCTTGGTTGTGCCGTAGGTCGCGCAAGTTTTGAACTGAGCAAGCATTTCTCTGAGGTCATTGGTTTGGACTATAGTCAGTCTTTTGTCGATGCTGCCGTGCGTATGCAAGAGCAAGATCAGGTGGAATACCGACGTCATGAATCGGGGCGTCATTATACGCAACTTACCGCGCAGCTTGACTGCGATGTGAAGCGCGAGCGCGTGCAATTTGTGCAAGGCGATGCGGGTGATATCAATGCGGCAGCGAGTGATTCTATCTCGATGCAAGGATTCGATGCGGTATTGCTGAGCAATCTGCTTTGCCGGCTTCCTGACCCTAAAGCGTGTTTGGATCAGTTTGTAAAAAACGACGCGGTCCTAAGCAAAGGCGGCGTGTTGGTGATTATTTCCCCTAATAGTTGGATGGAGCCCTACACAGAAGCCGAGCACTTCATCGATGCCGACAGCAATGCTGGCGCGTTGGGTAAGCTGGGCAAAATCCTCGACGGATTTGAGCTTGTGCATGAGGATGATTTGCCATTCATGATTCGCGAGCATCGTCGCAAATACGAATATGTTGTGAGCCAAGTCTCCGTGTGGCGAAAGCGATAGTCGCAAGCAGGCTCTAAGGGTAAACTGCATCTCTTCCTATTGACCCTAGAGGTTTGCGATGCAGATTAAGATTTTTGCCACCGGCGGAACCATCGATAAGGTGTATTTCGATAAGAACAGTGATTTTGAGGTGGGTGAGCCGCAGGCGGCCGTTATCCTAGGCGCCTCCAATGTGGATATCGATTATTCTGTGGAATCGATACTGAAAAAAGACAGTATCGATTTTACCGAAGATGATCGAAAAATGATTCGTCACACCGTTGAGACAGACGTTGCCAGTCGAATCATTATCACCCACGGCACTGATACGATGGTGCAAACCGCACAATTGTTAGCAGGTATCGCCGATAAAACGATCGTGTTAACAGGGGCTATGCTTCCCGCATTATTCAAAGATAGCGACGCCGTCTTCAATATGGGCTGTGCGACTATCGCCGTGCAAACACTGCCGGCTGGAGTCTACATCGTCATTAATGGACGGGTGTTCGATCCGAGTAAAACCAAAAAAAATCTTAGCTTGAAGCGCTTCGAAACTCAGTAAACTCAACGCGGACGAGTCACTAAACCCCATGCAATTATTTACCACTCGATCAATCAGGCAGCTAGTGATTATTGGCTTCTCTGCAGTGGCGGCATTGCTAATTGTGGCTCTATTGGTCACAGCCCAGCAACTCGAACGCCTAAGCCAACAGAGCCAGAATACCGTAACGGTGGTGGCCACTGGCATGAGTGCTAGTCGACAGCTAATTCAGCAAACCATCGCTATGGAGCGTAACGCTCGTCAATACGCGATTTTAGGTGAAGAAGAACTCTATCAGCTCTATCTCAATCGCCGAGCGGAATACTTTGAAACACTTGGTGAGATCTCTGAATTAGGCATTGACCAAGGCGTCGTCCCATTGGTCGATGAGCTTCTGGCACTTGAAAGCAGTGCCTTTGAAAATGTTGGGCAAGGCCAAGTGAGTAATGATTCCGCCACGGCCTTTCCTGAGTTGTCGCGCCTGGCCTATCAAATCGCAACCGCTATCGAGCAGTGGATCGATCAACAACAAGCCGATTTACAAGAGCGAAGTGCGAGCACGCAACAGTCATTAACCCTACAAGCCCTGCTCTTTATTGCTGCTGCGTCAGGGTTGGCCGCCGTGTTTGTTTTGTTAATCACGCGTCCGCTAAAACAGATCGATCGGGCCATTAATAAAATTGGCAGTGGCGAATACTCTAAAAGTATCAGTATTAAAGGGCCGCTAGACTTACAGGCCTTGGGGACGCGCTTAGATTGGTTGCGCGGGCGGCTCGAAGAGCTTGAACAGCAACGAACCTCGTTTCTGCGTCATGTGTCCCACGAACTTAAAACACCCCTTGCCTCTATGCAGGAGGGGGCCTCGTTGCTTAATGATGGCGTTGTTGGAACATTGACGAGCGAGCAGCGTGAGATCAGTCAGATCATTGCGAGTAATTGTCAGCGTTTGCAAGGCCTCATTGAAGAGTTGCTGCGCCATAATGCGCAAAACTTCGATGTGCTCAATGCCATGCCTGTAAGCGTGCGCTTCGATAAAATTGTTGAAGGCGTGGTGGCCGCCCACGAACTAGCAGTGCAGTCTGGTCAATTAGAAGTGGCGCTAAGCCTAGTAAAGGCAAAAGTCACCGTCGACCCTGAGCGCCTAAGAGTCATCGTAGATAATTTATTTACCAATGCTGTGAAATTCTCGCCAGTAAACGCTGTCATAAGCATAGAGCTTCTCGCGCAGAAGGATCACGTGACCCTGAGCATTCAAGATCAAGGTCCGGGAATCCCTACGCAGGAACAAGACAGAATATTCGAGGCGTTCTTTCAAGGCTCCGTTCAAGCCAATAAACAATATAGTGGGACTGGGCTAGGGCTGGCCATTGCCAGCGATTATGCCGCGTCTATTGGGGCCACATTGACACTCGTTGAAAGTGATACAGGGGCGTGTTTCAAGCTTGTTATGCCTGTTTCTTTATAATGTCGTTAATGCAAACGATGAGTGCCAAAAACCATACGATAAGGACATTTCTGTGAACCGGTTCAATCTTTGCTTGCTGGCCCTTGGCCTTTTTACCCTTTCCGCTTGTACAACTACTCCCTTCAGTCTCGATGGGCTGACAAGAGTGGATCCACTGAACTATTACCAATGGGTATTGCAAGCCGAGGATATCCAACTGCAAGAAGAGCGCATTCGATTCGCAACATTGCCGATCGGCGAGAAAAGCGCTGCAGTAAACATTCGTCATGCAATCTTGCTCAGCGCTCGCCATGAAAGCGACACTCCAAGTGAGTTAGAAGCGTTAACGATGATTGCCAGTGTCGATATGGATTCATTGCCAGCGGACTATCAAGCCTTTGCAGTGTTGTGGCGTGATGTGCTTAATGCGCGTCAGCTTGCAAAAGATAGCCAGGAATTGATTTTGACTCTAGAGCAAGAGAAAGCATTATTACAAACGCAGATTGACGCACTGACCTCTATCGAACAACAGCTTAATAGCCGCGAGTCATTGCAAGGTCTATAAGTTCGTTACCCACATCATTAAGGAAAGCCCTCTGTATGCCGAACAAGCACCGAATTTTATTAGTCGATGATGATGCCGATTTATTGCGATTAATTAGTGTGCGCCTCAGTGCCAATGATTACGAAGTGGTGGCTGTGAGCAGTGCTGAAGATGCCTTGGTGAAACTGGGCTCGTTTCGCCCCCATGTGTTGGTGACGGATTTGCGTATGCCTGGCATGGACGGCATGGAATTGTTTGAACGCTTACAGCAGCGTGACCTGCGTCTGCCGGTGATTATGCTAACCGCCCATGGAACGATTCCCGAGGCTGTCGCGGCGACCCAGAAAGGGGTTTTTAGTTATCTTGTAAAACCATTCGATGCGCAAACCCTGCTCTCCCATATTGAGAAAGCCTTAGAGCAAAGTGGAGAGATGGACACCCCAGCGCAGGATGGCGAAGACACTGCGTGGCGTTCCGAGATTGTCAGTTGCAGCCAAGTGATGGAGAACCTTCTTGCGCAAACTAAAGCCGCTGCTGTCACCGATGTCAGTGTGCTCGTGCAGAGCCTGACAGGCACCGGTAAAGAGCTTTTAGCCTCTGCCATACACAAAGCGAGCGCTAGGCGCGACAAGCCCTTTATGGCGCTCAATTGCGCCGCACTCCCAGAGGCGTTGCTCGAATCAGAGTTGTTTGGTCACGTCGCAGGGTCATTCACTGGGGCGAGTAAGGCGCACGCCGGATTGTTTCTCGCCGCCAATGAAGGGACAGTGTTTCTAGATGAGATTGGCGATATGCCTATCGCGGCGCAGGCAAAGCTTTTGCGAGTGCTCGAGCAGCATGAGGTGCGCCCAGTGGGCTCTACCCAAACCACGCCGGTCGATGTCCGTATTATTGCGGCGACGCACCAGGATCTTAATGAGAAGGTGGCACAGGGCACTTTTAGAGAGGATCTATTCTATCGTTTGAATGTGATCACCCTAGAGCTGCCGCCGTTGTCAGAGCGACGTGAGGATATTGCCCTCCTAGCGAAGCATTTCTGTAAGTCATTGTCCGAGCGGCACAACAAAGGCGAGGTGCGCTTCTCGCCAGAGGCTATGGAGATATTGCTAGGAGCACCATGGCCAGGCAATGTCAGGCAGCTACTCAATATCGTGGAGCAATGCGTGGTGTTGACGTCCACGCCGCTCATTGCCAAACCTCTAGTGGAGCGCGCTTTACGGTTTAAATCTAGCCGCCTATTAGGGCTCAATGAGGCCAAAGAACAGTTTGAACATGACTACCTACTGCGCCTGCTTAATCTTACTGAAGGCAATATTGCCCTTGCCGCACGGCTATCTGAGCGTAATCGCAGCGAGTTCTACAATCTATTGAAGCGCCATGGATTGGACCCTGCCCAGTTCCGAAACCCGGAGGAATAGCGCCTCTGCGCCGTAGTGTCGTGCTAGCCCAACAAATGAAGGCAATTAAAACAAAGACTTAAGGTTTGACGCTAGGAAGTGTCGTGATTACCCAACACATTGAACGGGTTTAAACGGCTCTTTATTTTATAACTTACTGATTATTAAGACTATATTCTACTTGGTACGAAGATTGCTTCTTCCATAGCAAAGGCCGTTAAGACGGTGTGGAAACAACAATCAGAATCAAGGAGAACGTAGATGTCTAATAAAACTGTCCCAAATGCCACTGTATCCGCCTTTGTAATGGGCATGGAACTAACAGATAGATTTCCGCTACTTCCTCTCAGCGCGCAAGAAGTGAAATCTCCTGGCCGCAGTGAACCCCATTTTCTTTTGCAATCTTTGCGCAATTTATGTGTAAAGAAATGCGGTCGCCGATCCGGTGGACGCTCATCCTTTAAGTAATTTATGCACGACTAATCAGCATTCAGCCCCACCCTTTTAGGCCCCTTATTTTGGGGCCTTTTTTTATTGGTTTTTTTAATGCTTTAGGGGTGTCGTGCTAGGCCAACAGTCAAAGGCTTGCAAAACAAGGCCTTAGGCAAATGGCTTGCGAAGCGTCCCGCAAGCACAACAGTTCCTGGCGTGAGAAAAATGGATGAACTTTACTAGCCTGTTGTTTTTATTGAGTATTTTGTAGTTGGCACACGGGTTGCAATACCCTAAGTGTAAGATCAAAAAAAATTCACAATGGGTATAACAGGAGTTCAACCATGAAAAAATCACTAATCGCAGCAGCAGGTGTTTTGCTAACAGTCTCTGGTATGACATTCGCTCAAGAGACTCCAGAGTTCTCTGCAGTTGATATGAATCAAGATGGCGTTCTCAACAAGCAAGAAGCCGATCAAGCATTGCCTGCACTGGGTCTAAGTGACTCCAATCAAGATGGCGTGATCAGCAAAAGCGATGTTAAGAAAGTATTGCCTGAAATCGAATTTGAAGGCGACGACGAAAGTGCCGTTGGCCAAGCTGAGTATCAAGAGATTGTCGTAGTACTAAAAGAGCTCATGGATCGAGCTTAATCGGCAACGAGCGACTTATGGAGTGAGTCCTCGCTACTGAATAGACAAGGAGCGTCAGACGGGCTGATCGACTATAAATCGATCAGCCCGTTTTTTATTTCTTCGCTAAATCCCCGCCTCGAGTCCGCATCGCTTCAGTTAGCATTGCAATCGTATACAACACCAACTCTTCGCCGTCTTGGCGTGTCGTTGGGTGATTGTGTCGAGTGCGCGCGGCCATGATGACCCCGTGCAAGGCGCCTTGTAGAAAATAGGCTGTCCGCATGGGCTTATCGACGTTTTTAGCATCCAAGGAGCCATCGCGTACCCCTTTTACGAGGGCGTCTTCCATCAGCTGGGTGATCCGTGCATTGCAATCAGATAACGCTTTTTCCTGGGGGTGATCACTGTCATCGCTAGGAAACGTGTTGAGCTGTGTGAGGACATTGAAGTAGTGGCTTTGTTCTTTGGAGAACGCGTAGTAGGCGTGTCCAATACGTTCGATCTGCTCTCTGCCGTTGCCGCCACGCTCTATTGCTTTGTGAAAATAGGTTTCTAGGCAATTGTCGGCGCGCAGCATGATGCCGCGCATGATCGCGGCTTTGTCTTTGAAATACACATACAGCAAAGCCCGGCTAAGCTGTGCTTGCTTGCCTATTTCGTCCATAGAGCTATTGGCAAAGCCCTTACTAAAGAAAATGCTTTCGGCCGCGTTGAGTATCTCTTCATGGCGTTGCTGCTTTTCGCGGCTGCGTCTATTGGGGGTGTCCATCGTGTACTTCCTTTGCGTTCATTGTATCTTTCTTGGGTGCTATCTTGACATAGTGTCAATAGATGACACAATGTCAAAAATTCCAAGAGGTCGCGCCATGCAATTCAATGTCATTCTCAAAGTGAGCACATTAGCTTGTGCGCTACTCGTATACACGGCGTGCTCGGAGTCTAGCAGTATAGTCGAGCCAGAGCCGACTTCTGCGGGCGTGCCAGTGCGCGTATCCGCAGTTTCCCTGCAAGATGACGGCGCGATGCTCAATTTCGCTGGTGTCGCTCGCTCTCGCCAGCGTGCGACTTTAAGTTTCCAAGTGGGCGGGGTCGTTTCGAATCGTCCAGTGCAGATTGGCCAGCAAGTGACACAGGATCAATTATTAGCCACGCTCTACAATCCTCAGCTAGCGCCAGCCGAAGCCGCCGCTCAAGCTCGCCTCATGCAGTTACAGTCCGATTTTGATCAATCCCAGCGCGAGCTTGTGCGTCTAGAACGACTCTCAACACGAGACCTGATCTCCATTCAGAGCGTTGAGCAGCAGCAATCATTGCTCGAAAGCCAAAGTGCCGCCATTGATAATGCGATGGCGAGTTTGCAGCAATCCGAAGGGCTTAACAAAGAGAGTGTCTTGCGCGCACCCTTTGCCGGCACGATAGAGGCGGTGCTATTGGAGGCGGGTGAATACGCGCAACCAGGACAAGCGGTGTTGAGGTTAACCGGTCAAGGCACTACTGAGGTGGAGATGCGAGTGCCTCCGCACATGCTCGACACCTTAAGTGTTGGAGACACAGTGCCTGTAAATACGAGCCTTTCCGATAGAGCTCTGACTGGGGTGGTGTCGGAAATAAGCGCCTCGAGCACTGGCAGCGAGGCATTGTTAGCCGTGGTGGTCGCCCTTAATGACGCCCAAGTTCGCAACGCGGAAGCATTGGAAGTCGGCATCGCTCGCGCAGGTGAGAAACAACTAAGCATTCCCCTAGGGGCGGTCATGCGTTCCGCCCAAGGCCTAAGTGTTTTTAAAGTGGAAAATGGACGCGCCGCGCGTGTGTTGATAGAAGTTGATCAAATTTTGGGAGAGCGAGCCTTCATACTTCCCGGTGCCTTGTTGGAAGGAGATCAAGTCGTCTATGCCGGAATATCGCGCCTTGCCGAAGGTGACGCGCTGGATGTATTGCAATGAACGCCAATAATCTATTGCTCGGTTTGATAGCAAAGCCTCGATTGGTTCTTTTGATCGTCGCGATGTTGTTCTTGGCGGGGCTAGCCTCATTTGGAGGCATGGCCCGACAAGAGGATCCGTTTTTTCCTGCTCGTAGCGGGCTCATTACTGTGTTGTATCCAGGGGCTCCAGCGGAAACGATGGAACGTCTTATTCTGGAACCCTTGCAGGACGAGATCTCCCAAGTTGAAGAAGTGCTCGAGTACACCGCCACTGCACGTACCGGCGTCGCACTGGTATCAGTAGTCTTGTTAGATTCAATCTATGCGACCGATGCGGCATGGGATCGTGTGCGCATTGCGATGAATCGCGCCGTGACGCAGTTTCCCGATGGCGTCGGTGACATGACACTCGAAGATAGGCTCACGGGATTGCCGGCCGTTGTATTAGCTATGGCAGGAGACCCGTCTACCGTCACGTTAAGCTTGGCGGCGGAGCAATTAAAACGTCGATTGATGGACCTGCCCGGTGTGTCGCGTATTGAGCTAGATGGTGACACCGGCGAACAAATTAATATCACCCTGCGTGATGCCGAGATGGCCCGACTAGGGGTAAGCCCTAGCACTATTGCCACGCTGATTGCTCAGCGCAATCAAGTGGCGCCAGGTGGTTTTCTCATTGCTAATGAGCGTCGTATCAATCTGCTTTCGAACAACGAATTCGAAAGCTTGGAGTCTCTTCGAAATACTCAAATACCGATTGCCGGTGGTGCCAGTGTTGCACTCGAAGTGCTCGCCAAAATAGAGCGCTCTGCCGTCGAGCCGCCCGCGCCGAGTGTCTGGCAAGACGGTGAGCAAGTTGTCTCTGTCAGTATCTTTGCACAAAACAATCAAGTCGACGCAGTCGCGTTTGGCGACAACGTACGCGAGCGAGTCGCACTTCTTTCCGCAGATTTTTCTCCGTTAACGATTCAAGAATTATTCTTCCAACCCGAGCAGGTCGATAAAAGGCTCTCGGATCTTGGTAATAATTTGCTCGTGAGTATGGGGATCATTACCTTGATCCTATTTTACGGAATGGGTTGGCGAATGGGCGTGTTAGTGGCGAGTATGTTGCCACTGGTGACGCTAATCAGTTTAGGCGTCTACGATTTTGGTGGCGGAGTCTTGCACCAAATTGCCGTCATCGGCTTGGTAATTTCTCTAGGCATTTTGATTGATAATGCGATTGTGATGGTGGAGAACATTCAGCATCGATTAAACGAGGGCGCGAGTCGTCAAGATGCGTTGCTCGATGCGGTTAAAGAGTTGGCCGGTCCATTAGGGGCGTCCACGGCGACGACCCTGGCTGCCTTCACTCCTTTGCTGCTTTCCAGTGGCGGCACAGCCGATTTCACACGGGGCATTCCTGTGATGATTATGCTGACCCTTACGATTAGTTATCTTTTGGCGATTAGCCTTGCGCCATTACTCGCCGCTAGATTCCTCAAACGTAGTACCGATACTAGAACGGCGTGGGTGGAGCGCTTAGGTCTTTGGTTGGCCGGCGTGAGTAAGCGATACCCTAAGCTTATTGCGATAAGCGGTTTGACGCTTCCCGTCCTCAGCATTTTCTTAATGCCGCTACTTAGTTTTCAGTTTTTTCCCAATGCCGACAGACCACAGGTAGTGGTGGAAATGTTTTTACCTGAGGGCACTGACATTGCCCGCACTAGTGATTTGGCGCAAGTGTTTGAACGAGAGCTCAGAGCACGCGAAGGCGTTGAGAGCATTCACCGTTTTGTTGGCGATACAGGGCCTGGTTTTTACTACAACCTACCCAATGCTACGCAAGCGCCAAACAGAGCGCGTTTAGTGGTCAACATGGAACGTTTAGAACAGACCGCCGCGTTGATCGAATGGGTGAGAATGCGTGCCGCCACGACCTATCCAGAAGTAGAAATAGTGGCAGGAACTCTTGCCCAGGGTCCGCCACGGGCCGCGCCCGTAGAAGTGCGTTTGTATAATAGTAATGAGCAAGCGCGACTCGAAGCGGCTGAACAAGTCTTCGGATTACTCAAAACGATTCCGGGAGCAGTGGACGTACGCCATGATATCGACACGGGCATTCCCGTATTGAAGGTTGAGGTCGATGATGCGAGTGCCCAGCGTTATGGTTTGAATCGCAACGATGTCGCGCAAACACTGTTTGCTCGAAGCCTTGGTTTGCCAATAGAGCAGTACCGTCAAGAGCTCGACCCTTTGCCTATCGTACTGCGCTCCAAAGAAGGAACAAGATTAAGCGTCAACGGCCTGCTCTCGAGTTATGTGTTTAACGCGCAGAACCAAGCGATCCCCTTGAGCCTAATAAGCCACACGGTACCGGACTGGCAAGTGGCAAGTATTCACCATCGCAACGGCGTGCGCATGTTGAGTATTACGAGCGGTCTTGCGCAAGGCGCTAGTTTTAGTCAAATCGTTAACGAGCTCAATGTGCATCTAGAGCAAGAACCTCTTCCAGCGGGTACGCGATTAGAGTTCGGTGGAGATTTGGAAAGCGCCGGCGAGGCGAATCAGGCAATCTTTGCCGTAGCCCCTATTGGTATTTTGCTTTTGCTATTCTTCTTGCTCCTGCAGTTTAATTCTTACAAACGTGTTGGCATCGTATTGCTCACAGTCCCGCTCGCCGCTGCGGGTATTTTCCCTGGCCTAGTATTAACGGACTCCCCTTTTGGTTTCCAGCCGTTGCTAGGGGTTATCGCGCTTGTGGGGATCGTCGTGAACAATGCCATTGTGTTGATCGACTATATCGATCAGCGTTTGCGTGAAGGAGCCTCGTTGAGTGTTGCAGTGGATGATGCTGTCGCCCGTCGAGCGCGCCCTATCCTGTTGACTAGTGCGACGACTGTGACGGGATTGCTGCCTTTGGCCTTATCGTCCTCTACGCTATGGCCGCCTATGGCATGGGCGATTATCTCTGGTTTGATTGCCTCCACGGCGCTCACTCTTTTGGTGATTCCGGCGGTTTGCCGTTTAAGTTTAGGGGATAAAAAACTACACTCCACTAAGGTTGAAACTCCAATAATTACGAACTAGGAAGATTGTTCATGCATAAGCCAGAAGATTTCATGCGCAGTGGTGAAGACAAGCTACCAGGGCATCTCAATATCAACGTTGTGAAAGTGTCTGCTGAAGAAGTGGTAGCGCGCATAGAAGTAGAAAAAATGCATATGGCCCCTAATGGTTTTATGCATGCTGGGGCAGTGGTTACACTAGCCGATACTACGACAGGCTACGGCTGTGTCGCCAATCTGCCTAGTGAGGCTATCGGGTTCACCACTGTCGAGTTGAAATCGAATCATCTCGGTACGGCCAGATCAGGGATAGTGGAGTCCGTCGCGAAACCCGTGCACATAGGGCGATCGACGCAAGTGTGGGATGCGGTTGTCACTCATGTGGACACTGGCAAAATCATCGCTTTGTTTCGCTGCACGCAAATGATTCTCTATCCTAAATAGAGCGCAATAGCGCTTGGATCTGCGCCTCCAATGCTCTGTCGGCATTGCTAAAGCTCAGCGCTCTTTGAGCGAAGCCTTCTGCTTCGTTTAGGCGTCCTTGTTGAGCACGTACGCTCGCCAATCGATACCAAAGCAAGGCGTCACGAGGACTAATGCGTAAGGCGCGCTCACACAATGCGGCGGCTCGCTCTAGATCCCCTTGCGCAATCGCCGCATCAACCCCTTGTAATAAAGTAGACGAAGCTGTGGCAGGTTGCTCATTCGTTGCTGGTGGGAGCGCAGTGCCTGGGCGTGGATCAATAGTTTGTGTTGACGGCAGTTCTCGGCGCTGGATAGGCGTATTAATTGTGCCGCCAGAAGGCTGTGCGCTTGGAGGCGCAATGACAGAGGTGGAGTTGTCGCGAGATTCCACTGGTGCAGGAATCCCGCGACCAGTGCTATAGCTTGCACATGCGCTTAAAAGGCTCAATGAAAGTAGTAATGAAACACGGGTTATCATCTTCCCAATCCTCGCACTCGATCAATAATGTTTTGAAACAATGACTCATCTTCGCAATCGACAGCGGTGTCGGCAAAGCGATTTTGCGCAAAGGGCAAAGACAAGGTGCTGCTGCAATTACGTTGACGCACTTGTGTGGTGGCGTCAATAGAGACTTTCTTCCATTCAATGCCCGAGCGTTCGAAGTTCTCGCGTGATCGGATCTCTAAGCTGTCCATTAGTTCAGCCCATACTCGTAAGGCGCCGCTTGCCCCTGTTAATCCCGTATCTCGGTTGTCATCGTAGCCGAGCCACACTACGCCGACCAAGTCATCGCCATAGCCTGCAAACCAGCTATCACGCAAATCGTTAGTCGTGCCGGTTTTTCCTGCTAGAGGTAAGTGCGCGCCGAGTCGGGCCGCCATGGTCTCAGCCGTCCCTCGTCGGAACACCCCTTGTAAGGCGTATTCAAGTAAGTACATGGAGTGTGCGTCGGCGACTTGTTCGGTAGCGATGCCATAGCGTTCGAGGCGAGCGCCCTGCCCGGTGGTGACGGCCTCTACTGCACGTAGCGGAGAATAAAAGCCATTACTCGCGAGAGTTTGATACATCTGTGCCACGTCGATAGGAGCCATATCAATCGCGCCAAGCAGTAAGGACGGGTATAGGGGGATATCTTTTTCAACCCCTAGACGTTTTAGCATTTGCGCTACTTTATCGACGCCGATCTTCATGCCTAAGTCGACAGTGGCAAGGTTCATCGAACGCTCTAGTGCATCGAATAGATACACGTCGCCATAAAGTTTATCGCCGTAATTTTTCGGCGACCATTCTTGATTGCCTGGTAGTGAAATAGTGATTGGGTTGTCTGACAGTACCGAGGCCAGAGAATAGTCGCCAGTCTCTAAAGCCGCTAAGTAAACGGCAGGTTTTACTAAAGAGCCTATCTGTCTGTTCGCGTTCAGTGCTCGGTTAAAGCCTGCATAGCCGCGCTGTCTTCCGCCAGCGATTGCCCGTACTTCTCCGCTAATAGCATCGGTAATCACGACCGCGGCCTCAAGCTGCCCATCGTCACCACTCGCTGCGGCGCGCTCAACGGACTTCACTGCATTCTCGAGCTTGTCATCGACAACGTCTTGCACGCGTAAATCTAAAGTGGTGAAGATGCGCAGCCCTTCTGTGCGCAGTGCCTCGCCATCATAATCTCTTGCGAGGTCCTCACGGACCAACTCCATGAACGCAGGGTAGCGTCCATGCTGGCTTAATGTGCGTGTGGCAAGACGCAGGTTCTGGCTTTGGGCTTCGCGCTGTTGTTCCTCGCTGATGAACCCCTGACTCTGCATCCGTTGTAACACTATATCGCGTCGGGCAGTGGCGCGTTCTGGGTAACGCAAAGGGTTGTAATAGGAGGCGCCTCTGGGCAGGCCGGCGAGCATGGCGAGTTCGGACAGGCTGAGCTCTTTTAGTGGGCGAGAAAAATAATACTCCGAGGCCAAGGCGAAACCATGGATAGCTCTGTTGCCTTGTTGGCCCAGAAAAATCTCGTTCAAGTAGGCGGTCAAGATGGTTTCTTTGCTGAAGTGCAACTCCAACATGACGGCCATCAACGCCTCTTCTATTTTGCGCCGTAGCGTTTGGCGTCGATCAAGATACAGATTCTTGATCAATTGCTGGGTTAGGGTGCTGCCGCCTTGCACAATGCTGCCGGCGCGGATATTCGCAAGCATGGCGCGGGCGATTCCCGTTGGGTCCACACCATAGTGAGAATAAAAGCGTTGGTCTTCCACGGAGATAATCGCATCGACTAAATGCTGGGGGACGTCACTCATGCTGATGGGGAGTCTGTCCTCTCCCGTCTCAGGGTTGATCTGCGCAATCTCTACTGGCTCTAAACGCACCAGCGCTAGGTCGCCAGTATTCTGATCGCCCCATAAGTTACGCACCGAGGTGCCATTGAACTCGACGTTGAGGTAGACGCTAGGCTCAGTGCCATCCCAAAACTCAAAACCCCGTGTCCACAAGCGGATTCGAGAGGCGGTGATCTGATATTCCCCTGGGCCGTTGATGTCTTGGCGTTCGGAGTAACCGAGGCGCTTAAGCGTCTGCTCCAGCTGTGCTTGGCTGATGTTGGCGCCGACGTAGAGCTCTACCGGGCGTGCATAGAGTCTTGCGGGCAGTGCCCATTGCAAAGCCTCGAAGTCGCGACGAATTTCAAAGTCTATCCAGACGCACCAAAGCAGTGCAATGACGCCTGTCGTTAATACAAGGCGTTTGAAGTACCACCATTTGGAGCGTGGAGTGTGGGCAGTTTTCAGCTTATTTTTTGGCATAGAGGAGCATTATGACACTGCCCCTCATGCCGCTGCTATGTGTATAGCGAGTCTTTTTCATTCTCTTGAAGGCTATCGCAAATCGCCTGATTACTTTCTCTTCACCTGCGGGAGAGGGAATTATTTTTCAGCCTTCGATTGACTGTAAAGCGCACGAATTATACTGTATATATAAACAGTATTAATGTGTGCCTTATGTCTATTCCTGCCTATGCTGAGCTGCATTGCCTCAGCCATTTTACATTCCTCCAAGGGGCCTCTTCACCAGAGGAGCTAGTGCGAGAAGCTCAGCGTTTAGGGTATAGCGCCTTGGCGATTACGGATGAGTGCACGTTAAGTGGTGTCGTGCGTGCCCATGTCGCAGCCAAAGACTGCGGATTGCCCTTATTGATAGGCAGTCGATTTGTTCTCGAGGAGGGGCTTGGCTTCGTGCTGATTGCCCGTAGTCGGCGTGGCTATGCTCAGTTGTCTGCGTTGATCACGCTCGCCCGCAGAGGCGCCGTGAAAGGCCGCTATAAGCTTGATCAAGCGCTAATGGAGACCCATGACCTGAGTGAGTGTCTTTGCTTGTGGTTGCCGGCAGCACAAGCCCCTGATGTCCAAGAGGCCCAGTGGCTGCATACGCAGCTTCCAGGGCGGGTATGGATTGCGGTACAAATGCGCTTGGATGGCCGTGATCGGCATCGTCTTGAGTGTTTACAGGCGCTAGGGCAAAGCCTCGATTTGCCGTTGGTGGCCGATGGTGCGGTGTATATGCATCATCCAGACAGGCGCATGCTGCGTGATACCTTAACCGCTATTCGCCTTGGTAAGACACTCGCAAACTTGGGGCGATCGGCAGCGCCGAACAGTGAGCAACACTTGCGGCTGCGTGAGCGTCTGGCGAAACTGTATCCCCCTGCCTTGCTGCAAGCCACACTGACCATTGCTGATCAATGTCATTTCTCCTTAGATGAGCTGCGCTATGAATACCCTCATGAGTTAGTGCCCGCAGAGCACACTGCGAGCAGTTGGTTGCGCGAACTGAGTATGCGTGGTCTTGTTGAGCGTTGGCCCGAGGGACCATCGGAGCGAGTGCTAGCATTGTTAGAGAAGGAGCTGACATTAGTGGCAGAGCTAGGCTATGAACACTTTTTCCTAACAGTCCACGACATCGTTGTCTTTGCTCGGGGCCGAAAAATATTGTGCCAAGGCAGAGGCTCCGCTGCTAATTCGGTGATCTGCTATTGCCTGGGAATCACAGCGGTGGACCCTGCGCGGATGCAATTATTGTTCGAGCGCTTTTTGTCGAAAGAGCGCGATGAGCCGCCGGATATCGATGTCGACTTCGAGCACGAGCGGCGCGAAGAAGTCATTCAGTATATCTATTCCAAATACGGCCGGCATCGCGCGGCTTTGGCGGCGACAGTGATTTGCTATCGTGCGCGTAGTGCTGTGCGTGATGTGGCCGCTGTCTTGGAATTCACGCCAGAGCAAATAGTGTTATTGAGCAAAGGCATCGATTGGTATGGGCAGACTCTCGACGAGAACACCGTCGTGCCAGGTTTAGAAGTGGACGCCGACAAACTACAGCAACTGTTTTATCTGGTGCGTACGCTGTTAGGGTTTCCCCGCCACCTGTCTCAACATGTGGGAGGCTTTGTGATTAGCCAAGGCCCGTTATCGGAGCTAGTGCCGGTTGAGAATGCCGCGATGGCTGACAGGACAGTCATTCAATGGGAGAAGGATGACTTAGAGGCGTTGGGGTTATTGAAGGTGGATGTGTTGGCCTTAGGCATGCTGACCACTATCCGCAAATCCATTGATTTGATTAACGCCGCTCCTCGGATGCAACACACTGAGGCGCTGACATTGCAAACAGTTCCCAAAGAGGATGTGGGTGTTTATGACATGATTTGTGCGGCCGATACCGTCGGGATTTTTCAGATTGAGTCGCGAGCACAGATGAGCATGTTGCCGCGTCTCAAACCGCGCAATTATTATGACCTAGTGGTGCAAATTGCGATCGTACGTCCCGGCCCCATTCAAGGCAATATGGTGCATCCCTATTTGGCTCGACGCAGCGGTAAAGAGCCCGTGGTTTATCCCAGTGAACAAATCAAAGAAGTGTTAGAGCGTACCTTGGGAGTGCCTATTTTTCAGGAGCAGGTGATGAAGATCGCTATCGTTGCGGCAGGGTTCAGTGGCGGCGAGGCTGATCAGTTGCGCCGGGCAATGGCAGCGTGGAAGAAAAAAGGCGGGCTGGAACCCTTCCAAGAAAAGCTCATACAGGGCATGCGAGAGCGCGGCTATGAAGAGTCGTTCTCGCAGCAAATTTATAGTCAGATTAAGGGGTTTGCCGATTATGGATTTCCGGAGTCGCACTCGGCGAGCTTTGCCCTTCTAGCGTATGTCTCTTCTTGGCTGAAGTGTTATCACCCAGCGGCGTTTGTATGTGGATTGCTTAACAGTCAACCTATGGGTTTTTATGCTCCATCACAATTAGTGCAAGATGCTCGTCGGCACGGCGTGAAGGTTTTGCCTGTGGATGTGAACCAGAGCGAATGGGATTGTGAACTGTCCTACCCTGAACAAACTGCGCTAACGCCAGTGCTGCGTCTTGGGCTGAGAATGGTGAAAGGTTTGTCATTCGCTGGGGGCCAACGCCTGTGTGCGGCACGCGGTGCGGTGCCTTTCGTCAGCGTGCAATCTTTGGTGGAGCGCACAGGCATCAATCGGGCAGACAGAGAAAGTTTGGCCGCGGCCGATGCGTTGCAGGCTTTGTCGAAAGATCGTTATCGCGCGTTCTGGGATGTGGCAGGCTATGAAGAGAAGCTCCCTTTGTTGTCGCATATGCAGCAGTGGCCTGATGCTCACGACGATTTGCCGATATTACTGCCTAAGCCGTCGGAAGCCCAAAACATCATGGCCGATTATAATAGTACGGGCTTAACGTTGCGCCGACATCCCTTAGCGCTATTGCGTAATCATTTTGAATCGTATTTTGTAGTGCCTGCCGAGCAGCTCATGGCTCTAGGGGATGGTGCCGGTATCAAAGTGGCAGGAATCGTGACTTCTCGGCAACGGCCGCAAACAGCGTCTGGAGTCACTTTTATTACATTGGAAGACGAGACCGGATTTCTTAATGTGGTGGTGTGGCCTACAGTGGCAGAGAAATCATCCGCTGCAGTGCGTGATGCCAGCATGCTTGGCGTTTCGGGGACGCTGCAGATTAGCGAGGGTGTTGTGCATGTGATTGCCACAGGGCTCGTTGACCTTAGCCATTTCTTGTCTTCTATGACATTGAAGTCTCGAGATTTTTGTTAGGCAAAAATGCCATGCAAATACCAGCCTTGCGCTGAGGCTTGTTGGGTGTCTGCGCGCTCATGAAATATCCACAGGCGCATGCCTTGTCGATTACGAGCAATATAATAGTCGCGCTTCAATTCTTGTTTTGTCCACCAAAGTGTTTCTATGCGTTCAGGGCCGCTGAGTAGTTGCAAACTGCTGTGATAAAAAAGCCGGCCTTGGGTGTTTTGTAAATGCACAGGAGCGGCGAGCAGCCAAATCGGGCGTGCGGTATTGCTTGTCGGGCTTGTAATGTGGGGGCTGTTGTTCTCCCCAATGGCGGTATCGTTGCCGGCCTGTTCTGGGCTGTGCGCGTCACGAATGTGAATGCTTCGTACGGCCTCATTGCCAAGTCGTGCCTGGAGCTCCTCTAGCAGCGGCAGGATATTGTGATCGCTGGCGGTATCTTCTGTGGCCGTGATGCCTTTGAGCGCGCCATTGGTGAGCGATATCGCTTGAAAGTGGGCGACGTCTAAGCGCATACCAATGCTCGGAGCATCTAAGCCAATGGCGTTTAGGCGTGTCTCTAACAACAGCATTAAATGAGCATGTTGACGACTGGCTTGGCGCAGGTGCAAGTGCAATACAGTGGCGTCCTGGTATTCATGCAAAATGCTGAGGCGTAGATGCGTGGCGGCAAGTTCTCGGGTTTGTAAAAATGCACAAAGCCGTTCTAGTAGTTCTTCAATGCCGGGCAAAAGTGCCTGCTTATTTTCGATATTAAAATCCCATTCTAGTTCGCTAGAGAACTGTGCAGGGCTGCTGTAATTTTGTACTGGGCTAGCAATGTGGCCAAGGCATTGGTCCAGTTGTTTTAGAAAATCATAACCAAAGCGTTGTGCGAGTTGTGCCGGAGGCAGTCGCCAAACATCTCTCAAAATACTCAGGCCACTATTATGAAATTGTCGTTTCTTATTTTTGGGTAATGAAAGCGTGCTCAAGGGTAGGCGACCAAGTGCGGCGCGAAGATTCTCTTTACGATAAATTAATAAGTTACATTCGGCCCTTGCCATTAAAAGACTTGCGGCAGGCGTCGGGCTTGCGGCGTGATGAAAATGCGTAGGCAGCTGCCATTGTTCTAGCAGGGGCGTTAACAAGGTGGCAAGGCGTGCCCTTATGCTTTTGATGCCGCCGAAATAGTTCAAGGTGCTGGCGACTTCAAATATGAAGCTGTCAGTGCTAGCGATGCTTACCGTGGCGCTAAGCGATGTGAGTGCTTCGGCGATTTGTTGCTGCCGTGCAAGGTGGGCAGGACTTTGGCCATGGGCTTGAGTCAATTGCGGAAACCATAGAGCGTACCAAAGGGTCTCATGCTTTTGGCGCTTACGAGCGCGGTACTCGTTTTTTTCTAGATTTTTTGCGGCAGGGACTGCTTGTAATGCATGCAGCGTAAAGCTGGCTTGTGAGGGGCGACTACTCATAGGGATTCCATGGGCAGGCGAATGTGGTCATGGCGGAAGCTGCCGCGTGCTTTAAGGACCGTCAGTGTAAGGGCGTCATCATCGGCCTCTGCGCGTAAGCGCAGCATGGCGCAGGAATGGCGAATATGGCGTTGATGAAAAAGAAAGCCGAGAGTCTGCCCTGTAATGCAGGCAAGTTGCAGGCGGCGGATGTGTTTTCCTGAAAGCGCGCCAGGCCATGCTAATACGACAGCACAGGCGCTGCTCTGCAAGGCTTTCTCGATGCCCCATAAAATCTCGTTTGGAGGAGGGGTCACGATGATCATGCGGGCGATATCGACACCAGCGTTTGCGAGCGCTGGAGCGTAAGGGATACAGGGCGGGGAGATCCACAATGCCGAGCGGCCCTGTGTGCTGATAGTGCGCAGCAGCGGTAATACCAGTTGTAGCTCGCCAGCGCCCCAGACGGGGCTAATAATTTCAGTTAAGGCATTGGCAGGCCAGCCTCGCCAAGGTAGGCAGGCATCAAGGGCAGCAAAGCCAGTAGGCAGGCCCCTGCCATGAAGGCTGGCTTGGGGCGAGGCTAAGTGATGTTCGCTAGCACGCCACAGCTTAGCGCTGTTAATAAGGGCGGCAAGGCGATTGTCTTGGTCGGAGGTTGGCATATACTGTATATATTAACAGTATTTTTAAGCCCTACAAGCGGCACTTTTTTCGTGACAAGGGGAACAAACCGTCAATCACTTTGTCACAGAAAGGAGACTTGACTCGTAACTTACGGAAAATCATTAGATTTTCTGATTCAAGATATTGTCACAAAGTGATTATTGGTATAATCTTCATGACCTTACACGAATAAGCTTACTAGGCTTGTTAAATAATAAGTACAATTGACTGGAACGCCGAGTAATTAATGAAAAACAGACCTGATATGTTGATGGTAGTGGTGGTTCTTTTTGCGCTAGGAGTTCTTGCTAGCGGAGTGGCTCAAAGCGGCTTGCTTTGAACTGACTGCTTTAAGGCAGAGCATAACCACAATAAAGGCCAGTAAGCGGATCACGCTTTAAGGCTGATAGGTCTCGTAGTCACTAACGATTTTGTCCATTCGCACGTCCCACGAATTACTTTCCAACGCTTCCACCCTCTGGCATTCATGCCCAAGCCCTATCAATTGCGGGCACCGCTTTGCTGCGCGCGTGCGAAAAGCAAAGCATCTATCGTAAAACCCTTTCCCCATTCCTAAGCGATTGCGCTCTTTGTCGAAGCCTACAAGGGGTACGAAGGCGAGATCGAGCGTTCGTGCGGACACGAGTGCCCTTTTGCGTAGAACGGGCTCTAGCATTCCCCAGCGATGGCGTACGAGGGGGTCGCCCTGTCGGTAGCGTACAAACAAGAGACGATTAGCGTTGAACGGATGAATGCAAGGGAGGTAGCAGTGCTGCCCTCGTTCTAAGGCCGTGGCTAATAGTAAGAGCGGATCGATTTCTCCATCACTGGCGAGATAGAAGGCAATACGTTTGGCGCCACGGAAATAACGTTGCCCACTGATGCGATGGAAGACACGGGCACTGGCAAGTGTTTGTTGACGAGTACTGAGCGCGCGTCGAGATTGGCGCAGGCGTTGTCGTAATGGACGGCTTTGTTGATTCATGGCGTGGGGGATTTTAAGAAGTAGAAGTTACCCAGAGCACCGCTATCAAAATAGTCCTGAACCCAATGGTTCAGGTGGTGACTCCAGCGATACATAAGGCTTTCCGTCAAGCGGACATGCACAACAGTACCTGCGAAGAGACTCCGGTTTAACAGTTATCGGCTCAAGAACATTTTCAACTGGCTAATGCCCGAGGCAACTCGTAAACGAGTATATAGCACTTAGTGGAGGCTATCGAGCGAGACGGTATGCGTTTTTTGTTTCAATAAGCTCAGGTTATTTCAATCTGACGATTGACTTGCAAGCTGCGATCGATTTTGTCTTCTAAGAACTTTAATTTCTGCAGAGTCTGATGGCGGCTTTCATTGAGCTGCTGGCTTTTACCTAGCATGTCATGAGTGATGTTCAGCGCGGCCATTACAGAGATTTTTTCTAAGCCATGAATATTGCCGCGAGATTTAATCTTACGCATGTTCTCATCAAGATAACGGGCAGATTTCAATAACGCCTCTTGCTCAGCGGGCGGGCAGCTGACTTGATACTCTCTGTCGAGGATCTTAACGACTACTGTTCCAGGCGTATTATCTTCTGCATTCATGGGTATTCTCTTCATTCAATCGATAGGGGTAAGCATTTTGCGGCATGCGCGGATCAACTAAGATTGCGACTGCTCCAAAGATTTGAGGCGATTGAGCACAGATTCAAGTCGACTCTTGGCGAGTTTATTGTTCTCAAGCAGTTGCTGGCGTTCTGATAGCCAGTTATGCTCGTTCGCTCGCAAAAGCTGATTTTCCTGCTTCATCGAAGCACAAAGCTCGATGAGCGCATCAATCTTTTGATCCAGCGTGGTAAATTTTTCGTCTGTCATTATGATGGTCGCCATATGCATTCCCACGAAGGTGGTTTGCATAAACCCACTGGTAAATTTCCCGTTACTATAGAGGCGAGACCAAAGCCGGTCAATCGCCACGCAAGGAAATGTCTAACGATGACTACTCTATATGATGAAGCAGCATGGCGCCGCAAAGAGTTAATGCAGCAAATGGAGCCGAACAGCATCGCCCTACTATGCGCGGCACCATTGACTACCCGCAGCAATGACACCGAATATTTGTATCGACAGAACAGTGATTTTTACTACCTTTCCGGCTTTGTAGAGCACGATGCCGTCATTGCACTGATCCCAGGTCGTGAGCAAGGCGAGGTCGTCCTGTTCTGTCAGGAAAAAGACAAAACGCGCGAACTATGGACCGGTGTGTTGATGGGGCCAGAAAACGCCATCAAAGAACTTCAAATCGATGACGCCTTTCCGATCGGAGATATAGACGACATTCTGCCTGGCTTATTAGAAGGCCGAGAGCGGGTCTATTACTCGATGGGCAAAGACCCGCGTTTCGATCAACGCGTCATGGACTGGGTGATCATCGTGCGTGGCAAAGCACGCCAAGGCGCACAACCTCCCGGCGAGTTCCTCGTGTTAGATCATTTGTTGAATGAAATGCGGCTTATCAAAAGTGCGCGAGAAATAAAACTCATGGAAAGGGCGGGAGAAATATCCGCAGAAGCACACAAGCGTGCTATGGCGATCTGTCGGCCAGGGCTTAAAGAGTACGAGTTAGAGGCCGAGATCGTGCATGAGTTTATGCGTTCGGGCAGTCGTGCTCCGGCCTACAATAATATTGTGGCGGCAGGTAAGAACGCCTGTATTTTGCACTACATCGAAAACGATTCTACGATCAAAGACGGCGACTTGGTGCTCATCGATGCCGGTTGCGAATACGAATATTACGCCGCGGACATCACTCGTACATTTCCGGCCAACGGGGTGTTCAGCAAAGAGCAGAAAGCGCTCTATGAGATTTGTCTTGATGCGCAGCTACAGGCGATTTCGGCAGTACAGCCCGGAGCCCCATGGGATGGTCCGCACAACGTCACGGTTGAGGTCATTACTACCGGTTTGGTGGCATTAGGGTTGCTAAAGGGCGATGTGCAGGCGCTTATTAAAAGCGAAGCCTATAAAGATTTCTACATGCACCGCGCAGGCCACTGGTTAGGCATTGATGTGCATGATGTGGGCGATTATAAAATAGAAGGCAAGTGGCGCCTTATGGAGCCTGGCATGGTGACCACGATAGAGCCAGGCATTTACGTGGCCCCTGACAATGCCAATGTTGATAAGAAGTGGCGTGGCATTGGTATTCGTATCGAAGACGATGTGGTTGTGACGCGCACCGGGCATCGTGTGCTAAGTGACGGAGTGCCTAAAACTATTGAAGGCATTGAACGCTTAATGGCGCAATCAAAAACGGTTGCCTAATCTTATGGCAGAGCAAGGAGCGGGCACGTGAAAGTGGCAGTCGCGCAGGCGCAATATGATGTAGTCGTAATCGGCGGCGGGCTCGTAGGGGCAAGCTTTGCTTGCATGCTGGCAGGCAAACAGACAAGCAAGCCCATTAAGATCCTTGTCACGGAAGCGATAGAGTCGATTCAAGCCTCAACCAGTTTCGACGCACGCTCAACAGCACTGTCCTATGGCAGCCAGCAGCTATATGCGCGCCTTGGCTTATGGGAGGCTTTGGCCCCCTATTCCACTCCCATACATAAAATTCACGTCTCCGATCGAGGGCGTTTTGGTGCTGTACGGATAAGTCATACCGAAATGGGCGTCGAGGCTCTGGGCGGTGTCGCTGAAAACCAGCACTTAGGAATAGTTCTGACGCAAGCGCTTGAAACGGCGGCGACGATCGATTACTTATGCCCTGCTAAAATCACCCAGTTAACACCGACTCCCGAGGGCATGCAGTTGCAGCTACAAGGGCGCGAGGGTGAAGTGCAGAGTATCGATGCGGCATTGGTCGTATTGGCCGATGGGGGCAAATCCTCCTTGAGCGCCTCGTTGGGGGTGAGTCAGCAAGTCACCCACTATGAACAAAGCGCCATCATCGCGAATGTCGCTTTTAGCGGCGATCATGATCATGTCGCCTATGAACGTTTTACTGATAGCGGTCCTCTCGCAGTGTTGCCTTTGCAAACCTTAAAGGGGCAAAGCCGAGGGGCATTGGTTTGGACAGTCCCCCAAGATGAAGCCAGTACGACGATGGCATTGAGTGATGCTGATTTCTTAAAAGCCTTGCAGGCACGATTTGGTCATCGCTTGGGGATGTTTACCAAAGTGGGGGCGCGTGCCAGTTATCCATTACGCTTAAGCGTGGCCAATGAGCAAGTGCGTCCAGGCTTAGTGCTATTGGGCAATGTCGCCCATAGTTTACATCCCGTCGCAGGCCAAGGTTTGAACCTAGCGCTGCGTGACGCCGATGTCCTTGCTCAGATATTGGCCCAAGCCTCTACCGATGGCAGGGCGCTTGGGCAGATGAGTCTCTTGCAGGAATATGAATCGATGCAGACGGGTGATCAATTGGCGACGACACGTTTTAGCCATTACATGACGCGTCTGTTCTCGAATAATCATCCCGCTTTAGTGTGGGCTCGAAAATTCGGTTTGTTCTCGATTGATCTTGTGCCGCCCTTCAAGCGCGGCTTTGCACGCCAAGCCATGGGTTTGGTGACCCCTGGCAGGCGCTCAGCTTAGTCTTAAAAGCGGTGTTATTGGCCCGCGGCCAATGTGGCTCGGATCCCCTCTATGCGCTTACGGTTAGCCCCAAGGTCGCTTTGGCCTAAGCGTGATGCAGAGCGCACGTGCACAAGTCCTGATGCGGGATCTTCTAGAAACTCTACATCATCGACATAGCCCATTAGCCGTGAAGTGAACTCAGCGTAGAGATACGGAGGCTGATCGGTAATGATGGCAGCCTCTGGCAGCGTAGTGAGTACTTGCCTTAATTGATCAAGGCTCGCTTGTAATGGTGCAACCTGATGACTTTCCCGTGCTTCGAAACTAGAAATACAATTGGGTGAATCAGGGCAAGTGCCCAGTTGCCCATCGCTCGCGCCGAGAGTCGTTGGTCGCTCTCCCGCACAGCCGATTAGCGATAAAAGTCCGATCATTAGTAAGCTCCAATGTTTCATCTAATAATTACTCGTAGTAAAGGCCCTATCGAGAGCCTTGTGAATGGGAATTAGTTTATACGACTGACATGCCGAGCAGTTCGGCAATCATGGCGGGCTTGTCCACCCCTTCTATCTCGACTGTGGCTTTGTGTTTGAGTAAGTAATTGCCGGGGGATTTCTCGACGGCGCTAACAAGGATGAAATGCACTCGAATGCGTGAGCCCACAGGCACGGGAGCGATGAAGCGAACTTTGTCTAGGCCGTAGTTAATCGACACAGAGCAGTCCTTGATTTTTACGGTGCTTCCTTGAGCGCTAAACATGCTCAGCAACGATAAAGTCAAAAACCCATGAGCGATAGGGCCGCCAAAGGGGCTTTCTGCTGCCGCCCGCTCTGGGTCTATATGAATAAACTGAAAATCCCCAGTCGCTTCGGCAAACTGATTGACTCTCTCTTGGGTGATCTCGACCCAGTCGGAACTACCAAGTGCCTTGCCGACGAGTTCTTGCGCTTGCTCAATGCTAACAAGTCTGGGGGAGTTGGCGTCTGGTGCAGAAGTAGTCGTCATTGCAGTAAGCCCTTTGTGGTTTTGCGTCCGAAAAATAGAACAAGCGCTCAGTATCGAGCATTACGCGACAAGCTTCAATTATCATATGTCACGGTTTCTGTGCTGTGCTGCCAACAGCCGCTATACTGCACCGACATACAATGTCAGTTTAGTCAGAGTGAAGAGTGTAAAGATGCCTGAAGATGAAGCGAATATGCGCCATTACGACTTGATCATCGCAGGGGGCGGTATGGTGGGCGCGAGCCTGGCATTGGCGCTGGCGGACACTCCATTGCGCATTGCAGTGTTGGATAGCCAAGATTTAACCTCGATAGCAAAATTCGCTCCTCAGTCTGGACAGTTTGAGCCTCGGGTAAGCGCTATCACTCATGCTTCGCAAATGTTCTTAGACAGCCTCGGGGTTTGGGAAGGTGTGCGCGCTCGACGCTGCTCCCCTTACACCGATATGCATGTTTGGGATGCCGACGGCACAGGGTCTATTCATTTTGCAGCGCAAGACATTCATGCCGATGAACTGGGGCATATTGTCGAAAATGCCGTACTTCTCGCCTCACTTTATGATCAGCTTGCTCATTGTTCAAGCGTGGAATTGCTATCGTCAGTCACCCTTGAAGGCATCGAGAAAACGCCTGATGGCGTCACTGTCCAGCTAAGTGGCGAGCGCGATATTGCTGCCACGCTATTGGTGGCCGCCGACGGCGCTAATTCTCGTGTGCGCACATTGGCTGGGTTTAATACCAAAGAGTGGGACTACGAGCATCATGCCATCGTCACCACCGTGCGAACACAGCTCCCCCACCAACGTACCGCCATTCAACGTTTTATGGATGAGGGTGTGCTTGCATTTCTGCCTTTGCGCGCAGGGGATGGGAGCCCAGAAGATCAGCATTTTTGCTCTATCGTATGGTCGGTTCTCCCTGAGATCGCCGAGACTATGATGGCTAAAGACGACGCTCAGTTTGCACTTGCTCTACAGGCGGCCATTGAGAGCCGTTTAGGCAAGATTGAAAGCGTTGCGCCCCGGTACAGTTTTCCCCTTCGTCAGCGTCATGCGACGGACTATGTGCAAGCCAGTATTGCCTTGATTGGCGATGCCGCTCACACCATTCACCCATTAGCAGGACAGGGGGTGAATCTGGGGTTTTCGGACGCCAAGGTGTTGGGGCAAGAGATTCGCAAGGCCCAGGAGCAAGGGTTGTCTATTGGAGACCTACGAATACTGCAGCGCTATCAGCGGGCTCGCAAAGGCCATAACCTCGGCATGATGTGGGCGATGGAGGGTTTCAAGCGCCTGTTTGCCACGCAAGCCCTGCCGATTCGTTGGCTGCGCAATGTCGGGATGTCTGGCCTGGATCGCAGTGCGACACTTAAGCAGCACATCATGCGCTCTGCCATGGGCGTGGAGGACGAAGTTTAGAAAGAGTCGTTCAAGCAATAAGTCCGGTGGCCGATAGTAATAGGACCTCTTTCATGTTCCGTATGCTTAAAGTGCATACGGGCGGCGACCACAGGAACTTTTGCCATGATGAACAAAAACAGTGTTTGGCCTTTCGACATGGACCTAAGTCGTCTCGATACAGGCAGTATTACTAATTTATTGACCGATATTGAAAGCCATCTTCCACGCTTAGAATCCACATCAGGCGTAAGCGAGCTACTTCGGGTCAAAAAAATCTTCGAAAGTGAACTGATGAGCCCGCACCGCCTCCATTAACGCCCCATGCGAAGGTGTACTCCCTTCTATGCTTAGTTTATGCTAAGCCCGCCTAGTATCCTCGTTACACGCCAAATTCAATAGATTTGCCTTACACGCGTAATGTAAGAAGCCGTGTCGCGGTCTAGGTCTTGGTAACCCCAAGACACAATGGGATTTTTCGCACAAAAAACAATCACAAAAGGTTTGTCATTATGAAATCATTAATTTCTTTAGTTGCTGTTGCAGCCCTGTTAGTTGGCGCAAATGCGTTGGCTATCGACCCTGCAAAATTAACACAAGCGCTCGCCTCATCTGATCGCAGCGATGCTGATAAAGAGCTAGATGCGGGCCGTAAGCCAGTACAAGTACTCGACTACCTAGGCCTTGAAGAAGGCATGACAGCTATGGACGTAATGGCTGGCGGCGGTTGGTATACAGAGGTGCTTTCACGTGCTGTTGGCCCTAATGGCAAAGTGCTCATGCAGAACTCACCTGCATCATTGGCCCGTGGTACGACAGAGGCAACAGTCACTGCGCGTGTAGACGGTCGTTTGAACAACGTTGAGCGTGTTAACCGTGATCTTAATGATCTTGGCGTCGCTGCAGACTCAGTAGACTTCATTATCACTAACTTGAACTTCCATGATGTATACAATGGTAATCCTGAAGCGGCACAAAGCATGCTGGCTTCTCTAAAAGCTGTGCTAAAGCCAGGCGGCACATTGGCGATTATCGATCATATTGGTAACCCAGGCGCGGATAACGCTGCTTTGCACCGTATGCCTACGCAAGACGCCGTAGCTGCTGCGCGTCAAGCGGGCTTCACTATTGTTGATAGCGAAAGCCAAGTGCTGCATTCAATGAACGACGACCATACTTTGTCGCCATTTGCTGAATCGCTAAACCGTAATACTGATCGCTTTATTATTAAACTCACTAAGTAATTGAGAGTTTAGAAAAACTCCGCCCTCGAAATGATCCATTTCGGGGGCGGATGCGTTATACCCTGCTCTAGTTCTGCTTTTTGTTGGAAAGATTCTTGAAACAATCCCCTCCGGTACAGCTCGTTCGTAAGTTCTTTTCTGTTTTCAAATACAGCCGCGTTGCTATTGAGATTGTGTGGAGCACTAGTGCTGCTCTGACAATTGCCATGGGCATTGCGACGCTATTTGCGGGATTGCTCCCAGCGGCAATCGCTTATGTCGGGCAACTTATCGTCGATGCCGTTGTGGCCGCGATCCAAGCTCCCGCCGGCGAGAAAGAAGCCGCAACCAATCTCACTATTTTCTATGTTTTGTGTGAAGCAGGCTTGGTGGTGCTCATCACAGGCGTGCAAAGAATCAACACTGTTTGCCAGTCTATTCTCCGAGTTCTGCTAGGCAATAAGATCAACGTCATGATTCTAGAGAAATCCTTAACTCTAGAGCTGCAACATTTTGAAGACTCCGAATATTACGACAAGCTTGTGCGGGCACGCCGTGAAGCGTCGAGTCGCCCTCTTAGTTTAGTCATGCGTACTTTTGATTTGGTACGCGAATCTATCTCCCTCGTAAGTTACGGTTTTTTATTATTCCAGTTCTCCCCATGGGCGGTGTTGTTATTAGGTTTTGCAGGCCTGCCCGCTTTCTTGGCCGAGGCTAAGTTCTCTGGCGAGGCGTTTCGCAATCAACGCTCACGCTCGGCTGAACGGCGTATGCAGATTTACTTAGAGATGGTGCTGACCCGTGAGGATGGCGTTAAAGAAGTGAAGCTGCTTAAAGTCGGGAAACTATTCCTGCAACGCTATATCGACATCTTTCTCAATATCTACAAACAAGACCGCAGTCTAGTGTTGCGTCGTGGGGCCTGGGGTTATGTCTTAGGGCTGATTGCGAGTAGCGCTTTCTACTTCGCTTACGGTTGGGTCGTGTTTGCGGCTATCGCGACGACGATTACGATCGGCCAGATGACGATGTATATCGCAGTCTTTAGGCAAGGCCAAAGCTCTGTGACTAATAGCCTCACAGCAATTAACGGTATGTATGAAGACAATCTTTACCTGTCCAACTTGGTTGAGTTTCTTGATCACGAGGTGGCAGAAACCAGCGGCAGTGAAACGCAAGGCCCTACTCCTGAAGACGGCATTCGTTTTGAGAACGTCAGCTTTCACTATCCTGGTAACGACGTCCCGGCGCTCAATAGTGTGAACCTTCATATGCGTGCGGGTGAGAGTCTGGCCATTGTAGGGGAAAATGGTTCGGGCAAGACTACCTTGATCAAGCTGCTCACGCGGTTATACACGCCAACGCAAGGTCGAATTTTGTTAGAAGGCCTCGATTTGCAGGAGTGGGATATCGAGACCTTGCGGTACAAAATTGGCGTGATCTTTCAAGATTTCTCCCGTTACCAGTTAAAGGTGGGCGACAATATTGGCATCGGCGATGTGGCCAATATGGACGCACAAGAACAAATCGAAGGCGCTGCAAAAGACGGTTTGGCGGCAGAGTTTATTCAGAATATGCCAGAGGCCTACGAGACTCAATTAGGCACGTGGTTTAAAGGTGGCAAGGAATTGTCCGGTGGGCAATGGCAGAAGGTTGCGTTGGCTCGCGCGTTCATGCGTACCCATGCCGACGTACTGATTCTTGATGAACCCACGGCCGCCATCGATGCAAAAGCCGAAGCGGAAATATTCGAACATTTTCGTGAGCTCACGGCGAATAAAATTTCGATCATTATTTCGCACCGTTTCTCAACAGTGCGTATCGCCGATCACATCATTGTGTTGGATGCCGGTGAAATACAAGAAGAAGGTACGCATGAGGAGTTGTTAGCGCTTGAAGGGCAATATGCGCGCTTGTTCCACTTGCAGGCCCAAGGCTACCAGTAAAATTACTGGCTGCGTTTTTGTTTTACGGCCACAAGAAAGCCCAAAACAATACAAGGCAGCGCCGCGCCCAAAAGTATGAACAATAGGCCTAGTGTTAGCTCATCCAAGTGTGACTCCGCTGTGCTGCTACTAGGCCGTGAAGCTTCTACTCATAACTCTCGATAGCGGGGCACGCACAGAATAAATTGCGGTCGCCATAGACGTTATCAATACGATTAACCGTCGGCCAAAACTTGCTCTCTTGCAAGGCCGGTACGGGCCACGCCGCTTCCTTTTTGCTGTACGGTCGTTGCCAATCACTGTCCATGATATCGGCTAAAGTATGAGGCGCATGCTTCAAGGGATTGTTCTCGGCATCTAGCTCACCGGATTCCACTCGCGCGATTTCTTTGCGAATGCAAACCATGGCTTCGATGAAACGATCGAGCTCTTGCTTGGACTCACTCTCGGTAGGCTCAATCATCAATGTGCCTGCCACTGGAAAGGACATTGTGGGTGCATGGAAACCATAGTCCATCAAGCGCTTGGCAATGTCTTCTTCAGAGATGCCAGAGGCCGCTTTGAGTGGGCGTAAATCGATAATGCATTCGTGGGCCACCATGCCGTTTCGACCGGTGAACAGCACAGGGAAATGCGGTGCTAGTTTGCGGGCAATATAGTTGGCACTAAGGATCGCTACTTGAGTCGCCTTGGTAAGGCCTTCAGCGCCCATCAGTGCGATATACGTCCAAGAGATAGGCAGAATGCCGGCACTGCCCCATGGAGCGGCAGAGACGGCGGTGTTGCCTTTATTCGGGCCTGTAAGCTCAACAAGGCTATGGTTGGCAACGAAAGGAATCAAGTGCTTCTTGATGCCGATCGGTCCCATGCCTGGGCCGCCACCGCCATGGGGAATGCAGAATGTTTTATGCAGGTTTACATGGGAGACATCGGCGCCCATGTCGCCAGGGCGAGCCACACCCACTTGAGCATTAAGGTTTGCGCCGTCCAAATACACTTGGCCGCCGTGATCGTGAATGATCTGACAAATCTCTTTAACGCCTTCTTCATACACACCGTGAGTTGAAGGGTAGGTGATCATCAATGCAGCCAGTGTGTCTTTGTATAGATCGGCTTTTGCCTTGAGGTCTTCTATGTCGATATTGCCTTTGCTGTCGCAGGCGACTACGACTACTTTCATGCTGATCATTTGCGCGCTGGCAGGATTGGTGCCGTGTGCGGAGCTAGGAATCAAGCACACATTGCGCTGGGTCTGACCAATGCTGTCTAAGTAATTACGAATCGCTAGCAAGCCGGCATATTCGCCCTGGGCGCCAGAGTTCGGTTGCATGCTCACGGCATCATAACCGGTGATCTCTGTGAGCATGTCTTCAAGCTCTTGGATCATCTGACGGTAACCGGGAGTCTGTGCCACGGGCACGAATGGATGCGGCTTGCTGAACTCAGGCCACGTGATCGGGATCATCTCGGCTGTGGCATTGAGTTTCATGGTGCAAGAGCCAAGCGGGATCATGGCGTGGGTCAATGACAAATCTTTGTTCTCTAGACGCTTTAAGTAGCGCAGCATTTCCGTTTCGCTGTGATAGCGATTGAAGAATGGGTGCGTTAAGAAGTCGCTTTCGCGTTGCAAGGAAGCAGGAATCGCAGCACTTACCGATTGTGCACAAATCTGCTCATCTATGGCGCTGACGCTCAATCCGCTGGCCTTATCGCCTAAAACGATCTGCCAGAGAGTTTCGATCTCTGCATCTGTTGTGCATTCATCCAAGCTGATGCCGAGGCTGTCAGCAAGGTCGATGCGCAAGTTAATCCCGGCTTTGTCGGCACGCGCTAGGATCGCGGCACGGCTTGTCGCGTCGCTGTGCAGAGTCACTGTGTCGAAGAAGTGTGTATTGCTAACGTTTTGGCCTTGCGCGCGAAGACCATTGACGAAGATCTCGGTGAGTCTGTGAATGCGCTGGGCGATCAGCTTGAGCCCTTCTGGGCCGTGATACATGGCATACATCGCGGCGATATTGGCCAGAAGCACCTGTGCAGTACAGATGTTGCTATTGGCCTTCTCGCGGCGGATATGTTGCTCGCGTGTTTGCAAAGACATGCGGAATGCTTGTTTGCCGCGTGCATCGATCGAGACACCGATGATGCGTCCTGGCACAGCGCGTTTGAAGCCATCTTTGGTTGCAAAATAGGCGGCGTGTGGGCCGCCATAGCCCATTGGTACGCCAAAACGCTGCGTACTGCCGAGCACTACATCTGCCCCCATCTCCCCTGGCGCCTTAAGCATGATAAGGCTCATTAGGTCGGCGGCGACAACGGCGATAGCGCCCTTCTCGTGTAAGGCGTCAATGCTGGCGCTGAGGTCGGTCAGTTCTCCAGAGGCGGCCGGATATTGGTAGATCGCACCAAACACATCGTGTTGGTCGATCGTGGCGGCGTCGCCAATGAGCAGTTCAAAGCCGAAGTTTTTCGCGCGGGTTTTCAGCACGTCGATTGTTTGTGGGAAACACTGCTCATCCACAAAGAAGAGATTGCTCTTATTCTTAGCCACTCGTTTAGCCAATGCCATAGCCTCGGCCGCTGCAGTGGCCTCATCCAATAAGGAGGCGTTAGCGAGATCCATGCCGCTTAAGTCCAAGACCATCTGCTGATAAGCCAATAGGCTTTCGAGACGACCTTGAGAGATTTCCGGTTGGTAAGGCGTGTAAGCGGTATACCAACCTGGGTTCTCTAGGACATTGCGCAAAATGACATTGGGCGTGATGGTGTCGTAATAGCCTAGCCCGATGAATGAGCGTGCAGGTACGTCAGCACTAACCATCGCCTTAAGGCGCGCAAGTACATCAGTTTCAGTACTTGGCTTGCCCAAGTCGAGGCGACGCTTAAGGGCGATTGAGTTAGGAACCGTGTTATCAACGAGTTGCTCAAGTGAGTCGAGCTGCAGCTCGGCCAGCATCGCTTGCGTATCCGCAGCGTTAGGGCCGATATGACGCCCAACGAATTCGTCGCTATTGCGCAGGTGTGCAAGAGTTTTGTTTGTGGCGGATGACGCGTTGCTGCCCATGGATAACCTCAGTGAATACTCATGGTCAGGGCGCAGTGATCTGTGCCCTGGACCTAAAATGAAGCGGAGTTAAAAAACGAAACATACCGAGCCACACCGAACGGTCTGGCTCTAGCCGCGAATTGAGATTCCGGCATTATTATTATCACTAGCACAGGCTATGGAGCAGCGTTTTGCTACTCGCAGATCTTGGCATACGCGTCAGCATCGAGAAGCTCGTCGAGGTCGGCGGCATTCTTGGGTGCAATTCGGCAAAACCAGCCTTCATCATAAGGAGACCCGTTAACAGTCTCGGGAGCGTCGATGAGGGCTTTGTTGACCTCAATGATGGTGCCGGTCACAGGTGCATAAATATCAGAAGCGGCTTTAACCGATTCAACGACACTCATTTCTTGCTCTGCTGTAACTTCGGTGCCTTCTTCAGGAAGCTCGATAAAAACGATATCCCCTAATAGCTCTTGTGCGTGATCGGAGATACCCATCACTATAGTGCCATCAGTCTCGACACGGACCCACTCGTGGGTTGCTACATACTTCAAATCATCTGGAAAGCTGCTCACTGTCCAATCCTCATGCTGAAAATGGATAAAATTATTCGAAAATCTTTTTGCCAAACCGTACGAAATTAGGTTTTACAATTCGTACAGGAGTAAGCTTTCCGCGTATATCGACTCGGCAATTGGTGCTGCCAGCGGGGATTCTAGCCAAGGCGATAGAATGCTTCAATGTTGGTGAGAATGAGCCGCTAGTAATAACGCCCTCTTTCTCTACGCCGTTGACTTCACACACTAGCCGTAAGCCTTCACGCAGCACGCCGCGCTCCTCTAGAACAATCCCTGTGAGAATGTTCAGTTTGCCTGCGGCTAAATCAATTCTATGTTGTTCTACTGCTGCCCGGCCAATAAACTGCCTGTCTGCGGGCTCCCAAGCGATAGTTTGCTCCATATTGGCAGCGATTGGCGAGGTTTCTTCGTCCATATCGTGCCCGTATAGATCCATCCCGGCTTCTAGGCGCAGGGTGTCTCGCGCTCCAAGACCGATTGGGCGCACGTCTGCCGCAATCAAAGCATCCCATAGTGCTGGGGCGTCTTCATTCGGGATAATGAGCTCTAGTCCGCGCTCGCCTGTGTAGCCAGTGCGCGCAATAAACCATTGTTCGCTTTCGAGTGCGCGGAAATTGCCCAAGGCTTCAACCTGTGTGGCGAGCTCTGGAGCCAGTAATGCGCAGACTTTAGCAATGGATTCGGGACCATGAATAGCAAGAATAGCGAGTTCTGGGCGCTCAGTGATGCTGACGTCAAAGCTTTGTGCCTTGGCGTTCATCCAGCTGAGGTCTTTCTCGCGCGTGCCGCAGTTAACTACTAAGCGGTAGCCTTGGGCTCTGCGATACACGATCAGATCGTCAACGACGCCGCCGTTGTCATTGAGCATGCCGCTATAAAGCGCACGCCCTACCTGATCAAGTTTCTGTACATCGTTTGCTAGAAGATAGCGTAGCCATGGGGTGGCGTCAGGCCCATCGATATCAACGACAGTCATGTGTGATACATCGAAAACCCCGCAATGCTGGCGTACAGCATGGTGTTCTTCGATGAGAGACTTGTATTGAATTGGCATGTCCCAGCCGCCGAAATCGACTAATTTAGCGCCGGCGTCTAGGTGTTTTTGGTAAAGCGGAGTCCGCAAGCCCACAGCACATTCTTCCTAATCAAGTGGCGCCTAGAGTGTCTATAAGTAATAGCTCAAGGGCCGAAAAAATAAGCTCGACATTCTAACCCTATGTGTCGATGTTTAATAGGGGCAGAAATATTAAGAGCGAGCGCTGAGGCGTTAATGATTTACTGTAGTTCGGTTAAAAACCGGTCTGCTCTAGGCAAGTAGTTACGCTCACTATCGAGCGAGAAAACGACAGAACTGGAACGACCAATGATTTGATCGCGTGGGATAAAGCTATAGACGCGGCTATCGGCACTATTATCGCGGTTATCGCCAAGTACAAAGAACTGATCCACGGGGACGATCTCGGGGCCGAAGCTACGAGAGGTGCGAGAATTGAGCGTGTCGGTCAGCATAGCTTGATGCGAGTAATTGAATAGCTGCTCACGAATAATCATCGAATTATTATCATTAGAAACAATCTCATAGTCAGCGGGTTGTCCGTTGATCACGAGCGTATTGTTACGCATATAGATGGTGTCGCCAGGGATTCCTACAATACGTTTGACTAAACGTTTGTCGGCGGCCTCTGAATCAATAATGATGATATCGCCACGGACAGGGTCAGCCCGAGAGGCAAGGAAAATATCAGTAAAAGGAATGCGGATGTCGTAAGCGAGCTTATTCACCCAGACTTTATCGCCATCGAGCAAAGTGGGTTGCATTGAACGACCAGAAATAGAGTTTAAGTCTGCTATGGCGCTCTTGAAGAACACAATGGTCAGCAGCAATAGCATGAAGCGTTTATTCTCTTTCCAGAATGTGGCGCAGTACTTCTTCATGGTGATAGGGCGTTCCTTGTATGGGGCATATAAGGACAATAGGCGAATGTGAGTGCGTGTGTCAATCTAAGTGCCAGACGCTTGTCTCAGTGGGCGTGCAAGTGGTCTGGTGTGCCCCGCGAAGCTTTGCGTTAATATTGGCCCCTGAACTATTTTACGATCAATGCCAGCGCATAAACTTATAAGGACAAGCATGACTAATCTATTCGAGATCCCTTCGCCAACGCTTGCAATTGTGGGCGCGGCTGAGCGCTACCCAGTCAACAGAATCTATTGTGTGGCCAGAAACTATGCGGCACATGCGCGCGAGATGGGCGCAAACCCCGAGCGAGAGTCTCCATTCTTCTTCGCGAAGCCAGCCAATGCCTTAACGCAGAATAATACGGCGATCCCTTTTCCGTTAAGTACTAAGGACTTGCACCATGAGGTAGAGCTGGTGGTGGCTTTGGCCGGAGCCGGGCTTGCTAATAAAGGTGAGCATCTAAGTTTAGACGAGGCCAGTGCCGCAGTGTTTGCGTATGGCGTGGGGATAGACTTTACTCGTCGTGACCTACAAGCCGTAGCGAAAGAGTTAGGTCGGCCTTGGGATACCGCTAAGGGTTTCGATCATTCTGCGCCTGTCTCCGCTCTTACTCGTGCGGACCAAGTGAGTGATATTACCAGCGCTGGAATCAGCCTGCATGTAAACGGCGAGCTTCGCCAACAAGGCCTCATTAGCGATTTGATATGGAATATACCCGAGCTTATCGCGGAGCTTTCCAATTATTACTGTTTGCGCCCAGGAGACTTAATATTTACTGGCACACCAGCAGGAGTGTCGGCCGTGGTCGCCGGCGATAAGATGGAAGGCAAGATCGATCAATTGGAAACGCTTAGGGTTTCGCTTAGCCCGCGGCCCTAGAAGCTAAAAAAGCTGCTGATAGACAAGAAAAGTACAGCGGCCACAAGTCCAATATAAAAGATGAACTGCAAGGGTTGTAGTTTAAAGCTGTCACGCAGTGATGGCAGTTGGCCTTGTTCGCGCAGGGTGTCATGTTCGGCGCGCACACGAATGCGGCGCTCCTGCTGATACTGCGCAATTAGCTCAATCGCTTCGTCATATAGCTCATCATTATCAAGCCAGATTGCAGGTAGGGAAATACCCCAGTTGCCTGCATCTGTTTCATAGACTTCGATGTTGTGTTCTTCAAGCAGTTGTCGCACTTCGTCTGCTTCATCGTCCGGCACATTACGCAATCGGAACAATAACTTTGCCATGGGTGAAACCTTTAAAACGGTGATTCTTAGGGGTAAATTCCCCTTTTTGGGATTGCATGCTACCTTTAAGACAAGCGATATGTAAATTAAACGATAAGGTTCTTACTATGCACAGATTTCCTCAGTCAGTTTTACGCTCTTCAGTGTGTCGATGCGCCGTGGTTGTGGCCGCACTATTCCTTAGCACCAACACTATGGCGCAAAGCTCAGTTTGGGTAGCAAGCAAAGGAGAGGCGAAGGTCTTTCTTGGCGGAACGGTGCATCTGCTTCGTCCCTCAGACTACCCGCTGCCGGCCCCCTTCGAAAATGCTTACACTGAAGCCGATGAACTTTACTTCGAGACCAATGTGACGGGTCTGGGTGACATGGCCGTTCAGGCAAAAATGATGAGAGAACTGACTTATTCGGACGAACGCAGTTTGAGTACAGTCCTGGATAAATCAACGTACGACGCATTGTCCGACTATTTGTACACGACCGGTATGCCAGTAGGAATGATGGATAAGTTCAAGCCAGGTTTATTGGTGAGCACTTTGCAAATTATTGAATTTCAAAAACTGGGTTTCACGCCACAAGGGGTCGATGCCTATTTCAATACTCGCGCGATGGGTGATGGCAAAAGTGTCGGAGAGTTAGAGCCTATTGATGCGCAGATTGGTTACATCTCACAGATGGGCGAAGGCAACGAGAATGAGTTCGTTCGCTTATCACTTGAAGAGTTAGATGATGTCGCCACGTCTATGGACCAAATGTTAGCCGCTTGGCGTACAGGCGATAACGACAGTTTGGCAGAGCTTTTTGTGAATGATATGAAAGACGATCATCCGGCAATTTATGAATCGCTTTTGGTTGAACGTAATTTGGCGTGGATGCCGATCATAGAATCAATGTTCCAAGATCCTGATACAGAATTTGTATTAGTAGGGGCGGCGCATTTGGTGGGCGAGGATGGCTTGCTAAAAATGTTAGAAAGTAAAGGCTATACGATCTCTAGCGTTGAATAGTCTGTTCTAGCTCAGTGTTAATTTGCGAGCATAGCAAATTAAAAAAAGCCGTTGAGGCATTACTCATTTGTCGTTGAGCATGATAAATGCAATCAAGATTGCGCGAGAGTGACAGAGTGTCGGGGCCGTGCTCGCCCGACACCTTCAGTACAGCTAATGAGTCGTCATTGAGCATGGAGTCCGGTAGTACGCTCCATGCATAGCCTGCCGTAATCAATGCTTTTATTGTTTCCAAAAAATTAGTCGAGAGATTCATTTTCAAGTCTAGCTTCTCACGCATGAACATCGTTTCAACCAACTGAGTTGTGAAAAAACGTTTCTCTGGCAATAAGGCAGTGTATTGACTGATGTCTTCGAGAGTGACTTTTTCTAGTAGCGCCAGTGGGTGTTGTCGCGCTGTTACGAAATGCATGTGATCCACCCAAATCGTTTTTGAACACACTTGGGTGTCTGCGCCATCCACTTCAGTGACAATTCCTAGATCGAAATCGCCACGCTGCACTGCGAAAAACGCTTCAGCTGAATCCATGAATCTAATGTCGAGTTCAACTAATGGGTAGAGCTTGGTGTACTCGCGTAGTATTTGCGGAAGGCGGTGTAGGCCAATGTGATGGCTGGTGACTAATTTTAACTGCCCGCGCACTTCCCCGGAAAGATCCGCCACCACTTGTCGGGCCAAATCGATACTGTCGAGTATTTGTTGTGCGTGCGGAAGCAAAGTGTTTCCTGCTTCGGTAAGAGAGACCTGTCGCCCAATGCGATCGAAAAGCAAAGTGCCTAATTGGTCTTCGAGCAGGTGAATGCGTTTGCTAATGGCAGGTTGGGTGATGTGCAATTTAGTCGCAGCGATAGAAAACGAGGAGTTTTCTGCGACTGCGACGAACGCTTTAAGATTCTGAGTGTCCATGTCGGACCATCTTTAAAGGCATGCAATAGAGAGTAAGGAACTCAAGCGAGCTACGTGTTGCTCTTGTGGCTGAGTACAATCTGACGAGGACCGGTTGTCGTTGTTTGACCGCTAATTCCAGACGCGATCTGCTTAACTTCACCGCCGCCTTTTAGGAACGCGCTGACGTGTTCTGCCAGATTAACGCGGTTGTCGAGAGAAGGGTCTTTCTTGGATTTAGTCGCCATAGCAATGCAATTCCTATCGTGTCAAAAGGAGTCCATTATACACGAAACTGGCCAATATCGAAAATTACCCCCTTGCTCTATGTTTGCAAGTAGGGTAATTCCAATAAGCGCTTGTGTTTAGGCTTGCTTACGACGTTTTCGTATGAAGTAGTCAGATGCGCTGTCGCTAGGGAGTTCGCCTAGTAGCTGGTCAACTGACACATTGTAGACAACTTTGATTTTAGCGAGCAGCTCTATTTCTAGATGGCAGCCATAATCTCTAGTAGTTTCAATGTCTTCGAGTTGTTTGCGTGACACGCCTAAGATATTGGAGCCTTCCGTCATCGAGTAGCCTGCGTTCAGGCGGAGTCGGCGGATTTGCTCTTTAATGCGAATAGTAAGGGGCGAAAATTTCAATTGTTGATCAGACATGTTTTAGGTTTCTACTTTCTCAAGGAATAGGGACGCTTCGACCATTTGCGTGACTAGTTTGATTCAATCCATGAGTGACGAATAATATCACCATGACATCATAAATGGCTATCTAAAGTTCAGTCCCATTTCAAAAGCGGGAGAACCCGTCGATATTAGGGTTATCGCACACCTAAGCTTAAGATACTGTTAAGTACATCAATCTTAGGAATCCCCTTCTGTCTTTCTTAGCGCGAGATTTGCTAAACTCGCCGCACGAATGATCATAGGGAATACACGCATGTCAGAAGTTGAAAAGAAAACTAAAGTGGCAACGAAATCAGTCAAGGCTATGCCTGTAGCCGATGATTGTGCTGTCGCGTTCCATTATAAATTATGCGAAGTCACTAAAGATGGCAGTCATGGCGAGTGGCTGGAGCAATCAACTGGGGATAACCCGCTTTGGTATCTCCACGGGCACAAGAACGTTATTCCAGGGTTGGAGCTTGCGTTAACCGGCAAGAAAGTTGGCGATAAGATAGAAATCACCTTGGAGCCAAAAGAAGCCTATGGCGAACGTCAATCCAACTCTTTTCAGCGGGTACCGATCAAACACTTGCATCTGAGCACTGAGCAGAAACATTTGAAGCCTGGCATGGTCGTAGGCGTTCAGACAGGTGAAGGCGTACGCACGGCATTAGTCGTCAAAGTAGGCCGTTTCAATGTGGACTTAGACACCAATCACCCGTTTGCTGGGCGCACATTGCATTACCAGGTCGAGATCGTGGAAGTTCGCAAGGCCGATGCGCAAGAACTAGCCCATCGTCACATACATGGACCAGGGGCTCATCAGCATTAAGGCAGAGGGTCTGCCGCGCTGATCCCTTTTAGGGTTTTGAAGCAGGTCTCTTTTGCAATACTGATGAAATCACTCATGAAGGGGGCGCGCCGTTGTTCATCGCGTAGCGCTAGGTAGAGAGTGGAGAATAAACCTTCGCTTCCTAAGCGTATCCCCTTGATGTGGCCACCTTCAAGATAAGGGGCTAGAGCCCAATTTGGCAGAGCGCATACCCCTCTGCCGCTAGCAACAAGTTGCACCATCATCAGGCTGAGTTCTGCTGTTCGCACGGCAAGGGGCTCTACATCGGCTGGATACAAGAACTGAGTGAAAATATCGAGTCGGCTCTGATCAACAGGATAAGTGATCAGCGTTTCCTCGCGCAGTGATTGCACCTCGATGTGCTCAAGTTCAGCGAAAGGGTGGTTGTTTGCGACGCCTAATAGAATCTCGAACTGGAATAGCGGTTCATAATGAATGCCAGGGATGTTTTGCGGCTCGGATGTGATCACGAGGTCTAGGCGACCTTTTTGTAACGCCGGTAAGGGCACAAAATTAAAGGCGGTGCTTAAGTCGACTTCCACATCACTATATTGATTCCGGTATTGATTGATCGCTGGCATTAACCAGTCGAAGCAACTATGGCATTCGATTGCAATATGCAGTCTTCCTGTTTGGCCTCCTGCAAAACGTTGTAAATCCCTTTCCGTTGCGTTCATCACTGGCAATACTGTGCGGGCTGTTTCCAGTAATCGCTCGCCTGCGGCTGTTAAGCGTAGCGGTCGCGATTTTCGGATGAACAGGCTGACTCCTAAGCGCGATTCGATTTCTTTGACTTGATGTGAAAGTGCCGATTGAGTCAGGAAGAGTTTTTCCGCCGCAAGGACTAGGCTGCCGTATTCTTGGATCGCCACAATAGTCTTCAAGTGTTTCAGTTCTAGCATGCTTAGCCTTTCAAAGAAGTTAATTGCGAAATAAGTTTGCGGTTAGTGACGACCTCATAGAAGCGGTCATCGGACTGATGCCCTTCTACTGGCGCTTCGTTTTGCCATAACCGCACTTGTGCTTCCCTGATAACAAGATCGTTGCTTTTCCCTGATGTGTCAGGGTAAGTGCCGATATGCAGAATTACTTGCTCACCATTAATTTTCACGCTTAAGCGTTTGAGAGTGATCTCTGTTTGAAGTTTTGCAAAGCCTAAAGCATCCAATAAGATGCCGTTGACGTTATAGCGAATGGTGTTCTGCCCTTTTTCACCGCGTCCGTTTTCCCCCTTAGCAAGCGCGAAAACTTCCACATTGAAAACACCCCCTTCAATAAGTTTTCGCAGTTTCCAAGTGCTAGAAGAAAGTCGATCGGCCATCCCGATGGCGGGTGAAATCATGATCGGTTTGTCTTCATCGTAAAGATACAGTGGCGTAGTTTCGGCGTAGCAAAGTCCGATTCCCACTTCGAGCTTGGGAAGGCCCATTTTTTCTGAGTGTCGATTATTGCTATGCACGACGTTGAGAATCGCCTTGGCCAATCCGCATGCTCTGGCCACAGCAAACCATTGCTGCGGTGATTTTTCATGTTCGAGTAAACTGAGAATCACTGCATCGCCTTCGATGAACACTTTGTTAGCGCCATACAAAGGCAGTAGTTGATTGATGGGGCTGAAAAATCGAAGGCTAAAGTACGAGGCTGGGTTGAGGTCTTTGTTCTGCAGCTCTTCTGTTACTGTAGTGGAGCCACGAACATCGGCCTTAAGAATCGCGTGATGAACGATACGGTCAACGTCATCTACCTGTTCGTTTGCGGTCAGTAAATTATAAAGTGTGCCGGCCTCTTTTGAGAGTGTTAGCTCATTCTCCTTGCGTAGTATTCGCAGTCGGTTGAACGCGCGATGGTTTAACCTGAAATACTTAAGGTCCCGTCTGAAGCGGCTAATGTCTTGCAATATACCCAGCGTGCTTTCTAACTTCCTTGCCCCAGCTTCTTGTTTGATCTCAGCGATACTGGCTTGGAATTGCTTCAGCTGTGCGTCAGTGAAAGGCTTTCCTGAAAGCGATCGGCTCTGCAATTTTTTGATATCGATCTGGCCACTTAAATATTGGCAAAGTATTTTCCCTTCGATCTGTTCGGCTAGAGCATTAATCCAAAGTTTTTTAACATGCTTAGAGGCGATCAGTAATGTGAATAGCTGTTTTTTCTGTAAATAACTGGTGATGTTAGAAAGTGCTTTTGAATGGTGTCGGCAATTTTTTCGGGCTTTCCACCAAGCCATCAATCCTTCTGCCTTTTTGATGTCCGCCAAGTTTTCCTGTTGCCGCTCGATATCAAATAATAGCGCTAGGTTCTCGGGGGAATCCAGCCATGAGAATGATTCTGTCAGCTGTGTTTTAGTGTCAACGGCCATGCCCATAAATTTCTGAGTTTGAAACAAGCCGCCTAGGTCGTCATGGATCTCGGGGTTGCCGTTCTCATGAACGAAAAATGGCGTGGTGGAAAGCTCAGGCAGCAGGTCTGACAGTTTTTGCTCAATGTCATTGTTGAGAAGATTGAACCCAGCATCTTCAGAGTCGCCTCCCCAGAGCCGGTAATGATCAATCAGAAAAGCGCTGCTGCTCAGATCGCTAGTAAACAACAGGGGGGGCGCATATAGATCGCTTGTCTTGTGATCCTGGGTGGGTAAATGGTGGGCCCGAACATCGTGCAACTGTCTAGACTCGACGCGCTCTATTTGCGCGAATATCTGCCCGTTCACCCGGCTCAATATTGCATCGTAATTGCGTTGCAGCCAAAAGAGTCGTTGATTGGTGTTCAATGCGTTGGCCGATGAGCGCTCCTGAGATTCGTTGGAGGCCTCTTTCAAGCTATCTATGGTTTCATCTAGCAAGTGTTTGCTTGTGCTAAGGATGAACTTTGACAATGCAAATTCTAATAATTTAACGCCTTCGACATTAAGGTCTGTTTTTACGCGATGAATCAAGCCAGTCATCACGTCCAGGTAACTAGCCCTAATCGCATTAAAGAGTGTGTCCTCTTTTGCGTGGGGGCTAGCCGCAATCACTTGCTGCAAAAGCTTGTCTGCTAGCTGGCGAACATCCTTACTAAATTTGGGGCTTAAGCGGACATCAATGTGGTAATTGTCCACTCCGCGACGTAGCTCGCTGAGATCGATGTGTAGGGGGGATAGGGGCGTGGGCGTCCCCTCACCGTTTACGGCATTAGTCATACGAGTAGTCACATTGATAAATGTTAGTGAAGGATAGAATTATAAGCCTATTTAGGCTCGCGGATAGGCACAGTATCACGGTCTGCTCATTCGGCAGCTGTGTTCGAGCAGTGTGTCCTCCAAGGCAATACTGACCTCTGTGTATACGCCGAAGCCGGAGTTATCCCCATCGAACTCGATATTCTCATCGGTATGCACTGAAATTTGTATTGGTTGAAATATCTGATGATCCTCGCCACGCATGAAAAGTCGCTCCCCGCCTAGGCTAGTGAACTCCATGTCTTCAAGGGCCAAGGCAACCGCCTGGGGATCCGTTGTCCCTGCTTCAGTGATGGCTTTTGCCAGCATTTGCACGGTATTGATCACCCGGGGATAACTAATGTCTTGCTCAGGATTCTTGGCTTTGAACGCGCGGACATAGTCCGCAAACTCTGGCGTAGGCGTCGGGTTGAAATGGCCTTCGTGCACGATTCGTACTTGGTTTTTTGCCGCCGCGCCTAGAGTTGCAGTGATGCCATCAAAGGCAGCGTAATACGTGTACACAGGGACGGTGATGCCGGCATCATTAATCGCTTTAGCAAGGCTCACCATATCAGCGCCCCAATTACCGGTAATAATCGCATCCGGGCGAGCCTGCGCGATTTTGGTCACATAGGGGGTGAAGTCTTTCACCGCTTCCATTGGGTGTAGCTCATTGCCCACAATCTCTATGTCGGGTCGTTTCTCCAATAATTGCCCAACTGCCGAGTCTGCCACCGCTTGGCCAAACGAATAGTCCTGGCCGATAATATAGAGGCGCTTAATGTCGTCTCGGGCGGCAATCATGTCGGTCAATGCCTGCATTTTGATGTCAGCATGGGCATCGAAGCGAAAGTGCCAGAAGTTACAGTTTTCGTTGGTCAGGGCGGGGTCGACTGCGGCAAAGTTCAGGAATAAAAGTGGTTGTTCCGGATTGCGGCGATTATGGCGTCGAATAGCATCGGTAAGCACACCAGCAACGGCAGAGCTATTGCCTTGTGCTATGAATTGAATGCCTTCGCTGATGGCTCTTCGTAGTTGGATCTGTGACTCTTGGGCGCTGGCTTTATTGTCATACGGGACAATTTCAACCTGTCGCCCTCCTAATAGGCCGCCTTTGGAATTGATGAGCTCATCGACAGCAAATTGAAATTGAACAAGGCCGTTGTAGCCCGTAGCGGAGAACGCGCCGGTGAGAGGGTCGATGTAAGCAATGCGGATAGGGTCTTGTGCACTGCTAACCATGGCTGTGCAGCTTAATAATATTCCAATAAAACAACGTGCTACGAGGTTTTTCATTTTTATCCCCTTAGTCGAACGTCCCTGTCTTAGAGTCCGATAGCCCTTGTCGTGCGGGCAAGCAACGCGATTGATCTTTCCAAATTTGTGGGATGAAGTCCAGTAATGGGCTCTGGGTGGTTCCATGGGCCGGCACGGGAGCGGCAGATGGGGCCTATATAGGCAAGGTTTCTACCCTGTGTTATTGTCGGCTCTTCTATTTACCGACGCTCGCGTCACATTACAAAAACAAGATGAGGTAAACCCATGAACCCGGAAAATCCAGAGCGTAGAAAGCTATTAAAAGGCGCGGTCGGCGGCAGTGCCCTCGCAATTGGCGCTGCAGCGTTTCCAAACTGGCTTATGCCTGCACTTGCACAAGGTGAGGTGAACGTCCCCTTCACTGACGTGCCCGATACCTTCCGAGTACTTCCGGTGCGCCCAGGTGCGACCCACTTTCTCGACACAAACAAGATTACCGATTTCTACACGCCTAATGATGATTTTTATTTGGTGCAACACTATGGCCAGCCAGAGGTCGACAATAGTACCTACGAACTCAATGTCACCGGTTTAGTGAATAAGCCCTTGAGTTTTTCCTTAGACCAGCTGCGCAGTCGCCCAATAATCGAAAAGGATGTTGGGTTTGAGTGCGGTGGTAATGGTGCTCGACTTTTTCACGGTTTGGTCGGTAACGCTAAATGGCGCGGTGTGAGTTTGCGTGACATTTTACAAGAAGCCGGGATCAAGCCTGAGGGCAAAGAGATCGTATTCTTTGGCACGGATATCGGTGAAGAAGAATTGCGCGGGCGCACGGTAGAGACTGCGTTTGCCCGTAGTATGTCTGTTGAAGATGCCATGAACGAAAACAATATGCTGGCGTTCGAGATGAATGGCGAGCCTCTGCCTCATTACCATGGCAAGCCTGTTCGTCTTTTGGTGCCAGGTTGGTACGGCGTTGCAAACGTGAAATGGCTAACGCAAATTCATATTCAAGATACACGTTACATGGGGCGCTTTATGGGCCGAGATTATGTGACGTTGAAGCGAGAAGAGGTTGGGGGTCAGGAGCGTTGGGTTGAAAACTCAGTCGGTCGAATGAACCTGAAGTCTGTGATTGTTCGTGTGACTAAAATGGGTTCTACCCATAAGGTGACAGGTTTCGTGCTCAATGACGGCACTCCATTGGCGAGCGTTGAGGTGAAAGTGGATAACGGGCAATGGCAGCGTGCAACCCTGGACCCAGCCGCTTCACAGTTTACTTGGAAGATGTTCCAGTTTGAGTGGGACGATGCGCAGCCTGGAGAGCACACCTTGGTGTCTCGCGTAACGGATGTGAACGGTAAGGTGCAACTGCCGGCTGAAGAGCTGCCAGAGCGCGTTAGTTATTGGGAAGAGTTCGGTCAATTTCCACGTAGCATTACTATTGAAGCGTAAGCGGTGTTAATACTGCGACGATAAACAAGGAGCTGTCATGGCGACATATTTAGTACTGACAATCATCGGCGACGATAAACCAGGTTTGGTCGAGAAGCTTTCCGAGACTATTGCACGGCATTCGGGTAGTTGGTTGGAAAGTAATATGTCGCATTTGGCAGGCAAGTTCGCCGGTATTTTGCGAGTCAGCGTGGAAGAGTCTCATGCGGATGCCTTAGTGGCAGATCTGCAAAACTTGTCGTCGATTTTAAAACTTGTGGTTGAAAAGGTCAGCTTGGCCGATGCGGCGACGAAACAGCGTACATTGCGCTTGTCTTTAGTGGGCAATGATCGACCCGGTATCGTCAAAGAAATTGCACGAGCATTGGCCGCCGCTCATGTGAACGTAGAGGAATTGAGTTCACATATTAGCAGCGCGCCAATGTCGGGCGAGGCGTTATTTAACGCAAAGGTCGTCCTAAAGGTGCCAGTAGACTTAGATATCGATGCTTTGCAGTCTCAGTTAGAGCGTTTAGCTGATGATCTAATTGTAGAGATCGCTCTGGCTCCAATCGAATAAAGCTCAACGCAAGCTCATGATTTTCCACTGACGCTCTTGTGCAATCTTGCGCAGGGTGTCATCTGGGTCAACCGCGACGGCGGTTTCGGCATACTCAAGCAATGGCAGATCGTTAAACGAGTCGCTGTAAAAAATGCTGCCTTTGAGATCTAGCGGTGTCTGTCCTGTGACATTGCGGGTTTTAAGCCACAACTCCAAATGCCGTACTTTCCCGTCTTGAAAATTTGGTTCGCCACTTAATTTGCCCGTATAGAGATCGTCGAGCATCTCCAGCTCTGTGGCGATAAGTCCATCGACCCCTAAGTAATGGGCGATAGGTTCGGTGACGAAACGGTTGGTCGCTGTAATGATCAGGCAAAAATCGCCCTTGCTTTTATGCTCGGCAATAAGCGCTTTTGAGGCGGGGAGCATCATGGGTTCGATAAAATCCTGCATGAAAAGCGCATGCAGTGCGTCGCGTTGAGCGCGCGCCATGCCTTTAAGTGCGGAAACGGCGAACTCAGTATAAGCGACCATATCTAGACCGCCATTTTTATACTGTTGGTAGAAAGCATCGTTCTGTTCGCGATGACGAATGGGGTCGACTAAGTTCTGAGTTATTAAGAAATCACCGAAGGCGTGATCGCTATCGCCTGCTAGTAGTGTGTTATCAAGATCAAATATCGCCAAAGCCATGGAATACCTTACCCACTGTGAAGAGTGAAAACCCGCATTATACCTATAACAGAGGGGCTATGTTGTTGTGCGCCCGTTGAACATTCTCATAGACCTGTGAAACAATGCCAGAGATGTTTTTTAGATTAGGAACACTTGCAGATGATAGATTCGAAGGGTTTTAGGCCTAATGTAGGTATTGTCATCTGCAACTCGCGCGGCCAGTTGCTATGGGCTAAGCGGATTGGGCAGGACGCTTGGCAATTTCCTCAAGGTGGTATTCATCAAGGCGAATCGCTACAAGATGCCTTGTACCGAGAGCTGGAGGAAGAAGTTGGGCTTGCCCCTGAAGATGTAGAGATCATCTCCTCAACAGATGGATGGCTCTATTATGAGCTTCCGAAGAACTTGATTCGTCAACATTCGAACCCTGTATGCATCGGACAAAAACAGAAGTGGTATTTGCTTAAGCTGCGTGCCGATGAGGAAAGAATCAACCTCAGCACCAATGGCTCTCCCGAATTCGATGACTGGCAATGGGTAAGTTTTTGGTATCCGCTCAGTCAGGTGATTGATTTTAAGCGTGAGGTTTATAGGCAGGCATTGAAAGAGCTAGTTTCGCCCTTACATAGGTATCTTCGCGCTTAAGCGACATCCCTAGACTCTGTGTTGCCTTCGTCTAAATTGAGGCCGTGGCCTATTGCCGCCACGAGTAGTAAGTGCCAACAAAATTTAATAATTAGAGAAAACACGGAACATCCAGATGATGTTAGAAAGGCTGCGAGAAATAGTACAAGAGGTGAACACTGCAAAGGATTTGCAGAGCGCCCTTGATATCATTGTATCTCGGGTGCGAGACGCAATGAACACGCAAGTCTGCTCCGTTTACCTATTAGACCCCGACATCAACAGTCATGTCTTAATGGCCTCTGAGGGTTTGAAAAAGGCATCCATTGGTCATGTTGGCCTGCAACTGGGTGAAGGCCTAGTGGGTTTGGTGGCGAGTAACGCCGAACCGGTCAACTTAGAAGATGCCCGCGCCCACCCTAACTACCATTACCTTTCTGAAACTGGGGAAGAAGAATTTAGCTCTTTCCTCGGAGTTCCGATTATTCACCATCGCAAGGTGCTTGGCGTGTTGGTGGTACAGCATCGCGAGAAACGCAGCTTTGATGAAGGCGAGGAAGCATTCCTAATCACCTTGTCGGCGCAGCTCTCAGGGGTAATTGCGGCCGCGGAAGCCACTGGTGCCATACAAGGCGTTAGTCCATCGGGGCAGCGCAAAACAGACACGAGTTTTAACGGTGTTCCAGGTTCCAACGGTGTGGCCATTGGTCATGCAGTCGTCGTGTTTCCACCAGCAGACCTAGACCTAATCCCTCAACGTACCTGTGCCGATATCGAGAAAGAAGTCGAATTCTTTAATATGGCGCTAGAGTCCGTTCGTGAGGATATGAGTGCGCTAGGCGTGACCCTTGAGGCACGATTAAGACCCGAAGAGCGCGAGCTGTTTGCGGTTTATTTGCGGATGTTGGATGACGATGCCCTAGGTAAGGAAGTCATCGATCGTATTCGCCTAGGGCAATGGGCGCAAGGCGCACTTGCCGAGGTGGCCAAAGACCACGTGCGGGCTTTCGAGACGATGAAAGACCCTTATTTACGTGAACGTGCAGCAGATATCAAAGATCTGTGTAGCCGCATATTGTTCCATTTGCAGAACCGCAATGTCACGAAAACCAATTACCCTGATGACACCATCCTTGTAGGCGAAGAGTTAACTGCCGCGATGCTAGCAGAGGTGCCAAAAGAGAAACTGTTAGGCCTTGTTTCGGTTAAAGGTTCGGGCAACTCTCATGTCGCGATTCTGGCCCGCACTATGGGCATCCCTACCACCATGGGGGTGGTCGATCTGCCGTATCGGCAATTGGATGGGCGTGAGCTTATCGTCGATGGGTATAACGGTCAGGTGTATAGCAGTCCTAGTGACCAATTGCGTAATCGCTATCGCGAAGTGATCAAAGAGGAAGAGCAGCTGGTTCGAGGCTTGGAGGGTATCATTAACCTCCCCTGTGAGACCTTAGACGCGCACCGTATGAACCTATGGGTTAATACAGGGTTGATGTCCGATGTTGTGCGCTCCCTTGATCATGGGGCCGAGGGCATTGGCTTGTTCCGCACAGAGGTGCCCTTTTTATTAAGCGAGCGCTTTCCCAGTGAGCAGGAACAAACCGCCATATACCGAGAGCAGCTCAGTGCGTTTGCGCCTAAGCCTGTGACTATGCGGACATTGGATATCGGTGGGGACAAAGCCCTGCCCTATTTCCCTATTCAAGAGGAAAACCCTTTCCTAGGCTGGCGTGGCATTCGTGTGACGCTCGATCACCCCGAGATCTTTATCGCTCAAGTCCGAGCCATGATTCGCGCGAGTGAAGGATTGGACAATCTACAGATCATGTTGCCGATGATCTCTAATGTACAAGAAGTCACGGGTTCTATTCAGATTATTAAGCGTGCCTATCGTGAGCTGCGCGAAGAAGGTTTGGACGTGCGCATGCCGCCTATAGGCGTCATGATTGAAGTGCCTGCTGCGGTATACCAGACCCGCGCCCTTAGCCGTTTAGTGGATTTCATATCGGTGGGCAGTAATGACCTGACTCAGTATCTCTTGGCGGTGGATCGCAACAACCCGCGCGTCGCTAGCCTATACTCCTCATTTCATCCTGCTGTCTTGCAAGCTTTACGTTTCATCGTGGAGCAGGCGCACCTTGAGAACAAACCTGTCAGTATATGCGGCGAAATGGCAGGAGATCCCGGTGGTGCCGTATTATTGATGGCGATGGGGTTTGACGTGTTATCAATGAATGCGACGACTTTGTTAAAAGTGAAGGCAGTCATTCGCAGTATGACTTTCTCAGCCGCGCAGCAATTGCTCGAGCAAGTGATGGCGATGGATGACTCTCAAATGGTGCGTAGTTGCGTTGATATGGCCCTTTATAATGCGGGTGTTGATAGACTATTGCGGTCATCGCGAACCAATTAAATAGCCCTGCAATAATAGGCTTCCTTCTAATGTGACGGGTTATTTCGTTGAATAGGCAATATTCCTACAGTAACTTCAGTTTATTTAAGGATAATGCATCCCTTGGATTGCTTCGGGAGTCGAGGTATCAAAGGGATTTGCCGAGTATTGACGCCCCCATGGAAGGGGACGTCCTGCTCAAAGTTAATTCTAAGGTTAGGTAAATGTCAGTAGGCCAAACAGACAATCACTCTCTCAAAGAGCAGCTAGCGGCAGAAAAGAACAAGTTCATCTTGCGTCTACCGTGTGAATACCATGCGCATCTCTCAGAGATTTCACGCAAGAATCGCCGTAGCATGAATTCGGAGATCACCTTGTTACTTGAGCAACATTTGTCTGAGTTAGTCGCCCGTGGCTTGAAATCGACAGCAGATACTTTCGGTTTGAAACCCGCATTGGCCAAGCCGGCCCATCAGGTTATTGAGAAGTTCCAAGCCTTGTCATTAGAGAAAAAGAAGGCACTACTCGCCCTTCTCGGCTAACCCTCTTCGTACGATTACATCTTGACAGGCCTTGGGCCATAGGGGAGCATCATGGCTCTTGAGATAGACCAAGCTATTTGCTTAGTTCTATTTCCAACCCCTTTCCAAGATCCTACGCATGCTCACTTATCCGCAATTTGATCCCGTCGCATTCTCCCTAGGCCCATTGACTGTCCATTGGTATGGCATCATGTACATTATTGCCTTTGGGGGCGCGTGGTTACTGGCGAAATACCGCGCTAAGAAGTCCCAAGACCTATGGACTGACGAGCAAGTCGCCGACCTCATTTTCTATGGAGCGTTAGGGGCCGTGTTAGGCGGGCGCATTGGTTCGGCGTTCTTCTATAATTTTGACAAAGTATTGTCGGATCCGCTGTGGGTGCTTCGAGTCTGGGAAGGCGGCATGTCTTTCCATGGCGGAATTCTGGGTGTCATGGCCGCGCTGTATTGGTATGCAGGTAAGCTTAATAAGCCCTATTTCAAAGTATTGGATTTCGTTGCCCCTTTAGCGCCGTTTGGCTTAGGCGCAGGGCGTATTGGTAATTTTATTGGCGGCGAATTATGGGGCCGTCACACGGATGTGTCCTGGGGAATGGTGTTCCCGCATGTAGATCCTCTGCCGCGCCACGCTTCACAGCTTTATCAGTTCGCCCTAGAGGGCGTTGTGTTGTTTTCTTTGCTGTGGTGGTTTACTTCTAAGCCACGTCCTATGTGCGCCGCCTCAGGCTTGTTTGGCATTGGCTATGGCGTGCAGCGTTTCTTTGTAGAGTTCTATAGGGAGCCAGACGAAGGCATAGGCTTTGTCTTCTTAGATTGGATGACCATGGGACAAATTCTTTCCTTGCCATTGATTATCGCGGGCATTGCGCTGATGGTAATCGCGTACAAAGCACCAGGCAAAGTAAGCACGACTAACTGAATTGACGATAGAGCGTAGTAAATCATGAAACAGTATCTCGACCTTTTACAAAGAATACTCGACGAAGGTGAAGACAAGGGTGACCGCACAGGTACCGGCACGCGCTCGGTGTTTGGTCATCAGATGCGCTTCGATCTCGCAAAAGGTTTCCCTGTGCTCACGACAAAGAAGCTACATCTGCGCTCGATCATTGTTGAGTTGCTCTGGTTCTTGAGTGGCGATACTAACATCCGTTATTTGAAAGAGAATGGCGTGTCTATCTGGGACGAATGGGCAGATGAGAACGGCGACCTTGGCCCAGTGTATGGTTTTCAATGGCGCTCTTGGCCGGGGCCTGATGGACAGTCTGTCGATCAGATTACTAAGCTAATCGAGCAAATTCGCAGTAACCCAAATTCTAGACGTTTGATGGTGGTAGCTTACAACCCGGCTTATGTGGATCAAATGGCGCTTCCTCCTTGCCATTCTTTGTTCCAGTTTTATGTGGTCAATGGCAAGTTGTCCTGTCAGTTGTATCAGCGCTCCGCAGACACTTTCTTGGGCGTCCCGTTCAATATTGCTTCTTATGCATTGTTAACGCATATGGTGGCGCAGCAATGTGATCTAGAGGTGGGTGACTTCATTTGGACGGGTGGCGATACTCATCTATACAGCAATCATATCGAACAAACTAAATTGCAGTTAACGCGTGAGCCAATGTCTTTGCCGCGCTTAAACATTAAACGCAAGCCTGCAGATATTTTTAGTTACGAGTTTTCTGATTTCGAACTGATTGACTATGAAGCGCATCCGCATATAAAAGCGCCAGTTGCCGTTTAAAGAGCCCGTATTATGAAACTAGCATTGATATGGGCAATGTCCCGCAATAGAACTATTGGTCGTAACAATGCCCTGCCTTGGCATTTGTCTGAAGACCTGCAGTATTTCAAACGTGTGACGATGGGTAAGCCGATCATCATGGGACGTAAAACCTATGAGTCGATCGGTCGACCTCTGCCTGGGCGCGCGAACATTGTAATCACTAAAGACTTAGACTTTACGGCCCCTGGTATTAAGGTCGTACACTCGTTGGAGGACGCTCGCGCGCTTGCTGAAAGTATTGCATTGATTGATGGTGCCGACGAGGCTGTGATCATCGGCGGCGCACAGATTTATGCGTTGGCATTGCCCGTGGCCGATAGATTGTATTTGACCCAGGTGCATGCGGAAGTCGAAGGGGATGCACATTTTCCAGTGTTCGATTTGACGCAGTGGGAAGAGTTAGGAAGAGAAGACTTTTTAGCCGCGGGACCAAATCCCTACGATTATAGTTTCGTGGTATTAGAGCGCCCCACTGCCGAAACTTAATTCGGCAGCGGAGCAAACCGTGCGTTTAGTCTAGCGGAATGAATGCCAATGCGTTGTTGGAATTCATTGGAATCACAAGTTGGTTCTGTACGGAGTCATAGCACATCGATGCCGCCGATGGGATACCAGAGGCGATCACTTCGGCCGCTTGTCCTGGTCGAATGCGCGACACGCTGCCAAAGCGCACACTGCTGATGTATTTAGTGTCGTCCGCCATAATCACCACCCCATCATTGCCACCCTCTACTGAATGCTCGGTCATGATGACTTCGCCTGCAGGATTGTAAGTGATCACAGCGTTGTCACCGACATTGACGACGACGATGTTGCCGTTGTTGTCGATGGCGACCCCGTTGGGAGCTGCAAGTGGCGCGCCTTCGGCAAACACCGATGCTTCGCCGTCTGGTGTGACTTTATAGATGCGTTCAATGGCTCTTGTGTTAGAGGCGTATACCGTTCCGTCAGCCGCAACCCCTACACCATTCAAACCGGTTGCACCGGGAACAGTGACTGATCCCATGGGTTGGCCGCTCGCAAGGTCGAACATGCGTACCTGATCGATATCCACGGCGTAAAGCACACCATTATTGATGGCGCTGCCTAGTGGTTGGTCTAGTTCCAAACCGTCTCGGGTTGCCCCTATCCATTTAGACGTATGCACACTGCCATCGGGATTGATAAGAGAGACGTAGCCATCGTTTGGCTGCATCGTGTTTGATACGCCATTGTTCATGGCGAGAATCAAATTGCGTGAGGGGTCGAAGGTACAGCTCTCGGCAGTGCGGAAACTGCCGAATACTTTGACGTTAGCAGACATGGGTGTTGCGACGCCTGCTTCATTGATCGTGCCAAGAGGGCCGCCTGCAGTGAATGTCTGAGCTTGAATGCTGGCGCTAACGGCCACGCTTAGTAAGCCGGTCAATATGAGTTTCTTCATGAGTATTTCTCCTTTTTGTTGTCGTGAAGCGGTGCTGCGTTTGTTTTAATTTTTTGCAGAACACGAAAGCTAAAGACCTGATAGAGAGAGTCTCTAGTTCAAATTCTTGACCAAAGCTTTAGAGTTGCGTTGATAGTTGTACAGTTTTTGCTTTTTCTCGGGAAGTTGCGCCACTGTGATTGGAGTAAACCCATTTTCTAAGAACCAATGCGTGGTTTGCGTCGTGAGCACGATGACTTTGTCCATGCCCGCGCTCTTAGCCTGTTTCTCAATGGCCAGAAGCAAATCTTTGCCTCTGCCCGTGTCTTGGTAATTTCGGTGGATCGCGATGCAGGCGATTTCGCCGCAAGATTCATCCATTGGATACAAAGCCGCGCAGGCGATAATCATGCCTTCACGTTCTATCACGAAGAAATAGTTGATCTCAGTTTCTAATAGCTCGCGAGAGCGATGCACAAGCACACCGGCGTCTTCTAAAGGCGTAATAAGCTCTAGAAGCCCTGCCACATCTTCGATGTTGGCTTGGCGTAATACTTCGAACGTTTCTTTCGATACCAGCGTGCCGCTACCGTTGCGTGTAAATAACTCTTCGATCAATGCGCCGTTGTGTTCAAAGCTGATCAAATGACTACGCGGCACATTCTTGCTGCATGCTTTCAGTGCTGCGGATAACGCTTGGGCGATGCCATTAGCGTTGTTCTCTTGTTTCGCGCTGACCGCCTCTAGAACATGTTGCGCTGAGGCGGGGCTCAGTGTGCTGACCATATCGCCATTGCCATCGAGAATGCCCGACTGCGGAATGAACATAATAAGTTTTTCTGCGTTCAACGCGATGGCGACCTCTGTGGCCACATCCTCAGCGGAAAGATTAAAGACCTCGCCCGTAGTGGAATACCCAAGATTGCTTAGTAGAACAATATTGTGAGCACCTAAATGCTGTTGGATCGCTTCTGCGTTCACTTTACGCACGACGCCTGTCAACGCGTGATCAATGCCGTCGAGAACGCCAAGAGGTTTGGCCGTAATGTAATTTCCGCGACTGACGGTAATGTCAGCGCCATGCATAGGCGAGTTGGCAAGGCCCATGGAAAACATGGCCTCGACATCGATACTTAATGCGCCAATGATCTGCTTAATATGCACAAGGCTATCGGCATCTGTGATGCGTAAGCCCTTGTGATAAGTCGATTGGATCTGTGCTGTATCCAATGCATTGTTAATTTGCGGGCGTGCTCCATGGACTAGCACGAGCTTAACGCCTAGGCTGTTGAGCAAGTTGATGTCATGCACAATATTATTGAAGTTCGGGTGCTCTAGTGCTTCGCCAGGCAATAGCACGACGAACACCTTTTTGCGATGAGCATTAATATAACTGGAAGAGTGACGAAACCAGTCTATGTAATCGGGGAGATTTTGCATGGGCGTGAATATAGTCTATTTATTGAATGTTATGAATATTTTTATCGAACTGTCATGTGCGATGCCGCTACAGACAGTAATGACGAATTAGGCCTCTTAAGGTTTCTATATAGGGGCCTACTCTGTCTAACTCTAAGAATTCATCGGGCTGATGAGCTTGATCGATGTCGCCAGGGCCTAACACGATAGTGTCCATTCCAAGGCGTTGCAACAATGGCGCCTCGGTGCCAAAAGCGACAGTGGCAGCACTATGGCCAGTAAGGCGTTCGGCTGTCTTAACGAGTTCATTGTCCGGTGCTGTCATGAACGCCGGTAGTCCTGCAAATAAGGGCGCGACGGTCGGCACTACTCCAAATCGTAGCGCGATGGGCGTAATGCGTGAGCGTATTTCTTCGCGCATCGCTTCGATTTCCATTCCCGGCAATAGGCGAATATCGAACTCTAAACGGCATTGTCCGCAAATTCGATTGGGATTATCCCCGCCATGAATGCAGCCAAGGTTGAGTGTTGGGGTAGGAATCGTAAACACAGGGCTATTGAAGCGGGTCTGTAGCTCTTGTCTAAAGACGATAAGCTCACTTATGACGCTGTGCATGGCGTCTAAGGCATTATGCCCAAGAGCGGCGTCTGAGGAGTGCCCGCTTTGCCCCAATAAATCGATGGACTCCATCATGATGCCTTTGTGAGCATTGATAGGGCGCATGCCTGTGGGTTCACCAATGACGGCACAGCGTGCGCGAGGTCGACCTAGTTCCGCTAAAGTTCTGGCGCCTTGCATCGAGGTTTCTTCGTCTGCAGTAGCGAGGATGATCAAGGGCTGTTTAAACACGACGCCATTAAACTCTTTGAGTGCTTCCAGCACGAGTGCAAAAAAGCTTTTCATATCGGTACTGCCGAGCCCATAAAGCCGCCCGTCTTTCTCGGTAAGCCGAAATGGGTTCACTTTCCACAATGCCTCATCAAGCGGCACGGTATCGGTATGGCCGGCCAAGACGAGTCCGCCGGGACCGCTTCCGCGAGTGGCAATGAGATTGATCTTTTCATTACTGGCGGTGAGCACCGAGGTTGGGGCGCTGCTGACGCGCTCGCATTGAAATCCCACGTCTTCGTAGCTTTGCGCGAGATAGTCGATGACCGCGCTATTGCTCACATCAAACTTAGGGTTGGAGGAGCTAATGCTGGGTTTGCTAATGAGCGCATCTAAATGCGTCATAAAGGTAGGGAATGTGTGGCTCATTTGTTGCCCATCGCGTGGTTAGCAATAAGGTCGGTTTTTGCGGCCATGATGAAGTCGTTGTCATGTAGACCATTGGCATTATGGGTCCACCATGACACGGTCACTTTGCCCCACTCCAATAATACGCTGGGGTGGTGATCTTCTCGCTCAGCAATCAAGCCAATTTTGTGAGTAAAAGCAGCGGCTTCTTTGAAGTCGGGAAAATGAAACTCACGGCGAATCTGCTCCATGCCATCTACCTTCACCTTTTTCCAGCGGGCAACAGAGGCAAGAAGTTTATTAGAATCTTCGGGTAGCATGGCTCGTGTGCCGATGGTGCAGGCTTGGCAATGCTGTTCGTATAGCGCTCGGCTCATGGGTGCTTTCCTCATTGGTGTTTTCTAGATCATAGAAATGCTTCTAAAACACTATTCAAAAACTGTTGTCCCTTCTCGGTTGGGCGTATTAGCGGCCCATCGACTTGCATCAAACCTTGCGTTTGCAATGATGATACCTGCTTTTCGATAGCCTCGAAACCTAGTCCGGTGCTGCCCTCGAAATGGGCCGCAGTAAACCCTTCTGGCAAACGAAGCACATTCAATAAATACTCGATTGCCACCTCATCAAGAGCGATAGGGCTCGTATTGGCGGGTTTAAGCTGTGGGTCGGCTAGATAGTGATCTGGCTGCTTCTTCTTGCGAGTGCGGACAATTTGCTGCGTGTGCGCTTGTGTTATTTTTCCGTGGGCACCAGCCCCTATGCCGATGTAATCCCCGAAACGCCAATAGTTAAGATTGTGTCGAGCCTGCCGTCCAGCTTGTGCAAATGCAGATATCTCGTAACGAGAATAAGCATGTGATTGTAGTAGGGCAAAGCCGCTGTCCTGAATGTCGATTAAGGCATCGTCCTCAGGAAGAACAGGAGGACGTTTGTAGAATTCAGTATTGGGTTCGATCGTTAATTGGTACCAAGAAAGATGCGTAGGGCTTAGAGCGATGGCTGTGTTGAGGTCGCGCATCGCGGCGGCTGTATTCTGCCCTTTTAATCCGTACATGATATCGATATTAAAATTATCAAATCCGGCCGCGTGGGCAAACTCAACAGCTTTGGTGGCGTCGTCGCTCCCATGAATTCTGCCCAGCGCTTGTAACTGCAGATCATCAAAACTCTGTATGCCAATCGATAGTCGATTGATCCCTACGCGTTTATAGTCTGCGAATTTCTGGCGCTCTGCTGTGCCTGGGTTGGCCTCGAGGGTGATCTCGATGTCTGTAGCAAATTGAATTTTTTGATTGATCCCACGAAGTAATCTATCGAACCCTTGTGCGCTAAAAAGGCTAGGAGTCCCGCCACCAAAAAAGATAGAGTGCAGTGGGCGCCCTTGGATAAAGGGCACAGAAGATGCGAAGTCTTGTAGCAAGGCATCGATATACGCTTGTTCAGGAAGTTCTGTCGTTTTCTCGTGCGAGTTGAAATCACAATAAGGACACTTTCGTACACACCATGGGATGTGCACGTAGAGGCTTAGCGGAGGTAATGCTAACAATGTAGTGGGAGTGACGCCGAGGTCATTGGACACTAGAGTGCACCGCTTAAGGCAGCCCAATGCTGTAACAAACTTTGTAAGGCCTGACCGCGATGGCTAATACTGTTCTTGATGGCTGGGGCCAGCTGTGCGGAAGCGCATTGATGTGTAGGGACATAAAACAATGGGTCATAACCGAAACCGTTTTCACCGCTAGCGGCTAAGAGGATGCGTCCCTCCCAAGAGCCTTGCGAAATAAACGGCATAGGGTCTTCGCTATGGCGCATGAAAACAATCACACATTGAAAGCGTGCAGTTCTGCCCTCGAGTGGCACGTCGGCCAATTCTGCTAACAGTTTTTCGTTATTGCGTTGGTCCGTGGCATCAGGCTCGGAATAACGTGCCGAGTAAATGCCAGGTTTGCCATTGAGTGCATCGACTTCTATGCCGGAATCATCAGCGAGTGCGGGCAATCCTGTTACAGCACAAGCGTGTCGTGCTTTCAAGATGGCATTCTCGACAAAGCTCAATCCGGTTTCATCGGCATCGCTAACACCGAGACTACGCTGGGTTACGAACTCGATAGTTGAGCTTCCAAGAATTTGTTGAAATTCTCGAAGCTTTCCTGCGTTTCCCGTTGCTAATACAATTTTCTTCATCGCAATTTTCGACCTTCTTAACGGCTGATATGATAAATGGCGGTTTCCCCTAACAGGTTCGGCCACAAGCGTATCATCCAGCTGCCTTGGTGGCGGTGATCAACCACGGTGCGTGTAATTATTTTAATCTTCTTGTCGCGGCACAGTTCATCAAAATCGCGTACCGTACAAAAATGGATATTAGGTGTGTTATACCATTCGTAAGGCATGAAGTTGGATACAGGCATTCTGCCTTTAAAGAAAAGGTACATGCGCGAGCGCCAGTTGCCAAAATTTGGAAACGTGACGATGCAGTTTTTGCCAATCCTTAGCATCTCATCGATGATGACATCGGGATAATTGACTGCCTGCAATGTCTGTGTGAGCAAAACAGTATCAAAACTTTTCTCTTTGAAATTTTGCAGGCTTTTATTGAGATCTTGCTCGATCACATTAACGCCCTTTTCCAAACATAGTCTGATGTTTTTCTCTGCTATCTCTAAGCCGATTTCGGAAACGTTTTTCTCGGTCTTAAGAAACTTCAATAGACTGCCGTCCCCACAGCCAAGGTCGAGGACACGACTGCCGGGTTTTATCCAATGCTGAATAATGTCGAGATCAGGGCGCATCATGAGTTCACCTCGTCACTTACACGTTGGAGATAAGTAGAGAACGCATCGACATAGCGTGGCACAGGAAGTAGGAAGGCATCGTGTCCTTGATCCGCTTCAATCTCAAGATAACTCACTTGTTTGCCGGCCTCTAAAAGTGCATCGACTATCTCGCGTGAACGCTCTGGCGGAAAACGCCAATCCGAACTGAAAGACATTAATAGGAAACGGCAGCTGCTGTTGGCGAATGCGGCGCTAAGGCTGCCTTCGTAATCTACTGTTGGATCAAAATAATCGAGCGCTTTTGTCATTAACAAATAGGTGTTCGCATCGAACTGTTCAGAGAAACGTTCACCTTGGTAATGCAGGTAGCTTTCAACCTGGAAGTCCACATTAAGGCCGAAACTAAGTTGCCCAGTGCGCAAGTCACGGCCAAAGTTTCCTGCGATCGCATCACTGTTGACAGGCTCTTCGTCTTTACCGAACTTGCCGCGCATGGCGCTGTCAGAAAGATAAGTGATGTGCCCGACCATCCGCGCTAACATCAATCCCTTTTTCGGGTGAGTGCCATGTTCCAAATATCGACCGTTATGGAAATTTGGGTCTGCCGTGATCGATTGGCGTGCCACTTCATTGAAGGCAATGTTCTGCGCCGACAGTTTAGGAGCCACAGCAATCATGATGGCGTGTTTTAGTCGTTCGGGGTAACTGATAGCCCAGCGCATTACCTGCATGCCGCCTAAGCTTCCGCCCACTACGGCGGCCCATTGTTCAATGCCGAGACGTTCCATCAAAGCGACTTGGCTTTTCACCCAATCACGGACTGTGACGATGGGAAAGTCCGGCCCGTAAAAAGTACCGGTGTCGGGGTTGATAGAGCTAGGGCCTGTGCTACCGGCGCAGCCTCCGAGATTATTGAGACAGACTACAAAGAACTTATCGGTATCGATAGGTTTGCCTGGTCCGATGCAATGATCCCACCAACCCGGTTTGCTATCGTCTTCGCTATGGTAGCCCGCTGCATGATGGTCGCCGCTGAGAGCATGACAAATGAGAATGGCATTGCTTTTTTTCGCATTCAAGCTGCCATAGGTCTCGATCATGAGATCATAGCTATTGATGCTTTTGCCACTACGCAGCAAAAGCGGATCGTCGAAATGTAAGCACTGAGGCGTTACTATTCCGACGGGGTTTTCTCGGACGGTTTTTGGCATGTTATGTTTTTGCGCTATCCGTGTGTGAATTAGTGGGTACGGGAGGCTGGAGTAGCAACGCTTCAGGAAGACGTTGCGGGCCTACTATTTTTATTCGCTTTTGTCGTGAGTTTTCGCCGTTGATGATGCAAACCCTATCTTGTGTCACTTTAAATTGTTTAGCCAAAAATTTAATGAGGTGCTTGTTGGCTTTGCCATCAACAGGTGGTGCCGTGATACGAATCTTTATTTGCTCGCCAAGCATTTCCGCGAATTCATCTTTGGAGGCTTTGGGTTGTAAGCGGCATTGGAGCAATAAATCTTGCCCCTGCCATTGACAACACACTGCTGTTTTCTCGGACACCTTCGCTTATATTCCCAACACCAATCTTGTATTGACCCCAACCGGATCAATGAAAATAACGCGAATAATTTGCAGGGCGAGAAACAAGAATATGGGAGAAAAATCTAAGCCGCCCATGGAGGGTAGCAAACGTCGCAGTGGCTCCATAACAGGCTCTGTTAGCTGGCGAACCAAGACTAATCCTGGGTGTCGACTAAAGGGCGCAATGAAGCTAGAGACGATCGAAATGATCATCGACCAAAAAAGGATATTCAGGATAAATGACAGAAGGCCCACACTGGACCAACTTACGATCAACCCGATGCCGGGTAGCGCATAGCCGCTAAAATAAATGAGCAAAGTAGTCGCAATGCATTGGGCAACTAATGCCAGAAGCAAAGAGGCGAAATCGAAGCCTCTAAATCCTGGGATAAACCGCCTAAAGAGTCGGACGGTCGGGTCTGTCACTTTTACAATCGCTTGTGTGAAAGGATTGTAGAAATCAGCTCGCGCGACTTGCAACATAAATCGCAGTAAGACGGCGAGAATGTAAAGGCCCCCTAAAGAACTGACAATCAAATATCCTGCACTTCCTAATGAACCCATTACGTTCTCTCTCTTTTATTTAGTCTTGCTTAGGTGCCAATGGCGCTCGCTATCAATTAGCTCGCTAACTCAATAGAGCGTTTTTGCGCCGCCCCAATCGCACGTTCGACAATGCTACGGAAATCGTCGTTTTCAAAACTCTTGATGGCCGCCTCGGTGGTGCCGCCTGGAGATGTCACTCGACGTCTTAGTTCGTCGGGAGGCACGTCACTACTTGCGGCCAACTTGGCGGCGCCAAGCGCTGTCTGAATGGTAAATTGACGTGCCATCTGGGGATCCAGGCCCATTGTCACAGCGGCTTGCTCCATCGCTTCCATTAAGAGGAAGTAATAGGCCGGGCCGCTACCAGAGAGCGCGGTGACCATGTCGATCTGCGCTTCGCTATCGAGCCAGCTGCAAATGCCTACGGCAGACAGAATAGATTCGGCGAGCTTTGCTTGTTCATCATTAGTGTGGGCATTGGAAAATAAGCCAGTAGCCCCCTCAGAAACAAGTGCCGGAGTATTGGGCATGCAGCGCACAATGGCTTGTTGTTTTCCTAGCCATTGCTCTAGGCTGCGTAAAGGGACACCCGCGGCGATAGAGATGATAATGCAGCCGGTCTCCGCTAGGACAGTGTGCAGGCTTGTGCACACTTGTTCCATGACTTGAGGTTTTACCGCCAGAACGATGACGTTAGCCGTTTTTGCTGCATCGCTAATGCTAGCCGTGCGAATGCCGCAAGTATCGACTAAGCCCTGCAATTTGTCCTGATCGATGTCGCATGCGGTGATGTTCTCTTTGGGCACACCCTTATTAATAAGTCCATGAATTAGGCTATTGGCCATATTTCCTGCGCCGATAAAGGCAATCTTACTGTTATTCAAGGGTTTTCCTCTTCTAAAGTGCGTGTCGTAAATGACAGGTCGAGCGCTATTCTAGCGTAAGTTACTGCGAACTCGCACCCCATCAATCTGAGCTTCTTGCTGGCCTTTTGTTTGCCCCTGCGACATTTGGTCACATTGCGCGCAAGCCAGTGAGCTATAGAATTGCAAGTTCTGTTAATACTGAGAGTCCAGATATGCTTAACAATATGCACCGCAAGGCCCTAAGCTTGGAAATTACCTTAATAGTCAGTGCGTTAGCTTGTGCGCAGGTAGTGGCGGCGGAACAAGAGACATTGGAAGAAGTGGTCGTGTGGGGGGAGCAATCCAATCAGCGCGCGGCGAGCTCACATCCTAGCAGCCTTCTCACGCAGCAAGATCTTGTTAGTATTAACGTCGCAACCACGGAAGATGTGGTGAAATTCGAGCCTAGCCTTGTCATACGCCGACGTTTTATCGGCGACTCTAATGGCACCATGGGCATGCGCGGTTCCAATATGTTCCAAACCTCGCGCTCAATGGTTTTCGCCGACGGGGTTCCTCTTCATTATCTCCTTCAGTCTCGTTGGAATGGTGCTCCGCGCTGGACAATGGTATCGGCTAGTGAAATTGCGCAAGTCGAAGTGCTTTATGGCCCATTCTCTGCGGAGTTCAGCGGCAACTCGATGGGCGGCGTCGTACTAATAGAGTCTGCGATCCCTCAGGAGCGTGAATTTCACTTCGATACTTCTTATTTCTCTCAGAGTTTCGATGCCTATGGCTTTGATGACACCGTTAACGGGCACAAAGCATTCTTCTCCTATGGCGATAAGATTGGCGATACAAGTGTGTATTTCTCTTATAACCGCCTCGACAGTGAGTCGCAGCCACAAACTTTCTACTATGGCGGCAATACCTCTGCTAGTAGTTTAACTTCAGTCGCGGGCGGCATTGCCGGTAATGATGAGCGTTCTAACCTACGCACCTACTTTGGTGATACCGGCGTGCAAGACACTCGCACAGATAACTACAAGGTTAAGATTGGGCAAGAGTTCGGGCAATGGCAGGCGTTGCTCAATATTGCCTATGAAGACCGACTTAACGGTTCTAATTCCCCTAATAGTTATTTGCGCGATACCAGTGGCAACACTGTATGGAGCGGCGATGTTGTGCAAAACGGTATAGCCTTCAATGCGCCGTCATCGCGTTTGGGTGTTTCCGAACAAGAGCGTGACAGCCTTTCTGTGGGCTTGCGTTTGCGCGGGCCTGTCGCCGATGGCGTAGTATTTGAAGCAAACCTCAATCAGTTTGAAGTGTTGCGTGACGAAACTCGTTCCTCGTTCTCGAATCCTAGTGATTCGGATTACAGTCTTGCAGGTCAAGTAAACGATTTCGGAGACACTGGCTGGAGTAGTGCAGAGGCGAAGTTGTTTTTTGATTCCCTAGGCGTGGACGGTTTAGGGTTGATCGTCGGTGCGCGGCACGATGCCTATGAATTAAATATGGATGTCTACAGTTCTGATAACTACAGGGCTGGCGAATTTAATGGCTATACAAGCCGCAGTGGTGGTGAAACACAAATGAGCGCTGTATTTGCGCAAATGAACTGGGACATCAATGCACAGTGGGATCTAGGTTTCGGGGCACGTTGGGAAAAATTTGAAAGTGATAATGGTTACTTCTCCAAAGACGATGCCGCGACACCCCAGTTTGATGTAGTCGCCGTGCCAAAGACTTCGCGCAAAGAGGTGTCTCCTAAGTTCTCTGTAGGTTATCAACCTGTCGATCAGTGGCGCTTCGCTTATGCATTGGGTAAAGCTTATCGCTTTCCCATTGTTGAGGAGCTGTTCAGTCAATACTCTGCTTACAATGCCATTAGTGTGGCCAATCCCGAATTACAACCAGAGGATGGTTGGCATCAGAACGTCATGATTGAACGAGATGTTGCAGGTGGCACTTTGCGTGTAAACCTATTCCAGGAAACGATTAAGGATGTGGTTGAGTCGCAATCAGAGAATCTACCGGGAGGTCTTTCTGTCCGCACTTTTATTCCTGTAGATGAAATTGAAACACGCGGCGTGGAATTTATTGCCAACATTGACGATCTAGGAATTAGTAATCTCGATGTGCGATTCAACATGGTGTATACAGATTCAGAGATCGTTAAGAATGATCCTGACCCGAGTATAGAGGGAAACACTTATCCAAGAATGCCTGAATGGCGTGGTAATTTGTTGATGACCTATCACGTTAACTCGCAGTGGGATGCTGGTATAAACTTCCAGTACGCGAGTGATAGTTTTGGTCGTAATGACAATACCGACAACGAAGATGGAGTCTATGGCGCTCAAGATGGTTTCAAGCGTTTAGGATTAAAGACTACTTATAATCTTACTAATGGTGTTGCGCTGGGCCTTGGTGTGGACAATGTGACCGATGAGCTTTCATTTGTTGCGCACCCTTGGCCAGGCCGCACTTACTATGCGAACGTTTCCTATGATTTCTAAAAGTATTGCAGCATTTTTGTTGCTTGGGTTTCTAGGCAGCTTTGAGTCAGTACAGGCTGAAAGTTGCAGTGCGCTAAAAGAAAATTTCGGGGCCGACTATGTCAGTGTGCATTGCGGTGGTGCTCCCAGCGCCGCTGTTGATGCTGATGATCGGCTCTGGGTGACTTTTGTGCAAAACCAACATGTCTATGTCGTTTACTCAGATGACAAGGGCACGAATTATTCGGAGCCTGTGCAAGTCAATGCGACACCAGAAGATGCAGAGTTCAATGGTGAGAATCGACCGAAGATTGTACTCAGTGAGCAAGGAGATATCCTCTTGTCGTGGACGACTAAGACGTCGTCAAACTTCACGGGTTTGATTCGATTCAGTCGCTCTATAGATGGCGGCAAGAGTTTCACCGAGCCGCAAACTATTAATGATGACGGCCTTCATACAGGTCATCGCTTCGATAGTCTTTTTCTTACCGAGTCTGGCAATCTGTATTTGACTTGGATAGATAAACGCGACATGGAAGCGACCTTGGCCCGTGACGAAGCTTACCCTGGGGCTGCAATTTACTACGCGGTATCGCAAGACTATGGCAAAACGTTTAGTAAGAACTATCGCGTTTCCCATAATAGCTGCGAATGTTGTCGAATAGCGATGGCGCCTCAGGGGGCGGACAATGTCGCTATTTTGTGGCGTCAAATCTACGATAGTCAAATTAGAGATCACGCTATCGCAGTATTGAACCCACAAGGTGAGGTGACGGGGCTTGAACGAGCCACCGTCGATGATTGGTATATTGATGCATGTCCCCACCACGGGCCAAGCATGGTGTTAGCGGAGTCCGCAGATCAATATCATATGAGTTGGTTTAGCGCAGGGGATATTCATAAGGGCATCTACTACGCGCGCTATGATCTGAACAAAGCGACATCAACGCAATTGATCGAAGTGGATGCAACGCCGGGGGCTGGGCATCCAAGCCTGGCGCTGGATGATGGTGAACTGAAAATGGTATGGAAAGGTTTCAATGGAATGCAGACGCAGTTAAAAATTATGCGTTCACATGACGACGGAGAAACTTGGAGCGTCGCATCAGACCTTCTAGTCACCGATCAATCGAGTGATCATCCTTTGCTTATTAATACTGCAGACGGAGTCTATCTAAGCTGGGCAACGGCGCAGTTTGGATATGTCTTCATGGAGATTGAAAATGTGGCAGCACACTAAGTCTGTTAAGAAAGCCTTGCGTAATATTCTGAGCATTATAAGTGTAGCATTGTTGAGTGCGGGCTATGCTCATGCAGATAATCTGCGTCCATTTGATGGGCAAAGTTTTGCGCAAATTAAGGAAGAGTTTTCCGGTAAGCCCTTTGTGCTTAGTCTATGGTCTATTGATTGTGCGCCTTGTCGTGTTGAGCTGAAATTATTAGGTGAGATAAAACAAAAGGATCCTGATTTTCCATTAGTGGTTATCTCTACAGATTTGCTAGAGGATCGTGAGGAAGCTCTGGATATTTTGGACAGTTATGATTTGGCAGGGTTCGAGAGCTGGATGTTTGCCGATGCATTCGTAGAGAAGCTTCGATTTAGTATCGATCCGCTTTGGCACGGAGAGCTGCCGCGCAGTTATTTTTTTGCCCAAGACCACAGCTTCAAAGCTCATAGCGGGGTGTTGAGTAGAGATCAGTTACAAGAGTTTTTCCCACATATCTCTGACTGAGAAATCGAAAACAAAAAAAGGGGCTCGTTAGGAGCCCCTTTTTTTATTGGCCTATAAAAGCGCCAATTCTTTTACGTTGACGACTCTATTGGAAGTCGTAAACGAAACGAGCGTAGAGCACACGACCCATCGGATCCTGCAAACCACCCATCACCCCTGCAAACTCAGGCGAACGCTGTGCTTGTCGATCAAACACATTACGTGAACCTATTGAGAATGAACTTTCGCCACCTAACAGTTCTAAACCACGGTAGGTATAAGATATGTCCATATCTGTCCATGCCTTAACTGTGGTGATGCCTGCTGGGCGGTTAGTGTTCGCGAAGAAGTCGATGTGTGTAAACAACGGACCGTCATAAGGCATATCATCGACATAATGCACTGTGGAGCTGATCGAGTGATTGCCCATTGACCAACCCATACGCAAATTCGCTTTCCATTCTGGAAGCTCAGGAGCGGCTGAAGTTGGGTCATTATAAAGGCCGGCACCGTCTTTTACAGGCTGACTAGAATCGCCCTGATAGTAGAAGTGATCGATGAACGTTGCTTGTAAGCCTATGCGGAAATCACCCCAGTTGTTGAGAGAGAAACCATAGTTAGCATCGACATCAAACGCTTCCACTGACACGGATTCCGCGTTAGTAGTACTCGTGTTGTTTACCTGCAAGATAGTATAAATATCAGAAGGGTCACGCACGATGTCTTTATTAGACTGTGGGCTTGCTACCCAAGCACGCAGTTGGTCTTCGGTTGGGCGATCACCTGCAAGGCCGCTGCCTGAGAAGCCAGTGGCTGTCTTGAAGTTGGCGAAGTCCAATTCCATGAGATCCTGGCCGTTAATGTCGATAATACGGTTTTGGAAATCGGTCTTATTCCAAGTGACCGACATATCAAAGTTGCCGTAGTTAATATCAAAGCCTAGTTGCTTAGACTGTGCAACTTCGTTCTCAAGGTTTGGGTTACCCCCGCCACAAGCTGTAGTAAAGGCAGAGAATGGACCAAAACGGTCAGTCACTGTTGATAGACCACAGGTAGTCGGATCTAGTAACTGCTCCAAACTAGGGGCAATAAAGGCATCGCCTTGAGTGGCTCGAAGTGTCAACCAATCAGTGGCGGCATAAGTTAAGCCGAACTTAGGGTCTGTTGACTTCTGACCAGTACTGAACTCTTCGCTACGTACAGCCACTTCAAGTTCGAGGTTAGAAAGCAACGGCATGGCGAGTTCCATAAAGAACGCGTCTACTTCTCGGCTGCCCGTAGTGATTTGTTCTTTCTCTGTGCCACCAATCCAAGTATCCCCTGCTAGCTCTACTGCTGAAGGAGTATTGGTGTACTTGTCATTACGCCATTGGTAACCAAGTGCTGCGCCAACTGGGCCGCCAGGGAGTTCAAAACCGAACAAAGGCAGCTCGCCGTTTACAACGAAGTCGAACACATCAAGTCGTTTCTCTTCGGACTCTTTGTCACGCGCTGAAATCGCTTCCATCACGTGTATAGAGTTATTGTTTGCTTGGTCCGTTACAAAGAAAGGGTTGTAGCAGTCTTCGCGGTCCGCTAGTACGTCACAGTTCAAGCCTTGCTTCATGGCTTCGATGTCGTAGTTTTGGCTGGAGACATAGTGCAGATCATGAACGTTGTGTGTCCATGAGGCTATGCCTTCCCATCCATCGACATAGGGAACTTTGAAATCGGCTTGAAAGCTGTAGCGCGTTACGCTGTCCGTACTGCCGCTGATGTTATCCATGTCTGTTGTGAAGCCAGACGATTGAGTATGGGTTTTGTTGATGGGGCGCAGTGTTCTCGCTTGAACGTCCTCAAACAACGGCACGCCGTTGTCAGCGGTGCCTGAAACTAACGCATCGAAAGTGCCGTCTCCATTGAGATCCGCAGTGCCTCGATCAGGGATGCCGTCACCGTTAGCGTCTACACCATAGAGTGCTGCACCACTGCCGTCGACTGCTCTGAAAGGGTTGCCTGGGATTTCACCACGAATGGCTGGAAGTTCGCCGATTCGAGAGTTGCCTGGGTTTGACGTAGACGTGTAGCTCACTTGATGCATGCGAGTAGAGAAGCCTTGGAAGGACAGAGTGAGGTCTTCACTTGCATCCCAAGTCGCATTGGCGAAGAACTGCGTCGTCTCCATTGGTTCACGGTAACTACGTGTGTCACCAAAATCGAAATAACATGTGCCGAATAAGTTAGAACCAAAAGGGTTGTTGGCTACATCGACTTGATACCCTGTACGCTCCGAAGCAGGAGCACAGTTAGGATCCGCTTGGCGTAGGTTTGTGCCTGTGTACGCGCCGCTCGCGTCGCGCTCAGGAACAAAGTAGTTGCCAGGAGCGTTTGAAGAGAGCACTAGACCTGCATTGGCTAGGTCAGCTCGTTCATCCCAACCAAGGCGGCTGTTCTGGCGATACTGGCCTGCGAGCACGACGTCAATTTCACCGACCTCGCCGCCCCACATGGCTTGAACAGACTCTTCATCGTAATCACCACGGGAATCTTGTTCTCCGTAAGTGTCTAACTTGAAGCCATCATAAGATTTGTAAGGGATGAAGTTCACAACACCGGCCACTGCTTCGTTGCCGTACAGGGCCGCGGCACCATCGGCAACGATATCGAGCCGTTGGATGGCTATAGAAGGAATTAGGGTGTTAACGTTTTCGTTCACTAGTCGCTTACCGTCTAGGAGCGTTAGAGTTGATCGCGCTCCGAGGCCCCGCAAGTCGATCTCAGTGCTACGTGATGTTGTTCCTTGAATGGTGTTGGTAATAGCTGAAGCGGCTCCGTTCACGAAGGAGAGGTTTTGTACCACTTCCCCAAGGTTCAAGGTGCCTTCGTCAACTAGGTCATCGGCGCTTATTTGTCTAATCGCTGATGCGCCAGTAAAACCTTCCGAGCGTCGAATAAAGGAGCCTGTAACTACGACCTCTTCTACTTCTGGGTCCTGTTGTGCGAATGTGGGTGTGGCGATTGGTAGTAGGGAAAAAGAAATTGCGGCGCACAGCAGGCTGCGCTTATATGGAATGTTACGTCGCATAATGCTCTCCATTGTTATGATTATTTTTTTTACATATTTGAACGTTATAAATATAACAGTTACAACATGTTAGGATGCACAGTGAGGTCGTGTGAGTTGGCGATCTCAATGTCTAACGAGCGTTTGGTTATAATTGAATATTGCTTCTTTAACGATTTTATTTTCAGCGCACAAATGGAACCATTGGTGTACATAGTTATTAGCGTTTTATCGGCAACGCTAAGACCTTAGCAAATCTATTTGTAACAGAAAAGTGTTAATTTGTTGCAAATGGCCAACGATTAACAATAATTTCGCCCCCTCCTTTATGGGAAAATATATCATATCCTTTAAATACAATTGGTTAGAGCATCCCTCTCTAGCGTTTCGAATATGTTTTGTGTCAGAAAATTCTGCAAAAAAACCTTAATTTGTTACAAATATGACGGGGGTGTTTTTGCTCAAAAAAAGCGCTAATTCAATCGGCCATTTATTGGATGTTATGAACTATGCGAAAGTGAGGAGAAACTCTAATGATAAACGTTTCCATAGGTATCAATTGCGGTGAGCGAAAGGGCCGTTAATGCTACCCAAGGTAACTAGTACGAGCTATTGACGCAAAAATAGTTGTTAGCTTTAAGCTGTTTAGCTTAGTGTAAAGGCTTTCCATACTGCTGAAACAGAGGGACATGATGTCAGGAGATTACCCAGAAAGGATTCGGAAGCTGCCTCTATACGATGGCCGGTTCGATGCATATAAATTGGCAGCAAAAGGGGCCGATGTGCTATTTGCCTCCTACCCTGCAGGCACTAGCATAGCGCCTCACTCCCATGACACGGACAATTATGGTGTTATCACCCGTGGAGAGCTTATCCTGCACATCGGAGGCATTACCCAGCGTATCGGTGTGGGTCAGTGGTATCACGTCCCCGCGCACGAAGAGCATTCGGCGGAATTTGCAGTGGAGACGGACGAAGTGGAATTCTGGTTCGTGCAGGAAGGCTGAGTGTCAGTCGGAGAGCTCAGGGTTAATATCTGCGATAAAAATATTCCAGAAAGCGAGGAAAACGGCAGCGATCAGGGGCCCAATGACGAAGCCGTTGATGCCAAATAAAGAAATTCCGCCCATCGTAGAGAATAAAACAATGTAATCGGGCAGTTTGGTGTCTCTACCTACAAGGATGGGGCGTAACACGTTATCGGCTAGCCCTATAATTAGCGCGCCGTATAAAAATAGAATAGACGCTTGCGCCCACGCTCCGGTTCCATACAGGTAAATGGCAACGGGCCCCCAAACAAGTGCTGCGCCAACCGCGGGAATGAGTGACAAAAAGGCCATCACGACTGCCCACAGTACCGGCCCTGGAATATCCAGGAACCAAAAGATAATCCCTCCCAGCGCCCCTTGAATCAAAGCCACGAGCAAATTCCCTTTGATGGTGGCGCGAGTCACCTCAACAAATTTTTGAAACAGTAGCTGCTTGCGCATATCGCTTAGGGGGACGGCGGATTTCATAAGGCGGACAAGGGTTTCACCGTCTCTTAATAAAAAGAAAGTGAGGTAGAGCATGAGGACGAGTTTGACCGTGAAGTTAAGGGTGTTTCGGCCAATGCTTAGTGCTTGTTGCGCGACGAACTCTCCGATCCCTAGCGCTGAGTTAGAAAGATAATCGCGAATGCTAGAGGTATCGGCATTGCTACGCTCCATCAGTTCGGGAGCAAAGGGGATCGCTAGTACCATTTGGTCGATATAGTGTTCTGGCTGAATCTCCTGGGCTTGTAGCTTGCTATAAAGGTTGGCGCCTTCTTGAATAAAAGTTGATAGCAATGCGAGTGCGGGAATAATGACGATTACAGAGCCTACGAGCAGGGTGTAGAGCGCGGTAGAGGTTTTTCCCGTGCCAAGCCTAGTGTGTAGTTGGTATTGCAGTGGTGAGAAGATGACGGCTACAACGATCGCCCAAAAGATAGCGCTCCAAAACGGACGTAGGATAAAGGCGAATAGGAGGGTGACGATCCCTAGCAAGACTAAGAAACTTCGTTTCTCTAATATCTCTCTCATTCGAGGCTCCTACTTAATTTTTATGATGGAGCATTCGAAAAATTTCGACAATTCTAGGAGGCTGTCCAGTACGCAGAACCCCTTGTCGAAAGATCTTACCCGATAACCACAGTACCAAGACAATGCTTAGTAGAAGCACGATCGTAGTGCCAATGACATCGACCATTGGCGGCTGTGCCGCGGCGCGGTTCATCATCGTAAATGGAGTGAACAGCGGAATCCAGGACATGATGCGCGCAATGGGGCCATTGGGGTCTTGTGCAATAAACGTCATGGTGATTAGCGGCACAATAAGAATCATCATCATGGGCATCATGAGGCTTTGTGCCTCTTTCAATGTGTTGCACAAGCTGCCAATAGCCAAGAAAATTCCAGCGTACAAGGCATACCCAGCTAAGAAGTAAAAAATAAAGTATGGGATCAAGTCGGACGAGAGTAGGACGTTGAAGAATTGGCCCAATAGTTCCGTTTGAGTGCTTGGGTAGAGTGCGATGAAAAGGAAGAAGGATAACAACCACGCCCCTATCGTCGTAATGCCGCTAAGCCCGATGCCAAATAATTTTCCCATCATTAGTTCAAGCGGCGTTACTGAGGCCAGCAGCACTTCGATAATGCGATTGGATTTTTCCTCGATAGTGTTGCTCAGTAAGTACTGAACGCTTTGCATCAAGGAGATGAACATTAAATAGACGAAACCCACGGGTGCCCATTGGCGGAACGTGTCTGCGACACTGACCGCTTCCTGCCCCTCATCTTTACGAGGGTCCAGTCGGCTAAGCGGCATACGAGTGCGTTGTACATTTCTAATGACTTCGACATCGATGCCCTGTTGCGTATATTCATTGCTTCGAATGCGACTGTTGATGCTGCGCTCAATGGCATTAGGTAAGCGCGTGTCGGTCAAGTTACTGGCCCAGTATTGGATGCCAATTTGTGGAGTTGCAGCAGGCGTTGGTGAATTACTAGGCCTTAGGATGGCGTCATCTACTTGGGCTGGGATGAGGATCAATGCAAAGAGTGCGCTAGGTTGACCGTCCACTTGTAATTGACGCTCCCCTGTTAACCAAGGGCGTAGCTGTTCAATCATTTGCTCTGGGTTTGCTTGTGTGTCGATACCTTCAGGGACGTCGGCTTGAACGAAAAGTTCGCGTGGGGGAGAAAACCTAGGGGCGTCCTCGCGCAGATAAGGACTGGCCAGTGCTAACGCAAAATCAAGGCCGCCACTTTCAAGCCATTGATCAAGCGCGGTCACTTCATCGGCGCCTGCGCCATCAACAAACTGGTCTATTTGTGAATCGGCATTGGCGGCTGTTTGTTCGGGATTGCTCTCGCGGCGATTCTCGATAACGTAGCTAACAAATGCTTGGAGAATTCGCCGTTGGTGTTCCTGGCGTATTGCCACCTGCACCGCCTCGGAGTATTGGCCGGACTGATCAATGAGCAAATAGTGTCGCGTAGGAGTCGAGTCGGCTAGAAGGGTTTGGAAAAAAAACACTCCAACTAAGATGAGAGGGAATAATAATATCCCCGCCCAAAAGCCTTTGGTTTTTACGTTCTCGCCGTACTCTCGTAATGCTATCAGGAGAATCATTCTCATCGTAGAACATGCTCCTTGGCGTCGCTGCCCACAAGCCGTACAAAGACGTCGTGCAAGCTAGGTTGAGTGTGGTCGAAGCGGGTTAAAGGGATTCCTGCATTGATACAACACTGCAAAATTGATTGCGGGTTTGTATGTTCCTTAATTTGGATTTCCCAATGACGGGTGCCCCCAGACGCAAGCACTTCAGGAAACACTTCATTAACCTCTATGATGCTTGTAGGGTCGATGAAGGGTCGGATGTCGCCGGCACACTCAAGCACTACACGGCGTGGAATAATGGCGTGAGCGTCGGCTAAAGTGCCGTCAAAGACCTTCTTGCCTTTGGTGATGAGCAGCATCCGATCACAGAGTCGTTCAGCGTGCTGCATGATATGTGTTGAGAAAATTACGGTCTGACCGGCTTGCGCCATATCATTGATCAATTGCTCGAGCACTTCTTGGTTGACTGGGTCCAGGCCTGAGAACGGCTCATCCAAAATAACGAGCTCGGGACGATGCACTACCGCAGACAAAACTTGGACCTTCTGTCCCATGCCTTTAGAGAGTGATTCGACCTTGGCCTCGGCATAATCTTTCAATCCATAGCGTTCTAGAAGTTCGAAAGCCCGCAGCTTTGCTTCTTTTTTGCTCATTCCTTTTAGCGTGCCAAAATAGGCAATGATTGCCCATACCCGCATCTTTTTATACAGGCCCTTCTCTTCGGGTAGATAGCCAATGCGGTGGCGGACATTTAAAGCGCAAGACTCGCCCAGAATGCGGATATCGCCTGAGTCAGGTTTGAGGATGTCGAGGATCATGCGGATGGTGGTGGTTTTTCCTGCCCCGTTTGGGCCAAGGAAACCATAGATGCTGCCAGCAGGAATGCTGAAGCTAATATCATCTACGGCAGTAAAAGTGCCGTAGCGTTTGCTGACCTTATTCAATTCCAACACATGCTCTGGCATTGCGGATTCCTTAGCGAAGGTCTAGCGTCTGGGCTGCTTAACCCTAACGCTGCGAAAAAACAGCGCTAGGGTTAAAGGACGGATCAGCTCTTTAGGAACTTGTCGATCTCTTCTGCAACTAAGCGGCCTTCGTCAATAGCGCGAACCACAAGCGATTGCCCGCGACGACAGTCGCCTGCCGCAAAGACTTTTGGATTGCTTGTAATGAATGACTTGTATTGCGCTTTGTAATTAGAGCGTTGATCTAACTCAAGCCCTAATGGTTCAGCGACATAAGCTTCTGGTCCTAGAAAGCCCATCGACAATAGGATCAGGTCGGCTTCCCAAAACTTAATGGTGCCAGGAATCTCTTGAAACTTATTGTCCACTTCAACGGTATTGATACCAAGCAGTTTGCCGTTCGCATCGCGAACAAACTCTTTGCCTGAAATCGAATAGGTCCGTGGGTCATTACCAAAGCGATGCTGTGCTTCTATATGGCCATAGTCTTCACGGTAAATCTTAGGCCATAGTGGCCAAGGATTGTCAGCGGCGCGATCAACAGGAGGACGAGACATGATCTCGAAGTTGACTAGAGACTTGCAGCCGTGACGCAAGGACGTCGCAATACAATCTGTACCGGTGTCACCGCCACCGATAACGATAACGTTTTTGTCTTTAGCGCTGATGAAGTTGCCGTCTTCTAAATTTGAATCTAGCAAGCTACGAGTGTTAGCTGTTAGGAAAGACATTGCGAAATGCACGCCATCGCCTTCACGATGAGGGATTTTTAGGTCGCGGGCATTGGTAGCGCCAGTAGCTAAACAAAGCGCATCAACATCGGCTAGCAACTTGTCTACGGCTATAGCGTTCTCGCCTTTGCCGCCAACGTCTGCGTTCACTACAAAGTTCACGCCTTCGTCGCGAAGCAATTGTACGCGGCGATCGACCACGTCTTTCTCAAGCTTCATATTGGGGATGCCGTACATCAGCAATCCGCCAATGCGGTCTTCGCGCTCATAAACAGTGACTTCGTGCCCTGACTTGTTGAGCTGTGCGGCAGCAGCAAGACCAGCAGGTCCTGAACCGATCACGGCCACTTTTTTGCCAGTGCGAATGCTAGGGGCGATAGGCACTACCCAGCCATTCTCGAAACCTTTGTCGATAATGGCGTTTTCGATATTCTTGATGGTCACTGCTGGCTCGTTAATGCCAAGCACGCAAGAGCCTTCACAAGGTGCGGGGCAAACACGACCAGTAAACTCTGGAAAGTTATTGGTCTTATGAAGGCGATTCAAAGCCTCTTCCCAGCGTCCTTTGTAGACTAGATCGTTCCACTCGGGGATCAAGTTGTAAACGGGACAGCCTTCGCCAGATTGGCAAAATGGCACGCCACAGTCCATACAACGAGCCCCTTGGGTGCTCAAATGTTCTTCGTCATGCTCTGTATAAATTTCTTTATAGTCGAGTAGACGTTCTTCAGGAGCACGGTAAGGTTCAGTGCGTCGTTCGAATTCTTTAAAGCCAGTAATTTTGCCCATCAGTACATCCAATTATTCAAATATTCTCTGATTTCCAGCATCTCTGTCATAACACCTGCCCGAAGGCAGGTGTTTTTTATACTGTGACAGGTTGCTCTTCTTGCCGTGCCGCACGCTCTAACAATACGCGCTTATAGTCAGTAGGCATGACTTTCACAAACTGAGACAAGCTCGACTCCCAGTTGGCCAAAATGTCGCGGGCCACGGGCGAATCGGTGTACTCAAGGTGTTTGCTAATCATCCCTTTCAGCTCGCTAATGTCAGCGTCATCGACAATGGTTTCTAGCTCGTAGGTCTCTGCATTACATTGTTTGCTGAAGTCTTTATCTTTGTCCCAAACATAAGCGACACCGCCACTCATGCCCGCACCAAAGTTGCGACCTGTTTTGCCTAGAATGACAACGCGGCCGCCAGTCATGTATTCACAACCGTGATCGCCGATGCCTTCAACAACAGTGCTTGCACCACTGTTACGAACTGCGAAGCGTTCTGCAGCAATGCCGCGGAAATACGCTTCACCGCTCGTGGCGCCATAAAGGTTGACGTTACCGGCGATGATGTTCTCTTCCGCTTTAAACGTGCTGCACTTCGGTGGATAGATGACAATCTTGCCGCCGGAGAGGCCTTTACCGACGTAGTCGTTGGCGTCCCCTTCAACAGTAATGGTGATCCCTTTGGCGAGCCACGCTCCCAAACTTTGTCCGGCAGAGCCGTTCAGTTTGATGTTGATCGTGTCCTCAGGAAGCATGTCTTCCTTCCAGCGTCGTGCCACTTCACCCGACAACATCGTACCCACTACACGGTTGATGTTGATGATAGGGAGTTCGATATTGACCTTAGTGCCAGTTTCGATCGCCTCACGGGCAAGCTCGATGATTTGGTTATCGAGAGCTTTATCTAGACCGTGGTCTTGTTCGATCGTTTGGTGAACCTCTGTGCCTTCATAAATGATTCTTGCAGGAGCGAGAATCGCTTGAAGGTCTAGGCCGCTAGCTTTCCAATGAGTGATGGCGGCTTTAGTGTCGAGCAAATCTACACGGCCTACCATGTCAATCATTTTGCGGAAGCCAAGCTCTGCCATGATCTCGCGCATTTCTTCAGCGACCATGAACAAATAGTTTACGACATGCTCAGGCTTGCCTTTAAACTTCTTGCGTAGCTCCGGGTCTTGCGTTGCGATTCCCACTGGGCATGTGTTCAAGTGACACTTGCGCATCATGATACAGCCGAGTGTGATCAGCGGTGCAGTGGCGAAGCCGAACTCTTCTGCGCCTAATAGTGCTGCGATAGCGACGTCGCGACCAGTTTTAAGCTGTCCGTCTGTCTGCAAAACTACACGTGAACGCAGGTTGTTCATTACGAGTGTTTGGTGAGTTTCGGCCAAGCCGAGCTCCCAAGGCAAACCAGCGTGCTTGATGGATGTCAGAGGCGAAGCCCCTGTGCCGCCATCATGGCCCGCAATAACAAGGTGGTCTGTTTTTGCTTTCGTAACGCCTGCTGCAATAGTGCCTACGCCTATCTCAGACACTAACTTGACGCTGATTCGTGCGTGTCGGTTAGCATTCTTAAGATCGTGGATCAGCTGCGCGATATCTTCAATAGAGTAGATGTCGTGATGTGGCGGTGGGCTGATGAGGCCTACGCCAGGGGTGGAGTGACGAATCTTGGCGATATACTCATCAACTTTGCCGCCAGGTAATTCTCCGCCTTCACCAGGCTTAGCGCCCTGAGCGATTTTAATTTGCAGTTCGTCGGCGTTGCTTAGGTACCAGATGGTTACCCCGAAACGGCCCGATGCGATTTGCTTAATTGCAGAGCGCTTAGAGTCACCGTTTGCCATAGGCACAAAACGGATAGGATCTTCGCCGCCTTCACCGGTATTGGACTTGCCGCCCATACGGTTCATAGCGATCGCTAATGACTCGTGTGACTCGGAGGAGATGGAGCCAAGGCTCATAGCGCCAGTCGCAAAGCGTTTTACGATTTCAGTCGCTGGTTCCACTTCATCAAGAGGGATGGCTGTAGTCTTGTCTGTTTTAAACGCCATCAAGCCACGCAATGTGCAGGCACGTGTGGTCTGCTCATTAGTGTGCTTAGAAAAAGCGGCGTAGGCTTCAGAGCTATTGTTGCGTGCTGCATTTTGCAGGTTAGCAATGCTCGTTGGATCCCACATGTGTCCATCGCCGCCATTACGCCAGTGAATTTCACCAGGGTTGTTCAAGACTGGCAGGCTGCTGCCGTTTGCAGGGAAGCCTTCGCGATGGCGACGTTCAGTCTCTTCGATCAGGGTGGCGAAATTGACACCTTGAACGCGACTTGCTGTGCCCACGAAGCAGCGTTGAACGATCTCGCTAGCGAGTCCAACTGCTTCGAATATTTGTGCGCCTTTATAAGACTGCAATGTTGAGATGCCCATCTTGGCCATTACTTTCAACATGCCTTTGGCAACGGCTTTCTTATAAGCGTATACGAGGCTGTCTTCGGTTTCGAATTCAGTACCAAGCAAGCCATCATTGCGAGCTTGCCACAGAGCTTCGAATGCTAGGTACGGGTTGATCGCGTCTGCGCCGTAACCAGTGAGTAGACAGAAATGGTGTACTTCACGTGCTTCGCCAGTCTCAATCACTAGGCCAATGCGTGAACGCTGATGCTTAGCAACAAGGTGGTGGTGAACAGCACCACAGGCGACCAAGGCGCTAAGAGGGATGCGGTCTTTGCTGATCGCTCTGTCAGACAAAACAACAAACGAGTAGCCGTCGGCGATGGCCGCTTCTGCTTCTGCGCAAATGCGGTCAAGTGTCGCGTGGAAACCGTTCGCGTCGTTGCTGTCATAAGTAATGTCGATAAGCTTCGAGCGCATGCCACGGTGATCCATGTCACGGATATCACTCATCTCTTTACTGGAAAGGATTGGGTGAGTGAGGCTCAAGCGATGTGCTTGTTTTTCAGTCGTCTCTAAAAGATTGCCTTCAGGTCCAATGAAACACTCAATCGACATCACCACTTCTTCGCGGATTGAGTCGATAGGAGGATTGGTGATCTGTGCAAACAACTGCTTGAAATAGTCATAGATCATGCGTGACTTATCAGACAAGCAAGCTAGGGCGGAGTCGTTGCCCATCGAGCCGAGGGGGTCACGTAGCTCAGTTACTAGCGGAAGCAGCATGAATTGCATAGTTTCGGTGGTGTAACCGAAAGCTTGCATGCGTTGAAGGACGTTTTCGCCATCCAAAGAATGCGCGGCTGAATCTGTAGAGATATCGGCCAATGTGATTTTTTGATTCTTGAGCCAGTCACCATAAGGGCGGTGCGCAGCAATGCTGTGCTTAAGCTCTTCGTCAGGGATCAGACGGCCTTGTTCGAAATCAAGCAAGAACATGCGGCCTGGCTGTAAGCGTCCTTTTAGGCGGACATTTTCAGGGTCAACATGAAGAACGCCCACTTCAGAGGCCATGATCACTTTATCGTCATGGGTAACATAGTAGCGGCTTGGGCGAAGACCGTTTCGATCTAGTACCGCGCCAATATGGTTGCCGTCGGTGAACACAATAGAGGCAGGGCCATCCCATGGTTCCATCAAGGCTGAGTGGTATTCGTAAAAGTCTTTTTTGTCCTGAGGCATATTGACGTCAGACTGCCAAGCTTCAGGAATCATCATCATGACGGATTCTTGTAGTGAGCGTCCGGATAGCAACATGAATTCGAGTACGGAATCAAAAGAGCCGGAGTCAGAGCAATCTTTATCGATAACGGGGAACAGGTGTCCCATGTCATCGCCAAACAGATCGCTTTTAGCGCTGCCTTCACGCGCAACCATTTGGTTCACGTTGCCGCGTAGCGTATTGATCTCGCCGTTGTGGCTCATGAAACGGTTTGGCTGTGCACGGTCCCAAGAGGGGAAAGTGTTAGTGCTGAAACGCGAATGCACCATAGCCAAATGCGTGGCGCATTCAGAATTTGTGAGGTCTTGATAGAACGGGAAAAGTTGTCCCGGAGTCAGCATCCCTTTATAGACAATGACTTTCGTCGATAAGCTACATGCGTATAGCATTTTCGCTTGAGTCAGGCTGCTATCGCCGCGCAAGCTATGCGTGAAGCGCTTGCGGATCACGTAGAGTCGACGCTCAAAATCGTCTTGGCTTAGGCCTTGTGCTGCGCCTATATATAGCTGAGCAATATGAGGCTGCGCTATACGTGCGGCAGGGCCAACATCGGCGCCGTCAGCATCTACTGGAACGTCACGCCATCCGATTAGCGTTTGGCCTTCCTCTGCTATTACTTTGTTAATAACTTCTAGACATTTCGCGCGCTCGCTTTCGAGCTGAGGCAAGAAGATATTGCCTACGGCGTATTTGCCAGCAGTGGGCAGCGTGTTGCCAAATTCGCTTTCAGCAACGCTGTTAAAGAAAGAGTGTGGCAATGCCATCAGGATGCCAGCGCCGTCGCCAGTATTGGCTTCAAAGCCGCAACCACCGCGGTGATCCATGCGAGAGTTTAGATGGTAAGCATCCAGCATGATTTGATGACTTGGGCGACCCTTAATGTCAGCCACGAATCCAACACCACAAGAATCCTTCTCGTTTATAGGATCATATAGGCCGGACTTTTCGGGGAAGCCGAATGTGTAAGGGGGATAGGCTTTGATGCTCATAGATCTACAGCTCTCATTGTTCGAATTTCATTTACAGTTCGCGCACATCTATATCATTGGCAGCGGATAGTGCTACCGAGAGCCCTCTGAGACGGGATTCTGCTCAACGTGAGGTTGACTGATGCGATAATCGGCGAATTTTTCCATTCCCCTCCCATGCGCTAACAAACAAATAATCGCGACCCTTTAAATATCGTGGGCACGCGAAAACCGGGAAGGCAATTCCACGGGGGCCGGACACAATACCACCGAAGAAAAATATGTCAAGTTGAGCAAAGATAGATCAACCCTGAGGTTTAGAGCGTTTGCTCGATATAAAAACATAATGGCCTGCGCTGAGGTGAATTGTATTTTAATCGAGGCGTCGCGCTTGGCATAGCACTTGATAATGCTAGATATGTGGATTACCCTAGCCCTTCTCAAAAGAGCATTTCCCTTTATACCACCTGTGATAGGGAGGCTAAGAAAGCCTGTGAATCCAAAATTAACAAGACGACGATTTATTAAGGGGGTTATTGCCTCCGGTGTAGCCGCGACATCCACTTCGCTATGGTACTCAGCCACTGGTGCTGATCGCCCCGCGGGAGCAGTAGAGCGTCTACTCTCCATAAACGTAAACGGCCAAGTCCGTCGCGTTGACGTCGCACCTCAAGAGACTCTAGCCCATACATTGCGCTACAAACTAGGTTTGACCGGCACTAAGCTTGGTTGTAACCGTGGCGAATGCGGTGCATGTACAGTGGTCGCTGATGACGTGAACATTTATGCCTGTTCCACTTTGACTCACGAAGTGAAAGATAAGGCAGTGCTCACGGTTGAAGGCCTACGTGCGGCAAACGGCACTTTGCATCCTGTGCAGGCTGCTTTCGTAGCAGAGCTAAGCCCAGCGTGCGGTTTCTGTACTGCAGGACAAGTGATGTCTGCGGTCGCCTTACTCAAATCCAACCCGCGGCCAACTCGCGAAGAAGCCCGCCAGGCAATGTCCGGCAACCTTTGTCGCTGTGGGGCTTATGATCACTATCTGAATGGCGTAATGCGCGCCTCGGGGCAATTATCATGACCTATATGCATATCGGAAAAGACTTCACTCCGCCTGATGTAGAAGGCAAGGTCACTGGCGCAGCACGCTACGCCGAAGATTTCAAAAAAGACGGCATGGTGTTCGCACGCTTGCTGACAAGCCCAATCCCAGCTGGCCGAGTAGTGAGCATTGATGCTTCTGCTGCGCTTGCTATGCCGGGAGTTGTAGGCGTATTCACGGCCGATGATTTGCCTGAATCAGCACCACCCGCTAACCCAGCGTTGGCGAAAGAGTATGTGACCTATATCGGTCAGCCTATTCTTGCGGTTGCTGCTGAAAGTGATTTCATCGCTGAAGAGGCGTTGGCGAAAATTGTTGTTGAGTATCAGCGTCGCCCATTCGTGGTTGATCCGCTAGATACATTGACTGAAGGCGGCCCAGATCCATACCCAATGGGCAACACACTTGTTCGTAACTCAGGCGAAGCCGCTGCAGGTACTACTGCTTCTGGTACTGATGTTGGTCGAATTAAGTGGTCTATTGACCAAGTCACTGCTTTCCGTAATGGCCGCGAGCCAACGGGCGCAGAGTTCGGTTCTGAGTGGGAGTACGGTGATTTAGCAGAGCGTTTTGCTGAGTGTACTACTGTCATTGAAGAGCCCTTTGTCACTATCGGACAGCCTCACCATTCTTTAGAGTCTCGTACTAGCATGGCTTACTGGGAAAATGGCAAATGCTATTTCCACGGTTCTTTGCAAAGCCATACAGTAGGACACGATGTCCTTTCGGGCATGTTGGACATGGATCCAGCCAACCTTGTTTTCATCAACGAAAACACTGGTGGCGGTTTCGGTTCTAAGATTTTCCCATACCCAACGATGGCGATTACTGGTCGATTTGCACGTCAATTGAATCGTCCTGTTCAGCTTCGTATTACCCGTGAAGAAGAATTCTTCATCGGTTCTGCGCGTTCAGGTATGCAGGGTTGGATCAAAATTGGTTTGAAAGACACAGGCCGTGTTGGCGCTGTTGACGTCATTATTGTCAACGATGCTGGATCTGGTGGTGGTGGAAGTGGTGGTTCATCTGCTGAGCACATTTCTATTATGTTCCAGCCAGAAGCTATGCGATTCCGTGGTGTGTCTATGTACACGAACACAACGCCTCGTGGCGCTCAACGTGGACCAGGTCAAAACGAAATGGCGGCTGTACTAGCGCCAATGATGGACAAAGCGGCGAACATGGCTGGTTTGGACCGAGTTGCTTTCCGACGCGTTAATGCGCCAGGAATGGACGGCAAAATTGGCGAACGCCAAGGCGGGCTGTCTAGTTCATACATGCCAGAGGCGATCGATAAAGCGGCGCAAATGTTTAACTGGGATGAGAAAATCAGCAAGCCACGCCAAGTTAGCGCTACGAAAGTGCGCGGTATCGGTGTTGGTCAAGGTTTCCACACAGCCGGTTCTAATGGCTATGACGGTCTTATCCGCATTGCGGCAGACGGTACTATCTACCTCCATACTGGTGTAGGTAACCTCGGAACTTATTCTTATGCTGGTATTACGCGTGCGGCGGCAGAAGCCCTGCAGTGTAACTGGGATAACTGCGTCATCGTTCACGGTAACGAAGCGTTGAATCTTCCACACAGCACATATCAAGGTGGCAGTAACACAATGTTCACCGAGACACGTTCTAGCCATGTTGCAGCTTTAGACATCATTGAAAAAATGAAAGAAATCGCTATGGCAGAGTTCGGCGGCGCTATCGAAGACTATAGCATCGGCGGCGAGCGTGTATTCTTGACGAGCGATAGCTCTAAGGGAATGTCATACGGCGAAGCCGCACAAAAAGCGATCGAAATGGGCGGCAAATATAGTGGTATGGAATACCCAGATAATATCCATAACACTACTAAGCGCTCAGTTGCTGCAATGCAAGGCACTGGTCTAATCGGTGTGGCTAAAGATCTATTGCCACGCTCTGGCGCAGTTCCTGGTATGGCAATCGCCTTCGTGGAAATCGAACTTGATACGGAAACGGGCAAATTCGACATTCTCGATTATAGCGCTGTAGCAGAATGTGGCACGGTTGTGCATCCGCAAGGCTTAAGCCAAGCGATGAACGGTGGTGGTGTTTGGGGCTTCGGCATGGCGGCATTTGAGCGTCATGTATACGATCCACAAAACGGGCTTCCAGCAAACGTTGGCCTATACCAGTCTAAGCCACCTACGTATCTCGATGTTCCTGTAACAATGAATACGGCGGGTATGGACTTGCCTGATCCACAGAGCCCTGTTGGTGCACGTGGTATCGGTGAGCCAGCGCAAGGTTGTGCTGTAGCGGCTCTAATGAGCGCCTTCACTGATGCATTGGACGGTCATTTGTTCAATCGCACACCAGTGACTGCCGATATGATCGTGAATCATATTGCACAGAACGGTCATAACACTGGCAATTTGAAAACAAACACATTCTGAGGTTTAAGCTATGTCATCACACGACGTTATGCCCGAAATGAGCCTCTACCAGCCGGTACGAGTAGAGGATGCGATAGGAATCGCAAACCAATTCGCCGATCGCGGTTGGTTAGTAGGCGGTGGTCAAGACACTTACGGGTGGCTTAAAGATCGCGCAAAAACAGCTGACGCATTGATCGACCTGAAAGGGATCGAGTCTATGCGCGGCATTAAAGAAACAGCTGATGGTATCGAAATTGGTGCCTTGGTGACTTTGACTGAAATTACGAAAGATCCGTTGATCATTGAGCGTTATTCGCTTCTTGCTCAAGCGGCTGGTCGAGTCGCAAGTCCTCAGATTCGAAATGTGGGTACTATTGCCGGCAACGTCTCTCAAGACGTGCGCTGCTGGTACTACCGTCGTGGCCTGAATTGCTACCGTGCTGGTGGTAATCTTTGCTACGCGGACACACCAGAAGGTATGAACCGTGAGCACGCTATTTTCAACGCTAGTCGTTGTGTAGCTGTGACGCCAAGTGATACAGGCCCAGCTTTGGTTGCGCTTGAAGCACAAATGGTAATCGATAGTGCAAGTGGTCAGCGTGTAGTGTCAGCTGAGGATTTCTTTGTAGGTCCTAACTTAGATATCCTCCACACTACTGTCTTGGCTCCAGGCGACATTCTCACGGCTGTGCGAATTCCTGCAAAATGGGCAAATGCACAGTTCTACTTTGAAAAAGTAGCTGACCGTAATGCTTGGGATTTCGCTCTTGTGAGTCTTTCTGCAGCAATGCGCATAAACAATGGAGTGATTGAAGAGTCAAGAATCGTAGCCGGTGCTGTACAAGCCACGCCGCGTCGCCTGACTTCTGTAGAACAAGCCGTTCGTGGCAAAGCACGTGACGAAGCAACTGCTGATAGCGTTGCCAGTCTCGCTAGCCGAGATGCGAATCCGCTTAACTACAATCACTTCAAGATGCCTTTAATGGATAATCTAGTGAAACGTGCCCTTCGCGGCTAAGCTTGAATAGACTAAAGCCTGTTACACATTAACTGCAGAGTCATGCGCAGTGACATGGGTGGCGGGCTTTTGTGTATAAAATAACAACAGATCGAAATATTGAGGACTAGGACTGTGGAAATTATTCGTTATAGGCATAACGTGTGGGGAGAAGAAGTAATCTTAGGGGTATCCTGGGACCTTCTTTGGGTAGTAGCGGTCACGGCATTTCTGTTACTTGCGGCCCACGCAATCTTTATGGCCGCACTGGCTAAGAAAAAAGCGATGCCTTCGGCTGAAGGTAAGCGAGTAAGACGTCACGAAGGCATCGACAGAGCATTCCATTGGATTATGGCGGGCAGTGTGCTTGTACTAATCTTTACAGGGATCGCGCCAATCGTTGGAATTCGTATTTCTTGGTTGAATATCCACTGGATTGCTGGGCTTATCCTGGCTTTTGTATGTATTTTCCATACAATTCGCGCACTATTTTGGCAAGATTTCAAAGCAATGTTGCTTGGACCGGCTGACTTTAAAGAGCCGTTTGATGAAAACATCAAGCCAGGTAAATACTCGTTTGAGCAAAAAGGCATGCATTGGGCTATGACAGTGTTGGTAATAGCTGTTATCGCAACTGGTGTCGCATTGTTCTTGCACATCGATACTCCTTGGTGGGATCGCCCAAGCGTCGACGATGAAGGAACCCTTGGGGTCTTCTTCTTGTTACACGGCATCACTACACTGGGTTTAATCGCCTTCACAGCGATTCACATCTACTTCGCAGTACGACCAGAAAAGCGTTTCTATACTCGCTCTATGGTGACAGGTTGGATTTCAGAAGATGAACTGAAAGAAAACCATGACACTGATAAGTGGAAGCCGGAGTAAGGAAACACTGTGACAAATTTGGAAGACGATATTGAAGTCATTGAGTCCGGTTACGAGTTTTTGCTAGCTTACGCTGCACAAGGTCGTCCGCCTCAAGTAGAAACAGGACCTGGTCCTCATCCACGTACCGAGCTAACAGCAATGCTGAAAGCGATGGATCATGCTGGGGAGCAGCTTGCCGGATCAAGCAACGCTTTTGAGATGGTTATTATTGAAGACCTAAAGAAGGCAAGTGCAGCAGTTGGTTTTGTACTTGCGCAACCAAAGATTGGTTCTGAAGTCATTGATAATCTCAACGCATCGATTCATTTGCGTACAGTGTTGACGGACTTTTTCCTTTACAGCGAAGCCTTTAAACCGGTCGCGCAAGATGGCGACGATAAAGCGCCGGGTTGGGATAAAGTCGGAAACTAATTGCGAAAGCGATTGAAAGGAAGGGTTAATGCGGTCTGCATTAGCCCTTTTTTTATGCCTGTTTATCTGGATTGAGTAGCGCTTTGCGGCTGGGCTGGGTTACTGTATTAGTAGATAAATTGCACCCATGACCACAGCGAAAGTCCCGAGTATAAATAGGGATTTTTGTAGCAAGCCACCGCTACGGTTACGGAATTGGTAGTCTTCTTCTATAAAAATAGGATTGTAACGTTTGCGGAACAGTCTCATGTTTGTGCTCGCTTAAAGGATGACGATAAAACGAATGAGTGGCCATTAAACGCTAAGCCCTAGACTTCCGAATGCGAAAATCGTGGCAAATCGCCGAATAATTCTGATCAATTATGGCAAGGCAGGCAGCGGTGGCTTTGCTTGGATTTAACGCACTGCTTACAATGCCTGTCACGAAGCAGTTCTTGCAATACGGCTGACACACAGTTGAAATAGACTATCGCTTATTTCAATGGCAATTTAAGGATCATTAGATGCAGCGCTTTCGATTTCTATTCAGTCCAATTTGTGGAGCATTTGCTATGAGTGTTTTACTCGGTGCATCCCTGCCTAGCGCTGCCATGGCGCAGACTAGCCCCAAAATAGTCGTAGCCCATCGCGGAGCTAGTGGCTACCTTCCCGAGCATACGCTGGAGTCTAAGGCGATGGCTTATGCCATGGGGGCCGACTACATCGAGCAAGACGTGGTGATGACTAAGGATGACCAACTTATCGTGATTCACGACATTACCCTTGATCGAACCACAGATGTGGCCGAGCAGTATCCTGGTCGTGCGCGTGACGATGGTAAGTTTTATGTCGTGGATTTTACCTTAGCCGAAATCCTCATTTTAAACGTGAGTGAAGGTTTTCGTGTAGAGGATGGGCAAAAGCTAGCGAACTACAGCGCAAGATTTCCTTTGGCGAAGTCGACATTCAAATTGCATACCTTGGCGCAAGAGATCGAGTTGATTCAGGGGCTGAATCATTCAATGGGCCGTGATGTGGGTATTTATCCAGAGTTAAAATCACCTGCTTTTCATGCCGCCAATGGAAAGGATCTCGGCAGCGCAGTGCTACAGGTACTAAAAGACTATGGCTACACTAAGAAGAGCGATAAGGTGTTTGTGCAGACCTTTGAGTTTGATGAGCTAAAGCGCGTTCATGACACCCTTATGCCAGCCCTAGGTATCGACCTTCCATTAGTGCAACTTGTTGGTGGAGATGACGCTGAATGGATGTTAACCGAGGCTGGGGTCAAGGAAATTTCGGCCTATGCCGATGGAATGGGGCCGGAAAAATCAATGCTCGTTGCAAGTGACTCGACTAAAGGCGATGTGCAGATCAATGACTTCCTGATTTTTGCGCATGCCCAGGGCTTGCAAGTGCACCCTTACACTTTCAGGTTAGATGACGGCCAAATTCCAGATTTTGCGGATAGTTTCGAGGATTTGTTGAAGATTTATCTTTTTGATGTGGGCGTGGATGGCGTTTTCACTGACTTTCCTGACCGCGCGGTCGAGTTTATTAGGAGCCATTGATCGAATCAGACGCGTCATCTTGACGCGTCTGCCACCCCCTTTGCAGAACGTACTAGGCGTTTTGTGCAATTTTGACGTATAATCGCTGCCCGTTTGAATTTGCAGCAGTTCTTCCGCATTCAGTTTCATCCGTCACTGCATTACTCTTCTTAATAGATTCACCAGTACAAGGCCTGATATGTCATCCAGTACCCGTTCGGAACTCAGTTTTGCTGAGCTCGATTTACCCCAATTCCTGCAAGATACGCTGAATAAGGTCGGCTACGAAAAGCCATCACCTATTCAACAAGCCACTATTCCTGTTCTATTGCAGGGCAAAGATGTGGTTGGCATGGCCCAGACAGGAACAGGTAAAACGGCAGCTTTTGCCTTGCCTATACTGGCGAAAATCGATCTTTCTGTAGGACGCATACAAGCACTTGTGCTTTGCCCTACTCGCGAGCTTGCTATTCAAGTGGCCGAAGCGTTTCAAACCTACGCTGCCGGTATGCGTGGATTTCATGTATTGCCCATCTACGGTGGTCAGGACATGGGTCGACAGCTCAATGGACTGCGTCGTGGAGCGCAAGTCGTCGTAGCGACCCCAGGTAGATTGTTGGACCACCTTAATCGCAAGACTATAGATCTATCAGGGCTCAGCACATTAGTGTTGGACGAAGCCGATGAAATGCTTCGTATGGGCTTTATCGATGACGTAGAAACGATTCTAGACAACACCCCTAAAACACGCCAAGTGGCTCTATTCTCAGCCACGATGCCTGCGCCTATCCGCTCTGTTGCGAGAAAGTATCTCAACGAGCCGCAAGAGATAAAAATCGAAAGCGCTATCTCCACGAATGAGGACATAGAGCAGTTCTATTGGTTGGTTCAAGGCGCCAGTAAGCTTGACGCTTTGACACGCATCCTAGAAGTCGAAGAATTCGATGCGATGATCATTTTTGTGAGAACTAAAACCAGCACAGTAGACCTTGCTGACAAGCTTAGTGCGCGCGGATTTGCCGCTTCACCGTTAAATGGTGATATGAACCAAGCCATTCGAAGCAGAACAGTAGACCAGCTTAAAAGAGGGACGTTGGATATCATCGTCGCGACAGACGTGGCGGCTCGTGGTCTCGATGTTGATCGTCTAAGCCACGTAATGAACTTCGATATTCCTTATGATGACGAAGCCTATGTTCACCGTATTGGTCGTACAGGCCGAGCCGGTCGCAGTGGTAAAGCGATATTATTTGTTGCACCTCGCGAACGTCGCCTGCTGGCTTCTATCGAAAAAACTACACGCAAGAAAATTACTCGAATGGAGTTGCCGACTAGAGGCGAGTTGATCGAGAAGCGTAGCGCGATATTTAAAGACGGGATCTCTGAAGCCATTGTGAATGGCAAATTGGACTTCTTCCACAAGTTGGTTGATGACCTAGTAAAAGAGCATGAGTGCACGCCTGAGCACGTAGCGGCAGCCATGGCCTATCTATTACAGAAAGATCGGCCGTTAGAGCCGGCTGGCGGGCATGCAGATGCGCCGCGCAGTGATAGAGAAGGATTTGCTTATGGAGACTCTCAGAATCGTCGTGAGCGCCCTGAGCGCAGTGGTCGACGCGGTAATGATGAAAGCAAACCTGCCGCTGAGCGCCCAAGTCGTCGAGAGCGCACTGAAAAGCGTAAGCCAATGGACAAAGAGTTTGCCGGTGTCCTCAATAACAATGATGTTGCAAGTGAGGCTCCACGTGCGCCGCGCCGAGAGCACAATCCAGCAGATGATGGTCGTGCCAAGCCATTGCGTGACTATCCTGATATTCCGATGGAGCGTTTCCGCATTAAAGTCGGACATAAAGACGGTGTGACACCAAGAGAAGTCGTTGGTGCGATTGCCAATGAAGCGGAGATCGAAGGTCGCTATATTGGACACATTCGCATTTATGATGATTATTGCACGGTCGATTTGCCCGGCGGTATGCCTAAAGAAGTGATGCAAGTGTTGCAGAAAACGCATATCTGCAACAAAGCACTGAACATTGAGCCTGTGACTAAATCTCCACGTTCAGCGCCATCACAAGAAACACGTGCTCCTCGTCCGGATCGCCCGAAAAAAGAAGGGTTCAAGAAAGACCCAGCGCGCGATAGCTTCAAAAAACCAGCGTTTAAGAAAAGCGCTGACGAAGTGATCAAGAAGCCTCGCGCTGCGAGTGTTGAAAGCGCTGAGAAAGTCGAAAAGCCGGCAGCTGAAGAAGGTAAGAGTAAAGATATTACTCGTGAGGTCCTTGAGCGTTTCCCAGATTTAGATGGGGCTGTTGGGTCCGCTAAGCCTAAATCAGGTAAAGCTAAAGTAAAGAATCGGACTGATAAAAACAAAGGGAAGCGACGCTCGCCGTCTGAAAAACCTCCTGCTGCTGAATAAGCGGGGGTTATCCCTTTAAACAGAACGAAACCGATCTGAGAAGGCAGTGTGACACTGCAATTCTCAGATCGGCTGCTCCTAAAACTTTAAGCTTGTTTTGACGTCTTTACCGTAAACAAAGTATCCGCATCGCGCAGAATGTAAAGCGCGTAACAGGCCGCGAACATTGGCCACGCCGCAAAGAACAGCAGATTGCCAAAACCTAAGTAGTACTTCCAAGAGATCAGGGTAGTGGCACCGTGAAACACCAGAATGATCCCGTAAGTTAATCGCTTATAAGCCCCTGCTACGAAGCCCAACACTAATATTAATTCTAGCAAAGCTAGCCCGTAGATCAGTGCCTCGCCCAAACCTTCTATTCCGTAAAAGCCCGCAAAAATTCCTGACGCATGTGTTGGATTGACGAACTTGTCGAGCGTCCACATCATCATCACGATGAAAACCCCTAGCCTTAGAGCGAATAGTGCGCGAGGAAGCTGTATCTGCAGTTGTGTGTCGTTCATTGTTGACTCCGTATTTAGTCATTGGGACGTTGATATGCCCTGTTGTATTAAAGGGATTGATTAGTAGAGTCACAAAGCGGGAGTTTGTGACAATTGAATGTTCAAAGTGATGAAAAGAGCGTCGATGCGGCGAGTGCTTATCGCGGTGTTACTTAGCAAAACATTCCCCTATACTCGTAACAAATATTCGCTAAGGGGGGCGTATGTTAAGAAGATTGACCTACTTAGGGGCTTGTAGCCTTGCCACAAGCATGTGGTTAGGGGATGCCTTTGCGGCAGAGCTATCTGCACGTTATCAAGATGCTAATCATGACTTGGTGGCCGACACACCCACGGATGAAAGCCAGTGGCGAGACCCTCGCATTCTTATTTTCGCTTATACCCCTGTTGAAGACCCCGCAATGTATTCCCAAGTCTGGGATGAATTTATCGATCATTTAGAAAACCTTACAGGCAAAGAGGTGCGCTTTTTTCCTGTGCAGTCTAATGCGGCGCAATTAGAAGCGATGCGGGCAGGACGGTTGCATATTGCTGGCTTTAATACCGGATCGACGCCAATCGCCGTGAATTGTGTCGGCTTTGTACCTATGGCGATGATGGCAGAAAAAAATGGCACTTATGGTTATCAGATGGAGATCATTAGTTACCCAGATAGCGGCATAAATTCTATCCCCGATTTAGTGGGCCGTACGCTCGCCTTTACATCACCGACATCGAACTCAGGGTTCAAAGCGCCTACCGCATTGCTGAGCGCGCAGTTTGGCTTTACGGCAGACCAGGACTACAAGACCTCTTATTCAGGCAGTCATGACAATTCCATTCTTGGGGTGGTTCATAAAGACTACGATGCAGCAGCCATCGCGAATGAAGTGCTATTTAGAATGCTCACTCGGGGTGTTATCCGTGAGGATCAATATAAGACAATTTATCAGTCCGAGTCTTTTCCGACGACGGGTTATGGAGTGTCTAACGATTTAAACCCTGCGCTTGCGGCGAAAATCAAAGAAGCTTTTTTTAGTTTTGATTGGGAAGGCACCGCGTTACAACGAGAGTTCGCCGATGCGGGGATGGAAAAATTTATCCCGATTAGTTACCAAGAACATTGGGCTGTGGTTCGCACTATTGATGAAGCGACCAACACTATTTATAACTGTGATTAGACACAAGCGCTGTAAAAAAATGAGAATAATATGCTGAATTTGACAGGACTAAGTAAACGCTACGCAACCGGAGACCTTGCCCTCAATGATATTTCCTTGACGGTCCCCGCAGGACAAGTGCTTGCACTCATCGGCCCCTCAGGCGCTGGTAAAAGTACCTTGATTCGTTGCGTCAATCGTTTGGTTGAACCCAGTGCTGGTAAGGTCGAGTTGGACGGTGTTGATATAAGTAAAGTCCGGGGTAATGCTCTGCGCCAAGCGCGACGTCAAATAGGGATGATTTTTCAAAACTATGCGCTCGTAGAGCGGCTCTCAGTGATGGAGAATGTGCTGTCAGGGCGTCTTGCTTATGTGGGGTTTTGGCGTAGTTACTTTAGAAAATTTCCTGCTAGTGATGTTCAGCAAGCCTATAAGCTTTTGTCGCGAGTAGGGCTGGAAACGATGTTAGATAAACGCTCGGATGCGCTCTCGGGTGGACAGAAGCAACGCGTCGGCATTGCCCGTGCCTTGATGCAAAATCCTAAGCTGTTACTAGTCGACGAACCCACTGCGAGTCTTGATCCCAAAACTTCTCGTCAAATCATGCGCCTTATTTGTGAGTTGTGCCAAGAGCAAAATTTGGCGACGATCATTAATATCCATGACGTGGCCTTAGCGCAGCAATTCGTGCATCGAGTCGTCGGTTTGCGTGCCGGAAAAGTTGTCTATGACGGCCCCCCTGAAGGGCTAACCCCAGAGATATTGACGACAATTTATGGTGAAGAAGATTGGAGTCTTACGAATCAAGAGTCGGACACCAATAACTCAGAAGAAACGAATGATGTGAAAGCGGCGATCATTGGGGCTCATCCATGAGTGCTGGGACCACGCCAAGCGTTGCACGACTCGATGCCGCCAAAGCGGGACACTGGAAACCATTAGCAAAAATCAGTAATGCGAACCTGCGCTGGGCCCTCAATGGGGCTGTCTTGGTTTACTTAGTCTTATTGTATTTCAGCGTGGATATAAATTGGGCGCGTGTAACCCAAGGTATGGATCGGGGCATCGATTTTATGGCCTCGTTCCTTACCCCCGACTTTATTACTCGCGGGGGTGAAATTGCCGTAGGCTTGAGGGAAAGCCTAACCATGACATTCGTAGCCACTGTGATTGGTATCGCCTTGGCTATTCCTGTTGGTTTAGGCGCGGCCCGTAATATAGCCCCGCCCCCTGTTTATTATTTTTGCCGAGCCATCATCGCGTTGTCGCGTACTTTCCAAGAAATTATTATCGCTATTTTGTTCGTGGCGATGTTTGGGTTTGGGCCGCTAGCCGGTGTCATGACTTTAGCGTTTGCGACCATCGGTTTTATGGCAAAGCTATTGGCCGAGGATATTGAAGATGCTCAGCGCGATCCAATGGAAGCGGTGCGAGCCACTGGGGCGAGTTGGTTGCAGTGGATTAACTACGCAGTTCAGCCACAAGTCATGCCACGTTTGATCGGTTTGTCCCTCTATCGTTTAGATATCAATTTTCGCGAGTCGGCTATTATTGGAATAGTGGGCGCCGGAGGAATTGGTGCCACGCTGAACACCTCTATCAATCGTTATGACTACGACACCTCAGCCGCCGTATTATTAGTAATAATTGGCATTGTTTTGTGCAGTGAATACTTGTCGGGCTATGTCCGCAAATGGACCGCCTGATGCCTTTGACACTAAATGATAAGACGCCTGTGTGGCGCAAACGAGAGCCCAAAGTACAGCGCCTAATTTGGCTTGCGTACTTTGCCGCGCTGATGTTGTTTTTGTTTTGTTGGAAGATCGTTTCCGACAATACCATTTGGGAGTTCTTGACGGATGCTCATGTTCAAGCGGCAAGTCTGATTGGACGAATGATTCCTCCAGAGTGGTCGATAACGCGATCGCTGCTGCTGCCTTTATGGGACACCATTAACATTGCCACTGTGGGCACCGTCCTAGGAGTGATGATCGCCTTCCCTTTAGCCTTTCTTGCGGCGCGCAACACGAGCCCTCACCCTGCGCTGCGAGCATTTGCTTTGGCGGTGATCGTCAGCTCGCGCTCCATCAATGCGCTTATCTGGGCCATTCTATTAGTCACTATCGTAGGGCCTGGGTTGTTAGCGGGGATGATCGCGATCGCCCTACGTTCGATTGGCTTTGTGGGCAAATTGCTTTACGAAGCCATTGAGGAAATACACGTGACGCCGGTTGAGGCGGTAACAGCGACTGGCGCAGGGCGTATGCAAGTCCTAGCTTATGCCGTACTTCCGCAAATCATGCCGGCATTCGCGGGCATTACTGTCTATCGTTGGGATATCAATATTCGTGAATCGACAGTGCTAGGCTTGGTCGGAGCTGGGGGGATTGGTTTGCAAATGAATGCGGCAATTAATAACCTAGCGTGGAGTCAGGTATCGATGGTATTTGTCTTAATCTTTTCCACTGTAATCTTGTCAGAATGGGTGTCGGCGAAAGTGCGGCATGCTGTTATCTAGAGGCCAGAAACTGTGACGATGCAGTACGAAATGATGAATATGTTTGCGACGCCCTTGTACCGCTCATCGCTGCAAAGGGCTTTTACGCAAACTGAGTTGGATTGTTTTCGCTCGGAGCTTGGCGATAGCGTGGCCGCTATTGCCAACTTTTCTTCTCGCAACAAGCGAGTACTAGACAAACCGGAGCTCGAGCAAATTAAGCTATGCCTACAAGAGCATCTTGATGCCTATTTCAAAACGGTGTTTGACACGGCAAATGATGTGCGATTACTCGTAACCCAATCGTGGCTAACCCTTTCTCGCCAAGGGGAGTCCCATCATGCTCACACCCATCCTAATAGCGTTGTGAGTGGGGTGCTGTATATTAATTTAGCACCGAGTGACGGGATCAGCTTTCATCGCAATGAAGATAATATTTGGCACGAATTGCTCGCCGCGCAAGAGAACTACTTTAATGCTAAGAGTTATTTTGTGAACACGCAGGTCGGCGATATCGTACTATTTCCTTCACATGTGAAACACGGGGTGAGAGAGGTCAAAGAGAATGTCGAACGAGTGAGCTTGTCCTTTAATAGCTTTTTCTCAGGGAACATTGGGCGCGAAGAGTTTGCGAACGCTTTAACGGTATCCCTGACCTAAGACCGCTAGGGTAACGACACAGCCATGTGTCTAGGAGCGTCAATGCTTGTAGTGATATTTCGAGCGAGAATGCGAGAGTTGGATGCGCAGTACAATCAAACGGCAGCGCGAATGCGTGAGCTGGCATTGAGCGAGTTCTCCTGCATTGAGTTCTACTCTTTAAGCGAGGGTGATGAAGAAGTGGCCTTGTCCTATTGGCCCGATGAGGCCAGCATCAAGGCGTGGCGCGAGCATCCCGAGCACAAAGAGGCGCAACGAATAGGGCAAGAGAAGTGGTATCACTCCTATAGCGTCGAAGTCGCAAATATCTCTAGGGATTACCGTATGCCCTCATGATACGCTTGCGCACTTAGCCGTTAAGAATATTTATTTTGATCAGCTTCCAGATGTTTAAAAGGTAACTCACTTTGATCGATATTTTTCCAGTTGTACCGAACGGACACGCCTTGTTTTCAATGCTTTTGACCGCTGTGGCGTTGTTTTTGTTCACTCGCAAGTCTATCCCTCTGGAAATCTCCAGTCTGGCGCTTTTGGTCTTTCTCGCCTTGAGCTTTGCTATTTTCCCTTACGAGTTCCAAGGGGAGCACTTTGAAGCGACTGCCTTTTTTGAAGGGTTTGGACACGAGGCATTGATTACGGTTTGTTCCCTCATGGTCGTCGGGCAGGGGCTTGTCCACACTGGGGCCTTGGAACCTATTGGGCGGCTGCTGACCAAGGCATGGTCTAAAGCCCCATTTTTCTCATTTTTAATGACGCTAATAGTCAGTGCCGTTTTGAGCGCGTTTATCAACAACACTCCCATCGTAGTATTGTTTCTACCTATTCTTATCAGTGTGTGTTTGCGCACTAAAAGCCCTGCATCGCGAGTATTGATGCCGATGGGTTTTGCGACCCTCGTAGGGGGGATGGGCACCACCATAGGCACATCGACAAACTTGTTGGTTGTCAGCGTGGCCCAGGACATGGGTTTTCCTGAAATCGGCATGTTTGATTTCGTCTTACCCGCGGCCATCGTCAGTGGCGTAGCAATCCTGTATTTGTGGCTCATCGCTCCGCGCATGTTGGGCGAGCGGCAAGTAGGCTTAGAAGATAGCTCGCCTCGTCTTTTTACGGCCTTTCTCAACCTTGATGAGGAGAGCCCAGTAGCGGGTAAAACTTTAGCCGATGCCAAGGCTCTCGCTGCCGATGGGATCAATGTGGTGCGGATTCGCCGGGGCGATCATTTTATTATTCCGTTGCCAGATGCGGTGCTGCAAGTAGGGGATCGTATTCGCGTGATGGATACTTCTGCGAAGATCCGAGGGGCGGCAGAGGCATTGAAGGCCACTCTCTACTCGGGTGAGCAAGAAGTCGATGATGAGCATCCGTTAAACGCAGAGAATCAAACATTGGCCGAGATCGCGGTTGTAGCGGGTTCGCGTCTGGATCGTACGAACCTGCGTTATACCTCGTTTCTTGAGCGTCATCAGTTAGTAGTGTTGGGTTTGCATCGAGCGGGCCGCGATATTTGGAAGTCTTCCGAAGACATTATGGATGTCACCTTAGAGCAAGGCGATGTGATGTTGGTGCAGGGCAATAAAGATGAAATTCGTAAGCTAAAACAAGATACAGAGTTTTTAGTGTTGGATTCGTCAGTAGAAGTGCCAAGTACCGAGAAATCCTATATTGCTTTGCTGACACTGTTAGCGGTGGTAATTACCGCAGCAACAGGCATTCTGCCAATTGCAGTGAGTAGTTTGACTGGCGCAATGATCATGTTGGCGACACGTTCTCTGCGTTTAGGGGGAGCAATTCGCGCGGTCAGCTCTTCTGTATATTTCGTCGTAGTCGCCAGTTTGGCGTTAGGGCAAGCATTAACAGTGACTGGAGCCTCGGGCTACCTAACCGATGTCTTCCTGTTCTTTACCCAAGGAGCAGCGCCTGTCATCGTTCTAAGTGCCTTAATGTTGTTGATGGCTATTCTGACCAATGTCGTGTCGAACAATGCAGCGGCAGTCATTGGCACGCCAATCGGCATCGGAATTGCGCAGCAGTTAGGCGTTGACCCTGAGCCCTTCATCCTTGCGGTGTTGTTTGGGGCTAACTTAAGCTTCGCGACGCCGATGTCCTATAAAACCAACCTTCTGGTGATGAGCGCTGGTGGATATACTTTCAATGATTTCCTCAAAGTCGGGATTCCATTGACGGTACTCATGTGGCTTTCCTACTCATGGGTGTTGGGCGCGCTTTACTTGTAATCGTACGGGCTTCGGTTAAGTTTGTAAGAAATTCCGGGTTTTCCCGTACTAGTGCAATGCGTAAAAATAATACTAATAGCGTAATTTGCAGCTCTTTCGCATGGGAGCAAATGCTGCATAGACGCATCTCTATGAACAGGATTGCAAAACAATGAGAATTACTGCCAAGCTTATCTTCCTCGCCGCCGCATCCAGTGGCGTCTGCCTCTCTAGCGTTGCGCAGGATATTGCCGAGACAGAAGTCGTAGCCCGCAAAAGTGTCCGTGCCATCAGGGTAGATACTCCCCCTATTATCGATGGCAAGCTGGATGATTCGGTATGGCAGTTCGCCCAACCTATTACTGATTTCCACCAGATTCGGCCCGGCAATCAAACAGAGCCTTCGGAGAGAACCGAAGTCTATGTGCTTTATGATGACGACGCCTTGTATATCGGCGCTCGGATGGCCGACAGTAATCCAGAGCTTATCTCCGCACCTGTAATCCGTCACGGCCAAGGGCTGCCCTCCGATGATCGGCTCGTGGTCATTCTTGACCCATTTAATACTCAGCGCACAGGCTATCGATTCGAGACCAATTTGAATGCGGTGCGTCATGATTCGCTGTACACCAGTGTGAATTCCTTCCAATTGGAGTGGAATACAATTTGGGCGACTGCGACAAGTACCGATGAAAATGGTTGGGTCGCTGAGGTTGAAATTCCATTTAAGTCCCTGCCCTTCGATCCTTCTATAGACACCTGGGGATTCAATTTTGGCCGAGGCATTCGTCGCCGTGGCGAAGAGATGGCATGGGTATCTTACAATCGCACTTTTAACCCTAGTATCTCTGGGCTGCTAACAGGGTTAGAAGGCATGGACCAAGGCGTTGGCTTGGACTTGGTGCCCTCAATATCGGTAAACCGTGATAAACAATTTGATTTAGGAACGAATCAAACTAATACGGATCCGTCACTGGATGCGTTCTATCGCCTAACCCCGTCATTGAACGCAGCCTTAACTATCAATACCGATTTTTCGGCTACCGAAGTCGATAATCGCCAAGTTAATCTCACGCGTTTTAATTTGTTTTTCCCAGAAAAACGAGACTTCTTTCTCAATGATTCGGATTTGTTCCAGTTCGGTGGAATCGGCGGCAGTAGTGGCAATAGTGCTGAGAGCCGAGGCTCACGGGAGAACGCACGTCCTTATTTTTCGCGCAAGCTGGGGCTTAGTCAAAGTGGATCTCCTGTCGATGTAAACTATGGTGGCCGCATTAGTGGACGAGTAGGTCGTTGGAATATTGGCACGTTAGCGATTAAGCAAGACGAATTTGGTGCGGTGGATTCCTCTAATCTATTCATCAGTCGCATCTCTGCCAATGTGCTGAGTGAGTCGAGCGTTGGGTTTATTCTCACTGACGGGGATCCAGGTTCGAATGCGGACAATACCGTTTACGGCGCTGACTTTCGCTATCTCAATACACGTCTGGCAAGTGGGCAAGTTCTTGAAGCCGATGCCTGGGTGCAAAAGTCTGACACGCCAGGATTAGACGGAGATGACGAGTCATATGGATTCGGTTTGCGCTCTCCGAACAATACTGGAGTGCGTGGTGGCATTGGTTTCAAAGAAGTGCAGAAAAACTTTAACCCTGCGATGGGTTATATTAATCGTTCGAACATTCGCGATTACACAGCCGATGTAGGGTATACCCATTTCTTTAATGATAGCTTTTTGCAGTCTGCTTATTTTGGCGTCGACGGGCAGCGCATCAATGTCATTGATGGTGGGTTGCAAAGTGAAGTGCTAGCGTTCCGATTGCTCGAATTAGATACCAACTCTCGCGACAGTGTGGAGGTAACGTACCAGAAGAACAAAGAAGTTGTCTTGACGCCATTTGCGGTTTATAACGCGCCAGATAAGAGCGTCTTCATCGCACCGGGTAGTTATTCATTTGATGAAAAAACCGTGGCATTCAGTACGGCCGGTCAGCGTGAGTTCTCCGGACGCTTGAGTGTGACTAATGGCGATTTCTATAATGGTAAGCGCGACAACATTAATGGCTCGGTGTCATGGACCCAATCACGTAATTTTGTGATGTCGATGAGCTATGACTGGAATGATATTACTTTGCCACAAGGCGATTTCATTACGCGGTTGACGAGCCTGTCCACGCAAGTGGCATTTTCTTCGACATTGTACTGGGTCAGTCTAGTTCAATACGACAACCTCTCCGAAGAGATTGGTGTTAACACGCGTATTCAATGGGTGCCTCGTGCAGGTCAAGAAGGGTTCATTGTCTTAAATTATAATCTTCAAGATAAAGACAAGAACAATGCATTTGAAGCAGCATCGTCAGACTTGGCGGTGAAGTTCAAATACACGTTCCGGTTCTAGGCTTAGTCTTCCTGCCACATGACGTAACCATCCTCGGCCGCCGCCTTGCGAAGCATTGCTAGCAATGGCGCGGCACGAGTGCTCAAAGCGATTGCAGGCTCTTGCTCTTCGTCATCATCTTCAGTGTTTGACTCAGCGTTTTGCTGTTGCTTTAAGCCGCTCTCAAGTTGGCTAAGGGCATCATGCAATGCGTCTTTGCTGACAGCCCCTTCGCTCTTACCGCTTGCGCCCATTAGTTTTAATAATGGGATGGCAATATCGCTCATCATGACGAAATCACCGGATTGCTCACTCTTGAATTTGATTAACATATTGAAATCCTTTTGCTGGGAGCAAATAGTGTAGCACTGTCGCAATAAAAAACGGCGGTACACCTAAAAGGGACCGCCGCTGCTTAACTGGCCTTTGAGGAGGCCTTAGAGCTGCATTAAGACACGCGCGTAGAGTCTGCGGCCTCTGCCATCAAAAACAGATGCGTCGTAATTGATGGTGCCTGCTGAGCGGTTCTCACGGAATGGCAAGTCTGCGTTGAATGCGTCTAATGCCCCTACTGTGACTATTGTGGTGCCTAGGCTGTCATTCGCCCATTGATGCGTATAACTGTATTGCAGATCCCAGCTTTGATAACTGCTAATGGACTTGCGCACTAACGCCCGTATAGCGTCATTGCCTGTCGCATAGGTGTTCTCATAGGACAGGTCGCGATAAGAGCCGATAACCCGCGTAATAACTGACACAGCGTGGCTATTGCGCATCCAGGAGAGGCTGGCATTGCCCTTGTTGTCGGGCAAAGAGCGCACGAGGTTGCCATCACCCGTAGTGCCAGCTGAGTCAAATACGCCTGTTTCTAACAAGCCAAGCTCAAGCCCGGGGACGCCGTCCAGCTTGTATTGGCGCACATGGGTGTAATCGAGCCCTGCACGGAATCGGCCCAAGTCATTTGTCCAAGTGTAGCCAAGCTTGATGTCGATACCGTCAGCAGTCACGCTACCAGCATTGATCGTGCTTAGTTTGGTAGTGGTCAAATCAGCGGTGGAAACGCCGAAGGTTCTTACCACCCCTTCGATTTGATAGGCCGCAGGGTTGACCACACAGTCAAGACGAGACCCAGCAATGACATCTCTAAAACCAGTGACGCCGCCTGGGGTTCCCTGAGTATTGGGGTCTGTCCCCCATTGAGCAGCCAATGCGACTGGGTCACAAGGGGTGAGTTGTTCCATTGCCGCCCAATCGCCAGTACGGCTGGCAGGAATGGTGCCGTTGAGCACATAGTTGGAGGGATCAGCGGCAGCCGCTTCAAAGAGCGCCAGCTCGTCTGAAATTGCCGAAATTCCCGGCTGAGGGAGAACCTTGTCGCTTAATTCGAAGCGCCAGATATCGGCATTGACTGATAAGCCTTCGAGTACGCCCCCTGGTGTCCATATAAACCCAGTGCCGTAGGTGTCGGCATATTCGTTTCCAACATCTGGTGCTGGGCCACCCAAAGTGTAGGTAAAGTTTGGCAGAGCGTTGGCATTGTTCGCTTGCGCAAGGCCGGAGCGAACGGCTTGGTTGCGAATAGGGTCGCGGAAAGTGTTGCTGGATGCCTCTAAGCCTTCTTCAACAATCCCGACGTTTGGCGCTCGGAATGACTGTGAAAAAGAGCCTCTGACCAATAGAGTCTCGACGGGGCGCCAGCTCATTGCGATCTTAGAAGTGAGTTCCGCGCCGATCTGACCGCCGTAATCTTCATATCGCAGTGCGATTTGAGTTTCGACATTCTCGATTAAAGGGAGGGAGAACTCAGAGAATATCGACTTGATGTCGCGATCGGTCTCGTAGGTGAAGCTACAGAAAGCACATTCGTAGTTATTACTAACGTAATGGGTTTCGTTTGGTGCTCCATCAACGCCCCAGTTTAGAATCGCCGCAGGGATGCCGGGGACATTTAAGTCTGGGGCGCGAGATTTGTTGCTCTGCATACGATATTGCGCGCCGACAGCGAATTGAGCCATGCCGCCTTTCAACTCCACGATCTCGCCAGAGAGTACTGCATCAAAAACGCCTAGCTTATTGCGCTTGTCTGAACGCATGACGGTTGGGTTCATCCACTCCATCATGGCTTCATTGTTGGCTAGCTCTGAATCGGTCATCTGAGTGAGGAATGGGTTATAGAAATGACAGCCGTCTTGCCCTTGGTTGTTACTAGTGAGCGCTAAGGAGAGGCTTTCACGGGTAGTGAATACGAAGCCAGGGAAAAACGTTTGAGTATACCCGCCATAGTAGGCGCCATTTGCCACATTCCACATGGTTGGGAGTGCGCCACCGAAGGGGCCGGGTTCATCGCGGAAATTGAAATCGCTTATTCCGTTGGGTGTGCAGCTCGCCCCGCCTAAACCATTGACTGCGAGTTCGGCGCGATCACGTTGGAAGGTTTGATACTCCTGTTCGAAGCTGGTGCCACTCCAAGAGTACCCGACGTCGTAGTTGAAGCGACGATCATCAAAGGCATGAAACTCTCCTTTGACCCCTGCTTGGACGCCAAGCGTTTCGGTTCTGGTTAGATTGCTATTGCCACCTTGGCGCGGGGCATTGCCGCGTTGCACTGTGGAATAAAAAGGGACATTGAGCCCTCCGTTGGCGAGCAAGTTTGGTGCATTCGGAATGCTAGTGGGTCGAGTAAGCCCTGCTTTAGGGGCATAGTAGCCAAGCTCTGCAGTCATGCCGATGGCGTAGCCCCCGAATTGAGGGTTACCTGTATGCGAGCCTGGGGCCGCGAGGAATGTTGTGGGGCCACGTGACCCATTTGCGCCTGAATCCGCTCGTTCAATCTCTGTGTCAGAGTATTGGAAGAAAGAATAAAACTCGGCTTTCTCGCTAAAGCTATGACTGAACGCCCCCGCGAAGCTGTTGCGTTCCATCCCGACTTGCATGAACTCCCATTCCTCGGTTGATTCCCGGCAGGAGCCATTGTTATCGCCACGTTGGTCTGTGCGGGTCCCGGTAAAGAAGGCGCGGCCGTCTGCAGCAGTGAGGTCGTCACAGAGTGGATCGGTGAGAACAAGCGTTGACGATCCGCCTTCTGCAATGTTGCGCGCGGTCAGCGCATTGTTGATATAGGCCGTATTAACGTTCGAACCAAACGCGGGGTTGGCCATCGTCGCCGCGATGTTATTAGGAATGCCCCCCACTGTACCTGTGTATTGAACATTGTCATTGTAAAAATTGCCGTACTCTACTGAGACTGGGTCGCGGCTGTATTTCTCGGCAGAAAGTACAAAGTGTGTGTCGCCGTCGTCGTCTCCCCAACCCCAAATGATGCTTCCGGTTTTGTCTTGCAGGTCTCTAGCGGAATCGAGCGCTTGTATATCGCCATAGACTTCTAGGCCTTCAAAATCTGTTCTCATGATAACGTTAACGACGCCGGCCACGGCGTCTGAGCCGTATAGCGCGGATCCCCCGTCAGTAAGTACTTCCACACGCTCAACCATCACTAACGGGATTGTGTTGATATCGACAAACTCACCGCCGCTTCGAGTAGTGGTTGCTGCTGAGACCTGTCGTCGCCCATTGATGAGTGTTAGGGTCGAGTTTTCTCCGAGATTACGCAAATTGACATTGGCGGTCCCGGATAGTCCTGAGCCTTCGCCAGCGCCTTCATTGGTAAATGATCCTGAATTGATTTCGAGATTCTTGATGACGTCCCAAATTTGGGCGGCGCCCTGTGCTTCTATCGAGGCGCGGTCAACGGTGGTGACAGGAGAGGGAGCATCTAAAGGAGTTCCCCGAATATAGGAGCCAGTGACAACCACTTCTTCGACTTCGGGCTGTTGTGCTGCGACTTGTAAAGATAGGCTAGCTAGAATGATTGCAGATGTGATTGCCTTACGTCGGCTAGGTATTGGTCCACGCATACTTCTTCCCCCCAGTGTTCTTATAATTGTAGGATTAGTGTGCAAGCTGCGCTGACCACACCAGAAATTGTCAGAAAATCCATTTTACTATCCAACAGCTGGAGCTCAAAGCGCATTTCAGTATATGGCACATAAATAATTGATAGCAATCAAATTTGATGTTTTGAAATTGTCACGACACCCGCTATCAGGCGGGTGAATTTTGTTCATTGTTTAGAGTGATTAACAAAGTATAAATGGTGGAGATTTGGAGATATCTGGGAAAAAAGGGAACAAATAGTTCGGTTTTAGTGGATTTTCTATAAGGCGCGAAATGTTCAGTGTGTGGTTATAGTATGATTGATTAAAGCTATCGTTCTTCTTAAATACAATCTATTTACATTAATCATTGATCTTGCGTAGAATGCCTGTCTTAAGTAATTCATCTCGCCCTAACAGGAGTCAATAAGTGTCTTTGATCAACAGTGAAATTAAGCCATTCAAAACCACCGCTTTCCATAATGCTGAGTTTTCTGAAGTGACAGAAGCGACATTGCGCGGCAAATGGTCGGTCGTGTTCTTCTATCCAGCAGACTTCACGTTTGTATGCCCTACTGAATTAGGCGATCTAGCAGACAACTACGAAGAGTTTAAGAAGCTAGGGGTAGAGATCTACAGCGTCTCAACTGATACGCATTTTACCCACAAAGCGTGGCATGACAGTTCAGATACGATTCGTAAGATTCAGTATCCTATGCTTGGTGATGCCACTGGTACTATCAGCCGTAACTTTGAAGTCATGATCGAAGCCGATGGCCTTGCAGAGCGTGGCACTTTCGTTATTGATCCTGAAGGCGTGATTCAAATCGTCGAAATCACTGCTGGTGGTATTGGCCGTGATGCGTCTGAATTGCTTCGCAAGGTAAAAGCCGCACAGTACGTAGCGACTCACCCAGGTGAAGTTTGCCCAGCAAAATGGAAAGAAGGCGAAGCGACTCTTGCTCCTTCTCTAGATCTAGTTGGCAAAATCTAAGCACCACCTTCGCTAGTCTAAGTGAATGCCTCGGCGGGCCTATGTTGAATAGGCCCGCTTATGCAGGCCACGCACCGCTTTATCCTCTCTTTTATTCCCACACTCTATGAAGGTTCTACGTCCATGTTAGACGCAACAATGAAGTCACAGTTACAAGTGTATCTCGAGAAAGTGCAACACCCCTTCGAGCTTGTTGCCTCATTGGATGACGGTGAGAAGTCACAGGAGCTTTGGGGTCTGCTAGAAGAGATTGCAGGATTGAGCGATAAAATTACGGCGCGCAAAGATGGTCAAGATAAGCGTAAGCCTTCTTTTGCTATTAGTCGTGCCTCTACCGGAGTCAGCCTTCGTTTTGCAGGTATTCCCCTAGGGCATGAGTTTACGTCTTTGGTGTTGGCTTTATTGCAGGTAGGCGGGCATCCACCAAAACTTAGTGAGGAGTCGATCGCGCAGATTAAAACGATTGAGGGCGATTTCGAGTTTGAAACCTATTTTTCATTGTCATGCCAAAACTGCCCTGATGTTGTCCAGGCATTAAACGTCTTGGCTGTCCTTAATCCTAGCTTCAAGCACGTAGCAATAGATGGGGCTTTGTTTCAAGGCGAAGTCGATGAGCGGCAAATCATGTCTGTGCCTTGCGTCTATCTGAATGGGAAACTTTTTGGGCAAGGACGGATGGGGGTAGAAGAGATACTAGCCAAAATAGATACGGGAGCAGCAGATAAAGAGGTGGCCCGTATGAGTGAGCGAGAGCCCTTTGATGTGCTTGTGGTCGGAGGCGGTCCTGCAGGCGCTGCCGGTGCAATATATGCGGCGCGTAAGGGGATTCGCACTGGGGTTGCTGCGGAACGCTTTGGCGGACAAGTATTAGATACGATGGGCATTGAAAATTTAATCGCCATTTCTGAAACTGAAGGTCCAAAATTGGCCCGAGCACTAGAGGAAAATGTGCGCAGATACGATGTCGATATTATGAATCTTCAACGTGCCTCCGTATTGATCCCTGCAGCGCAAGAAGGCGGATTGCATGAGGTTCAATTTGCTAGTGGCGCAAGCCTGAAAGCGAAGACAGTCATTGTGGCAACAGGCGCGCGCTGGCGTGAACTGAATGTGCCAGGTGAGAGCGAATACCGAAATCGCGGTGTCGCGTATTGCCCCCATTGCGATGGCCCCCTTTTCAAGGGTAAGCATGTCGCCGTGATTGGTGGCGGTAACTCTGGAATCGAAGCCGCGATTGACTTGGCCGGATTAGTGAGTCATGTCACCGTATTGGAGTTTGCGCCCGAGCTGCGTGCAGACGCGGTGCTTCAGAAGAAGCTCAATACGCTGAGTAATGTGACGGTGATTACCAATGCGCAAACCACGCAAGTGCTTGGCGACGGGCAAAAGGTTAATGGTTTGCACTATACAGATAGAGCGTCGAACGAGCAGAAGAGTGTCGTGCTCGACGGTGTGTTTGTACAAATTGGTTTGCTGCCTAACAGTGATTGGCTCAAAGGAACTGTAGAGCTGAGTAAGCATGGAGAGATAGTGACTGACCAGCGTGGCGAAACCAATGTGTCAGGCGTGTTTGCGGCAGGTGATGTGACAACTGTCCCGTATAAGCAGATTGTTATTGCCATGGGCGAAGGGGCGCGAGCATCGCTTAGCGCTTTTGACTATTTAATTCGTCATTGATGTATATCGCCTAGTTAACAAGGTTCAATGAAAAACGGGTCTGAAGAGTCAAATGCCGAAGCGTTTGATCCGCAGACCCGTTTCTCGAATTTTCGAGCTAGTTAATCAGGCAGTGCGAATGTCGCCATGGCATTGCCCGAAACGACAGTGACATACTGCACACCGTCAACCATGTAAGTGACCGGAGCCATCGCGATTTGACCGCCAAGGCTGGCCTTCCACAAGAGTTCCCCTGTGCGTGCGTCGAGTGCGTGGAAATGCCCCTCGCGCCCGCCAGCAAACAATAGGTCGGTTGCGGTAGTGAGCATTCCACCGTCGCTGACATCGAATTGTTCATACTTCCAAACAGCCTCGCCCGTATCAGGGTCCATGGCCATTAGTGCCGCATGTCCTACTTCATCAGTCCACGTGTTGATTGGCGTGGTACGACCTATGCCCACGCCAGGGGCGCCGATGGCGGGTGTCAATACGGTAAAACCACCGCCTAAGAAGGCGCGGCCAGGCTCGTACTCTTGCTCCTCCGATCGGTAAATTGTCGCGTAATCTTCCCAGGCACTAAAATAGAATAAGTCTGTGCGTGGGCTATAAGATGGTGGATACCAATTTGTGGCACCTTGGTTGCCAGGCCAAGTAGGCATGCCTTCTGCTTGTGGTGTAGGGATGGGGCGGCCATTGTCATCGAGCCCACTGGACCAGTTCACTTTCACATAAGGCTTGCCTAATAAAAACTCGCCGTCTTCGCGATCCAGTACATAGAAATAACCATTACGGTTAGCCCAGAGCATTAGCTTGCGTTGCTCGCCTTCCCACTCGCGGTCTACTAGTACGGGAACTTGCACTGCATCGTAGTCATAGCCATCATTCGGCGTGAACTGGAAGTGCCAGTCAAGCTCGCCTGTATCGGCATCCAACGCGATTACGGAATCAGAGTAGAGATTGTCGCCAGGGCGTTGATGGGGGTTCCAATCGGGGCCTGGATTGCCAACGCCCCAATAAGTGAGGTTTAGCTCGGGATCAAACGAACCGGTAATCCAGACGGGTGCGCCGCCATGTTCCCAATCTTCGTCATCCCAGGAATCATGACCAGGTTCGCCAGGGGCTGGAATCGTATAGAACTTCCAGGCTTCTTCGCCAGTGTCTGCATCATATGCCACGACGTAACCACGGATTCCAAATTCGCCACCGCCTACGCCTACCATAACCTTATCTTTCACGATGAGCGGAGCCATCGTAATGGAGTAGGCAAGATTGACGTCACCGACCTCGATATTCCAAAGCGGATCGCCAGTAATGCGGTCAAGGGCAATCAAGCGTGCATCGAGGGTGCCCATGTACACTTTGTCGCCCAATATGGCGATGCCGCGGTTGTTAGCGCCGCAACACACACGTGCGTTCTCTGAGGGGGTATGTTTAAAGACCCAGAACACTCGACCCGTGATTGGGTCCATGGCGATCACATCGTTTGGTCGCTGGGTGATATACATCACGCCATCGGCGACGATTGGATTCGATTGCCACGCGCCAAAAACTTGGTTTTGCAGCATCCACTTGAGTTCAAGATCTTTTACATTTCCGGAATTGATTTGAGTTAATTCGCTATAGCGTTTTCCCGAATAGTCACCATTATAGGTTAACCAGTTTTGCGGCTCGTCTTGGCTATTAAGTAAGCGCTCATAAGTGACTTCTTGTTGCGCAACACTATGCGCGCTCATAAGAGTCGCGGCGATATAGAGCGCAATGGCGCTTAATTTTTGGAGTGTGTTCATTCTAGGCCTCTCAGTGTCAGCAGGTAGCCGATGAGGTCTGCAACCTCTTCATTGGCGAGTGAGGTGGGTTCATGCACTGGTGTGCTGCTAAGCTCATAGCTCACAAGATCAGCCTTTATGAGAGAGCGCAGGCGCTCGTTTGAGTCGATGACTTGCACTGAGTAAGTGTCTTCGTTCAAACGCCTGCCAATGATGGTTTCCTCTGTCCGTGTTACTAAACGCACTTGCCGATTTATGGGCTGCAATGTGGCGGAGGGATTAGTCAAAACAGTTTGCAGAACGGAAGGCGTGCGAATAAGACCAATGTCGCTTAGGTCTGGACCAGTGCGGCTCCCTGCTCCGTCTGCGCGATGGCAGGCAGCGCAATCGCCAACGCCGTCGTAGATTGCTTTTCCACGTATGGGGTCGCCTATGCGAATGGCCACACCCTCAGGGTCAAACCCAGCACGGATAAAAGCGATCACACCGCTTAGCTCTTCGGGGCGCAGGCTAAATGATGGCATTCTGCCACCAGCGGCGCCTTCAGTAACGATACGTGCAAGGTCTGCGTCAGAACTGGCGGTTCTAAACTGGCCTAGGCGCAGGTTGATGCCGTCAATGGTGTCACCCTGAGGGCCGTGGCAAAGGGCGCATTGTTGTACATATACCCTTGAGCCGGCTTGGATTGATTCGCTAGTGTATTGATGGTCACTGATCTCTTGCGCCATAGCAGGGGCGGCGAAACCAAGTGCTATCAGGAGAGAAACGAGGTTGAGTCGTAAGAGGCTTTTAGGCTTGCGCCCTGAAGCAGGTAAGAAAGCATTCACAGTAAGCGGCCCGTTTTAGTTGTTGTTTTAAGTACCAGAGAATAGTCGTATTTGACTAATGAATCCAGCAGATGCAGGCACAATGCTGCATGTGTTACCGTTGCTAGACAATAAGAAACGCTGTGAGTGCCTTGTATGTCGGCTTTGCAACAAAAACTACTAATATGTATCGCCTTATGGCTGTTCCTGCCGCTGAGTAGTTATGGGCATGGGGGCGTGGCCTACGAAGAAGATCTCTGTGTCATTAACATTGATTTCTTGAAGGCACATTTCACAATATACCAGCCAGAAACGAACGGAAACGAGGAGTTTTGTGAAGAAATTCCAAGTGTTAGTGAAACGGTTTTTGTGATGGAGTATCAGCACGACTTTCTCAAAGAAATGCCCGTAGACTTTAGAATTATTCGCGATGAGCAAGATTTTGGTATCTACGCGCGCTGGGAAGATGTCGAAACGATAGAGGATATCGATGCCGTCACCGCGTTCTACCAACCTCCAGTAGTGCGAACCGAGGGAGCGTTTACCACGAACTACGCTTTTACCGAGGGCGGCACTTATATAGGCATTGTCACGGCGAAGCATCCCGATAATGGTCGGGTCTACAATGCTGTGTTCTATTTTCAAGTGGGCGGCCCAGATTATGGCAGTTTGCCGTGGTTTTTTGCTCTAGCGATTCTATTGCAATGTCTCTATTGGCTTAGCAATGGTGGATTGAAAAGACTACGTCAGGCGAAGCAGAACAATAATAATTAGGTCGTTACTTATCATTAGAAGTGGAAGACATCATGCGTGCATTTGTTTGGCTGTTGTTGGGAGTGTTGCTCAGTGCACTATTTTTTCCACCGCAATGGTACCCGCCACGACTGCGTTTTGAGTTAGCGCAGTGGTTGGGTACCCCTGAATTCGAATCGGTTAATACCCGCCCCGTGCAGGCTGCCACGGATCTAGAGCCCATTTGTCCTGACGATCTTCTAGGCTGGCGCGATGCGCAAACAATTGAAGGCGTCGACATCGCCGCGTCTCCCACCTGTGTTGCAGATAATCCTTACGCTATCGCGGCCTTTGTTAAAGGCACCAATAATGTGTCAATGCAGACGCTAATGCTTGCGGGTTTAACACCTGACGCTTTGGAAAAAGGCGCGGACCTTGACGGCGATGGAGATCCAGACGAGATTCATATTCGCCTAGAAATTGCAGAGCTCAATGGTGGGTCTCCTGATATTCTTGAGCCTACGACGCAATACTCTATTGCTCCGGGAGTAACACCTGGTCTATGGGTGTTCACCCCTAAATCTTTTGGTATGGCCACTGAAAATTTCGAATCCAATATTGCCAATGCCTTGCTGCGCTCGCCTTCCCCTAGTATCCGCATAGAACAAGGCGATAAGGTTTTCATTACCCTAGAAAATTCTCATTACATGCCGCACACCATTCATTTTCATGGGGTTGATCATTCTTTTCTACGTGCGGACGGTTCGGGCAATGATGGAGTGCCCATGGCCAGTGAGCTGCCTGTGGCACCAGGGGAGTCACGCACTTATGAGCTGAACCCTCGGTCGGCTGGAACCGCGTTTTACCATTGCCATGTGCAACCACAGTCGCATATTTTAATGGGCTTGCAAGGAATGTTTGTTGTTGAGGAGAATCGAGCTAACAACACCTTGCAGTCGATGAATATTGGCGCAGGACAGGTGCGCGTGCGCTCGCAGGCGAGCAAAGAAGAGTTTGATCAAGAGTATGATCTGCAATACACCGACATCGATAGTAAGCTCAACAATATTATTCAAGAGACCAATGACCCCGAAAAAATAGAAGACTGGTTGCACGGGGGGTATAACCTCACCAGTGCACACAGCGACCTTTTCACTATTAATGGCCGGGCATTTCCCTACTCGTTCAGAGAGTCGTTGATCGTTCCCTATCCTAATCAACATATCCGCTTGCGAGTGTTGAATGCTGGCTCAGAAGGGTTGGCTTTACACACCCATGGTCATAAAGCGACAGCGACGCACCTTGATGGTGTGGCACTCAATCCAGCCGCACAAATCACCCGCGATGTGTTTTGGCTTGCTAGTGCGCAGCGCGTAGATTTGGATTTGAATACAAGCAACGACAGCACCCACTCCTATGGTAGTGGGGTGTGGATGATGCATGACCATACAGGTAAAGGCACGACTACTAACGGTATCGCTCCCGGTGGCAATATGACGGCGATTGTCTATGACAATTTTATGGATGCCAATGGCTGGCCAATCACCCAAGGAGAAGATTTGGCGATGTTTTTCTCGGCCGATTTTTATCGCCGCAACGAGGGGGTTGAGCCTGAAGGTTTTTCTATTTTTACCATTGTACGCATCATCGGTTTGGGGTTGGCGCTGGGCTTGATATTGGCCGCAATCGCGCAGTTGTTTTCATTATTGCTGCGAGGGCGTAATGACTAAGGCCGTAATTGCATTCATACTGCTGCCTGTATTTTTCACTTCGCTGGGCTATGCCCAAGTGGACCATAGCGCTCATGAACATGTGATGCCGACAGAGCAGGTGCACACCGGACATGCCGAACAAGATGCTCATGAAGGCCATGACATGATGTTCGATCGTACGGGTATGGTGATGAATGCAAACAGTGATGTGTTGCCTTTAGGTTGTGAAGAAATAAGCGGCGACCTAGCCTTTACCGTGCAAGCCGGAACACAATACGCAATAAAGGAAGCTGGGCGAATCTTCGGCTTTAGTCAGTATTCATTCAATGTGCCGCCTTGCAGTCGAGTCAGCATTACGTTTGTGAACGAGGACCAAGTGCGTCACCAATGGATGTTGCACGGACTGCCTAGATACTTGTATCCGCAGGGCATGTTTCACCTAGAGGCTAGTGGAGGAGAAACCGTACAGGGGACCTTTATTGTGCCTAAGGATGACGCCACCTATCTTGTACATTGTGATGTTACACAACATATGGAAAAAGGAATGAAGGCGCAGTTTGTTGTGGGTAGTGGCGATGGTGATCTTTGGAGTGTGCCGAACATCAGCGCCGATTTTAATAGAGAACCTTTAGATAATGGTTCTGCCTACTGGCTTTTATTTTGGTCCACCCTCGTGGGTGCCGGCGTATTTATTGGTGTTTTTAAAAAAGGATTTGATAAGCGTTAAGCCATATGAAAAACAAAATTTTTAGCGCGCATTGTTCAATGCGTCGAATGAAAACCCTATTATTACTCAGTATCAGTTGTGCAATCGTTGCGTGCCAAAGTACGCAAGGCATTCATTTCGATCGCGTCAGGATTGATGGAAATATACCGGGAGGGTACGCAGTCAGTGTGGCTGATATTAATGGCGATGGACGTCTTGATATTATTGCGCTAGCGAATGATCCCGCGCAGTTTGTTTGGTATCAAAACCCACTTTGGCAAAAGCACACTATCTCTAATACAAGCCGCGGTAATATTGCGACGGCACCGTATGACATTGACGATGACGGCGATATAGATTTAGTGCTAGTCAGCGAATTTTCACTCAATGGATCGACTCAAGGCGGATTGCTTGAGTGGTTTGAAAACCCAGGCGCCTCACAAAGCGCTCAGCAATGGACGTCCCATATTATTGATCGCACGGCGAACTCGCATCGAGTGCAATGGGTGGATGTCTTGGGCAATGGCCGCAAAGTTCTGATGAGTCTTCCCCTTGTTGGCACGGAGGCGAAAACTTCCGAGAATAGAGGAGGCGGAGAATTATTCGCTTACCCTATTCCTAAAAATCTTACCGGTACTTGGCCGAAAGTTGTGTTAAGTGAGAGCTTCGAGATGGCCCATGGTTTAGCGATAGGTGCCACTAGTGCGAATGGGAAAGAATCGGTTTTGATTGCCAGCTATGCAGGAATAGAATTGCTAGAATTTGCAGTGGAGGATCAATTCGTATTGAAAAGTCATGTGGGTGAAGGGCATACAGGGATTCGGCCTTCCCAAGGCAGTAGGGAGGCCGCTGCTGGAGTGTTGGAAAACGGTCAATCCTTTATCGCGAGTATTGAGCCTTGGTCTGGCAACGAAATAGTGGTGTACAGGCCCAACGACACAGGTGAGCTTCCCTGGGCTCGAACAATGATTGATTCTAGTTTAGTAGAAGGGCACGCCCTACAAGTAGCTGATCTGAACAACGATGGTATTGATGAGATCGTTGCTGGAAACTTGAAGCCTCCGTTCTCTTTATATACCTATCGGTATGATAAGGAGAGTGCGCAATGGCTGCGAGAGATTCTAGGTCAAGGGCGTATAGCAGTGTCCGGAATCGAAGTGGCGGATATCAATGCTGATGGCCGCAACGATATTGTGGCTATAGGCAGAAGTACGGGCAATATTTTGTTATTTCAAAGCGCCCCTTAAGAAAAGGGGCGCTTTGTTTTCATTCCGTCGGAACAAGGTTGCCGGCAATCCAGACCTCACTTAGAGACTTCGTGTTAGCAATATCATCTAATGGATTGCGATCCATTACCACGAAGTCTGCCCATTTTCCTTCCTCTAAGGTGCCTAGGTAATCAAGACCAAGACACTGTGCGGCGACGCCTGTTGCCGAACGGATGACTTCGATTGGGCTCATGCCTGCTTCGACCATCATGCCCATCTCCAGATGTTCAAAATAGCCTTGAAAGCGTGCAGCAGGGCCAGAATCAGTCCCCATTACGACACTGACCCCTGCATCGGACAATTTCTTTAGATTGCGCATCGCCATAGGCAACGCACTGTTTTTATAATGTTGAGCTGACTCGCTATCACGGACTCTCTGCTGGCGTTGAGGTGAGAGCAATGTGGCGATAATCTCTGGATCGACTTCTTTGTTGAAGAACGGATCGCTAAAAAAGTCAGGTTCGCTTTCGTATACAAATGTAGAAAGCTCCCTAGTGAGAGTGGGCGTGTAGCAGACTTGGCTGGATTTAAGGCTATCAATAAACGCTTGGTCTACTTCTTGGTCGCGCACGCTGTGTGCGATGAAATCCGCGCCGGCGGCGAGAGTCGCTTTTGCATCTTCCAGGCTGTACATATGCACCGCTAGAGGGATGCCGCGTTCGCCGGACTGCTCTGCAATCGCTTGATAGATTTCCGGAGCCATCTTAGCCGTGCGCCCCAGGTTGTCATCGACTCTAATCTTTATGAAATTGGCGTTCTGGTCCGCAACACCATTCACGGCGACTATAGCTTGCTCGACAGTCGTTGGTGAAAGGACTGGTCCGGCGACCATAAGGCGGCTGTGGTTGATGTACAAAGGGTCTTGGTCGTTACGAATTTCAAAGCCCTCGTACTCATCGTCGCCGAGACTGTTAATCATTGTGACGCCGTAACGTGCGTAAAGCGCGAGTTGACGCAATACATTGCCGCGACCGTAGTGCCCGCTCTCAAGACCAAGCACTTGCCCGACATGGCCATGGGTATTGATCAAACCAGGCATGACTGTCTTGCCATCGAGGTTTATAATCTGCGCATCACTTGGGATGGAAATGCTCTCAGCAGCCCCTACAGCCGAAATTTTACCGTCGATACTGATAAGCACGCCGTTTTCGATAACGGGGTTCTGTGTGCCGTCAATTATTCGAGCGCCGGTGAAGGCTAGAGTTCCGGGCGCACTGTAAGCAGTAGTGCTCAAGAGAGAAAAGGTGATGGCTATAAGAGGTGCTCGAGTTAGCGAGAACATGAAATGACTCCGTTATTTTTGTAAATGACCATGTTTGAGCCCACGATGAGGTTTGACAGCTTATCGGTTTCTGTAGGTTAATTCCAAGCCACAGTGACTAAATTCAATTTTGACCAACTCCCGGAGAGACTTAATGGAGAATATGACTATCGATACTGATGTACTGATTGGGTATGTGTACATCTATGGGCCCAAACTGATTGCGGCCATTCTTACCCTCGTGCTTGGCTTGCTAATAGCCAACTTCATGGTAGGAATGGTTAAGCGTGTGCTGAACAAGAGCAACGTGGATCCATCCCTCCAAAGCTTTCTCAGTAGTTTAGTTGGCATCCTGCTCAAAGTGATGGTGTATATCTCGGCCCTAGGCATGCTAGGGGTAGAGATGACCTCATTTGTCGCCATATTGGGCGCCGCCGGTCTTGCTGTAGGTTTAGCATTATCGGGCACCCTGCAAAATTTCGCTGGCGGGGTCATGATTTTGTTTTTCAAGACCTTCAAAGTCGGTGACTTCATAGAAGCGCAGGGGTACTCAGGTACGGTTAAAGAGATTCAGATTTTCGTAACGATTCTGACTACTCCGGATAACAAGACGGTGATCATTCCCAATGGTCCTTTAGCAACGGGTACGCTAGTCAATTTCTCAGCTCAACCGAATCGACGTGTCGATTGGACATTCGGTATAGCTTATGGTGATGACGTAGATAAGGCTTATGAAGTATTGGCTAAACTAATTGCCGAAGATGAACGTATTAAGACTGATCCAGAACCTTTCTATGCAGTGTCAGGCTTGGCTGATAGCTCGGTTAATATAGTGGTTCGGGTCTGGGTAAATGCACCAGATTATTGGGGCGTGTTCTTCCGGATGAATGAGCTTGTATACAAACGCTTCCCTGATGCTGGACTTAGTATTCCGTTCCCGCAGCGCGATGTACACGTATATCAGAAGTGAGTCACAGACTGCGATTTATGATCGTGGTAAGCTCATTTGCGTAATAAACGATTTAACTCGCAATAAGGAGAAAGTAATGAAACTTAGTTCGCTTTTAGGAAAAACTATCAATTCAGTGTTGATCGCTGCTTTTACACTCATGTGTATGCAAGTGCCGGCAATGGCCGATATTGTTAGTACTGAGCAAATTGCTATTGAGCAGCGCACGGATATGCAGCGCGAAGCAGTAAGAGGCTTTTTAGATCGTAGTGATGTTCAAGCACAGCTTATAGCGCGTGGCGTAGATGCCGATGCGGCTTCACAGCGTGTTGACAGCTTAACCGCAACGGAGCTGGCTGAGCTTTCGTCGCAAATCGATACGTTGCCTGCAGGTGAAGGCGCGATTGGCTTTGTGATTGGTCTTATCGTGATATTTATGCTTTTAGATATCGCCGGTGTGACGGACGTTTTTCCAGCGATATAACTTGCGCTTGATGACTCCTACTCTAGCCCGTCAGTTTCTAGGCGGGCTAATTATTTTAATGTGTCTTGGGGGCTGCGTGTCGGCCCCCCAGTCCAAAGCACTTCTGCAACGCTTCGAAGACTCCTCGGCACAGACTGCCACCTTACAATACCCCCCTAAGCTTCTTCTAGACTCAGTTCCTTTTTACGCACAAGAGCAATACCAGTGCGGTCCTGCTGCCTTGGCAACAGTCCTGCAGGCTAGTCGTGTGAGTGTTCTACCGGATGCGCTTGTCTCACAAGTGTATGTCCCCTCGCGAGAAGGAAGTTTGCAAGTTGAAATGCTCGCGGCGGCGCGTCGTTACGGTCGAATTGCGTATACCCTCCCCCCTTCATTGGAAGCCTTATTGGGCGAGCTGCAATCCGGTCGACCGGTTCTGGTCATGCAAAACCTAGGTTTGGAGCGCTTGGCACAATGGCATTATGCCGTAGTGGTAGGATACGACTTGGCAGATAAAAAGTTGATCCTGCGCTCAGGGATGGTGAAAGAGTACAGGTTAGCGCTGAGTACTTTTGAGCGGACCTGGCAACGGGCTGAGCATTGGGCTGTGGTCATGCTCGCGCCAGGAGAGATGCCAGTCAATGCAGAGGAAAGCCGTTATTTCGAGGCAGTTAGTGGTTTTGCACAAGTAGCCGATAATGAGCCTGAGATTATTGCGTATGAGGCCGGTCTTGCATTGTGGCCTCGTAGTGCGACTCTGGGCATGGCGCTCGGCAACCTACATTACGAAGAGGGGAAGTTAGTCTCGGCGCGTGATGCCTATTCGAATGTGCTTGGCTCCTCACCCGACTACGCCGTTGCGCATAATAATCTAGCGCAGGTTTTGTTCGAATTAGGTGAGGTGTCTTTGGCAAAGGAGCACGCCGAAAAAGCGCTAGCGCTAGGTGGAAGCTTTTCAGAAAACTATAAAAAGACACTGGACTCTATAAATCAAAGCATATCCCGCCAATCTATCGATTGACGTCATCCCAGAGCACATCACAACAGACAATAAATTGTGTTTTCTCGATTTCTATTTGTATCGACAATGTGATGCACAGCGTGCCATCTGAAATAGAAAAATAAGGTGGGGTGGTCTGAACTATTCCGGGATTATTGCTTGCATTGTAAAAGTATTCACGACGCTTCCAACTTGCTCCCTGTGCGTTTGCAAGTGCGTGTAAGCGATCCTTTGTAGGGATGAGCAACGACTCGGAGTTGATGTTGGAGAAACATTGTTCGCCGTCTAGTGCAAGCTGATATAGTCGAATGGTTTTTTCCATTGTTAGCATAAGATCTGCCATCTCATGCAGGTTTGACTTTCTTTGTGTGCCCGTTGTTATCTCTTTGAATTTTTCAAGATAAGTCGATAACCATTCATTGTAACGCACATCCTTTTGCAGACTGAGTGTATCAAAGTTTTGATAAAGCTCCTTCCATAGCCCAGCACGAGGTGGAATGGATTCCGATAATAGGAATGGGCGTGCAAAGTAGAATCCTTGAACTAGGTCCACGCCTGCGTCCATCGCGGCGATCGCCTCGTCTTCAGTTTCAACGCCTTCGGCTAACACGATGCATTTGCAATTGTGCAACATGCTAGCAATGCCTTTTATAAGACTCCTGACGCTTTTGTCTATCCCGGCTTTTTGCAGCATCCCCCTGTCGAGTTTAACGATATCTGGTTTTATGCGCCAAATACGTTCGAAGTTAGAATGGCCTGCGCCGAAATCATCAATAGCAATAAGAAATCCTAAGCCTTTGTACCGCTCAATACAGGATTCTAGGTCTGCTTCGTTGTCAATCATCGATTCGAGTATTTCGATAACAATTTGGTTTTCTTTGTAGCCGCCTTGTTTTACTAGTTGGCTTAGAAATTCTATGTGTCGATCTGGTTGACTCAGGCTGTGGGGATCGATGTTCAAAAACAACCAAGCATTGGGAGGGTTGAGGGCGTAAAAATTTTCGAGATGTACACGCTGGCACAAGTAATCTAATTGAATGATGTCTTCGCGCTCTTTGGCCGTGAACAGTTGTGCGGGTGCGACACTGCAGGCGTTGCTGTCTATTCCGCGCGCTAAACCTTCTAAACCAACAATGCGCCGATGAGCGATGCTATAGATCGGTTGGAACGCTGACATGATACGAATGTCACCGTATTGCGCGTAGCGGTTACCGTTATAGAATCCAAAGCTTGAGGGCAAGCTGTCATCATTGTTGTCGTTTGGGTATTGCTCGCTCATAGCATTGGAACTACTAAATATTATTGTGTGTCGTTAAAGTCGGCAGAGGAAAAGAGTGCTCGATGATACAGGACAATCGACACATATCAATCACTCGCTTTTAGCGGCTAAGGTTCTTGCGACTAGCTTAAAAGCCTAAAGGAAAGTAGAACCCAGCGCGTAGGCTGGTGGTTTTCTCATTGTAACTAATGAGGGCTTCTCCGTAACCGGAATAATAACTGATGTAGAAGCGACTATTGACCCAACGCGACATCGGGACAATGACATCGAGTTGATAGCTCAGTTTGTCGGATTTGCGACCCAGCAAGGTTTTAAGGTCCACGCGTACCCAATTGTTCACATCAAGGTGTGTGGTGATTTCGGCATTGCCTAAATAGTCCTCTATATCTTGGTTATAGTCGCCAAGGTTCAGCACTTGCCAATACTTCAATGTCCAAGACCACGCCTCACTGAGTCGCAAATTACGTGAAACATATGCGCGATCCCAGCTACGAGAATCTAGGCCATCACGACCGTTAGACTGGTGTTCGACCCCGATGGTGTCGAAAATGTGCAGGCGAGTGGTGCTGCTTGGTTTAGCAAGATTCTCAGTGAAGTCCCAAAATATCTCAGGATTGTAATTGTGTTCTTTAAAGGGAGCCGATGCCTCGGAGATGTCCCACCAAGATTTTTGCGAGTAACCAAACTTGATAGGTGCTAAGCCTTCCAGTTCTTTGATCTGAGGGAATAGCCGAAACTTCATGCCCAGTTCGAACTTGATGTCTAACGACTCTCCGCTAAAGGGGGTTGATTCATCGTCGTTATCCATGGAGCCGAAGCTAATATAGTTGTTCTTATAGGGTTGGAAGAATGTGTTGCTTAAAGGGTTCTGATACTGGAACTCTCGCAAGCTTGCCGTTATGGCAGTGGAGTCGACAATCTGCGCATCATCGCCCCTGTTGGTTTCTAGTATCGATGTGCATAGGGCGCGTAATTCCCCGACTCTAAAGTTATCGTTTTCGGTTTTAAGAACCTGTTCTTGTAAGCAGGCGTCAAGTTGTGAGATGTCGGCGTGGGCCGCGCTCGAGAATAGGACGAGCTTGATGCATAGGCCGAAAGCACTGAACAATGGAAGTGCAATGCGTCGCTTACAAAATTGGGTCAACATGAGTTATTTCCGAGTGAGAATTCAGGGAGCTAATGCAGTGTATACGATACTATGTGTTTTTGGAGGTAGAGCCGAGTATACGGGCTTGGCAAGAATCACAATAATAGGTGCTTGTTGAGGTGAGTGATTGACTGTGCTTATATATCTCTATCGAGCGTTGGATCGATTATATGACCCATGGAGCCTCTCTTGCTACTGTTTACCGCGCAAATTATTGCGATTATGTCCGTTCTTCTGTTGGGCATTGGTTATTTAAAAACCAATGCCAAGGAAACGAACGCCAAGGTATTTTTCTTTCTAAGCTTTGGCATTATCTGTTATTTCATTCGCAGTATGTCGATGGAGCATATCGACCCTGCCTTGCGCCTTTATCCAGGAGGCTGGGGGGTTATTCTCAATTTGGGGAGTAACGCGATTCCTGGCTTGTTCATGGTGTATTGTTATTGCGTCTTCCAAGACTCCGTGAAAATACCAAAAGTCTTGTTAGGCTTGTTTTTACTGCAACTGCTTCTGGACCACTTGTACTACAGATCGTTTCGCCCTTCGGCATTTCTTTCCGTGCAAGCTGATAGCTCGGTAACCCAGTTTTTGCTGGGGCCAGTGCCGGACTTCATGCAGTTGATGTTTGCATTGAGCGCGGTGTTTTGGACAACCCTCGGATGGCGCAGTGATCTCATAGAAACCCGACGCCTTCTTCGCTGGGTTATCGTCAGTGTGCAAGGGATATTAATTCTTACGGTAGTGTTTTTAGAGAACTATCTGCTTAGTAGTGCTTCGAGTTACTACGGGCAGATGCAGGCACTCATCATGTATGTTGCAGCGATACTTGCCTTTGCGATGTTATTGTCCCTTTTCCATATCGATTATATTGGGCTTGGTAAGGTGATGAGAAAGGTGGCGCCGTTCGTGCCGCCAGAACATGCTGACGAGACCTTACTGGCAGACGTAAAGCACTTTAAGAAAGTCTTCGAGGAAGACAGGGTCTACCATGAGCACGGCCTTACAATCGCTAAACTTGCGGCCAAGTTAGACCTGCCTGAGTATCGCCTGCGCGCGCTGATCAATAAGCATTTGGGGTATCGTAATTTTAATGCCCTGTTGCATGAGTACCGAATTAAGGACGCGTGTGAAATGCTGGCCGAAACAAAGCAGAGGAATTTGCCCGTTTTGACCATCGCGCTAACGGTGGGGTATCAATCTATAACACCTTTCAATAATGCCTTTCGACAAGCCAAGGGCGTTACCCCTACAGAGTTTCGTAAAGCGGCCATGCTTCAAGCACGGTAATTTTTTTGCGCCAAACAGGCCTCTAGGTTTGCCGCCAGTAACCTCGTGGCGGGCCCTGCCGACTCTTGCGAGGAAAGCATCAAGTAGAGCTGCACAATGCGTTGTTTGCCTCTTGTTAAGGGGAGTGTTTGCAGCGTGCCAGCCTCAAGGTCCTCTTGCGCCCAATCTTCCGGTAAAAAGGCAAAACCAAGGCCTGCCCTTAAAATTGATAAGCTGCTCGAGAAGTGGCTGACAGTCCATCGTTGCTCCGAACCAAGCCATCCTGCATCTTGTACTCTTTTCTGACCGGTATCGCGCAAAACTATTTGACGATGCGTCTTCAATTCCCAATCACTAATGCCTTCGTCCGTGGCGCTTGGGTCGCTAGCGAGTGCGACGGGGCGTTGCCGGACAGTATTAAAAAGCGCATGGCTGGGATGGGCCACAGGAATCATTCTAACGCGATAGACTGGAATGCCGGAGAAGCCTACTGGCACGTTCGCGCCAATGACTATATGGGCTTTTTTCTCTAGTAATGCCTCATCTGTTCCCGATAGCGACGTCTCTAGTAGGCGCACTCTTGTTAAAGGGAATTGCAGCGAAAGCTGCTCAAGTGCCGGTATGATTTTACTGATCCCTACGAGCACATCGACGGCAATAATGACTTCGGCCTCGAGCCCTTGGGCAAGCTGCCTTGCCACATCTTCAGTCTCGCTGGCTTGTGCGAGCAATTGGCTAGCGCGTCGATACAGGACTTTTCCATCCTCTGTCAATTCGGCTTTACGGCCAGCAATGCTCAGCACTGGGCGTGGCAATTGCTCGTTCAATCGAGCGATTGCATAGCTAATGCTCGATTGGCTTTTGTTTAGCGCCTCAGCTGCCATCGCAAAGGAGCCTTCATCTACAACGGCTTTGAAGCTTGCCCACTGTTCCAAGGAAATTTTGGGGGTTTTCATTGTGGCCTCTATATCTAATTTTTAGATCTTTATCCCGCAATAATTGCATAAATACATCAATAAATAAGATTTATTATAGGCGCCATAGTGTAACCACAGGCAAAAGATTCGCCATTCGCGCATCCGCCTAATTAGGAGAATGATGATGTTGAAAGTATTGCAGTTAAAGACAAGCATTTTGGATGAGCAGAATAGCCAAGGGGTTTCGAGCCAATTAAGTGATGAGCTAGTCGAACGTCTGCGTCAGCAGCACGCTGGGCTTGACGTCACTCTGCGGGACTTCTCTAAAACTCCAGTCCCCTACTTTGATAATGCTTGGTTACAGGCGTTGATGACGCCGGTTGAGCAACGCAGTGCCGAGCAGGTAAAGCAAGCACGCTACTCTGACGATTTAATTACAGAAGTAAAGGAGGCGGATGTGCTTGTCATAGGCGTGCCGATGTATAACTTCATGATTCCCGCGATGCTCAAATCGTGGACGGACCATATCGCTCGCGCTGGTGTGACTTTTAAGTACACAGCCTCGGGCTCTGAGGGGTTGTTAGAGAACAAAAAGGTGTATCTGGTGATGAGCACTGGTGGGACGCATGAAGAGGCTGTCACGGATTTCATACGGCCCTTTATGCGGGTATTCCTTGGTTTTCTAGGCATTAGCAATGTTGAGTTCATCGTGGCTGATGGCTTGAATATGGGCGAAGAGCTAAGAAACGCAGGGTTTGCGCAGGCACGTAAGGCCATTGAACAACTTAACTCACAAGGAGAGCTCGCATGAAAATACGAAAAATTGAAGAAATGTTAGTAGCACGAGCGGCGTCCGATGGGGATGGGGTACGTTTGAAGCGAGTGTTTGGCGGCGGCGATTTGAGCCGGTTTGACCCATTTCTGATGATGGATGAGTTTGGTTCAGAAGAGGCTAGCGATTACATCGGTGGCTTTCCGTCACATCCGCATCGAGGGTTCGAGACGATCACCTATATGCTAGAGGGCCATATGCAGCACAAAGACCACATGGGGAATGTGGGCGAGCTTAAAAGCGGTGATGTGCAATGGATGACGGCGGGCTCTGGCGTGATTCACTCGGAAATGCCGCAGCAGAAAGAGGGGCATATGCGTGGCTTCCAGCTATGGCTAAACCTTGCTGCGAAAGACAAAATGCAACCGGCCCGTTATGAAGACATTGCGGCGACAACAATTCCGCAATTTGGGCGTCCAGGCGCCGTTATCAAGGCGATCTCTGGACGAGTGAACGACTTGCAAGGCCGCATGCAGCGCGAGGTCACAGAGCCTGTGCTTCTTGATATTGAAATTAAAGATGAAGCCTATCTTGAGAGCTTCCATGTACCAGATGATTACACTGTTTTGGTATATGTCTATGACGGGCAGGTTGAGGTGGGCGATGAAGTGCTTCGTCAATCGCACATGGCGCGGCTGTCCCGCAATGGAGCGGTGCAGATCAAGGGCGTTGGCGCGGCGCGACTGTTATTGATTGCAGGCAAGCCAATTGGAGAGCCTATCGTGAGCTATGGTCCTTTCGTCATGAATACGCGTGAAGAGATAGAGCAGGCGTTAGTCGACTATCGCGATGGAAAGCTCACAAACGCGCAATAGTTATTCTATAAAGAGCTAAGCATATCTCTATATATTCCTTTTTAGAATATATAGAGAGCCCTATAATGCGGTCCTGCATACTATAACTTGGGTATTTATCATGGATTGGCAGGGCTGGTTGTCCTTAGGTTTAACGTTTAGCACCTTGTTAGTGCTGCTGTTTACACGATTGAGCCCGCATTTGGTTCTCGTGGCAGCGTTAACTTTGCTTAGTGTTAGTGGTGTGCTGACGGCCCCTGAGGCTTTAGCGGGATTCGCAAATCCTGGGTTTATCACTGTAGCGGCTATGTTTGTGGTGGCGGCAGGTTTGCATGCCTCGGGCGGAATCGATCTATTAGTGAACAAGTTCCTTGGGCGCCCCAGTAGCCCTTTCTCAGCGATGATTCGCCTTTTTATCCCAGTTATTCCTCTTAGCGCCTTTCTTAATAATACGCCCGTAGTAGCGACGATGATCCCAGCGATCAACGCTTGGTCGCGCCGCATCGATATTGCCCCGTCTAAACTAATGATCCCCTTAAGCTATGGCGCGATCATTGGTGGCAGCTTAACGATGATAGGGACTAGCACCAATTTGGTTGTGAGTGGTCAATATCAAGCGTTAACAGGTAATGAAGGGTTTTCGATTTTTGCAATTTCCGCTGTGGGTGTGCCTGTAGCGGCAGTGGCCGTGTGCTTCATGCTATTTTTTCTGCCCCGGATATTGCCTGATCGACGCGAACAAAAACCCTTCGAAAATATGCGTGAATTTACGTTAGAGGTCGCCGTCGATCCCGAGGGCCCGCTAGTGGGTTTGAGCGTTGAACAGGCAGGTTTGCGTAATCTTGAGCGCGTGTATTTGGTGGAGATCGATCGCCGAGAAAGTATTGTCACGGCAGCGCCCTCAGAGGAGATTCTTCGCGGCGGAGATCGACTCGTCTTTGCAGGGGAAACCGAGGCTATTTCGGATCTATTGCGCATTAATGGGATCGTCTCTTCCATTAACAGAGAGAAAGGTCCGCTTGCAGAGGATCGGGCTGAGCGTCGACTGGTCGAAGTGGTTGTCTCGCAGTCTTGCTCCTCGATAGGAGAGACCGTTCGCGGGTCGCGCTTTCATGATCGATATGGCGCCATTGTGTTGGCGGTGGCACGTAATGGAGAGCGAGTGGCGGGAAACCTAGGCAATATCATCATCAAGCCCGGTGATACGTTGCTTCTTGAGGCGCGTCCGGTGTTTGTCAGCAGACAAAAATACAATAAAGACTTCTTGGTGATGAATGATCTGGATACCGTTCAGCCTCGCCACAAGAAAGCCGTCTTAGCGTGGGGCATTCTTTTGGTTCTTGTTGCCGCAGCAGGCTTGGATCTCATTAGCATGTTAAACGCAGCGCTCATGGGAGCGGGCGCGATGCTCGTCACTGGTTGCCTTTCCGTCAGTCAGGCCGAAAAGAGTCTCGATTTGCCTGTGTTGATCACCATAGCGGCGTCATTTTCGCTAGGGGCTGCCTTGCAAAAGACGGGAGTCGCTGGATTGCTGGCAGAGAACATCGTGTTGTTAAGTGGTGGTAAGCCTTGGTTGTTGCTTGTGCTTACTTATGCGGTGGTCTCTCTCTTGACGGAGACAATCACTAATAATGCCGCCGCCGTAATTATGGTGCCTATAATCTTAGCGATTACTGAGCAGGCGGGTTTGAACCCAGAACCATTTATGTTTGCGGTGATGATGGCGGCCTCTGCGAGCTTTGCAACGCCACTGGGCTATCAAACTAATTTGATGGTTTATGGTCCGGGAGGGTATCGATTTGCGGACTTCATACGGGCTGGCTTACCGATGAACCTTGTTGTGGGGATCAGTACGGTGACAGTGTTATTGCTTGGCTGGCCTTTAGTCGCCTAAGGGCGTGAGCCCCTAGGCGTTTAAGGAATGCGATTAGTTGTCTAGACTAAACACATAGACCGCATTGCCACCAGAGGGATGACGAATCTCTGGAGTGACAAGCGCTGGAACAGTACGTGGACTTGTGCCGCCGACGGCTGCAGTCACCGCGATATACTGTTTGCCATCGACGCTGAAGGTTAATGGGTGCCCCTGCGCTGATGTGCCAAGACGGGTCTCCCACAGGATTTCTCCGGTTTTTACATCGAAGGCTCGGAACCGACGATCTAGGTCCCCTGCGAAGACTAAGTCCCCTGCCGTGCTCAATACACCTGTTATGAACGAGGCACGTTGTTCATAGCTCCAGACTTCCTCTAGCGTCGTGACGTCATAGGCGGCTAGTTTCCCGACATTGCCGTCTGTGCCTGGCATCTCGAAGAATTTACGGCTTGCCGCTAAGCCGCCTGAGCCAGGTTCTAGCTCTACTGCTCTGGCCGCGTTCTCAAGACAAGTCTGACTTAGTGGCGCGATCATGACACCGCTAGGCTGGTGATAGCTCATGGAATGCCAATCTTTACCGCCAGCGCTACTGGGGCATGACGAAGTCCATTGGTCGATTTGCGCGTTGATGATGTCGTCGCGGTAGGTGACAGCACCGGTCACTGGGTCGATATGGGTGAATGCGTTTTGGAAAACCGTCTCACCAAAGCCTAAGAACTCACCGGTCACCCGGTCGTTTTTCCACAAAATGCCGTACTTCCCAAGTGAAAGCACCAGTTTGCGACCGTCTTGATCGACAAGTACGCGCTCAAACACTTCATCGAGATCCAATGCTTCGCCTGGAACATGTTGGAAGTGCCAGTCGAGAGTACCGTCATCTACGTTCAAAGCTATAGTGGAATTGGTGTAGAGCCCGGCGTCGTGTATAGACATGTGTCGGCTGACAGGCACCCAAGGCTTGGCTTGTGCAGTCCCCCAATAAGTTAGCTTGAGTTCAGGGTCGTAGCTGCCCGTAATCCAAGTTTCTCCGCCTTTGCGATAAAGGTTATCTAGCCCTCCCCAAGTGTCGCCGCCAGGCTGCTCAGCATGGGCGACGGTATTGAACTCCCAGAGTCGCTCACCGGTATTCACGTCATGGGCGGTCATGTAGCAGTTCTCTACAATATAGGTGGCACAACCTGCTTGCCCCATGATGATTTTGCCATCAGCCACTATTGGGCCACTTGAGTTTGAGAAGCCTTTGCTGCTATCGGCAATGACTGTTTCCCAAATTTTTTCTCCAGTGCGTGCGTCCAAGGCCATTAAGCGTGCGTCAGTCGTGGCGTGAATGATCTTGTCGCCATAGATGGAAATATTACGCATATCTTCACGGGTTTCTGAGCCGCCGTGATGTTCCCAGATTAGCTCGCCAGTGGCGGCGTCCAGGGCCTGAATGATGTTGCTAGTGTTAATAAGATACATGATCCCGTTGTACACAATAGGAGCGGGCTCTGAGGCGCCTTCGTGCATCGACCACACCCACTCCAGTTTCAGATCTTTCACATTGCTGCGGTTTACTTGATCGAGGGCGCTATAACTATGTGCTTGATAATTGCCTCGCATCATCAGCCAGTCAGAGGGATCGGGATTGATCATATCGGCATCTGTTAGCGGTACAAAGTTCTCTACTGTCCCTGCGATAGTGACCCCGACAGGTGTCTCTACTGTGCGTTGATTCTGGCTGGCCGTTGAGTTCGTTGAGCCGTCACTGGTGCCGATAGCGCTGCCAATTAGCATGGCCGTGTCGGAGTTCAGAGGAGCGGTACCGGCCATGGCGCCATTAGTTTGTAGGATTTGGGCAACGATATTGCCAACTGTGGCATCGGGTAGTGGCGTATTAGACCCGGGTGGCATGGAGGATTTGATATAGCGGAACAGCTCGCCGGCGCTTCGACCGCCCCAGCGTGATGAAAAGCCGATGCCTGAAAGGGTTGGAGTAGTAGGATTACCTTGGAGATCTGCGCCATGGCAGGAAGCGCAGCTATTTTGGTACAAGCCGTCCCCTGCCGCTGCTTGTGCGGCGGTAAAGGGGCCTGGTGTTTGCGCGCTGGCAATGCTGCCGTAAGTTGCAAAGAGCGCACTAACGATAGCGCTGGCAAGATAGGTGCGAGAGTGAGTGTGTCTTGAAAGCTTCATAGTCTTTCCTATTATTGTTTGTGGTTGTTCAAGGCAACAAAAACGAGAGCGCCTAATTAATGGGTGAGCCAGCCTCGTAGTTCACCTTCGGGATTGCCTTCGCTGTGGATCTGTACGTAGAGACTTTCGGCATGCAGTGCGCTGACAAGCTCAGGAGTCAGTGTGAGTGTGCCGCTAATATTGCCACTGCTTGCATTGCTGATGTCGAGACGCAGCACTACTGGGCCCGGTACTGCTTTTGGACCTAGGTGAATGTGTGCCATCGTTGCAGCTGAACTCATTCCTGAGAAGTCACCGCTGATGTTCAGTGTTGTGCCATTGAGTATGGCGCGAACATGGCCCTGCCCAGTGATTGTTTTTACTGTCGCAGAAGTGACCGGCATGGGTGACAGGCGCCCGCCTAAAGAATTCATGTCCTGAGCTTGGACGTTTACCCCTGCCAATAAAACCAGCGACAGCAAAAGGGTATGGAAACCGTACAAGTATTGGGAACGGCGATATTGAAGAGAATGGAGCATGAGTAACCTCGTTTATTATTGTGTTTTCCAAGATGGTTTGCTGCGTTGATTGGCTGATTATACTCACGCACGGGCTGCGGTCGAGCCTCTTGATAAAAAGCGCGAAAAATGGAGCGGCGTCACGGTATCCCAGACGTTGAATGGGTATATTAAACGCTATATGATCAAACAAATAAGTTTACTATGACGCGACACCTTTACCAGATGAATGGATTGGGTAAAGGTACCTTTTCCGCAATGCGCGGCAATGACACCAATAAGAAAGACATAATGGCGTATTCCCGATTGAAAGCCTTTTCAGCGGTATTGCTGATTCTTATACTTTTTCCCTTAGTGACAGTGGCTGCTCCGCTTGAATTAGAAGACGGCATGGGCGAGTTCACTCCGGGAACCTCAATGCGCCTGCTAGAGGATGAGCGCGCGAATCTCACCTTGGATGAGGCCGTGTCATTGTTGTCACGTCAAGGCGAAGTGTGGGAGTCTCGCGGCTTTCCAACGCTCGGATTTACCTCTTCCGCGTATTGGGCGTCTATAGATATTAGCAACGACTACGCCAGTGATCAGGTTTGGCTCGCCAAATTGGATTACGCTACCATTGATCGCATTGATTTCTATTTCCGTGATGTTAACGGTGATTGGGTAGAGAAGAGCGCGGGCGACACCCTTGCATTCACCAACCGTGATGTTATGCATCATTCGATTAGCTTTAAATTTCCTGTACTCGCCTCGCAACCCCAAACGCTTTATTTTAGAGTGCAAAGTGAGGGGTCTGTCCAGCTACCTCTGTATTTAAGCAGCCTCGAAGACTTTCAGTTAACGTCGACGAATGAATACATTTGGATTGGCGCCTATTATGGCTTGATGTTGTTGATTGCCTTGTACAGTGCGTTTATCTGGTTGGCCAGCAAAGATAAGAGCTATCTCTATTTTGTTTTCTTTATTCTAAGCGGTGGGCTGTTCTCTTTCTCCTTCCAAGGACTCTCTTTTCAGTTCCTTTGGCCCGATATCCCGTACTGGGCGAATCGAAGTGTTCTCTCTACGATAGGCTTGGCGGCAATGAGCGGACTAATGTTCATCCGCTTGTTTCTAGAGCTAAAAATTTACCATAAAGCGTTAGATAGCGCGGTTCGAATTGGTGCTTACGCGTCCTTAGCCTATAGCGTGCTCTGCTTGGTGTTACCGTACGAAATACTCATAGTGATGATGTACATGTTATTGCTAATGGTGGCATTACTGGTGAGTCTCTCTACGTGGAAGGTCGCCAAACAAGGGTATAAACCTGCATTGTTTTTGCTTACTACTTGGTCGGTGTTGTTACTAGGTATCGGCTTAGAGCTCGTGCAAAAAATGGGCGTCAACCTGCCGCCCCTCATTAGCTACCATAGTGTGCAATACGCCTATTTTATCAGCGTCATTATTTTGTCCTTAGGTCTGGCTGATCGCATCAACGCTATGATTAAGCAGTACGGCACTGTACAGGGCGATATGTTGACGGCTAACCAGCTGAAGATTGAGGCCCTGCAAAGAGCCGATGACGTTAAAGAAGAGTTTATCGCTAATGTGTCTCACGAATTGCGAACGCCATTGACGGGCATTATCGGTCTCTCTGAAATCATTCTTGAAAAAAGTGCCGCATCACTTGATGACAATGCACGCGAAAACTTAAATATGATTCGCATCAGTGGCCAGCGGCTTGCCAATTTGGTTAATGATGTTATTGATTTCTCCGCTATCAAAAATGGCCACTTGGAACTGCACAAAAAGCCTGTTGATCTAAAAAACGTCTGTATTCTTGTCAATAAAATGTGCAGGCCATTGATTGGTGACAAACCTATTCAATTGGCTGAGAGCTTCCCTTCAGAGCCAGTCTTGGTAATGGGCGATGAAGATCGCCTGCAGCAAATATTGTTTAACTTGGTGTCCAATGCGATTAAGTTCACTCAGCGTGGATGGGTCGCAGTTTCGATAGAAATAGTCGATATCGATGCGCGAGTTATGGTGAAGGACACAGGGATCGGTATTTCAAAAGAGCAGCAGTCGCGTATTTTCTCGCGATTCTATCAAGTGGACTCCGCAGCCAGCAGAGAAGAAGGCGGAACGGGGCTTGGTCTGGCGATCTCGCAAAAGCTAGTGGAACTTCATGGCACAGAAATAGTGCTTCGCAGTAACCCTGGTGAAGGCTCAACATTCTACTTCGATCTGCCAATCCTCAGTGAGAAAGAACGCAAGGCGGCAAGTAGACGAGATAATCAAAAGCATCTCGAGAAGCAATTCGAGCCGTTGCCGTTGCCAGTGGCTGAACCAGTGCCGATGTTTGATAGACGTAATCGTGAAGTCAGTGAAGCGATTGTAGAAGATACAGTGCCTGTATTGGACGGGAAACGGCACAGCATTCTTGTGGTGGATGATGAATACCTCAACGTGCGTATCGTGAAAGAACACCTGTCACCTATCTATGATATCGATAGTGCATTGAGTGGGCATGACGCGTTGATGATGATGCAGCAACATAAACCAGACTTAGTGATTCTTGATTTGATGATGCCGATCATGACGGGCTTCGAGTTATGTCAGCGTATTCGTGAAAAATACAGCATGGACGAATTGCCAATCGTAATTCTCACCGCTAAGAACCGTGTAGAGGATCTTGTCAAAGGGCTCAACCTAGGTGCAAACGATTACATCAGCAAACCTTTCAGTAAAGAAGAGCTAAAAGTACGGGTAGGAAAACAGTTTGAAATGTTGCACTTATTAACAGTGCGGCAAGAGAACCAGCGCCTATCTTGGCAGCTACAAAAGTATCAAGAAACTGAACGGAAATCGCGAGAACGTGAGAATCGCTTAGCGCGAATGCTTGATGTCACCGGTGACGCGCTGGTGTCGGTTGATGACAGCGGCACAATTAGCTATGTCAACAAGGCCGCCGAAGCGATGCTAAAACTTCGGGCAGAAGATTTTCAAGATCATGAACTTGTAGATCTCGCGCAGCGACTAGAAGTTATCTGTAGCGGTATCGCAGAGCTCATTAGTTTCCCGTTCAATGAAAGCGTTATTTCCTCTACGGAGAACCCTAGTTTTTACTCTTTTGACATGAAACAACCCGATGAAGACCCCGCGCTTGAATCTAGGATTCGTGTCTGTGTACTTCCATTGAGTCTGGATCAAGAGTCTTATCTGTTGATGTTCCAACGTGAACAGGCAGCTAGTGAGGTGGGGGAAGGCGATGAACAGATACAAGAGTCTTTACCGAAACTAATCGATCAGATCAATCGCAACGTCGAGCGTACACAAGTGCTGAGTGAGTACTTGGCGAGAATTACTCCCGAGGATTTGCAAAAGCATAAGCATTTATTCTCTGACTTAGAGAATGTGGATCGCATTATTCAGAATCTTTCTGGCAGTTTGCCAAACGACGGTGATGAAGAGCAGCAGTATAGAGAAGCGCTCGTTAAGTTGATGCAGGAATGCCATTACTATTGGCAGAAAGTCACTGGCGAGTCGATTATCGAGCTAGCCGAAAAGAGCCGAATTTGGAGCGTGAGTATCGACAATGGACGCTTAAGAACACGTTCAATGAACCGCTATCTTTCGATAGACAAGCTTCCTAGTAATCCCAGATGGCGCCAAGTCGCACGAACAGCCTATTTCGTGCTTTCGAAAGTGTCCGGTGATCAAGAAGCAAAAGAGGCTCTAGAGATATCAGTCGCGCGTTTGCAAGAGATCGTTGAGTCCAAGGCTTTGAATTAACGTCATTAGTAGTGAGCAATAACGAGGTTTCATGAGTCTAGAACAAATTTCATCCGTACAATGCTTTGGTGGCCAGCAATTGCGTTTCAAGCATCTGTCTGCAGTGCTGTCTTGCGAAATGCATTTTTCTGTCTATATGCCACCAGGGGCAAATGAAAAAACGCCAGTGGTATATTTCTTGGCAGGCCTTACCTGTACAGATGAGACTTTCGCTCAGAAGGCTGGTGCACAACGTGTCGCGGCCCAGCTTGGCTTGGTGATTGTAATGCCAGACACCAGTCCGCGCGGTGAAGGGGTTCCTGACGCAGCAGATGCGGCCTATGATCTTGGCTTGGGAGCCGGCTTTTATCTTAACGCGGTGCAAGAGCCGTGGCGTAAGCATTATCAAATGTATGATTATGTGGTGCATGAATTGCCAGCGTTGTTGGAGTCTACGTTGGCGGTTGATCATCAAAGACGTTCCATCTGTGGCCACTCGATGGGTGGCCATGGAGCTTTGACGATAGCCCTGCGCAATCCAGAGCGCTATCGATGTGTCTCTGCCTTTGCGCCTATTGTTGCCCCTAGCGATGTTCCATGGGGGCAAAAGGCGTTTAGCCAATACTTAGGGGAAGATAGGGCGTTGTGGTCTCAATATGATGCGACGCAATTGCTAGGGAAGTCAGAAACAAAAATACCGCTCATGCTCGATCAGGGCCAAGCTGACCAGTTTTTCGATGTACAGTTGCAGACACACCTGTTTTTAGCGGAGAGTAAGACGCTTGGCTATCCTGTGGACTATCGCCCGCGCGAGGGCTATGACCATGGTTATTACTATATTGCGACCTTCATCGAAGAGCACCTGAAGTTTCACGCAGAGCATCTATACGGTCGAGCATAAAACAAGAAACAGGTTTAGTGAGGAGCGCGTCATGTCATTGATCATCGATCCCAAGACTAAGAATATTGGCTTTCCTGTCCGTCGTTTACTTCCTGCACACGAGTGTCAAAGAGTAGGGCCTTTCATCTTTGTCGATCATATGGGGCCTGCGCAGTTCGAGAAAGGATCTAGCGCAGGGGATGTTCGCCAACACCCTCATATTGGGCTGGCGACAGTGACCTATCTTTTCTCTGGGGCCATGATGCATCGAGACAGTCTTGGGGTGGAGCAGCGCATCGAACCAGGTGCGATCAATCTCATGACTGCAGGGCGTGGCATCGTGCACTCCGAACGGATGCCTGCTGATATTCGTGATAATGAAATCGACGTTGAAGGGATTCAGACTTGGTTAGCTTTGCCGCTAGAGCAAGAGGAAATTATTCCCAGTTTCGACCATTATGCTGCATCGGCCATTCCGACAATTGAATTCAATGGAGGGACTGCGCGAGTGCTTATTGGCGAGCTACAAGGCTCCGCATCACCAGTTGCCACTCATTCGAAAACGAGTTATTTTGAGATAAAGCTATCGCCTAATAGCGAATTTAAAGTGGATATTCCTGAGCAAGAGTTAGCGGTGTATCTCGCCAGTGGAGAGGCCGTCATCAATGGTGAGTCGGTAGGCGCGAATCAGCTCATCGTATTGGGAGCTAGCGTGCATTTGGAAACCAAAGGCAGCGCTTGTCACGCGATGGTTCTAGGCGGAGAAGTGCTTGCCGGGAAGCGATACCTGCATTGGAACTTTGTCTCTTCACGCTTAGAGCGCATCAAGCAAGCAAGTGCTGATTGGGAGCAAGGCCGGTTCGAACTTGTTCCCGGTGAAACTGAGTATATTCCTTTACCTAAATAAGGGCTTTAAAAAAGCATTGCTCGCCAAGGCAAATTGGCAGCCCAGAGTAATAACGCACACACTGCCGTGACTATCTGGCTCACTCGATCCTTGAGCGCGAACACTATAGGGTCTTCCTCAATCTTTCCTCTAGCGGCTAGCAGCCAAATGCGCGTGACTGTGTATAGCAGTAATGGGCAGATAAGCCATAGCACTTGCGGGGTAATGTACTGCTCTCGGATGTCATCGTTGTTGATGTAAAGTGCAAAGACCATGACGGATAAGAAAGCACTGGCGCAGCCAAAAATCGCCATCATGTGCAAATCTTCCGCGAAGTATCCACGCCCTTCCGTTTGCGCAATGCCGCTGGCGCGCAAGTAGTCGAGCTCGGTGTATCGCTTGACCACTGCAAGGCTGAAAAACAAGAACATCGAAAACGCTAAGAGCCAAAAAGAAGGAATTATCGAGATAGCAGCTGCGCCAGCGATGATGCGTAACGTATACAGCGCCGCTAGCATAATGACATCAACCAGCATGATGCGCTTAAGCACAAAGCTATAGAGCCCAGTGCAGAGATAGTAAAACCCGAGAACGAAAGTGAATTGCCAAGGGAGGAAGCTCGCCAAACTAAATGCGCAGATAAGCAACACTGGGCTCAGGAGTAATCCACTAATTAGGGCGATGTCTCCGGCAGCGAAGGGGCGTTTACATTTGCTTCGATGTTGCCGGTCGCTTGCGAGATCCAATAGATCATTGAGCAGATAAACGCTGGAAGCGCATAATCCAAAACAAAAGAACGCGATTATGGCATTGAAGATGGCAGCGCTATTGTTTAGTTCATGCGCTAGTACCAAGGGCAGAAATACTAAGGCGTTCTTGAGCCATTGATGTAAGCGCAGCGCACGTAAATAGGCATTGACCTTATTGGTGTCGGAGGCAAAATGCTTTTCAATCTTAGTGAGTTTTTCAACCTTCGCCGTTAGGCTGCTATTGGTATTAACGGTGATCGCGGCCTGCGCTTGGCTCCAAACGGCAAGATCAACTTTGTTGTCGCCAGCATAGGCGAACGACGTTGAATCTTTATTAATACGTGCGAGCTTGCGTGTCCCTGAGCAGTTAGTGTTTTGATCGCTGCCGATCGCCACGTCAAAAATACCAAGATGGGCGGCGACCTCATCTACGAGGCGTTGATTCGAAGCCGAGATTAAAATCAGTTTTCTGCCCTTTAGGCGTTGTTCTTCTAGGTAGTGTAAAAATGACTTATTGTAAGGGAGAAGATCCGGGCGAATCGCACTGCGTTTCGCGATTTGATATTTTAGATTGGCTTTGCCTTTCACTAACCAAAAGGGGATCAATAGCAAATAAAGTAAATTGCGTTTAATGAGCTCTAGAAAAGATTCCAGTAGAAGGTCACTCTTAATAAGAGTGCCATCGAGATCTACATAGAGCGGTAACAGCGTTTGTGAGTCGAGTTTCATATAGAATTAGTCATTCCAAGCAAAGTGCAGTACTCGGCATTATTCGAGAAGTTATTGTTTTTGTGAGTATCATAATGCCAGTTCAGCCGTGTTCAGTGCTAGTGTTTCCCGGGCAATAGATAATATCGGCTCGGGACATGGTATGAGGGTGTCCTAAAATTTCAATTTCTTGAAAATACTCTCAGGAATACTGCACACAATCTGCATGATGTAGCGCCAGAAGTACGGCGCATAAACGGTGTGTTTGTTTTTGCTCACCCCTTTTACGATGCAGGCGGCAACTTGTTCTGGGCTGGCCCAGAGCATTCCTTTTTTAATGTGTTCTGTCATCGGGGTATCCACGAATCCCGGTTTGATATCGATCACATTAATATTATGTGGATGGAGTTTTCCTCTTAAGCCTTCTAAGTACAGTGATACCATGCCCTTGGCGGCACCATACACGTAGTTCGATTGTCTGCCTCGGTCCCCTGCAACGGAAGTCACCACTCCAATAGTACCGCTATCTTGGGTTTGCATCTTTAGGGCTAGCACTGTCAAAAGCGATATGACGCTTAATGCATTGATAGAGAAGGCTTCATTGGCGGCATCGAAATCCACTTCGCAGAGTGCCTGATCGGGCAGACTGCCGTGACAAACGAGGACTAAGTCGATGTGACCTAAGGTGTCTAAGGCTTGATCGATAGCGGCTTCGTGAATCGCGTAATGGGTACAATCTAGAGGCGCGTAATCCACGCAAGCTGCGCCTCTAACTTCTAGGTCAGCTTTTTGCAGAGCAAGGGCTTTCGTATCACGGGCGAAGAGGAAAAGTTGAGCTTGCTCCTCGGCATAGAGCCGCGCAGTGGCTTTGGCAATGGCCGAGTTGGCGCCGATGATTAATATGGTTTTCAATAGTAGTTCTCCTCGCGCCATGCACGAAAATAATTAGATTCCTAGACGTCTTGATTGCAGGGAGTTGAAAAGTGAATCCGCTCCAATCTCTGCCCTTAATAGTTGTAATTCTTCCCATCGTGGGTAAAAACGCTTAAACATGGTTTCGCTCATGCGGGCGTCTTTGGCGAGATAAACCCTACCACCGTATTCGGCTACTATGTTGTCGAGTTCGTCCAATAGTGCAAATAGATTGCGCTCTACTTTGAAGTCCATTGCTAAGGTGTATCCTTGCATTGGGAAAGACAAAATATTGTTGTTTTCTGGGCCTAGTTTTTTTAGTACTGAAAGGAACGATCCTTTGCCCGCCGCGCTGACAGTGCTTAACACTTTTCGAATGCCTATCAAGGCGCTAGCATCCGGAATGACACATTGGTATTGCACAAACCCTTTGCGGCCATACAATCGATTCCAATGCAAAATGCTGTCTAATGGGAAAAAGTATTTATAGGCTTCGATTCTTTGTGCTTTGCCCGTATTCACTGGCTTATTAAAATAAACAGAATTAAAAGCAGACATGCTATAGCGATTTAATAATTGGCTTGGGCTAGTGAAAGGCACAGATATGGCGCCACTCCCCTGCATTTTGAACTGCTCATCATTTTCGTGCTCGCCTAGAAATAAAAGTGAGCGTCCAAGTTTTTCGTTTTGAGCAAGACAGTCCAGCCATGCGACGGAGTAAGTGGTGTCGTGGTGCGCTTCGAACTGCTCAAAAACTTCTTCAAGATTTTGAGCGCGTAAAGTGTTCTGGCGGATCGCCGAGCTATGTACTCGGCTTAATACGATAGTTGCCTCCAGTACGATACCGGTCAGGCCCATACCGCCACATGTCGCATGGAACAGTGCACTGTTATCAGAGGCGGAGCAGGTTTGAATTTCACCCGAGGGTAGCAGAAGGTTTAGGCTTATAATATGGTCGCAGAAAGAACCATCGATATGATGATTCTTGCCGTGGATGTCGCTAGCAATCGCCCCGCCTACCGAAACAAAGCGCGTGCCTGGCACGACTGGAAGGAACCAGCCTTTAGGCAAGAATGTTTGTAAAATGCTATCGATCGTGACGCCAGAGGCGCAACGCAGGTGGCCGCTTATTTCATCAAAAGAGTAATATAGATCAACGCCCTCGGTGAGCATTACATTGGCCGCTAGCGCGCTGTCGCCATAACTGCGCCCCATCCCTCTGGCAATAACGTTGTCGCTGTCTAAAGTGCTAAGGCTCGCTTGCAAAGCGTGTTGTGAGCGAGGCTTGTGCGATTGGCTTTCGGCGACGGGGAAGCGCCCCCAAGAATGCAGCTTCATGATGGTGTCGCTCCCGTGAACACAAATCGTTTATCGAGCTGGTACTTTAGGTAGTAGCCGCAGCTTAAGCCTAAAACTGCGCCAATATATCGTGCGCTTTTGTTGGCGAAGTAAAAATCGAATGCGATCTCTGTGCCCCAGAATAAAAACGTCGTTAGGACCCCAGTGGCGGTATAAGCAAGAAACTGCAATCCATCTTTGCTTAGGGGTTTGGTGTTGGCTTTGAATATGTATTTTCTGTCGAGCAGAAACTTAAGCACTAAGCCTGTGCCGGTGCCAACGAAGATTGCTACGACGAGTTCGTAGGGCCCGGCATACAGTAACAACGCCAGTTCCTGGCTTAGGATGTTTGCGGCGATGGCGATGATCGCGAAGAAGCTATAGGTAAGTGCTATTGGCATGCGAATCTACTGTTAAGGCACCCAAGATATCGGGGGATATAGTTGCCCCGAAGAATACAGGGCTATGCACGCCTTGGCTACGCGCATGGGGAATTGGGTGGCTAACTGTTATACTTCGGGCTCGACGTACTCCGGACACCAAATTATGACTTCTACAATGATCGACTTTACGCGCTCACTTGCACAAGAGGCCGCCCAGCTAATACTGACTGAGCGTAATAGCGCAGTGGAGTTAGAGACCACCTTCAAAGATGGTGTCGAGCTTGTCACCCAAGTGGATGTGCAAGCGGAGAAGTTTATTTGTAATGCCATCCGCAAGGCATTCCCAGAGCATCGCATTTTGGCTGAGGAGTCCGCGCCTGATATGCGTGACTTGTCCAGCTATAAAGGGCCGTTGTGGATCATCGATCCTATCGACGGCACTGTGAACTATGCCCATGGTCATTATCAAAGCGCCGTATCGATTGCTTTCGTCGATGAAGGCCGAGTGCAGTGCGGGGTGGTTTGTAATCCGTTTCTTAATGAAACCTTTCATGCGGTATTAGGGGGCGGGGCTTTTTTAAACGACCAAGCGATCAAAGTCGGAACGCAATCGGTACTAAGACGCTCATTGATTGCCACGGGGTTTCCCTACATCAAAGGGGACATGACTCCTTTGATTAGGCGCGTGGCGCTAGTGTTGCAAGAGTGTGCGGATATTCGGCGACTAGGTTCTGCTGCCTTAGATATTTGTTGGGTGGCGATGGGGCGAATAGATGGCTATTACGAGAACCTCAGTGTCTGGGATTTCGCGGCAGCACAATTAATAGCGCGAGAAGCCGGAGCCCGTTATGGTCATTTTACGCCAGTACCCGAGGGCGTTAGTGCAGAGTTCCACAATAAAGATATTTTGATCGCCAACCCAGTGCTCTACCCTTTGTTGCATGATCTACTCAATCGCGCTGAGGCAGTACAGGTAACCCTGCCTTAATCTGAGTGATGTCGACAAAGGGATAGCCAGCTTTGAATTCCTGCGCTGCGGTATTTCTGTTTGTGCAAAATAAAATAGAACTTCCTGCTCCAATCTCGATCAGGGGAGCGCAGTTCGATCAGGCTGCCGCGAGCAAACGCTTCCTGTAATGTTAATGCAGAGAGGCAGCCAATGCCTAAGTTTGCCTCTACGGCGCGTTTAATGGCCTCTGTGTGTTGCAGCTCTAAGCGCAATTGTAATTCTGGTAATAAGCCATGCATCGCTCTGTCGAATGCTTGGCGGGTGCCTGAGCCTGCTTCACGCACTATCCATTGGGCCGCTAAGAGGTCCTCATCGCTCAGAACCTCTTTTTGAGCATAGGGGTGCGATGGGGAGCAAAACAAGACGAGCTCATCCCCTCTCCAAGGAATTACTTCTAAGGTCGAATCCTGCAGCTCGCCTTCGATAAGCCCGATGTCGAGTTCAAAGTTGCGAACTCGGTTGGCGATAGCTGCTGTGTTTTCGACAGTGAGAGACACTTTGGCGCCTTGGTGTTGTTTCATGAACGCAGCCATGATGCTCACAGCGAGGTAATTGCCTATGGTCAGCGTCGCGCCGACCTTAATCTCACCGATCTCAGAGTGCAGTGACAGGCCTTGTTCCAGTTCGCGGGCTTGCTCCATTAAGGCCTCGGCACGGGGGCGCAAAGATTTACCCAATTCATTGAGCTGTAAACGTTTGCCAGCGCGATCAAATAGTTGAATGGAGAAACGTTGCTCTAGATCTTGCAAAGCTGAGCTCGCCGCGGATTGAGACATGGCGAGGCTCGCGGCTGCCTGGGTGACGTTTTCAAAGTGTGCAGTGGCTAGAAATACTTCAAGTTGCCGTAAAGTGTAGTGCATCGCCCTCGATCCTCCGGAAAAAGCTGCTTGGTCTTGAAATTTGGGGCGTCCCGCTGTATTGTCCTGCACCAAATATCGTGTCAGATGACTTTAACCTTATATCTGTAAAACCGATTAAGGATATGCTAATTATCTGTTTTACGAATAGCTTAAAGGGCGCTTAGAATGAGCGCAAGCTGTATGGGCCAATTATCAGTGCCAACAGACCCAATTAATGAACTAAGGCGGAAATATCAGCATGGCTGCAATCTCTAAACAAAGCGTCACAAGTGTCCACCATTGGAATGAATCCTTGTTTAGCTTCACTACAACGCGCGATAAGTCGCTACGTTTCGAGAATGGCCATTTCGTCATGGTCGGAATGGAAGTTGAAGGCCGTCCATTGATGAGGGCCTATAGTATAGCCAGCGCTAACTACGAAGAAGAGTTAGAGTTTTTCAGCATTAAAGTGCCCGACGGTCCTTTAACGTCACGTTTGCAGAACATCGCTATTGGCGATGAGTTGTTTATAAGCAGCAAGCCTACAGGCACATTAGTCGCTGACCACTTGCTTCCTGGGCGTAATTTGTACCTCTTAAGCACTGGAACCGGGCTTGCGCCTTTCATGAGCGTTATTCGTGATCCTGATGTGTATGAGCGTTTCGAGAAGATTATTCTCGTTCATGGTGTGCGTCGTGTTGTTGATTTGGCCTACCATGAGTTGATTACTGAAGAGCTGCCAAAGAATGAGTTCTTCGGCGAAGAGGTTAGCAAGCAGCTGATTTACTATCCTACGGTCACGCGGGAAGAGTTCAGGAATACAGGGCGTGTCACGGACCTAATGCTTAATGGCAAATTGTTCGAAGATATTGGTTTGCCAAAGCCGAATATAGAAGACGATCGCTTTATGCTGTGTGGTAGCTCAGCGATGCTCAAAGATATCGGGCAAATACTCGATGACTGGGGTTTTGGCGAATCGCGTCAGGGAATTAAAGCTGAATACGTTATTGAGCGAGCGTTTGTCGGCTAGTCGATAGCGTTTGTTGAGCTCAATAAAAAAGGGCGTCTACCATTTCAGTAGACGCCCTTTTTTTGTTTGGATCTAGCGAGTACTTACAAGCCTGTTACTGCAGGGTTGAAGTAACCTACTAAACAGCCCTTAGAGTCAGGGATGTCATCCATATTGACCACGCCGCCTGCAAGGATTGTGTCCAGTGCGTCGGTGAGGTAGTGATTGTCGACTTTCATACGCTGTGTTTCATAGCCTAGCGCATCGTTAATTGGACCACGGAACAATGTTTCACGTGTACGTGGGTCAATGATGAATACTTCTGCTGTGCGCTCTACACCTAAAGTGTAGGCCACTGTTTGGTCTTCATCTTTAAGAATTGGGAAGTCGATTTTGAACTGAACTGCTTCATTTTGGATGCGTTTCATATCATCTTGGATAAATGAGTTCAGCATAAGAAACTCGATGTTCTTGCTGCGGTAAGTCGCCGCAATCTCTTTGTATTCTGGCACTGAAAGGCGCGCAATTGGGCAGCCTGAACCGTGCACATACATAACGATATAGTCTTTATTCTCGTAGTCGCTCAAAGAATGGGTTTCTCCCATCTGATCAACTAACGTGAAATCCTTGATTGGCTTGAGATAGTCATCAGCTGCCGCACCAAATGAGGCGAGCATCAATAGGCCACTCAGTAATACTCCAGAAATCTTTATCATTACTACTTTCCTCCCGACAACCTTTTAAGTTTTCTTAGGCTCGTAATTTCATAAGGGCGGTAAAATACCCTTTTTCGATGCCATGAGTCCACTCTATACAAGACAGGGTGACTCCCGCAAGGCATACATTGTGACGAATTGTGATGGGCCTTGTTGTTCGAAGTCCTTAATTTTGCAGATTTTTTTCAAATTCCAAGTGCTTGGCGTGTCAATTTTCGAGCAAACGCTCTATATGGCGTGTGTTACAGCGATACACGCCTAGCCGATGATGCAAGCCTAAACCCAACAAGGTATAGTAAGCCGCGTCAATCTAGTGCGTCAGACCGTCACTTAATGTTCTATAAGTGCCGCCTCAAAGGCTTCTGCTGTCACTCATCAACTTAAGGATCACTATGCGCGCCATTTCGCGTTTTTACAGCAACATGGTATTCAAGCGACCTCTCATGGTCATCGTATTATTACTGTGCTTTACCGCCACGATGGCATGGTATACCCAGTATTTTCGCCTTGATGCGTCGTCTGACTCACTATTGATGGAAGGTGATGCGGAGCTTGAGTACTCCCGTAAGATAAATGAGCGCTATGGGGCGCGTGATGCTGTCACTGTGGCCTATACGCCACAAGCGGAACTGTTTAGCCCTGAGGTGTTTGCTCGAATCTCCGCAATGATAGACGAGATTCTGGTCTTGGAGCGCGTTGAGTCGGTCGATAGCCTGCTCAATGTTCCGATTTTTGGAGATACGCCTTTACTGGGCCTTTCGGACGACTACGACACCCTCCTTACACCTGGGATAGATCTCGAAGTCGCTAAGCAAGAGCTCATGAGTAGTCCGGTGTTTAGTAATGCGATAGTCAGTCCTGACGGGACTACGGCAGCACTATTGGTTAGTTTTACGCGCGATGAGCATTACCATCGCTTAATTAACGCACGGGAAGATCTGCGCGCTGCGCGCGCCACTGAAGGCTTGAATGCCGTGCAAGAGGGCGAGCTCGCACGCGTCACTGAAGAGTTCGATGCCTACAGCACAATCACCTCTGAACAGCGGCATAATGATATTGCACAGATCCGTTTAATATTAGAGGCCTATCAAGACGACGCTACCATCTACCTCGGTGGTGCCCCGATGATTGCCGATGATTTGGTAACCTTTGTGCAGAATGATTTGACCACTTTCAGCATTGGTGTGTTTGCGTTTATCGTCTTTGCGCTGGGGATCATTTTTCGGCGCCTGCGTTGGATATTCTTACCTTTGGCATGTTGCGCGATCGCCGGCATTGTAGTGGTAGGCATATTAGGGATGATGGATTGGCGAGTGACCGTCGTATCGTCCAACTTCATGTCACTGTTGTTGATCACCACGATCTCTCTCACTATGCATTTGATCGTGCGTTATCGACAGCTTCGCTCAACTAGGCATTATTCAGAGCACGGCAAATTGCTTCGTCACGCGGTCTTGTCTATGTGGAAGCCGTGCTTGTTTACAGCGATGACGACGATCGTGGCCTTCGCCTCTTTGTTGGTCAGTGGTATTTCTCCGATCATCTCTTTCGGTTGGATAATGGTGATTGGCGTCGCGACAGCCTTGCTTGTGGTATTCACGCTTTTCCCCGCATTGATGAGCTTGCTAGCGAAGGATGAAGGCTTGTACGAGCAGCAAGGCACTTTGGCGCTGACTTCTGGGTTGGCAAAAATCACAGACCGCCTAGGCAATAAAGTCTTATGGATTGCGGCGCTAGTGATGTTGTTAAGTGTTATTGGTCTTATGCGTTTGAAAGTCGAAAATAGTTTTATCGACTACTTTGGGAAAGATACCGAAATTTATAAAGGCATGAGCCTGTTTGACGAAAAGCTAGGTGGGACCTTGTCGATGGATGTCATCGTCGACCTTCCTGCCGAAGATGCCGCGATTGACGACGGCTTCGATGATGGTTTTGACGATGGCTTTGATGATGGATTCGACGAAGAGCCTAACGATGCCTATTGGTTTACTGGTGCCAAAATGGATGAGGTCAAAGCCATTCATGACTACCTCGACAACAACCCGCAAACTGGCAAGGTCCTTTCCTTCGGCGCGGTTATTCATTTGGCTGAAGTGCTCAACGGCAATGCGCCAGTAGATAGTTTTGTTTGGGCATTGTTGTATTCGCGTATACCCGAAACATTGAAAGCGTCTGTGCTCACTCCTTTCGTCTCGGTGGCGGAGAATCAAGTTCGCTTTAATGTGCGAGTGATTGAGTCGGATGAAAATCTAAACCGTAATGAGTTGATCAACGGGATTAAGCAAGGCTTACAAGACGAGTTTGGCTATGACGCTGAGCAAGTGCATGTCACTGGCATATTGGTTTTATATAATAACGTGCTGCAGAGCCTGTACCAGTCACAGATCCTTACCCTGGGCGTCGTTCTATTGGCAATTATGGTGATGTTCTTGTTCTTATTCCGCTCAATTAAGATCGCTGTAATTTGTATTATTCCAAATATTTTGGCCGCCGTAGGTGTGCTGGGTTTAATGGGGTGGCTAGGAATCCCATTGGATATTATGACGATTACTATTGCGGCAATTGCAGTAGGGATTGGCGTCGATAACACAATTCATTATACGCACCGATTTAAGCGCGAGTTTCATCGACTCGGTAATTACAAAGCCGCAATGTACTTCTGTCACGATAGCATTGCCAGAGCGATGTACTTTACGACGATGACCGTAGTCGCAGGCTTTTCAATATTAGTGCTGTCCAATTTCATTCCTACGATTGTCTTTGGTTTGCTTACCAGTATCGCAATGATGGTTGCCCTGTTAGGGGCGCTCACATTATTGCCGCAGTTGTTGATTGCTTTTCAGCCTATGGGCAAAGAGCATCATTCAAGTGCAGACGAAAGCGTTTAAAATACTCATTAAATAGCCACTGTTTCGGCCGTTAAATAAACTATCCGGAGAATTACAATGCAGAACGAAAATTCAGAAAAAGCTAAGAGCGAAGCGAGCGCTGGTCGCTTTATGGACGAGAAACTATTTAAATCACGTTCAATTACTATCTTCGGCGATATCAACGAGCGTGTTGCTCGCTCGGTTACAGAAAGACTTCTCGCGTTAGCAGCCGATGGCGATGAGCCTATTACGATCTACATCAGCTCACCTGGTGGTCATGTGGAATCAGGCGACGTTGTCTACGATATGATTAAGTTTATCAAGCCTGAAGTGCGTGTCGTCGGTACGGGATGGGTGGCGAGTGCAGCTACCACTATTTATCTCGCGGCGAAGAAAGAGAATCGTTATAGCTTGGCGAACACGCGCTACCTTGTGCATCAGCCTTCAGGTGGTTCACGCGGCCCAGCGTCGGACATCAAGATCCAGGCTGAGCAGATAATCAAGATGCGCGAACGTATTAACAAGCTTATCGCTGCGGAGACGGGGCAATCGTTAGAGCGAGTCGCTAAGGATACAGACCGTGATCATTGGATGACTGTGGCTGAAGCGCTCGAATATGGGATTGTCGGTAAGCAGATTAGTTCGATGTCTGAACTGAAGTAAAGGCAAAAGCGGCACGCGCATGAATGATTGCGTGCCGCGTTTTTGTTAGTTTAGTTTTCGATTTTGTGAAAGATCGCTTGTTGGTTCTGCACTAATGCGCAGACAAAATGAAAGTCCGGCTGGCAGCGCGTAGATCGTGCTATCGCTGTTCCTGCCTCGCCCAATTGCACCATGATGGTCGCCAATACCCCCTGATACTCCACGTTGAAAAACGCATTTCCATCCTCTACTCGCCCTGGGCTATTACGCCAAATGAAGCCTAAGGATTCGACCGGTTCGATATGGAGAAACTCATCTCGTAGTGCGACACGTAAAGAGAACAACGTGCCCTGCGCTTGCCATACCCCCTCCCATCTCTCGTCAGCAGCAGTCCCTGCGCTGAAGCATAGGCCGGCAATGCTTACGGCTAGATAGGCGATGGGGCGATAAAATTTATCTGTACGGCTCACGATGACATACTCCTAGCGCTAGACCACCTAAAGGATGGTGCTGAGCGCAAACCCAAATAATTGTCCATGAAACACCAAAAGGGCGATATAGGCAATCATGCCTAGAAGAAGGGCTGCGGCATCCCACACTAAAGACGGGGTAACTGGAGTGGCGTGTTGATCTTTGTGGCGCTCAAGATAAAAATACTTACAGATAGACCAAATACTGAGGCTGCCAAATAACAAAATCGATGCAAGATCCCCATTGGCCAATAAGTGGGAAGTTCCCCAGACTAAGACGCCTGTTAGCATCGGGTGTAAAAGAAGGTTACGTATATACGATGCAGGTAATAGGCCTGCGGCGACTAGAATACAAGATGAGATCATCAGTAAGTGAGTTAATGAGCGCAGATTAAAAGGGGGAACCCAAATTTGTATAAAATCGGCGTTACTTTTACCAATGACAATTAAGACAATGCTTAGGGCAATCCCTAGTGCAAGGAAGGCTTTGTAAACAGAAGGGCCGTGGCGGGAAACTAAGCCCTCGCGCCATCCAAGTTCTCGCATATTATGCAGAGCGATAAATAAACCCAAGCCTAGCGTTAAAATGAACAATTTGAATACCCAGTGTCAGTCAGCCAATGGCTATGAACATGAAGCCGCGAACAATACCCTGCTCCTACCGTAAAGTAAAAAAAACCGGAGCGCGTCGCTAAGCGAACGACTCCGGTAAGGGCCTGTTGAACTCGGTTTCCTTGCGTCAACTGGAATTAAGGCTAGTGTAAGGGCGATTTGTGAATATATAAAATGAATTAAAACTATTGCAGTGATATGGGAAATGAATTAGCCTCTAATTCAAGAAACACACTTAATTCATTTAGACTAAGTCCAAATGAAGGGGGCGGCATGAACCATTTACCCACTACGAAACAATTGCGCTATTTCGTCGCGCTCGCTCAGATTGGGCACTTTGGCAAGGCTGCAGACGCGTGTTTCGTGTCGCAACCCGCTTTTAGCGTTGCTATTCGAGAGCTGGAAAACACCTTGAATATCCAGCTTGTCGACAGAACGAATAAAAATGTGACTGTGACGAGCTTAGGGCGTGAGATTGCCGCTCAGGCACGTCTTGTTCTGAGAGATCTAGAGGAACTAGTCGATATCGCTCAAGGAAATCAGCTGCCGTTAACCGGTCAATTAAAGCTTGGCGTGATCCCTACGATTGCCCCATTCTTATTGCCGCGATTACTGCCTGCCCTGCGCAAATCCTACCCTGATCTAAAGCTTTACCTTAAGGAAGACCTCACTGATCGTGTGTATGCCAGTTTGATGGATGGCGACTTAGACCTAATCCTGATTGCATTGCCGTATGAGCTGCGCAATGTCACCGAGATGCAGTTGTTTCGAGATCACTTCTATCTTGCGCATCAAGCAAAGAGCACGTTGGTGGACCCTACGCATCACCAAGTCAGTGAGCTGCCTGAAGACAGCATATTATTACTGGAAGATGGGCATTGCATGCGCGACCATGCGTTATCGGCGTGCAGTATTAAAAATGCCGACAAAGTGAGTAAAATCACTGCTACGAGTCTTTTGACCTTAGTGCAAATGGTCGACGCCGATCTTGGGGTCACCTATTTGCCGGAGATGGCGATAGGGTCATCGCTACTGCGCAATACGCGTATTAAAACGACTCTTTTAGGAGCTGAAAGCTACCGAGACATAGGTCTGGTGTGGCGCAAAGCGAGTACTCGCAGCGAAGAGTTTGAAATACTGGGTCGCTTTATCAAGGAAAACTACCAAGCAAGCAAATAGTAGGGCCTGCGCGCACGAAGCTATTGGGAATAGCGAAAGTTTCTGTGTCGATTGCGGTCTCCTAATGCGTGTTTGAAACTAAATTGTGTCAGTCTTTAAGACTGGCTTTTTGTGTGGCAACCTCTTTCAACGGAAGTAGTTTGCTTGTTTGAAGGGTGCTAAATGTACCTTTCTATAATTATAAGGAGAAACATCAATGGGAGAGGCAGCAGCCTATCATCGGCAACGAACTCAGCGCGGCTTAGTGTTTTGGTCTGTGACGCTCACGCTACTATTAACAGCGTCGTTCACGCAGGCACAGGATCGCCGTCAGGCGCCCGCAAGTTTGCAGGCAACAAGTATTAACCTAGAAGACGTGCCCTACCCTTACCCTGTCGCGCATATCGATTTTGATCTTTACGAAAATCCTGTGCGAATGGTCTATATGGATGTCGCGCCAACAGGCAGAGCCAATGGCGAGACTGTCCTTCTTTTGCATGGCATGAACTGGTATTCAGAATACTGGGGCGAAACAATCGAGCTGTTAACGGCGGAAGGTTACCGTGTGGTAGCTCCTGATCAGATCGGTTTTGGTCGTTCCTCTAAGCCAATAATTCCTTATAGCTTGCATGACCATGTGACGAATACAAAGTCGGTGCTAGACACACTAGGGATTGAGAAAGCCATCGTGTTAGGGCATTCAATGGGCGGCGCGATTGCAACTCGTTTTGCCTTTTCATTCCCAGCCATTACTTCACACTTAGTATTGGTAAACCCTATTGCGTTAACTGATGGTCGTTTGACTCGCAGTTGGTCACGATTCGAATCTTACGCGCCAGAAAACGATCGTCGTGACTATGAAGCGGTAAGACAAAATATCGAGCGCTATTTCTATACGTGGGATGAGTCTTACGAGCGCTATATCGATATTAACTATGGTTGGACGTTGAGCGCTGAGTGGCCGCGTCTGGCGACAGTGCGAGCGCTAAATTCGCAATGGTTGTATCAAGACACAACGGTTTATGATCGTCCACATATCCAAGCGAAAACCTTGTTTCTTTCCGGTAGTCACGATGGGCCGAACTTCCCAAAGTATGCCGCGCAAACAGTGGCCGATATTCCTAATGCCGAGCTACACCTAATCGAAGAGGCGGGTCACATTCCTTTCTTCGAAAAACCTGATGAGTTCTACCCTGCTCTACTGGAATTTATCAAGTCTGAACCTTTGGCAATGCCTGCACGAAATCGTTAAAGGTATTAGCCAGCACTAAGAAATGCGACGCTTCCTAATTGGAGGTGTCGCATTTTTTTTGTCTGCTAATAAAGTGGATGTGCGCGGAAAACTAGAAACTGTTATCGATAAATGAAATCTAGAGACCTAAATCATCTATCCATACTTAAGTGAGTGTGAATCCACTAATATCCCAATAGTAAGTGTTGCTCGTATTCTACGAAACGATGGGTAAAAGGTGTGGGACATGAAGACAAAAAATCTCGCTTCAAAATTAATGAGTCTTTTTTTTACAGTAGTGCTCGCAGTTTTGGCGACGCCAATAAGCGCGCAGGAAGCTAAAGACTTCACTCTGTTCGATGACCAGGGTCAGGCAGTCCAATTGCACTATCATCGCCTTGCCGATGCTATCGTGCTTTTGACACACCGCTTGGACTCTGATTTGGTGGTAGACGCAGTGGCCAATATTGACGAGGTGCGCGCCCTACACCCGGAACTCACTATTCCCTTTTTTCTTATTAACTCTCAAAAAGATGTCAGTCGCCAGGCTTTGCAGCAAGACCGGCAGTCACATGGTTATGACGCTCCGATTCTTCAAGACGATGCGCAGTTGGTTGGCAATACGTTTGACCTAGGTACGGCGGGCGAAGTCCTGCTGATTGATCCTTCCACATGGGAGATCGTTTACCGCGGGCCAGTCAATGAGTCCGCAGGGGCGGAGCAAGGAGACTATCTGTTGCAGGCGATGCAGGCATTGCTTACGGGTGAAGGTCGCCGCGAACTCGTCAGCCCAAGGGCTATGCCGGAACGCTTCGCTCAAGAGAGCGTCGATGTAAATATCGAATGGGATAACGTCTCCTATGTGGATGATGTTGTGCCTATCCTCCAAGAAAAGTGCGTCAGTTGTCATCGTCCAGAGGGTATTGCGCCGTGGGGCATGACTAGCCATGCAATGGTGCAAGGTTTCTCGCCTATGATTCGTGAGGTGCTGCTAACAAAAAGAATGCCGCCTTGGCATGCCGATCCGAAGATCAATACCTTTAAGCATGACATGGGGTTGAGTGCCGAACAGGCACAGCAACTGGTGTCTTGGATTGATGCGGGGGCTGTCAATAATGACGTAAGTGACCCGCTGACCTTAGTGGCGCAGAGGGCTACCGACTGGGAGTTAGGTACTCCCGATTTGGTGCTGGAGCTTCCTGCCTTCACCGTGCCTGCAACCGGCACACTCGACTATCAAATATTAACCGTAGACAATCCATTGGATCGCGACATCTGGGTGCGAGCGGTGCAGATTGTCCCTAGTGATCGGCAAGTGCTTCATCACGCAATTGCCACTTTTGGTCCGAAGGATTTCGATTCTGGAATTGATCTTGGGAGCCCAATAGGCGAGGCGTTGTTTCAGTCGCAGTTGATGACGTTTGTGCCTGGCAATGAACTTTATGAATACCCGCAAGGCACCGGTGTGCTTGTGCCGGCCGGTAGTACTTTTTTTAGTCAGATGCACTATACGACCTATGGGCGTGAAACGACTGATCACACCAAAATCGGGCTGTATTTTTCTGAAACAGAGCCCGAGTTCACCCTTCAACACTATGCCATGGTGAACGCGGCGCTGCGCATCCCCGCACAAGATCCTAGCTATACGGCGGGTGCGTACTATGAGTTCCAGAATGATGCCATTATTTATAGTCTGTTCCCGCATGCTCACTACCGTGGTCGCAGTTCGAGCTTCGCCGTAATTTCTCCGGATGGCCAAGAGGAAACACTCTTGTCGGTGCCTCACTATGACTTCAATTGGCAGCGATACTTCCAGCTTGAACAACCTAAATTTGTCGCTGCAGGCACTAAACTTATTCATCGCACTGTTTATGATAACTCTGCACAAAACCTCAGTAATCCAGACTCTACTAAAGTAGTTCGTTTTGGCGAGCAGACTTGGGAGGAGATGCTTTATGGCGGTGTATCATTTCGCTTTGCGAATAAAGAAGACGATGTTCAGGGCGTGGATACTGGGAAGTACGTCACGGGCATTACGATGGGGTATATGGACCTGAATATGGATGGGAAAGTCGAACTAGATGAGATGCCAGAGCGTGCGCGCCAGGGTTTGGTCATGGCGTTCGTGCTTCTAGATAAAGATAAATCAGGTGGCTTAGAGTTTGATGAGTTTGCGCTGCTAATGACGCAGATGACACGCAGGGAGCAGGAGCAGTAAAGAGTTGCCCAGAGCTTGTAGCGAAGTACAAACTCTGGGCAATTCGATTACACGGCGGTCTCTACAGGCGCCGCTGTAAACCGATAGTTCTTCAACGGTAATTCACGGACTCGCTGTCCTGTGAGGATATAGACCGCATTCGCAACAGCCGCTGCAATCGGTGGTGTTGCAGGCTCACCTAAGCCGCCGAGAGCATCGCCAGAATCAACAGACACAATATCGATTTCGGGTGAGTCTTTCAGGCGCACCATCTCATAGTCAGTGAAATTGTTTTGCATCACCTGGCCATTTTCAATAGTGATTTCACCATATAGAGCGGCAGTGAGGCCGAAAATGACCCCGCTTTCGGCTTGCGAGTTTGCGGCATCAGGATTGATGGTTCGGCCGCAGTCGATTGCACAACTTACGCGGTGAACTCGCACTGTCCCATCGGGATTGATCGAGACCTCGGCTACTTGCGCCACAATGCTGCCAAAACTTTCCTGCAATGCGATCCCTTGAGCGTGCCCTTCTGCCAAATTACGCCCCCATCCTGCTTTCTCGGCAGCGGCCTTTAAAACGGCTGTATGGCGAGGTTTGTCAGAAAGCATGTTGAGTCGGAATTGGTAAGGGTTTTGCCCTGAGCGGTGCGCTAGCTCGTCCACGAAGGATTCTAGGAAGAACGTGTGCTGTGAATGTGCAACGCTGCGCCATGCGCCAAACGGTACGTGAGTTTCACTTTCCGCATAGGCTATGTCCTGATTGGCAATGGCATAAGGGGTATGGGCAGCCTCAGCAGGTTCATTCTTGCCGATATAATGGTTTTCCCACGCAATAAGCTGATTGTTAGCGTCGAAACCGCCGCGGAACTTACTGGTGACAGCAGGTCGATAATAATCTTGCTGCATATCGTCTTCGCGGCTCCAAAGCGTCTTCACGGGCACATCAAAGTGTTTTGCGATCAAAGTGGCTTGATCGATGGTGTTGATGTCGGTAGGCAAGCGACGGCCAAAGCCTCCGCCTAAGTAAAAGCCATGCAGTGTGACATCGTTTTCGTCCATCTCTGCAACTGTGGCCACGCGGCCTCGGATGCCGAGATTGTCTTGTGTTCCTGTCCATACATCGCATTTGCCGTCATGGAAATGCACGGTGCAGTTCATTGGCTCCATGGCCGCATGAGCAAGATAGGGAACCCGATAAGTGGCCTCGACAACTGTCTCTGCGCTAGCGAGGGCGGAAGCGGCGTCTCCTTCGAGAACATCTTCGTTGAGCTCGCCACTTAGGGCCTCATCAAATTGATCGTAAATAGATTGCGAATTCACTTCGTCGTTGGCTGTTGTTTCAAAGGTGACGTCCAGTGCGGCAAGTGCTTGCTGGGCGCGCCAGAAATTGTCAGCGACAACGGCTACTGCATTCTCTAACTCGATGACTTTGACAACGCCTCGGCGTGATAGCGCAGCATCGGCATTAACGGAGAGTAGTTTATTGCCAAATACGGGCGCAGTTTTAACGGCCGCATAAAGCATGCCGGGGGCTTCTGCATCGATCCCGTAGGCGGCAGAACCGTCTACTTTTGCTGGTATATCCACACGAGCAATTGATCTGCCCATCAGGGTGAAGTCTTTCTCGTCTTTTAATTGAGGCTTGGCTGAAGGCTCGAAAAGAGCCGCATCGGTGGCAAGTTCACCGTATGAAAGTGAGCGCCCACTAGCCTTGTGGTGCACTTGGCTTAAGGACGTGCTCAGTTCGCTTTCAGGGACGTCAAGCCGAGCCGACGCCGCGTTGATCAACATCTCACGAGCTGCGGCACCTGCGGCGCGCATGCCAAGTTCTCCGGTAAAGCGTACCGAAGAGCTGCCACCGGTGATCTGCATATTCATTATTTCAGCGACTTTCATCGTGGCGGCTGTTGCTAGACCGTCGAGAAAGCGCGGTACTGTGGCGCCAAGAGATTCAGCAAAGCCTTTGACCAATACACCGTTGGCGAATAGGTCGGTCGCAGGGGCTTGTTCTACTTTGACGAGATTCCAATCAGCATCGAGCTCGTCGGCGGCCATCATTGGTAGAGAGGTATGCACCCCTTGTCCCATTTCTGAATGCGGCACAATAATAGTGACGGTATTGTCCTCAGAGATGCGCAGCCAAGTGGTTAGAAAGGGCTCCGAACCTGCAGTTTCATTCGCAATGCGGTGCTTGCTAGGACGAGTACTGGCATATCCCAGTAACAGGCCGCCCCCTACAACAGTGGTGCCAAGTAAAAAACGGCGTCGAGTGAGTTTCATAATAAGTTCTCCAGATCTAAGCCGTCGCGCTTAGCGACTTGATGGCACGACGAATGCGTGGGTAGGTTCCGCAGCGGCATACATTGGTGATAGCACCATCGATTTCTGCGTCGCTAGGGCTGGGGTTTGCGTCTAAAAGCGCCGAAACCGCCATTAACATGCCAGATTGGCAATACCCGCATTGTGGCACTTGGTGTTCGATCCAGGCTTGTTGAACCGCTGTTAATTGCTTGGAGCCGCCTACATTAATCGCTAGGCCTTCAATCGTCTTAATATCGGTCCCTTCAATGGCGCTGACTGGCGTGACACAGCTGCGCACAGGGTTGCCATTGACTTGCACGGTGCAAGCTCCACAAGCTGCAATTCCGCAGCCGAACTTTGTTCCCTTAAGGCCGAGTTCGTCTCTCAATGCCCAAAGTAATGGCATGTCTGGTTCAATGTCTAACTCTTGCTCTACGCCGTTCACTCGAAAACGCGCCATTGGTATTTCCCCGTATTAATCGTTTAACTGTAATAAATATTGTGCAGATGTGAATATGAGTTCGCTTGGATTTGTCATTGCGGAAGTTGGTTCAGCATATAGCAGAAACATAAGCTCGGCAATTTGGTGCGAGAGTGTAAGCGAAAATCCACCCACTGAATCATCAAATTTTAGGAATCAGTCAATGCTATAACTAAAAACATGTCGCTTTGCCGAAAATAACGTTGACTCGATGAAGATTAAAGAGAGAATAGCTCGGCGCACTGTTTTATGCGTTTAAATTACGACACACCGATTTACATCGATAAGAAAATATAGGGGAAACCATGAAAAGAATTTTCAAAAGCTTCATCGTAGTCGCAGCTACAGTCATCCTAGCCGCTTGTGCATCTACACCGGCTAATCCGTTCGTAGGAATGTGGGAACTCAGCATCAACACTCCAGTTGGCGCTATGGGTGCAACACTGGATGTTTCTGCTGACATGATGGGAACTATGTCATCGGCTGAGCTAGGCGCTACTGAGTTGCAAGGCATCACAGTTACAGACAACGCAGTAAGCTTTAATGTGGTAGTTGACGCCCAAGGCCAAACATTGGCATTGAGCTTTGCTGGTACAGTTGATGGCGACATGCTAACTGGCAACTTCGATTCAGACTTTGGGGCAATCCCAGTGACTGGAACGCGTCAGTAAGAATACAATGCTAAGCGACTCATTTTAAAAGTGGGTCGCTTGGTTTTGCTCAACCAGTATCGTAATAGCGACGAGTCGAAGTATATTCAAGTTGATGTCTCGCAAGCCTTCTTGACCAAGTCCTCCTAAAGGTGCCTAAAGGTACACTTTCACTAAGCGCCTCAAAAAGCCTCAGCACTAGCCTTCTGCCAATCCTCTGCATACGCTTCAGGAATACTTGCTGTCAGCAGTTGTCCGCTACTCAGTGGTGTATAGATCTGATTAAAGTGTTTGAGATCTTTCCCTACCCGTTGGAATAAATCTGATGGTCTGAGCTTTACGGGGTCGTCACAACCTATAGCGCCGCACAACTCTAAAAACGCCTCTACAGTCCCGTCATGGAAGTTGCGTACACGCTTGGATTTGTCTTCAACATCAATCCCTTTGGCCCGTGCTGGGTCTGTCGTAGCGATACCGGTGGGACATTTGTTTGTATTACACGATTTCGATTGCACGCAACCAAGTGCGAGCATCATGGCTCGTGCAGAGTTCACTGTATCGGCACCGAGAGAAATTTTAGTCAACAAGTCAAAACCTGTAGCCGTTTTGCCCGCGCTGATAATGCGAAGTTTGGAGCGGATGTCGGCGCCGATGAGTACTTGATTCACAAAGTATGTGGCTTCGAGGCAGGGCATTCCGATGCGATTGGAGAACTCTACAGGGGCCGCACCTGTACCGCCCTCTGCCCCATCAATGGTAATGAAGTCTGGATAGATGCCGGTGCTAAGCATTGCTTTAACAATGCTCATGAATTCGCTTTTGCGGCCTATGCATAATTTAAAGCCAGTGGGCTTTCCACCGCTGAGGTCTCTTAGGCGTTTGACGAACTCGAGCAGTCCTGTTGGAGTGCTGAACTCAGGGTGGCTAGCGGGGGATACGACTGTCTTGCCGACCTCGACTAAGCGAATGTCTGCAATCTCCTGGGTCACTTTGGCGCCAGGCAGTACGCCACCATGTGAAGGCTTAGCGCCTTGGGAGATTTTAATCTCGATCATTTTAACCGCATCTGTCGTTGCGCTTTTCTGGAATGATTCGTCGTTGAAAGTGCCATCCAAATTTCGGCAGCCAAAATAACCTGTGCCAATCTGCCAGATGATGTCGCCGCCGTAAGTTTTATGATGTGCGCTGATACTGCCTTCACCAGTATTGTGAGCAAATCCACCCATCTTGGCTGCCTTATTAAGCGCGCCAATCGCATTGGCGCTTAATGCACCGAAACTCATTCCCGAAATATTTAAAACCGAGGCGCTATAGGGTTTTAGGCATTGCTCACCACCTATAAGGACTCTTGATTTTTCGTGAGGCACTGTTGTGGCTTTAATCGAATGGAAAACGGTTAAGTAGCCGTCAGCCATGAGGTCTTGCTCTGTACCGAAGGCGAGGGTGTCATTAAGCTTTTTAGCGCGGCGATAGATCAAATCCCGAGCTTCTCGATTGAAAGGCGCTTCTTCCAAATTGCTGGCGATAAAATATTGCCGTATCTCTGGTCTAATCGATTCAAACAAATAGCGCAAATTTGCAAAAACAGGATAGTTTTTGCGTAGGTTGCTTTCGCTTATGAATATGTCATGTACACCAATGGCGAAAAACAAAATGCCGGCACACAGAAAAATAAACGCGATGATGTGATCGCTCGCGGTACCGAAAGCAAAGCCATTGGGGCCATAGAAAGCAAAAAAACTGCCGAGGGTTAGCCAAAGCAGGCTGGTGATCCAAAAAAAACGCACTACGGGTGTCATATTACTACCTTACGCTGATTCAGAAAAACGGCCTGCCGACAGGCTAAGGGTGCATTGTTGCTATAGGCGAAGCAGTAGTGTCACAGATGCTTCAGTGTCCGTCTTCTCACGGCCAAATGGAACCTCTGTTTGATGTTTCACTTTAACGGCGAACTTCATCGAGAGATTGTCCATGATATCGGACTGAATAGAGGATTCTGATCGGGCAATGCTAGACTCTTTGCCGCTCTCGATACTGAGTGTTTGCACGAACAGGGCGTTGTCAGAGACATTCCAGCGTAGCTCACTGGCAAGACGCACGATAGCTTCTTTAAAGCTGTCATTAGGCTCTCGTGAATAGCGCATACCAGCACCGATGGTGTAGTTCCAATCGAGATTCTCATATTGACGAAGAAGGTTCTGACCAAAGCTGACTGAGGCATCTGATTGGCTATCATAACCGCTGAAACGGTCTTCTTCGTGAGCCACACGGCCGACGACGAAGGAATCTTCATTGAGGTTGTAAGTGGCAGAGCCGACCGTGTAAACGCGTTGCGCCGCTAAGACATCATTTTTTGAAGAGCGAAAACCGTCAATAGAAAAGCCGTATTCCCAGTCATCCTTCAACCAAACGACATTGGCTTTGTACTTGATGTTCTCATCTTCGGTGTTACCGGAGGTGAAGATTGCACCGAGCTCGAGTTCCGTAGACAGCGTGTCCTCTGATTCTTGAGCTAGCGTTGATTGGGCGCTGATACTAAACAGTAAACACAGGCCTGCGAGTAGGGGGGATTGCTTTGCTTTAAGCATTTTGAGTTCCTATGATCGTGTGAATTCTATGTTTTGCAGGGGCTGCATTCTACAAAAGCTTGTTGTAAAAGGCTATTTTGTAGGAAAACTCAGGGGGCTATAAGAGGGTCTGTTTGCCAAAAAAGAGCAAATCGAACGCAAAAAAAAGGAGCGCAACAAAGTGCACTCCTTTTTTACAAGAGACTAGAGATTACTCAGGGACTCTTGCTGCGCGGATTTCGATCTCAACCAACCAGCCGTCAACCACTAGTCCTGCGATCTCTACAACAGAACGAACAGGTTTCATTGGGTTCTCTTCAGTGCCGAAGAACTTTGCGAAGCCGCGGTTAAAGCCAGCAAAATCAAAAGTACCGTCGTCACCAGCAACGCCAAATACACGTACTTGAACGATGTCAGACATAGACCAGCCCATGCCTTCGAGTGTCGCCTGGAACTTTTCGAATGTGTTAGTAGTTTGCTGCTCTTGGTCGCCGTATGTGCCGTCTTCTTGCTGTGATGCGCCTGATCCACTTAGGTATAGTGTTTCTGCGCCTGCTGGAATGACGATGTTATTGTAGAAAAAACGGCCTTCGCCATTGCGTTCGATCTCTTGCGCGCCGGCTGTTACGGAGAACGCCGCAGCGAAAAGAGCAGAAGTCAGTGAAAGTGCTTTAACAAATTTAGTCATTATTAGTTCCTTTTAAATAAACAGTGAATTGTTGCGGGGATTATCGACCTAAGGTATTGATATAGCTTACTACATCAATAATCGCTTGGTCGTCTGCTAATCCGGAGGTCATCGCACGCATTGGAGCGCCAAAGGCATCCAGTGGGTTGTTACCGCGATAGCCGGCCTTAAAATTCTTTAGTTGAGTCACAAGATACCAATCGTTTTGCCCCTGTAAGGCGGGAGCATTCATGGCTTGGTTGCCTTGCGCTTCATTGCCATGACACATCGCACAGGCTTGGTATAGTTGCTCGCCGTGCTCTACATTGCCATCAGTGATTGTAGGCTTTGCTGGGACATACTCCCATGTGCTTGCCCATTCGACTACATCGTCGATTTGTTCGTCGGTGAGAATTGCCGCCATTGGCTGCATTTCCATTCCTTCAATATCCATAGGATGAAGGCCGCGTCCACCAGAGCGGAATAATTCTAGTTGTCGTTTAAGATACCAAGATTCCATGCCCGCGAGTCGCGGAGCTTGAATCCCTTCACTTCCCATTCCATCGGTACCGTGGCATGTGAAACAGAACTGGTGCGTTACGGGCTCGTGGGGCTCAGCCGCTGAGGCTCCCATTGAAGCTATAACTGCCACAGAAAAAGCAAGAACCACGGGGATCACTTTGCGAAACATAACTCTCTTACTCCTGGTGAGAAAAAGGCGCCACCGAAGTGGCGCCCTTAACGTTCTACTAATTTCTAAACTCTGACGATCTCAGAATTAGAATTCAGCTTTAACACGTGCGTATACGAATCGGCCGTTAGGGCTGAATGCGCCGCCAGTAACGTACTGGTTGAACGTACCAGAGTTGGTATCAACCAGACGAATTTTTTCAGGCATTTCGTTAAGCAAGTTGTCTGCACCAACTACGAACGTGTAGTTGTCGCGGAACGTGTATGCTACTTCACCACCGAAGATAGTCTTATCGCCTACCCAGTAGTCGCGAGTGGCATCAGCACTTGAAGGCACTGAGAAGTACTCGTCATAGTAGTTAGCCTGTAGCGTGATACGCAAATCATTAATTGTGTGATTTACGCGGAAGTTACCACGGTTAGCTGGGATGCCATCTTCAAGGTCAGCAACGTTTGCGCGAGTTAGCAAGCCAGGTGTGAAGCTGTCTAGCTCTTGCTTAGTCCATGCCCATGAAGCGGCGAACTCAGTACGACCGTAATCGTTCCAATCCATAGACCAAGAACCGACGATCTCAACACCTTCGTTGGTAGTCGACATGTCGTTGGTGTAGTAGTTGAACGACGCAATGCTACCGGCACCTGAGATACCTGATGCTTCAAGTTCCGCCGCCACTGCTGGAGTGATGTCGAACGTTGCAGAGTTCAGGATGCGATCTTCCAACTGGATGTTGTAGTAATCGATCGTTAGATCCAACGGTCCGATTTCAGTCGCAACACCGATGCTGAAGTTCTTAGAAGTCTCTGGAGCCAGTTCCTGACCACCGAATCTCTGAGAGATTGGGTTTGTTGGAGGGATTTGACCCTGTGTAACAGGGATGCTGTCAACAACACCAGTGCTGATGTTAGAGATATTTGCCTGGCCAGGTGATGGCGCACGGAAACCGGTACTGTATGTACTACGGATATTCGTGTTTTCAGTAATGGAATAACGTGCAGTTAGCTTGCCGTTAGTCGTGTCACCGAAAGTGTTGTAGAAGTCTTCGTAGCGAATTGCAGCACCTAGCAATAGGCGTTCAGTCGCATCAACTTCTAAGTCAGCGTAAATGCTCCAGTTTTTACGATCCCATGTGCCTTGTTGGTCTGGACCAAAGCCTTGGAAGCCGTCAGAACCAACGCCAGCGCCTAGATCAGAGTAAGGGCCAACACGGTATGAGTTCTGGTCGTTAGAGTTTACTTTGAAAATCTCACGACGCCATTCGAAACCGTATGCCACGTTCAATGGAGAGTACATGCCAACATCGAAAGGCTTAGACATGTCGATGTTGAAGTTGTTCTCGATCGTTGTGTAGATGCCTGGCTCGAAGTCAGAAGGAGAGTCTGGGCCCATAGAAGGGTTAGACGTATTGTTGATGAAGTACTTCATCTCAGAGAAGCCGTTACCGATGCTCACGTCGTAGAACGTGCCATCGTCAAGCTCGCCTTTAATGCCTGTTACGTTAGACATGTCACGGTTGATGCCACCAAATACTGGCGTGTATCCGCCTGGGTAGCGCTCAAGGAATGTGAAACATTCTGGGTCAGCCAAGCCAGCTTCGCGAGCCAATACAGAGCTTGTTTTGCCTGTTGCTGGATCTAAACCAGTTGGGATTACTGGGCAGTCAGTGCCTGAGCCTGGAGTCAGGTCGAAGAACAATTGATCGCCGCCTGTAGTGAATACGCCGCCACGGTTTTCTGGGTTGCGGTAGTAGAAGCCAAGCTCTACTTGTTTTTCACTGTAGCCAGTGAAGGAGTAAAGAGTCTGGTCGCCGCCAAGATCAACACCGATGTTTGCAAACAGGTTGAGGATCTCAGTGTCTGGCAAACCGGCTGTTTGCGCGTTTACAGGAACAGCCGTATTGCCGCGATCGATGATGCCTTGAGCATCTGCACGTTGGATACTACGGTCGCTTGCCTTGTTATCAGTCATGTCCATGCTGAGGCTGGCAAAACCGTTTTCACCTAGTGGGAAGCCGACGTTAGCCGCTACATAGTTAAGTTCACCGTCGTTTGTTTCGTCGAGGTAACCTGTTTTGTATTCAACTGAGATGCCTTCGCTGTTCTCTTTCAACATGAAGTTGATAACACCAGCGATCGCGTCAGAACCGTACTGAGCGGCTGCGCCATCACGTAATACTTCTACTTGGCGTAAAGCGATTGGAGGAATCTGAGAGATGTCAGCGAAGTGAGTACCAGAGCGTCCAAACTGGACTGCGGCAGAACGGTGACGACGCTTGCCGTTAACCAACACTAGTGTGTCGTCTGCAGGTAGGCCGCGCAAAGTCGCTGGACGAACCAAGCTGTTAGAGTCGTTAATGTCTTGAACATCAACGTTGAACGTTGGAACTAGGTTACGAAGAAGATCGTTAAGATCCGCAGTACCTTGGTCTTGGAAGTCATTGGCAGAGAACACGTCTACAGGAGCAGCCGAATCAATGGCTGTACGAGGTGCACGACGTGAACCCGTTACTACCACTTCTTCGATGTCAGCGCCTTGACCCTGTGCCATAGCAACAGGAGCCGTTAGTGCGGCAGCTGAACCTAGGAGAGCGGCAACCGATGACATAGTCAGCAGGTTTGAGATTTTCATATTTTCTATTTCCCTTTTTCAATCGTTTCTTTTTAGGTGCGAAAGAGGTTTCGAGTAGCTTTTGCGTTGTGGGGTCCGGCTACTCAAACTTGAAGCCATTTGATTATCAGTATGGCTTAGAAGAAAGTCCTCCTAAAAACATTCCGAATACCTCCTCAAACTGTTCAAGTACCGCATTTGCTGGCTTATGGCTTGTTCTGAAGCCATTTTCCAGACGCAGCGGCACCTCAGCAGGGTTATGTTGCAGAAACAGTATGGGGGGTATTTTGAAGGCTGTATAGCGATGAAATTACAATAATCGGGTAGTTTTTATGACGTCGATCAAAGGATCTTTAATCACTGATATGCCGAGGCTGCATACCGTACAACTTTCGTTCTTCAAGCTCCGCCCATTCTTCTTCGGACCAGAGGTTGTTTCGTGACATGAATGTATCTGTATCGTAGGCGGTTTGTGTTTTGGGGTTCAAATGCACATCCAAGACTGGCTCCATCGCCATGACACCCTCGATTAGGCGGCGCTGCCATTGTTTGCCAAAATCTAAGGATTCGAGGACTTCGAGGTAGCGCGGATCGTCCAAGACGGCGGCGGGGAAGTATTTCTCTACGGAATGGGTGACATTAAACAGACGGCGTCTTTGTAGCTGTGGGACATTGCTCCATAGTTCAACACCAGTTTCGATGTCCCCTAGCATAAAGCTAAGTGCCCCTTTGCTGAAATTGAAGTCGTTGCTTTTGCTCATAAGTTTTTCGTAGACGTCATTGCCACGCGTGACATCGCCTCTTAGGAAGCGAATGCACACTTCGCTGTAATGAGACAAGATCTCGTCAGTATCCACTTCGCGTTGGCGGTTGAGGTACATTTCGGCTTGGCGGAAATCACCGGAGAGCGCTAAATTGGTAGCGACGGTGCCAAGAAAGGAGACGTGATAAGGGCGTTCTTGTAGCTGGCCTTTGGCTGAAAGAATAATAGTGCGTGGGGGTTGGACGTTGTTCTTATAGCTCCATTCTTCGTCCGGCGAAATCTCGAAAGGGCCTACCTCTTCTGCTTTCTCTAATAATTGGGTGGCCTCGTCATAGAGTCTCGCGCCGATCAAGAACAAGGCGTAGTGAGCGATCGCATACTTGGGAGGGTTCCCCTGTAGGATCTGTTCGCGCAATTGGATCTCTTGCTGCACTTGATTGACACCGCTTATGCGCAGTCGCAATTCGTTGATAGAGCGCAACACGTCGCTGTCAGGGCCAATGCGCGAGACTTCACGTTGCAGGTCATTAAGAATCAGGCTCATTTGTTCGATAGTGGCGCTATTGCTGTAGACGGCCAGGTTGTTGGCTGCGGTGGCAGCGCCGTGATAAGCGTTGAGAAACGTTGGGTCTAGCTCAATGGCGGCCAAGTGGTAGTCGATGGCGCGTTTGAAGTCATCAGGGCTGAATTGATTGTAGTAGAAGTTGCCTCTTAAAAAGCGCTCGTAGGCAGTCGCATTAGTGGTGCCCCAATCAAGCATCTGCGAGCGTTCGGTTTCGTCAAGATGGACGGATAGCGCACTGACAACATTGGAAGCTATCTGATCTTGTAGTCCAAACAAGTCCTCCAGTGGCAGGTCGAATTGTTCTGAGTATTGATGCACCCCGTCTGAGGCGCGAGTGAGCTGTACCGTAACCCGCAGGCGTCCTTCGGCGGTTTGTACGCTCCCGTGCAGAATATGGTCGACCCTTAAGGCGCGGGCTCGATCGGCCAGGCGATCAGAGCGTGTAGCAAGCTCATCATACTCCTGGACGCCTCTGGCGGGTGAGAGTACTTCCATATGGCTTAATTTCGACAGACCGTTCACGAGGGATTCACGCAATCCGTCCGTGAGGAACTGGTTGCTGCTGTCGAGCTCCCGATTTATAAATGGCATGACTGCTAGGCGTACGGTTTCGTCTTTGTCGCTGATCACCTCGCGACTAGGCCACAGCATTACTGCCAAGAAAATAGCTAGTGCCGCGCCGCCGGCGAGTAAACGCTTGTCGAGCAAAGCGCTGATACGGAACTTGGTATCTGAGACGTGGGTCATCTCAATATTGGGGTTTTTGTTGTCAGGCGCGCCAAGAGGGGCTTCATGACGTACTTGTGCGATTAATGAATAACCGCGTTTTGGGATCGTGCGAATATAGCTTGGCTGGTGGGCGTCATCACCCAGTGCGCTGCGCAATTCGGCGATTGCCTTGTGTACAGCGTGGTCGGATGGAAACGAGCCTTGCCAGAAGTGTTTGAGTAATTCGTCGTGGCTTACGACTTGGCCGGCATTTTCTGCCAAATAATTGAGCACATCCATGCTTCGCGGCGTTACTTTTACTTCAGTATCGCCTTGATTCAGGGTGCAAGTGGTGAGAGATACATCCCAATCACCAATTTTTAGCTTATGTTGTTTGTCTAAGGCCACAATTCAACCGATCAGGACTGGTGGATTATCCCGATAAGGGAGATATTTTTATATGTTGAGAAGTTGAAGTAGAGCGCAGAAACGAGCGAAGGTCAAGATACGCTAGCGCCCTGAGGGCGAGTAATTCTGCCGCTTGTCTGGAGTTTAGGAGGTTTTCAGAAGGATTTTAGGAGGACTTTCCAGCCTAGTACCGTAATAATCACCCTACACAAAAAAGCCCCTACCAATTCGTGTAGTCAAAATATTTAAGGGGGCTCGAAAAAGTAAACCAATTCGTAGAACAAGATATGAGAGGATCAAGCAAGTGTCCAAGCCCGTAACTCGTAGAGAATTCCTGAATTTGATTGCCGCCACTAGCGGCACCGCTGCTGTCATTGGAATCACAAGTGCGTTGGGTATGATTCCCAGCAGTACACATGCATCGGTCCCCGACTTGCTAAAACTGAGTAACCAAAAGCGTAAGGCTGTGATTCTGGGCGCAGGTATCTCCGGTTTGACCGTCGCCTATGAATTAACCAAGGCTGGCTATGACGTTACTGTGCTCGAAGCCTCTCACCGAGCTGGTGGTCGCGTATTTACTGTTCGCGCAGGTACGCTTATCGATGAAATCGGCAACCCGCAGTACTGTGAGTGGGATGATGAGCCCCATTTGTACTTCAACGCCGGTGCCGCGCGTATTCCGAGTACTCACAAAAACGTCCTGCATTACTGCAAAGAGCTAGATGTAGAGCTAGAGATGTTCATCAATGAAAACAAGTCTGCTTGGATTCAAGATGACAATATTATGGGTGGCAAGCCGATCCGCAACCGTGAATTGACGACTAATATTCGCGGATTCATGGCAGAGCTAATGGCAAAAGCCATGCATGACGGTGAGTTAGATGAGCCGTTCAGCGATGAAGAAGCGGAAATCGTCATGAACATGATCCGCAGCTTCGGTGATCTAGATGCTGACTTCAAATATACCGGCAGCGATCGTGCGGGTTACGCCTCTGGTGATTACGTCACTCATACGACACAACATGAAATGATCAAAATGCGTGATTTATTGAAATCGTCCGCATTGCGCCTGGTCGTCTCTGACAACGAAGGTGAGACTGGCCCGATGCTTATGCAGGCTGTTGGCGGCAACGATCACATTCCTTACGGTTTTGTTAAGAAAATCGAAGACAAGATCACATTCCGCGCCTTAGTGACCTCGATCAAGCTGAAAGATAAAGGGGTGACCGTTCAGTATGACTATGAAGGCGAGCGTCACACGATTGAAGCAGACTATTGTTTTAATAGTATCCCTACGCACTTTATGGCGGGCATCGAACACAATCTTCCAGCCGACTACGCTGAAGACATGAAGTACATCCGTCGTGGCGTTGCAATGAAGGGTGCATTTCAGGCGAAAGAGCGTTTCTGGGAAAAAGAAGGCATCTACGGCGGCATTACTTGGACGAATCAAGATATTCGTCAAATTTGGTATCCCGCCCACGGCATTCACAAGCAAAAAGGCGTCATCCTTGCAGCATACGACTATGGCAACGGTATGCCCTATACCCGCCTGACCCAAGAAGAGCGTATTGAGTTGATGTTAGCGCAAGGCGAGAAAGTGCATCCGGATTACCGTCAACATTGCGAAAAAGGAATCACGATCGCTTGGCACCGCATGAATCACATGTTGGGTTGTTCTGCACGCTGGCGTGTAGTGACACCTGAAGAGGAGCGCATCTTCAATAACCTGCAGTCTTCTGTAAATGGCGTTTATTGGTGTATCGGCGACCAAATCAGCCACCATACGGCATGGATGGAGAGTGCGATGCAGTCTGCTCATTTTGCATTGGCAGATTTAGATCAGCGTGTGCGAGCCGATGTGGCGAGCGCGTAACTGTAAGCTTTAAATTAGTAAGAGGTCGTGAAAGCGATTTTTATAACCGCGTAACGCAGGAAGCTCGATGTCCTGCTAAGTACTCTCCCAAGAGTTGTAGTGAAGTCTTTAAGGGAAGGATCTGATGATCCTTCCCTTTTTTTTGATATATCCTAATCGCATTTCGCGTTAGCGGGGAATCGCGTAGAATCATTACAAGTGTGTTTTCTGCGCTAGCGTTGCTTGCGCTTATTCAGCATAGAAGGAAATAGGCTTTTGGCCACACTATGAAAACTCTGTATCTGCTACGGCATGCAAAATCGAGTTGGGCGACCGCTGGACAAAAAGATTACGACAGGCCCCTCAATGAACGAGGATTGAGTGATGCGCCAGAAATGGGGCGCCGGATGCATGCGCTAGGGGTGCCGATTGATAAAGTGGTCAGCAGTCCTGCCCAACGCGCCATCAGTACGGCGGTGGCAATTTGTACGGAGCTGGGGATAGACCCAGACACCATCGTGCAGGACCGTCAAATTTACTTGGCCGGCAGCCCCAAACTGCAGCAAATAGTGAGTTTTCTTGATGAAGAAAGTCAGTGCGCAATAATAGTGGCGCATAACCCCGCGTTAACAGATCTCGCGAACGATCTCGCCCATGCTGGTATCGACAATATTCCTACTTCTGGGCTTGTGCGTATCGACCTCCCCGTTGAGTTTTGGGCTGAGACTTTGCCTGGGATCGGCAAACTGATCAGTTTCGATTACCCTAAAAACTCGGATTAAACTTATGTTGAAAGCGCTACTGTTCTGTCTAACCATGAGTGTCGCTTTGCTTGGGTGTGTCAGTTCTTCACCGTCCAGCACGCACAATTGGGAGTCACCTCTTAACCAAAGTCATGCATTGGTCGGTAGCGTGTGGGATGTCCGAGAGGCGCGTCGGGTTACCGAGGCTGAGTTATTACAAGTTTTGTCGCAATCCCAATACGTATTGTTGGGAGAAAAACACGACAATCCAGATCATCACCAACTACAAGCCTTTGTCTTGCGGCAGCTACGTGAGCAAGGAGTTCTATCAAGCGTCAGTTTTGAAATGCTCGACAGTTCGCAACGTGAAGCGCTGCGCAGTGTCACGCCTGAAGTGCTCAGTTCTATGGGGGCGCTCAAGTCGCATCTGAGTTGGGATGAGGAAGGTTGGAGCTGGGATTACTACGGGCCGATGCTTTACGAGGCGCTACAGGCTGGGGAGTTAGTGCAAGCGGCGAATATTAGCAGTGATGAGCTTATGAGCATCTATGGCGGCGAAGAGAGCGATGCCATTAAAGGGCGTTTAGAGCAAGCGCAACTAAAGCGTTTAGAGCAGGAAATCGATGAAAGTCATTGCGGAATGCTGCCGCAGAGTCAGTTTGCCGCGATGATAAGGGTTCAGCGCTCGCGTGATGCTCAAATGGCTGCCAGCTTGGGAGATGGGGCGAGCAAAGGGCAAGGCGTTCATGCGCTAATCGCCGGCAACTTTCATGCGCGTCGTGACTTAGGGGTGCCTAATTATATCGAGGAGAGCGGGGCTTTGGTGAGTCTCTCTTTTATAGAGCTTGATGCGGAGTCAGCGAGCCCAAACGATTACGTAGAGGCGTTAGGTGCTGGCCAACCGTTTGACTACTTGTGGTTCACCCCGTCCATTGAACCGCAAGACTATTGTGCTCAGCTGCGAGCTGGAGCAGTGCAATAAGTCTTAGTGCGTTAGTGAGTAGATCAAATAATTGATGCCTAATTGATAGGCGAGATTGGCGTAACGAGTCGGGTAGCGCGGATCGAAAGTGTGCTCCCATCCGTCTCCCATATCTGAATTCCAATTGATCAATACCATCACGCGGCCCGAATCATCGAGGATGGCATGGTTGGAGGCGCGGTCTACATCCTGTTCTGGGTAGTTGTCAGGGTTGCCTATAACGGGGATCATCTGAGGTCCATCGATATCGTAGTAGCTCCTGAAAATCTCGTGATCTGAAGGCAGTTCGACGATTTCTCTGTTAGGGAATACTTGCGAAAAACCGCGATAAAAATTATCCCATTGCCGTGTGCCCCAAAAATCATCGATCAATAGAAAGCCCCCGCGTAGAAGATATTCCCTCATGTTCTCTTTTTCTTTGGCGCTGAATTCAGGGCCGCCACTACGTCCCATCTCCAAAGCGTACAAAAACGGATAATCGAAAATGCGTTCATCATCAAAGCGTAGGACTATTGGTTCTTTCATAACGCGCACATTGCTGAGTCGGGAAACCCCTCTTAAAAAATTACTGTCGGCGCTGGGAAAGTCGGTGCGCCACGTGCCAAAGCCAAAACCGTCGTTGTAATAGTTGTCGTATTGCACTCGTACAAAGGAGAACTCGGCGGCAATATCTTGTAACTCGATGGGTTCGGGGCTCAGAAGTGGTTGGGCAACGCTAAGGGTGGGGCTGCCTATAAACAGAAGTGGCAGCGTTATGCGTAAAATATAGGATAAATAGTTCATGACTTAAATTACCCGTCAGCTTCGTATTTTGCAAGGTGCGATGCTTGCTGAAGAGCGCTGGTGTTGTAGTGGGTATGGGGGATGCGAGTGATTGACAGTATTAGGTGTAAGTGACAACATGCTGCTCTATATTCAAGCGTCTGGAATAGGATATCCCTATGGCACACTCCCCAAAGCGCAAACTTTTTCTTGATCTTGTTTTATCACTTTTTAGGTTGAACGGTTTGTTGGTGGCCGAAGGTGATCAGATGGCGGAAGCTTTAGGGCTTACTAGTGCCCGCTGGAAAGTGATTGGTGTTGTCGCGTTGGCGAGCTCAGGTGTCACGGTGCCTGGAATTGCGCGCGTGTTGGGGCAGTCTCGACAGGCTGTTCAGCGTATCACTGATGTTATGAAGAAAGATGGTCTGTTGCGCTATAAAGAAAACCCGGATCATAAGCGCTCGGTGTTGGTTTGTCTGACTGACGAGGGGCGCGATGTTTACACTTCGTTGCGTGCGGTACAGGATCCTTGGGCTATTGAGAATACTGAGGATGTCCCAGCGGAAGAGCTTGAAATTGGTTTGCAGTTAGTAAGACGCTTAATCCACAAATTTGATCGCTGATTGATGAATTATCGATCAGTATCTTCTACCCAAAGACGTCGAGGAAGGCTGCTTGAACAGATCCAATTCGAATATCCACTTGCCACGTAAGCTTTATACCGCTGATCAAGTGCGAATGCTTGATCAGCTGATGATTGAGCACGTCCCTATTTCCGCGTTGAAGCTAATGCGACGCGCAGCGCAAGTGGTGTTAAGCGTAGTGCTTCAGCGTTGGCCGCGATTACGGCGACTCATCGTATTTGTCGGGACCGGAAACAATGGCGGCGACGGATACTATATTGCGCTACTGGCAGCGGCTCAGGGAATTAAGGTACAGGTCCTTGAGTGTGGCGATACGCATCGGCTTCGAGGCGACGCCGCAAGTGCGAGGGATGAGGCGTTAGCGAGTGGCGTTTCTTGTAAGCAGTGCGACATTCTGCTGCATCTTGCTTCCGAAGAGTTTTCTCAGGAAACCGTGTTAGTCGATGCGCTTCTAGGAACTGGTCATAAAGGTGCGTTGCGCTCAGGCTACGAACCAGTCATCGATTGGATGAATAGTGCAAAACTGCCCATTGTCTCTGTCGATCTTCCTTCCGGTTTAAACTGTGACACTGGAGAGGTTCTAGAGACTGCCGTCCGTGCAATGATGACAGTGTGTGTTGTTGGGCTGAAGCAAGGTTTGTTTACTGCTCAGGGGCCAGAGCATGCGGGTGAAATCGTGTTCCATGACTTGGGTTTGCCGGAGGCATTGAAAAAAGACTCGCATGTGAGCAACCCTTCAAGCTCAAGAATTGATATCAATATCCTACCTGAGTTTTTGTCTCAAAGAACTCTCGGAATGCACAAAGGGCAGTGTGGTAACGTCCTTGTTGTTGGCGGTGATGTCGGTTTAGGCGGCGCGGCTATGCTCGCTGCCGAGGGCGCACTGAGGGTGGGAGCAGGTACGGTAAGTCTAGTCACTCGTAGTCAGCATGTTGGACCCGCTTTGACTCGTCGCCCTGAAATCATGGTAAGCGGAATTGACGAGGCTAGCGGGCGAGGGTCCGAACAATTGTTAGAATTATTACAGCGTGCATCTGTTGTGGTGATAGGTCCCGGTCTTGGTAACTCCAATTGGTCGCATATGGTCTTGCGGCAGGTGCTGCAATTTGCGGGTGCTCATCTGCCAGTGGTCGTGGATGCCGATGCGCTTAATTTGATTGCCTTGGACGCACATGGCGATCCTGAATCCGATGCTGCCACTAATACATCCGAATTTGTGGCGTCACCCCTTTGGATTATGACGCCACATCCAGGAGAGGCCTCTAGGCTATTAGCAAAACCCATTGCCGAGATTCAGGCCGATCGTTTCGCGGCGGTTACGCAGTTGCAAAGGCGTTGGGGGGCAAGCATCCTTCTTAAGGGCGTAGGCAGCGTGCTCTGCTATCCTAGTGGCTCGTTAATAGCCAAAGAGGGCGACATCAAAATCGATGTGTGCACCGAGGGCAACCCTGGGATGGCTAGCGGCGGGATGGGTGACATCTTAAGCGGCGTGATAGCCGGCCTTGTTGCGCAAGGTTTGAGCAATGTAGATGCGCTTCGTTGCGGTGTGTGTGTTCATGGTGAGGCGGCGGACTTGGCTGCGATAGCCGGGGGAGAGCGTGGCTTGCTCGCAAGCGATTTGCTGCCCTATATCCGGCGACTGGCAAATGATCGTCGAAATCGACCTGAGAAATAATAGCGTAAAGTGGTTGGTTCCCAATGGCTGAATATGATTGTTTTCTACCGGATGAGGCGGCGACATTGCGCTTTGGCGGTTTGCTCGCGCTTGCCACAAAGCGACCCGAGCCAAGGTTGGGGGAGTCCCTAAGTCTTGGAGGGCGGGTGTTTCTTTCTGGAGATCTAGGGGCGGGTAAAACGACTCTCACGCGCGGTTTATTGCGTGGCTATGGCGTCAAAGGGGCCGTTAAAAGCCCTACATATACCTTAGTTGAGCCCTATGAAGAGCCAGGGTTCAATATTTATCATTTTGATTTATACCGCTTGGCAGATCCCGAAGAGGTTGAATTTCTTGGGGTTTTCGACTATTTTGACGAAGATAATCTGTGCTTGATCGAATGGGCAGAGAAAGGAAAAGGCTTTTTGCCCTGTCCTGACTTGCTGCTGACGCTATTAGTGGAAGGTCGGGCACGACGAGTGCAATGGAACCCTTGCACCCCTCATGGTGAGCGCATTGCGCGTCATCTCTTAGAGTTATCACGTATACAACTGACTGGAACGCCGCAAGAATGAAGCTTTGGAGTGACTGCATACGAGCGGGATTGAGCGCGCTATATCTCCGTGATGGCGGGCACAGCGGTATGCGTTTTTGTGTCCTGTGTATTTTTAGTTTTGCCGGTCTCGCGAGTCATGCCGCGGAAGTCGAAGACGTCCGTTTATGGCGTGCGCCTGACTATACTCGTATTGTTTTCGATCTCGACGAGCAAGCTCAATATAGTTTGTTTACGCTCGAAAACCCCAGTCGCATCGTTATCGACATTAGTAATACGACAGTGCAAGCAAGCCTGACCGGCTTTGATTTCAAAGACAGCCCTGTCACCGGTATTCGCAGTGCTACCCGAAACGGAAATGATGTGCGTGTTGTGATTGACCTTGCTCGGCAAGTTAATCCTAGTAGCTTCAGTTTGGCTGCGAGCGGAGAGCAAAAAGATAGAGTGGTAGTAGATCTATACGACATAGGCAGCGCACCGGCTGTTGCTGAAACTATTATTACCAATACTCATGAGAGTGCTCAGCGAGACATTATTGTAGCGATCGACGCCGGTCACGGCGGCGAAGATCCCGGAGCGCTTGGTTATGATAAAAAGATTCGCGAAAAAGATGTAGCCCTCGCGATCTCCCGTGCGATTTATAGTCGATTGCTCTCGGCGCCTGGTTATCACCCCGTGATGGTACGCGACGGTGATTATTCGGTGCAGTTGCAAAAGCGCCCGCAAATAGCCCGGCAAAACAGAGCCGATATTTTCCTTTCGATTCACGCAGATTCATTCCGTTCAGCTAGTGCAGAAGGCGTAACGGTTTATGCGTTGTCTGAGCGTATTGCTGAAGATGAAAATTCGCGTCGTGTTGCAGAGAAAGAGAACAGTGCGGACTTGTTAGGCGGAGTGGCTGGCGATACTAGCTTGCGTAATATTGAAGATGATTTGGCGCGGACGTTGTTAGATTTGTCTATGGCGTGGAGTATCGAGCAAAGCTCGGCGGCCGGTTCCTATATTCTCAATTCATTGCGCGGGGTTGCGACCTTGCGCCGCGATAAAACTCAGCAAGGAAACCTGTGGGTGTTGCGTTCGCCTGATATTCCTTCAGTGCTTATTGAGACTGGCTATCTGTCTAACCCTGCAGAGGCGCGACAACTGAATACGGCGTCCTATCAGAGACGATTGGCGGACGGTATTGTGCAAGGCGTCATGGCTTACTTTTACGATAGGCCTCCCGAAGACACGCTGATCTCCTGGCAGAAAGACAATAATATTAAGCCAGATATGGGTGTCCTTCTCAGCGGTGACTATGTGGTGCAAAGAGGGGATAGCCTCTCCGAGATCGCTCAACGCTTTGGCGTAAGCATGAACCAACTGCGCGCCGAAAATACATTGAAAAACGATGTTGTTCGAATAGGGCAGAAACTCAATATCCCCGGGATGATGAGTCCTATCGCTGCGCAGCTGCCGCAGGAGCATAAGATCGCCCGAGGCGAAACTCTCTCTGGTATTGCTGAGCGTTATCGCATCAGCCTTTCTAGTTTACGTGCTGCCAATAACTTGCGCAGTGATGTCATCAAAGTTGGGCAGGTTTTAAAAGTTCCTGCCCCCTAAAACTCTATGCTCTATTTCGAGCCAACGGATACCAATGACACGTATTGCTTTGTTGAGCCAACGTCTGGCCAACCAAATTGCTGCCGGTGAGGTAGTTGAACGTCCCGCCTCAGTGGTGAAAGAATTATTGGAAAACTGCTTAGACGCTGGTGCTAATAGAATTGAGATCGATGTAGAGCAAGGCGGCACGAAGCTGATTCGAATTCGCGACAATGGATCGGGAATTGATAAAGAAGATTTGGGCTTAGCGCTTAGTCGTCACGCGACAAGCAAAATCGCCAACTTGGATGATTTGGAAAATATTGCGAGCCTTGGTTTTCGTGGAGAAGCGTTGGCGAGTATTTGTTCCGTGTCTCGGTTAGAGATGACATCGCATTCCAAGAATGACTCTGGTGATAATGCGTGGTGTGTGCAAGCCGAAGGGCAAGAGATGAGTCCTACATTGAGCCCTGCCTCACATCCACAAGGCACGACTGTGGATGTGCGCGATCTTTTCTTTAACACCCCTGCGAGAAAGAAATTCCTTCGTACCGAAAAAACTGAATTCTCACGGCTTGAAGAAGTTGTGAAACGATTGGCGTTGAGCCGTTTTGATGTGGCATTCAGTCTTCGCCACAATCAGCGCAGTATTCACCATTTGCAAACGGCTTTAACGGAGCAAGAACAGCAACGTCGTGTGGCCTTGGTCTGTGGTCCCGCGTTTATCGATAATGCTATTCATATTGATATCGAAGCCTCTGGTTTGCGTTTGTGGGGATGGGTCAGCTTGCCGACGTTTTCCCGCAGTCAGGCGGACCTGCAATATTTCTATGTGAACGGTCGTATCATTCGAGACAAGTTGGTTACCCACGCGGTGAAGCAGGCCTATAAAGATGTGTTGTTTCATGGGCGTCATCCTGCGTTCGTATTGTATTTGGAATTACAACCAGCGTTAGTGGATGTGAATGTTCACCCGACAAAACACGAAGTGCGTTTTCGCGATGGGCGCTTGGTACATGACTTTCTATTTCGTGCTTTGCATAAAGCGTTGGCAGGTGTTCGTCCTGAGGACCGCTTAGTTGATCAGCAAGATGCACCTGGTAATACAGTGGACCGAGAAACTGGCGAGATGATGGCGCCGGTCAGTTCTAGTAGTTTGGGGGAATTCGCAGGCCAGGGGCGAATGAGTTTTAACTCCGCTAATTATGGTGCCAGCTCACCCACTTCAACGAATGGCTCGTTCTTTAGCCGAGAGGGCGCCAATACGCAGATCGCAGAGCAGCTGCAAACGTACAAAGAATTGGCCGAAGATGAGGAGATTCCTCCGCTTGGGTTTGCCGTGGCGCAGTTGCACGGAATTTATATTTTGGCGCAAAACAAACAAGGGTTGGTAGTGGTCGATATGCACGCGGCCCATGAGCGAATTACTTACGAGCATATGAAACAGGCGGTAGCTAATGAAGGGATTAGGGCTCAGCCGTTGTTGGTGCCAGTCTCGATTGCCGTGAGCCAAGCCGAGGCCGACTGCGCTGAACAAGAGGCCCAAGCATTGTCTGATCTTGGGTTGACGGTTGAGCGTGTCGCAAACGAGTCTATATTGGTGCGGCAGGTCCCTGTGATTCTGGCCTCCGCCAATATCGAGCAGTTGGTGCGTGATGTGTTGGCCGATGTGCGCGAGCATGGCAGTAGTGAACGAGTCAGTAATTATCAGGACGAGCTACTTTCAACGATGGCCTGTCATGGCTCGGTCCGAGCTAATCGACAGCTGACGATTCCTGAGATGAACGCCTTGTTAAGAGATATGGAGCGAACAGAGCGTAGTGGTCAATGTAATCATGGCCGCCCGACTTGGGTGCTGCAGAGCATCGAGCAATTGGATAAATTGTTCCTCCGTGGGCAATAAGGCGAGCGGCAAATTCTTAATGATTAGCGAAGGACGACTAAGTTCATGGAAGTGAAGAAGCCACCAGCGATTTGCTTGCTCGGGCCTACCGCGGCGGGCAAGACTGATTTTGCGATAGATATTGTCGACCGGCTGCCCTGCGAGATCATTAGCGTGGACTCTGCACAAATATATCGAGAGATGGATATCGGTACCGGCAAGCCTGATGCAGCGACCCTAGCGCGAGCCCCGCATAGGCTCATCGATTTCCTTGATCCCGCCCAGGCTTACTCTGCTTCAGCGTTTCGTGAAGACGCGCTGCGGGAGATGCAGTCTATCTCTGCAGCAGGCAGGGTTCCGCTCCTAGTGGGTGGCACTATGTTGTACTTCAAAGCCTTGCGTGATGGTTTGGCGAAGATGCCGCCTTCGGATGAAGGTATTCGGCAGGATATTCTGGCGCAGGGGCAGCGTGAAGGTTGGGCGGCGGTGCATGCGCAGTTGCAAGCGATAGATCCAGACTCTGCTGCTCGGATACACCCCAATGATCCGCAGCGTTTGCAGCGGGCTTTAGAGGTGTATCGCGTCTCTGGAGTGACAATGACAGAGCTACATCGGCGCGAGAAAGAGCAAGGCGGTCAGGCCGCGTTACCTTTCGATCTGCATTTTTTTGCAATCCAACCTGACGATCGCGCCGTACTTCATGACAGGATCGCGCGAAGGTTCAATGGGATGGTTGATCAAGGCCTTGTTGCTGAAGTTGAACGACTTTATGGTCGAGGAGATCTCGATTTAGGGATGCCGTCGATGCGCGCGGTCGGTTATCGCCAAGTATGGCAGCACATTGCAGGTGAAATCAGCTTTGATGCTATGGTGGAACAGGGTATTATTGCGACGCGTCAACTCGCTAAGAGACAAATCACTTGGATGCGAAGTTGGGATAATCTGCGGATATTTAACAGCGAAACACCAGAAACTCTGGATCTGCTATTGAATTCAATCAGTCGGGTCGCAATATAGAGAATTCTTTAGAATTATACTGCTGGGACAATCCAGCTCACATTAACGGTTAAGGAGAAAGATAATGTCAAAAGGGCATTCCTTACAAGACCCTTTCTTGAATGTGCTTCGCAAGGAGCGTATCCCAGTTTCCATCTATTTGGTAAGTGGCATTAAGCTGCAAGGACAGATTGAGTCTTTTGATCAATTCGTCATTTTGCTGAAAAATGCTGTGAATCAAATGGTCTACAAACATGCAATTTCCACTGTCGTTCCGGCACGCTCTGTCAAGATACCGACCCAAGGTACTGGCGATGCAGCAGCGGACGAAGAGGAAGAAGCACCAGGCAATGTTGCCTGATTTGAGGTTCATTTTTGTTCTTTGATAGACCCGATCGCGGTGAAACCGCAGTCCTTGTGCACATCGACCTGGAGTCAGAGCGTGAGCAGGGGGACCCTCTTGAGTTCGAAGAACTCGTACTCTCCGCTGGAGTAATTCCGGCCACCTATATAAAAGGCAGTCGTAAGAGTCCCGATGCTGGTCATTTTGTCGGCTCGGGCAAATTAGATGAGATTGCGGCTGCTGTAGAGGCGCATGAGGCCGAAGTTGTTCTCTTCAATCACTCCCTTAGTCCAAGCCAAGAGCGCAATCTTGAGAAGCGTTTTTCATGTCGCGTACTGGATCGAACCGGTGTCATTCTTGATATTTTCGGGCAGCGTGCGCGCAGTCATGAAGGTAAGCTACAAGTTGAGCTAGCACAGCTAGAGCACACGGTTACTCGATTAACACGGGGATGGACTCACCTTGATCGCCAAAAAGGCGGTATTGGTTTGCGTGGGGCTGGTGAGACTCAGCTTGAGCTCGATCAGCGGATGGTGCGTCAGCGTATCAAGAATATCAACGCCAGCTTGGTGAAGGTGCGCAATCAGCGTGATCAAGGTCGGCGCTCGCGTAAGCGTGCAGACATTCCCACTGTGTCATTAGTGGGTTATACCAACGCAGGGAAGTCTTCACTGTTTAACTCCCTGGCAGGTGCTCACACCTACGCAGCTGATCAATTATTCGCCACATTGGACTCCACTCTGCGTCGGGTCTCTGTGCCGAACTTCGGTCCAGCGATCTTTGCTGATACGGTAGGCTTTATCAGTCATCTGCCGCATAAACTTGTGGCAGCGTTCCGTGCGACCCTCGAAGAAACAATTCAAGCAAATTTGTTGCTGCATATCATTGATGTGTCTAACGAGCAGCATGAGTTCTGTACAGAGCAGGTCGAAGAAGTCTTAACTGAGATTGGCGCAGACGATGTGCCTTGTTTGCGCGTGTACAACAAGATTGATCTATTGGAGCCACGTGAGCCGTTCATAGAGCGCAATGAGCAAGGCCAGCCCATACGAGTGTGGGTCTCAGCTAAGACTGGGCAAGGGCTTGATCTGTTATTGAGCGCAATTAGTGAGTTGCTCGGTCATGATGTCGTAGAGCGCGATTTGCGTTTGCAGCCTGAGCAAGGCCGCTTGCGTGCACGACTTTACGAAAAAGGGGCCGTGCAGCACGAGAATATCGATTCAGAAGGTCTAGTGTGTCTGGCTATTCGCTTACCACGACACGACTTAGACCGAATTCTAGTGGAAGAAGGAATCGCACCCGATAACCCACAGGCAGGCGCAGAAGTGTAAAGTAGAGGCTTGCGCGCTCTCAGTTGTGCAGAAATGCCTCTGGGTAAAAAGCTGGGTTAATTTATAATAATTCGTTAAAATCACCCCCGTAATTTGACTGGGGTATGGAGAAGCCAATGGCTTGGAATGAACCTGGAAACAAAGGTAATGGAAACGACCCCTGGGGGGGCGGCGGCCGTGGTGGCGGCGGTGGCGATCAGAAGCCGCCTGATATAGATGAGGTTATTAAAACAGTGTCTCGCAAGCTCAATAGCTTGTTTGGCGGTGGAAAGTCTGGTGGCAGCTCGAGCGGCGGAAGCGGTTCTGGTGGCTCCGGTGGAGGCATCTCCTCTGGTTTAGTGGGCGCGGCTGTTGTTGTGCTAGTGCTAATCTGGGCCGTGTCTGGTATTTACGTTGTAGACGAATCCGAGCGCGGTGTAGTGCTACGTTTCGGTAAATTGCGTCCAGACGTTGTGCGTTCTGGTTTGAACTGGAACCCGCCTCTAATCGACGAAGTCGAGATTATTAATGTGACCCGTGTGAATACGCGTTCGTACTCACGGGATATGCTCACGACTGATGAAAATATCGTCAATGTCTCCATCGATGTGCAATACATGATCGATGATCCAGTGAAGTTCGCGCTAGTAGTGCGGGATCCTGAATTGAGTCTTGATCACGCGGCTGAGTCGGCTATTCGACACGTGGCTGGTGGTACGACGATGGATAGAGTACTGACACAAGGTCGAGAGGAAGTAGCTGCAGAGGTTCGTGAGCGCTTACAACGATATATGGAGAGCTATCAGTCGGGCATCCTAATCTCACAAGTGACGTTCCGTAATGCTCAGCCGCCAGATCAAGTGCAAGGCGCATTTGATGATGTGATTAAGGCGCGTGAAGATGAGCAGCGTGTGCAGAACGAAGCACTAGCTTACGCCAACCGCGTTGTGCCGGTTGCACGTGGTGAAGCCCAGCGAATTATCGAGCAAGCCAATGCTTATCGAGATCAAGTGATTGCCCGTGCCGATGGTGAAGCGTCGCGTTTTGAGCAGTTGCTAGCTGAGTATGAAAAGGCGCCAGGCGTGACACGTGAGCGACTCTACATAGACGCAATGCAAGCAGTGATGACCAATAGCAGCAAGGTGCTTATTGATGTCGAAGGCGGCAACAATATGTTCTATATGCCATTGGACAAAATCATTGAGCAGGGCAATGCTTCGCGTGTAGCTAACTCTACTGCGCTGTCGCCTCAGCAATTACGTGAAATCTCAGAGCAAATTAGTCGCGAGAATAACGCTGCAGCAGCGGATCGTGCTCGAGCTCAAACGACGCCAACAAGAGGAGTTCGCTAATGAAAAGTACTTTTGCAGGCATAATCTTATTTTTACTAGTGGTCGTCGGCTCTGATTCGATGTTTGTAGTAAAAGAAACAGAGCGCGCGTTGTTATTGCGTTTTGGCCAAGTGGTCAATCAAGACTTATCACCAGGATTGCACTTCAAACTGCCTTACGTAAATACCGTGCGTAAATTCGATGGCCGAGTGTTAACTCTAACCGCGGAAGCGCAGCGTTATCTTACGCTGGAGCAAAAAGCGCTAGTGGTCGATTCCTATGCTAAGTGGCGAATCGTCGATGTGATGAAATACTATACCAACGTAACCGGTGAAGAGAGTCGTGCTAACAACCTGTTATCGCAACGTATTAACGACGGTCTGCGTAATAAGTTTGGTGAACGCGATTTGCAAGAAGTGGTTTCTGGTCAGCGCGATTTGCTGATGGATGAGCTTACGCGGGAACTGAACATTACTGTGGCAGAGGATCTCGGCATAGAAGTGATCGATGTGCGTGTTAAGCAAATCGAACTTCCGATCGACGTGCGCTCTTCTGTATATGAGCGAATGACTTCTGAGCGTCAACGTGAAGCTCAGCAACTGCGCTCACGTGGTAACGAGTTAGCTATTGGTATTGAAGCTGATGCTGATCGCCAAGAAGCGGTATTGCTCGTCGAAGCGTACAGAGATTCTGAGCGCATTCGTGGTGAAGGAGACGCGGCAGCAGCGGCAACGTATGCGGCAGCCTTCTCTAAAGACGCAGAGTTTTATGCATTTACTCGTAGCCTTAACTCGTATCAAGAGAGTTTCGCTAATAAGGGCGACATTCTTCTCATCGAGCCAGATAATGAATATTTCAAATATCTGAACGGTAGCGAAGTACAGTAAATCATAGTGTTATAAAGACCAGTAGTAATTCGGTTTACTACTGGTCTTTGTGTTTTATAAAGGGCAGGAGAGTTACTCTGTAATTCACTGCTTTTTTGTCGTTTTATTTAAATAGAATTGGAAATGAATAATGTCCGTGCGTGATCGTTGGTTGCTCCCAGAAGGAGTAGAGGAAATATTGCCGGAAGAAGCGTTTCGACTTGAAACCTTGCGCCGTCAAATTCTCGATCTTTATGCCAGTTGGGGGTATGACTTAGTGATCCCCCCGCTCATTGAGTATCTTGACTCCTTGTTAGTGGGTTCTTCACATGACCTTGATCTGCATACCTTCAAAATCACCGACCAATTGACTGGTCGTATGATGGGGTTACGTGCCGATATTACTCCTCAAGTGGCACGTATCGATGCCCATTGTGTGACGCAACGAGGCAGCGAGTGTGAACACCTGCCCGTGCGTTTGTGCTATTCAGATAACGTGGCACATACTCGTCCGAAAGGTCTTCTTGCCTCTCGTATCCCTATCCGTGTTGGGGCTGAAATGTTTGGTCATGCGGATGTAGGCTGTGATGTCGAGCTGATTTGTTTGATGCATGAAACCTTACGGTTAGCGCAAATCGATGAAGTTCACATCGTGTTGGGGCATGTAGGGATATTTCGTAGCTTGGTCAAAGAGTCTGCGTTGTCCTCTAATAGCGAGACTGATTTATTCGATGCCTTGCAACGAAAGGCTTACGATGAAATAGATCATTTATTAGAACTGCACGTCAAAGATGACAGTATCCGCAAGATGCTTTTTGATCTGGCGCGTCTGAGCGGTGATGAGTCTGTATTGGATGCGGCCTTTGTCACGTTCAAGAACGCTCCTGAGAGTGTGCAAAAAGAGTTACAAGAACTTGCAACCATTGCGAAAAGCGTCAAACGACGTTTGCCTAATGTGTCCTTAGGGTTTGACCTGTGTGAATTGCGTGGTTATGAATACCATACAGGGATTGTCTTTGCCGCTTACACTCCGTCTTATGGACGTGCGGTGGCACAGGGCGGACGCTTTGATGATATTGGTGATGTGTTTGGGCGCGCGCGCCCGGCTTCGGGGTTTGATGCAGAGCTTAAAGTGTTGGCGCAATTGAGTCAGGCCACAATTGTCCGTGCTAAAGCGATTTATGCGCCATTAGAAGAAGACGAAACGCTACAATTACTGATTACTCAATTGCGTGCAGAAGGCGAGCGTGTGATTGTGGATTTAACCTCAGTAACCACTGACGATGCACAGCTTTTGGGCTGCGATCGACGAATAGTACGAGACGGCCAGCAATGGCAAGTAGTCACCCTAGCTTAGGGTGTGTTTAGTCTCTAACAAGACTATGTTGCTACTGTTGGCGCCGTTTAAGTTGAATATTTTATAAAATAGAGAAGATTCAAAATGGGTAGAAGTGTAGTTGTACTAGGAACGCAGTGGGGCGATGAAGGCAAAGGCAAGATCGTCGATTTGCTAACGGAGCAGGCGGCAGTCGTTGCTCGCTTCCAAGGTGGCCACAACGCGGGACACACCCTTGTGATTCGCGGTGAAAAAACGGTACTTCACTTACTTCCCTCCGGTGTTTTGCGTGACGGCGTGACTTGTGTCATCGGTAATGGTGTCGTCCTCAGCATGGAAGCCCTATTGAGCGAAATTAGTCGCTTGGAAGAGCGCGGCATTGCAGTGCGCCCTAAGCTAAAGATTAGTGCTTCTTGTCCTCTAATATTGCCTACGCATGTGGCCTTGGATCAGGCACGTGAGAAGCGTCTAGGTAGTGAGAAAATCGGGACTACAGGGCGTGGTATTGGTCCCGCTTACGAGGACAAAGTCGCTCGACGTGGGATCCGAATTGGAGAGCTCTTTAATGAAGAGCATTTTGCTGCCCGCTTAAAAGAAGTGATGGAATACCATAACTTCTTGCTTACAAATTATTACGACGTAGAAGCCCTAGACTACGATGAAGTGCTCGCAAGCAGTTTGGCATTGGGTGAGCAGCTCAAGCCGATGGTGAGCGATACGATCGAGATTTTGCACGGACATCGTAAGGCTAATGACAACATCCTGTTTGAAGGGGCGCAAGGTTCGTTGCTCGATATCGACCATGGGACTTACCCCTACGTTACTTCTTCTAATACAACGGCCGGTGGCACTGCCACGGGCAGCGGCTTTGGCCCTCTCTATCTCGACTATGTACTAGGAATCACTAAAGCCTATACCACGCGAGTGGGTTCTGGGCCGTTCCCTACTGAGTTGTTTGATGATATCGGTGCACGCCTTGCAACGATCGGAAAAGAAAAGGGCGCTACCACGGGCCGTGATCGACGTTGTGGTTGGTTCGATGCCGCAGCAGTGCGCTTAGCGATCCGTATTAACTCTGTCTCGGGTATTTGTCTGACAAAACTCGATGTCCTTGATGGTTTAGAGACCATTAAAGTGTGCACAGGCTATAAGGGCGTGGACTCAGATACGTCCTCTTGTCTGATGAATTTGGATGCGTATCAGAAGTTAGAACCTATTTACGTTGAGCTGCCAGGTTGGAAAGAATCGACATATGGCGCGAAGAGCCTCGATGATTTGCCGCAAAACGCTCGTGATTATATAAGCTATATCGAGAAAGCGATTGAGGCTCCCGTTGACATCATTTCAACTGGCCCTGATCGTGAAGAAACGATTATTTTGCGTCACCCCTTCGCTTAAAGGCCTGGTCGGCGACATTGGCTCACCCGTTGAGCAAGTGTCGCCATGATCACACTTTAGCGTTGGCGTAATTGACAGCTCATTTTTTGAACGCTACTTTGACGTAGTTGTGACAAAAAAATGGAGTAATTGCGCTTGTGAGCGACATAAAAATGACGGATACCCTTCAAGCCAATACGCTGAATACTTCCACGCTTGAAGCCCCCGAGATGGTGGTAGAGAGCCTAGAAGAAAGCTCTTGGCTCGAGGACGATATAGAAAACAAGCTACGTGAAAAGCTTAGGGAGTATGCGCAAGAGCTGCAAACTGCCAAGGTTTTACACGAAAAACGCTAATTTTTCTTAATTCCACCCGATTAATCTCTCTTTCATTACCGACAATTCGCTTCTCTTAGCGCAAGCTCTGCTATTCTTTTCTTTTTCAATCCCTTTTGAGTTAAACCAATGGATGTAGGCAGTATTAACAGTTTTTTCTTGATTGGAGCCTTATTGGTGGGCTTCAGTGTGCTGTTCAGCGCGTTGTCTTCGCGCTTGGGTATCCCTATTTTGGTTATTTTCCTAGGCGTCGGCGTCCTTGCGGGTGAGGACGGCATTGGAGGTATCCAGTTTGATAACTACTCTCTGGCCTATTTGGCGAGCAATCTGGCATTAGCCATCATCCTATTAGACGGGGGCATGCGGACCCGTGTCGCGACGTTCCGGGTTGCTTTAGGGCCTGCGCTCTCTCTCGCGACCGTAGGCGTTGTGTTTACGACTGGGCTAACTGGGTTGGTGGCTGCCTATTTATTTGATCTAGGGCTCATTCAGGGGCTTCTAATAGGAGCTATTGTTGGCTCTACTGACGCCGCGGCCGTTTTCTCATTGCTTGGTCAGCGAAGTTTGAATGAACGAGTTGGGGCAACACTGGAAATAGAGTCCGGTAGTAATGACCCAATGGCGGTATTTTTGACGGTATCTCTCATTGAGGTGTTGGCTTCGGGCAACGATGAATTCGGCTGGTTCTTCGTTATCAACTTGCTGCAGCAGTTTGGCGTTGGGATATTCCTAGGCCTAGTGGGTGGCTGGTTGCTATTACAGTTGATTAATCGAACTACGCTGGCGAACGGTCTTTACCCCTTGTTGGCCATCAGCGGTGGTTTATTAATCTTCGCAGTGACCAATATCCTCGGCGGTAGCGGAATTCTAGCCATTTACCTGTGTGGCTTGTTGCTAGGCAATAAGCCAATTCAAAGCCGCACCTCAATATTGAGTATATTTGATGGGCTTGCCTGGCTGAGCCAGATCGGCATGTTCTTGGTGCTTGGCTTATTGCTAAGCCCGAGCGAGTTAACCGGCATCATCGTGCCTGGCTTATTGTTAGCGCTGTGGATGATCGTGTTTGCCCGCCCAATCGCGGTATGGCTGGCTTTGTCTCCGTTTAGTCGTTTTAAAAACCGTGAACGCTGGTTTATTTCTTGGGTAGGGCTACGTGGTGCCGTGCCCATTATTTTGGCGGTGTATCCTATTATGGCCGGTCTGCCTGATGCACAGCTGTACTTCAACTTGGCATTCTTTGTGGTATTGGTGTCATTGCTCGTACAAGGGAGCTCTTTGCCTTTGGCTACCAAACTCGCCAAGGTCGAAGTCCCGTCCCAGCCTTCCCCTATTGCTCGATCGGGGTTAGAGATCCATCCTACTAGCGAGTGGGAGCTATTTGTTTATCGACTAGGCGCCGAAAAATGGTGTATCAACACAGAATTGCGCCGCTTGCATATGCCCGAAGGTACCCGTATTGCTGCGCTGTTTCGAGGGCAGGAACTCTTGCATCCTAAGGGCAGCACAAAACTGTTGGCCGACGATATTCTTTGTATTGTGGGCCACGAGTTCGATCTACCTGCGTTGGGTAAGCTGTTTAGCCAAGCACCAAGCTCGAGTATCGATACATGGTTTTTTGGGGATTTCATTCTGGATGCCAATGCCTTATTGCGAGACTTAGCGCCCGTCTACGGCTTCACGCTTAGTGGCGAAGTAGGCGAGGTCAGTATAGGCGAATATTTCCGCGCCAAGATGGGCGGTAAGCCGGTAGTGGGCGATGATATGTTGTGGCAAGGGTTTTTATGGACTGTTGCTGAGATAGATCAAGGCCGAATCGTAAAGATCGGTTTAAAACTAGCTGAGAATACTGAGGACTAAGTTTTTGTCACACTTTGCTAAATCTTGGTCTGGGAGAACGATGGACTTCCAGCACTAGGGCTTTTATTCTTGTAGTGCTAAAAATAAGTGGAAAACCACTGGCTGTTACAGACGCTATGCGGAGGTAATAATGAAATCAGTAGGGAAACATAAAATCACCTAATCAAGTGAGGGTTGGTATTTCATTATGACTAGAGCATTTATTTCATGCCTTAGTGTTTGTATAGCGCTAGCGACAGGTACCGTGCAGGCAGCCTTAGATCGAACGGGCGACTTCGCAATGCTAGATGACGAAGGGAGCTTTCATCAGCTTAGTCGTTATCAGCATCGTAAAGCGGTTGTCGTGATGTCTTACTCAGAAAATTGTCCGAATATGGACAAGATGGCGTCAAGCTACAAAGCGCTGCAAGAGCAATATGCCGAACAGGGTTTTGAATTTCTCCTAATCGATTCGCAAGGATCAAGTCGCCAATCATTACATGCCCAGGGTTTAAGCATCCCTATCTTGCAAGATAATGCGCTTCTAGTGTCAGAGATGCTGGGCTTGGAGAGCGTGGGAGATGTCCGAGTGCTAAACCCAGACCGGCTATCTGTGTATTACACAGGCGGCGTGGGTCCTGAATTAGGTAACACTTTATCTTCTATCGTAGAGGCGCCGGTTCGCAATACGGTTGTGACACAAAACACTAGTCCCTGCACGATTGAATATCCGGCTTCGCGATTACACTCACAAAACGTACCGAGCTACAGCGACGATATTGCTCCGATGATCCTCGAAAATTGTGTGACTTGTCATAGGGAATTTGGCGTTGGTCCATTTGCTTTGGACAGTTACGTATCGCTTTTGGGCTGGTCACCAATGATCAAAGAAGTACTGCTGAATAAACGCATGCCTCCATCCCAAATTGATCCCGAGATTGGTCATTCCCCTTCGGCAAGATATATAGACCCAGAGGAAATTCAAAAACTCGTTCACTGGCTTAGTGCCGGCGCTCCGCGCGGAGAAGGACCGGATCCACTTGAAAGTTTCGAGTTTGTTGAAAGCAAAGAGTGGGTGTTAGGCGAGCCTGACTTTATAGTGGAGGCCCCTGCTCAGGTCATCCCAGCCACTGGAGTCTTGGATTATATTTATGCCGATGTGGATTTACCATTTGATGAGGATAAGTGGGTAGTGGCCATGCAGTATCAGCCAGTGGCTACGAGTGCGTTGCACCACCTCATGACTTTCGTCACTCCGGCAGAAAGTGATTTCTGGGGTGAGGAAAAAATGGCGTCAACATCCACTCGCCGATTCTTGGATGGTTACTCGCCTGGGGAGACTCGTGCGGAACAGTTTTTAGAGGGTACGGCGGTTTTAATCCCTAAGGGGTCAAAGCTATCGATGCAGTTCCATTATGTAGGGATTGGTGCGGAGCTGGTTGATCAAACCAAGATTGGTTTCTATTTTGCTGATCCAGATGAAATTGATGCGTTAAAGGAGCGATTAGTTCAGGCGGTCTCTGCGCAAGTGACATTGCCGCCATTTGCTTATGACGTTAGGGCGCATGCGCAATACCAGTTTGACGAGCCTGTTGTAATTTCTGGAGTACGCGCAAAGATGAATGCGCGTGGCAAGCAGATGAAGTTTAGTGTCGAGTTCCCTGACGGCCGCATGGAGGATATTTTGAGTGTTCCTGCCTACAACTATGGCTGGCAACCGCATTACGTCTTAGAGGAACCCGTAGAGATTCCTGCTGGCAGTACAGTGCATGTGACAGGGGCGTTCGATAATTCTGTTTCTAATCCGTTCAACCCTGACCCGAGCGCCGAAGTAAAATCGGGTTTTGAAAGTTCGGATGAACTCTTTACTGGTTACTTTACCTTTCATAAAGCGCATTAGAGATTTTCTTTTCACAATAAAAAAGGCCTAAGACAAAATCTTAGGCCTTTTTTTGTGATTGAATTACTCAGAGGCAACAAAGCGCTGCTTCGCTTATTTATATCAACCTATGATCGCCCTCGCAGCGTTTTAGTTCGCACTTTCGACAATGGCAGCCGCTCCCATACCGCCCGCGGTACAAATTGAGATTAGGCCACGCTTATTGCTCTGAGATTCGAGAAGTTTACCGAGTGTTCCTAAAATGCGGGCACCGGTAGCCGCAAATGGATGGCCAAGGGCTAGCGAACTACCATTGACGTTGATTAAGGATCGATCAATTGCTCCTAGTGCTTGCGTTAGGCCGAGAGTGTCACGGCAATAGGAATCACTTTCCCATGCTTTTAGGGTGCACAGCACCTGAGCTGCAAAGGCCTCATGGATTTCATAGTAGTCAAAGTCTTGTAGGGTGAGCTTTGAATGGGTGAGCATTTCGCTGACCGCTACCGTTGGAGCTATTAATAAGCCTTCGCCGCCCACAAAGTCCACGGCGCTAGTGCGTCCTTGTGTTAGCCAAGCTTGAACTTCCAAGCCATGTTCTAAGGCATAGGCTTCGCTGGTCATGAATACTGCGGCGGAACCGTCTGTAAGAGGCGTGCTGTTACCAGCGGTTAGGGTGCCCGTTGCACTGCGGTCGAATGCAGGTTTGAGTGTGCTAAGTTTTTCAAGATTACTATCGGGACGAAGGTTGTTGTCCCTTGCAACGCCATGATAGGGAAGCAACAAGTTGTCAAAAAAGCCGCTCTCATAAGCCGCGGCTGCTTTTAAGTGACTCTCCATCGTCCATTGGTCTTGCTCCTCGCGCGTGATTGCCCACTCCTTGGCCATTAACTCGCAATGTTGGCCCATTGACAGTTTAGTGCGCGGTTCTCCGTTAGCGGGCGTCTGGGGGGCTAGCTCGCGCATGCTCATTCCCTTAAAACTTTTCAATTTCGCTGAAAAGGTTTTGCCCTGACTGGCTTTCAGAAGTCTCTTGGCGAAGCGTGGTTGTAACACCAAGGGGGCATCGCTTGTAGTATCGGTTCCTGCGGCAATAGCCGTGTCGATTTGCCCTGTCGCAATGCGTCCGGCAAGCAATAAAGCCGCCTGTAAAGATGTCCCGCATGCCATTTGCAAAGTAGTCCCAGGAGTGGCCGGAGAGAGTGTGGTGCTTAATACTGCTTCTCTTGCTAAGTTCCAGTCCCGTGAGTGCGTGGTAACGGCCCCAGCAATGACTTCATCGATTTTTTTTCCATCGAGTTGAAACTTGTCGACCAGTTGCTGCAATGTATCTGACAGCATGTCCAAATTGCTTAAGTCGGCATAGGCGGTATTGGAACGGCAAAATGGAACGCGTGTCCCGCCAATGATGGCGACGCGGTTAAGTTGCTGCATTATTGCTCTCCTTTTTGCGTTTTCAGGTAATGCATTGGTCCACCGCGAAAGGGAGGGAAGCCAGTGCCAAAGATCATGCCTGCATCTAATAAGTCTGCATTGCTGACTATGCCGTCGCGCAATGCGGCTTCACACTCTTGTGTGTAAGCGTTGATTAGGCGATCGCGAATGGCACGAGTGTCTTGTCCTTTCGCTTTGTCCAGTTGCTTGACGGGTTTGTCATTCTCCCAGCGATAGAAACCTCGGCTAGACTTTTTACCTAAGTGCCCTGCGTCTACCAACGATTGAATGTGGGCATTGGCTTTGGCTTGGATCTCAGAGACTTCGTTCTGACCTCCAAGGGTTTTGGTGACCATGACACACACATCAAGGCCCACGGTGTCTGCGAGTTCGACTGGCCCCATAGGCATTCCAAAATCCAATGCAGCGGCGTCTATAGCCTCAATAGGGATGCCTTCTTGGTGAATGAGCATTGCTTCAAGCATATAGGGTGCGAGGATACGGTTGACGAGAAACCCTGGGCTGCTTTTGACTGGGAGTGGGAAGCGGTTAATTTGCGCGCAGAAGGCGGCCCCATCACGCACCGTTTGAGCGTCACTCTGTGCGCCGATTACGATCTCCACCAAAGGCATTTTTGCGACTGGATTAAAGAAGTGTAAACCAATTAGGCGCTCAGGCTTGTTAAGGGCCGTTGCAATTTCCTCTATAGGTATGGAGGAAGTGTTACTGGCTAGAATGGCACCCTCTTTGAGTTGTGGTTCCAGTGCTTTAAGTAAGCTTTGTTTTGCATCTAAGCGCTCCACAATAACTTCAATGACAACGTCAGCGTGGGCGACACCTTTACCATCAACGTCTGGGCGTAGGCGTTCGAGCGCTGACTTGACCGCTGCGGGGCTAAGACGTTTCTTTTTAAATAATGCGGCGGCTCGCTTCAAAGCGGGTTCGATAAATTTCATCTCGCGATCTTGCAGGCTTACTTCTAGCCCCTGTAGGACGCACCAAGCAGCGATATCGCCACCCATGACTCCAGCGCCGATGACATGCACGCGTCGCGCACGAAACTGGCTTTGCTTGCCTTCTCGCTTGAGCAGTTCCATGAGGCTAAAGACTCGCCTTAATCCTTCGGCTTGTGGGGTCAACATCAAGCGTCCTACCGCTTTGGCCTCAGCGCGCATCATCGCGTCACATTGATTGCCATAAACCTCCCAAGTGTCGATAAGTCGATAAGGCGCAGGGTAATGCTCTTCCTTTGCGCGCAGGGCTGTTTTCTTGCGCATCTGTTTGGCTAAAAACCCTCTGACTAGTGTCATATTACTAAGCCGTGCGCTTAACGAAGGCTTGCGGCTCTTTTTGCGCGCGAGTATTGCACGACGTGCGGCCCAGTAGAGTTCTTCATGGCGACTGATGACTTCGTCGACGAGCCCAACGCCTTTGGCTTGGCGTGCATTGAGTTGTCGAGCGGATAACATTAGCTCCATCGCTTTGAGTCCGCCTATTTGGCGCACAGAGCGGGCGGAGCCGCCAAAGCCGGGGAAGATGCCGAGCTGGACCTCAGGGAAGCCTATTTTGGTGCTAGGCACATCTTTAGCAATTCGGTAAGAGCAACTAAGGGCTAGCTCTAAGCCACCGCCTAAACAGTAACCTTCAAATGCGGCAACGGTGGGAAAGGGCAGTGCTTCGAGCTTGCGAAACATGTCATGGACTTCTTCTATTGATTTGGTGACCTCGTCGAGCTCTTTAAAATGGCCGAATTCACGGATGTCAGCCCCGAGAATAAATCCTGTGCTCTTATCCGATAGTATCGCTAAGCCTTTGAGCGGCAAAACCTTGGCCGCGTCGAGCAAGGATTCAAACTCCCGTAAGACTTCCTCCGAAAGGGCATTGATCGCTTCACCTTCGCGATTGATATAGAGCCATAGTATTCCGTCGGCATCGTGATCGACTCGCCAGTGGCGGCAATGGGGAAAGGTTGCGCTCATAAGTTAAGGTTTCCATGCTGATGATTCGGGTGCTGCGCGCGGTTTGAGAGACGTGGCGAAGCGTTTGATCGATAAGGAATTCAAACAGCTTTCACGGCGCAAGACAATGGGTGTGGAATATTGCGAGCAAAGACCACAAAAGCCTTAGTCGTGCTTGGTGTCAGTGTTGGGGAAAGTGCTGCAAGACCCGAGCCGATAGCGACAGTGTAAAGTCGGTGCCGTGATCGAAAGTAGTCTCCCAGCTGGCAATGGCATTGATCTCCTCTGCGCGAGACAGAATATTGTTGATTCCATTGCCCATTGGGCCGTGGCGATCAAACCCGCGGCCGTTATCTTTGATCTGAATTATCCATTGTTCTTCATCGCAGCGTATTTGAATCTCTACATGGTCAGCGCTGGCATGACGAATAATATTACTGACGACTTCTTTCAAAATTCGGTTGATCGTAAAGGCGGCTTTTGAGGGGACGATAAGCGCATTATCTGCGATCGATTGTGACCACTGCACCTCGTGTCCAGACCCTTGTAAACGCAGCTCTGTCTCCTCTTGAATATCCTGAAGAAAGGGCGCGATAGCTTGGTCAGGATTGTTCGCCTTGGAAACTGCGTGCCGTAGACTTTCGAGCGCCGAGCGGGCCATGTCGGCGAGATTACTATTGCGATCAGCATGGACGATAGATAATAGTTTGGAGCCGACATCATCATGTAGGTCTCGATAAATATTCAGTCGTTCTTTCTCGGCGGCTTGTTGCAGTTCTAGTTGTCTGCGTTCGAAATAGCTTTTCTCGATTACCTGTCGACTAGCTTCCACCTTTGACTCAAGTTGTTTATTGATATTCTCTGCGACTGTTAACGCACCATGAAAGCGCCATAGAAGTGTGCCAATGAAGACAAGGAATAGTAAAGGAATTCCAAAGTGTGCATAGAACGCGTTTCCTTCCCACTGAGCGGCACTTGAGAAGAACATCAAATAATAATTTTGAGCGAATAATGCAATCTGTATGAACAGCGCAACGGTCACGACAATAGCCGGTGTGTTGCGCTCGTGTATCGCTGTTTTGGAAACGCGTGCCACAATGATAGAAAGAAAAATAATACCCACCAGATGTATAGAGTAAACGACACTGAAGAAATACTGCGGTGGCAAAAAGAAATAGCTTACAGCGGCGCATAGGCACCAGAGTAGAAATAATTGCTCGCGAAAGGGTTTCTTAACCTGGTCGATTAATCGACCAATAAAGCCATACATAAAGAAAATAGAAAAATCGATTGCGATATGTACGAGAGGTAGCCAAATCGCATAAGGGATTGGATTTCGCAGAATGACGAGGTGCAATGTAATCAAGCTCCAGCTCAAACACATTCCACTAAACCATAAGTAGACTGTCTCGCGAGGACGCACGACCCATAACATAAAGCTCATTAAGCACAGCCCGATTCCAAGTATGAGGAGAATTTCATTCAACTCAACTTGGCGCAGCATTCTAGACTCGTAGAGTGGCGTTAAAGATTTCATGTCGCCATACACTATGGGCGCTAAGTTTCCTCCCCATGGGCTACGCGTGACACGAACAAGGACTTCATTTTTACCCTGCTGCCAACTGGGCGCTTGAATAGGAACAAGCATAGGGTGATTCCACGACATCGTCTCCCAACCTTCGCTTTGTGGGCTGGAAGCAAGTAGGTGAGAGTTGAAGTAAACGTCGATAGCAAGATTGAAGCGCCAGAAATAAAGACCGTGTGCGTCATTGTCCATTGGGTTGTTGACGTAAAAACGAAACCAAATATATGAAGAGTCCTGTGCTCGAGGGTCTTCAATCGCGGATTTTTCGCGCGTATTGTATGGCAAGGTGGCAGGTTGCCAGGGAGCGCTCTGCGGTGGCACGCCTTCGGGCCAGAAGACGGATTCAAAATCATCCAAAAGAGTCAGCGATTCCACAAGGGGAGGTTGGGCCTGCGCGGCAAAAGGCAGTAGAGCTGTGCAGAGCAGCACACTTAACAGAGTGTTTGTTAGGAATCGCAAGGGCCAGGTCATCTAGCGTGTCTCTAGAGTTTGCAAATTGAGAAATCATACTACAGACATGCACCGCTTAGCCCTACAAAGTGATCCTGATCATTTCACGCCCACCCTTTCGGGGGTATACATTGATAAGGCGCTCCCTTAAAGTTCTACTCTACATTTAAAATCTATAGGTCAGGCCAAATTCATGTTCCCGCTCAATAAGGGCTGTGCTTTAGTGGTGGAAGATAATCCGGATACACAAGAATGGTTAGTGTCTTGTGTCCATGCGGCTTTTCCAGAGTTGGAAATTGTAACCGCCGCTAATCTCGCGCTTGGCCAAGAACTCATACACAGACGCGACTTTGAGCTCGCTCTTATCGACTTAGGGCTTCCCGATGGCAGCGGTATTGAGCTTATTAAAGGGCTTTCGGCCAAAGCCTACGCGACCTATATTGTCGTTGCGACGATTTACGATGACGATAAAAACCTTTTTGCCGCTCTAAAGTCTGGAGCCAAGGGATATATTCTAAAAGACCAAGATCGTGAGCGAATCGTGAGCTATCTCAAAGGAATTCAGAAAAATCGTCCTCCTCTCTCTGCCGCGTCCTCCGCACGGCTGATCAGTCACTTTAACTCGAAAGGGGATGCGCTCGAGCGCTCGAGCCTTACTCCGCGTGAAACAGAAGTGGTTTGCCTCATCGGCAAGGGGTATAGCGTTGAGGATACTGCTGCCATGCTGAAATTATCGCCCGATACCATCAAAGGCTATATTAAGGGTGTTTACGCAAAGTTAGGGGTAGGAAATCGTGCGGAATTGACCCTCGAAGCGGTGCGCCTAGGGATCATAGATTCGGTTTAATGGCCCATTCGCTGTGAACTTTTGCTATCATCGGCTCGGTTATCAATTCTTCTGGAGCCGATCCCCGTTATGCGACTCGCTGTAATATTCTTGTTAAGTGCCTTGATGGCGAGCTGCATGAGCAGTCGAATTCTAGAGCAATGGCCTGAAGAGATCCCAGAGCAACGTCATTTTCGACACCTATATCGAATTGATGATTCGAATGCTCAGATACAATCTGAAATTGAATACCTCACTTGGGTAGCTCGGTTTTACCAAGGCTGGGAGTTGATGCCCATGGGTTGGGATGATATTTCCGAAAGCGTATTGGTAGACCTCGATCCGGATCAATATCGGCATATCCATCGGGAGTTGAACCGCATCGGCGCACAGATTTCTGGAGAATGGGCAAAAGATAATAGCGTGCGTGACATTGATTCTAGGATGCTAGGCCTTTGGGCCGCCGTCATGCAGGCAGACTTTTCTGCTGAGTACCGCCTGCAAGCCGTCGAGCTCATTGCTCAAGATGTGGCGTTACTACTGGACGGCACAATAGCGGCAGAGTCTATTGATGAATACCGCTATAGTGACCGACTAGGGATTTCATTGGAGCCTTGATTCGGCGCTAGGCATTCCTTCAAGACTAAACTTACGGATTAACGTGATCGCCTCGCGATCATTTTGTACGTAGGCGGATTTCAAATACTCATCGACATTGACATTATCGGTGCTATTTCCTGAATCTCTACGATAGCTAAAGCGCACTATTAGATGGCCGGGTGCGGGCTCTTCTATTCTCGCTACACTCTCCGCAAACATCACAGGGTCAGTCTCTGCTGGGCCTGTATGAATCTCTATTTCGTGTTGCAAATGCACGTGCTCACGTAAAACGTGTTCGCCAAAGTGCAGCACTCGTATAAAACTACTATCGTCCTCCTCCTCAATCACGCAATGAATATTCGGCGTGAAATGGAAGGGGTATTTGCTGCGAAATACCAGACCTTCCCAAAGTGCTGCTTTGCTCATATGAGGGATATGAGGCTCCTTCGGGTCGTTAATTTGAATTATATGTTGAAACTTGAGCATATCTTACATTTCCGTGAAAACTGGCATAGCGCCCAATTCCCAAAGTATAACGGTCGCTCCCAGTAATGCCACCATTAGCACTAAACCGACGGCCACTGTAGCGCTCGCAAAAAGGAAACCGCGCTCTTTTGGCATGTCATAGACAATTGGAATGCCAATATACAGCAGGTAGAGCGTATAGGCCCCTGCTAGGGTGCCAAGAATCATGTCTAGCCAAAGTACGGGGTAGAGCCCTGTTAGCCCGATGACAAACAGAGGGGCACACATATATGCCGCAACGGCAATGCCGCGAGCCACATCGTTGTTTTTACCGTCATAAGTTTTCGCCATCCAGTACACCATGTAGCCCAAAAAGCCGACGCTCAAAAGGATGGCGATATAGAACAATGCCATGATCTGCGCAGCCGAGGTTTGAGTTAGGAGAATTTGCCTTCCCGCTAACTCCCAGCCGATCTGCGAAGAACCATACCACCACGCCAAAGGTGGGAGGATGGCAATCCAAATGAGATAGCGTAAATAGTGTCCGGCAGCACTATGACTGTCGTCTCGAATACGAGCCCATTCTTGATGTGGGTTGCTCAAAATCCCAATAATATGTTTCATCTATATCTCCTACACTGCGTAACGAAACTGTTTCGCTTGTTATAATTGTGTGACTTCGTGTTGTAAGGGCATTGGCGAATGTCCTGTTTGTGCAATGACTAACATGGCCAAGCTGACAAGCCCTAGTATGATTACTGCCGTTCCTGCCGCATTGCGTATAACTGGGTTTGCTAATACCTTTCCTATTACCCCGATCATTCCCCCTGTGCCCATCACAAACGGAATCGTTCCTAAACCAAAACTCGCCATCATTGCCATTGCGTGGAGCGGGCTTCCTGAGGACAGTGATAGGCCTAACATGCTGTAAACAATCCCGCAGGGTAGAAATCCCCAAATCGCTCCAGCCATTAATTTTCGGCTGACTCGATCTAAACGAAGGCCGTTAATTTTTTTAAGTGCCGGTTGCCATAGTTTGTTGACCAGGCTTTCTAAGCGAGAAATTCCTTTCCACCAGCCTGCAATATAAAAGCCAATGGCAATCATCAGTAGAGCGCTGATGCCGCGTAAGAAAATACCGGGCAATGGGCCTGCCAACGCTAGAAAAGCGCTGAGAGTGCCAGCGAAGAATCCGAGCAGCGCGTAGCTAAAAAGTTTTCCACTCGCGAATGTGAAGGCATCAACTGTGGCGGTGGAATGTTGCCGTGGAGCGTGTAGCTGTGCTGTTTCGGTATTCGGCCATACTTGCGCTACGGCGAAGGTGTCGTGAGAGCGAGCAGCATTCTGACTGCCCATTACGAGTGCCGAGGCGATGCTGCCACACATCGCAAAACAATGCGGCGCGCTGAATAAGCCTAAGCTGAAAGCGATCAGTAAATCACTCATGCTCACTCTCTTTGTTGCTTGGCTCAGGGGTGTTGTCGTCATCATCAAAAAGAATGCTATAGGCCTGGCGGTCAAGGTCATCGAACTGCTCGTTGCGGGCGGACCAAATAAACCCCCAAAAAGAGAAGCCAACTAATATGACGGTAATGGGGATTAGCACGAGAAAAATTTCCATGAATTAGTCTCCTATCCGGCGCAAGCGATTAGCATTGAGTACTACAATTACTGATGACGCACTCATTCCCAATGCGGCTAGCCATGGGGGCAATAAGCCAAGAAGGGCGAACGGGATGGCGGTTAGGTTGTAGCAAAGCGACCATAGAATATTTTGCCGAATGACTCTTTGGCAGCGCTTTGCAAACGTCAAGGCCGTTGGTAATAACGCTAAGCTAGGGTTTAAAAGTGTAGCATCGGCACTTTGCTGAACGACTAAGTCTCGCGGAGCAATGGCGATAGAACAGCTCGAAGCAGCCATAGCGCCTGCGTCATTGACACCGTCCCCTACCATCAGCACTGACTCGCTCTCTCCAAGGCGTCGGATGTGTACAATTTTATCTTCTGGGCTTAAGCCTAGGTGCACCTCGTCAACGTTTAATGATTCGGCTATTTGTCCGCCTTCAATAGAGGCGTCGCCACTGAGTATGGCAGTTTTTAAGCCTTTAGATTTCAGCTCAGCGATTAAGGCAGAGGCTTCTTGGCGAACGCTGTCTTGTAAACGAAACCATGCAATCGGCTGCGTAGTGGCCAATAACACCCATAAGCCTTCGCGCTGATTAGGGCTTATATCTTCGGCCTCGGGGCAGGCAAAGGCAGGCTTGCCTATTCTGTACCGTACGCCATTAATTTCACCTTCTATGCCTCCTTCTTGTCGAGTAGATACTTTGCTTGTACGTAAGTCATTCGCGGCAGTGAACGCTTGGGCAATAGGGTGTTGGCTATGTTTTTCCAATGCACTAGCGATGGCTAAACACTTTTGCGCATCGACAGTGCTCAGAGTAATGACATCGATAAGCTGTAAACGGGCTTGAGTTAGCGTGCCGGTTTTATCAAATACTACGGTGCTTATATTGGCGAGTCGTTCTAAGAAGCTGCCATCTCGAATGAGTAAGCCTTTCTTGCGCAATGCCGTAGTGGCGACAGTGCTCGCCACAGGAGCGGCAAGTGATAGTGCGCAAGGGCACGCCACGACTAAGACCGTCAATGCGATAACGATATAGTTAGGGGAGCCAGAGAGGAACCAGAATAAACCTGCTCCAACCGATAGGCTAAGAACGCTAGCGATAAACCAGGTGGCTGCGCGGTCGGCCAATCGAGACCAGTAAGGGCGATATGCACTTGCCTCTTCATACAGAGTCTTTATTTTTTCGATAAGGAATTCATGTGCTGCGCATTGAGCGCGAATAAGTAGCGGGGCATCGTGGTTGTAAGCCCCTGCGAGCACTCGAGAGCCGGGGCTTTTGATCGAGGCTAGCGCTTCCCCTGTGAAGGCGGTGTCACTGACGCTGCTTTGCCCACTCACTACAATCCCATCTGCGGCGATAGGCTCACCAGCTCGAACATAAAGAAGATCATTAGCGCGCACCTCTGACAAGGCGATGGCTTCGTGCACCTCTTTAGCGTTGACCTGTGACACGCGAGTCACAGTGCTAGGTAATAATTTTTGTAATGCGTCTTCGTTGTCTTGAAAATGTTGCTGGGAAACTAGTTCGACATAGCGGCCGATTAGTAGGAAGAAGGTAAACATACAAGCGGTATCGTAGTACACGGTACTGCCCATCGTAAGTGTGTTAAAAACGCTCAGACTCCACGCCGCTAATATGGCAAGTGAAACAGGAAAATCCATACTGAGATGGCGATGGCTTAATGCGATGAGAGCCCCTCTGTGAAACGGGGAAGCGCTGTAAAATACTACAGGCAAGCTTAGCGCTAAACTGGCCCATCGGAATAATGTTTCATACAAAGGGTCCATGCCGCTTGCAGGGTTCTGCGCGGTTGCGTCGCCAGCAAAATAAGAAGCGAGCGCAAACATCATGACTGGCATCATGCCAATGCCCGCCACTCCTAGTCGCGTGAGCATCTCTTTCTTTTGTAGCTCTAAGCTATTGCGCAGACTGCCGGCTAAGTCTGGGCTTGGGGTGTATCCTAGATTGAGAATGAGTGCCACGATAGTCTGGCAACTTAACGATGGCTTATAGCGTAATGTCATGCGCCGTTTCGCAAAGTTTATTTGTACATCGAGCATGTCTTTTTGTTTTCTAAGCACTTGTTCTAATAACCAGACGCAAGCGACGCATCGTATATCAGTAACGATTAATCGTAGTTCTTTGTTTCCATCGGCAAGGGTTTTGACGCTGCGTTCGAAGTCTTCGGGTTTTAGTGGTGATTTTTCAACATTGACGATGGGCGCGTCATTGTTGCATTTTTCTCGGAAATCGTAGAATGAATCCAAGCCCATGCTATTGATCAGTTGTGCAGCACCGGCGCAGCCATGGCAGCAAAATAAGGCCTTTTCGCCAGCAATAGGCACGGTATAGGCCTGCGCTGTAGGCATTTCTGACTTGCAATGGAAGCAGTGGCTGATGTGCACAGTATCAAGCATTAGAAATCCAATCGCTCTAATGGGGTTTCGATCCGCCGGCGTAATCGCCAATCGTTGTCCGCGCCACGTAGTTCCAAATACCACACACCTCGTTGCGTCGACATTGTAGTGAAGAAGTCGTCCTCACTAACGAAAACTGTCTCGGATGTCGGTGTAAATCGTATGCGACGATCCTGTTTGCTATCGGTCACGTGGAAAATGGCGAGAGTGAGGTAGGGCTCCTCAGTGCCAGTAATGTGAATCTCTTGAGCTTGGGAAGTGTTGCTTAACTCTAAGGACGCGTTAATGCCTAGCGTTAAGGCCATCTCGTCTAATGCTTGTAGTTGATTGATGCCTTGGCCATCCTTGTAGTAGGTGTCAACAACGACATCGTCAGGATAAATGAGTGCCGTGCTCACCATCAATATGCCAAACAAGACTGCAGCGAAAGGGATAGTCATTAATACCCAAGGCCAACGATAGTGATACCAAGGCAAGTGGGATGAAGAGGCGGTAGAATTTTTCATAAGTTTCTCTTGATCCTAAAGTCGTGGCGCTAATGGTTGAGGGCCAAAGAATCGACTTTCAGCGGAAATGCTGACATTGCTATTGTTCGATTCTAAGAGAAAATCGAACTCAGTATTGAAACTGTCGAGTTCGTCTGGATTGGCTTGTACGCGTACTATTTGCTCGTGCATTTCCCTTGCAGGGACTCGAATGCTATCGCTAGGAAGTATGATGGCGTTGGTGATGCCATTTATCCGCAATTGATAGTCGTGATCGTTATCAGACATATTGATGACTTTCAAAGTGTAAACGTTCTCAATTAGTCCGCCTGCAACCTCTTGGTAAAGTTGGCCGCGATCTCTCAATACATCTAAGCGCAGTGGTGTGCGGGTCCAAAGCACCGCACTAAACAAACTTAGCAACACCGCAACAGCGACACCGTATCCCAGTAATTTAGGTCGCTTCCATGTCCACGTTCCTCCCGCCAATGAGTTCAAAGTGGTATAAGAGACGAGCCCTTTCGGGTAGTCCATTTTTTCCATGATGCTGTCACATGCGTCGATGCAACGTGCGCAGCCTATGCACTCGTATTGCAGGCCGTCGCGAATGTCGATCCCCGTTGGGCATACTTGCACGCACAACGTGCAGTCAATGCAATCCCCTAATCCTTCGGCCTGGTGATCGCTGCCCTTCTTGCGTGAGCCGCGCTGTTCGCCGCGGGCAGGGTCATAGGAAATAATTAATGTGTCTTGATCGAACATCACGGATTGGAACCGTGCATAGGGGCACATATAAATGCAGACTTGTTCGCGCATCCAACCGGCGTTGATATAGGTGGCTAGTGTGAAAAAGACTGTCCAGGCTGTGGCGGTAAGTGACAGTTGCCAATGCCATGCATCGACGAGTAACTCTCGAATGCCATAAAAATACCCGATGAAAGTTATTCCTGTTAGAAGAGAAAACCCCATCCACATACAGTGCTTTAGTCCGCGACGCCACACCTTGTTCCATCCAGCTTTATTGCGTCCGTCCTTACTGAATAAGGAAGGCGTTTTGTCGAGTTTGATGCGTTGGTGGCGCTCGCCTTCTGTGAACTGTTCTGCCCACGCGAAAATGGCAGTCCACACAGTTTGCGGGCAGGTGTATCCGCACCAAACACGGCCCCAAAGCGTCGTGACCAAAAACAATGCCATCGCCGCAATGGCAAGAGTCCACATCAATAACACAAAATCTTGCGGCCACAGAGTGAGCCAGAAAATATGAAACTGCTGCTGAGAAAGATCAAAGAAAAGTGCTTGTCGTCCTGCGACCTGCAGCCAAGGAGCAAGGAAGTATCCCAGTAGTAGCGGCCAGCCAGTGAAAAGACGAATGTACTGAAACACGCCTTCTATTGAGCGAATGTATATTTTTTCTTTTTTCTCATAGAGATTGAAGACGCGCGAGTCCACGTCTTCAGGAATAATCTCTTTTGTTGGTATTCGTTGCATTGGGCTCAACTATAGTTGAAGGCTTTTTACATAAGCGCTAAGAATGTGGACTTTGTCCTCTCCAAGGCGTTGTGCAAACCCTGGCATTTGCCCTGTACGGCCATGACGAATACTTTCTTCTATACGCAGTCTGGAATTACCGTAGAGCCACATCTCATTATTCAGAGCGGGCGCACCAAGCATTGGTTGTCCGCTGCCATCTGGGCCATGGCAGGCTACGCAGAACATGTCATAACGCGCCTTTCCAGCCTCGGCTAGGGCAGGGTCGACCTCGCGTCCTGCAAGTTGACTGACATACTCGGCGGTTTCATGTATGCCATCATCCTGCAGGACAGCTTCCCACGATGGCATCATGGCGTTACGCCCACCTAATATGGTGGTTTTTATTTGTTGCGCATCACTGCCCCATAACCACTCACTGTCAGTTAGGTTGGGAAAGCCGGCGCTGCCTGTGCCCGCGGTTCCGTGACACACTGAACAATTGGTAGCAAAGAGTCGACGTCCCATGCGCATAGCACTGACATCTTGTGCTAATTCATCCACAGGAATGGCGGCGTACTGAGCGAAGATAGGGCCATAGCGAGCATCTGCATCATCCTGGTCTTCACTTAATGCGCCAGTTTGAGTCCATCCGCCTAGCCCCTCGAAATTACCTAGCCCTGGGTAGTACAGGAGATAGCCGATTCCAAAGACAATGGTAATGATGAATCCCCAGAACCACCAAGCGGGCAAAGGGTTGTCATATTCTTCGATGCCATCATAGGAGTGACCGGTAGTCTTTCCTGGGTTCTGTGTGGATCGATTTAAATACAGTATTAAGAAAAAAGTGAGTAATGAGCCGAGTGTGCCTACCACCACGAACCAACTAAAAGCAGTACTCATGATGATGTGTCCTCTTTACGCAATGGGGCTGCCGCCTCTTCATCATTCTCTAGAAAGGGTAATTGTGCGTCTTCGTCGAAGCGTTGCTTGCGGCTTGAGCCATAAGCCCACCACACAACGGCAGCAAAGCCGATGGCACAAAGGACTGTGGCAAGACTGCGGAAATCTGTGATATCCATGTTTATCGTCTCTCCGTTATCAAGGTGCCAAGCTGTTGCAGGTACGCGATTACCGCATCGGCTTCAGTGCTGTTCTCGAGACCGGCCGTTGCGTTGGCAATATCTTCATCGGTATAGGGCACGCCAAGGGTTTGAAGTGCGGCGAGCTTCTTCGGCAGCACGTCAAGATCGATTGGGTTCTCAAATAACCAAGGGTAAGACGGCATGATGGAGCCGGGTACAACAGAGCGAGGGTCGAGCAAATGCGCACGGTGCCAATCATTACTGTATAGCTGCCCCACGCGCGCTAGGTCTGGGCCTGTGCGCTTAGAGCCGAACACAAATGGGTGGTCATAGACGAGTTCGCCTGCCACTGAATAATGTCCGTAGCGTTCGACTTCTGCTCGCAGTGGGCGGATCATTTGCGAGTGGCAAACGGTGCAGCCTTCGCGGATATAGATATCTCGTCCTTCTAGCTCAAGTGGAGCGAGAGGCTTTAATCCATCAATAGGTTCAGTGACGACTTTCTGCGACATGAGAGGAACGATCTCGACAATGCCACCAAAGCTTACGGCCACAATAATCAATACGATCATCAGACCAATATTCTTTTCGATGAAGTCATTCATGCGAGAACCTCCGGTGCGACAGAATCCAGTAAGTCATCAACAGGGCTAGGGTTGGCTAGTGCAAGCTGTCTTGTTTTCCAGATGTTATAGGCCATCACAAACATGCCCGCGAGGAAGATCCCTCCTCCTATAAAGCGAACGACATAGCCTGCATAACTGGCCTCGACGGATTCGATGAAGCTATAGGTGAGAGTGCCATCGCTATTGACCGCACGCCACATAAGGCCTTGCATCAAGCCATTGACCCACATCGCCACGATATAAAGCACTGTGCCTATAGTGGAGAGCCAGAAGTGCAGGTCGATAAGTTTGACGCTATACATTGCGCCAGCTTTGCGGCCATACATTAAGGGGATCAGGTGATACATTGCGCCGATAGAGATCATCGCTACCCAGCCCAGTGCGCCGGAGTGCACATGGCCTATGGTCCAATCGGTGTAATGAGATAGCGCATTGACAGATTTTATCGACATCATCGGACCTTCGAAGGTCGACATGCCGTAGAAAGAAAGTGAGACCACTAGGAATTTTAAGATGGGGTCGGTACGCAATTTGTCCCAAGCACCCGAGAGGGTCATGATGCCGTTGATCATGCCGCCCCAAGAGGGTGCGAGGAGCACTAAGGACATGGCCATCCCAACACTTTGCGTCCAGTCCGGTAGCGTGGTGAAGTGTAAGTGGTGAGGTCCTGCCCATACATAAATCGCTATTAGCGCCCAGAAATGCACCACCGAGAGTCGGTAGGAGTACACGGGGCGCTCTGCTTGTTTGGGTACGAAGTAGTACATCATGCCAAGGAAGCCAGCAGTGAGGAAGAATCCCACGGCATTGTGTCCGTACCACCATTGCACCATGGCATCGACTGTCCCTGAGTACACCGAATACGATTTGGTCATCGTTACAGGCAGGGCTAGGCTGTTAATGATGTGCAAAATGGCCACGGCAATGATGAAAGCGCCGAAGAACCAGTTCGCTACATAGATATGTTTTTCTTTGCGCTTGGTGATGGTTCCGAAAAACAAGATGGCATAGCAGACCCACACTATGGCGATCAGCACATCGATGGGCCATTCGAGCTCTGCATATTCCTTGGAAGAGGTTAGCCCCATCGGCAAGGTGATAGCGGCGGCGACAATGACGACTTGCCATCCCCAGAATACGAATGCCGCCAATCGGTCTGAAATGAGTCTTGCGTGGCAAGTACGCTGCACGATGAAAAGGGAGGTGGACATCAAAGCGCAGCCGCCAAATGCGAAAATAACCGCATTGGTGTGCAGAGGGCGTAGGCGCCCGAAGCTTAACCATGCTGTGTCGAAATTCAGTTGTGGCCACGCGAGCTGTGCGGCAATGAAAACACCGACTAACATCCCGACTATGCCCCAGACGACGGTCATGATGGCGAATTGATGGACCACTTTATAATTATAGCGGGTAGGTGCTGTCATGCGATTATTCCGTTGCTATGCCGATGACGCAGTCATGCGGAGTGGGAGATTAATCAACCAACCATGCAGTGCCAGTGAATAAGCTGGTGCTTTTGCCGGTCTCTCAGGCTAGTGCAAACTGTTGGACTAGCTAACTTTCCCATTTTCCTCTTTAGAAGAGGGGCTTTCTCTGAGCTATCGCAATGTTTGTCTCGATTTGTCGCAACTGTGGCAAAAAAGTTATTTTTAACCGTATAAATGAGAATAAATTGCATCGACATGCTTTTTTTTATAGCGTACGCACTTATTTATAGGCAAGGGCACTAAAAAGAATGAAATATCCCCTCCGTAAGTCACTTCTAGCCGCGTCAATTTTCCTTGTCGCTGGCAGCTTCACCGTTAATTCCTACTCTCAAGAAAGCAGTGCGGATGACAGCACTGTACGTTACCCGTCTACCTACTTTACAGAGTGGGCACCCACTACTGCACAAGACATGATTAACCGTATCCCTGGGGTCGGGAATATCACTGGTGGAGGCGGTGGTTTCGGTGGCGGTGGCGGAGGACGCGGCCTTGGGGCTGGTGGTGGTGATGAGATCCTTATCGATGGCAAGCGCATGGCCGGCAAAGGAAATTCATCAAGCGATACGCTAACAAGAATTACAGCCGCGCAAGTAGATTACATTGAGCTCATACGCGGTACCTCTGGGGCCTTGGATGTGCGCAGCAGCGGACAGATTATCAACGTCGTGTTGTTAGAGGCTCTTGATGCCAATACTGTCTCTTATCAGATTAATGCCGATCGATCCCCGGATGGCTCGGTGATGCCGGGAGGCTCTGTAGCCTACAGTGGTCAGGCCGGAGCATTGAATTATGTATTAAGTGCCGTGGTTGAGCCTCGTTATGACTATTATTTGAGCAAAGAGACGAGTCGCTTAGGGGATTGGTCCCTCAATGATGAGGTGCGCGAAGAGCGTACTCGTGATCGTAGAGACTATATTTACTCAACGAATTTAGGCTATGACATTAATGAGAGCAGCAGTGTTCGTTTGAACGGCTTGTACGCTGTGCGAGATGGCCAGAATGATGTGGCGCGTTATACCACGGATTTGCTCACAAACCCGTCGACCCTGGCTGTTCAGCGAGAAGATACGCCTAAAGACGAGGATGAGTGGGAGATCGGCGGTGACTACGAGTATAACTTTAGCAATGGTCAGCGTTTCAAAGTGTTGTTTATTGCTAATGAAGGGAACGAGTCGCAAGTACAAGAACGATACGATGTGTTTGCTGATGGCACTGAGGCGAAAGATCTCTACTTAGCCACGGCTAGTACGACAAGAGAGCGTATTATTCGCGCGTCTCACTCGATGGGGATCTTTGATGGGCAAGATATCGAATTTGGTGTCGAGCGAGCCCAGACCATTCTTGATTCTAGTTTGCGATACGCTATTGCAAGCTCAACGGGGACGCCATCGGCGGCTTTTGGTGGTTTGGTGCCACAAGCGGTAAGTATTGCGGATTCAACGGTAGAAGAGATTCGCATAGAGCCTTTTGTTGTCCATAACTGGCAGATTAGCCCAAGAATGTCGCTTGAGAGTTCGCTTGTTTATGAGATGTCTGAGATTACGCAAACGGGTGACGCCCGTAATCAGCGTGACTTTGCTTTCTTGAAGCCCAAGGTTGATTGGCGTTTTGATGTGACACAAAGTTTCCAAGTGAACTGGACCGCCCAGAAATCTGTGCGCCAGCTTAGTTTTAGTGATTTTGTGGCAACCAGTGATAACCAAGACAACGACTCCAATACCCAGGCAGGTAATGCCAACCTCAAGCAAGAGCAAGTGCTGCGCACTCAGCTCGGTTTTGAATATCGATTGTCTGAGGACGTCGGTGTGGTGGAAGGTGATGTCTTCTGGATGAAGCATTTGGATGTAATTGATCGTATGGATATCTCCAGCTCCCCTGCGGATTTAGCCTCTACGAACGGCAACATAGGAGATGGCATCATGTACGGCGCCAACCTAAGCGCTAGTCTCCGTATGAATATGATCAATATGCCCAACTTGCTCGTCACGTCGAGCTTGAATGTACAGGACTCTGAAATTACAGACCCGTTCTTGGGGATTGATCGACGTTTCTCTAACTATCACCGTGGACGCTTGGAGTTGGGTTTCCGCCACGACATTCCAAGTTTAAGACTGAACTATGGGATGAGCTGGAATAACCGCTTTGATGGCAATATGTCGCGAACGGACATCGATGATATCGAATACTATGCAGGGGATCCCAATGTGCAGTTGTTCCTCGAGTTTGTGGGCTTCAAAGATCTGACATTCCGATTCGACGCCCGTAATGCAACGCGCAACAACCAGTGTCGCGAGCGACACCGCTATCTTGGTGCCATTACTAGCGGTATTATTGAAGAGTATGAAGATCAGTGCGGCACCGGTGGTCGTGTGGTCTCTTTGAAAATCAACGGTACTTTCTAACGCCGCCACACCCGAAGTGCACTGATGTGCTTCGGGTGTGACGCTACACAGGATCTTAATGCTAGAGCAATACGAAGCCGGCCGTGCATGGCTTGAAAGTTATCCCGAACTCAATACATTGATCAGCGCTTTAGCGCTATTGTTAGCCGCATGGCTCTCTAACTGGGTCATGAAGCGCATTCTCCTGCGCGGTATCGAGCGCGCCCTTCGTGCGACGCCTATAGGCCATGACTCGGCGATCATTGATGCGAAGATTATTTCGCGTCTTTCCAATATTGTCCCCGCACTAATAATTTCGATAGGCGTCGGTTTCGTTCCGGACGTCCCTGAGGCGGTTGTCTTGGTGGTGCGTAACGTCTGTAGCGCAATCGTGGTGCTTGTCTTCGCCTTGGCGTTTAGCAGTGGTTTGAACTTGATCAACACGCTTTATGAGCGCCGACCCGATGCGAGAGTCCGGCCGGTAAAAGGCTATATTCAAGTCATTCAAATTGTCGTTTATTTATTGGCATTAATTCTCATAATCGCGGCGTTGATTGATCGCTCCCCGTTGATACTTCTGTCAGGGCTTGGCGCCATGGCCGCAGTCTTGATCTTGGTGTTTCAGGACACATTGCTCTCATTGGTGGCTAGTGTGCAGATTTCGTCCAATGACATCGTACGGGTGGGCGATTGGGTAGAGATGCCAGGGTTGAACGCAGATGGTGACGTGATCGACATCGCGTTGCACACAATCAAGATTCAAAACTGGGACAAGACGATTACTACCGTTCCCACTAAACGCTTCATTTCCGATCCGTTTAAGAACTGGCGCGGGATGAAAGACATCGGTGGGCGGCGCATAAAGCGTGCGTTGCTATTAGACCAAACGAGTGTGCACTTTCTGGCTGGCGATGAGGTTTCAAAACTGCATCGTTTTAGTTTGATCAATGAATATCTCTCTAAGAAAGATCAGGAAATTAAAAAATGGAATCTTGAGCTCAAGGAGAGTGGGAAGGAAACGGTTAATACTCGGCGCATTACCAATATTGGCACTTTCCGAGCATACGTTGAACAGTACTTGCGTAAGCACAAGCAAGTGCGACAAGACATGACACTGATTGTTCGACAATTGCCGATCACGTCGGATGGTTTGCCCTTAGAGGTTTACTGTTTTACTACTACGACAGTATGGCCTGAGTACGAAGGGATTCAATCGGATATTTTCGATCATTTACTCGCGATCTTGCCTGAGTTTGGTTTGCGTGTGTTTCAGCATCCGAGTGGCAATGATATGCGTGAAATGGGCAAGCGCCTTGCGTCGGCACCTGCCCGTCTCGAGCAACCTGCAGATCAAGAGTCCTTGGACTTAGCCTCTGCCGCAGACGCTACTAAAGCGGCTGATGCAGCATCCGAGTCTGGCCCTTGATCGTTTAGCCATTTGACCTCATAGAGGTCGCGACGGCGATCCAAGTAGTTGCGCACCGAACCTTCGTTGCGCAGCTTTTTCAGCTTCTCCAAATCCAAATCGACGATCAATGTCATTTCTGTATTTGGCGTTGTTTCTGCCATGATTGCATCATAGGGAAACGCGAAGTCAGAAGGTGAGAACACCGCCGATTGCGCATACTGGATATCGGCATTGTCCACTTTGGGTAGATTGCCAACACTGCCGGCAATTGCCACATAGCATTCGTTTTCTATTGCTCGTGCCTGAGCACAGCAACGCACTCGCAAGTAGCCGTTCTTGGTGTCTGTCCAGAAAGGCACGAATAGAATTTGCATGTCTTCATCGGCTTGCAAGCGTGCTAGCTCTGGGAACTCCACGTCATAGCAAATCAATACGCCGATCCTACCGAAGTCGGTATCGAACACACGTAAATTATCACCGCCTTCCATAATCCAATCGCGCTTCTCCGTCGGAGTCGGGTGGATCTTGTATTGCTTGTCTACGGTACCGTCTCGGCGACATAAGAATGCCACGTTATACAGAAGCTCATCTTCGATGATCGGCATCGACCCAGCGATGATGTTGATGTTGTATGACACGGCCATTTTACTGATCGCTTGGATGATGGTGTCTGTATACGTCGTCAGAGACTTGATCGCATCGATCGAACTCGCATGAGTTTCGATGCCCATAAGGGGGGCATTGAAGAACTCAGGAAACAAGGCAGCGTCACACTGATAATCGGACAGAGCATCTACGAAGTATTCGAACTGCTGCAGTAATTCCTCTACAGAGCTTAGGGTGCGCATTTGCCATTGCACGCAACCGATGCGGGCAGAGGTGCGTGGGCCACCAAACAGAGGACTCTTCTTGGGTTCGTAGTAAAGGTTGTGCCATTGCAGAAGCGTGGCATAACCCAGAGACGCTTTGTCCTCAGGCAAATAGGCCTTGAGCAGGCGCTTTACTTCGAAATCGTTAGAAAGCTGAAAGCTAAGAATAGGGTCGTAAATGTTCTTCTTTTTGACTTCGTCGATATACTCGCCAGGCGTAAAGTCTTTCGCGTGATGTTGATAGTTCGGGATGCGACCGCCAGCGATGATGGCGCTTAAATTGAGGCTCTGGCAAAGCTCTTTACGAGCTTCGTATAGCCTTCTGCCTAATCGTAGTCCGCGATAATCCGGGTCAACAAAGACATCTACCCCGTACAATACATCCCCTTTTGGGTCGTGGGTGCTTAGATAGGCATTGCCCGTGATTTCTTCGTAAGTGTGTTTGTCGCCGAAATTGTCATAGTCGACAATCACGGCAAAGGCTGCGGCCACAACGCGTCCGTGGTCCTCAATGCAAATTTGCCCTTCAGGAAATACTTTTAACTGGGTGCGAAACTGCTTCTGTGGAAAGGCGCTATTAAAATCGTTATAGATTTTGTCCCACATGGCTTTCACATCCTCATAGTCCTCAAGACGAAGATGGCGCAAGCTGAGCTTGTGTTCGGAATCCTCAGGCACTTGCTGCGTACTAGTCATTCATTACACTCCTACAAAGGTGGGGCTAAAGTATCGAGTATATTGACACGACTACCGAATTTTTGCGCAATAGTATTTATGTAATTGGGCAATAATTTTGCAAGAGTTTGGCTGGCGATAACGGTGTTAAGGGCTTGCTTATAAAGCTTGAGGGTAATGATCCAAGGCTGTAAAGAGAAGGGTTTTCGTAAAGTGTTGTAAGAGTGCTGCGTCGCACTGGGTGTGCTTGCCACGATACTCCAGTTCTGTTCCAAATGGCGGGACGTGGGCGAAAATTACAAGCTCCACATGGGAGGTCTGTGCCTTCAGGCCCTCGAGGCCATAGAGTAGCTCCTCACAAAGAAAAGCCCCCGCATCGTCAGAGCACTGCGCGTTAATGCCAGATTCGCGCAATGCGTTGGCAATGCTTGATAGTGGAGCGCTGCTATATCGAACGCTGTCGCCGTTAGCTTCGATAAGTTTATCCAGGGGCAGGCTGCCATTGTTGTCTTGCCGCTGCGCGCGCGTATTGCGTGCACGAGACTCCAAAGTGAACTGGCCGGGTTTGCCTTCTCCCATGCTAATGATGATGCGAGGACGCCAACGTTCAACTGCCCTTATTAAGTGCTGACTTGGCTCTCCCCAGCGCACAGGAATACGCAGGCTATGCGCTATATGATGGGTGCCATGATTGGCGCACAAATCCTTAGCCGCAATCCAGGACGCGTTGTATTGGCGTCCATCAAAAGGCGTAAACCCTGTAAATAGAATATGTGACATGGCCCATCTTTTGTTGTTACGCCGGCGTGTAAGTGTCGACGCTCCGGATAGGGATCCGCTGGCCGTGTTTCTGACGGTTGGCGATATCTTCCATAGAGTGTCGGCAAGTGCCGGCCTTGGTGATTAATTTACTCTCGCACACATCGCAGCGCACACATTCTTTAAAGTCGATTTTCTCACTTCTAATCGCGCCGGTCGGGCAGGCGTGTTCACATACCTTGCAGATTCCACATTGTGGTACGCGTTTGATGCGCCATGGGGATAGTAATGACATTACGCCCAACGCTGCTCCCAGGGGGCACACGTAGCGACAGTAGAAACGCTCCACCAAAATGCTGGCAATGAGTATGGCAATCAAGATTCCCCAAAGCACTGCAGAGGAGCTAAAGAAGAATAGTGTGCCGAAAGGTTCAAAATATTGAAACACACTGATGCCGCTGCCAAAGATTGCCACTCCTATGATGAGGGCGAGTATCGCGTATTTAATATACAGAGCTCTATCGTGAATAGCCTGAGGCACTTTTATGCGCCATGACTTTGGGGTAAACCTTGCGATGAAGTCTTGCACGGCTCCGAACGGGCAAAGAGACGAGCAAAATACACGGCCCCACAATAGCGTCGTAATTATTGTAAAAGTAATAATCATCAGCATGGGCAGGTTGTTCAGAAATATCCCAGGCCCTTGGCTAATAGCGCCGGTGATATGCGCAACGGACAAAAATCCGCCCTTAAAAAACCCAAGATAGAGCATGGTAAAACTCAATGTCACCCAGCGAATGCGAGCGTCTTTGCGAATGAAAGCCGTCATGACTAAGCTAAGAATCCCCGTCAGAATAATCACTTCGATCCAAGGAGTTGTCCCCCAAGGTGGGGCGTACCACCAGCGAACGAAAATATTAGAATCAGCGATTCTAGCAAGTTCGATGTCGGCATCTGAGAGGATGGGCTCTTCATTGGCTAGTGCTAGTGCAAGGGGATAGACCGTGTATTCAACGCTGAAAAAATCCGTGCTGCCGCGTGGTTTATAAAGAATGTTAATGGCTTCTTTCGGATCGATATAGTCTTCTAAGACAATGGCACCAGCGTAATTTGCTTTGCCAGCAATGGCGCCAATATCGCCATTGCCTGCGGTTACAAAATGATTAGGGTCTACTCGCTCTGGTTCGCCTTCGCCTTGTTGAACAAATAGCATTGAGGCGCGGAACAATGACGCGGCGCTGCCACCGACCCCGACGAGCATGAGGTTGTTTCCACCTAAGCGTGCGCGGGCATCTCGATCGGCGCGTAGGTACGCCGCATCGCCAATGAGGAACTGGCCGAGCTCTGTGTCACCAATATAGGTCACAGAAAGCTGGAGTTCTTGTTCGGCCGGCATTGGTATGGCGAGGGTTTTGATCATGCCCGCTTCGAGCATAGAGTCCCAATCATAAGTCTCTAGTTCCGCGCGACCATTCGCGGCCCATGCTAGGACTTCGTCATCAACTTCTTGGTAGTCGAGGTAGGCTGTCGCCACGCGTCTAGCCGCCCCTCGTGCGCCTTGGCTAATGCCATAGCTGGTCATGGTGGCGCCAGCGATGCCGTCAATATCTTCGGTAATCCGAAACTCGTCAGTGATGGCTTTATTTCGAAACTGCGCATGAAACGCAGGGATGGCCACAAAGTCACCGAGTGAGTAGCGGTAGGATTCTGTGTAGCTTAGTACCTTTAAACCGGTGATAACGCCGTTCATGTCCATGCCAATCAGCATATCGATGGGGGCCGCAAAGCCTTTTTCTTCTGGTGGTACGTCGGCGCTATGAAACGCAAAGCCGACTTGAATCTCTTCGCCGTTATTGTCGGTTTTATAGCCGCGCATCACGGGAGGTTCGCCGCTCTTCTCAGAGAAACGCTGCGCATCGGGGAGGACTTGTGCTAACCATTCGGGCTGTATTGTATTGCTAAATGGGGTGCGAACAGCATCGAGTGCATCGTTTTGAGCGTAAACAACAGAGGGTAGAGAGATGAGCAAGGCAAGCAGTGCCGCGCAGTAGAGACGAGTGGAAGACATCGGTCGATCATTCCTTACGGAGCGTTTGTGGGGGGGGCAGAGTTTAACCCCTCGCGCTCTATTTCGAAAAGCCCTCGTAATAAAACACGCCATTGTGCGTATTGTTCTTCAACGGGGCCGGTAAGGCCGTTCACATTTTGGCTAAGCTCCAACACCGCTGGCGCTGTTTCGCTAACAAAGCCTGAGGCTAGGGCGACAAACTCTTGTTCGAAGATTTTGTTCCATTTATAACGGTTGTAGTTCTGACTCATTGCTTCAAAACTGCCTCGGTCCGTGTTGCCGTTGCGGGCTCTTCGCGCGCTGTCTAGCTCTTCATTCACTTGTTCGAAAGAATACTGGCGCCAAATATCATAGATTGGTTTCAAATCTTGATAGAGGGATTCGTAATACTCATCGATCGTATCGATAAACACATCATTGCGAGCACGAATATCAGCAACATGGCCCAGTAAAGGGTCGTTCTGGGCAGGGAGGCGAGTGATGGTGAGTAGGTTTTGAGTATCGGTGCTTAGAAACTCTGCGAACGCCTCGGGGGCGAGGTCGCTGGCATAGCGCAACTGCGTTACCTCTGCAATGCGTCTTAGCGTATTGGTGTCCATCGCCTCTCTAATGTCGATTAAGTCGTTGGCAATAGCGTTATAAATATCTTGAAATGGGTCTTCATTGTAGGTGATGCCGCCCCGATCTAGTAAAGAGGGCGCTGTGTCGGGGTAGTCGGCGACTCGCGCCACATCAGCATATTCGCGCTCTAGCCAAAGCCGTCCAGTGCTATCAATGGCCCGAATCTTAAGTTGTAAGTCGAGTCCGTTTGAGCGGATAACGGTGCCATAGATTTGCAGGTCCATCGAAGGGTCGGCGGCGGGCAGAACGCGGACGATTCCCCACTGGTTTGAGTCAAGTAAAGTGCTGCGTAGCGCTACCGGTAAGAACTGCGTCTCAGTGCTACGTATTTCAGAGAATATGGCGGCGCCACTGCGCTCTATGGCTTCGTTAGTTTCTAGGTTCTCGAACACTTGAATGCCAATGTTAAGGGCCTGCAGGGTGTTGGGTCCCGAGATTGAATTCGCCAGCGCAACGGTGCCAACAGGCGTAGGGCCTGGTTCTGGCTCGGGTGGGGGCGCACTAGCGCAGGCGTGAAGGAGGATGACTAAAGCCCCGTAAACCACTCGGCGGTGTGCAGACTTAATCTTCAATTGGACGCTTCCTCAGGGTTTCGTGCGCTACACACTCGACCACGGCTTAGTGTCTGCACGCAATGAATGCCATCTTCCGGGGCATCATAGGCGTTGTAGAAGGTGATGAGGTTGAAAGGCAGGGAGTTGCGGCTCGACACGCTAGTCAGCATGCTGAGGCTCTCGCCACCAGGGTCAACGCTAAAGCGGTGCTCGATATAGACGCCCTCACTTAGAACGATCTGAAACACTAGCTGCTGCCGGTCCCAGCCGCAGTACTCTTGGCCATTCGGGCTTTCGAAGCTGTTTTTATCACTGTTAAGAGTGCTGCACACAAGCGCGGAATCCCCAGGGCGCTCGATGCGCACTTCATCGTCAGATTGCACGATGCGAATGGTCGTTTGACGGGTAATGAGTTCGGCGAGTCTGGCGTGTGAAATAAGGTTTCCCGCGCTTCTGCGGGAGCTGCTTAGCCCCGCTCCGCTATCCCCGCGCCCTTGTGCGCGCTCTGTTTCTCTATTGAGTTGCGCGATGGTGCGGTTGAGCTCATCATCCCATTTGTCACTGCGGCCGTAGTCTTTTTCCCATGAACCCTCAAAATTGGGCCGTAATGGGCCCTTGCGGCCATTGGCAATAGGGTCCTGCGCTGCGAATGTCACTGACGCAAAGGCCCAGCAGCAAAGCAATATAACGAACGGACTTAGCCGCTTAACGGCGGTGTGCTGTGCACTCATAGGCTGGCTTACATTGCGTATACAATTTAAAGTTGAGATGAATTAATGGCGAGCAAAAGTGTATGCCGCCACATCCTACCTAATGCTCTATACGCAGTACAGAGTTGAAACTGTCTGTAACAGTGTATTGAGATTTACTCGGTAAACTGTAAACTCATTGAGACCCTAGCGGGAGAACAATAACAATAGTCGATGGCAAAAAGTCGTCGGCCGCAACAATGAGTGGGAGTATCTGCATGAGAAAGGCGAGCTGCATAGCGGCATTTTTGGTGGCTGGGAGTTTAGCAATACCTGCAATCGGGCAAGAGCTCGTTGAAGCGGGCCCTAGCCCTTATGACTTTATTACTGAATCTTGGATGAAACCTTTTGCTCCTGAAGGCTTCACATTTGGCGGCACCTCTAGCATCGTTGTTGAGTCTGACGAGCGCATATTCGTTTTGCAACGTGGTGAAACCGAGCTACCTAACCCTCTTCCAGCGGATTACACAAGCTTTGCCGGCTCTATGGGTTGGAACGTGCTTCGTGGGCGTGGCCGTGTTTGGAACAATATCCTTTATGTCATTAACAGCGAAGGCGACGTAAAAGAGGTTTGGGACCATTGGGATCACCTTTTCACTGGCACTGACGGCCCTGGCCCACATAAGCTACGTATTAGCCCATATGATCCAGAAAAGCGTTTATGGCTAGTCGATGAGACTGGGCATATCATCTACGTGTTCTCAAACGATGGTGACAAGCTTCTAATGACTCTTGGCGAGAAGAACGTTTCTGCCAAAGACGAAACACATTATGACCTACCACAAGATGTGGCTTTCTTACCTGACGGTAAAATTCTCATCGCTGACGGGCTTGGCGCCAATAAGCGAATTGTTGTACGTGGCGCAGATGGCCATTACATCTCAGAGTTTGGTGAAGGCGGCGATGAAGCTCATCAATTCGCTAGTGTGCATTCACTTGCCCTCGGCCCGAACGAACATCTTTATGCGCTAGATCGCGACAAGAAAGACGTCAAAGTGTTTAAGCAAACGGCAGCACGTAGCTCTGCCGCTTATCCAAAGTTTGAATATGTAAAAACTTGGACAGGCCTTGGCTTACCGTTGGATATCACTGTCACCGACAATGCGGCATGGGTAACAGACTTGCAGCCACCAAAAGTGGTTAAGTTTGATCTAGAAGGCAATTCAACTTATGTGTTTAATCTACCAGTTGAAGGCCCGGACATGTGGATTGAAATGCATTCCTTGTCTATCGATGATCACGGCAATCTTTACGGTGCAGACAACCAAGCTGGGCGCCCTCAGAAGCTAATACCTAAAGAAGGGGTCGACCCGTCTTTGATTATTGGTCGACCATACGTACCACGCTAGTCAACGGGCTTAATAGCCTTTATTTGTAGTAAGGGGCGTAGGCGTGAGTAACTCTCTTTTATCGGGCAAGTATTTGACTGACGCCGAGGCTTTGGCCTTGGCGGACATTCAAGAAACTGACGTGCTTGCATGCGTAGCGACTCGCTTGCGTGATGAAAAGCACGGCAATCTAATAAGCTACTCTAGAAAAGTCTTTATCCCTCTCACTCATCTGTGCCGTGATGTTTGTCATTACTGCACTTTTGCGAAAACCCCTAAACGTATCGAACAAGCATACATGCCGGTAGAGCAAGTTATAGAGCTTTGTCGGCAAGGGGCGGCGCTTGGGTGTCAGGAAGCGCTCTTTACCTTAGGTGAGAAGCCTGAATTGCGTTATAGCGCAGCACGAAATGCGCTGGAAGCAATGGGCTTTGCGACAACACTAGATTACGTGCAGGAAGTAGCGCGTCGTGTATTAGAAGAAACCGGCATGCTTCCGCATATCAACGCCGGTTGTATGACTGCTGAAGAGATCGATAAGTTAAAGCCAGTCAGTGCTTCAATGGGGATTATGCTGGAGTCTGCTTCTACGCGGCTTTGCGAAAAAGGCATGCCACATTATGGTTCGCCAGATAAAGACCCTAAAGTCCGTTTGGAAACGATCGAACTCGCCGGTCAGGCTAATGTGCCCTTTACCTCAGGAATTCTGATAGGTATTGGGGAGACTCGCTTAGAGCGCATAGAGTCATTCTTGGCGATTCGCCAATTGCACGAACGTTACGGTCATATTCAAGAGATCATCGTTCAAAACTTCCGCGCCAAACCAGAAACGAAAATGTCCCAAGCGCCAGAGCCAGATCTCAATGAACTGCTTTGGACTATCGCTGTGGCACGTATTATTTTTGGCGCTGATATGAATATCCAAGCGCCGCCAAATTTGAGCCCTGGGGTATTACCACAATTAATAGCGGCGGGGATTGATGATTGGGGCGGCGTGTCTCCATTAACACCTGATCATGTTAATCCTGAAGCGCCATGGCCACATTTAGATTCATTGGCGCGAGAAACGGCGGCTGCAGGAAAATTCCTTGAGCAACGCCTTACAATTTATCCGAACTTTACCAAAGACCCAGAGCGTTGGTTGGCTAAGAGTGTTCGCACACCGGTATTAAGGCAGATTGATGCCAGCGGGTATGCAAGGCGTGATCACTGGATGCCAGGTGAAAGCACGCAGGTGCCAGCGATCGAAGCGGCTTTGCTCAGTAAAACGGTTGCGCCAGCTTCTGTATCAGAAAATATTCGCGAGATCGTAGCGCGTTGTGAAGCTAAGGAGGCCGTAAGCGAAACCGAAATTGCGACTTTGTATGAAGCTCGCGGTGTTGATTTCGCCTACATCGCTCAAAGAGCAAACGTACTACGGCAAGCGGTCAACGGCGATACCGTTACTTACGTCGTTAATCGCAATATTAATTACACTAATGTGTGTTATTTCAAGTGTCAGTTCTGTGCGTTCTCCAAGGGCAAGCACAGCGAAGATCTGCGCGGAAAACCTTACGATATAAGTGCAGAAGAAATTGCTCGTCGTTGCACTGAAGCGTGGGATCGTGGTGCTACCGAAGTGTGTATGCAAGGCGGGATTCATCCCGATTATACCGGGCAAACATACATCGATATTTTGCACACTGTACGTGCCGCCACGCCTGAAATGCATATCCATGCGTTCTCACCTCTAGAAGTTTGGCAGGGTGCCGCAACACTTGGAATCGGGCTGGAAGAGTTCTTATCGCAGTTAAAGCTTGCTGGTCTTAATACGTTGCCAGGTACAGCTGCTGAGATATTGCATGATGATGTTCGTGCCGATTTGTGTCCCGATAAGCTGCGTAGTGACGAATGGTTGGAAGTGATGGAGATCGCCCATAAAGTGGGGTTCAAAACTACAGCAACCATTATGTACGGTCATATTGAAACGCCTATGCATTGGGCGAGACACTTGACGCGTATTCGTGATCTGCAAGAGAAAACAGGTGGCTTTACAGAGTTCGTTCCTTTGCCGTATGTGCACATGGAAGCGCCTCTTTATCTCAAAGGCCGGTCTCGTAAAGGGCCGACGTTTAGAGAAGCCTTGTTGATGCACGCTGTCGCTCGTTTAGTTTTTCATGGTCGTATCGACAATATTCAAGCCTCTTGGGTCAAGATGGGCCGGGAAGGCGTTGCCGCGTGCTTAAATGCAGGCTGTAACGATTTGGGCGGTAGTTTAATGAACGAGAGCATCACGCGTGCAGCCGGTGCTAGTTATGGGGAAGAATGGCCTCCAGAACAAATAGAAGAAAGCGTCAAAAACCTAAAGCGTGTTCCTAGAATGCGAACAACTCTTTATGCTGATGCGACACCGGAGCGGCGGGAAATGTCCATGAACGCTAGTGGCTTGAGTGCGATTGAAAATACGCCTGCGCGTAAATTGCAACGAAGCAAGCGACTGCCGCTGGTGGAGCAAAACGCCTAAACACGATTAAAATTTAAATGACAATTACAAGAAAGCTAGAAGGTAGCAAACTATGAAGATCGCGATAACAGGCGCCAATAGCCGTGTAGGGCAGACGTTTATTCAACACATTCTCACGCATAGTGAGGACACGATAGTAGCAGGGGCTCGTTCAGAAAGTGCCTTTAAATCATTCCCCGAATCAGATCGAGTGCAGCCTTGTGTCATCTCTTATAACGACGTCGACGCATTAGCTAAAACGCTGACAGGTGCCGATTGTCTAGTGCATTTGGCTGGTATTTTGATGGAGGGTAAAGGCTCCTCTTACAAGAGCGCCAATGTCGATGCTACGGCAGCCGTTGTCGCCGCAGCAGAGCAGGCTGGCGTAAAGCACGTGGTATTTATCAGTGTTGTGGGCGCTAGTGTGGATTCACCAAATGCCTATTTCAAATCAAAAGCTGATGCGGAGGCTGTTGTTGCTGCCTCAACGGTGTCATCAACTATTATTCGCACACCTATATTATTAGGCGCGGGCGCTGCCGGTGCCGAAGCGATTAAATGGGCGTCATCGAACCCTAAGCCGAAACTATTGGGTGGCGGACGCTATACGATGCGCCCACTCGATATCGACGACCTATGTGCAGCGGTGTTGAACTCTTGTAATGCCCAGCGCAGCGGTAGTGTGACTCATGAATTAGTGGGACCAACTCCGGCACAGTATTGCGAAATTATCTCGATGGCAGCGACTATGCGCGGCAAGAGCGTTGAGGTTGGTTCATTTCCAATCGGAATCGCTAAGCTCGCCGCGACTGTTCGAGGAATATTCAAACCTGGCGGCATGTCGCCTACGGTGATTGACGTAATTACCATGGACGAAGTAGTAGCGCACAATGGAGATCAGGCGCTTGGCGTGACATTGACTCCACTACAAACGACTTTAGAAAAATTTATTACAAAATAAGAAGATGAAGATTATGACTGATTCAAGCGTACAAACTCCTGAAAACCCAATCCCGCCTGAAGCACCAGTGACGGCGCCGCGTAAAAAACCAAGTGCGGTGCAAAGAGGGATATTCCTAGTTCTTACAGCCCTATGTTTTGTTTATCTGTATTACAGATTGAACGGTGCGGCAGCTCGTGAGGGCATGGGGCTTGTTGAATATATGAGCCAAGTATTTGCCAGTGTTCAATGGATTCCATGGATCCTATTGATGATGACGTATTCGTTAGCTTATTTCGCGATCGACACGCTTGTTATCACCAAGGCGTTGAATTGGTTTATTGCGCCAATTAAATACCGTGACATCATGCCTATTCGAGGAAGCTCTTATATTATTTCGATCTTCAATGAGCAGATCGGTAAAGGCGCCATGGCTTATTATTTAAATAAGCGCGATAAAGTGCCAGGGTGGGAAACGGGCTCGGTGATGTTGTTCATCATGTTCTGTGAAATTTTCTATCTCCTAGTATGGGCTACGATCGGCTTTGTATTTACAAGCAGCCTCTTACCCGATGTGTTTGGTCTAATTCCTTACATTGCTGGCGCAGCAGGTATCTTCCTTGTGTTATGGATACTTTACTTTCAAGGCAAAATTCTGCCTTCAAGTATGCTTCGTGAGAAGAAAATACTTCACGCGTTTAAACTTGCTAAGCCTTGGCACTATGGCGCATTTTTCTGCCTACGCTCACCTGCGATTATCGCCGCGATTGTTGTCTACACAGTGGCTCTTAACTTGTTTGGTGTTGAGGCGGACTTCGCTGCCATGATTGGAGTGTTGCCGGTAATTTTCTTTGCGGCGGCTGTTCCAACGCCAATGCGCGCTGCTGCAATCACATTGTGGGTAGTGTTGTTCCCTGACAATGAAGGGCAAATGGCTGCCTTTGGATTTGTTCAGCACAACTTCTTCATTCTGTTCAATGCAGCAATTGGTCTTGTGTTCTGGCGTCGCGCGCAACGTGAGTTGTTCGGAGCTTGATAGCTAATTTACTGACAGCGTTACGCCTGCTATTGGTTGTACCAGTAGCATGGTCGTGCGCTGAGCCAGAGCGCTTCCCATCATGGGCATTGCTGGTGATGATTTTGATAGCCATTGCATCGGATTATTTTGATGGCAAGGTAGCGCGCTATATGAATACTGCCTCTGCAAGGGGGCAGTTGTTCGATCACACTACGGACTTTCTGTTTGTAACTTGCGGGCTATTTGCAGCAGCGACGGCAGGATTAGTCTGGCCATGGCTGCCTCTTTTGATTGTGCTAGCCTTTGCGCAGTACGTAATTGACTCTTACTTTCTGTATCGTCAAAAACAATTGAGAATGAGTTTTCTTGGTCGATGGAACGGGGTGTTCTATTTTCTCCCGTTGATAATCATAGGCTTGTCGCGCTTAGAATTTTTAGAGCCGCTGGCTGCGATCTTATCTACGTTATTGCTAGTGATAGTGTCCGCTTTGACCCTGAGCACCTTAGCGTCAATACTCGACAGAGCGATCGCCCCCTTGCGCGCTCGCTAGTCTCCTCTTGAAAATTTCTCCTACTTTTTCGTATTGAAACGATTAGTATACGGTGAGTGCTCATTTCCTAAAGAAATGAGCCAACATCGTCGGGAGTCACTACGTGTCCAAAACACCAATAACACCAATAACACCAATAACACCAATTAAGAGTGTTCGCTGCCTATTATTGTTTCAGCTGAGGCTTGCCGCAGACGCTGTTCGAGATATCGTCATGAGTCCCGTGAGCATCGTGATGTTCTTATTGGACTTAGTATTAAGGCCTCCAGAGGGAGAGAGTCATTATCAGCAGATGATGCAGTTTGGTCGTAAGACTGATCGTTGGATTAATCTGTTTGAGGAAGATTACCGAGCCGAAGACGCCCCGGTTGAGCAAAAGGCCGAGAAACGCTAATGGTGTGAGGTTTGATAAGGCTGCTTAGCCTTGGGCCTCAGGTTCGAGATTTGTGATTCGCAAGAGTGAATAAAACTCTTTGCGTTTATTGGCAGGGAGCAGGTCAGCGAGCGTATGGTTGGAAAGCGCTGCTGAAAATGCCACGGCCGCTTCTTTCAAGATAGAAGCCAAAGAGCATGCAGGGGTAATCACACAGGCGTTCTCAGGGCGCAAGCATTCCACTAAGCCTGCATCAGCCTCCATTGTGCCAACTACATCACCCAAGTTAATGGCCTCGGGCGCGCGACTTAGGCGAATACCACCACCGACTCCTCGAGTCGTTTCAATGTAGCCGTTATGGGCTAATTTCTGCACGACCTTCATTAAGTGATTTCGGGAAATATTATAGGACTCGGAAATCTCCTGAATTGTAGCAAGATCGCCACTTTTCAATCCTAAGAATATAAGCACACGAAGTGCGTAGTCTGTGTGTTGAGTTAATCGCATAGTTGGATTTGTCTGAGTGGGAGTTGTGTCGGCCACCAGCAATACTGGGGCTCATTACCAAGGGGAAATGGTATGCCAGTTATTGCGGTGGGGATACAGTTTTTACAACTTAGTTGAGGCCAGTGTTGGGGCCAAATACCTCGTGATACAGCTGTGACTCATTAAATCCCACAGTTTGCAGCATGTTATTCAATGCACCCATGAAGGGACGAGGGCCACAAAAGTACACATCAGCACTTTGGTCTGGCAACCATTTCTCTAGGGTTTCACTAGTGAGATAACCTTTGTGGTCCGCGCCATCGGAAAGCTCATAGGCCACTTTGTAGGTGAACGCCGTCTGCGCGGCCAGCTCTTGCATTGCATGCTTCATAATGTGATGGTTGGCGTCTCTGCAACATTGAATAAACGTAATTTTTTGCGCTGGAACCCCTTGCTGAATGAGGCTTAACAACATGCTCAGTAGAGGGGTAATACCAACGCCTCCTGCAATTAACACGATTTTGTTATCTTGGTTCTCAATAACGAATTCGCCTGTTGGCGGTTGTAAAAACACGCTGTCACCGACATTAAGGGTGTGCAAGTAGTTAGAAACTTGCCCAGGGTGCTGTGCGTTGTTCGCTTCACTCTTCACGGTAATGCGATAGTAATCCTCACCTGGGGCGGCAGATAAAGAGTACTGACGAATGTGATCGTACTCGCCTTCAGGGGTTTCGATTTTGACCCCGACATATTGGCCAGCCTCAAAGCTTGCAATGGCTTCTCCATCTGCTGCCCGCAAGTAAAAGGACTTAATGTCCTGAGCTTCGGCCACAATATTGCTTATTGTGAATGCTCGGAACCCGCGCCACCCGCCATCCTTATTGCTGTTGTCTGTATAGATTTGCTCCTCTGTTGATACAAAAATATCAGCGAGCTGACCGTAAGCAATTGCCCATGCTTGAATCACTGGGTCTTGCGGAGAGATCTGTAAATGTTCTGAAATCGCTTCAAGCAGATACTTTCCGACTATGGGGTAGTGCTCTGGCGCGACCGCTAGGCTGGCATGTTTGTGAGCGATGCGCTTGACCATAGGGCCAAGCTCCTCAAGTTGGTCAATATAGCTGGCGTATTTGAACACTGACTGCGCGAGTGCTCGCGCCTGTTCCCCTTGTCCTTGCGCATTTTGCGCTTGGTTGGCCATATTGAAAGTGTTCTGTAGCTCGGGATGGTTAACGAAGAGTTTTTGATAAAACAACTTGGTAATGTTCTCCCCTTCAGCGGCAAGAATTGGGGCGGTGCTTTTGACTGTTTTGATCACTTCGCTTTGTTGCATTGTTGACTCCAGTGGCTTCTCTAAATGTCGAATCGTAAGGCGTTCATCGCTAAGTACCACTGATGGAAGGGTGGGGTAGCGAGCGCCTCATAAAGATGCATAATATATGCATGTTTAAAGAGGTGTCAATAAAAAGGCTAGATAGTGAGCGGGTGAGTGGGGCGAAAAGGGGCTGGGGCGGGACTATTGGAGATCCCGCGTCGCTTGAAATACACTATGGCTTCTGGCGGCTCCCTCGATTGCTTAATAAGAGTTTAAACGGTGTGTTCTATGCGAAAAGTGCGATTGCAAATAGCTTGGCTATTGACCTGTTCAGTGCTCAGTGCTTTCGTTGTGGCGCAGGAAGATAGACCAGAACTGGCTCAGCGTGAGCAGCAAAGGGAGGTGTTTCTAGAGGCCCGTGCCGCACTCAATGGCGAAGAAAGGGGCGTCTACGAAAGCCTTCTGGAAAAGCTTGAGGATTACCCGCTGCGTTCTTATTTGGAATACGCTGATATTTCGACCCGCCTTTCCAGCCAAGCGATTGCTGGCAACTCTACGCAGGAAATAGATGACTTTCTGAGTCGTTACTCAGACACCTATTTGGCGTTGCGATTGGAGCGCTCCTGGGTGCGAGAGCTGGCTTTGCAAGAACGTTGGCAAGACGTGCAGCGATACCATAATCGAGATAACTCCACTACAGAGCTCACATGTTATGCACTACATGCGCGCCTGCTAGACGGCGATAGAAGTGCCTTGAATGAAGTGGAGGCCTTGTGGAATGTATCGCGTTCACAGGTTAATAATTGCGACCCTGTTTTCGAGGCTTGGATTGATGACGGTCAACTTACCCCTGTAATCACATGGCAACGTTTTAGTAAAACTATTCAAGCAGGAAGAAACGCGCTCGCCCGTTATGTTTCCACATTAATGCCGGAGCAAGAGCGAGAGTTTGCCGAACTGTTTTTGAGTGTTGATCACAATCCCCATTTGCTTGAGGACCGAGCGCTGTTCAGCGCCCGCACTTCTGAGATGACTGAAATTGTACTGTATGGCTTGCGCCAGTTGGCAGTGAGCGATCCAGACCTCGTATTGAATTTGATCGACGAGTATCAAGCCCAGTTCAATTTTTCCGTAGAGGATTCTGTTTCGTTACGGCGATATACAGTGCAGCGGTTACTATTTGCAGATCGAATAGAGCAGGCTGAGGCGGTGCTATTGGAATCCCCTGAGCTCATCTCTGAGTCTTTAGTCGCGCAAATAGTGCGAGATGCCCTTAGGCAGCTTGATTGGGCGCGTGTTGATGCGTGGATTAGTCGTCTGACACAAGAGCAGCGCGATACTGATCGTTGGCAGTATTGGCAGGCAAAAGTACTAAGCAATAATGGCAGCGTGGATGGCTTAATAGAGGCTCATAATTTATTAAAACTGGCCTCCAAGAATCGCAGTTATTTTGGATTTCTTGCGGCCAACCAAATAGGGGTTGAATATGAGTTTGCCGATCAGCCGGTATTGGTGAGCGCGGAGCAAATTGCGCAGCTCAGTGAAATGCCTGCCATTGAGCGCGCTTATGAATTGTATTTAATAGGGGATGAGCCAGCGGCTCGAAGTGAGTGGAACTTTGCCAGTGCGCAAATGACAGATGCCCAAATCATGGCGAGTGGTAGTTTGGCCGAGAGCTGGGGGTGGCACCGCAATTCGATTCAAGCCATGATTCGAGCTCAGTATTGGAATGATTTGGCGCTAAGATTTCCGCTTGCCTATGGAGAGTCCTTCGACGCTAGCGCCACGGAATTTTCTTTACCTTCACATTTTCTATATGCCGTCGCTCGACAAGAGAGTGCCTTGATGCATGATGTGCGATCCTCTGCAGGCGCGTTAGGGTTAATGCAGTTGATGCCTGCGACGGGGCGTGAAATGGCAGCGCGTGCTGGTCTGCGCATGTCCACTCAAGACCTTATGAATCCAGATGTGAACATCAAGCTGGGCACGCGCTATTTGTCGGAACTATTGCAAGATTTCTCCGGAAACCGAATTCTCGCTACGGCGGCCTATAACGCTGGCCCTAATCGTGTGAAGCAATGGTTGCAACGAAGTCAATCGACACCATTGCCCTTTGATGTATGGGTTGAGACGATTCCCTATGGCGAGACCCGTAACTATGTTGAAAGTGTGCTGACCTACACCGTTATTTACGGGCATCGCACAGGGGTACGCTTAGCATTGTTTACTGATGAAGAGTTGGCTGCCCAGCTTTAATGAGAACCATTGTTATTTGAAGAGGCGCGGGTTAGAGTGCCCACTTGTGTTAGTGATCAATTTGGAACGACCCTGTCAATTGAAGTGCCGGTATTAGTGGTTTTGGGGCGTATAGATACTATTTGATGCATCTAAATTGGTGGCTAACGAAACTTTCGAAAAAGAGGCGCAGGAACATTAAAAGCAAAACTTTCTTTAATTGGGTCGAGCTACATCAACGTAGTATTAAACTCGTCTCATTACTGATCATTACTATTCTGATGGTCGCTGTTTACTACCTTGTAATGAATACTGGTGGCATTAAGTTTGTGTTCGCCCACTCGATGTATGTGCCTATCATTTTTGCAGGCGTGGTTTTTGGCATACGAGGCAGCGTACTTGCTGCGCTGATTGGAGGTTTGATTCTAGGCCCGCTGGTGCCATTAGACACAGTGACCGGAGAGCCCCAGTCAATGCTCAACTGGGTTTATAGGATAGGATTTTTCTCATTAATCGGTATCGCAGCTGGTTTGGCTAGTGATTGGATTAAGGGCTATATAATCCGAATACGGTGGACATCTAGGCATGATGCGACTTCAAAACTGCCAAACTATCTGGCCCTTATCGAAGATATGGAGCGGCTGAAGCTTAGTGAAGAAAAAACCAAGCACTCGTTCAACCACTGCCTCATTATAATCTCCCTAATGAACTCCGAAGAGATTACGACTAATTTCGGCATGCCAGCGCTGAATCGAATTCTTCTGCAGATGGCTGAGAGAGTGAAGCTTGACGCTCCTGTTGATACGGTTGTGTACCGCACTCGAAATGATCAATTATGTTTGCTGTTGGAAGAAAAGAAACATTTGAGTACGAAGTCGTTCTGTAGAGGGCTACATAGGGCTTTTCAAGAGCCGTTTCTCTCTAATGATTTGCAGCTCCACGGTGATGTCCAGCTTGGGGTCGTCAAGTTCCAAGGGATTGATCAGCCGCCCAGTTACTATATTCAGAAAGCGACAAGCGCCGTGTCAGAGGCCAAAGCCTCAAGTGCGCCCAATATTGTGCTTCTCAATCAAACGAATGAGCAATCGGTGTTTGAGAATATTGAGTTATTGGGTTACTTGAAAGCGGCCTTAGACGATCGTCAGTTGCAAATGCACTATCAGCCAAAGATTGATCTGTCCTCAGGAAGAATGCTTTCAGTCGAAGCGTTAATGCGGTGGAGGCATCCAAAGCTAGGCAATATCCCACCTGATAAATTCATCCCAAGGGCCGAGCGTAGCACGCTCATTGACCGGCTCACTGAGTTCGCCATCGATGAGTCATTGCGCGAAGTGTTGCGATGGAAGAAGGCTGGCGTCAACATTAAGATAGCCGTCAATATCTCGGTTCAGAACCTCACTCAATCAGGGTTTGTTTTCCAGGTGATGTCGCAGTTAGAAGAGCATGGTTTGTCAGGGGAGCATCTAGAGTTTGAATTGACTGAAAACTCCTTAATGCACGATATCGATCGCGCCATTGCGGTGCTAACAAAACTATCTAAGCTTGGGGTCACGCTTTCTATCGATGACTTCGGAACCGGTTACTCTTCGCTGCAATATTTGCAAAAACTACCAGTCTCACTAATTAAGATTGATAAGTCCTTTGTGTTCGATCTTGCTCGTAGGGAGGGGAATAAACATATTGTTGATGCCTCAACTAATCTTGCGCACAGGCTGAAATTCAAAGTGGTGGCAGAAGGGGTGGAGGACAAGGAGTCTTTAGATTTTCTCAGAAGCATTGGGTGTGACTATGCTCAGGGCTATTTGATTTCTCGCCCGCTACCGGCCAATGATCTCGTCGATTGGTATAAAACTAATAGAGGAAAATACGCATTAGATTGAGTGGGGTTTGTTGCCACTGCGTGCGTGAACAAAAGAGAGTTTGGTGCCTAGAAGAGGACTTGAACCTCCACGCCCTTACGAGCACTAGCACCTGAAGCTAGCGTGTCTACCAATTCCACCACCTAGGCAGGAGGGGTATTTCGAAGCGCGCACTTTATCGCTGAGCCCTGCTGCTGTCAATTCCCTTACTCTAATTGTGCAAGTAATAAAAGCCCTCAGAGTGTATACTACCTGCTAGAAACCCATTTTATTTGGCAGGCTATGGCTAAGAAATCGAAAGACCCTGAAATTATTAAAGACCCCTTCGCAAGTCGGGAAGCGGAAAATTACGAAAATCCGATTCCCAGTCGTGAATTCATCCTCGAATACATGGAGCAAATAGGTGAACCAGTCACCTACGAATCGCTCTGCGAGCACCTCAAATTAGAGTCCCATGATCATACCGAGGCATTGCGTCGTCGTCTGATCGCTATGGCGCGTGACGGCCAGCTAATAAGCAATCGGCGTGGAGTCTACGGGCTCGTAGATCGAATGGAGCTGATCAAGGGGCGCATTCAAGGCAATAAAGATGGCTATGGCTTCTTTATTCCTGGGGATGGTTCTGGCGATTTGGTGTTGCCCAATTCCGAGATGCAGAAAGTCTTTGATGGCGATATCGTGCTTGCGCGTGTGTCGGGTGTTGATCGACGTGGCCGTAAAGAGGCAATGATTTTTGAGGTGCTAGAGCGCCGCAGCAATCAGATAGTCGGCCGATATTATTGGGAGCAAGGTTTTGGCGTGGTGGTGCCGGATAACCGGCGCAACTGTCACGAAATCATGGTGCCTGAAAAAGAGAATCGTGGTGCTCAAGACGGACAGTTTGTCGTAGCGGAGATAACCTCGTTTCCTACTCAGCGACGCAAGGCCGTAGGGACTATCGTGGAGATCCTTGGGGATCACATGAAGCCAGGTATGGAAATTGATGTGGCGGTTCGCAGTCACAATATTCCTCACGAATGGCCGCGTGATGTCCTCAAAGAGATGAAGGGCTTCACCAAAGAGGTGTCGGCTTCTGAAGCGGCCGAGCGTGTTGACTTGCGCCAGTTGCCATTCGTGACAATCGATGGCGAAGACGCGAAAGATTTTGATGATGCGGTATATTGCGAGCAAGGCGCCGGAGGCACTTGTAGCCTTTATGTGGCGATTGCAGATGTATCACATTATGTGTCGGTGACTTCCGCGCTTGATGAGGAAGCGCAGAATCGCGGTAACTCAGTGTATTTCCCTGGACATGTGATTCCAATGTTGCCAGAGGCGTTGTCCAATGGTCTGTGCTCTCTGAAGCCAGAAGTGGATCGCTTGGTGATGGTGTGTGAGATGCATCTCGATAAACAGGGGCGAGTACACGACTACAGTTTTTATGAAGGGGTGATTCACTCTCACGCACGTATGACGTACACCGAAGTGGCAGATATTCTCGAAGAGCCAGAAACGGACTTGCGGGCGAAGACGCAAGCGCGACTGCGAACGAAATATGAGTCCGTGTTACCAGCGCTAGAGTCACTTAATACCGTTTATCACAAACTCTCTAAGCTGCGTCAGCAGGCGGGAGCGTTAGATTTCATTAGCACGGAGACTCGTATTGTCTTCGGAGAAACGCGCAAGATCAGTTCTATAGTGCCAGTTGTACGTAATAGCGCCCATCGCCTGATCGAAGAGTGTATGTTGGCGGCTAACGTGTGCACAGCGAAGTTCTTGGCAGAGTCTGAATTGCCCGTATTGTACCGTGTGCATGACGGCCCCAATATGGACAAGATGGATAATTTGAAGGCCTTCTTGAAAGAGATCGGTATTCAATTAACCCGCGCTGAGAAACCCGAGCCAAAAGACTATCAGCGTGTGCTGCAAAAAATTGCAGAACGTCCTGATGCGCATTTGATTCAAACAGTAATGATTCGCTCGCTTCTGCAGGCGGTCTACCAGCCTGAGAATATCGGTCACTTTGGTTTAGGGTTCGCGGCGTATACGCATTTTACCTCGCCAATTCGACGCTATCCTGATCTGTTGGTGCATCGCGCTCTGCGCTATTTGATTCGCAGTAACACCCATACGCAGAACGTTCGTAAAGTCGAAGGCGTTAAGCCTTTGGCGCGCAAGACTATCTATCCGTATGAGTTGAAAGACATGCAGTCGTTTGGAGAGATGTGCTCGATGTCCGAGCGCCGCGCAGATGCTGCCAGCTATGATGTCTTGGATTGGCTCAAATGTGAGTACATACAGGATCGGGTCGGTGAGGATTTCTCTGGCACGGTCAGTAGTGTGACGGCTTTTGGTTTGTTTGTGCAGCTAAACGATATCTACGTCGAAGGTTTGGTGCACATTACTGCCTTGAAAAATGACTACTACCAGTTTGATCCCGTGCGGCATCAATTGCGCGGAGAGCGCAATGGAATGGTGTATCACTTAGGGGATACCGTGCGGGTTAAAGTGGCTCGCGTGGATCTGGATGATCGTAAGATTGACCTCATCATGCTTGATGCGGCGGGAAATCCGCAAAGCTCGGCAGATCTGCCTCCCAAAAAGAGTAAGTCGAAAGCCAAGTCAAAGTCCAAGTCCAAGTCGAACGCTAAGCCAAAAGCGAAGCCCGAAAGCAAAGAGCGTGGTGATAAGCCTGCTCGCAAAGAGGGGGATGCCAAGCCTAAGGCGAAAAAGAGAACGGGGGCTGCGAGAAAGCGCAAAGCCGCTAGTGCTAATAAGGATAAAGGCAAGCGTCGCACGCCAAGCTCGGGTGAGGGCGCTGCCGCGACTGCGCCTAAAGTCGAAAAATAACGATTGCTGGCTAGTCCGCAGGATTAAAGGATTGAACATTGAGTAATAAAGAGTGGGTCTACGGTATCCATACTGTAAGTGAGCTTCTAAAGCAGCATCCTGAGGATGTGCTTGAGCTCCATATCCAGCAAGATCGTGAAGACAAGCGTATCAATGAGGTCAAAGCACTGGCTTCTGCTGCAGGCGTTAGTTGGCAGGGACAGGACCGCAAAGACCTGGATAAACGTCTGCGCAATATGCAAAAAGGGGCCGTACATCAAGGGGTTGTCGCACTTTGTAAGTTTAGTGGCAGCATCTTGGATGAACGTGGATTAGACGTGTTGCTAGACGGGCTGCAGCACCCTGCGTTGCTTTTGATTCTTGATGAAGTGACCGATCCGCATAATCTAGGGGCGTGCTTGCGTACAGCCGATGCTGCGGGTGTTGATGCGGTTATCGTTCCGAAAGATCGTGCGGCGCCATTGAATATGACTGCCCGCAAGGTCGCCTGTGGTGCGGCCGATACCATTGCATTTGTCTCCGTTACTAATCTGAGTCGTGCTTTGGAAGGTCTGAAACAGCGCGGTATCTGGATCGCTGGCGCCGCAGGTGAGGCGCAAGAGAGTCTCTATGCCATGGACTTTAAGCAGCCAATCGCGATCGTGATGGGCTCTGAGGGCAAAGGTCTGCGTCGATTGACTCGCGAGCATTGCGATTACTTGATGTCGATCCCGATGGCTGGTGAGCTAAGCAGTCTCAATGTCTCGGTAGCAACAGGCCTGTGTCTGTTTGAGGCGGTGCGCCAGCGTCAGACCTCGTAGGAGCTTGCCTGCCTATAGCATATAAATGCTAAATGGTTTGCATATTTTCTCGCTAATCTCTAGAATGCCCGCTCTTTAATTTCGGGGAGGTGTCTTTCGGCATCCCCCTTAACTCCTTGTCTTCCTGCGCATTAGGCTTATCGAGTCGATGTTTGTCAGAAGACTTCAACCCGTAAGGAGTCTCTATGAGACATTATGAAGTTGTATTTTTGGTACACCCTGACCAGTCCGACCAAGTGCCGGGTATGGTTGAACGCTACACTCAAATCGTTAAAGACAGCGGTGGTACTATTCACCGTCAAGAAGACTGGGGTCGTCGCCAGTTAGCGTATCCAATCAATAAAATCCACAAAGCGCACTACATTCTCATGAACATTGAGTGTGGCAGCGAAGTGCTGGACGAAATCACTACTTTATTCCGTTATAACGACGCAATCATCCGTAACTTGGTCATGAAAGAGTCTGGCCCTGTCACTGAAGAATCATTGATTCTTAAAGGTGAGCGTGAAAGCCGTGAGCGTCGTGCCCGTGCAGAGCAAAAGCGTAAGATCGAAGAAGACGCTGCAGTTCGTGATGCCGCTGCTGCTACAGCTGCCGCAGCCGCTGCTGAAGCTGCAACAAGCGATGAAGTAGTTGAAGGCGAAGAGTCAAAAGATTCTGATGATTCAGCTGAAGAAGCTGTAGTCGAAGAAACGAAAGACTAATTGCCAGGCTAATGCGCATAGCGCATAGCTTGTCGTTTAATGCTTATGTTCAAATAAACTTATTGAAAGGATCTAAACATGTCACGTTTTTTCCGTAGACGTAAATTCTGCAAATTCACAGCAGAAGGCACAATTCAGATTGATTATAAAGATATCGAAACTTTGAAGGCGTATGTGTCTGAAACTGGCAAGATTGTTCCTAGCCGTATCACTGGCACCAAGGCGCGTTATCAGCGTCAATTGGCGACAGCAGTGAAACGCGCTCGTCATCTTGCTTTGATTCCGTATACAGACAGCCATACTGCCTAAATCCGTAAAGTAGTACGGAGACGCGTATGAAGGCTTTGACTCAGTATGTGATGTCAAGCCGCCGCCAGTCGATTATAGCGGCTGTTTTGCTTGGGCTTTTGCCGATACTTAATTACTTAAGTGCGCCAGTTGTAGCGTTAGTGCTACTACGGCACGGCAAGTCTGAAGCCATGATCGTCCTTGTTTGGGCTATATTGCCCGCAGTAGCTTGGGCGGTTGCAGGGGATTTCATTCCTCTACTATTGATGCTTGGCATAACAGTGCTAGCGCAAGTGTTGCGCAGTACTGGTTCTTGGGAAGTGACGTTATTAGCTTCCATTGGTGTAGGAATTGGCGCTCAGTTGGGTTTATTGATTAACCCCAACGTCCTCGTAGTAATGGAGGGGCAACTAACGACATTGATGGAGCAGCTAGTGGCTAGCAGCCCAGAGCTACAAGGCCAAGTAACTCTGGCAGAGCCTGAAGTTCTCCGGCAAATGTTATTGATGTTTATTGGCATCACAGTGTCGTTCTCCGCAGTGACGCTGTTAATGTTGGCCCGAAGCTGGCAAGCAAGATTATTTAACCCTGGTGGTTTTCGTGAAGAATTCCATCAACTGCGTTTAAGCTGGAAGTCTAGCGCAGTGTTGTTTTTGATGTTTATGCTGGCGACCATTGGGCCGCCAGTATTGCAGCAGCTTTCACTGTTCTTCGTGTTGCCGCTGCTGATTGCAGGCATTGCTTTGGTGCATGGCCTGGTAGGTCGAAGAAAATTGCCTGTTGCAGTATTGGTGATTTTCTATTCAGTTTTGATGAGCCCTGTAATGGCCCAATTAGTGGTCCTTGCCGCGGTAGCCGATAGCTGGATAGATTTTCGATCGAAGGTAGCCCAGCGAGACTAGACAAACGAATTACGGCAAGCGCCTAGCGCTTAAATGTAGATTAAGAATACACGCAGAATTTAATGAGGAAGTAAAAATGAACGTCATTCTATTGGAAAAAGTGGGCAAGCTTGGTGCGGTAGGTGATTCTGCCTCGGTAAAAGCTGGCTATGCTCGTAACTTCCTGTTCCCTACGGGTAAGGCGATCCCTGCCACTAAAACAAACCTAGAGAACTTTGAAGCACGTCGTGCTGACCTGCTTGCAGCGCACAACGAGAAAGTGGCTGTTGCTCAAGGCCGTGCAACAAAGCTTAAAGAGTTGCGCGTCTCTATCGCAGTGAATGCTGGCGAAGAAGGCAAGTTGTTCGGTTCAATCGGAACACGTGACGTAGCTGATGCGATCAATGCAGCTGCTGGTACAGATGTGAACAAATCTGAAGTACGTCTTCCTAACGGTGCGCTACGCGAAGTTGGCGAGTACGCACTGACTATCGACCTCGGTTTCGAAGTTGAAGAGATTGTTACACTAGCAGTTGTTCCTGCTTAAGACGCCATTGATTCTGTAACACCGCACGCAATTTCGCGGTTGTTGTAGTCGGGTCAATAGTGGACAATGAAGCGCTGTCATTCTTATGAGTGATGGCGCTTTTTTTTTCTAAAAACTCGCCACAAGGCGGGCTTTCATAGTGAATACCCCATGTCTGAATTGTTTGAGAAAAGCCAAAAACCACTCGATGCTGGCGCTTTAGCATCCTTAAAAACTCCCCCTCACTCCATTGAGGCAGAGCAAGCGGTCCTTGGCGGTTTGATGCTCGACAACTCCGTCTGGGATACCGTGGTCGAAAAGCTGATCGAAGAGGACTTCTTCCGCCACGAGCACCAGCTAATCTACCGCGTGATGTTCAGTCAAACCGAGGCCGATAAGCCGCTCGATGTGGTGACATTGGTTGAGGCTCTCGACAGCCTAGGTGAGCTTGATGCGGCCGGAGGCATAGAGTATCTCAGTGACTTGGCCAGTAACGCTCGAGGCTCGGCTAACATCGGTGCCTACGCTGAAATTATTGCTGAACGCTCTAAGCTGCGTAAACTCATTCGAGTGGCTTATGAAATCGCTGATAGCGGCTATAACCCCGCAGGGCAACGGGCCGACGATGTACTAGATGTAGCGGAGCAAAAAGTCTTCAAAATCGCTGATGACCGACCTAAAGACGGTGGGCCGAAGCCGATTAATCCTCTATTGCAAGGGGCGGTTACCCGCATTGATGAGCTGTTCCGCTCTGATGGTTCTCTGACTGGCCTGCCTACTGGGTTCAAAGATTTAGACGAGAAAACCTCCGGATTGCAAAAGTCTGACCTCATTATTGTGGCTGGACGTCCTTCTATGGGTAAAACCTCATTTGCGATGAACTTAGCTGAGAACGCTCTGTTATTAAGCAATAAACCAGTTTTGGTGTTCAGCCTTGAGATGCCGGCAGAAAGCTTGGTAACGAGAATGCTTAGCTCGGTTGGCAAAATAGATCAGAAGCGTTTGCGTACCGGCAAGCTGGAAGAAGACGATTGGCCACGTTTGACGGCGGCAGTGAGTAAGCTAAAAGACAAGCCTCTGCTTATCGACGACAGTGTGGGCCTAAGCCCGATGGAAATGCGCTCGCGCGCCCGACGCGTGGCTCGTGAACACGGCTCGATCGGCTTGATCGTAGTGGATTACTTGCAGTTAATGCAGATCAAAGGCTTTGGTGATAACCGGGTCGGTGAGATTTCCGAAATTTCGCGCTCACTTAAAACGATGGCGCGGGAATTCGAATGTCCTGTTATTGCCTTGTCGCAGCTAAACCGCGCATTGGAGCAACGTCCCAATAAACGCCCAGTGATGTCGGACTTGCGTGAATCGGGTGCGATCGAGCAGGATGCCGATATCATCGCTTTCGTGTATCGCGATGAAGTCTACAATGAAGATACGGCGGACAAAGGCATTGCCGAAATTATTATTGGCAAACAACGTAATGGTCCTATTGGTACCGTGAAGCTTGGCTTCGTAGGACAATTCACTCGATTCGAAACACTTGCTTTGCAGGCATACGATGAAAGCTATTCCCAACACGAATGATTTTCGTGCCTGGGCCACTATCGACCTAGGGGCTCTACAGTCCAACCTTTCGAAAGCGCGGGACTATTGCCCGAGCGCCAATATCGTTGCCGTAGTGAAAGCTAATGCCTATGGACATGGTGCGTTGGCAGTCGCGCAAGCGTTGCGCAGTCAACTCAGTGACGACGATTGTTTTGGCGTGGCCTCTATCGAAGAAGCCCTGCAATTGGAGCGCGGGGGAATCGCTGAGACTATCTTGCTATTAGAGGGCGTGTTTAGTGTCACGCAACTGGAGCAAGCCGTAGATCATGGCTTTCAATTTGTCGTGCACTCTCTGTTTCAATTGAGCATGTTGGAAACGTTTCTAGAGGCGCATCCTCATATTGCGCCACTGACCATTTGGTTAAAAATTGATACAGGGATGCATCGTCTTGGCTTTGATGAGCAGGACTTCACGCGTGCTTGGCAACACCTGAGCGAACACGCTAGTGTTGAAAAGATAATATTCATGTCGCACTTTGCCTGTGCTGATGATTTAGACGATGAAATGTCTGAGCGTCAGTTGCAGGGTTTAATGGACGTGCTCGATGCTGCCGATGTTCCCACGGTAAATCGAGAAATCAGTTTTGCCGCATCTTCGGGTATTCAGCTATGGCCACAGGCGCACTTTCAGTGGCTGCGTCCTGGCATCATGCTTTATGGCGGCACCGCAGTAGCGGGCGAGGATGCTGTGCAGCGTGGTATCGACCCGGTTATGACGCTGCGAGCAAAACTCATTTCAATTAAAATGGTCGCAGCTGGTGGAAGTGTCGGCTATGGCGCGACATACGTATGTGCACAAGAGCGACGCATTGGTGTCATCTCTATTGGCTATGGTGATGGTTATCCTCGGCGCATGCCAGAAGGCACTCCGGTACTGGTGAATTGTCAGGCATCCTCGGGGCCCGCCCAGTACAAAGTCCCTTTATGCGGCCGCGTCTCGATGGATATGATCACGGTAGACCTAAGTGATTGCCCTGCGGCGCAGGTGGGCGACGAAGTTATTCTGTGGGGAGAAGGGCTGCCTGCTGATGAAATCGCTCGGCACTGCAACACCATCGCCTATGAGTTGTTCTGTCAGGTCACACCGCGTGTCCATTTTGTTTATAAATAAATACAGGCGCAAGCAAGCAAAGGAATCGCCATGGCGAAGGTAAAAAATGCTTTTGTCTGCACCGACTGCGGGGCAGAGCATGGGCAATGGCAGGGGCAGTGTGTCGCCTGTAAAGAGTGGAATACGCTGTCGAAAATAAGCTTGGGCAGCGCCGCGTCTCCAGCTGCAAAACCAGATTTTCGTAAGCAAGGTTATGCCGGCACCACTTCCGGTGTGCAAGATCTCTCTGAGATTGACCTCGATTCAGTCCCGCGTGTCTCAACGAGTATTTCAGAGTTAGATCGTGTCCTTGGGGGCGGGCTTGTGCCTGGTTCTGCGATCTTGATCGGCGGTAATCCAGGTGCGGGTAAAAGTACTCTGCTACTACAAGTCATGTGCTTGTTAGCGCAATCAACTAGCGCCCTTTATGTCACCGGGGAAGAGTCCTTGCAACAAGTAGGGATGAGGGCTCGACGCTTAGGCTTGCCAGAGAAAAACCTGAAGATGCTTGCGGAGACCAACGTAGAAAAAATCTGCCAAGTCGCCCAGCAAGAACAACCGAAATTATTAGTCGTTGACTCAATTCAAGTAATGCATAGCGCAGACATTTCCTCGGCGCCGGGTAGTGTCTCTCAAGTGCGCGAATGTGCCGCGTATCTTATTCAATATGCTAAACAGACGAACACCATTTTGTTTCTCGTCGGCCATGTGACGAAAGACGGCAATCTTGCTGGGCCGAAAGTGTTGGAACATATGATCGATTGTTTCCTAATGCTTGATGGAGGAAGCGATAGCAAGTATCGAACCTTGCGTGGACAGAAAAACCGTTTTGGCGCTGTGAATGAGCTGGGCGTATTCGCCATGACAGAGAAAGGTTTGAAAGAGGTGAAGAACCCTTCGGCGATATTTCTGGCACGCACAGAAGAGGAGAGCGCTGGCTCTGTCGTCATGGTGCTATGGGAAGGCACACGACCATTGTTGGTAGAGATACAAGCCTTGGTCGATGGCACGCAACTGGGTAATCCACGGCGCTTGGCCGTGGGGCTAGATCAAAACCGGATGGCCATGCTTTTAGCGGTACTGCACCGCCATGGTGGAGTCTATATGGCTGACCAAGACGTATTCGTGAATGTGGTCGGCGGCGTTAAAGTCACAGAAACAAGTGCGGACCTCGCCTTAGTGCTGGCGATCATTTCAAGCTTTAGAGACAAACCTCTTCCCCACGACATGGTAGTGTTTGGCGAGGTCGGTCTCGCGGGTGAGATACGTCCGGTACCCAGCGGGCAAGAAAGATTATATGAGGCCGCAAAGCATGGTTTTAAGCGCGCCATCGTCCCTAAGGCAAATGTGCCTAGAGGCGGTATCAAAGGTATGACAATAGTGGGCGTTGCCAGATTGGCAGAGGCCATCGACGCAATGACTGAGGTGTAATTAGTGGAATCTATCGTTTCGATTCGCAATCTTTCAAAAACGTATGCAGATGGTTTTCAGGCGTTGAAAAACATCAATCTTGAGATTCGTAAAGGAGAGATCATCGCATTACTAGGCCCTAATGGGGCAGGTAAAACTACATTGATCTCCACAATCTGCGGCATCGTGAATCCTAGCGAAGGAGAAGTGCTCGTTGATGGTAAGGACATCATTAAAGATTTTCGTGCCACTCGTGCAATGATTGGTTTAGTCCCACAAGAGCTCACCACAGAGTCATTTGCGTCTGTACTCTCTACCGTAAATTTTAGTCGTGGTCTGTTTGGCAAAGCGCCTAACCCCGCTTATGTCGAACAAGTCTTGCGCGATCTTTCTTTATGGGAGAAAAAAGATAATAAAATAATCGAATTGTCCGGTGGGATGAAGCGACGTGTACTGATCGCAAAAGCCTTATCGCATGAGCCTCGCGTATTGTTTCTAGATGAGCCTTCAGCGGGCGTTGATGTAGAGCTACGCAAAGACATGTGGGCATTGGTGAGAAAACTGCGCGAGTCGGGTGTCACTATTATTTTGACGACACACTATATTGAAGAGGCTGAAGAGATCGCAGATCGTATCGGGATTGTCACCCGTGGTGAGATTCTCCTAGTGGAAGAAAAAGATGAGCTGATGCGCAAGCTTGGTCAGAAGCAATTGATTCTCGACTTGAGTCAATCGCTGGCGAGTATTCCCGAAAGTTTGGCAGCGTATAACTTGCTGCTTGGGGCTGACGGTGAACAGTTAACCTATACCTATGACACGCAAGGGGAGCACACGGGTATTACTAATTTGATGGAAGACCTACGTAACGCTGAGATCGGCTTTAAAGATATGCGTACGACGCAAAGATCTTTAGAGGAAATATTTGTCAAATTAGTGGAGGAGTCGTAATGAACTGGCACGGAGTGAAAGCGATTTACAACTTTGAAATGGCTCGTACTTGGCGAACGCTCAAGCAAAGCATTATTGCCCCGGTAATTTCGACTTCTTTGTATTTTGTAGTGTTTGGTGCTGCCATCGGTAGCCGAATTCAAGAAGTCGAAGGGATAAGTTATGGCGCGTTTATTGTGCCCGGTTTGGTGATGTTGTCATTGTTGACCAATAGCATTTCAAACGCTTCTTTTGGAATTTACTTCCCGAAGTTCTCTGGCACAATCTATGAACTGTTGTCTGCGCCTGTTTCGATGTTCGAAGCGTTGCTTGGGTATGTGGGCGCTGCGGCCAGTAAGTCGCTTATTTTGGGGGCGATCATTCTAGCAACCGCGGGATTTTTTGTGCCGCTTGATATTGCTCACCCGTTCTTGATGTTGCTGTTTTTGGTTTTAACCTGTGTCACATTTAGTCTGTTTGGTTTCATTATCGGCATTTGGGCAGATAATTTTGAGAAACTGCAGTTGATCCCGCTTTTAATTGTGACACCTCTGGTGTTCTTGGGTGGAAGTTTCTATTCTGCAAGTATGTTGCCGCCATTTTGGCAGACGTTGACCTTGTTTAACCCTGTGTTATATCTGATAAGCGGGTTTCGCTGGAGCTTCTATGAAATATCCGATGTCAGTGTAGGGGTAAGTTTGGCCATGATTATGTTTTTTCTAGGAGCCTGTTTGGCGGTTATCTCCTGGATGTTTAAAACTGGTTATCACATTAAGAAATAAGCTTATAAGGAAAAAGTCTGAGCATGATTCTCGGCGATTTATTGTTGGATAATATTGGAAATTTTGTATCAGTGACGTGGTTCCTGCTGTGTTTTCGCGGGTATTTCCACTATACCTGGTTGCGCAGTATTGATACCCCAACGCTTGCCTATGCTATGCATCGTTTCCGTAAACAATGGATACGCAAAGCGCTGCGTCGAGAAAACCGCATAGCGGACACTAATATCATCGCCAACCTAGAGCGCAGCGTGTCTTTTTTCGCCTCGACAACGTTGTTTATTCTCGCTGGTTTGATGACAGTTCTGGGGACTTCGTCAGAAACGGTCATCACAATGCTTAGCGATATACCGTTCTCAGATCAGGGTACGCGAGGGCAATGGGAAGTTAAGGTCTTGTTGTTAATATGTTTATTTGTCTATGCCTTCTTTAAGTTCACTTGGAGCTTGCGCCAGTTTGGGCAAGTATCAGTGATGTTGGGAGGAGTGCCAGAGAGACATGAGAATGCCTCGGATGAAATTATTGGTCGCCACATCGACAGTATCTCAACCATGGCATCGAAAGCTGCCGGCAACTTTAACAATGGTCTAAGGACGTATTATTTCAGCATGGCAGTGCTTGGTTGGTTCGTGAACTTCTTCGTCTTTATGTTTTTGTCTGCCTTGGTTGTTGCGGTTCTATACCGTCGAGAGTTCCGTTCAGATACGCTCGATATTCTGATGTCTAACCTGCCAGACTAATTTGTAACAACGGCTCGTGAATCTTGTCCTTGTATGTGTGCCATAGGTAGTTTAATTTCACGGCATACCAATAATATGAGTACTCGACCATGAGCCTATACACCGTCATAAACCTCATCCTCTTTTGCGCTTTGTTGTATTTGATTTACAACATAAGCAAAAAAACCGAAAGCCTCTCCCGCAAAGTCTTCACTGGTATGGTCCTTGGCCTTGCCTTTGGTTTCTTTCTGCAACTTGTCTACGGTATTGATTCTACCGTTATGGGAGAGACGCTCAACTGGACCAATCTTGTGGGCGATTCTTATGTACGCCTATTACGCATGATCATTATGCCGCTGATTTTGGTGACCATGATTGGCTCTGTCTTGCGCATGGATGCTGTAGCCTCCGTCGGCAAGATCGGCTTCTCAGTCGTAGGCATGTTGGTGTTAACGACGGCTATCGCCGCTGTTATTGGGATCGCAGTGACTTTGATCGCTGGGCTCAGTGCTGAAGGCATGGTGGCTGGTGCGCGCGAGATGGCTCGTGCCGATATCTTGGAAGTGAGACGCGGTTCGGTGAGTGGTCTTAGCTTGCCAGACGTAATTTCGGGCTTTATTCCTACTAATATTTTCTCTGACCTGACCGATGCTCGTGATAACTCGATTATCGCCGTGGTCATCTTCGGTATTCTCACTGGTATCGCTGCCATCATGGTGGGCAAGGATAATCCAGAACAGGGCAAGGCGATTAAGGCCTTCGTTGAGTCCATGCAAGCCATTGTCATGAAACTAGTGCGCATGGTGATGGCATTGACCCCGTATGGCATTCTCGCGCTGATGACCTATGTTGTCGCCAGCTCCGATGGGGATGACATACTCAACTTGATTAGTTTTGTCTTCGCCTCTTACACGGCGATCCTGTTGATGTTTGTGGTGCATTCCCTATTCATCATTGGCAGTGGCATGAATATCCGCACCTACTTCCAAAGAATTTGGCCTGTGTTGAGCTTTGCCTTTGCGACACGTAGCTCTGCAGCCACGATTCCATTGACGGTAAAGACTCAGATTGAAGAGCTTAAGGTGCCATCACCGATCGCGAACCTGTCAGCGACTTTTGGGGCGACGATTGGGCAGAATGGTTGTGCGGGAATCTACCCGGCGATGTTGGCTGTGATGGTAGCGCCAACGGTTGGCGTTGATCCTACAGACTTTATGTTCTTGCTTAGTCTCGTCGCGATCATCGCTGTGAGCTCGTTTGGGGTGGCTGGTGTGGGCGGAGGGGCAACCTTCGCGGCATTGATCGTATTGCCAGCCATGGGCCTGCCAGTGACGGTAGTGGCCTTGCTGATCTCTATTGAGCCGTTGATTGATATGGCACGTACCGCTTTGAATGTGAACGGGGCTATTACTAGCGGCGTGGTCACAACAAAGCTGCTGGCCATGAAGCAGAGTGAAGAAGATTTAGTAGGAACAGAAGGAGCTGCGAAGGCCTAAGGGCCTTCGCGCTTCGGCGTCAATTAGACGAAGTAAGATTTTAGAGGCGGGAAGCCATTGAACTCAACAGAGCTGTAGCTTGTTGTGTAGGCGCCGGTAGACAGCCAGTACATTCTGTCGCCAATAGCGAGGTTCAATGGCAAACCGTATTTGTAATGCTCGTACATGATGTCGGCGCTATCGCAAGTCGGCCCAGCAATCACGACCTCTTCCAACTCCCCTTGTTTTTCCACATAGATAGGATATTTGATGCACTCATCAAGTGTCTCAATCAAGCCAGAAAACTTTCCGACATCAGTGAAAACCCAGCGCTGCAGCGCTGTATGAGATTTGCGCGAAATCAGTACCACTTCAGAGACCAACACCCCAGCATTGGCAATCAAAGAACGGCCAGGCTCAAGAATGATTTCTGGGAAATCGTCACCAAAGTCTTCTTCGATAAAGCGGGTGATCTCTTCTGCGTACAGATCAAGCGTGTTGGCACGATTGATATAGTTGGCAGGGAAGCCGCCGCCAAGGTTAATGAGTTTTAACGTAATATTGTCTTCTTCTTTTAAACGTTCGAAGATGCCTTTCACTTTGCCAATGGCGGCATCCCACGCACCGATGTCGCGCTGCTGCGAGCCTACATGGAACGATACGCCATAAGGGACTAAGCCGAGGTCGCGAGCGAGGACTAGAAGATCCATCGCCATGTCACTCTGGCATCCGAACTTACGCGACAAAGGCCAGTCTGCGGTGCCGCTACCCTCTGTAAGGATGCGGACATAAACTCGTGAGCCGGGCGCCGCTATGGCGATATTACGTAAGTCAGCCTCTGAGTCAGTAGCGTACATACGCACGCCTTTTTCAAAGAAGTAGCGGATGTCGCGACTCTTTTTGATGGTGTTACCATAGCTGCAACGAGTAGCGTCAACGCCATTTTCGAGCAGTTTATCTAGCTCGTAGATAGACGCGACGTCGAAATTAGAACCTCGGTCACGCAAACAACCCAATACTTCGGCAGCAGGGTTAGCCTTAACTGCGTAGTACACACTCGCGTAAGGGAAGAGCTCTTTCAATGTGTCGTAAGCAGCCTCGATCGTAGCGATATCGATCACTACAAAAGGTGTTTCTTTGGTATCAGCTAACTCTTTGATACGTTTGAATGTTTCGGCTTCGTAAAAGTCTTCTACTTGAGTGTATTCAGTATTCATTGATTGGTTGCTCTCCTCCGCGGTATCGCTATATACGGTTGGGCTGGGGGTGGTTTGGTGCGCTATTGTAGCAAAGCATCACCTCAGGTAAATCTGATTTTTGTAAACACGGCATTTAGTTTGAGGGGCGCAGGAGTTTGGCACGCAAATTCGCTAAACCCTGTGGGTAGTGCTTTGATATTGTTAGAAAAATAAATGTGACTGTGCGCACTCGCAAGAATTGTAACCCTGATAGACTGCGCCTTTTGGGAACTCTCATGGCCCTGTTTCTAAAGCTTTCTTGGTATTTTAAGTCGCAGTGGCGCCGGTATACGGCTGCCATATTGATGCTGCTGGGTACCGACGTGCTAGAAATGGTGGTGCCCTGGATAACGGGTCAGCTAATTGATCAAGTGGTCGCAAATACCCTCACGCGTGAATTATTGCTGCGCTATGTCGGGATGATCGTTCTAATTGCTTTGGTAGTTTACGTAATGCGCTACCTGTGGCGTGTCTTCCTGTTTTACTCCTCATTCCAATTAGCTGAGACCATGCGTCAGCGTCTCTACGCCCATATGACACTAATGGCCCCGCAATTCTTCTCCCAGCATAGAACTGGGGATCTTATGGCGAGGGCAACCAATGATATTTCAGCCTTGGAGATGACGGCAGGGGAGGGAGTGTTGTCGGGCATTGATGGTTTGGTGACAGGAGTTTTGGTAGTTGCGATCATGATGATTATGATCGATTGGCAATTAACCCTAGTGGCATTGCTTCCTTTTCCCTTCATGGCTTGGTATTTCGTAGCGCTAGGTAAACGATTGCACGTGGGGTTTCGGGATGCGCAAGAGCGTTTCTCAGATCTGAACGATCGCGTACAAGAAAGCGTGTCCGGCATCCGTATGATACGGGCATTTGGGCGTGAGCAAATCGAGGACGACAATTTTCTACAAATTGCGGATAAGACGGCCGAGGCGAATATGCGTGTCGCCGTGACGGACTCTTTATACGACCCTGCAATATTCATTACGGTGGGCTCATCGTTTTTGCTGTGTATCAGTATGGGTGCCTGGCAGATTCAGCAGGGGACTCTGTCGCTCGGGCAACTAACAAGCTTCACTATGTATCTTGGGTTTCTAATCTGGCCGATGTTTGCCTACGGTTGGTTGCTCAATATCGTCGAGCGTGGTTCTGCCGCGTACGAGCGGATACAGCAATTGTTAGAGACCGAATCCCCAGTGCAGGACACGGGAACCGTCCAGAGCGTGAGCACGGCCGATATCGCTATCAACATCATAAGCTTTACACATAAAGGCGGCGCGATGCCTGTATTGCACAATATCCAAATAGCGCTTGCCCAGGGTGAGACCTTGGGCGTTGTCGGGCCTACCGGAGCAGGAAAAAGTACGGTCATTAATCTTCTGATGCGCTACTTTGATCATCCTGATTGCGAGATACGAATCGGCGGTGTCCGTGTTCAGGATTTATCTTTGCACGCTTTACGTGAGCAAATTGCACTGGTGCCACAAGACCCTTTTCTCTTTACCGCCACGATCGCCGAGAACATTGCATTAGGTAGGCCTGATGCCAGTATGGAAGAGGTGCGAGCGGCGGCGGAACTCGCCTCAATTGATAGCGACATTATGCGGTTTCCGCAAGGCTATCAAACTCTCGTCGGTGAGCGCGGCATAACGCTTTCGGGTGGGCAAAAACAACGCGTTGCGATAGCGCGTGCCTTACTGTTGGATGCGCCTATTCTTGTGTTAGATGATGCCTTGTCTGCGGTTGATGTTGAAACCGAACGCCGTATTCTGCGGCATCTTAAAGAGGTGCGCTCTCAACGTACGAGTATCATTTTATGTCATCGGCTCTCGGCGGTTGAAGATGCGCAGCAAATCATCGTGCTCAATCATGGGGAAGTTGTAGAGCGAGGAACCCACCGAAGTTTAGTGTTAGAGCAAGGGTGGTATGCGCAGATGGTGGACTATCAACGCTTGGAGCGAACCGTTGAATCAGGACGATAAACATCAGCAAGGTGTGAACCTTTCCGCATTGTGGCGGCTATTGCGTTATAGCCTTGCTTATCCACGTCTTTTAAAAGAGGCAGGGGTGTTACTTTTGTTGGCTACTGCTGGTCAGGTGCTTGGCCCTGTATTGGTCAAAGTGTTTCTTGATGACTATGTGACGGCTGGGCATTATCCCGTAAGTGAGTTGTTTTTATTAGCGTTGGCTTATGTGTTCTTCTATGGACTATCGGCATGGGCCGGCTATCAAAATTCCATGCGCTTTAATCAAGTAGGATTCTCAGTAGTTCGCACAATAAGGTCGCAAGTGTTTGCGTGCGTTATGCGTAAACCACTTTCCTATTTTGATCATCGGCCCACTGGAGCATTGGTGTCACGTATCACAAATGACACGGAGGCAATCAAAGAGTTGTTTGTACAAGTGATGTCGTCATTTGTGCAAAATATTACTTTGATAGTGGCGGTGTTTATTGCGATGGCCTATCTCGATTTCAGGTTGATGTTGCTGTGTAGCATTATCCTGCCGACGGTTATTATCGTGATGATTTACTATCAGCGAATAAGCTCCCCTCGATATCACAATGCTCGCAGTATATTGAGTCGAATTAACGCCTCTATCAGTGAAGCCATTCAAGGGATGCGTATTGTGCAGATGCTCAATCAGCAGGCACGATTCTCAAAACAGTTTCGCCATGTCAGTCAGGAATATTTCAATGCGCGCATGAGCAATATGCGACTCAATGCCTTGTTGTTACGCCCTGTTCCGCATTTTCTGCGCACTATCACGCTAGCGGGTGTCCTGTATTATTTCGGTTCGCAGTCATTCACGAGCGTGGTTGAGGTGGGAGTGATATATGCCTTCATTAATTATTTGGCACGTATCACAGAGCCAGTCGTGGAGATGACGCAACGTTTAAGTTTGCTGCAGCAGGCGGTAGTGGCAGGAGAGCGAGTCTTTGGCATTATGGATGAAGCGGGGGAGCCCCAAGAGGCGAGCGAGCACATTATCGGCGCAGGGCAGATTCGTATCGAAAATCTAAGCTTTGCTTATTCGAATGAGCACCCGGTACTCAAGGATATTAATTTCTGCGTAGAGCCCGGCCAGTTCTTTGCCATTGTCGGACATACGGGCAGTGGAAAAAGTACATTGATGAGCGTGCTATTGAGATTTTACCCACTCGATGTCGGCCATATCTTTATTGATGGCATTTCGTTGGAAGATATTGATCAGCATAATTTACGCGCGCAAATGGGGGTGGTACTACAAGACCCATTCATTAGTGCCGCCTCGGTGCGAGAGAACATCACCTTGGGTTTGCCTATTGCGCACGAGAAGGTGGTGGCGGCAGCGAAGATGGCGCAGCTGCATGATTTCATCATGGGGCTCCCCGAAGGCTATGAGACGAAGCTGGGAGAGCGTGGAGGTGGCTTGTCGACAGGGCAGCGGCAGTTATTGTCTTTGGCTCGAACATTGGCGCGCGAACCTAGGATTCTTATTCTAGACGAGGCCACGGCCAACGTGGATAGTCATACTGAAGCGGTGATAACGGCCGCATTAAATAAGCTACGCGGTAAAACGACGATTATCGCGATTGCACACCGGCTTAGTACCATTACCCACGCAGATCAAATCGTTGTATTGCATCAAGGGCAAATGATGCAGCAAGGCTCACATGCAGTGTTGCTAGAAGAGGACGGATTGTACCGTCACATGTATGAGCTGCAAATGCAGAAGAGTTTGGTGAGCGACGCGGTGGTTTACCCCAAAGGTTAAACGCAAGGCAAAAAAAAGCGGCGACTGAAATAAATTCAGTCGCCGCTTTTTAGTTTCTGCGAATCAGATCAAATGATCTTATTCTGACTCTTGAAACTCTACGTTGATATTAAGCGTAATCTCGTCACCAACACCAAAGTTAGTAAAGCGATCAACACCGAAATCAGAGCGTAAGAACGTTGCATCTGCCGCAAAGCCCAATGTGTAGCTGCGCGTTAGGAAGTTACGGCCACCACCATTGAACTCAACGTTCAATGTCATTGGCGCTGTAACACCGTGCAGAGTCATCTCGCCTTCGAACGTGTAGATGTTGCCTTCTTGTCCAGTCAAAGAAGTGGTTCTATAAATTGCTTGTGGGAAGTTTTCCGCATCAAACCAGTTAGAACCAAGTAACTCTTCTTCAAACTCAGGCAAGTTAACGTCGAGGCTTGTAATGTCCACGATCACTTCAAGAGATGAGTTCGCAACGTTCTCTGGATCAAAATCCAAAGACGCTTCGAAATTGTCGAATGAACCAAGGAAGGTAGAGAACCCTAGGTGGTTGATTTCGAAAATCAATGAAGCGTGGTCTTTATCAAGAACGTAAGCTCCGCCTCTTAACTCTTGCACATCTGTGTTGAAGTCAGGTGTCAGCAAGCGATCACAAGAAACAAGCACGGTTGAGAAAGCGAGCAATAACGCTACGCGGTGATACTTAGTAAAATAACGTTTAAACATGTAATTAACCTATTTACGAAAATCGCGATTGAATTCCTACTGACCGGCGTAGACATCGATGCTGATGATTACTTCGTTTGGAATTGTCGCAGTGTTCGCCCAGTAGCCTTGGCCTACGCCGAAGTCTAGACGCTGAATAGTAACTTCACTAGTTAGGTGAAAACGTGGTTGACCGTCATACACTTCGACTTCGAGATCGAATGGGAAGCTGATCGGGTGTGTTTGATCACGGATAGTCAATGTACCATCAGCTACAAAAGAGCTCATAGACTCAAGTGAGCAGCTGTCAGCAGTGAAGTTGGCAGTTGGCCACTGATCCACATCGAACATTTCCAGATCAAGTAAGTAATCCAATACTTCTGCGCTGTCTACCTTGATGTCAGCGATTGGTATTTCAACTGTGAACTCACATGACGCAGGGCTCATTGGGTCGATATCGAATGTTGCATCGATATTGCCGAATTGACCTTGGTACGGAGTGCCTTCGTATGAATATTCAAAAGTCACAATCGATTCGTTAGGATCTATTTCCCAAGTCGCCGCGTGTGCTGACAAAGCGCTTACCATTAGGAGCGGTGTGAACACCGCTCGTGTGATTGTAGTTTTCATGCTAATTATTACTCCTGATTTTAAAATTACGGTAGAGCTAGGGCTATCAACTCAGTAGGTCGACCGCCTCCGCTGACAAACATCGCGACGTACTGCTTTCCGTCGTGCTCGTAAGTAAACGGTTGCCCAGTTTGTGTCGCAGGTAATTCGATTCTGGCAATGATTTCGCCAGTTTGCTTGTCTTGAGCGTATAGCTTAGTGCCGCCGCCAACGCCTTCACCTACAAATAGAAGGGTTTTGGTCAGTAGCAAGCCTGCGCGTGTCGCAACACCTGTGCGAGGGATATCAATACCCTCAAGTGCGCGGTTATTAGCGATAGAGTCTGGCGTGTCTGCGTTAGCAGCCTGCCATACGTGCTCGCCGCTGTTCATGTCGATTGCAGTGACTCGTCCATAAGGAGGTTTGATGATCTCTAAACCCTTAACGCGTGGAACACGTACGCCGAATGCCATGCTGTAATCAACTTGTGCTTCTGGATCATTCTCTACAGATAGAACCGCTAGCGCTGTTCTTGAAGGAACGTAGAGCAGGCCCGTTTCTGGATCAAGCGCACTGCCTTCCCAGTTAGCGCCACCTGTAGCAGAAGGTAGGCTCAATGTACCGATAGTACCGTCTTCAGCACTTTTCAGTGAGGGAGGAGAGTACAAGTTAGTGCCCAAGCGGAATGGCTTGATTGCTTCCAATGCTTCAGCGCGTAGCTCTGGTGTGAAGTCGATCAAATCGTCTTCAGTGATGCCCTGACGGTCATAAGGAGCTGGCTTAGTAGGGAATGGTTGTGTCGCTGCATACCACTCACCAGGAACATCACCTGCTGGTACTGGAAGCTCTTCGATTGGCCAAACTGGCTCGCCGGTTACGCGGTCATAAGTATAAACAAAATTCTGTTTAGTGACTTGCATAACTACTTTGCGGCCATTAGGTAGGTCAGCTAATACTGGAGCAGAGGGGTTATCCCAGTCCCAGATATCGTGGTGGATCAACTGATGGTGCCATTGACGCTCACCGGTCTTGATATCCACTGCAACGAGTGAGTTAGCAAAGAGGTTGTCGCCTGGACGGTCGCCGCCGTAACGGTCACCAGTAGCAGACTCAACTGGCAAGTACACGAGACCCAGCTCAGGGTCGCCTGACATAGGAGCCCAAACACCGGCGTTACCAGTGAATTCAACACCGTCGTCTAACCATGTCTCAAAGCCGACTTCGCCGCGCTCTGGGATTGTATGGAAAGTCCAAAGAAGCTCGCCAGTGTGTGCATCGAAGCCACGGACGTCGCCTTTTACGTTCATCTTAGAGCGAGGACGCATGCCGACTTTGTGGGCTGGGCCAACGACGATTACGTCGTTCATCACGAATGGAGGCATTGAAGAACCGATATCGATGTCATCATAGCCGTCGAGATAAGCGTTACGTAGGCCTTCGAATAGGTCTACACGACCATTTTCACCGAACTCTGGGTCTGGTATGCCAGTTTCAGCATCTAGGGATACAAGGAAGAAGCCTGGAGTGATGCTCATGATGCGCTTGGCATCACCATCGCGCCAGAATGCTACGCCACGGCCAGCACCCTTACGTGGAGCTGAGTCATAACGAGTGCCTTCGTCTGGACGGAACATCCAAAGCAATTGGCCGTTAGTCGCATCTAGTGCGGCAACGTTACGAGTTGAACCCATAGTGGCATAAAGAATGCCGTCGATTTCTAGTGGAGTAGAAGTGTTGTTGTACTCAGGAGAAGGGCCAAACTTTTCAGTGGAAAAACGCCAGGCTAGTTCTAGTGAATCAACATTTTCTGCAGTGATTTGATCAAGTGGTGAATAACGCTGTGCACCCATATTGCCGTTGTAATCTGGCCAATCACCGTTCGCCACATCCGTGCCAGATTGGCTAAGGGCGACTGGTGACAACATCAAGACACTGACGCTGGTTATGAGTGAAGAAATTAGTCGTTTTTTTGTTATCATGCTTTGGCTCTCCCGCTAATATATCGGTAAATCGTGCTCACCCGTCAGCCTAGTCGACGGCGCCGTCTGGCCGGATGCTACTTCGCAGTTAATATCGCTCGCGCAAGAGTAGCGGTGCGGTGCGGCTTGGTCAAGCTAGCGACACCCCGTAAGGCAGGTCAGAAAGGGCTTGTAGCGCCCGTGGTTCCCTGTGTTTTCCCGCATTTCCCCTTAATTCCTTGATACTTATAAGAAAAAAATGTCAGTTCTAGTGCGCCGTTTTCGAAATCTGAATTGCAAGTTATTGTAGCAATTTATCGGTATTTAGAATTAACAGTAAGCTATTCTTTTCAGTGGCTTAGCCGCTTAGGCAAAATACTCGGTCAATAATAAAAAATAGTCGTTTGCGCAGGCCCTTTACTTCCCATATGCACCATTGTTGCTCACCGATCCTGAATGGATCCTGAACGCAAAAAAAAGCCCCTGCCACGTTAAGTGAAAGGGGCTTTTTAAAGCAAGTTGCCTTACTTTTTAGCTCGTAATGCCGCCTGTGCTGCCGCAAGTCGCGCGATTGGTACGCGGGGAGGTGAACAGCTTACATATTGCAGCCCTAAGCGGTGGCAGAAGTCGATTGAGTCTGGGTCGCCAGCGTGTTCGCCGCAGATGCCAAGCTTCAATTTCGGACGTGTTTTAAGGCCGTTTTCGACTGCAAACTCCATCAATTTGCCTACGCCTGTTTGGTCTAAGCTCGCAAAGGGGTTCTTGTTGTAGATCTCTTTGCGTTGATACTCGTCATAGAACAAGCCCATATCATCGCGGCTTAAGCCTAATGTTGTTTGCGTCAGATCGTTGGTGCCAAAGCTGAAGAACTCAGCCTGTTCAGCGATTTGATCGGCAGTGATCGCCGCGCGAGGAACTTCAATCATCGTACCGACGAGGTAGTCGATCTTGATCTTGTTCTTGTCCATCACTTCTTTCGCGACGCGATGAACAATCGCTAGCTGATCCGCAAGCTCGGCTTTAAAGCCTACTAGCGGAATCATGATCTCAGGATTCACCTTGATTGGGTTCTTCTTGGCGGTCATGACCTGTGCGGCCGCTTCGAAAAGGGCGCGCACCTGCATTTCGGTGATCTCAGGATACAAGATACCCAAACGACAGCCACGGCAACCCAACATTGGGTTCTCTTCGTGTAATGCTTTGATGCGGTCAATAACGAACTCGATTGGTAAGCCAAGTTTGTCTGCTAACTGACGGCGAACGGCATCGTCTTGCGGCAAGAATTCATGCAGCGGTGGATCGAGTAAGCGAATAGTCACAGGGCGATCGGCCATTGCTTTGAACAAGCCAACGAAATCTTTGCGCTGGAAAGGGAGCAGCTTTTTGAGGGCTTCTTTGCGCTGTACTTCATCGACGGCAAGAATCATCTGGCGCATATAATCGATGCGGTCGCCTTCGAAGAACATGTGCTCTGTACGGCAAAGTCCAATACCTTCAGCGCCATAGGCTACTGCTTGGCGCGCCATTAATGGCGTGTCGGCATTAGTGCGGATGCGCAATTTACGGTATTTATCAGACCAGGTCATAACAGTTTGGAATAGCTCGTAAGTGTAGCTCTTCTCTGGCTTTAAAGTGCCTTCGAGTACGCGCTTAACTTCAGAGTCTGCGCTTTCGATCAAGCCCTGGTAGATGGCACCTGTTGTCCCGTTAATAGAGATGTAGTCGCCTTCTTGTAGAGTTACTCCACCGGCCGTCAACGTGCGATTTTCGTAGTTGATGGCAACGTCACCAGCACCACATACGCACACCTTACCAAGTTGGCGTGCAACGAGCGCTGCGTGAGAAGAAACACCGCCTCTTGTAGTGAGAATGCCTTGTGAATAGAGCATACCCTTGAGGTCATCAGGAGAGGTCTCAGCGCGGCACAGTACTACTTTGTTGCCTTTGCGGGTTTCGATTTCAGCAGCGGCAGCAGAGAAAGCGATGCGGCCAGTAGCGGCGCCAGGACCTGCAGGTAGGCCTTTGCCAATCATTTTGGCTTCTTTTTGCGCGCGAGCGTCAAAAATAGGAACAAGAAGCGTATCTACTGATTCTGCTGGAATCTTTAGAAGCGCAGTGCGTTGATCCATTAATCTTTCTTTTACCATTTCGACTGCAATGCGAATGGCCGCTAAACCCGTACGTTTACCGTTACGCGTTTGCAGCATAAAGAGGCGACCGTCTTCGATCGTGAACTCAAAATCTTGCATGTCTTTAAAATGACGCTCGAGCTTGGTGCGTACCTTTTCAAGCGCTGCAAAGCTAGCCGGCATTTCTTTTTTCATGGCAGCAATAGGCTTAGGAGTGCGAACACCCGCGACTACATCTTCGCCTTGTGCGTTGATGAGGTACTCGCCATAGAATGTTTTCTCGCCATTGGCTGGGTCACGAGTAAACGCAACGCCTGTAGCACTGGTATCCCCGGAGTTGCCAAAGACCATGGCTTGTACGTTGACAGCCGTGCCCCATTCCGCAGGGATGCCGTACTGTTGACGGTAAAGAATTGCGCGGTCATTTCTCCACGAGCCAAATACTGCGCCTGTGGCGCCCCAAAGTTGTTCGTACACATCTTGTGGGAAGTCTTGACCGGTCTTTTTACGAATCAGTTTTTTATACTGAGTGACCAACACTTGTAGATCTTCGGCTGTTAGATCGCTGTCTAGCGACTTGCCTAACGATTTCTTCAGTGCGTCAAGTAGCTCATGGAATGGGTCGTGTGATTTTTCATCGGCGGCTTCAACGCCCATGACGACGTCGCCATACATTTGAATGAAACGACGGTAACAATCCCATGCAAATCGTGGGTTGCCAGAGAACTCGGCAAGGCCCTCAACGGTTACATCATTCAAACCGAGGTTAAGAATGGTGTCCATCATGCCTGGCATGGAGTCTCTTGCACCAGAGCGCACAGACACCAGCAAGGGGTTGTCTTTGCCGCCAAAGCGTTTATCCATCTGCGCTTCGATAAGCTTTACGGATCGCTTCACGTCAGCAGCTAGTGTGCGCGGATACTTACGCCCATGAGCATAAAAATACGTACAAACCTCTGTGCTTATTGTAAAGCCAGGGGGGACAGGTAGCCCAATCGACGCCATTTCAGCAAGGTTTGCACCCTTGCCGCCCAATAGCTCACGCATAGTCGTGTTGCCATCAGTCTTGCTTCCGAAATCGAAAACATATTGCGTGGATTTTGACGTTTTAGAGGGCTTCGCCGTCTTTGAATTCGTAGGTTTTTTAGTGGCCTTCATAGCGCTTTGCTTCATAGTCCCAGGTCTGCTCATGAGAAGTGGAGCGGAAGGATAAAACAACTGCTAGTTAAAATCCATAGCGGAGCGATATTTAGCAAGCGGCCCTAAGATGTAAATGGCAATAAAAACAACTATATAGCCTATTTACTGCCATTCAATTAATGGCTGCTGTATTCTTGCCACCTAATTCAAAACCTCCCGAGAAAAATACGTGACTACTATTGATCCCGAAATAATTTCGTCTCGTCCTCTTCATTGGGCCTTGTTTTGCGCGGCTATCGACAACTTTGGCGACATCGGAGTTTGTTGGCGATTGGCTCGGCAGCTGTGCGACGAGACGGGAGCCGAAGTTGAGCTTTGGGTTGATGACTGGGAGGCGTTGAAGTGGTTTCTGCAAGCGACGTCATTCACGGGTGATCCTGGTAGTCGTTTTGCCGGGGTAACCCTGTATCAATGGCAACAGGAGCAAGCGTTGTCTGCAAGCGAAGCGACGCGAATTGCACAGGCTGATGTTGTGGTTGAGGCTTTTGCCTGTGAGCTGCCCTCAGAGCTCATTAAAGCGTTGCAAGATAGAGAGCAGAAGTCGCTTTGGCTTAATTTAGAATACTTAAGCGCAGAAAGCTGGGTTCGCGACTGTCATCAACTGCCCTCATTGCAGGGTGGGGTGGGCCAGAACGCATTGCGTAAGTACTTCTTTTTTCCAGGGTTTGTGGAGGGTACCGGTGGCGTACTGCGCGAGGCTAAGCTTCTGAGTAGGCATGCCCGGTGGCAGGCTGACATAGAGGGGCAGCGCGAAAGGTTTTTAGAGAATCTCGCCATTTTGAAAGACGTATTGCCTGACCCAAAGGTGCTCTGGTTGTCGCTATTTACCTATGAAGGTCAGCCGTTGCTTAGTCTGCTCAACGCCCTAGTCGAGAGCGATGCTCCTACTCTTTGTCTTGTCCCGCAAGGGCGTAGTTTGCAAAGCATAGCTCAGCGTTTTGCGCTGCCGACACAGCCAGAGGTTGGCCGTGTGCTGCATGAAGGGAATCTTTGGGTAGTGGTTTTGCCGTTTATGGGGCAGGAGGAATACGACCATCTACTAAGTCTATGTGATTTTAACTGTGTGCGGGGTGAGGACTCATTTGTGCGAGCACAATTTGCGGCGCGCCCTATGCTTTGGCACCTCTATCCACAAGAGGATAGCGCTCACTTACTTAAGTTAGAGGCATTCTTGGCATTGTATAGCGACGATAGTCCCGCAGAGGAAGCATTGAAGGCATTTTGGAGGGGCTGGAATCAAGGTGAAGATTGTCGAGAATTATGGCATTATCTGCGGCCACAGCTTCCTAGTCTGCAATCGCAGGCACGGAGATGGCAGCAACAATTGGCGGAAAAGCCTGATCTGCTTACGAATCTATTAACGTTTTACCGTGAACAGCAAGCTTAAACCTGACGCATTACACCATTGAAATTGAGAGCTTATAAATGAAAACAGCACAAGAAATCCGTGCCGGCCAGGTCATGATGATCGACGGTTCCCCTTGGAAGGTACAGAAGACTGAATTCAACAAGTCTGGCCGTAACTCTGCCGTATGTAAGATGAAGTTGAAGAACTTGCTTAGTGGTATTGCCACTGAGACGGTCTACAAAGCTGACGATAAGTTTGAAATGGTCATTCTTGAGCAAAAAGAAGTGACTTACTCTTACTTCGCGGATCCGATGTATGTGTTTGTTGATTCTGACTATGAGCAGATCGAGATTGAAAAAGACGATCTGGACAGCGTCATTGCCTATATTGAAGATGGCATGGAAGACGTATGTGCCGCTGTATTCTATGAAGGCAAAGTGATTTCGGTTGATCTGCCAACGACTATCGTTCGTGAAATCGTCTATACAGAGCCTTCTGTTCGCGGTGATACTTCAGGCAAAATCATGAAGACTGCACGCCTCAATAGCGGTCATGAAATGCAAGTGTCAGCTTTTTGTGAAATTGGCGACTTTGTAGAGATCGACTCGCGTACAGGTGAGTATAAGTCTCGCGTTAAACGCTAGTAGCCTCTTCAAAAAGATCACTCGGGCTGCGATGCCAGCATCGCAGCCCGAGCGACGCTTTTCTTTCTCGTATTTCCCCGCCTAATATTTATTTCTAATTCTCTATCTGTGCCATCTTGTTTACTTAGAAGCGGTAGGAGTAAAGTGCTCAGACCGAAGGCCATTCGCTGTCTTCGAATTTTGTTTACGAGAAAACATCATGACAAAAGAGCGCAGTAGTAAGAAAGAAGCCAAGAAAAAACCCGCCTTATCTCTAAAAGAGAAAAAACTAGTTAAAAAAGTAAAGAAAGAGTCACGAGCGGATTGATATACTGACAGTTGATTCTTAACTGTGTGACACATGACAGCTTACCGAGTGCTAGTTATCGGACCACGCCGCGGCTTGATCGAAATATTACGCGAACGGTGTATTCCTTTTTCAATTTGGCAGCAAAGCCCCACGTTTAAGGTCAGTAAGACCGAAAAAAGCGTGGTGGCGCCGCTGTGGAGCTCCGCAGAGAAGATTCGCGAGCAAGTGCGGCAGTCATTCCCTGGAGAGCAATTCACTCATGTGATTGCGGGTACGGAGTCGGCGGTTATGCCGGCGGCTGTTGCGCGTCGACAACTGGGGGCTCGCCTTTCTAGCGCCGCCACGGGTAAGCGATGTCGCGATAAGTTAGCCATGAAAGAGCATCTTGCAGGATTCGGTATCCCGATGACTCGCTACAGGGCTGACTCCCCTGCGCTTGAGCCCGAACAAGTCTTTGCTGAGCTGGGCTCGCCAGTGGTGCGCAAATTCCGCAAATCCTCTGGAGGCCGAGGCATGCAGTTGTTAAAAGGGCCGGAGGACTTTGTGCCTGGGAAGCAAGGCGTGTGTATATTAGAGCGCTATGTCGATGCACCAGAAGCGAGCATTGAGTCGTTTATCAACAACGGCAAGATTCAATTCACTAACCTCACCGATTACCATCAAAAAGGGCATAGTAATTTTGTCCCTGCCGTATTTGATTCTGAACTGACAAGCACATTGCTGGCGCTTAATGAGCGGGTTATCTCTGCTCTAGGGATTGCTTGGGGAATGACTCATTTGGAAGTGTATCTTACCAAGAAAGGCCCGCTTTTTGGCGAGATCGCATTGCGGCCGCCCGGTGGCTATATCATGAACGCATTGAGTCATGCTTGGGAGTTCAATCCGTGGGAAGCGTTTCTAGCGATGGAGCTCGATGAAGAGTTTGAATTTCCTGAAGCGCTTAATGCGTATGCGGCGTCCGAAGTTTTGCATCCTGGTGTGGGCAAAGTTGTCGCGGTGAAAGGGAAGGCCGAGGTCCTGGATGAGCAAGGTATTCGTGAATTTCGCGTAAAAGTGAAAAGCGGTCAAGAACTCGATGCTCGCAGTACTTTGGGGCAAGATACGGGTTATGTCGTACATGTCAGCGCCACTCAGGATGAGCGTTTGGCGCTGCATGACTTTATCGAAACTACGCTTGAAATCGAATTAGTCCCTAAGGATTAATCTTTAACAAACAAAGTGACAAGTGGCACATCTCCTACTTGTCGACTCCAGTGCCCGTGAACCTTAGGATCAAAAACCGCACCCTGCGGAAGCCGGTCAGCCGAATAAAAGTGCTCGCCTGCTTTAAAAAGACGCGTACTCCCATCCGCTAAACCAATTTCCATAGCGCCACTTAGAACAAATAACCATTGTGGCGACGTAGTGCAGTGCATAGCGCTGCGAAACCCTATTGGGCTTTCACGTAACTGCAGCTCTTGTGCCGCAAATTCTCGGGACAATCTCACTTCAGGGCTGCCTTCAGTCAGAGGGATATCTTCAGTGCGGAATTGCGCATAGCCGTCCGCATCGGTAAACAAAACAACTTTTTCAAACGTTTGCATACTTTCTCCGTCAGAACTACTGGCAGGCACTTTTGCCTGCCGTTAATCACTAGAACCACTGGCGTCGCCAATGCCTTCACATGGCACGCCGCGCCTCATTGATCACTAACTCAACGGGCACTGTCCCCATGTTTTTGATTTGATAGGGGCTATGAGGTTCGCGCCATGCCCAGCCACCGTTGGCCGTGAGCTCGGCTGTGATGCCATCGTCGCGAGTGACATGGGTTAAGCCTTCGGAGACTTGTACTACAACGCTAGGGTTATGGTGAGTCTGCGGGGCAGACGACTCCCCTGGTGCAAGAGTGATGCGGTAAGAGCGGAACCACAGATTCTCGAGTTCAGGTTCGCCGCTCAAGCCATCGGGTCGATCTGCGCTCAGTGAGCCCATAGCAGGGCCATAGTTCGCCAGTGCAATGATGCGGAACAAACCTGGGCCATCGTTGGCGACTTGGTGCGTATAGCTTTCTTTCACGTAGTCCGTATTGCTAGAGATGCGTCCCTCGGAGGGGCCCGAGCCAGAACTAATGAAGGTGTACATAATGGCGGCGTCATGGGTGTGAAATAGCGTCATGTCGCCAGGGTTGATTTGGACATCGAGTACGCGAATGTCACCGTCCAGATGCATGGTGCGGTGCCGGGGCTCTTGAATGATGGGCACTACACGGTCATTAGGGCCGGGAGTTTCGGCGGGTTCAGCCGCGTGGTTAATTGGGCTATTCGATAAAAAGAACGCTAAGCCGCACATAGCGAGGCTAGAGCGAGTGAGCACTGATTTTAGGCGCATTGGGTAGTCCCTCATGCTTTTATTGTTTTCAGGGCGTACGGGTTCTGCAGCCCTCCGTATTAGGTAACGAGAGGGTGGTTGCAGTCCCAAGATTAAACAGCCTTTGCGCATGACGCAATCAAAGTTGACGGAAAATCGCTCTATGATGCCAAATGGCGGATAAACCAAGTGCTGTGAATCTTGGGGTTGCGGGCAAAATCCTTATCGATACTGGCCGGGGTGCAGTCTTGCACGCGGTAGCGCTCGAGCAATTCTTCATCGAGTTGGAATCGACGATGATTGTTCGAGAAAATTAGCAGGCCGTTGGGGGCTAACAAACGCATGCAGTGATCTATCAACTCTTGGTGATCACGCTGCACGTCTAGGACAGTATCCGTGCTCTTAGAGTTAGAGAAGGTAGGCGGGTCCAGAAAGATTAGGTCGTATTGCTCTTTGCACTCTTGAAGGAAGCTTAGGCAATCGGACTGAACGAGTTTGTGTTGTGATAAATCGATCTCATTGAGCTCAAAATTACGTTGCGCCCATTGCAAATAGGTTCGCGACATATCCACGCTGGTGCTAGAGGCAGCGCCCCCTAAGGCGGCCTGCACGGTCACTGAACCGGTGTAGCAATATAGGTTCAAGAAGCGGCAATCGTCACTGTGTTGGAATACCCACTGCCGAATTGGTCGATGATCAAGAAATAAGCCTGTGTCTAAATAGCGTTCGAGATTAACGATGAACTGGGCCTTGCCTTCCGTGACCACGACGTCTTCGCCATCGCTTTGAGTGGGGCGATATTGTTCGCGGCCCTTTTGTTTCTCTCGAACTTTTAGGCTTATATGTTTGGCCTTAATGTTGCGCGTTTCTTGCATTACCACGCAAAGAGCCTGGTAGGCCTGGCGCCGTCGCTGGGCGGCGTCATCTTCACTGACTGTGTTGGGGGCTTTGTATTCTTGCATATGCACGCGGTCGCCATAGCAGTCGATGGCAAAGGCATACTCTGGCATATCGGCATCATAAAGACGGAAGCATTCATGGCCTTGTTGGCGTGCCCATTTGCCTAGTGTGCGCATGTTTTTGCGTAGACGATTGGCAAACATCTGTGCGCCGGAATCTAGAGTGATTTGGACGGGTGCTGGAGCCCAAGGAGAGTCTTGAGTGGGTTCTTGCTTTTGCTCGTGTTCTTGGACATTTGCGCGTTTTGTATAAATGCTGTCTTCATTGACGCGCATTAGCAGTAGTTTTGCTGGCAATGCTCCATTAAACAATGAGTATTGTTTGTGGCTATGGATGCCGAGCAATTTTCCCCACTGAGGCTTTGCTGTAAAAATGGCGGCATTGGCGCCCAATGCGTTTTTGCAAAGCCACCGGCCTAGCTCGCCATACAATAGCTCGACCTCTGTCTGCTCGCCTAATCGCTCAGCATAAGGGGGGTTGCAGATCACTAAAGTGGGAGGGCTCGCTAGCGTGTGTTCTGCGATACCCGCATGAGTAAACGTAATGAAATCAGAGACTCCTGCACGTTGTGCGTTGCGTTGCGCGATGGCAATGCTGCGCGAATCCGAATCGCTTCCCCAGGCTTGGCCTTGCCATTTGGCTCCTGCAGCTTTTCGAGTTTGCGCTTCTTTGACAACACTATCCCAAACGCTGGGTTCATGGTGAGGCCAAGGGGTCAATGCGCTATCTCGCACTAAGCCTGGCGCCACATCTAGGGCCATCAATATGCCTTCGATCAGCAAGGTCCCTGAGCCACACATTGGGTCACAAAGTGTAGGCGTTGGTGTTTCGGAATCAGGCCACCCCGCGCGCATAAGTAAGGCGGCAGCTAGGGTTTCTTTGAGAGGTGCTTCGCCTTGCTCAATGCGGTAATTACGGCGATGCAAGCTGATCCCAGCCAAATCGATTCCAAGACTCAGGCGGTCTTTTTTGATCACGGCATGAATCAGTAAATCAGGTGCGTCGCGAGACACGTTCGGGCGTTCAAACCCTTTGTTACGGAATTGATCCACAATGGCGTCTTTAATGCGCTGAGCGATAAACTGCGTGTGAATAAGTTGTTCAGTGCCACCGGCGGCGCTAATGGCAAAGGTCTGCTCGGAGCTGAAGTGATCTGTCCAGTCCACGACACTGGCGCTTTGGTAGAGATCGTCGGCATCTAGCACGGGGCCTTCGGCGACGAGCAAAATGACACGATTGCATAGCCGAGAAAACATGATGATGCGGTAAGCAATGGCCAAATTGGCATGACAATGCACACCCGCTACGCTTTGGCGTACTTGTACGGCGCCGCTTTGCGTAAGCTCTGTCTCAAGCAATGCTTCCAAGCCTTTAGAGCAGGTAACAAACAAGGCCAGTGGATGGGCTGATTGGTCGGTGGTATTTTGTGAGCTCATGGTTTTATATCTGTAGGTAGTTCAGGAGTGCCGACAAACTTGCCGCGCCTCCGAAGATGTAGATTGCGCAGATTATACCCTCGCCAATCGACACGCCCAGTAAAGTTTTCCAAACGCTAATCCGCAGCACGCTACAGATGCACACAATCATGTCTGAAGGAATGAAGGGAGCAAAGCCCCATATGCTGATAACTGGCAGCTCTCGCTTGCGTAGCAGCAAAATCAATTTCTCAGTTTGCACAGGATAGTGGGTGAAGAAAAACTTGTCGAAATTCATCGCTTTCGTAACGTAATAGAGCAGCGCGGATGAGCTGTACACTGCCGCCTGGTTTACTAAGAACAGGGGGAGAGGCGGGAACACAAGCGTTCCTGCGAGCACAAACGGCGTCGAGGGAATCAAGGTTAAGCCGCGCAGTGTGGAAATAATAAAGTAGATTACTAAGCCGCTAAGCAGGTTGCTGGAGAAAAATTGTCGTATTTGCGCTGGCTCGAAAAGGTCTGGGCGAAAAGTGTAAAAAGAGAGGCAACCGACGATTAGGGCTAGCCAGAGATAGAGACCAAATGAGCCGACATTTTCGAACTTCTCTTTATTCACAGTTTTAGTGTCACTTAGTCATGCTATAGACAAAGGCGGGCAGAATATTCAGAGGGACGAAGTCTACGTTGTCCATTTCTTTGCCAAACACAGCTTCGATATCAGACTTATTGCTTTTAAAGTACTGATATTGCAAATAAATACCGCCATCACTGAGGGCAAATTTAAAGCCTTCGATTACGCGATACAGAAAAGCGTTCTGGTCATTCATGCGAGTGAAATTTTTAAGAGGCAAGGAGGAGACGATGACATCGTAATGACCCTCTTGCGCTAGCCGTTCTGTCACGCAGCTATTATAGAGTTTCACTTTTTTGCTAGGGTTCGATGTGATCAGCCGTTCAATCCAAGGATTGTATTCACTTTTGATTTCACAGACATCGAGAATGGAATCTACGGACATTCTGCGAATGAGCTCTTTAGTAAAGGGGCCTTTACCGCTGCCAATTTCGAGAATGCGCAACGGGTGGTTGAAGTCGATCTTGCCCACCATGGAATTTACCAGGAAGCCAGAGCTGCCAACGATGAGCCCGTCTTCACTGATGTTGCGTTTTATTTTCTTGTAAAAATTAATGGCCACAAAATACTCAGCGTTGATCCAGGCAGGCCTTTTAGATGAGCCCTCCGTCAAGAGGCGTTAATCTACCACAGAATAGTCAGGTAGGTACGGTGCATCGGTTATTTTGTTCTTCTTTAGCGACGAACGCGCTTGCGGTGCAAGTGCTTGTCGCTAATTTTGACAAGGCATTGTCGTTACGCGCCTCTTTCCTGTGTTGCGCTAGGGTTTTTATCGTTTAATATCAATAAAAACAATCACATAAGTTTTGCTCAGGGCGTGTAAAAAAAGTTTTTTTGTGACGCGTTTTTCTATACTATGCCGAAGAACGGAAAAAAGGCAGGCCCAGCGTGGGTCAGTAGCCTGTCAGCCTACATCCCCCTTCTTGTTGAGCTTACTTTTTGGTTGGAAAATTATGCTGCTTACACTCGTAATTGTGTACCTTATCTTCTCTATCGCTATAGGGCTTTATGCTGCCCGAAAAGTGCACTCCGCAAGTGACTACATCACTGCTGGCCGCAGTCTGCCAATGCCGATGGTGATGGCCATGGTGTTTGCTACTTGGTTTGGTGCGGAAACAGTCCTGGGTATTTCGGCTACGTTTTTGGACGAGGGATTCCGAGGCCTTATTTCAGACCCTCTAGGGGCGGCACTGTGCTTGGTGCTATTTGGCTTAGTGTTTGCATTGCCCTTGTATCGATTAAAGCTTATGACTTTGGGCGACTTCTTCCATATTCGTTATAACCGGCGCACAGAGCTAGTGCTGTCTTTGTGCATCGTGATCTCTTATTTAGGGTGGGTGTCAGCTCAAGTTACTGCCTTGGGTTTGGTGTTCAATGTGCTCTCAGAAGACGCTATCTCGATAGAGCAGGGGATGTTCATCGGTACGGCGGTGGTGCTGGTTTATACTTTGTTTGGGGGGATGTGGTCTGTGGCTGTGACCACCTGTGTGCAAATGGTGATTATCGTTATCGGGCTCATTCTGGTAACCAGCACCGCGAGTGAGATGGCGGGTGGAGTGTCAGAGGTCATCGGTCGCGCCGCTGCGGAGGGCAAGTTCGAGTGGTTGCCTACGATGGATCTTATCGACATTTTAGGTTGGATGGCGGCGTTGTTTACGCTCGCGCTCGGCTCTATCCCTCAGCAAGACGTCTTTCAAAGGGTCAATACCTCCAAGAGTGAATCTGTTGCCGTGTGGGCTACCACGTTAGGGGGAATTGCTTACTTCCTCTTTGCAGCTGTGCCGCTGTATTTGGCTTATAGTGCTAGCTTGATTGACCCTGTGCAAACAGCCGCTCTGATGAGCGAAGACTCACAATTAGTATTGCCAACCTTCGTAGCGACGCACATGCCTTTTTGGTTGCAGGCCGTTTTTTTTGGCGCTTTGTTGTCGGTCATCATGAGTACGGCTTCGAGCACATTACTCGCCCCTTCTGTGACGTTCACCGAAAATGTACTGAAAAATTTTCTCCCAGACATGACTGACGCCCAGCTATTAAAGTCGACACGCATTACGGTTGTCGTCATGACTTTGCTAGTGCTTGCCAATGCCACCCTGTCCAGTGGCGACATTCATGCCATGGTAGAAAATGCTTATCGCATTACTCTTGCTGGCGTCTTTGTTCCCCTTACTGCTGGTTTGTTTTGGAAAAACGCTAGCAACCTTGGGGCCACGCTATCCATGACTCTTGGTCTTGGCGGCTGGATATTAATGGAATTGTTTTTTAGTAATGTGCCGTTTGAGCCGCAATTAATAGGGCTGTTATTAAGCCTTATTGGGATGATTGTCGGCTCCATCATGTCGCCGAACCCTGATGCCGGCAATCGTCACGGTTTAGCCGCGCAACACCTGCCTTGATCTTTACACTCGCTGCGGCTTCTCTTGATTAGAGGCGCCTGGCTTTGGAGCACGCAATGTTAAGTTATCGACATAGTTTCCATTCGGGAAATCACGCAGATGTGCTCAAGCATTTGCTGCTTTTATCTGTCTTGCAAAAGCTCGGTGAGAAAGACAAGGCCTATAGTTATATCGACTCCCATAGTGGGGCCGGGCTCTATGACTTACAAAGTGCAAACGCGCTCATGAATGCAGAGCATGAAACGGGCGTGTCACGGCTGTGGCAACAATCGCTTGCCCACCCGTTACTGCAAGACTATCTGGCCTGCGTGGGCTCTTTTAACAAAGATAATCAGCTGCATTATTACCCAGGCTCTCCGGCCGTTGCGCAGTGGGCTTCTCGCCCGCAAGATCGGCTGCAGTTATTAGATTTACAAACGGAAGAGCTTGAGACCTTGCGCCAGTTTCTAGGTCGCGATGAGCGAATTAGTATTCATCAGCGCGATGCTTTTGAAGGCTTGCTGGCCTTGACTCCTCCCGAGCCAAGGCGCGGACTTGTTTTGATCGATCCTTCTTATGAAGATAAGGCGGATTATCAACGTGTGGTGAATATTGTGCGCAAACTGCACCGGCGCTGGCCTGTGGGGGTGATTGCAGTTTGGTATCCATTGTTAGGCAAGGCGCGAGACAAAGGCGATTGGCTTAAGAGTGCTCTGGTCAAAGAAGAGCTTAATGGATTGAGCAGTTATGAACTAAGTGTTGGTGAGCAGTCTGAAGAGTTTGGAATGCACGGTTCAGGGATGCTTTTGGTAAACACTCCTTGGCAAACTCAGAATCAGCTGCAGGGTGCGTTCGATGAGGCGCTCCCTTTGCTCGGGCCAGAGACAAAGTTTGCCATTGAAACCCTTCGTTAAAATAAGATGTTCTCAAACCCTCTAATGGGCTGAATCAGTGTTGGACTTGCTAAAATTGCTGCGCTAATCTTCAGTAGGGGGAAGGTTAGAGCCGCAAACGGAAAGTGCGGTGGGAATCGAAAATAATAAATAGAGATTCAGTCCTGTACATTGTCTGACCCTGTCTTCATTTTCTATTCCCTCGTGCAATGGCGTCCAGCCGATCAATGAATTTTGCCCACCGTTAGCGTTACTGTGATTACAGTGCGTGCTAGTGGTCGCAAGATGCCTTAATTAATTGCTCAAAGAGGAAACAATAATGAAAAAAGAGCATATCGTGTCAGGAGACGCACGGCAGTCCGCGCATAGTCGATGGCGTTCTTTAGGGAGGGTTTTGACAAAGGCTCTGCCACTAGGGTTGTTGGTTGCCGTTAGCGCGCCTAGCTTCGCTCAGGATACCGTCGAGTGGACCCATCTAGGGGCCGATGCACACCACACTCGCTACACTCCCGCTAACAATATTACTCCAGAAAATATCGGCGAGCTGAAAGAGGCATGGGTCTGGGATGGCGCGAGCTTTGATGCTCAAAGCGGTCGCTCAACGCCAAGCTATGTCGATGGCAGATTAATTACCGTGGCTGGTCCGCGCCGTCATGTGATTGCGATGGATCCTGAGTCCGGTGAAACTCTGTGGTCCTACCGAGAGCCCAATACGTTTCGTTGGGAATACTCGATGCGTAAAGATTATGGTAAAGGCGTTGGCTATGCCGAAGTCGATGGGCGCGGAGTGGTTTACATCATCAGTCCTGCTTTTTTCTTAACAGCGTTAGATGCTGAAACTGGCGCGCCGCTTAAAGGTTTTGGGCAGCCTGTGGGAGTTGATGGTTTTCCAGAAACAGGGGTCGTTGATCTGTTGGCTGATCTAGGCCATGAATTTGACCCCTACTATGGCATTCCCAAAGAAGTGGGCTATGTCACTTCGTCATCACCGCCCATCGTGGTGAATGATGTGGTAATCGTCGGCAACTCTGCCGAGCAGGGTTACAACCAGTCTCGGATGGAAAACATCCCTGGTGACATTCTTGCTTACGATGCGAAGACTGGCGCGTTTAAATGGAAATTCAACGTGATACCCCGTCCTGGCGAATTTGGTCATGACACGTGGGAAAACGATGCTTGGCAGTATACGGGGGATGTTTCACCGTGGGCGCCATTGTCGGCAGATCCCGAGCTAGGTCTTGTGTATATTCCAACGAACCCGCCAACGGTGGATTACTACGGTGGCTTTAGCCCTGGTGATAACCTATTCGGTACCAGTTTGATCGCACTGGATGTGGAAACTGGCGAGCGGCGCTGGCACTTCCAGCTAGTCCATCATGATATTTGGAACTATGACGTCCCAACGGCTCCAGTATTATTGGATGTGATGCATAACGGGCAGAAAGTGCCTGCAGTGGCCCAGGCGACTAAGCAAACGCTACTGTTTGCCTTTAATCGTGAGACGGGTGAGCCATTGTGGCCAATTGAAGAGCGTCCAGTGCCTGCATCGCTAGTCCCTGGTGAGCACGCATCTCCCACGCAGCCATTTCCTACTAAGCCCGAGGCTTACGATCTGAATGGGCTGACCGTCAATGATTTGATCGACTTCACTCCAGAGTTGCGCCAACAAGCCATCACGGCTCTTGCCGATTGGCAGATCGGCCCGCTCTATATTCCACCTTTGCATCGCGACAACGAGCTTGGTAAGCGCGGTGTTTATTGGTGCCCAGGCGGTGGCGGTGGTTCTAATATCACAGGCCCTGCGGTGGGTGATCCTGAGTCAGGCATTATCTATCTGACATCGCAGTCAGCTTGTAGTGCCGTGCAGTTATTGCCAGGTGATGAGGCGGATCTGCGGTATATGACGGATGCGGGTACCACCACTACTGGTGTGACAACGGCGCAATACGCCAATGGCCCAGGGGCTGGCGCGCCTCGCCATCCAACAGGGTTGCCTCTATGGAAGCCGCCTTATAGCCGCATTACGGCGATTGATTTAAACACTGGCGAAAAGCTTTGGATGATTCCTGTGGGCGAGACACCCGATCGCATCAAGAACAATCCAGCCTTGGCAGGCATTGATGTTGGTAACACTGGCACCGGCGCGATGGCTCCGATGATGGTGACGCCTTCGATGTTGGTGTATGCCGCCGATGCTAGCGATGGCACGCCGCATCTTTATGCTGTCGATAAGGCGACTGGGCAGCAGTTGGCGAAGATTGCTGTTCCGACTTCTAGTCGATACGGCATGATGAGTTATGTCCATCACGGTGAGCAATACATCATCCTGCAAACGGGCAGCTCGTTAACGGCGATGTCGTTGCACGGCCCTATGGCTAGTGGTGCTGGCGGACATTGATCCGTAATTAACCCTGTTAATTCATAGCGTTGATGTGCAAGAACCCGGAAGGCTGAGGCCGACCGGGTTTTTCTTTGTTCTTCAAGGCATCCTATTAGTCTTTCGTATGGACTTAAAAAGGGTGCTGCGCTATGCTCGGGGCCTCATTTCAGCATCGACTTGGCAAAAAAGTGGAGCTGGAAGGTCCTGAAAATCTAAATCAAACCTTGGTTTTGGTGTTCAGGTGGCGAAATAAAAATACCAATCGTCTAGCTGAGTGAAGTATCTGCTCAACGAGGAAATAACAATGAAAAGAACTATAGTTGGGTCGGGTGTTTCCCGACAGTCGGCGCGTAGTCGCTGGCGTTCTCTAGGTCGGACTTTGACAAGAGCGCTGCCACTAGGATTACTAGTGAGTGCTGCAACTCCTGCCTTAGCCCAAGACACCGTGGAATGGACCCACCTTGGTGGCGACGCACACCACACTCGATATACCCCTGCCGCAAACATCACTCCTGAAAACTTTGGCGAACTGAAAGAAGCGTGGGTCTGGAATGGCGCTAGCTTTGACGCTCAAAGCGGACGCTCGACTCCTAGTTATGTTGACGGAAAACTCTTTACAGTCGCAGGACCACGTCGCCATGTTGTCGCGATGGATCCAGAGACTGGTGAAACAATTTGGTCATACCGCGAACCTAATACTTTCCGCTGGGAGTACTCCATGCGTAAAGATTACGGCAAGGGCGTGGCTTACGCAGAAGTCGATGGCAAAGGCGTCATCTATATTATTAGTCCTGCATTCTTCCTGACTGCGCTAGATGCAGATACAGGAGCTCCATTAGAAGGCTTTGGTCAGCCAGTACCGGTAGAGGGTTTCTCTCAAACCGGTGTTGTCGACATGCTTGCCGATCTTGGTCATCCTTTTGACCCTTACTTTGGTATCGACAAAGAAGTCGGCTACCTCACCTCTTCGTCGCCACCCATTGTGGTTAATGGCGTAGTGGTTGTGGGTAACTCTGCAGAGCAGGGCTATAACCAATCTCGTATCGAAAACGTTCCAGGTGACATCCTTGCGTATGACGCAAAAACGGGTGATTTCAAATGGAAATTCAATGTGATTCCTCGTCCAGGCGAGTACGGTCATGACACATGGGAAAGCGATGCGTGGCAGTACACAGGGGATGTATCTCCTTGGGCGCCTATCTCTGCTGACCCAGAGTTAGGGCTTGTGTATGTGGTCACGAATCCACCGACTATCGATTACTACGGTGGCTTTAGTCCAGGTGACGGTTTATTCGGCACTAGTATGATCGCGATTGATGTCGCAACAGGGGAGCGCAAATGGCACTTCCAGTTGGTGCATCATGATGTGTGGAATTACGATATTCCTACGGCGCCGGTGTTGCTAGATGTTGAGCACAATGGCCGCACAGTTAAAGCGGTGGCGCAGGCTACAAAGCAAACCTTACTTTTCGCCTTTAACCGCGAAACAGGTGAGCCTTTATGGCCAATCGAAGAGCGACCAGTGCCTCAGTCAATCGTGCCGGGTGAGCAGCTATCAGCAACACAACCATTCCCAACGAAGCCAGTGGCTTACGATTTGACTGGTTTGAGTGAAGATGACCTGATTGATTTCACGCCTGAGCTAAGACAGCAAGCGATTGATACCTTAGCTGATTGGCAGATCGGACCGTTGTATCTTCCACCATTGCACCGCGACAACCCACTGGGTAAGCGCGGCGCCTATTGGTGTCCAGGTGATGGCGGTGGTTCTAATATCACTGGTCCTCCCGCGGCGGATCCAGAAACAGGCATTATGTACGTCACGTCTGTAAGTGCTTGTAGTACCAATACGCTTGTGCCGGGTGATGAAGCAGATTTGCGCTACATGACGGACAGCGGCACTACGACTACGGGTGCAACAACTGCGCGTTACGCCAATGGCGTAGGTGGCGGTAGCCCGCGTGCTCCAAGTGGTTTGCCACTTTGGAAGCCACCTTATAGCCGTATTACTGCGATCGACCTTAACACTGGCGAACATCTATGGATGATTCCAGTGGGCGAAACACCTGATCGTATTAAAAACAATCCAGCGCTAGCCGGCGTTGATGTTGGCAATACGGGTACAGGTGCAATGGCCATTATGGTTGTGACACCTACTATGTTGGTGTACGCAGGCGATGTCAGCGATGGTACGCCACACCTATTTGCGATCGATAAGATGACTGGTCGTGAATTGGCACGTGTCGCCGTATCCAAGCAGAGCCGTTACGGCATGATGAGCTATGTTCACAAAGGTGAGCAGTACATTATGTTGCAAACAGGTAGCACGCTTACGGCTATGTCACTGCATGGCCCAGTAGCTTCTGGCGCTGGCGGTCATTGATCGTCTGTAGTGACTTGCATTAGCAAGATATGAAAAAGCCGGGTCTTCTAGGAGATCCGGCTTTTTTTATGCCGATTCGCGGGGGATGCCTGTGACAGTTTTTTTCAAGCTGCAACAAAGTGAAATTTAGGCCTCAGTCCTGCAAATAACGCCCCTGAAGGAAAAGAGTTAACCCTTTGGCCGGTCTATGGTTATTAGCACTACAGTAATAGGCATCGGACTAACCTGTAAGCAAACCCTTCTAGCAAGTGGGGGGTGGTCTCCAATGGACTTGATAATTAAGCTGGGGTATTCTGCGTCCTCTTTTATGTTCGGTGCCGTCCAGAGTGTTTACCGAGTCAGCTTGATCGGTGAGTCTTCATTGCAAGCCAGTGGATCGAGGGGATTTGGGCATTGGATTGCATGCTGTACAGATAAGTATTTTACTCAACGAGGAAATGATAATGACAAAGTTGTGTGTTGAGTCGGGTTTTGCCCGACAGCCAGCGAAACATTGCTGGCGATCGTTCACCAAGAGCATCGTGCGGGCATTACCAATTGGCCTGTTACTTGTGTCAACTGCTGCCGTGCAGGCACAAGAAGAAGTGGAATGGGTTCACCTAGGTGGTGATTTTGATCATACCCGCTACTCACCTGCTACAAACATCGATGCTAATAACTTCGAAGATTTGCAAGAAGCATGGGTTTGGGACGGTGCGAGCTTTGACGCACAGAGCGGTCGTGCAACGCCTAGCTTTATCGATGGCTTGCTGTACACAGTAGCCGGTCCTCGCCGTAACATCGTGGCGATTGACCCAATCACTGGTGAGACTGAATGGTCTTATCACCTACCTAATACGCCTCGCTATGAATACTCAATGCGTGCCGATTACGGTAAAGGCATTGCCTACAATGTCGTTAACGGCAAAGGCGTTGTTTATGTCAGTACTCCAGGCTTCTTCTTGGTGGCTCTGGATGCAAAAACAGGTGCGCCATTAGAAGGTTTTGGTAAAAAAGTGCCTATCGACACATTCCCAGAGTCGGGCGTAGTCGATATGTTGGCAGACCTCGGACATGAATATGATCCGTACGAAGGTATTCCAAAAGAAATCGGCTATATCACTGCCTCTTCACCACCCATCGTCGTCAATGACGTGATTGTAGTGGGTAACTCTGCAGAGCAGGGCTACAACCAGTCGCGTATTGAAAACGTTCCTGGTGATATTCTTGCCTATGACGCAAACAATGGTGACTTCCTATGGAAGTTCAACGTCATTCCTCAGCCAGGTGAGTTCGGTCATGACACTTGGGAAAATGACGCTTGGAAATACACAGGTGATGTGTCTTCTTGGGCACCAATGTCAGCAGACCCTGAGTTAGGTCTGGTATACATTCCAACAAACCCACCAACAGTCGACTTTTATGGTGGCTTCCGTCCAGGTGATGGCCTTTTCGGTACGAGCATCATCGCGCTTGACGTGAAAACTGGTGAGCGTAAGTGGCACTTCCAGATGGTTCACCACGATGTGTGGAACTACGACACTCCAACAGCGCCTGTATTGTTAGATGTAATGCATGAAGGCAAAATGGTACCAGCGGTTGCTCAGGTAACTAAGCAAGCATTCACTTACGCGTTCAACCGCGAAACGGGTGAGCCGCTTTGGCCAATCGAAGAGCGTCCAGTGCCTGCGTCGAACATTCCTGGTGAGAAGCTAGCGGCGACTCAGCCGTACCCGACTAAGCCATTGGCTTTTGATCGACAGGGTTTGAATGACGAGAACATGATCGACTTCACTCCAGAGCTTCGTGCGCAAGCATTAGAAATTCTAGAAGATTGGGATTACGGTCCTATGTTCCAGCCTCCATTGCACCGTGATAACGATCTCGGCAAGCGTGGCGCACTATGGTGCCCAGGCGATGTTGGTGGCGTTAACATCAGTGGTCCAGCAGCGGGCGATCCCGAAACTGGTATCCTTTATGTGACTTCATTGAGCGGTTGTACGACTCGCCCAGTGGTGCCAGGTGAAGAAGCTGATCTACGCTACATGACTGACGAAGGCACTTACACAACTGGTACTACTGTCGCTCAATACGCGGTAGGTACTGGCGGTGGCAGCCCACGTGGTCCTCAAGGTCTACCATTCTTCAAGCCACCCTATAGCCGTATCACTGCTATCGACTTGAACACTGGTGAGCACCTATGGATGATTCCTGTTGGTGAAACGCCTGACCGTATCAAGAACAACCCAGCACTTGAGGGTATTGATATCGGCAACACTGGTACTGGTGCGCACGCGCCGATGACAGTGACTAAGAACTTGTTGATCTATGCATCACAGTCTAGCGATGGTACTCCAACGCTATTCGCTGTCGACAAAGCGACTGGCCGTCAACTTGGTAAAGTTGAAGCACCAGCGAACAGCCGCTACGGCATGATGACTTACGTTCACAAGGGTGAGCAATACGTTGTATTGCAGACTGGCAGCAAATTGACAGCAATGTCATTGCACGGTCCAGCTCATGCAGGACGCGCTCACTAAGAGCGAAACTGTTCGATAAAAAGGCCCGGTTGCTTGATGCAATCGGGCTTTTTTTCGTTCTAGAGTGTGTAAACTGGTTCTATTAAGTCTCAACGAAGCACGGGGAGGTAAGCATGAGTATTCCAAAAATTGCGATCAATGGTTTTGGGCGCATAGGGCGCACAGTGATGCGTATTGCGAAGTTGCGCGGGCATTACAATGTGGTAGCCGTCAACGACCTCTCTAGCGCCGACCAGCTCGCTTATGCGTTTAAGTACGATAGCAATCATGGGGTATACCCAGGTGAGGTCCTAGTGACTGATGAGGGGATGCAAATTGATGGCGACCCTTTCTTGGTTCTTAGTGAGCGTGATCCAGCAAAGCTTCCTTGGAAAGAACTTGGTGTAGATTATGTGGTTGAGGCAAGTGGGCAATTTCGTCATATTGCCGACCTGAATAAGCACCTTGAAGCGGGTGCGAAGCGAGTGATCGTTACGGTACCGACCAAAGAGCCATTAGAGGCCACTTTGGTGATGGGAGTGAACGATCAAGTAGTGACTAAAGAGACTCGTATCATCAGTAATGCCAGTTGTACCACTAATTGCGCGGCGCCTCTTGCGAAAGTATTGCATGATGCCTTCGGTATTCGACATGGCTTGCTCACCACCGTGCATGCCTATACTTCCGATCAGCGTTTGATCGATGCACCTCACAGCGACAAGCGCCGTTCACGTAATGCAGCGACTAATATCGTTCCTACCTCAACAGGTGCCGCACGCACTATTGGGGTCATTCTGCCAGAGCTGGCCGGGCGACTTGATGGCTTGGCTATGCGGGTGCCCGTTCCGGATGGCAGTCTAGTCGACCTCACAGTGGAGTTAGCGCAAGATGTCACTGTTGAGCAAGTTAACGCAGCGATGCAGCGTGCTGCCGAAGGTCCCCTAAAAGGCATATTGTCTTATTGCACTGACCCCATCGTATCGAGCGATATTATTGGCAACTCCCATTCCAGTATATTTGATGCTGACCTCACCCAGGTGATGCAAAAGCGCATGGTGAAAGTGGTCGCGTGGTACGACAATGAGTGGGGCTATAGCACAAGAGTCGAGGACCTAATCGAACGTCTTGCTCGTATGGATGGAATGAAACCTAGTTGAGAGGGTGGGTTAAATGTCGCTAGAAAAAAAATCAGGGAAGCTTCCTCGTCGTTTGCTAGGAGCGTTTTGCACGTTGTTGGCGCTATATGTGCTGATCGGATTTTTTGTCATCCCTTCGATCGCAAAGCGTGAAGCCGTGGCGTTTCTTGATCAACGTTTAGGTGGTCATACACAGATACAGGCTATCGCGCTCAATCCTTTTACTTTTGGATTAAGTATAACTGGGGCAGCTGTACATGACCCTGATGATAAAGCATTGCTCTCGTTTGATTCTGTTTTCGTAAATTTTGAACCGACAAGTTATCTATCGGGAGCAATAGAGTTTTCGGAAATTTCAATAGACGGCTTTAATGTGAATTTCCAGCGCTACCCTGATGGCGACACTAATATTGCTCGTGTAGCCCAACGTTGGGCTGAAAGTGCCGCGCCTGTAGAAACCCCTGAAACTCCTGCGCCCGACTCCGAATTACCTTTGTTGCGAGTGGCGTCTTTGCGCGTCAATGGCGCTAGTGTGGGGATCGTCGATGATGTCGCAAGCCCCGCATTTAAGACGCTGGTAGAGTCGATCGATTTCGCCTTGGATGATCTAAGCACTGTGCCTAACTCAGCCGCGCAGCAGCAACTCACGCTGGCTATCGGTGAAGGCTCGCAATTGCGTTGGTTGGGAGAGCTTACTTTGGCGCCGTTAAGCTCCAAGGGCGAGCTACAATTATTTGGCCCATTGCCGCAACTAGCCTACCGTTACTTACAAGAGCAAATTCCCGTGGCATTGCGAGGGGGTTGGTTTGATGCCTCGCTTGCTTATGAGTTTTCTTTAACCGATGCCGGCGAGGCAGATGTGAAGGTGCAAGCGTTAACCGCGGCGCTGACTAATCTCGATGTGCATGACAAATTATCGGATGCATTATTGCTGCGCTTGCCCGTTGTTTCTGTGCACGGCGGTACGCTGGATTTATTGCAAAGACAGGTATCGTTGGAGCGAATATTATTGGATCGAGTGCGTGTGGATGTTGAGCGCACTAAAGGGGGCGTATTGAATTTGCAGCAAGCTTTTTCGAGTGCACCGCAAGAGACTGCAGCGGCCACTCCTGAGCAAACTGATCCTAGTTCAGAGCCAGCCTGGCGTGTGCAATTATCAGAATTAGCATTAGAGGATTGGGATTTGCGCGTGCGTGACTTGCAACCAGAGCAAGCACTTATTGTCTCGTTGGACTTCAATGCGCACGCCGCCAATATTACTAATGCCGACAATGAATCTGCACAACTGAGCACAGACCTAACCCTGAGCTCAGGAGGCACGTTGCAAATACAGGGTGACGTACAGTTGCTGCCTGAATTTGGGTTTGGTGGCGCCTTAGCGATTGAGTCTCTCGCTCTTCCTGTGATCCAGCCCTATCTTGCCAGTGTGGCTAAGGTGCAACTAGAAAGCGGCACATTGTCGATCGACGGCAATGTAGCAGCATCGAGTGCCCAGAGTGAATTCAATGGTAATGCGAGTTTAGAGACTCTTGTTATTCGCGACACCTTAGAGAACGAAGAGCTGTTTGGTTTGGCTGCCCTGCGGTTTTCAGATTCCGTATTCAGTGTGGGAGACGAGACCCGTATTGATATTGGTGGCATTGATGTTCAGGCCCCTTATGCGCGTGTCGAAATCGAAGAGGACGGAAGCAATAATATTAGTCGAGTGCTCATCACCCCTGCGCAAACTGAAGAGTCGCTTGCTGTAGAGGTCGAGGCTGCGGAGCAAGTGACTGCCACAGAACTGCCTGCTATACGTGTTGAGCAGATCAATTTGAGCGAAGGTCGGGCTGACTTCAGCGATCATAGCTTGCCTTTACCCTTTGCGGTTTACATTGAAGGGCTTGGGGGCGATATTTCGGCTTTGTCTACGCGCACAACAGAGCCAGCGCGTATTAACCTTGAAGGGCAGGTCGATGAGTTCGGGTTGGCGTCAATCACTGGCCGTATTCGCCCACTGGATTACGCGCAATTAACCGAAATCGATTTGTCATTTCTGAACTTGAACATCCCTTCCTTGTCGCCTTATGTCGTTAAGTTTGCAGGGCGCCGAATCGATAGCGGCGCCTTGGATGTTGATCTGTCTTATCGCATCAACGCAGGGCAGCTAAATGGCGAGAACGCGATGGTCATGAGAGACCTTGAGTTAGGGGAGCGAATTGTCCATCCGGACGCGATGGATCTTCCATTGGGTTTGGCGATAGCGTTGCTTAAAGATCGTAACGGCGTGATTGATCTCGACGTGCCGGTAAGCGGTGATCTAGAGAGCCCACAATTCAATTATGGCAATGTGATTCGTACAGCCTTAGGAAACATCATTCGTAATATTGTAGCCTCGCCCTTTAGTTTCCTCGCTAATTTGGTAGGGGGTGATAGCGAAAGTGATATTGGAGTAATTGAGTTCGTGCCCGGGCGAGCAGACTTGCAGCCACCAGAGCGTGAAAAGCTGGCGCAGCTGGCAGAGGCATTGTTGCAGCGACCGCAATTAGAGCTAGGATTGCTAGGACGTTATTCTGAAGTTGCAGACTCGGCCGTATTGCGAGAGGCCTTTTTTGATTCACGCTTTGAGCTTGCACTAGAAAGCTTGCAACAAGCGCCTAGCGAGCTCACTCCCGCACTTCTGCGGATACAGCTGTTAGAGCAATTCTATATCGCTCAGGCGGCGCCGGGCGTCGATGCAGAGGCCGACAGGCTCGCAGTAAGGCAGTCTTTTGTCAGTGTGGATGCTCAGGGCAATGAGCAGTTAGATGACTTGGCCTATAGGCAGGCGTTACGCCGTACATTGATCGAACAAGAAGCGGTCACTCAAGATGCTCTGGAGCAGTTGGCCCTAGACCGAGTGAGTGCCATCGTTGAGGCATTGCAGGGATTGGACGCAAGTCTCGTCGACCGAGTACAAACCCTTGCCGGGCAAGGGGAGGTGGCGCTTAGTGATGATCGTGTGCCGTTCGCTTTGGAGCTCTCTGCTGCCGCACGCTAGGGAGTTCGCAAAGTTTTGAAGTGATATCTCCATGGGTATGCGGACTAGGCCTGTGGTAGGATTGCACAACAAATTAGATCTTCATTGCCACACAGATTACTCAGGTTAAGCATGCAGTCCTCGTTAATACCCGAACGCCCTCTTGTTATATCGCCGACTCTTGCCGCCACTATTGGCTTAGAGGAAGCGGTGCTTCTGCACGTGTTGACGGAGCTGATGGTGCATCGTAAACAGCGGGTAAAGGATCGGCTACGGTGGGTCGAACTATCACAAGATGATATGAGTGCTGCACTGCCTTTTTGGGCCTTGATCGACATAAAGCGTGTACAAAAAAGCCTGCAGGACTTAGGAATGATTTTGCTAGACCCTCAAACAGGGCAGCAAGATAGTTGTTATTTCGCCGTGAATCAGCGCATAGAAGACGGGGAGGCTCCTGCCTCAACGCCTGCGTATTCAGCGAAGGAAGTGCGACGCGAGCCATCGGTGAGCTCGCAGCCCGCAGCACAGGCTGGCGCGACCTACATCTCCCCGAATTGGCAGCCGGGAGATGACTGGATCAAGCAGTGCCGGCAGCAAAATATTCCCGAAGAATTCGTTCATGACTTAGTGCCAGGGTTTGTGATGTATTGGCGTGAGCGCAAACAAGCGCGATTCTCTTGGGGTAATGCGTTTTATAAGTTTGTCCTACGGGAGTGGCGCACAGAGCAAACACGTCGTGGCGCCCGAGAGCTAGAGACCGAGATGTCTGCGCAGTGGTGGCCAAACGAGGACGCATTAAATATTCTCGTTAACGCCGGAATCAATGCGGCGTTTATCGAGGATGCTATCCCTGAGTTTGTTTTGTATTGGCGCGAACGCGGTGCGTTAAATGGAGCGTGGAATACGCGTTTTATTGAACATATTCGGCGTCAATGGGGTAAGTACTCTGCATCGATAGAATTCGACACGCAGCCAAGGCGAATCGCTGATGACTGGCAGCCTAGTCCGGAATGCTTTGATATTCTGCACATGGCTGAAATCGACGAGACCTTTGCACGAGAAAAAGTCAGTGAATTTGTTTTGTATTGGCGCGATACCAACCAGGTCCATGCTTCATGGAACACGCGCTTTCTACAATTTATAAAATACCAATGGGCAAGGCGACTAGAATCGTCACAGAACTTGAGTCTTAAGAATGCAGAAAATCAATCATCTACTGGCAAAGGCAAACAAGACCTTGGCCAAGCCTTCCAGCGATTCACAGACAGAAGCTGGGCAGAATAGTACCGACTCTCAGTCGAATGCTCAGGCTGGCCCCGATCTTGTTGATGCAATCAATCAGTTGTTTGCTGAGTTTGAGATTGCCTATCACAATCAATACTACAAAGCGTATAGCTCTGAAGAGCGCCTAATATTGGCCAAAAAATATTGGCTTAGTTGCTTGAGTAGTTATGCGCCTGCGCAAATTGCGGCAGCAGCAAGGCAGGTAGTAAAAAAGCACGATTTTCTGCCTACTGTGTCAGTGGTGGTGCGGGCCTGTGAAGATGGAGCAACGCTGTTTGGCTTGCCTCCTGTACGTGATGCTTATATTGAGGCTTGTCGCGCACCCTCGCCTAAGGCTGGAGCGAAGTGGAGTCATGAGGCTGTGTATTTTGCGGGCAAAGCCGCTGGTTGGTTTCAGTTGGCATCTGAGCCTGAAGATAAAGTACTGCCCTTGTTCGAGTATTACTACCAAGAACTTTGTAAGCGCGTCCTACGTGGCGAAACACTGGCGACGCCACAACCTGCCGCCATTCCTGCGCATATTCCAAAGCCTCTTACGGGTAGCGAAAACCATGAGCGCATGCAGAAGCTACGAAAAGAATTAGATCTTTAATTTGGCTGCGCCTCGCGACCCTGAATCTATTTTTCGGGTTCAGGCGCATCACTTAGCTGAACATCTTGTTGCTGTGTGATATCACGAGCCCACTCTTTATCGTCACCCTCTGGCTTTAAACCGGACTGAGAATCTAACGGTTTTTCGTTAAAACTGAGTGTGGCGAATAAAGCGAAATGATCAGAGCCAATTGAGGGGAGTCGTCTAATATTGGCCAAACAAAAATGGGCGCTATGGAATAGATGGTCTAAAGGCCAGCGCAAAAAAGGGTAGTCAACATGGAAGGTGTTGAACATTCCTCTTCCGACCCGTGGGTCTAATAGTTTGCTGATTTTTCGAAACAAACGTGTGGTAGAAGACCAAGCCACATCATTTAAATCCCCTGTTACTATGACTGGATACTCGCTTTGAGCAACACTGCGGGCGATCAACATCAGCTCTGCATCTCGCTCGCCTGACTCTGCGTTTTCTGTGGGACTTGGCGGGGCAGGGTGCAAACAATGCATCCGTACTTTGCTGCCATTGGGGAGCTCTAGTAGTCCATGTATCGAGGGCACGTCTTTCTCGATGAGAAACGAAATTTCCGTTTCGCGTAAAGGCAGGCGAGAATACACGTGCATCCCATAGAGGTTATCTAATGGACATTTCACGCTAAAGGGCATGGTTTCTGTGAGCGTGTCCAGTTGTTGCTCCCACCACTTGTCTGACTCAAGGGTCACTAAGATGTCTGGCTGGTGTTCAGCTACGTGAGCGAGTAAGGCAGGAGCGTTGCGATTGGAGGTCAGCACGTTGGCGGTCATAATGCTGATGCGTTGCTCAGCACTTTTACTGTCGCAGCTTTTAACTTCTTTGGGCCACAGAAGTGTATAGGGCGCAATCCACCATGCCTGCCAGCCGAAACACAATGCGTTGCTTAGTAAAAGCAAACAATTACTCAGCACCGTAAAGTCGAGGAACACGCACTGAGTGACGATAAGTGCGGCGGCCAGTGCTGCAAATTGAAGGCGTGGGAAATCGAGCCCGCGGATGACCCAGTGCGGATGACGCCACAGAGGAAGTAAGGTCACCACGAGAACGAGGAGTGAAATAATGGCTAAGGCAATCGTCATACGTCATTACTCTACTGCCTTGCCGCTGAGAGCGCACAAAATTTTGTATGCTCTCAGCGGCAAACGACAAAGTTACGCCAGTTTCTTGTACTTCATACGAGTCGGGTGCGCTTGATCCCCGGTGCGTTTTTTGCGATCAGTTTCATAATCGCTGTAATTGCCTTCATGGAAAACCACTTGGCTTTCGCCTTCGAACGCCAAGATGTGGGTGCAGAGGCGATCAAGGAACCAGCGATCGTGCGAGACAATAATGGCATTGCCTGGGAAGTTTAAAATACCCTCTTCCAATGCGCGTAGTGTTTCTACATCGAGATCGTTGGTCGGTTCGTCCAAGAGCAATACGTTGGCGCCACGCTTTAAGAGTTTGGCTAAATGTAGCCGGTTGCGCTCGCCGCCGGAGAGATCTTTCACGAATTTCTGCTGATCGCCGCCGCGGAAATTAAACCGGCTAGCATAAGAGCGCGACTGCACTTCGTAGCGGCCAATTTGCAAGATGTCTTGTCCGCCAGATATCTCTTCCCAGACGGTGACGTTGTCATCAAGCGCGTCTCGGCTTTGATCGACATAAGCAAGCTCCACTGTGTCACCTAAACGAATGCTGCCGCTGTCGGGCTTCTCTTGCCCCACTAGCATGCGTAGGAATGTGGTTTTACCAGCGCCATTGCCGCCGACAATTCCGACGATGCTGCCTTTGGGAATGCTGAAGCTTAGGTTGTCGATCAGCGTGCGATCGCCGAAGCCTTTGCACAGTCCTTCGACTTCAATCACAACATCGCCAAGGCGAGGGCCTGGTGGGATGTAGAGCTCTGTCGTTTCATTACGTTTCTGGAAGTCCTGAGAGTTAAGCTCTTCAAATCGGGCTAAGCGAGCCTTGCTCTTGGCTTGGCGGCCTTTAGGGTTTGCGCGAACCCATTCGAGCTCTGATTTGATTGTGCGCTCGCGAGCGGCCTCCTGCTTGGATTCTGTCGCAAGACGTTGCTCTTTGGTTTCAAGCCATGTGGTGTAATTGCCTTCGTAGGGGATGCCATGGCCGCGGTCGAGTTCGAGGATCCAACCTGCGGCGTTATCTAGGAAATAACGGTCGTGGGTAATCGCCACGACAGTGCCCGGATAATCTTGCAGGAATCGCTCTAGCCAACCTACGCTTTCGGCGTCGAGATGGTTAGTTGGCTCGTCTAGTAGCAGCATGTCCGGTTTGGACAATAGTAACCGGCAAAGGGCGACGCGACGTTTTTCACCACCGGATAAGGTGCTGACATCAGCGTCCCAAGGCGGCAAGCGTAAAGCATCGGCGGCGATCTCTAGCTTGCGCTCAATGTCCCAACCTTCACCTGCGTCTATCGCATTTTGCAGTTCGCCCTGTTTCTCTAGCAGTTCATTCATTTCGTCGTCGCTCATGGGCTCCGCGAAACGGTCACTGATGGCATTGAACTGTTCGATTAAACCCATGATCTCGCTAATGCCTTCCTCAACATTGCCGCGCACATCTTTCTCGGTGTTTAGCGCGGGTTCTTGCGGGAGATAACCGATATTGATGTCCGTTTGTGCACGCGCCTCGCCATGATGCTCTGTGTCGAGACCCGCCATGATGCGCAGTAGCGTCGACTTGCCTGAGCCATTGAGGCCGAGCACACCGATCTTGGCGCCAGGGAAGAATGAAAGGGAGATATCTTTGAGGATTTCGCGCTTAGGCGGGACTATTTTTCCCACCTGATGCATGGTGTAGACGAACTGTGCCATGAAGGTCCTTCCTGACTAAGTGTAAAGATTGCTTGAGCGCCTTATTCGGTGCCGTTTCGCTAGTTATTATGGCATAAATTCTTAAGGTAATTGAGCTGTCACCGCAGGAAGTAATCGTGAATGAGTCGCAAGGGGGCAAAGTGAGCTTCGGGGGGAGCAACAATTTGACAAGATGCAGTCAATTCATAGTAATAATGCAAAAATATCAGGCGTAAACACGGTTTTTAGGCAACTAATAGGATGCCCCGCCTAGGGTCATGCTGTAAAATGGCGCTCCACTGAAACTTTGCCAGACTACGGGGAACTGAATGTTTAGTCGCGATATGACCATTGCCGGATTTGATCCTGAACTCGATGCCGCTATCAATGCTGAGGCCTTGCGCCAAGAGCAACACATCGAACTAATAGCCTCTGAGAACTACACTAGTCCTCGTGTCATGGAAGCCCAAGGGACCGTGCTGACAAACAAATATGCCGAAGGCTATCCGGGCAAGCGCTATTACGGCGGCTGCGAGCATGTTGATGTTGTCGAAACCCTCGCAATCGAGCGTGTTAAAAAGCTTTTCGGTGCCGATTACGCCAATGTGCAGCCACACTCTGGCTCACAGGCCAATGCGGCCGTGTATATGGCCCTTCTTAAGCCGGGCGAAACAGTGCTTGGGATGAGCTTGGCCGATGGTGGTCATTTGACTCACGGAGCAAGTGTTAGTTTTTCTGGTCGTATCTACAACGCAGTGCAATACGGTCTGAACAAGGACACGGGCGAGATCGACTATGAGCAAGTGGAAGCCTTGGCTATTGAGCATAAGCCGCGCATGATCATGGCGGGTTTCTCCGCGTATTCACGCGTTGTGGATTGGCAGCGTTTTCGTGAAATTGCAGACAAAGTAGGCGCTTACTTTGTCGTAGATATGGCGCACGTCGCCGGTCTTATCGCTGCAGGGGTTTACCCAAGCCCTGTCAATATTGCTGATGTTACGACGTCAACAACGCATAAAACTCTTGGCGGCCCACGTGGCGGAATCATCCTTGCCCGTGCAAACCCAGAGCTTGAAAAGAAACTAAATTTCGCTGTATTCCCAGAAAGCCAGGGCGGCCCATTGATGCATGTCATCGCGGCAAAAGCGGTGTGTTTCAAAGAGGCGATGAGCCCTGAGTTTAAAGTGTACCAGCAGCAAGTGGTCAAAAACGCTCAGGCTATGGCTAAAGGGTTTATGGATCGAGGCTATGATGTTGTGTCCAATGGCACAGACGATCACCTATTCCTGTTGAGCTTGGTAAAACAAGAGATCACAGGGAAAGACGCTGATGCAGCGCTTGGGCGAGCCAATATCACAGTGAACAAAAATGCTGTGCCAAATGATCCGCGTCCGCCATTCGTCACTAGCGGCTTACGCATCGGCTCCCCTGCGGTTACGCGTCGTGGTTTCAAAGAAGCTGAAGTAAAAGAGTTAACGACTTGGATCTGTGATGTGTTGGATAACATCGAAGACGAAAGCGTTATCGAAGCTGTGAAGGCGAAAGTGTTAGCGTTATGCGCACGTTTCCCTGTCTATAGCTGATCGATTGTGTCGCCTATGTGCGACTCTTAGGAACCGCTTATGCATTGTCCATTCTGTAACGCATTGGATACTAAAGTGATTGACTCGCGTCTCGTATCTGAAGGGAATCAGGTACGGCGTCGACGTGAATGTATTACGTGTGCCGAACGCTTTACCACCTACGAAACTGCAGAGCTGGTAATGCCGAGGATCATAAAGCAGAACGGCAATCGTGAGCCATTTGATGAAGCCAAGCTACATTCTGGATTGGTCAAAGCCCTAGAGAAGCGTCCTGTTGCCATTGAGAAAGTGGACGAGGCGATCAATCGTATTAAGAACCACCTACGGGCAACTGGGGAACGTGAAATTCCTTCTCGCGTCGTGGGTGAGCAAGTCATGCAAGAGCTGCGACAATTAGATGAAGTGGCTTTTGTGCGTTTTGCCTCAGTGTACCGAAGCTTCAAAGATTTGAATGAGTTTCGTGCTGAGATAGATCGCTTGGCAAACGACAACTGAAACAAGCGGACTCCTTCATGGACAATAGCGCACCAATTTTTATGCAGCTTGCGATAGATGCTGCACAGCGCGTCTATTCTACTGCGCCAAATCCGCGCGTGGGATGTGTCATTGTGCGTGAAGGTAAAATCGTGGGAACGGGCTTGCATGAAAAGCCTGGTGAGCATCACGCCGAAGTGAATGCCTTGATGGAGGCCGGTGAGCTTGCACAAGGGGCGACAGCCTATGTTTCGCTAGAACCTTGTTGTCATTTTGGTCGTACTCCGCCTTGTACACAGGCGCTCATCAATGCGGGCATTAAAGAAGTCGTCTTTGCGATGCATGACCCTAACCCTCTTGTGGCTGGTAAAGGCGTGCAAGCATTACGGGATGCGGGCGTCAAAGTCGAAGGGCCTATTCTCGAGTCGGAAGCGAAAGCCATTAACCGTGGTTTTATTCGTAGAATGACCGAAGGGTTGCCTTTTGTGCGCTGCAAAATGGCGATGAGTTTAGATGGTCGCACCGCGATGGCCTCTGGCGAAAGTCAGTGGATTACTGGGCCGCAAGCGCGAGCTGATGTGCAGCGCTTACGTGCACAGTCCTGCGCCGTAGTGACAGGAGTTAATACAGTTCTTAGTGATAATCCTGCTCTGAATGTTCGAGCAGAGCAATTGCAACACGAAGACGCACAAGAGATTGCGAAGCGCCAGCCGCGACGAGTGATCTTTGATTCGGCACTGCGCACTCCGCCGGAGTCAAAAATACTGCAAGTCCCTGGGGATGTGTTGTTTATGGTGGGCTCGCCGCATCCACAGCAACTACAACGTTTCGATGGCAGCGCTGCGCACATTCAATCTGTCCCCACTGTGTCTGGTGGGCGGCTTGATCTGCGGGCCGCGATGGGCATGCTGGCGCAGGACTACCACTTTAATGAAGTCATGGTGGAAGCCGGTCCAACTTTAAGTGGAGCTATGATCCAAGCAGGTTTAGTGAATGAAGTAATCATTTATATTGGTGCCAAATTCCTAGGCAGTGACGCCTTGCCGCTATTACAGCTTCCTGGCCTGCAACATATGGCAGATCACATTGGCTTGAAAATTGTCGACGCCAAAGATATCGCAGGTGATTGCAGAATCACCGCACAAATAATCAATCGCTAATTGCAGCGGAGACCCTATGTTTACAGGAATTATTGAGGCCTTGGGCCATATCGCGGATTTAAAATTGCGCGGTGGCGAGTGGCGCTTGACTGTGACTAGTGGCGCTTTGGATTTTAGCGACGTCATTCTCGGTGACAGTATTGCCGTGAATGGTGTGTGTTTGACCGTTACACGTTTAGACCGAGAGTCTTTTGAAGTGGACGTGTCCAATGAAACAATGCAATACACAACGCTGCACGGTTTAAGCAAGGGCAGTAAAGTGAATTTGGAGAAAGCGTTAACGCCAATGAAAAGATTGGGCGGGCACATTGTGAGCGGACACGTCGACGGTGTGGGTGAATTACTCGATCTGCGTCCCGATGGCGCGAGTATTCGAATGGACTTTAAGGCGCCCAATGAGCTTGCTAAGTATATTGCTCATAAAGGTTCTATTTGTATTGATGGCACGAGCTTAACGGTCAACTCGGTCAACGGTGCCGGTTTTAGCGTCAATATAATTCCACACACGCAAGCGGAAACCATTATTCAAGATTATCGCACTGGGACAAAAGTGAATCTCGAGGTCGACGTAATTGCACGTTACCTTGAGCGCTTAATGCAGGGCGAAAAAGCGGCTGATGAAAACCCCTCATCAGCACAAGCACTCACACGTTCGTTGCTCGCGGAAAATGGTTTCGTTTAGAGCGCGCTAAAAGAGTGTAAAGGGATATCTAATAGTAGGACGCATTCAATCGTAAAACGGGATTTTCCCGTAAAGTGAAATAACTAATGAAACTGAATACAGTAGAAGAGATTATTGAAGATATTCGTCAAGGCAAGATGGTGATCTTGATGGACGACGAAGATCGTGAGAATGAGGGCGATATCGTTATCGCTGCTGAGCGTATCCGCACTGAAGATATTAATTTTATGGCCAAGCACGCCCGAGGATTAATTTGTTTGACGCTTGGGCGCGAGCGTTGCGAGTTTTTGAATTTGCGGCCAATGGTCAATAATAATGCGGCACAGTTTCACACCAACTTTACGGCCTCTATTGAAGCGGCAACTGGGGTGACGACAGGAATTTCGGCGGCCGATAGAGCCCGCACTATTCAAGTGGCTGTGGCTCGCGACACGAAGCCAGAGGATATCGTGCAGCCTGGCCATATCTTCCCGATCATGGCGCAACCTGGTGGTGTTTTGCAACGCGCTGGGCACACCGAAGCGGGTTGTGATCTTGCGCGATTGGCAGGGTTTACTCCCGCTGCCGCGATTGTCGAAATCATGAATGAAGATGGCTCAATGGCCCGTCGACCTGACCTTGAGAAGTTTGCCGAACAACATGGTCTCAAAATAGGCACGATTGTGGACCTTATCCATTATCGCATCGCTCATGAACATACCGTCACGCGCAAAGACTCGCATAAGGTGCACACCGCCCACGGCGAGTTTACGCTGCACACGTTCGAAGACCAGATTATGGGTGGGACGCATATTGCGATGAGCATGGGCGATATCTCTGCCGATGATCCTACTCTGGTGCGGGTGCATATAGCGAACACGCTACGCGATGTGTGTGATGTGATTAAACCAGAATCTCCGAATTGGTCGTTCGGCACAGCGTTGGCCCGAATCGCACAAGAAGGCAAAGGCGTCGCTGTGTTACTATCCGGAGACGAATATGCAGAAAACATTAATGCCACACTCGAGTCTGCTTTTGGTGATAACTCCGTTAGCTCACACCAGAATCGACAAGGCAGTGACCTGACTATAGGCACGGGATCGCAGATACTTCGTGACTTAGGAGTGGGCAAGATGCGCTTACTAAGTTACCCAGCTCGATTCCAAGCGATATCGGGATTTGATCTCGAAGTGGTTGATTTTGTGCCCTTCGATGAGAGTCTCGTAGTTGATGCCCAAGAAGGCGACAAATAAGCGAGTATTAGACGCTCCACAGTGAATAAGGTGATCGGAAAATGAGTAATATCAAGATAATCGAAGGGGACTTTCAAGGCGGCTCAGCACGCTACGCCATCGTGGTTGCGCGCTTCAACAGCTTTGTTGTCGATAAGTTATTGGAAGGAGCCTTGGATACATTGGTTCGCCATGGCGTCAAAGAGTCCGACATTACAGTGGTTAAAGCCCCAGGCGCATTCGAATTGCCAGTTTTGACGAAAGTTGTTTTAGACACTGGCAGCTACGATGCTGTGATCGCCCTCGGTGCGGTTATTCGTGGAGGCACGCCTCATTTCGAGTACGTAGCGGGTGAGTGTGTTAAAGGCCTAAGTGTTGTTAGTCTAGAGAGCAAAATTCCTGTGGCATTTGGAGTACTGACTGTCGATAGCATCGAACAAGCTATTGAGCGCGCAGGAACCAAAGCAGGGAACAAAGGTTCCGAGGCCGCGCTAGGGGCTTTGGAAATGGTCAGTGTCATTAAAAAGTTGAGTGCGTAGGTGAAATTAGTGACAGACTCTTCAAGCATACCTATAAAATTGCCGCCTTCTGCGATTGCTGAATCGGAAAGTCCGAAGAAGAAACTTAGCGAGCGTCAGAAAGCCCGTCGTATGGTGTTGCAGGCACTTTACCAATGGGAGCTAGCGAAAGCTCCTGTCAGTGATATTCAGGCAGAATTTCGCGCCTACTATCTTGGTAAGATTGACTGGAAATATTTCAATGAAGTGTTTCCAGCGATTCCTCCGCTAGTGACAGATCTTGATGCAGCGATTATTCCAATGCTGGATAGAAACATCGACATGCTTGATCCCATTGAGTTGTCGCTTCTTCGTTTTGGAATGTATGAATTGCAGCATCGCATCGACGTTCCCTACAAAGTCGTTATCAACGAGAGCGTAGAGCTTGCCCGTATTTTTGGGGCCACTGATGGGCATAAATATATCAATGGGATTCTCGATAAAGCGGCACGACAAATTCGCACCTTAGAAGTTTAGGAGTGCGGTTCGCTATAGGCGCTGAATTCTTACAATTGAAATAAATGCTTGAGGCCTTTCCATTGGCGTCCGACGAATTCGACATTATTCAGCGCTACTTTAATTCGAAGGCTCTGGCTTTTTCTACGCCTGAGCTTGCGTTGGGCATCGGCGATGATTGCACGCTGTTAGATTTGGCCCCTCATAGCCGATTAGCGATGTCGATGGATCTGCTGCAGGAAGGCGTACACTTTCTTACAGATTCCGATCCGTATTTGTTGGGCAAGCGTACACTATTAGTGAATTTGAGTGATCTCGCTGCGATGGGCGCTCGGCCAGTGTGTTTTACTTTAGGGTTGAGTTTGCCTAACAGTGACGAGCAATGGCTGCAGGCCTTCAGTGAGGGTCTTGCCGAGGTGGCGCAAGCGCATAGTTGTGCGCTGGTAGGCGGTGACTTGACGTCATCGAGCGTGGCGATAAAGACGATCTGCGTGCAAGTGCACGGAGTTTTGCCTAAGAGTGAAGCCATGTTACGAAGCGGCGCTAAGGTGGGCGACAAGATTTATGTAACGGGCACGCTAGGGGATGCCGCTGCCGGTTTAGCGGTTTTGCAGGGCAGAGAGAAGGCCCCCTTGTCCGCAGATGCTCGAGCCGCGTTGATTGAAGCATTTTACGTGCCCGAGTCTCGTGTTGCTGCAGGGCAACTGTTGAGAACCCTCGCATCAAGTTGCATCGATCTTTCGGACGGGCTTGCGTCGGACTTACAGCACATACTCAAGGCTAGTGATGTGGGGGCGCGAATAGAGTTAACGGCTTTGCCGGTGTCCTCGGCTTTCCAAGAGGCGACTCCACAAGGGCAGTGGTTTGATTTAGCCTTGGGGGGCGGAGATGACTACGAACTTTGTTTTACGCTAGCACCAGAGTTAAAGGATTCCATGGAAGCAGTATTTTCCCAGCACGGCATAGGCGTGAAGTGTGTCGGCAGTATTCGAGAAGGCAGCGGCATTGATTGGCTGCACGATGGGCAATTAACAACGCTGAACGTGCGAGGCTATAATCACTTCGCACAATCGCGCACGCAAGGAGTTGTCTAGATGGCTGTGACACCTCGCTCAGTGTGGCGTAACCCAGTTCACTTTTTGGCGTTCGGGTTTGGTAGTGGTGCGGCACCTGTGGCACCGGGTACGTTTGGAACATTGATGGCAGTGCCTCTTTACTTGTTGCTGTTGCCGAACCTCTCGTGGCCATTGTATTGCGTGTTTTTAATAGTCACCTTTGCCTTGGGTGTTTTCCTGTGTGGAAAGACAGCGCAGGATATCGGTGTGCATGATCACGGTGGCATTGTGTGGGACGAGTTTGTCGGTTACTGGGTCACAATGTTTCTAGCACCGCCAGGATGGTTATGGGTTGTATTAGGTTTTATCTTATTTCGCGTCTTTGACATTCTTAAGCCTTGGCCAATTCGTTGGCTCGATAAAAATGTCAGCGGTGGTTTTGGAGTAATGATTGACGATGTACTGGCCGGTTTGATGGCCTTGGTTTGTCTACAAATTGCGGCAATAATTATAAATTGAAAAGGGTGGTGTGAGTGCAAGTTAAATTCGTAGCAGGAGCAGCTTTGCCTACTCAGTGGGGCGATTTCACAATTCATGGGTTTGAAGATCCCAGCACTGGTAAGGAACACGTTGTACTGGCCATGGGGGATTTCGACAATGATGAACCTGTGTTGTGTCGTGTTCACTCTGAGTGTCTCACTGGCGATGCGCTATTCAGTTTGCGCTGCGATTGTGGCCCACAATTACAATACGCCATGCAGAAAATCGCGAAAGAAGGCAAAGGCTTGATACTGTACCTTCGACAAGAAGGGCGAGGTATTGGCTTGCTTAACAAAATTAGAGCGTACGCCCTTCAAGATAAAGGGGCCGATACGGTTGAAGCGAATGAGCAGTTAGGTTTTCTCGCTGATGGTCGTGAATACGCGATATGCCGACCAATGTTGGATCATTTTGGTGTCAAAACCTTGCGCTTATTGACCAATAATCCGCGTAAAGTTTCTGCGTTAGAAGAGTTGGGCTATGTGGTAGAGGATCGCGTTGAGATTCATACAGGCTACAATTCTCATAACGAAAACTATTTGGCAGTAAAGGCACAAAAAATGGGGCATGTGCCTCGAGGCGATTAAGTCTTTTTAAACAATAGGGCTGCGCAGATTATAGCGACTCTGCATGATGCTGTTGACGCAATTTGCGCAGTGCATCTTCCATATCTTCTAAGGTAGTGGGCAGTCCTAAGAAGTACCCTTGAATGAAATCGCAGTCGAAGGTGCTTAGCATATCCACATCTTCCTGCGATTCTGCTCCTTCCATAGTCACTTGCATCCCATTTGAATGACACAGCTCTACTAAGGGCTTGAGTATTTGTCGGTTCCCGCGTTTCAGCGTTTGCTCGATAAATCCTTTGTCGAATTTCACCATGGTAATGGGGTATTCGACGATTCTAAGCAAGGACGTGAATCCTGCGCCAAAATCATCCAGTGCAAGCAAGTATCCCGTGTCAGCCAGTTTCTTAAGAAACTGACGTGCATGAGGGGTGTATTCAATATTAACGGTTTCGGTTATTTCTATTTGAATATATTTCGGTGCAATGTCATAACGCTTTGCGCTTCGTGCAAGTAGCTCGGTGAGTTCTGAGAACTGCAGCTGAGCAGACGAAATGTTCAAAGACATTTTAAAGTCACGGCCTAATAACTTACGAATGGCCGGATAGGATGACAGTCCTTTGCTGATGACCCACTCGTCGATCATCTCATAGACGCCACAAGATTCGGCAATTGGTACAAACTCGTCAGGCTCTACATTGCCCAGCTTTCGAGAATTCCAGCGTAGCAGGGCTTCAAAACCATCAAGCTCACCGGTTTTAACGTTGAGCAACGGCATATAAACAAGCCTGAACTCAAGATCGGGGTTCATGTGTTTGAGTGCGTTTTCGACTTCTTGGCGACGACGCAATTGCTGTGCGAGCTCTTCTGAATAGTAAGCGACTTGATTTTTACCTTGTACTTTCGCTTGATGAACCGCTGTGTCGGCATTGGAGATGAGCTGGCTAAAAGAGTCCGCATCTTGTGGGAACAATGCGATACCGATACTGGAGGTAATAGGAAAACGAGACTTGGCAAAATGCAGTCCTTCCTCCATTTGGTGCAAAATCATTTGGGCGATTTCTAAGGCCGCATCAGCCGCACCGGCTTGTTTTATCAGTAAGCAAAATTGGTCGCCGGCCACTCGGCCAGGCACGATGTAAGGTCCCTCAGACTTGTCGATGTTTGAGGAGCGGATGACAGCGATGTCGCTTAAACTTTGCGAAAACGCGCTGAGCAGCTGGTCACCAAAGCGATGCCCATATTTATCATTCACAAATTTAAAATTATCGAGATCTAGAACCAATAGTGCGATTTGATCGGAAGTGCCTTTTGCGTGATTAAGAGCATCCTGGCCTATCTGATTAATATAGCTAAGGTTGTAGAGTCCGGTCAGCGTGTCACGCTCCATCAATCGGCGAGTCTCGTCATAAGAGTGAGCAAGCGACTGATAGAGGGTGTTGAATGTTTGGGCCAGAGCGCCGATCTCGTCATCGCCCATATGGCGTTTAGGGAGTTGGTTTTGACGACTTGATAGAACGTCGGATAAATCGCGCTCGAGCTCGAGGATGGGGCGTGTAATATGCCTATTGATAAGGCCAAACAAACAAATAGATGCAGTGGCAGAAAAAATTAAACTGATCAGCAGTAACCAAAAAGCCAGTGGCATTAATTGTTGTTGTAGATGATCGCGTGGCAAGGTGACCTGTAAGTAACGCCCTTCTAATATAGGAGTGGAGGCGGAGAGAATACTCGGGGTCTGCGCAATGGTGCTAATAATGAAGCGAGTGTTGAGCTCTTCCTCAAGGCTCGCTCTTAGCGTATTAAATTCAGTCGGATCGATGGCGACCGCTATCGCGATAGAATCTGCGAGTTGAGAGGCCAGTGGGCGTGCAAAGGTCACTGGGTTAATGAATTGTGTTTTTACTAATAGCGATTGTGTGTCGCTAGTTGCAATGTAATCCCATTGCTCCAGTGCTTCTTGTGTAAACAATGACAGCACATAATCTTCAAGCGGTGCGCTAATCTCACTGAAAGGATCTTGGCTTAATTCCACATGGCTTCTGATTTGCAACGATGGCGTCTGAGTGCCAAATGTGATGCTTAAATACTCTGTGTTTAGGTCGTCTATTTCCTGAGCGCTATGTTCAAGATTTTTGACGAGACTAAACTCACTGGAGGCGTCGTCAGGAAACTGCAAATATTGATTAAGTGCATGGCTCTGCGTGACTGTTAATAAGAAGTTTTCTGAGAAAGTTTTGTATCGACCAAAGACACTTGCTAACTGAGTTACAGCGTTGTTAAGGCGATACTGTTCCTGGCGCTCGAGAAAGTTTCGGGCGATTTCATAGACGATCATCGATGCCACAATGAAGCTAAGCAGTACGACGGGGGTGATCACTAATAATGCGCGTTTATTGAGGTTCATGCAGTCCTACAAGTGTCGTAATGATGCGGTTTCTTAGCAACACTTCTTCTGAGCTGTTCTCTCCAGTATAGAATTGCAGCTTGCTCGCTAAGGGCTCTGGCGGATAAATCAAAGGGTTGTTGCGAAATTCATTGCTTTGCAGTGCCTGCGCAGCGTCGTTAGTAGTGGCGATCCCTAGTGTTTCAGAATTTTGTGCGGCAATCTCGGGAATGTTGAGGTAATCAATAAAATCCATGGCTAGCTCAGCGTGTGCTGAGTTATTGAGTATCCCTAAACATTCGCCCCATTTTATACTGCCTTCTTTTGGGATCACATACTCCCAATTGTCATTGCCACTGATGGTGTTCATTTCTTTTTCATCGCCCGTATACGCTAAAGCTAAATGCAATTCATCGGCCAGAGGGTCGTTTTGAATGAATGAAATAGCATAGTCGAATGTGAGAATGGACGGTAAGAGCGCTTGGAGCTCGGTAAACACTTCTCGTAGGAGTTCTCTGTCATTACTGGACGCGGGTTCATTACGTGCAAACAGTGACGGCGAAAGCGTGTCGCCAAAGTTTTCTAAGAAACCAATATGCCCCACTAAGGCTGGAGAGGGAGTAAGCAGGTCTTGCCACGAGTTTGGTGGGGTAGCGAGCTTGTCCTTGCGATAGACTAATCCGAGGGTGCCCCATAAATAGGGCGTCGTATAAGGCGCACATTTCTGTGCCCAGTCATTGTTTGCATGGGCAAGATTGGCTGTCGGTTTGTAGCGATCGATTGCAAGGAAGGTGCCGCGTTTTCCAAACATTGCTGCCGTAATCGGATCAATCGTGACTAAGTCGATCTGCGAGACTTCCGGAGTATTGAGTATATTGTCGCGCACCGCTTCTGAGTCGAAGTGGATCTGCTTAACGCGCGCCCCTGATCTGTCTTCCCATTGCGCGATAACGTCATCGTCAAAATAGGCTTCCCAGGTCAATATGGTCAGGGTATCGGCATTGGCAGTCGCGCCTAATAGGCTGCAAGCTAGTGCCACACTCAGTTTTAATTTCCGCATGCTTATAGTTTCGTAAGATAGTGCGCAAATTATAGGCGTTCTCGACGAGAAACGCTGAATTGCTTCATAAAATGAGCCAAAGTTGTCCCGATTTATTCCATTTTGGGCTTAGTTGGCTTGGGGGCTGCCTGAAATAGCCGAGATACGGACTAGTTGCTGCGTACTTTGTCTAAATGCGCGCACATTTGTAAGGCGCCACTCAATACGCGCAAGCTATGTCGTTGCACTAGGTCTGGTGGGATGAAATAGAGGTGGTCGTTGCTGACAGCCTGCATTTGCGGCCAACGGCGCCAGTCGTCTAGCCATTCTGGGCGAGCGATATCCATGCCGCTCGCAATGATGGTTTCGGGGTCGCGAGCGAGCACTGATTCGATGCTGATTTTAGGGGCTAAGCCTTGGTCAGAAAAAATATTGTGACCGCCACATAAGGTGATGATGTCATTAATTAATTCGTCGCCGCCAACGCTAATGAGTGGCTCGTTCCACACTTGATAAAAGACGGAGACTTCTGAGGCGTCTTCATAACGGCTCTGCAAGGTGTCTAATTGCTCGTTGAAGTAGCGTGAAGCGGCATCGCTAGTGCTTTGTGTACCAGCCAGTTGGCCAAAATTTTCAATTTGATGAGCGATACTAGTCAAAGTCCGTGGTTCAGCGATATAGACATTAAATCCTAGGTCTATCAGTCGCTGGACCGCTGCTTGTGGGTTGCCGCTCTGCCACGCCACGATGAGGTCTGGACCAAACGCTACGATAGCCTCCATGTCCAATAGGTTGTAGCGTCCCACGACTGGGATTCCCTGCGCTTGTGGCGGGTAGTCACTGTATTCGCTTACTCCGACAATACGATTGCCAGCCCCTGCGACAAAGAGGAGCTCGGTGAGCGAAGGGGCGAGGCTGATAATGCGTTGGGCTGGACCGGTCAAAGTGACTTGTCTGCCGGCATCATCGATTACGGAGATACTTTGGGCTTGGCTATTGCTGCTGTAGCAGCAAAGCGTCAGCGCGATAATCCGCCACAGTCCCCGCATTAGTAATCGATTCCTTTCTGTACGCGAATTCCATTGTTGAAAGCGTGTTTTATGTCTTGAACTTCACTGACGGTGTCTGCCAAGTCGATTAACGCCTCATTGGCATTGCGGCCTGTCACGATGACATGTTGATGGGCAGGACGACCGCGTAAGCCCGACAGCACCTCTTGCGCATCAAGATAGCCGTAGGTCAGCATATAGGTGATTTCATCGAGTAAAACCACGTCGACATCAGGGTTCTTCAATAAGGCTGCTGCGTGCTCCCATGTGGCTTTCGCGGCTAGAATGTCGCCTTCACGGTCTTGAGTTTCCCAGGTAAAGCCTGTGTTCATTACATGGAATTCCACCAAGGGGTGTGATGCGAACAACAGCTGTTCTCCGCATTCCCATTGCCCCTTGATGAATTGAACGACTCCGCAACGTAATCCGTGGCCCACACTGCGCGCGAGCATCCCAAAGGCAGAAGAGCTCTTGCCTTTGCCGTTGCCGGTTAGCACGACCATCAAGCCTTTATCGATGTCGGCCGCGGCGATGCGTTCGTCGACATGCGCTTTCTTGCGTTGCATGGCGCGTTTGTGCCGTTGATTACGTTCTGTGTCGTTCTCCATACTAGCCTCTTATATGAATTAGAAGTTTACTCTAAAGCCTACATGAGCGACGCGCCCAGTAGCGTTGTAACCAAGAATTTCTTCGTTGTCTTGGTCGAACACGTTCTCTAGGCGTGCAAACAACTGTACTGATTCATTCAGTTTGAAGCTAGAGGTCAGGTCGAACACTTCAATAGCGTCTAACGATACAGGTACGCCACCTAGAGCGTCTTCTGTGTCCGCTGAACGGCGATAGTAGGCCGACACTAAGGTGCGCTCATCACTGCTATTCCAGGCAAGGCTCAAGTTAGCGAGGTTGCGAGGGCGCAATTGGCGCTGGCTGCCATTAGGGCGCTCAGTTTCGTTATAAGTGTAATTGGCCTGTAGATTCAACTGTGCATGCAATGGAATGCTCGCTGATAGCTCAACACCGTTGGAGCGGCTTTCACCGATATCTTGCAAGTAACCACTGTAAGTTGATAGATCGTAGTAGATAGCATCTTCTATTCGTTGATCGAAATAGACTACTTCGAAGTGCGAATTAGATTGCGTGAACAGCTCGACTGCGAACTCGTGACCTTTGCTGGTCTCTTCGTTCAAGCTAGTAGTAGAGGCAGGTGCATAGGCAAACGGGCCTTTGTTGTAACCAACCTCATAAGGGCTTGGTGCACGGAAACCAGTGCCATAGGCGCCACGCAGTTTCATTGTGTGGCCACCGGCCAAATCAATAAGTTTCGCCGCACTGACACGGTAACTATTGTGGTTGCCGAAATCGTCATTGTCGTCATGACGAATGCCAGCCGTTAGAAACACATCGTCTGAGAACGTGCTCAAATATTCAGCGTAATAACCTGTTTGTTCACGGCTTTCGTCGTTGTTCTCTTCTTTTTCAAAATCGATACCGTACACCAGCTGATAATTTTCAGCCGCCGTGAACTGGCCTATGTATTCGACACGCTGTAGCTCGCCTTCAGAGGCAAAGCCTGATTGTCCAAGCGTAAAGTATTCGCGATCGGTTTGCGTGTTCGACCAAGCAATGCCGTGACTGCCGTAATCAGTTGATAGGTTGGCTGACAAGCGCACGGCTTGTTGGTCATAGGTGGCGTTGCACTGGTGTACGGTCGCGAAGGTTGCTGAATCGAAGCAAGCGTCATATTCGCTATCACCGGTCACATCATGAACCACTGCGTTAAAGCGCAGTGTGTCTGAGGCATTAACACCAACACGTGCGTGCAATGTTGTATTCTCATAGCCGTCTTTGTCGGCGAGTACAGCGTCCGCTTGGCGTGCATTGAAGCCGTCGGTGTTGAAGTCAGTCCCTGATACGAAGAAGTCCCCACGCTCATTGCCACCGCTAACCTTGACGCCTACTTGACGAGTACCGAACTTGCCAGCTGATGCCTCGACCTGTGACTCTATGTCCCCAGTATTCTTCTCTGTAGTGATGTTTACAACACCACCGGCATCAGCGCCGTAATGCAAACCTTGTGGACCGCGCAAAATCTCAACACGCTCAATGCCGCTACTGAGTAAATGCTCTAGCTGTGGTTGGACTTGCGTTGAGCTTGGATCTGACAATTTGATGCCGTCTAGCAATGTAAGAGTGCGGTAGCCCTCTTCTCCACGGATACGCAGATTGCTGACCTGCCCTGCGCCGCCGGCATTAGTCACGCTGATTGAAGGTAGAGTTCGTAGAACATCTATTAGCGATGAGCTGCCTTCGTTGAGGATAGCTTGCACGTCAATGACGCTTACTGAAGTGCCGACTTGACGCAGAGGCGTTTCTATTCGGCTGGAAGTGACGATGACTTCTTCAAGGGCGTTGACGCCTTGAGTGGCGTCCTGAGCGTTGGCGAGCTGAATGCAGGCGCTTAATGAGTACGTTAAAGCTAAAAGAGTACGGTGTTGCATATTGTATCCTCAATGAAAGTGGTTTCATGAGGGAGGGGGAGCGGAAGGAGTGCATCGACTTGCGACGATAGTACCGACCACCGATGGAGCCCTCCGCTTCATCTTAAGGTGAAATCTATTGTTGGGCTGGTATCGGGCTTGGGAGTGTCACTTTGAAAGCGTCACTCCTTACCGTTGCGGGGGCAGCGCTGGCATTAAACCAGCTTCCCAATTATCCCGGTGCTCTCACTTTGTGCGCATACGCCTTTTTATAGTGAGAGCGTGGGGTACCTAACAATTGAATCTGTATTGTGAATGCAAACTTTTAACGATTTTGCCACATGCTTACGCCGTTTTTCACAATGCGCGCAGTCTACGCACCCCACTATTTTTAGTCAATTCTGACGCTCACATTAATGACACTAATGTGTCGTTAATGTGACTGTTTTGTCGTGGGATGAGCGTCAGGTGACAGAGCGATGACGGTTTCGTGACGATCGCTGTATTTTTCCCCAACTCTTAGGTTTCGCAAGAAAACTGTCACATTTAGTCGTTACTGTAAGCGCAGTCAAAGCACACGAAAATAAAATAAAGTTTTCAAGGGGAATTTCCGAACATGAAACGAAGCGCCAAAAGTTCACGCTTAACATTGTTAGCATTAGGGGCAGTTCACACTGTTCTATTCAGTAGTATTGCCGGCGCCCAAAGTGGCACAGCAACTTCGGCGGAAGTCGATACAATCATTGTGACGGGGTCGCGTGCTAGCCTGACTTCGGCACTGGAAAAACAGCGCAATGCGGATCGTGTACTCTCTGTAGTGGATTCAGACGCCCTTGGTAATTTTCCTGATACGACTGCTGCAGAATCAATGCGTCGTTTGTCGGGGATCTCCGTCGAGAACGATCAAGGCGAAGGTCGTTATGTTGTAGTGCGTGGTTTTGCGCCTGATTTAAACTCGATATATTTGAACGGCTCTTCTATTGTCGCCCCAGAAGATGGTCGTGCAGTACTGCTAGATGGCTTGCCCACAGATTTACTAGATTCTATCGAAGTTTCAAAATCTTTGACGCCCGATCAAGATGCAGATTCTATTGGAGGCCGTGTTGATTTTCGCACGTTATCCTCACTAGATCTTGATAGCTCAATGCTTCGTTTAAAACTTGATACAGCGTACAACGACTTGGCAGACAGCTCCTCTCCTAAAGGGTCGTTGACTTGGGCGAGTAAGATGAGCGAGAACGCAGGATTTGTCCTTGGGTTTACTTATGCTCAAAAACATGTGATCTCACAGAATAATGAAACAGGGTACGGCTGGTCGGTTGCCGATAACGGCAATGAGTATATGGATGACGATTTTGAGCGTCGCTATTATGATCTCGATCGTGAGCGTGTAGGGTTAACGCTAAACTTCGATTACGCACCGAGCGATGCCACTACATTGTTTGTGCGTACATTATTCAATGAATACACTGATGATGAAGTGCGTTACAAAGGTGAATTCAAAACGGAAGACCCGCTGGCAATAAACACAGACTCTGCTACTTACGGCACTTTCGATAACGACCAAGAAACACGAGACCGTGTAGAAGTGCGTCAGATCAAAGCTTACTCGATAGGTGGGGATACAAGTTATAGCAATGGCTGGAATGCTAACTACGAGCTGGCCTATTCGTTTGCAGAAGAAGATGACAGCGACAATGTCGACGTCGCATTCCGCAATAAATACCGTTCGGATACTGATGCCGTCGGCATTGTCTCTTGGGCTGACAAATACAAGCCGACGACCACATTGGTCGGTGGTTTTGCGCCGTTGTCTGATTACGCGCTTGATGGGGTAGAGTTCGAAAAATCTGTTGTGCAGGATAGCGAAGTGTCAATGCATGCAGATTTTGAAAAAGACATGGATGTATTTAATATTCCTTCAACCGTCAAATTCGGATTCAAGTACCGTTCACGCGAGAAAGAAGTGGATGCTAATGTGTATGTTGCAGAGCCTGACGTCACGCTAGCGGATTTCCAAACGATCTCTCCTAATCATGCGTTTGTGGACGATTTCGGGCCCTTCATTGAGCGTGGTGCATCGCGACAGTTAGAACAATACTTTGCGACGTCTGAGTTAGATGAGGAAGGCTCTATTGCTGGTGACTTTGTCACGAATGAAGACATTCTCGCGCTATACGGAATGGCCTCAATGGATTATACCGACAATCTGCGTGTTGTAGCGGGTCTGCGTATTGAGCAAACGGATGTGAAGTCACAAGCACAGCAATTAGTGAATGATGTTTGGACCCCTGTAAGTCCTTCCAAGGATTACACGTTCTTCGCCCCTAGTGTCAATATCAAATACTCAGCGACAGACAAGATCGTCTACCGTGCGGGATACTCTCGTTCGCTAGCGCGTCCAGGTTTTACTGAGTTCGCCCCCAATGCAACGATTAATTCTCTAGGCGATGAGCGCAGCATTGAGTACGGTAATTTCGATCTTGAGCATTACGAGTCTGATAACTTGGATTTAACAGCGGAATATTATGCTGATGAATTCTCGTATATCAGTTTAGGAATGTTCTATAAGCGTATCGATAACGCGATTTACCAAGTGGCTAGTAATAACCAAGTTATTAATGGCGTGTTATACAACGATGGTATCGTCACTTACGAGAACATGGATACGTCCACTATTCTTGGTTATGAGTTTAATGCACAGCGCCAGTTCAATTTCTTACCGGGTGCGTTAGCGAATACTTATGTGAACCTGAACTTCACTTATAATGACGCTGAATCAGAGTTGCCTACAGGTCAAACGGTTCCGTTCCGGAAGATGGCGAAGAAAGTCGCCAATTTTATGCTCGGTTATCAGGATGCGAAGTGGGATGTGCGTTTAGCGGCTAACTACCGTGACGACTATTTGGATTCATTGTTTGACGGTGATGCCGCCGAGACTGGTTTGACGAATGATCAGATTCGCTACACAGACTCGCACCTGCAGTGGGACTTCACTGCGAAGTACAATATGACTGATGACCTTGTCATAAACTTTGAAGTGATCAATATGAACGATGAGCCTGAGTATTACTACTGGGGCAATCCTGGCCGCTTATCGCAGTATGATGAGTTTGGGACAACCTTTGCGGTTGGTGTGCGCTACTCATTGTAGAGCATGAACTTGATGGCACAAAAAAGCGGACTTAGGTCCGCTTTTTTGTTGCTGCGTTTTGAGATTACACCGCTGCAGATTCTATTTTACATTTGGCTAGTTTAGCGCGAATAGACTCGATAACACTGTCTTGATCTAAACCCACAGAGGCTAAAAGATCGCTCGCCTTGCCGTGTTCAATGAATCTGTCCGGCAAGCCTAAGTTAAGGACGGGAATGCGGTAATCTTGTCGCAATAGGAACTCGTTGACTGCTGAGCCAGCGCCGCCCATGACTGTATTCTCTTCCAACGTCACTATCAACTGATGACGGGTCGCCATCTCTCCTATCAGTGCTTCATCCAGTGGTTTCACGAAACGCATATCCACAACAGTGGCATCTAGGGTTTCAGCTGCGGCCAAGGCGGTGTTCACTAAGCTACCAAAACCCAAAATCGCCACGGTGTGGCCTTTGCGTCGCACGACCCCTTTACCGATAGGCAGTGCTTGCATCTCTTGACTGATGGTAGTGCCTGGCCCTCTGCCGCGTGGATAGCGCACAGCTGCAGGCCCAATATGTTGGTAACCGGTATAAAGCATTTGCCGAGTTTCGTTCTCATTGCTCGGAGCCATGATGACCATATTAGGCACGCTGCGTAAAAAGCTAAGGTCGAAACTGCCGGCATGAGTGGGGCCGTCTTCGCCTACAAGCCCTGCGCGATCAATGGCAAACAACACATCGAGATTCTGAATGGCGACGTCGTGAATGAGCTGGTCGTAAGCACGTTGCAAAAAGGTAGAATAGATCGCTACAACTGGCTTGAGTCCGTCGCAGGCCATGCCCGCGGCTAGCGTTACCGAGTGTTGTTCTGCAATCGCCACGTCGTGGAATTGATCAGGGAAACGTTCAGAGAACTCGTCCATTCCCGACCCTGCTCCCATGGCTGGCGTGATCGCGGTGAGTAACGGATTGGTTTCGGCCATATCGCAAAGCCACTGGCCAAATACGGCTGAGTAGCTTGGTGAGAGGGGCTTGGCGGCCACTGGTTTTTTGTGTTTTGGCTCGACCTTGTTCATGGCGTGCATGCCAAAAGGGTCGTTTTCCGAGGCGAGATAGCCCTTACCCTTTTGAGTCACAATATGCAGCAGCTGCGGGCCACGTAATTTTTTAATGTTATTGAGTATCTCAATTAACTCTAAGGTGTCATGACCGTCGACTAATCCGATGTAGTTAAAGCCGATCTCCTCGAATAGTGTCCCTGGAGATACCATGCCTTTCATATATTCTTCGGCGCGATGAACGGCTTTTAGGGCAGGGGGGATGCGTGACAGCATTTTTTTGCTGCCGGAGCGAAGGGCGTTATACGGCCCGCTTGCCCACATGCGGGCGAAATAGCTCGATAAGCCCCCGACGTTCTTTGAAATCGACATATTATTGTCATTGAGAATCACCAATAAATTATCGTCGATGTCACCTGCGTGATTCAGGGCCTCAAAGGCCATGCCAGCGGTCATGGCGCCGTCGCCAATAATAGCGACTGTATGGCGATCGATGTTTTGTTTGCGCGCAGCAATCATCATTCCAAGTGCGGCGCTGATTGAGGTGCTCGAGTGACCAACGCCAAAGCTGTCGTATTCGCTTTCGCTGCGTAGTGGGAAAGCGGCAAGGCCTCCCTCTTGTCGCATACTGAGCATACGCTCTCGTCGACCGGTCAGGATTTTGTGCGGATAGGTTTGATGGCCGACATCCCAGACAAGTCTGTCATTGGGAGTGTCGAATGCGTAATGCAGAGCAATTGTGAGTTCAACTACGCCAAGCCCAGCCCCGAAATGCCCGCCTGTTTGCCCTACTGAGTACAATAGAAACTGACGCACCTCGCGCGCAAGAGCCTGTAGTTGCTCAGGGGCCATGGTCCGCAGGTCCGCAGGGCTCTGAACTAAATCGAGCAGCGGTGTATCGGGACGTGTGAGTGGTATTTCATCAAGCATTGGCGCTTCTTACTCTTTGTCTATCGCAACAGGGCGTATTGTGTGAGCGGCCTGTGATTTTTGAATAGCCGCTACGTTAATGGAATGCTCTTTACCCGTCAATTGAACGCTCCTAGCTATGTCGGGCAATAATGAACTGGGCAATGGCACGCAAGGCATCTGCGTTCTTGTCGAAGTCGGCAATCGCTGCCAAAGCTTCTGTACACAGGCTGTCGGCTTTCTCACGCGCTCCCTCTAGGCCTAATAGACTGACGTAGGTGGGTTTATTGAGGGCCTGATCTGCGCCTTGGGTTTTACCAAGGGTAGCGGTATCGGAGGTGACATCGAGAATGTCATCTTGGACTTGAAACGCTAGCCCAATGCATTCGCCGTATTGGCGCAATGCCGCTAATTGCGTGGGGGTCGCGCGGTCGCTGCTTAAGGCACCTAATAACACGCTGGCATTGATCAAGGCGCCAGTTTTAAGGCTGTGCATAGTTTCGAGTTGAGCGACTGTAAGCGTATTGCCTACCGCATTGAAATCGATCGACTGCCCGGAGACCATGCCCTCATAGCCCGCAGCGCAGGCAAGTTGATGCACCATCTGTAATCGAGCGGAGGCGGCAACTTCTAGTGTCGGAGCGCTGAGAAGTCGCAATGCCATTGCCTGTAAGGCATCGCCAGTCAAAATGGCGGTGGCTTCATCGAAAGCAATATGGACTGTGGGCTTGCCGCGACGCAAGGCATCGTCATCCATTGCGGGTAAGTCATCGTGTACAAGGGAGTAGCAGTGCACAAGCTCTACCGCACAGGCGGGAATGTCGGCGTTCTCAATCTTACCCTCTAGGGCTTTTGCAGCGGCGTAGACTAATAGCGGTCGAACGCGCTTGCCGCCTTGCAGGCAGGCGTACTGCATTGCGCTGCGTAGTTTCTCAGCATCCATAGGCAGCGCGTGTAATTGCGTATGCAATACCTGTTCAATACGCTGCTGGGATTGCTGCATATAGGTGTCTAGGGCAAAAGAGGTAGGTTCGCTCATGAGACTTAAGACTCGCCGTCCAGATCAATTGCTTCAGGTTCTCCATTCTCTGCGATGAGAACCTGTACCTTTTGTTCGGCATTTTGGAGAGCGCTTTGGCATTCTCGCGTCAGGCGAATACCTTTCTCAAAGGCTTGAAGGGACTCCTCAAGGCTTAGATCGCCGTCTTCCATTGCGCTGACAAGGCTTTCAAGGCTTGCCAGAGACTCCTCAAAGTTAAAAGTGCTGTCTTTTTTCTTACTCATTTAAGCGCTGTCCGGACAGGGTTTTGGGGCGGACAATTATCTATTTTATAAGCGCTAATAGCAAAGCAGACTAGCGCGGCATTACCCGCAATTGTCATATTAACGCCTTATACTTTGTGCCGTTATAAGCGAATCGTGTCATATATAGCTTACCAAGGAGTCAAATGCGGATTATCTATGGCGTGTCGGGAGAAGGCTCTGGGCACTCTTCTCGGGCAAAACAAATGGCTAGACACCTGCTTGCCACTGGTCATGAGGTGCTTTTTGTTAGCTACAATCGGGGCTATGCCGCGTTGCACTCCCACTTCCCTTGCCATGAAATTGAGGGGCTGCGCATCATTAGTGTGAATAATCGGGTTTCGATATTACGCACTCTTATCTACAACTTGAAAAAGCTGCCGGCCTTTGTTCGTAGCGTAAAGTCCTTACGGGCGGTTTTTAATGAGTTTCAACCCGATGTGGTGATCACCGATTTCGAGCCAATGACGGCGCGTTTTGCTAGTGCTCGTCGCTTGCCGCTCATTAGTTTGGATAATCAACACCGCATGCGTTATATGGATTATGCCTCTCCAAGCCATTTATGGCTGGAGCGTTGGTTCACAGAAAGGGTTATTCGCTGGGTTGTTCCGAAACCTGATGTGTCACTCGCAACGACATTCCTTATGGGGCCTGTGAAAAATGCCCACACCTTTCTGTTTCCTCCGATCCTGCGGGAGGAGGTCGGCGCAACGAAGCCCACGCAAGGAGCTCATCACTTAGTCTATGTGACGGGCCAGTACGATAGTTTGATCGAGACGTTGCGCTCGTTCAGTCACGAGCGCTTTATCGTGTATGGCTATAACAAAGATGAGGTCTCTGGGAATTTGAACTTTAAACAATTCAGTACTGTGGGATTCTTGGAAGATGTCGCTTCAAGCCAGTCGATAATCGCAACAGCGGGATTCACGCTCATGAGTGAAGCCATGTATCTTCAGAAGCCGTATCTAGCGTTCCCCATGCATGGGCAGTTTGAGCAGCAGTTGAATGCGTTTTGCTTAGTAGAGCTTGGATTTGGTCAGAACGCCCAGAATGCGGACCGAGAGACCTTGGAAAATTTCTTTGCGCAGTTGCCTCGCTACTACGAAGCGCTAAGCCAGTATGCTTATGGGTATAGCCGCAATCCTTTGGCGCTGGATAACGTCGAGCTTTGTGCAAAGCTCGACGAGCTGCTGGCCAATGATGCCTCGGTGTTGCGACAACACCAGATGGGGGTAGACGAAAAATTAATGAGCGAGTAGAGCGCTAAAACAAGCTTATTCGTTGACCCGCCCCAAGGCAGGCAGTAATCTAGCGAGCGTTTGCCGTAGTGTCATAACTTACGGCTTAGTCACCGTTTGTTAGGAACCCGCCTCGATGGAAAGCAATAAAAATAAGACCGAAATTGTCGAGCAGCACAAAGATTTACGCATTATTTACGGTATTGTGCTGACTTTGATCTGGCTACTGCTAGGCATGTTATACATCTCTTACAATGTCGGATGGCAGAGTTTCATCTCCCTCCCTATCGGCGATATGGGTACCTTTTTAGAAGGTGCTTTTGCCCCCCTCGCATTTCTTTGGCTAGTGATTGGTTTGTTCATTCAGCAAGGTGTGTTGGCAGAGAATAACCGTGAGCTGCGTGACAATAATATTCAGTCTGAAAAGCAAACAATGGCAATTGCCGCAACTGAGTTGAACGCGCGTCAGGAAACTTTCTTTAAAATTGCCGACAATACTCGCCGTCAGTTAGGCGGTATTAGTGGTTTGCTTCTGCAATCTGGCAAAGGGCCGCAAGGAGACAAGGCATTCTCAGAAGCTGAGTTTATGGAGAAGTGGCATTTGTTTGCTACCGGCGACTTCGAAATATTTTCGCGAGACTTCCTGGTGCTTGCGGGCAAAGGGGGAGATCTCCAGAGTTTGTTCTATGGGACACAAATACGTTGTACTCATACGGATAACTTTATTATGAATTTCGATCGCCTTCTGCGCCTCGCGCGCGACTGTGATACCAACGGCATAATCTCGGATGCACAATTACATTCAGCTCACGGACTATTGAGTTCACGTATGCGTGAATTGCATCCGCGTATTAAGTTCAAGCGTTATGAAGTCACGCGCTCAAGTTCATACTTGGATCAGATTATTAAGAGTGCGCAGGGATAGAATAAAAATACTAATGTTTGATTCACTAAAAAGGGGTAGGTGATGGAATTTGTGGCGATCGTAATCGTGTTGGCGCTAATGCAATATTTTTGGTTTGCAATATCAGTGGGAAAGGCTCGTGGGACCTATAAAGTGGAAGCTCCGGCAGTCACTGGCGACCCCGTGTTTGAGCGCTACTATCGCGTACAGCAAAACACACTTGAGTTGCTGGTGATGTTTATCCCAGCTTTGGTGATCTTCTCGTATTGGGTTCGACCAGATATCGGCGCTGGAATCGGCGCAATCTATTTGATCGGACGTTTTCTGTATGCACGTTCGTATGTTTCAAATCCGGCAGCACGCGGGACTGGTTTTGTTTTAAGTATTCTACCAACGCTGATTTTGTTGATCGGCGGCGGCATTGCCGCTGTTATGTCTCTTCTCTAAATGCGTTGATGGCGGGCTCGGATTGTGTGAGCTCGCCATCACGTTGTCTCTTAGGTTTTCTTGTAGTTCCGCTCGTATACTTCCTGCCCCATTTGAGCAATTTGCTCGTCGATCAGTTCGTCCATAATTTTCAGCAAAGGCTGATACTTCTCGTTGTCTCCCTCTAATGACGCAAGGCTATACACGATTGCTTCGAGGGTCGATAGCGCCTGAGAGTTAGGTTCGCGTCGAATCCGGTAACGGCTTGTGGGCGTTGCAGGTAGGCAGTATTTTGGCAGCTGCGCTAATGCTGGAGACTCTAGCAGCATGCGCCGGCTTTTGCGCCAAGTGGCATCAAGGAACAGCAATGGTCGTATGGGGCCATCGATAAGTGTTTCTAGGGGGAGGCTGTCAGGTCCTGGGTACAAAAGCACAGGCTCTGGCGAGGTATTAAGAAATGGCGAGGAGTGAGATGCCGCCGTCTCTAATTCACAATGGCGTAAGCACAGCGCGGCAATGCGTGCTGTGCCTAAAGCATGGCGAGACTCGAGTGGGTGCTGCAGGACTTGCACGGGCCATCGGTTTTCGACGTTAACGAGCAAGTGGCAATAACAATGTGTCAGAGGGCGTTGACACGCCGAGCAACGTTCTCGTTTGGACATAACTCCTCACTCACATAATCGTGCGATTAGCGTCGTGAGCGCGTAGCAATTGTGTGCAAGCGCCGCACTTTAAACTTCTGACCTTTAATCTTACGACTTTCTAGTTGCGCTATTGCATCGGCAATATGGCTAATATCGATAGCCACAAAGCTGGCAAAGTCGAGAATATCGATACGACCAATAGCGCTACCGGGAACTCCCCCTTCGGCCGTGAGGGTGCCAAGAATATCTCCAGGGCGGATCTTGTTCTTGCGTCCTCCAGCAATATGAATAGTCTGCCGACTGGAAGATTCCGAGAGGTTGTTCTTATTGGGTAGTGAATCAATTACGCTGAGTTTCACGCTGCCAGCATTGTCATCGCGCTCTTGCAGCGCGTTCACTCTGAAGCGTTCGTTCTCAAAGAATAGGCTCAATGCCAAGCCTTCGTTTCCGGCGCGGCCTGTGCGTCCAATGCGATGGGTGTAGACTTCTAAGTCGCGTGGCAATTCGGCGTTGATCACCATTGGCAATTGCTCGATGTCTAAACCACGTGCCGCCACATCGGTGGCCACTAGTATCTGGCAGCTGCCGTTGCGGAACTGAATCAGGACTTGGTCTCGTTCTCGTTGCTCCATTTCACCGTGTAAGGCCATCGCCACAAGGCCAGCATCGCTGAGTCGTTCGGCAAGCTCGATTGTGGTTTGTCTGGTATTACAAAACACTACACAAGATTGCGGAGCATAGTAGCGCAGCAGTTTCAGTAGTGCGGCGCTGCGCATAGTGCCGTCGTCTTTAGTGCCGCATAGATAGTAATGCTGGGCGATAGTGGTGTCCTCGGCAAGAGATTCCACTTCGATGCGTTGGGCATCGTTCTGATACTGAGCGCTCAATGATTTGATATGGCTAGGGAAGGTCGCAGAGAACAAAAGAGTCTGTCGCTGCGCTGGCGTTTCCGCAATAATTTCTTCGATGTCTTCAGAGAACCCCATGTCTAACATGCGGTCTGCCTCATCCAGCACTAAGGTCATCACGCGCTCAAGTTTAAGCGTTTGCTTTAAGACATGATCTTTCACCCGTCCAGGGGTTCCCACGACGATATGGGCACCGTGGGATAGTGACGCGATCTGTGGGCCGAGTGCTTGTCCGCCGCAAAGCACGGCGACTTTCACATTCGGCAAATAGCGCGCTAAGCGGCGAATTTCTGTCGCGACCTGTGTGCACAGTTCGCGAGTAGGACACATGATTAATGCTTGAGTCCCAAAATCACGGGGATTGAGTTTGCATAGAAGGGCAATGCCGAACGCGGCAGTTTTACCGCTGCCGGTTCGGGCCTGTGCAATTAGATCTTTGCCAGCCAATGCCGCTGGTAATGCCAGCGCTTGGATGGGAGTCATCTGCGAGTATTTGAGGGCCGCTAGGTTCTCGATCTGCGCCGGTGGCAGATTAAGGCTAAGAAATGAATCTTTCGCTTCGATAGTGCTCATAGACTGCTCCACAGGTGAGTCATATTATTCGACTCCAAGTTTATGCAAATACTCGTCGTAGTCACCTTTGAAGTTCACGATATTGCCTTCGCTGATCTCAATGATGCGGGTTGCCAATGAGGAGACGAACTCGCGGTCGTGACTGACAAAAAGAATCGTTCCAGGATAGTTTTCCAAGGCTAAGTTGAGCGCCTCGATAGATTCCATATCCAAATGGTTGGTTGGCTCATCGAGTACAAGGACATTGGGCTTTTGCAGCATCATCTTGCCGAAGAGCATGCGGCCTTGTTCTCCACCGGAGATAACGCCTACTTTTTTCAAGCTGTCGTCTTTGGAGAACAACATCTTTCCGAGTATGCCGCGAATGCTTTGTTCGTCATCGCTAGGGCTGCCCCATTGGCTCATCCAATCGAATAGATTGATGTCTTCATCAAATTCGTGGGAGTGGTCTTGAGCGTAGTAACCAATACTGGCGTTCTCGGCCCATTTGATTGTGCCTGACAATACCTCTTCGTCGTCTTTGCCAAAGTTGCCGGTCAACGCTTGTAGCAAGGTCGTTTTACCAATGCCGTTGGCACCTAGGATTGCGACGCGTTCACCGGCCTCTACCATCAAGCCAAGGTTGGAGATAAGTGTGTTATCGCCATAGGCGAGCGTAAGCTTCGAAGTCTCTACCGCAAGGCGGTGCAGCTTCTTTTCCATTTCGATGCGGATAAACGGGCTGATACGGCTGGAAGGCTTTAGGTCTTCTAGCTTGATCTTCTCTAGCTGTTTCGCGCGGGACGTCGCCTGCTTCGCCTTCGATGCGTTGGCAGAGAATCGACTCACGAAGCTTTGCAGTTCGGAGATCTGTGTCTTCTTCTTGGCGTTATCGGCCTGAATGCGTTCGCGAGCTTGGGTAGAGGCAATCATGAAGTCGTCATAGGTACCTGGGTAAAGTCGCAGCGCTTGGTAGTCCAAGTCCACCATATGCGTGCACACACTATTCAAGAAGTGGCGATCGTGCGAGATGATGATCATGGTGCATTCGCGTTGGCTGAGAATGCTTTCAAGCCAGCGGATCGCGTTAATGTCCAAGTTGTTGGTCGGTTCGTCTAACAACATGATGTCAGGATCGGCAAACAAAGCTTGGGCGAGCAGCACGCGTAATTTCCAGCCTGGCGCGACGGAGCTCATTGGGCCGTTATGCAGCTCAATGGCAATCCCGAGGCCGAGTAGTAATTCACCGGCTGAGGCTTCAGCGGAATAACCATCGAGTTCGGCAAACTCAATTTCGAGTTCGGCCACACGCATGCCGTCGTCTTCAGTCATCTCAGGCAGGTCGTAAATACGATCCTTTGCTTCTTTGATTTTCCAAAGCTTTTCATGCCCCATGATGACAGTGTCTAACACGGTAAAGTCTTCGTAAGCGAATTGGTCTTGACGCAAGATACCGACACGTTCATCGGCGTCGATGCTGATATTGCCTGCTGTGGGTTCTAGATCGCCACTGAGGATTTTCATGAAGGTGGACTTGCCAGAGCCGTTTGCTCCGATCAGACCATAGCGGTTGCCGCTGCCAAAGCGCAGGGACACGTTTTCAAATAGAGGTTTAGCACCAAACTGGATGGTGATATTGGCGGCATTAATCAAGGCGATTTCCGTTTACTAAAAGGTGTGACATTGTGTCGCTGCATTATGCAGCGCAGTGATCTGACCAGAAGCTGCCGTGTGGCATGGGGAAGGTCAGTGCGAAAGGGGCGCATTATAAAGGAGCGACGCACAAGCGACTACTGCTTATTTACCTTGAGTCTTGTTAGACTAGCAAGTCAAATTGCAGTATTGTGCCGCCGCATTGCGCAGCGAGCTGGTTTTGCGACGTTGTGTCGGTTTAAAACCTACTGTGTGAGGACATCTATTGAAAATATTAATACGTAATCTTTCCCGTGATATCACGCAGGTCGAACTGCTGGCGTTATTTGAAGCCCATGGGCGAGTGCAGTCATGCTCGCTAGTCATGGATGAGGCCACAGGTGGCTCAAAAGGCTTTGGTTTCGTCAATATGCCGGTGATATATGAAGCAAAAGCCGCTTTACGTGCGCTCGATGGTTTTGCCTGTAAAGGGAGCAAAATGCGCGTGAAAAAGGCCGAACCGACCTCAAAGGATGCTCCAGAAGAAGGGGCTGAGGCAGGCGAGCAAGTAGCACAGGACGCAGAAGCGGCGCAAAAAGCGGCTGCTGAGGCGAAAGCGGCGCGAGTTAAAAAGGACGGCACACGCTTAGGCCCTAAAAAGGCGCGTAGTTTTAAAAAGAAGCCGGCTAAGTAAACGTTATATTGCCCCGGGACGAATGCAGTCCCTTAAGCGAGTGCCGCTTTAATGTCTTTAGCCATCGATTTTGGCTCCAGCACTTTTGACGGAGATGATCCTTTATTTGCCCAAATAGCGGATGATCTGTGCAGCAAAGGTTGGAGTGTTATTCCTAACGCCCTGCCTGAGCGCTTACTTGAGCAACTACATCTACAGGTGTTGAATGCCGATGCTGCTGAGTTTACTCCTGCGGGAGTTGGGCGTGCGGTGGACTACACCTTGAACTCCTTTGTGCGCCGTGATGCTATCGCATGGATTGAAGGCGAGACTCCGGCAGAGCAGCTGTGGCTGCAATGGTCGAGTCGCTTGCGCCTATTCTTGAACAGGCGTTTGTTCTTGGGTTTGTTCAGTTTTGAGAGCCACTTTGCGCACTACCCAACGGGGGCGTTCTACAAAAAACATGTGGATGCTTTCAAAGGCAATCCACTCAAAGACATGACTAACCGGGTGCTGTCTGTAGTGGCTTACTTTAATCCTGGCTGGTTGCCCGAAGATGGCGGCGAGTTGGCGATGTTTAATGAGCATGAGGCTGATCCTTTCCTGTGTGTCACTCCAGCCTATGGCACGCTAGTCGTTTTCCTTAGTGAAGACTTTCCCCACGAAGTGCGTGCCGCTCGCCGTGATCGCTATAGCATCGCGGGTTGGTATCGCGTGAACAACTCTATTAATCACCAAATTGATCCGCCACGATAAAACTTAGAAGTGTAAAAAATCTGCAATACACCGGTGTTAGGCTCGTTCTCTAGTACTTAAGAGGTGCCTCAGGGCCTCTATTAACGATTGTAGACAAGGGTTGAAGTGATGGCTGATATTGACGCACAGCGTAGAGAGTTTGTTCGATTAGGCGTGAAAGGGCTCGCGGCATTTGCCGGGGGCAGTTTGCTCTGTGGTGGTTCTTTAGTTTTCCCTTCTGGTCGACTAGTTGCACAGGCTAATCAGCGCGAGACAGCTTTCGCGGGTCTGCACAATCTTGGACCACTGCTTCCCCCAGATGAGAATGGCATCATGCTACCGGCAGGATACCGTTCTCGCATCCTTGCTATGACTGGCAAACCAGCACTCCCTGATGGCGACTACGTTTGGCACGCTGACCCGGATGGCGGCGCGACATTCGCCTCGCCTGATGGTGGCTGGGTGTATGTGTCTAACAGTGAGGTCAAAGCGAACGGAGGCGGAGTAGGCGCATTACGGTTCAACTCGAATGGTGAGGTTGTAGACGCCTATTCCATTCTGGATGGTACGACTAGTAATTGCGCAGGTGGAAAGACACCTTGGCATACTTGGCTATCTTGCGAGGAAACCGATCGTGGCCTTGTGTATGAGTGTGACCCATTCGGAGAAAAGGCGGCACAAGTGCGTCCGGCTTTAGGCGCATTCAAACATGAGGCGGTTGCCGTGGACACGGTGCATGAGCATTTGTATTTGACTGAGGACGAGCCTGACGGATGCCTTTACCGCTTTCGCCCTGATAGAGCGCTACCTGATCTGAGTAGTGGCGTGCTTGAAGTGGCGCAAGTTGTGAGTCAGGCAGGAAAACAGTGGGTGCAATGGCATGCTGTGTCTGACCCGGCGGCCAGCGTTGAGTTGACACGTAAGCAAGTTGGCGTTGCCACGACGTTTAATGGTGGAGAGGGTATCGCGTTCTTTGAGACTCGCATTTACTTTACGACGAAAGGCGATAACCGAGTATGGGCCTATAATGTTGAAAGCACTGAGTTGACTGTAGTGTACGACATAAAAACGAGTGCTAACCCGATTCTCAAGGGCGTCGACAATGTGGTGATCACTCCGGCCGGGGATGTCATCATTGCTGAGGACGGCGGAGATAATCAATTAGTGGCACTAACTCCTGATAATCAAGTAGTACCGTTGTTGCAGGTAATGGGGCAAGATGATTCTGAACTTACCGGTCCAGCATTTGATCCCACTTTTACGCGGCTGTATTTCAGCTCTCAAACTGGTTTCATTAAAGATGGCCCAGGGATTACATACGAGATCACTGGTCCTTTCGCTTAGTCCTCTCCTAATACGCCGCTGTGAGCCGTGAAAGCGGCTCTGTGGTCCCCTTTAAAGGGCCGTTTTCGCAGGCCTGTTTGGCTTGACTCTAATTTTGCTAAGTGTTTATATCAGCCGAGAGAACTGGGCTTTTAGGCAGTGAAAATAACAAAAAAAGAGCTTTCTCATTATCCTTTTTTTGAAGCAGAGTTAATGTACGGCTAGTACAGAAAGGGGCGTGAGGCGGAGCTTTTCGGTCAAAATGGAAATTGATACCGGAAATTCGATTTAACGTGAAGGGGTGACTTTATGAAAGCAAGAAATTTACTACCGGCAATAATGCTGGCAGGAGCGATGGCGGGGATCTCTGCGCCGGCCTCTGCGCATCATGCATTTTCGGCGGAGTTTGATGCGGATCTACCCATTGCATTACGCGGGCCTATTATACGAGTTGAGTGGATTAACCCTCATTCATGGATTCACTTGATGCATACCAATGAAGACGGGACTGAGCAGCCCTGGATGGTAGAAGGGGGGACTCCCAATACCTTGTTGCGTCGAGGCATTAACCGTAACTCACTGGTATTAGGCACAGAAATAATAGTAACGGGTTATCAGAGTAAAGACCGTTTGTGCTCCCCAGAGTGTCGAGGCAATGGTCGAGACATTACGTTCCCAGACGGCCGCAAACTCTTTATGGGCTCTTCGGGTACTGGCGCCCCACCCGATGGCCGAGACCCTAACGAGCGTTAGTTGATCAAGTGCTGACAAAAGGCCTGCGAATCCTTGATACGCGGGCCTTTTTTATGAGTACGTTTTCAAAGAACTGGCCCGAGTTCCCGCTCAAAGCTACCGCCGTCTCGAAACACAATAGCGCTGTCGTAGAAGCCGGCGCTCTCAAGTCGGATAGTCACTTCATCGAAGCTGCGATTCTCCCAAAACCAACCGTGAATACCAGTGAAGTTCGCGCGATACACCCCAGCGCTGGCGTTTGCAGTACTTTGTTCATAACTCTCTACTCCTTCCTCGCCGACCATGCCTTCTGGGTCGGCGTGCATATCAAAGACTAGGTCACCGTTGGCGGCCCAAGAGAACACCATCGAGTGACCTTCTTGTAGATAGTATTTGTACTCCACTGACTGGAAGGGTTCCAAGATAAACTCTGTGCGATCGGTTTTGTGGGCTTTCTCGGCGCGTTCAAAGGGGCCTGCACTAGCATCGGCAAGGTCAAGTAAGCCAAGGGCGCGCCCCGTGCCTAGAGGGTCGACTCCGAACTCCGCGGGCAGCACGACCACCAATAAAATCACTAATGCAAAAGCGGCTGAAATGATTGTGGCTAAGCCAATTTTTTTTAGGCTGTTGGTTTGCGTGAGCGTGTCATTGTCCTGGGGTGGTTGCGAATCCATAAGTTAACCTCGGAAGTTGGGTTCAATTGGGTGCGCCAAGCACAAACGCACTCAATTGATACGCTGTAAGTAGAAAGCCGCCAGCCATTAGCGCTGTGTTAGTCGTAAAGGCGTATTGCCAGTAAGTCGGGCGTGTGCGCCACAGCATCAACAGGAGCAAAACTCCAGTCAAAGCCACTAGTTGTCCAAGCTCAACGCCGATATTAAAGCTAAGGATGTTGACGAAGAGGCCGTTGGCTTTTAAGTCGAAGGCTTGTAGTTTTGTGGCAAGCCCAAGCCCATGGATAAGCCCGAAAGCAAACACGGCCCATTTTGGGTTGAGGTGAAACCGCGGTAGCGTGCGAAACCCTCCCATATTTTCGAACGCCTTGTAGATAATCGAAAAACCAATGATGGCATCTATGAGATAGGCGTTGACCTGAAGGTTCAGTAGGACGCCGCTGAGCAGGGTTATGCTATGGCCTAATGCAAAAAGGGAGACAAACTGGAGGACCTGTATTGGACGGGTAAGGAAAAACACCACGCCAAAAAGATAAAGAAGGTGATCGTAACCCGTCACCATGTGTTTAGCCCCGAGATAAATGAAAGGGGCTATGGCGGGACCATCGATTGCTTGAATATAGTTAGCGTCACTGCCGGCAATGGTGTGTGCAAAGGCTGCAGGGATGGCGCACAAAGCGAGCAGCAATAACAAAGCGCGTGACGTTGGCGCTCGTACTGTGAAGCGGCTCTTCAATAGCGTCATGACGGGCTCGCCTTATTCGCTAGTGAAGCGTGAAATGGCGGGGTTATAAGTTTGGTGGCAGGCTGTGCAAACGCTATATATTTGCGCGCCTGCTTGGAAAAAGTCTTCTTGGTTCTGCGTGTCTGCAGAGCGATAGGCTAGGGCCGCCGCCGTGCTCAGGGCGTTGGCATAAACAATCCAACCATCGTTGTCTACCGCTCGTCCTGGAAGGGCGAGCGCATTGCCCGCTTCAATGAGTTGCGCGGCTTTTTGTTTTACGAGTAACCATTCTTCATCGGTTTCGGGGTAGAGCTCTTCGTAGCCGGTATGGATGTCATCGACCCAGCCAGCAGAATCCCATAGTACGTCTGAGACCGGCTCGAGCACGAAATTCATGAACGCTTGCATGTCCAGTTGGAGGTCGTAGGAGGGCGCTTCGCTAGGCAGAGGGGCTGTTGCTGGCGTGGAGGTTTCGCTGCAAGCAATCAACAAACTAGTTGAAAGGCATAGCGTCGCGATCTGGGCCGGAATCTTGGTTTTTCTTATCATTGTTGTTTCCCCCGAGCACTGGCGTGGTTAAAACGCGCAGAATATTGGTTTGAAACCTGTTGTGAGTTTACAACAATGTCCATGAGAAAGATCAAGCTTTAACACTGGGGAGCTATCCGTTCATCGAATGCCTTACATGACGGAACTGGCGCAAGTTTTCTAGGGTTAATGGGCCGTGTCCCTTGAGACTGGGGCACAGCTACTCTATCCTTCGCGGCATGCGAAGAATGTTATTACCTGTTGCAGCGTTGTTGTTGTCCGATGCGCTGTTGTTGATTGGACATGGACTGCAACTCACCCTAGTGCCTGTTAGTGCCGAATTGCTCGGTTTCTCGGCTGGGCAAATCGGCCTAATGGGGTCTACCTATTACTTGGGCTTTGTCTCGGGGTGTTTGCTGACGCCCCTGTTAGTGAGGCGTGTAGGGCATATCCGTACTTTTGCGATATTGGCGACGAGTTACTCGGCGCTGGTCTTATTGTTCTATTCAATGCCCTATCTCTTGGTTTGGTTACTGTTGCGCTTTGCTGCGGGCCTCGCTATTTCCGGCCTCTATATGACTATTGAGAGTTGGTTGAGTGAGCGCTCCACATCAGAGACACGTGGCACTATTTTGTCCGTGTATGTTGTGATCAACATGAGTATGACTATGGTGGGGCAGCAGATGCTCAATTTCTCAGACCCATTAGGGCAAACCTTGTTTATAGTGGTTTCGGTCTTATTATCCCTAGCCCTTATTCCTGTGTGTTTGACGACGGCATTGGCGCCTGCGCCTATCCACAATGTTCGCATCGATTTACGTAAAGTCTGGGATTTGTCCCAAGTTGGGGTGGCAGGGGCTATCGCGACGGGGCTTGTGACGGGCGCATTTTGGTCACTGGGCCCGCTTTATGCCCGTGAGATTGGGCTTGATACCCAAGCGCTGACCATGTTTTTGAGCGTGGTAGTGATGGGAGGGGCAGTCTTCCAATTACCGCTCGGCAGGCTTTCAGACCGTTATGACCGACGTTTGGTGCTGCTCTATACCGCGATAGTGGGAGCCGTGCTGTCGGCATTGCTAGCGCTAGTGCCTGGCTTAGATAGTTGGGGTTTGGCCATTCTGTCCTTCTTCTGGGGAGGCTGTGTCATGACTCAGTATGCGGTGAGCCTTGCTCATGCGAATGACCGTGCAGATCCAGAAGACTTTGTAATGGTGGGGAGCGTCATGCTGCTTTCTATGGGGCTGTTCTCAGCTTTGGGTTCAGTAATTGCCGCTTTTTTCATGCAGTGGTTCGGTCCACGCGGGTTATTTTTATTCAGCTTAGTCTGTTTGGTGGGCTTTGCATTTGCCATTATGGCGCGTCGGCGGATACATGTGCTGCCAGTGCATGATGAGACAGAGCCGTTTCGCGCGGTGGCTTCAGTCGGCACCCCAATGGCTTTAGAGTTAGACCCTCGTAACGAAGAGTTGCCTGAAGAGGAGTTTTCTGAATTTGATACGCCTGAGGAAGATAGCGAAACACCTCCTGATTAGAGAGCATATGCGCTGGTAGCAAGCGAATTGCTGCGGACTATGATTGTAAAGCTAAATGCGATGGATTATCATTTGTGCTGTGACGGTCAATGTCACGGCCTTTATTTCTCAGCTTTCCAGGAGTCCAGCGCAATGCGAACAGTTCTCACAGTTATCGGCACCCTCATGTGCTTCTCAGCAGCACAGGCGGATGAGGTCAACATATACTCCGCGCGCCAAGAAAACCTGATCAAACCTATTCTTGATATCTATACGCAAGAAACCGGCACGACCATTAATTTAGTCACAGGTGGAGCGGATGAGCTCATTCAGAGACTTGCACTGGAAGGGGCCAATTCACCTGCTGACTTGCTGCTGACCGTGGATGTGGGGCGTTTGCATCGCGCAAAAGAGGCCGGTGTTCTGCAGCCAGTGACATCGCCTCTGTTAGAGTCGGAAATCCCTTCCCAATATCGAGATTCGGAAGGCTATTGGTACGCCCTGTCTTTGCGTTCACGTGTGATCGTTTATGATAAAGAGCGTGTTGACCCATCACAGATCACTAGCTATGCAGACTTAGCTGCCCCAATGTGGCGCAATTCAGTGTGTGTTCGCTCTTCATCCAATATCTACAATCAGTCCTTAGTGGCATCGATGGTTAGCCATAATGGTGTTGCTCAAACCGAAGAATGGGTAAAAGGGCTAGTGGCTAACTTCGCTCGCAATCCACAAGGCGGCGATCGTGATCAAATTACAGCGATAGCAGCAGGACAGTGCAAGCTAGCTCTAGTAAACACTTACTATCTAGGTGGCTTATTGACTTCAAGCAATGCTGGAGATCGTGAAGACGGCGAAGCCGTTGCTGTTCTTTGGCCTGACCAAGAAGGGAGTGGCGCGCACATCAACATCAGCGGCGCGGCTGTGACTAAAGCTTCTAAGAACAAAGATGCGGCAGTAGCTCTAATGGAGTATTTGGCGAGCGATGAGGCACAACATTGGTACGCAGAGACCAACAACGAGTACCCTGTGCGCGCAGACGTCCCAGTGAGCGATGTGTTAGAGTCGTGGGGTGAGTTCAAGGCAGATGACTTAGCCTTGGAGCAATTGGGCATTCACAATGCCGAGGCTGTGCGTCTCATGGATCGCGCAGGTTGGAAATAAACACCTTACTGAGTAAGTTTCTCGTTCGATGCCCATATTGAGCACTACCACCGAGGCCCCGCAAGGGGCCTTGTCGTCTTTAAGAACCCGGTTTTCTGGGTATGGCCTCACGCTCAGCATTCTGCTTCTTTGTATTCTTCTTAGTATCCCCATCATCACAATATTCTACTCGGTGTTCAGTAGTAGTGATGGCGTTTGGGAGCATCTAGCAAGCACAGTTCTTTACGACTATATCTCGCAATCGGCACTTCTCATGGTGGGAGTCGGTGTCTCGGTGCTGTTTTTGGGTATCGGGCCGGCTTGGCTTGTGACGATGACTAAGTTTCCTGGTAGTCGGATATTGGAGTGGGCATTGGTGCTGCCTTTAGCGATGCCAGCCTATATCATTGCGTATACCTATACCGGCATGTTGGATGTGGGTGGGCCGTTGCAAAGCTGGATTAGAGACACCTTTGATGTGCGTTACGGCGATTACTGGTTTCCTGAAATTCGGTCAATCGGGGGTGCCATCACGATGCTGTCTCTCGTGTTATACCCCTATGTGTATTTGCTGACGCGGACGGCATTTGTTGAGCAATCGGTTTGTGTACTGGAAGTGTCACGTACACTTGGGGCTAGCCCTTTTAAGGCATTCAGTCGCGTGGCGATTCCGTTGGCAAGGCCCGCTATTATTGCTGGCCTCTCGTTAGTGTTAATGGAAACCCTGGCCGATTACGGAACCGTTCAGTATTTTGGTGTGTCGGCCTTTACGGCGGGCATCTTCCGAACATGGTTCGGGCTGGGGAGTCCCACCGCAGCGGCACAATTAGCAGCGGTACTAATGATTTTTATCTTGATGCTAGTGCTTGCCGAGCATTGGTCGCGCGCAAAAGCTCGCTATCATCACACCAGCAACAAATACACACGACTACCGCGAATTGAATTACATGGTTGGAAGCGCGCCGGTGCCATGGCCTATTGCTATCTGCCAGTGTTGCTTGGCTTCCTTATTCCCTTTATTCAGTTGTCGCTATGGGCAGTTGAGACATGGGAGCTATTAGATCGTTCAAACTTTATGACACTGTTTGCCAATAGTCTCAAGTTAGCCTCGATCACGGCGATTATTGCCTTAGGCTTGGGCTTGTTCATTACTTATAGCAAGCGTTTACGCCCGGGCATATTGCTGCGCGGTATCGTGCGTGTGCTGAGTTTGGGGTATGCCATTCCGGGAACAGTGGTCGCCGTAGGGGTGTTAATCCCATTTGCCTGGTTCGACAACACGCTCGATAGTTGGATGCGTCAGCACTTTGATTACAGTACCGGTTTGATTTTTAGCGGCACACTTGTGGCCGTCGTGTTTGCTTATCTCGTACGGTTTCTACCCGTTTCGATGAATACCCTCGATGCCGGTTTAGGAAAAGTGAAGCCGACAATGGATGACGTCGGGCGCTCCTTGGGTCTGCGTCCATTGCAAATCTTGCGCCGTGTGCATATCCCTGTAATAAAAAGCTCATTATTAACGGCTTCCTTGTTGGTGTTTGTGGATGTATTAAAAGAGCTTCCGGCGACGCTAATTTTGCGCCCGTTTAATTTTAATACACTCGCTATTCGCACCTATGAGCTAGCTAATCAAGAGCGCCTCGCAGAGGCCTCTAGCACCGCTTTGATGATTGTGTTGGCAGGGATTATCCCTGTTATTATTCTCAGTTTAACGATTTCCAAATCCCGGCCAGGCTATGAATCCAGTACTTGAACTTAATGATGTGACGATTGCGTTAGACGGAACCGTCATTGTCCATGGTGTTTCTTTACAGCTAAAAGAAGGCATGATTGGTTGCTTGCTAGGCCCTAGCGGTTGTGGCAAAACCACTTTGCTGCGCGCGATCGCCGGTTTCGAAAAAGCATTAGAAGGGGAGATTCGTATTGCCGGTAAAGCGGTGAGCAATCAGACTTTATGCCAGCCCGTCGAGAAACGACAAGTAGGGATGGTGTTTCAAGACTACGCTCTCTTTCCGCATCTTACGGTCAAAGACAATATCGCCTTTGGTCTTAACGGCATGAGTGCAGCGAAAAAGAACGCGCGGGTGGAAGAGCTCGCGACCATGTTGAAAATCACAGAGTATCTGCACACTTTTCCGCATCGACTTTCGGGTGGGCAACAACAGCGAGTCGCTGTGGCGAGGGCAATGGCACCTAAGCCGCGCATCCTGTTACTTGATGAGCCGTTCGCCAGCCTTGATGTGGAGTTGCGTGAGGTGATCGCTCGAGAGATTCGCCAGGTGTTAAAACAAGATGGGATTACGGCTATCTTAGTGAGCCATAATCAATATGAAGCGTTTGCGATGGCCGATGAAATCGGCGTGATGCGCACGGGTGAGTTGATGCAGTGGAGCACTCCCTTTGAGCTTTATCATCAGCCTAGTTGCCCGTATGTGGCTGACTTTGTGGGAGAGGGTGTTTTTCTCAATGGCACCGTTGTTGACGCCTATAAAGTAGAGACCGCATTAGGGGTGTTGGAAGACGCACAACCTCACGGTTACGGGCAGGGATCAACGGTAATGGTGCTGATTCGCCCCGATGATGTGATTCATGACGACGACAGCATTAGAACTGCCAAAGTCGTTGAGAAGGCGTTCAGGGGGTCACAGTATCTGTATACTTTGGAGCTTGTCGATGGGACGCGAATTTTAAGTCTAGTGCCGAGTCATCATTGCCATGCACAAGGCGAGATGATTGGGATCCATATCGAAATGGATCACCTAGTAGCGTTTAATTTGGTGTGATAGTGGCTTAGGACTATTTGTCTTGATCCACTAAGAAATGTTCGAGGCCCTCACCCGTAAGCTTCTTGATCTGCGAGAACACAAACCAAATGGCCAACATCAAGATGATCATGCTGGGTAAGGCAATCACTGGATAACTCAACGCCGTCATCTTTCCCAACTCTTCGCTGTAGGCGCTTGTCCCAGGCGGGCTCACCAAGATTATTTTGGCTAGTACATAATTTAAAATCGAAGAGACAAAAAACGATCCTGCCACAATAAAAGACGCCTGACCCATACGACGTTCGAACAATACAGTCTTGTCGTTCTCTGCCAGTGCCGCATACAAAGCATCTACTCGAATAAGCTGAGCATTTAGTATCAGTGTTTTCACTAATGGAAAGCGTGTGCGCTGCGTGAAGAGTACCGCGATGCCTATGATTGCGGGAATCGCGGCTTCTTTAATGGCGATGTATTGCGGGTCCAGCTCCAATAAGCTGATACCGCCGGTTAGGAATACGCTGACGATTCCTAAGATTGAGAAAGGGTTTATTTTCCCCGACTGCTTTAAATCCCATAAGCCATAGCCAATCGGAAAAGCCAAGGCAGCGACGATGCTTAATGCTGGCCCAAGACTGTCCTCTGCACTGAGCTTGCTGAGGATAAACACCGGAATGATGATGTTAAAGGCAAGGTTTGCCAGAAAGCTTCCCTTAGGGGGAGGCGTGGCCGCGCTATCAGCTTGCGGGGCTGGTGTTTTCTCGTCTGGATTATCTTGGTTCATCTGCTTACTCAGTGGTGTGTTACTAGCTTAATGGAAGAGGAGTATACGAAATTTACGCATGCCCTCCCATGCTTATTGAGCCTAAATGGTGGTCACGGGCAAGGTTTCGCCAGCGCCCCATTCCGACCATGAGCCATCATAGATAGAGATCTCATCATATCCGGCGAGGTGAGCTGCGAATGCTATGACGCAGGAAGTCACACCAGAGCCGCAAGTCGCTATGATACGACTGGTTTTGGGCGCTAAGGTGAAAAGTGCCGACTGAAGCTCTGGTATTGAGCGCATATGACCGTCCGCTATCAATTGATCGAAGGGGAGATTGTAAGCATTGGGCATATGGCCGCCGCGTAGGCCAGCGCGAGGCTCGGGTGCGCGGCCATAGAAGCGATCGGCAGAGCGGGCGTCAAGAATGCGTACATCCTCCGCGCTTGTCGCGAGTAGTACTTCCCGGGAATCGCTGATTAATGATGGCTTGTAATTAGCATCGAAATTGCCCGTGGTCATGACTGTGCTATTAGGATTGTGTGTCTCTAATGGGAAGCCTTTTTTCGCCCAAGCGGGAAGACCACCATCGAGTATGGCGCAATTCTTACATCCCATCGCTTTTAACATCCACCATGCCCGTGGACTGGTTTGAACGCCGTAGCTGTCATAGATCACTACGAGGCTGTCTTGGTTAATCCCTAAGCGCTGCATCTCAGCGCTAAAAAGTGCTGCGTCAGGCATCATATGCGGGAGGCTAGCCTCTTGATCGCAGATGCGGCGGTCAAAATCAAAAAATAATGCGCTAGGAATCCGAGTTTCATACCATTCCTTTTCCCCGTCTCGTTTTGTGGCGGGCATGTGCCAGCTAGCATCCAGAACAATTAGTTTGTTCTCACCCCGCATCGCTTCTTCTAACCATGTGACGGAAACTAGCGAAGGAATATGTTCATTGTTCAACATGAAAAAGCTCCTGTAATTCACACAATATTAACCCAAACCCATCATAACAAGCGTGACAAATACCGGCAGCTTCTATTTCTTTTTGCGCCGATAAAAAAACGGGCTAGACAATGTGCTGTCAATCCTTAGAATAAAAATGCGAATTAATTAAATAAGAAAAATAAAGGATAACGACGATGAAAATTAAAAGAAAAGTGTTTTCTAGTAGCATGCTGGCCATTGGGTTGGGCGTAGTGGTCGGGTTCGCAGGAGTGACGAATGAAGCTTACGCTGCAAAAAGTGAAAAGAGTGAGAAAAGCGCGAAAAGCAGCAAAAGTAGCAAAAGCAAAACGCTCTCAATTCTCGGGGCTGTGGCAGATTTTGATGCACAGGCAATCTATATAATAGGCCAAGGTTTTGATAATGGTGATGCCCCTCAAATTGACCTGGGAGCCTTAGGCAATATCAGTGATAGCTGCACTTCTGATTTATCGCCTTCTCCGCAAGTGATTTCATGCGATTTTTCCAATGGAGGGATGCCAACCGCTGGTACGTATCTGCTCAATGTGAATACAGGAAACGGCTCAAAACAATCTCATGAGCTTGCCTTCAGTATTGGCACTACTGGCCCAGACGGTCCGCAAGGAGAGGTTGGGCCACAGGGTGAGATTGGTCTGCAAGGTATTCAAGGACCTAAAGGGGATATTGGTTTGCAGGGAGTGCCTGGTGAGATTGGACCGCAAGGAGTGCCGGGAGATGTTGGACCACAGGGAGTGATTGGTCTGCAAGGAATACAAGGAGACACTGGCTTGCAGGGGCCTGCGGGTTTAGCCGGCGCTCAAGGAGTGCAGGGTCCGCGCGGGGTCCAAGGTGCGCAAGGAGTCTCGGGAGAGCAAGGTCCCCAAGGCGTGCAAGGTGTTCAGGGAGAACAGGGGCCCCAGGGCCCGCAGCCTTCGCAGAATTACAGTATAGGATCAGTGGTTTTTACCGGAGGGAGAGGGCGCAATATCAGTACGGAAGCCACGAGAGATCAAGAATTGACTCTAGATTGTAACGCTGGCCAATTGGCGGTTGGTGGTGGATATCAATTCGAGGCAGCTGAAGTGAGCGGCGACCTAGATCGCATCGAAGACTTTAATTTAACTCGCTCCATCCCCTCGTTTGACGGCAGTCAATGGCATTTTACGTTGCGATACACAGGTGATTTACCTCATGTGGTAAGCGTAAATGCTCAATTTAGTATTGTCTGTCTAGATGGAACCCTTGCCCTCTAAAGGCTCGTTACGGCCAGTGCCTAGTATGACTAGGTACTGGCCAATTTTGCCTATCCGGATAACCAGTGCGCCGCGTTGCGCACTTTCTCAATGTCATGATCGATTTTCAGTGCTTGTTCCGCTCTTTGTAAGGCAAGTCTCGCATGTTGTTCTGCGGCATTTCGCATTTTTCCGTCATAGACATCGGCCAACGAGTGCAGGGCTTTTTGTACGCGCACCGCTAGTTCTACCGTGGTCGCCCCATCGCGGGCGAGCGAGGTGAATGCATCGTCAAACATGTCCAGCACAGACAAGGCTGGAACGGCTATGCGATCGAATTTTATGGGTGTTTCTTCGTCCTCGCTTAAAGGCTTGCTCCATTCGTCGAACAGGCGCACGAGTGTGCCTACAACGTCGATTGCCGTGCCAGGGTCATTGACCGCTGGGGAGAGCGCTTTTCCGGCGATCTCTGAAAGGACGATAAGCCCGAAGCGCGGATCGTCATCGAATACTCTATCGTCTCCCAGCGTAAAACCTTCCAGTAATGCGTCTTGGTTTCTGAGTGTGGGGCTTCCGGAGTTGAATTTAACATAGGCTAACGGGCGCTCTGGAGACATAAAGGTACCAGGCAGTGTGTGTGCCGAAATCGTCGCATCATTTTGCTGTGCCCAACACTGCAATTTATCCATATCAATGTGCTGCACGTAAGCGACTCGCGGAGAAACAAGCGCAATCCCTTCTGGTTTGTCAGTTGTGCAATGCTGGCAGCCTAATGTGGGGGAAAGCCGACGACGCGCTAGGGCAGCCTTTGTAGCGGCCTCTACTTTGTCGACAGTTTCACCAAGACGACCTAGGCGAGCAATACGATCCACCCAACGGACAAATGTTATGATTACGATTCCAAATACTGTGATCGTCAGGGCAAATAGGCAGAACAATCCCGCTGGTTCAAAGAAATCATTCGTGACGGCGGAGAGGGCGACAATACTGAAAATGAAAGAACCAATAAATGTGGAGAGCGCATTTTGAGACACGTCATCACTGACGACAAGTGAGAAAGAGCGGGGTGTTGCCGCGCTGCTTGCCGAGGCGTAGGCAGAGACCATAGAGGCAACTGAAAACGTCGCAATAGCGAGCATGCTGCTGGCCATAACTGAGAGCAGTGTCTCTACGGAGTCGGAGCTCACTTCGGGGAAATCATTGGCAAAGCTCAACGACTCTGCAAATTTGGAGCCGAAGGCTGCCGCGACAGAAAGCAGTGCCATGAATAAGGGTTTAACCCAAAGTTTTTCTTTGATGCGGCTAATAAATATTCTTAGCTGGTCACCCGATAGTTGAGAAATTGCCACTCTCCTTGTCTATTGTTTGCCTTGCTCCCAAGGCGAGGGGGATGAAAAAGTATCGATATAAAGTGCTTCCACTTTGTCTCTTGCCCATTGCGTTTTACGTAGGAACTTAAGCGATGACTTAACGGAAGGGTCGCTTTTAAAGCAGTTAACGTTAACGCGTTGGGCTAGGCCATCCCAGCCGTAGCGATCGTATAGGCGTTCTACTATTGTGGCCAAGTTAACACCGTGTAAAGGATTTTTAGGTTGCTCTGTATTCATTTGATTAACGTTTTTATCATGACAATGGCACCTGCACCATAATTTTCATTTGAGAGTGACTGTTCTTGGGATGTGAATCCAAATTTTGACCAAAATGCGCTGGACTGTTGCACGGATACCAATACTATTTTTGTGAAATCGCTCGCCAGTGCTTGCGTGAGTAAGTGTTCCACCATCTTTTTTCCTATGCCTTTCCCTGCATGTTTTTTCATAATTGCAAGATCGTGCAGGAAAAGTATATTACCCCCTGTGCTTGTCGGTAATGGCTTGTAAAGCTTGGGTGGCTCAAGGCTATCCCAAGCGTGGGCAAGCAGGTAAGCGGTGATTTCCTGTGAGTCTTCGAATGCGAAACAAGTTCGGGGCGAGTGAGCCCACTTACTCCGCAGGGTAGCAAGAGACTCAGGAATAATGCTGTCGTAGGCATCGGCCTGCACAGTCATTATTTGTTCCCAGTGTTTCTCTTCAATTGCGATTATTGGCATATTGCAAACATTTGGGACTTATTCACTAAACACCAAGCGATTATTGGTATCTCGGCTACGGGTGATGATGTCGTCATTGTGCCCGTTTGGAGCAATTTTGGACAGCCTGTCGTATAGAACTACATTGACGGTGGCGGCTAGATTCATACAGCCTTCTGTAGGGATGTATACCACGCTATCGGCGCGATCAATCACAGACTGGGGGATAGAGCCATCTTCGGGCCCAAAGATATAGAGAGCGTTCTCAGGGTGATCGAACTGTGTCAGAAGAGATGCGCCTTCAGCTAACTCTACGCACACCACTTTCATATGCTCGACTAAGGGCGAAAGTAGATCATCCGTATGAATTAACGGGATTTTGCTGGCGGTGTTTTGCGTGTCTGTATGATATTTCGCTGCTCGATCAAATCGTTCTCCGGTATAGCGCACCTCATTGGCGAGGTAGCAACCGGCGGCGCGTATGATGGCGCCGACGTTGGTCGGGCTTTTGGGGTCGATTAACCCTATAAAAACTGTATGAGATAGAGGCATATAACGCTCGCTGTTGAGGCGCTATTTATAGCATATTTTGCGCTTGAAGAATCGACAGCTTAGAGGCTGAGCTTGATCTAAGGGCCGCGCATCAGTTGAAAATCCTGAGCTATGTCTCGTAGGTTCTTGAGGGAGAGATTCCTGCCGCCGTGCTAGCCCTGCTTGTGCAGGGCTTCTTTGACGTGTTGGAGAAACGCTTGAGTTAGAAGCCTTCGAGTACGACTTTTCCGACAGCCGTATTGCTTTCAATATGCGCATGAGCACGCTTTAGATTGACGGCGTTAATAGTGCCGTAACTTTCCCCTAGCGTCGTTTTGATCAAGCCTTCATCAACGAGCTCAGAGACTGTGTTTAGCAGCTCATGCTGCTTGTGCATATCCCAAGTGTTGAACATCGAGCGCGTAAACATCAGCTCCCAATGCAGGGATAAAGATTTGCGCTTAAGTTTCATAATGTCGATTGGGCCGGCCGGGTCATCGATTAACGCCAACTTGCCTTGTGGTGCCAATACTTCTACCAACTGATCAAAATGTTTGTCAGTTTGGTTAAGGCTAATGACATGGCTCACATTCTCAATGTCTATTGCTTGAAGTTGCGCTTGCAAGGGTTCGTAGTGATTGATGACATGATCTGCGCCGAGGTCACGAACCCATGCCTGGCTTTCGGGGCGTGACGCCGTGCCGATCACTACCGCATTGGTGAGTCGCTTTGCTAGCTGAGTAAGAATAGAGCCTACACCTCCGGCCGCGCCCATGATTAGGATACGTTCTTGAGGGGCGGCACTGGCCTTTTCAGCGGCTAGTTTTGCATCCGCAGTTAGAAGAGGCGTGAACCCCAAGCGAGAAAAAAGAAGCTCCCACGCCGTAATTGCTGTTAAGGGCATAGCGGCTGCTTCAAGCACTGTGAGTGACGTGGGCTTCTTGCCGACAATGCGTTCGTCGACTAATTGGTATTGCGCGTTTGAGCCTGAGCGAGTGATGTCGCCGGCATACCAAACGTGGTCCCCTACATTGAATAGTTCCGTGTCATCGCCTGTGGCAACGACTTCTCCAACCGCATCCCAGCCCAATACTTTCGGAATGTCGCCATCGGCAGAGGCAGAGCCCCGTATTTTTGTATCAACAGGATTTACCGAAACGGCTAGTACTTTTACTAGAAGATCTCGGCCTGAGGCAGACGGCATAGGGATTTCAACATCCATTAAGGCGTCGTGTTCGGAAATGGCTTGAGCTTGTAAATATCCAACTGCTTTCATGATTAACCCTTTTCTCGTGTGTGGTGAGCTAGTGCGTCGCCTTGTGTGCTTTGAGTGAGGCTATTATGTGCGCTTCATTGCGTGGTATAAACATGGGTAAAGATGAAATAAACTCAAAAAAGATTTGATAATGAAAACAGAAGATCTGATCCTTTTCGTCCGTACGGCAGATAGTGGCAGCATTACTCGTGCGGCTGAGCAGCTGGATATCACAACGGCAGCCGCTAGCGCGGCATTAAAGCGCTTGGAACGACAGTTAGAGACGGTGTTATTCATTCGTACAACACGGCAACTGCGCATTACGGCGCAGGGTGAGCGTTTCCTAGTGTATTGCCGCGAAGCATTGAGTCAGCTAAAAGCCGGCAAAGAGTCGTTGCAAGCGATGCATGGCAAGGTAGCAGGGGAGCTGCGAATCTCAGCTCCGTCTGATTTAGGTCGTAACGTGCTACTAGGGTGGCTTGATGAAATTATGGATCAGCATGCGGGCTTATCTATTAATCTTATTCTCGGTGACAATATTGCAGACTTCTATCTTGATCGAGTGGATCTAGCGATTCGTTACGGAACGCTAGAAGACTCATCTATGGTGGCTTTTAAGCTTGCCACCGTGGATGGAGGCCTGTTTGCATCACCTAGTTATTTGGCAAAGTATGGAGCACCGCAGGAACCAGATGATCTGAAGAGCCACAACTGCCTACTTTATAATCGCAATAACCGACCTTACGATGGCTGGGAGTTTTTAAGTGATGAAGAAGGGGCGCGCACTAATAAGATCGTTCGCGTGTCAGGAAAGCAGTGCAGTAACGACAGTGAGATTGTTCGTCGATGGGCAGTTGCGGGTAAAGGCATCGCTTATAAGTCACGAATAGAAATGGAAGAAGATGTGTGCGCTGGGCGTTTAATTAGAGTATTGCCTGAGTTTCAATTGCGCCGAAATGATTTGAATTTAATCTGCCCATCGCGGGAACAGATCAGCCCAGTGGTTCTCATCATACGGGATCTCGTGCGAGAGAAGTTCTCTCTCTTGTTAGCGAGTGCCGGCTAGCGTAGCGGCTTTTTGATTGCTGAAGAGGCCTACTGAAAAGATAGCGTCAGCAAATGCTCCATAGTTTTGGGAGCCTTATGAATGTGCAGGCTATCGCAGTCATTGAATTGCATGAATTTGCGCAGCTCTTTGTTCAGTGCTATCGCAAAGGCTTCCAAGTCCTTCACCGTGGGTTCTATATCGAGAAGGTGAATGTGGAGGGTGCCAGTTTTGCGGTCAGCCTTGCAGTCCATACGGGCGCTCAATACCCCTTGCCAAAGAATGGGCAGGCAAAAATACCCAAACTTGCGCTTCGCTTCGGGTACATAGCATTCGATCAGATAATCAAATTGAAATAGCGTCTGCATGCGCTTGCGCTGAATCAGTAGATTATCGAAAGGCGACAGTATTTTTAAGTGACTGCGCGCCAAGGGTTGGCGTAGGTTTTCTAGAGCATCGATTGTGGCGAAGTATTCTTGCTCTTGTACGTTTAACTTTATGAGTTCTCCATTTTCCACCATGTCTTGCAATGTAGATGCGATCAGCGGTTTGACGTTTTTAAGTAAATAAGCGATCTCGGAGGCTTGGCCTATTCCATTGGCGCGCAGGTATTGGCAAATCAAAAAGCGAATATGTTCACGCGAACTAGGGGGCGAGGTGTTAGTTCCGCTGGGAAGTACGCGCTCGGTTAGATCATAGACTTTGTGAAAATTCAGGCGTTCAGGGATCATTAAATCGCCCTGCATATACAAAGACTCTAAGGCACGTTTACTAGGTTTACTCTTCCAGTGTCCAGTGGCCTTTTTTGTGTCATCGAAATCTTTGGCCATTAATGGGCCTTCATCGGTAATGCGTTGCTTAACCGCTTGCATCAATTTTTCATCACGAACGTACCAATGCTTTTGATCCCGATCCGCAATAGCGAGTTTGCGTGGCAGGCTAAAGCGGTAGTCACACATGGGCAAGTAAGCAGCGGCGTGGGACCAATACTCGAATACACTTTTGTCAGCGACTAATTGATTGAGGTGTTCGGGAATATAGCGAGGATTGCGATTCCACAAAGTGTGGTGATGGGCGCGCTGAACGACGGAGATGGTATCAATTTGGATGTAACCCAAATGCTCGATCGCACGGAGAGTGGCCGCTTGCGCACTGCCCGGTTGTTTAGCCGGGGGCAGTTTTTGCGCAAGCAGCACTAGTTTTTGAGCATCTTTTAAAGAAAGAGCTTCTATCATTAAGCGAGTCTTAACGAGTGATTACTTGATGCGATGCAGGGCGCATATTTTATTGCCTGATGGGTCCCGCAAATAGGCGAGATAGAGTGGCCCATTAATCCCTTCGCGCGCACCAGGTGGGTTTTCACATGTGACGCCGCCGCTGACGATACCCGCTTCATGCCAAGCCTCTACCATTTTTGTACTAGCGGCTGCGAAGCCAATAGTGGAACCGTTGCCATTGCACGCTGGGTTGCCGTCAATTGGTTTGCTTAGGGCAAATACCCCTGTATCGGTGAAGTAAAAGCAACGGCCCATGGGATCCATTACCCCTGGTTTGTGACCAAGAGCGCCCAAAATGGCATCATAAAATTCTTTTGATTCTTGCACATTGTTTGCACCGATCATGACATGACTGAACATCTTAAATTCCTCGTTGTACGTGCTTGGCACGCAGGGCTTTGCTTACGATTTAGTGATTCTGTTTTAGGCTTTGTATACTTCTACTCGGTTTCTCCCTGCTCCTTTGGCATTGTAAAGCGCGATGTCGGCGTTGTTAAGTAGCGTGGTGGGGTTCGTGTCTATGTCATCGAAAGTAGAAATCCCTATGCTGACTGTAAAAGCAATAGTGTGCTTGTCATGGATGAAAGAGGATTGGGCGATTGTGCGCCGCATTCTTTCGGCCAAGCAACAAGCGGCCTCTCTATTAGCGTTGGGCAGTAGTATGGCGAACTCTTCTCCCCCTATTCTGCCTAGCGTGTCCTCGCCTCTAATTGTTTCTGAAGCGATTTTGGCAAAATATTTAAGTGCCAAATCACCGGTATGATGTCCGTAGGTGTCATTTACTTTTTTGAAGTAATCGATATCGAGTGTAAGTACTGCTAGATCTTTCTTGTTTCGTTTTGACGCAGCGAGCTCTTTCTCTAGCGACAACATAAATGCTCTGCGGTTGTAGAGTCCTGTTAGTTCGTCTGTCATTGCCATTTTCGATAAATGGGCTTTTAGCTTTTCTGTTTCAGTGATATCGCGGGCCAATGCGAACATCTGTCTTGCACCGTTGGCGATGATGCCCGTGATATTGATTTCGACTGGAAATTTGGTGCCGTCTTTTCTAACGTGAATGCTTTGTAAGGTGCAACCTTCTCCAGCGGCTAAAGTCGGCCAAAAAACCTTCTCTTCATCTATCAATTCTTCTATATCGAAAATGCTTTTCTGCAACAATTCTTCACGGTCATAGCCGAGTTGTGTGCAGGCCACTTTGTTGACGTCTAAGAATCTACCTTCCTTGTTGTATACAAAAAAAGCGTCGGGTGCGTTCTCTATTAATGAGCGTAAACGTGCCTCATTGATGCGTAATATGGCGAGCTCAGAAGCAATGCGAAAAGAAAAGCGGTTCTCATGACCTATGGAGTACAGGGGGAATATAATGAGCATGATTGCCGCAATCGAAAGCGTAGCGATCATAAGGTCACCCGCGATCAGAAACTCTTCTGTAGACATTGCCATTGCGTCGTTGGGAATAAAAGTTATAGCGGCCATGCCCGTATAGTGCATGCTAGAAATGGCGGCTCCCATGACACAGGCAGTGAATATTTTTGTTGAAGTGCGGCTGGCGAAATCCCCTTGCTTCATTTTGAAAAGGATCCATAGGGCCACGGAAGCCACCACGATGGCGATGACGATAGAAAGGGCTGTTAGGGTGACGTCATAATGCATCTGTGCATTCAGACGCATGCCATGCATTCCTAAGAAATGCATACCGGCAATTCCTAGGCCCATGATGATGCCGCCTAGTAAGACCCAGCGCAGACCGTTAAGTAGGTAAACAAAAGAAAACCCAATGAAGCTCGCGACAATGGCAATCACTAAAGATAAAAGGGTTGCTGTTGCCTCAAATTGAAGAGTAATGGGAAGCTGTAGCGCGAACATGCCAATGAAGTGCATTGTCCATATCCCTAAGCCAAGGGCTACGGCGCCAATCGCTAGCCATTTATTGAATAGGCCGTATCGCGATGAGGAGCCCGTAGCGCTAGCGAGCTCTAATGCTACATAGGAAGAAAGAATCGCTGCAATAATAGAGACCGAGAGGAAGGGAAGGCTATAGGTAATCTCGATTGGGTCCATTACTTAGTCTCTTATTAGGCACGTTGCGTACGCGCGCTGATGCTGTGTCCTCATACTAGCACGGACAATTAGGGGAAGTATTCAGACAAGCATTTTTGGGGAAACGCTTCAGGTTGGCGGCGTTTTTAGTGATAGAGATCACAAACTAAGAGCTAGGAGGGGCTTAGTCCGAGCTCTTAGGGGGGGGTATGGTTTCGCTATAGTTTCTTATTTTAGAGTATGTGCGGCATAGGCGACAGTGAATGCCGTTTCTTGAAACACTTTTAGCCCAGCGTCTGAGGGGGAGATTGCCAGAGGATTATCCGATAGAGCGGATTTTATCTGTGCGGAACTTAGTAGTACCACCTCTATGTCAGTCAATAGTTCAATAGCGGCCTCTAGTTTAAAGCTAACCGCACCGCCTGCGAATTTTCCTTTTGTAGGGCGTTCTTTGATGGCGACTTTTTCGACTTTATAGTCGACCATGAGTTTTTTGAACGCAAATTGAATCTGTTGCAAATCCGCTCGCGAATGTACTTTGGGTAAGGACAGTTTTCTTACTCGGCAATCGGGGAGTGAAAACTGCATGCTGTCGCGTTCCAATATACAAACAATGATGTCATTGCCCGCCAATTCAATACCACAAATTCTCATTATCTTTCCTTTATCAAAAGTATGCGCTGTTGTAAGCAGGTGAAACTAATGTGTTCGTTAAACCTGTGTCGCGAAGTAGGCCATGATCTCGGCCTTAGTCATTTGTTTTGTGTCGTTACTAAAACAATAGTACTCGGGGCGTTGATCGCTAAAGTACTGCATGTCCATTTTCAATTCTTTTAACTGAGTGAATAGCCCTGCCGATACATTGTATTCGCCAGTTTTTTTCAGTTTGTAAAATAGATGGGAGCCGCAGGTTTTACAAAAATTACGAGTAGCCCAAGCGGAGGAGTCATACATCGCGATGTTCTCCTCGCCTTCTATCTCTATATGAGTGCCACACCTTACTGCGAAATACGGTCCTCCGCCCCACAGCCTGCACGATTCGCAGTGACAAACGGTAAGTTTAGGGTTGATTTGAGTGGAGTTGATTTTGACGGCACCACAAAGGCAACTGGCCTTGGACTGTAACATTGGAATAGCTCCCATTTTTCCTAATTGTACGGCATCGCCTGATACCAGATAAAGGTTACAACTGCGCTTGTTGTAAGACTCAACCCCATTATCGAGATAAAAAACCACTTGAGACTCAGATTAGGGCCCTTTAGCGCTATATAGGATTTGCTCAATGTGCTGCCCAGTAGGATCAGAAAGAACAAGCTCATCAGTTCAGTGTTCGATGGATTCATCGTCCACTGAGTCATCACTGAGGCAAGTACGGCATGGGCTTCAAACAAGGCAATGAGTAATGTGCTGATGTCTTGTGACAAGCCTAGTTCAGTGCCGATAAAGTTCATTGCGGAAACAATCGCGAGAATAATTAACGACAGCTTTGCGACGTTTTTCCAGAGAATCGGGTGGTCGTTGAGTAGCTCGATGTCGACCTCTGGTGCCGATGGGTGTTGATTAGCAAACCTGATATTGGAGCTTAAGTTGACATAGAGTATCGCAGCGGCGAGGCACGCTAGCTGTGTAATAAAGGGCAAGTAATAGACAAAGGGCAGCTGCCCTCCAAGAAAGAACACAATAAATAGACACTCCAATAACATGGCGCACACGGCAAATAGGAGCGTCAGCACTAAGTCGCGCTGGTTAGTGGTAGAGAACTTACTGTCGTTCAGTGTCTGTAGAAACACCGTTGTGCTAGAAATAAACCCGCCCAAGAATCCTTGTAACTGAAATCGACTACGCTTGGCCAGTAAGTGAAAACTAAAGAAACTGAATAGCTCTAGGCTTCCGACAAGGGGGACGATCTTGAGCAGCGGGAAATAACTCGCCGCCACGAATAACGCCCCTAATACGGCGATATCAAACCATATATGTGGATGCTTAAAATGGTATGAGAGTGGGGTGTTGTGTTCCATCGCTGCAGTTGTGATTTCTAAGTGTTGGAGATTGCTATGTTACGGGTTGAAGAGGCGCTTTCCTACTTGAATTGACTATTGGAGGTGCCGCCAATCCGTGCAGGGCGCAGATGCAGGAGGCGCCAAAAGGCTCACGTCCGTGTGAAGGCTCGACGGACGCCGTCCTGGCGTCCGACGCTCCTGCATCTGCGCCCTACACGACTTAGCTCGGGCAGTGGGTCGCGTGGGTTGGAGAGAACAGCGGCGAGGCTGACGATGATGTAATTGCTTTCGCAAAGATGATCTTTGAGCTCATTAAATTAAGTGGCTAATCTCTCGAATCCCTCAGTCCGAAGAATTGCACATATCAAGAGCCATGCGCTGGGGGTGAGTGTGCGGGAGCGTCGATTGCCAGGACGGCACTCGTCGAGCCTTCACACGGATGTGAGCCTTTTGGCGTCTCCCGCACACTTACCCCCAGCGCATGGCTCGTACTACAAAGTGATGTCGCTACACCCGATACCCCACTTTAGGGGGATGTGCCCCTTATGGAGAGTCTTTAGACTTAGTTTTAATGGCTACCGAGGTGGCTGTTTTCCATTTATTTGAGGGGCGGGCACTGCAATGAAAAAAATAATGATCAATATGTTTGCTGGATTACTAATAAGTACAAGCGCATCCGTTTATGCGGTGGACATGGGGAGTATCGTTCAAGCGCAGGTCATTATTGGGCAGCTTAGCCAGCTGGCTGATAAGTACCAAGATGTTCAAGACATGTTGGCAGCCGGCACGATTGAGCTCGATGTGCCGCAACCTATCGAGGGCAATACCGGAAGGTTCTACTTCCCATACACGCAAGCGGGCACAGTCACACCATGGGCGGAGAAAGCTCTTAGCGCGCAGATTGGCGCAGAGGTCAGTGGCCGTGCAGCGGATGGCGCGATAAATTCGCTAGCAAGCAGAGTTCCATTGGGTGGTTTGTTCGCAAGAAAAGCCAAGGAGAAAGCCAAAGAGAGTGGTGCGGTGATAGCCATTGGTGGTTGGGATTTTATCCGCGACAACACTGATACTTCATTCGATAGCCTTGAGGATATGTCCGTATATATGCATAGCCAGTTTAATGGTGGGGCTGGTTACGAGGAGGCATTAGCGGCAGCAATGGCGATCTATCCTGAGTTGCAGGAAGGCCATGAGCGGGCGATTGATGATGCGTATAAAGAGGCGCGTCGGCAGGCTCGTCGGAAGTAAGTATGTGCCTGTAGGCGCTCAACCGTGAGAGACGCCAATGCGGGAGGCGCCAAAGGGCTCACATCCGTGTGAAGGCTCGACGGACGCCGTCCCTGGCGTCCGACGCTCCCGCAAAAACAGCCCCAGCCCACGGCTCGCACTACAAAGCACCATTCACCCAAGCAAAAAAAAAGGGCCTACCTTGCGGTAAGCCCTTGATAAATATGGTAGCTATGCGTGGATTTGAACCACGGACCCCAGCATTATGAATGCTGTGCTCTAACCAACTGAGCTACATAGCCATTAAACTGTCGGTACAGGCATTTGCGCCTGACCTGTTTGAAGGATGCGAATTCTGGCGATTTCGGCGATTGTTGTCAAGTCAGACATTAAAACGAAAATGAATCACGTCACCATCGCTCAAAATGTATTCTTTGCCTTCCAAGCGCCACTTGCCTGCATCCTTCGCACCTTGCTCGCCTTTGTACTGAATAAAGTCTTCATAGGCGGTCACTTCGGCGCGAATAAAGCCTTTCTCGAAGTCGGTATGGATCACGCCAGCGGCCTGAGGAGCCGTAGCGCCGACTTTTACAGTCCAGGCTCGTACTTCTTTAACACCTGCTGTGAAATAGGTCTGTAGGCCCAGTAGAGAGTATCCAGCACGTATAACGCGATCCAGTCCTGGCTCTTCCATTCCGAGGTCTTGTAGAAACTCGATTTTTTCTTCGTCGTCGAGCTCGGCAATCTCAGATTCCAACTTATTGCAGATGGGGACAACCGATGCGCCTTCTGCTTCTGCGATTTTGCGTACCGTGTCCAGGTGAGGGTTGTTCTCGAACCCTTCTTCATCGACGTTGGCGATGTACATCGTTGGTTTTACGGTTAGCAAATGAAGGCCGTATAAGGCCTGCAGTTCATCGGCATCTAGATTAAGTGTGCGAACGGGTTTCACCGCGTCGAGATGAACACGGACGCGCTCTAACAATGCCGCTTGTTTGGCGGCGTCTTTGTCACCGCTGCGGGCTAATTTAGTCACTCGGTGCGCAGCCTTCTCTACAGACTCTAGGTCCGAAAGGGCAAGCTCAGTGTTGATGACTTCGATGTCGGCAGCTGGATCGATTTTGTCGGCGACATGGACGATGTTGCTGTCTTCAAAGCATCGAACGACGTGCGCGATGGCGTCTGTCTCGCGGATGTTGGCGAGGAACTGGTTCCCAAGGCCTTCGCCTTTGGATGCGCCAGCGACAAGCCCCGCGATGTCTACAAACTCCATAGTGGTCGGTAGAATTCTTTGTGGCTGTACGATCTCAGATAGCGCGTTAAGGCGCGGATCTGGCATAGGAACAAGGCCAGAGTTAGGTTCGATCGTACAGAACGGGAAGTTCTCTGCTGCAATGCCAGCTTTGGTCAATGCATTGAAAAGGGTCGATTTGCCAACATTGGGCAAGCCTACGATGCCACATTTAAATCCCATTCTTTTGTTCCTTAAGGTTTTGTATGCAGTTCGTGCATGGCGTTCTGCCACTCGCCTTTCGCTGCAAGCGGGAGGCTACGAATTGCTTGGTCGATATCGGTTTGGATAGCTTCCATCTCGGATTTGGATGGATCGCCCAAAACATAGTTGGCAACTTGCGCTTTGTTGCCGGGATGGCCTACGCCTATGCGTAAGCGGTAGAAATCTCTATTGCCACCAAGAGCGCTGATGATATCGCGCATTCCATTGTGGCCGCCGTGTCCTCCACCAAATTTAAACCGAGTGTTGCCTACATCAAAATCGATTTCGTCATAAGCGACGAGTATTTGCTCGGGTTCAATATCGAAATATTTACAGAACGCAGAAACGGATTGACCGCTGCGATTCATAAAGGTGGTGGGGAAGAGGAGTCGTACGTCTTGGCCCGCGATGGTAACGCGACCTGTGAGACCAAAGAATTTGGTCTCAGCGCGTAGCTCGCCATGAAAATCAGCGGCCACGCGTGAGAGAAACCATTCACCTGCGTTGTGACGGTTATAACGATACTGTGGGCCCGGATTGCCTAGGCCCACAATGAGTTTTAACGCCTTGCCTTGCATACTAATGGTCCGCAGCGCAGGTGCAGGGGGGGTGCTTACTCTTCGTCAGCTTCTTCAGAAGGAGCTTCAGCTTCGCTTTCTTCGTCGTCAGTTGAGCCGCCACGTGGAGGCAGAACACTTACAACTGAGTTATCAGCATCATGGCCGTGAGCCAAATCAACGCTAGTGACGCCTTTTGGCAATGTGATGCCAGAGATGTGCACAGCTTCGCCAACACCGACGTCAGTCATGTCGATTTCGATGAACTCAGGAAGATCTTTTGGTAAGCAGCTGATTTGCAGTTCGTTCATCACTTTGATGATGCTGCCGCCGCCAAGCTTAACGCCTTTACACTTATCTTCATTGATGAAGTGCAATGGTACCGCAACAGTGATCGCGTTCTTCGCGCTTACGCGCAAGAAGTCAGCGTGCAGGAGGCGTGGCTTAGCTGGGTGACGCTGTAGATCTTTGATCACAACTTGCTCTGATTTCTTGCCTACCACCAAAGTGATGATGTGCGAGAAGAACGCTTCGTTAGACAAAGCTTTCTGCAAGTCTTTGTGTGGGATGCTGATGTTTACTGGGGCTTTGCCTTCGCCATAAATGATGGCTGGGACAAGGCTGTCAAGACGGCGCAGGCGGCGGCTCGCACCTTTCCCCAGATCCGTTCTGACGGTAGCGGTTAGCTCAAATTGGTTGGACATGTTATTTCTCCATAAACTGATGTTTCACAACATCATAAAGCGTTGCCCAGGTTTGCGACCAACTCTGGGTTCGGCGTTAAAAAAAGACCCAGCAAACTACTCTGCTCTTTATTCAAAGAGCGTGTAATTCATCGGGCCTTTCATATAAATCTACAAACTTAATATTTGCAGATTAACCTCGGTACGTGTGCAACACCTTAAGTGTTATCAAACATCGCACTGATGGATTCTTCGTTGCTTACGCGGCGAATAGATTCTGCGAGCAGTTTGGCCATACTGAGTTGACGAACTGTTTTGCATTTTTTGAATTCTTCGCTAAGCGGGATAGTGTCTGTTACTACGAGCTCGTCGAGGTCAGAGTCACTGATATTTTTGAATGCGCTGCCCGACAATACAGGGTGAGTACAGTAGGCAATGACACGCTTGGCGCCATGTTCTTTCAATGCCGTTGCTGCTTTGCACAGTGTGCCAGCGGTGTCGACCATGTCGTCAACGATTAAACACGTCCGGCCTTTTACTTCACCGATGATGTGCATTACTTGCGCTTCATTGGCTTGTGGGCGACGTTTATCAATAATGGCGAGATCGACGTGCAATTGCTTGGCGACGGCACGTGCTCGAACCACACCGCCGACATCAGGCGATACCACAGTGAGGTTGTCGTAATTTTGGTGTTCGATATCTTCAGTCAAAAGTGGCGAGCCGTAAACGTTGTCTACAGGGATGCTAAAGAAGCCTTGGATTTGTTCGGCATGAAGATCGACAGTCAGTACGCGGTTAACGCCTACAGCCACAATCATATCCGCTACAACTTTTGCGCTAATGGCAACACGAGAAGAGCGCACGCGGCGGTCTTGACGGGCATAGCCGAAGTAGGGGATTACAGCGGTGATACGGTTTGCCGATGCGCGGTGAATGGCATCAGCCATCAGTAGTAGTTCCATCAGGCTATCGTTGGTGGGCTCGCACGTTGGCTGGATAATAAAAACATCCTTGCCGCGAACGTTCTCTTTGATTTCAACGCTGATTTCACCATCGCTAAACTTACCGACGGCGGCGTTGCCGACTGGAATGCCGATGTGCTTGGCGATGTCTTCTGCGAGTGCTGGGTTTGCGTTGCCCGCAAATACCATCAAATTGTTTGCCATGCGTGTCGTACTCTTAGGAGGCTTAATGATTCCAGGTCTGAGGTTGCTGCTGTTCAAGCTTAAGATATGCTTACCGCCAATCTATCAGGGATAGCGTGGGATACTGCTGAGAATCACTGCTAATGAAGTGATTTCAAAAAATGGCTGGGGTGGCTGGACTCGAACCAACGCATGCAAGGATCAAAACCTTGTGCCTTACCAACTTGGCGACACCCCAATAAACTCGTGCATTTTAAGCGAATGCTTTCGCGATTGCATGTCTAGCATGCCGGGCTAGTGTTTAAGCCCTTGGCAACAAACCCTCGCATTCCCTGAGGAACTTGGCTAAGAAGCGTGTGAGCTTCTTCAGCTGAATCGAAGGTGGCGAAAATGCTAGCGCCTGTTCCTGTCATTCTTGCTTGCGCAAATTGATTAAGCCAAATGAGCGCTTTATCAACGGCCGGATACAGATTTTTTACAACATTTTCACAATCATTTCTGGTGTGCCTACCCAGAAAGGCGGCCATTTTGATGGCTGTTGTGTTCCGTGTCAATTGTTGATGTGAAAAAATCTCCTGTGTTGAGACATGACACCCCGGATTGATCACTAGAAAATACTTCTCAGGGAGCTCCATTGGCGTCAAAATTTCACCGATTCCTTCGGCCCAAGCGCTGTGTCCATAGACGAACAAAGGCACGTCAGCTCCTAGAGTTAGGCCAATCTGAGCGAGCTGTGCTGTGCTCAGTTGGGTGCGCCAGAGTTGGTTTAGCCCGAGCAAAGCGCTCGCAGCGTTGGAGCTGCCGCCTCCTAACCCCGCTCCTGTAGGGATGCGTTTTTCTAAATGCATACGAGCCCCCAAATTTGTGCCGGTGGCTTTGCGCAGTGCATATGCGGCACGTAACACCAAATTGTCATCGTCATTGAGGCTGGGTTCGTCGCAATCGAAATTCAAATCTGCTGATTCAGTAGTCTCTATCGTCAGCGTGTCGCAGAGGTCAATGATTTGAAATATTGTCTGCAGGCAATGATAGCCATCTTCCCTACGCCCTGTAATGTGTAGGAACAGATTGAGTTTGGCGGGGCATTGTAAGCGAAGGCTGTCATTCATGGCGTCAGGGCTTTAAGGCTGTAGGTTCCAATTGAGCCGCACAAAATCAAGCCGCAAAGGGGCTTTTTCAATACGAATGCGGGTGGGCAGAGATTCAGTGTCGTAATTGGTGTAGGCCAAATATTGAACGCTCCAACCGTCCTGTGTGAGGGCGATTAGATGATTTTCGTCGTTAAAGCTGGTTTGCCCTTGGCTAGTGGGTGCTGGAATACCTTTGATCCAATAGCGCAGTTGGGTGACGGGCAGCTCATACCCTAGTTGCTGATAGACTAGTTCTTCAGCGCTATTGGCGGTGAGAGGGGTTTTGCCTTCTTGCTCTAAAATCACGTGTCCCGTGGTGCCAGTGATTTCGGTGGCACCTGCATTGAGAGTGCCCCAGAGATTGATGACATAGTCTTCATTGATTTGGCGCCAGCGAATACTAGAATTTTGGGAGTCATTGGCATCTCGAACACCTATGCGGCCTGTGAACTCCCAGGTATTGATGGCCGACAGCACATTGCGTCGCATTTGCCAGTTGTCATTGACTGGGGCATCCATGCGGGTGCTGGTACAGGCGCTCAATAGTGCTGCGAGCGTTAGCCATAGCAAGGGTTGTCGAAGGCGTTGCAAGTTTAGGAGCCTTGGCGCGATTTGAGACGCTCGATAGTATTCAGGATCACTTGCGCTTCAGGGTTCTCACGTAGGGCGTTCTCCCATATGCGATTAGCTTCGCGTTGTCGGCCCATGGCCCAAAGGACCTCGCCAAGGTGGGCGGCGACTTCTGGGTCAGGGAATACTTCGAAAGCGCGCTCTAAATTGTGCAGCGCTTCTTCATAGCGTCCTAGTTTGTATTGTGCCCAAGCGAGGCTATCGATAATCGCGGGGTCTTCTGGGGCAATTGCAATAGCGCGCTCTAGTAGGCCGAGGGCTTCGTCGAGGCGTTCGTCGCGATCGGCGAGTGTGTACCCGAGATGATTCAATGCTCGTGAATCTTCAGGTTGGAGTTCGATGATCTTGCGTAGATCGGTCTCGGCAGCGGCCAAGTCGCCCCTACGCTCGACCAATAGGGCTCGTGCAAACAGTAAATCAACATTATCGGGATTGCTCGCGATAGTCTCGCCTAGAAGTTCTTCGGCTTGCTCTAGGTGGCCTGCGTTCATTAGAGCGTCAGTCTCGACAGTAAGTAGGACGAGCTTAAGGTCAGGATGCCCTTCCGAAATGCTGAGAGCCCATGCGTGGGCTTCCTCGAACTGTTCGCCGAGAACCAGCATGCGAATTACTTGGCGCTGGGAGTTCAGGAAGTTAGCGGAGTCAGTGCCCACTTTCTTGAAATGCTCGATAGCCTCTAGAGGTTCGTTCTGGTTTTGGCCGATATAGCCCAGGTAGTAGTGGGTGTCATTTAGGCGATAGTTGGCTTGTACGAGCTTGTTTAGTAACTGTTTGGCGGAATCGACGGAGTCGAGCTCTAGGTCGAGCAGGGCCAATGAGTATAGGGTCTCGTAATCATCAGGAGCCATAACGGCGAGTAGCGCAAACTGTTCGCGCGCCTCTTCCAGCTGGCGGGTCTGGACAAGAATACGGCCGTAATTAAAGCGTAATAAGCGGTTCTCAGGGTAGGCGTCTATGCCTTCCGCCAAGATGTTTACGGCGTCGTCTACTCGTTCGAGTTTTAGCATCAACTGTGCTTGCAGCAACATGATCCGTGAAGAGTTGCCGTGTAAGTCGCGATACGCCATGAGTTCAGTCATGGCCTCCTCGGCTCGATCGCTTTGTTCAAGTAGCTGGATCAGGCTGTAGTGGACGGCGCGCTCTTCTGGGAACTTAATACGCAGGCCTTTGAAGCTTTCAATTAGGCGTCCACGTGCCTGTGGCGGCAGATACTGAGTGCGTGAGGTAATGGTGGTGAAATCGATATTGCCATCGAGTTCGAGCACCATCCCTATATGCTCCATTGCCTCTTCCAGGCGGCCAGCTTCGAGAAGTTGATAGCTGATTAGCAAATGAGGCTCTCGGGCTAGTGGGTCTTTCTCGATCCACAATTGGGCAAGCTCGATGACGCGGGGGTTGTTGTCGCTGGCGGCAGCAAATTGCGCGGCGCGGCGAATGAGCGCTAGGTCTCGAGTTTCTTTAGCGAGGGCATAATAATCTTCAGCGGCATCGGGTAAATAGCCCCGCTGCCCGCCCAGCTCGTTGATAATGGTGCGGTTCAGTTGGTCTTTGGTAAAATTGCCGTAAACAATTGGTGCCGGCGGCTCTTCCACCACAGCCACTTCTTCTTGAATTGGCGCAACCTCAATAGCTTCATCTGTGTCTAGCGGTAGTGTTTGGCAAGCGGCCAAGGCCATGCCGATTGAGCACAGGGTAAGTAGACGATATGTATTGTTCATGTGCGATGGGTTACCAGGGCTAAACTTCTTAATTTGTTGGCTGTGCGCTGTTGTAAAGTGTTTCTTCCAAACCAACACAGGCGTCCCTGAGTGTACCTGCAATGACAATAATTTAACAACTTCAAGCCGCCGCCAACTCGTTTGAGGGTGCTAGAATGCGCCGATTATCCGAGCAGATTGGCGAGCCAGCGACTTGGTCGATAGGCAAATAAATTATGTTAATGGGAAGTTAGCCTCAGATTTAGTAATATAGTCGGCTTTTTCTAAACTAACTCGGGACGCGCTGCCTTTAAGCCACAGGCTAGGCGGTGTTGATAGAAATGTCTGACATATATGTCTGGCTGGGGTTCTATGGCGCTGGTTTTACTAGGTATCAACCACAATACCGCGAATGTTGATTTTCGTGAGCAGGTCGCGTTCTCGCCCGAAAAGGTAGGGGATGCGATTAAGCGCGCCAGTTTAATCCCTGGCCTTGAAGAGCTGGTCATCGTCTCGACCTGTAATCGCACGGAGATCTACGCCCGTTTAGACATGGGCGATGTTAGCGATCCAGAGGCCATCATTGCGGCACCTCGTTTGCTGGAGCAAGAGGTAAAATTGCTGCAATGGCTCAGTGAATATCATGGCTTGGATCAATCCGAAGTGCAGCGCTGCAGTTATTTCCATTGGCGAGAGGATGTTATCCGGCACTTGATGCGCGTAGCCTGTGGCCTCGACTCTATGGTCTTGGGCGAGCCGCAAATATTAGGGCAAATCAAATCTGCGTATGCTGTCTCAAAGGATTTTGGCATTGTCAGCGGTAGCCTAGGGCGTGTGTTTCAAGCCGCGTTCTCTATTGCCAAAGAAGTGCGTACCGATACCGCCATCGGTGAGAACCCGGTCTCTGTTGCCTATGCGGCCGTTACTTTGGCAGAACAAATTTTCTCTGACCTAAGCAGTCTCAATGCTTTGCTTATTGGGGCGGGCAGAACAATTGAGTTGGTGGCCCGACATCTGACTGACAAAGGCGTCAAAAATATCGTCGTGGCCAATCGTACTTTGCAAAATGCAGTAGAGCTTGGTGAAAAGTTTGGCGCCGAAGGGGTGTTGCTTTCGGATATTCCCGAGCAGCTGGTGAAAGCCGATATCGTCGTCTCCTCTACGAACAGTCAACTGCCGTTGTTGGGCAAGGGGGCCGTCGAAAGCGCTATTAAAAAGCGACGTCACAAGCCGATGTTGCTGGTGGACCTTGCGGTGCCTCGTGATATCGAACCTGAGGTGGGTGAGATAGCCGATGCCTACCTCTATAGCGTTGATGATATTAGCGATGTTATTGAAGATAACGTGAAAAGTCGCACAGAGGCTGCCGAGCAAGCTTCCTCTATTATTGAGCGAGGCGTGCAAGAATACATTCGAGAAATGCGTGCACTTAATGCGGTGAATACGCTGCGTGCGTTTCGCGAGAAAGCTGAAACCATTCGTAATCTTGAAGTGGAAAAAGCATTGCGCGCATTAGAGAAAGGCGGCGATGCTGCAGGGGTTTTGGAGTCATTGGCGCGCACATTGACTAATAAATTGATTCATTCTCCTAGCGTACAAATGAAAAAGGCCAGCGCAGACGGACGCGACGATTTACTGCTGCTGACACGAGAGTTATACGAACTCGATTACAATGCGAGTAACTCCAATGAATCCTAATGTCGACCACGGCAAGTAACCTATATGAAAGATTCGATTAAGAACAAGCTATCAAATCTGCAAGAGCGCTACGAAGAACTCGGGGCGTTGTTAAGTGATGCGGAAGTTATTTCAGATCAAAATAAATTCCGCGGGCTGTCAAAAGAGTATGCGGAAATTGAACCGGTAGTTCAGGCGTTCTCAGAATTTGAGGCTGTGCAAGATCAGCTGCAGCAAGCCCGAGCGATGCAAAAAGATGCGGACGTCGATATTCGTGAAATGGCTGACGAAGAAGTTAAAAGCATTGAAGCGGGGCTGGAAGATCAGGAGTTAGAGTTACAGAAACTTCTATTGCCCAAAGATGAGAAAGATAGCTGCAATATATTCTTAGAAATTCGTGCAGGCACCGGCGGAGACGAGGCAGCCATTTTCTCTGGCGATTTATTCCGCATGTATTCGCGTTATGCCGAGACCCAGGGCTGGAAATTAGAGATTCTAAGTGAGCGTCAGGGTGAGCACGGCGGCTACAAAGAAATTATTACGCGTATTGAAGGGCGTAATGTATTCGGTAATTTGAAGTTTGAGTCTGGTGCTCATCGCGTGCAACGTGTTCCAGATACAGAGACGCAAGGGCGAGTACACACCTCGGCTTGCACTGTTGCGGTAATGCCCGCAATGGACGATTTGGCAGAGATCGAAATCAATAAAGGCGATTTGCGTGTCGATACCTACCGCGCTAGCGGGGCAGGTGGTCAGCACATTAACAAGACAGATTCTGCAATCCGGCTTACGCATATCCCTACTGGGGTTGTTGTGGAGTGTCAGGATGAGCGTTCGCAGCACAAGAACCGTGCGCGTGCGATGTCTCTTCTTCATGCAAAGCTTAATGATCAGGCGCAGCAATCAGCGGCGCAGGAAGTGTCCGATACGCGTCGTAAACTCGTAGGCAGTGGCGATCGCTCAGAGCGCATCCGTACGTACAATTACCCGCAAGGGCGTGTGACGGATCATCGCATTAACCTGACGCTTTATAAGCTTGGCGAGGTCATGGAAGGGTCGTTAAACTCTGTGATTCAGCCTTTGATCAATGAGCATCAAGCCGATCTATTGGCTGAGCTTGCTGACTCCTAAAGGTTTTGAGGTGCGGCAATGTTAGCGCTTACGATCAAGCAAGCTCTACGCATGGCGCAAGAAACTCTCCATGGGCAAGAGTCGGCTCAAATCGATTCTGAATTGATGCTTGCTCATATTGTGCAACGAGATCGCACGTATCTTTATACTTGGCCCGAGCGCGTGCTAAGCCCCTCACAGAATCAATCTTTCGAAGCACTGTTGGCGCGTCGTGTATTGGGTGAACCTGTTGCCTACCTCATAGGAACGCGAGACTTCTGGACCTTTACATTGCGTGTGAATCGTCATGTGTTGATTCCACGACCAGAGACAGAGTTGTTGATCGAGACGGCCCTGTCGTTACTTGAAGAAGGGGGGCAGAGAATTGCTGACCTTGGAACGGGGAGTGGTGCCATTGCGTTGGCGATTGCATCTGAACGCTCTTGTTCGGCAGTGTTTGCGACAGATTTTAGTGCAGATGCTTTGAGCGTTGCTCGTGACAACGCACAGCGGCTGAGTCTCAATAATATCTCTTTTAGCCAAGGCAGTTGGTATGAGGCTTTGGCAGAGACCGACTTGGCTATGATCGTGAGTAACCCTCCCTATATAGCGCCTCAGGACCCTCACTTAGAGCAAGGGGATTTGCGTTTTGAGCCTCGCACCGCGCTTAGTGCAGGCGAGGCGGGTTTGGCTGATTTACACGCTATTATTAGTGGTGCTCCGGCGCATCTGGCCAGTAATGGTTGGCTGCTCTTAGAGCATGGATATGATCAGGGCTTCGATGTTCGAGCGCTATTGGCGCAATATAATTTTTGTCAGATACAAACCTTACAAGACCTCAATGGTTGCGACCGAGTGTCGTTGGCTTGTCGATCGTAGTGAGTGGTGGGTACGGCGTTTTTAATTGTGCGATAGACTGCTCTGCAAAAAAGAATCAGGAATTGAGTGATGCAAGACGAAGAACTTCTCAGATATAGCCGCCAAATTATGTTGCCCGAGATGGATGTGGCGGGACAGCAAAAGCTCATAGATGCCACTGTGCTTATTGTGGGAATGGGTGGGCTTGGGTGTCCTGCCGCGATGTATCTTGCTGCCGCAGGTGTTGGTCATCTGATTATTGCCGATGACGACATTGTGGAGTTAACCAACCTGCAGCGACAGATTGCGCACAATCAAAGCACGATAGGGCAGGCAAAAGTCGATTCGGCGGCCGCTACCTTGAAGCACCTCAATCCTAATGTGCGAATCACGGCTTTAAAAGAACGATTAGACAGCGAGCGGTTAGAAGAGATTTTGCCGCAAGTGACCTTGGCACTCGATGCTTGCGATAATTTTACAACGCGCTTTGCACTGAATCAGGCCTGTGTGAAGACCGGTGTTCCTCTTGTTTCCGGCGCGGCTATTCGCATGGAAGGACAAGTGGCCGTGTTCGATTCTCGCGATGACAAGAGCCCTTGCTATCAGTGCCTTTACCGAATGGGGGATGATGAGCAAGCCACATGTGCCACCAATGGAGTCATGGCGCCTGTGGTCGGAATTATCGGTGCGGTGCAGGCGATGGAGGCCATAAAGCTAATAACGGGTGTGGGCGAGCCACTCACGGGTAAATTATTGCTATTGGACGCCCGTTCCATGCAGTGGCGTGAAATGCGACTTCCTCGTGATCCTCAGTGTCCTGCCTGTGGTGTAGTCACCGATTGAATCAAGTAGCGCTATTGATGTTAGCGCCCTTGACAGCTATGATTCGCGCGCTAGAGGCGTGATCACATAAGTTACAGATTTATAAGTAATTTCATGTCACTTTAGACCTAACAATAACCCCCTACTGGGTTAACTTATCGGCATAATGCCAGCGGCGTAGTTCCTTATGGATAATGAAGCAAATGACCAAAAGGTGAAGTTTTCAGTCTTTAATTTGGTTGAGCCTTTGAATAAAGCAATTGCAGATCTCGGTTTTGAATACTGCACACCCATCCAAGCGCAAAGCCTGCGTTATACCTTAGAAGGCCATGACGTGACGGGCCGGGCTCAAACCGGAACGGGAAAAACGGCGGCATTCCTGATAAGTATTATCAACGATTTTGTGAGCAACCCGATTGAAGGGGAGCGTTTTGCGGCTGAGCCACGCGCACTGATCATCGCCCCAACACGAGAGCTCGTTATGCAGATTGCTAACGATGCGCAGGACCTGTGTAAATATGCAGGCCTGCATGTAGTGACTATGGTGGGGGGCGAGGATTATCAGAAGCAATTACGAGCGCTTGACCGTAAGCCGGTAGATATTATCGTGGCGACGCCTGGGCGTCTGATCGATTTTGTACAAAACGATCAGGTCTATTTGGGCATGGTTGAAATGATGGTCATCGACGAAGCGGACCGCATGCTCGATATGGGATTCATTCCTCAGGTGCGCAGCATCGTAGCGCGTACGCCTGCTAAAGAGTGCCGTCAGACGCTTCTGTTCAGCGCCACTTTTACTCCTGAAATTCTAGAACTCACTAAACGCTGGGCAATGGATCCAGTGATGATTGAGATTGAGCCAACGAAAGTGGCGACAGATACTATCGATCAGATTGTTTATTTGGTCACGACGGAAGACAAGTATAAATTGTTATACAACATCATTAGCGAAGAGGGTGCGACTAAAGTGATTGTGTTTAACAATCGCCGCGATCAAGTGCGCAAGCTCGCCGATAGTCTTCATCGTAATGGCATTAGCTGCGGTTTGCTTTCCGGTGAGGTGGCACAGAATAAACGCGTGCATACATTAGAGGCTTTTCGCGAAGGAAAATTGCAGGTGTTGGTTGCCACTGATGTGGCAGGCCGAGGCTTGCATATTGATGACGTGTCACATGTTATTAATTATTCTTTGCCCGAAGAGGCGGAGGACTATGTGCACAGGATTGGTCGAACGGGGCGTGCGGGTAATGTCGGCACGTCTATCAGTTTCGCGTGCGAGGAAGACTCGTTCATCCTTCCAACTATAGAAGAAAAGCTTGGTATGAAACTGCCTTGTATCCATCCAGAAGAGCATCTTCTAGCAGCACCTCCCGCCTTTGAGCGTGCTTCACGTTTCAAGGCTCCGGCTAAGCCGGCTGGGGGCTCGTCTAGTAGAGGGTCAAGGCCGCCGCGGCGCAATTGATCGTCTGAAAACACTGCAGTGGTGGCGGGAAAACCCGCCTCTACCTGCAGTGCTTTCGCTCACACCAAACCTACTTAGTGCTCACAGCCCCAGCATCCTTCAATACCTGCACATACTCCGCTGATTTGCGGTGCTGCAAGACGTGATCTAAGAAGTTAGTCCCATCCTCAAGCTGTACATTGATATCGTGCCCAGCTTCTGAATAGAACGGCACGAAGCGCTCGAACGCGTCCGGTAACATTCCTCGATAAGCTTTCAGCAAAATATTGTAATCCGCAGGCACACCTTCAGGTGGGAGGATGTTGAGAAATCCATGCACTCGTTCGTCTGTCCAAAATTCGTCTCTGACCGCACGTTGTGTGCGCTCTGCACCTTTTTTCTTCTCTTCCATAGTAATACGTTACTCTTTTTGTTTCGTTCAAGCCTTCAGCTTTTGCTTGAGCAGTGTGTTGAGCTGTTCAGGGTTGGCTTTACCGCGTGATGCTTTCATCGCTTGGCCAATAAAGAACGCGAAGACCTTCTCTTTTCCTGAACGGTATTGCTCTACTTGTTCCGGGTTGTTGGCAATTACTTCGTCCACTAGTTTTTCGATGGCGCCGCTGTCAGTGACCTGTTTCAAGCCTTGGCTCTCAATGATTTGGTCTGCGGTTTTATCCGAGTCGAGCATAGTTTCGAAAATAGATTTGGCAATCTTGCTGGAAATGGTTTTGTCTTTGATCCGTGCAATCAAACCGCCCAGGCGCTCAGCGCTGATTGGGGAGTCTTCGATCTCCAAATCCTGCTTGTTGAGCACAGCTTGTAGATCCACTGTCACCCAGTTGGAGGAAAGTTTTGCGTCATTACAGATAGTAACGACCACTTCAAAGAACTCTGCCATTTGGCGGCTGCTAGCAATGACGGCTGCATCGTATTCGCTGAGTTCATATTGTGCGACAAAGCGTTCACGTTTCGCGTTAGGGAGCTCGGGCAGTTCGGCGCGCACCGACTCAATGTAAGCCTCATCGATAACAATCGGCAGCAAGTCCGGTTCTGGGAAGTAGCGGTAATCGTTAGCGACTTCTTTGCTGCGCATAGAGCGAGTCTCGTCTTTGTCAGAATCATAAAGACGTGTCTCTTGTTCGATGCGGCCGCCGTCTTCGATGATATCGATTTGGCGTTGTGCTTCGTGCAGGATTGCCTTTTCGACAAAGCGGAACGAGTTGATGTTTTTGATCTCTGTACGCATGCCTAGCTCTGTGGCGCCTTTTTTGCGCACGGAGACGTTCGCGTCGCAGCGCATAGAACCTTGCGCCATATTGCCATCGGAAATGCCGAGGTAGCGAATAATGGAATGCATCTTCTTTAAATAGGCGACGGCTTCTTTGGCGTTGGCAAGCTCTGGTTCAGAGACGATCTCTAGCAAGGGAGTGCCAGCACGATTCAAATCGATGCCCGTTAAACCTTGAAAGTCTTCATGCAAGGATTTACCTGCGTCCTCTTCAAGGTGCGCGCGCGTGACGCCGACTATTTTGGTGCTGCCATCCTCTAGTGTGATCTCGAGCTCGCCCTTTCCTACAATTGGAAATTCGAGCTGGCTGACTTGATACCCTTTGGGTAGGTCAGGGTAAAAATAGTTCTTACGATCGAAGACGGACTTTCGGCCGATTTCCGCATCGAGAGCGAGGCCAAATTTGACGGCCATGCGCAAAGCCTCTTCGTTCATGACTGGCAATGTGCCAGGCATGGCTAAGTCGAAAATGCTTGCCTGTGTGTTTGGCTCGGCACCAAAGGTGATGCTGCTGCCAGAGAATAATTTGCTGTTGGTGGCCAGTTGTACGTGCACTTCCAAGCCAATAACCGTTTCCCAGACCATGTGTTAACCCTCCGGTCTTTGTTGGTGCCAGTCAGTGTGCTGCTGGAACTGATGTGCGATGTTGAGAACCTTGGCTTCGGCAAAATCGCTACCGACTAATTGAATGCCAATAGGGAGTGTTTTGCCTTCAGCGCTTTGCGTGGCACCTGCTGGAATTGAGATGGCAGGTAAGCCCGCTAGGTTGATGCTCACTGTATAAATGTCTTCAAGGTACATCGTGACGGGGTCTTCGTTTTTCTCCCCAATCTTGAATGCAGTATTCGGAGTGGTGGGGCCAATAATGACGTCCACTTCCTTAAATGCGTCGATGTAATCTTGTTTGATTAGGCGGCGTATTTGCTGAGCCTTGATGTAATAGGCATCGTAATAACCTGCAGATAGCGCGTAAGTGCCGACCAAGATGCGTCGTTTCACTTCGTTGCCAAAGCCTTCACTGCGTGAACGCTTGTACATGTCTTCTAAATTAACAGGGTTCTCGCAGCGATAGCCAAAGCGCACGCCGTCGTAACGCGACAGATTGGCTGAGGCCTCAGCTGGGGCGATTACGTAATAGGCCGAAACAGAAAGATGGCTATTAGGCAGGTCTATCTCTTTCACTGTGGCGCCCAAGCCTTCAAATACTTTTAATGCGTCCTGCATGGCTTTTTCAACGTTTGCATCGAGCCCTTCTGCAAGGTGTTGGCGCACAACGCCAATGCGCAAGCCTTGCAGAGAATCGTTGAGGTTCGCTGTGAAGTCAGGGGCTGGGATGTCCACGCTAGTCGAATCGCGGTGGTCAGGGCCTGCCATGGCGTTCATCAATAAGGCGGCGTCTTCTGCGCTCTTGCTGATGGGGCCTGCTTGGTCGAGGCTTGAGGCATAGGCGATCATGCCCCAGCGTGAGATGCGACCATAACTCGGCTTAAATCCTGTGAGCCCGCAAAAGGCGGCGGGTTGGCGAATAGAGCCGCCCGTATCGGTGCCTGTGGCGATGACACAAAGGTCGGCGGCAACGGCGGCGGCGGAGCCACCAGAGGAGCCACCAGGGACGCGGTCAGTATCCCAGGGGTTGCGCACTGCGCCGTAGAAACTGTTCTCGTTCGATGAGCCCATCGCAAACTCATCCATATTGGTTTTGCCTAGGGTCACGGTGCCCGCAGCATTGAGTTTTTCGACAACCGTCGCGTTGTAGGGAGACACAAAGTTCGCCAGCATCTTAGAGCCACAGGTGGTTAAGACGTCTTGCAAGCAGAAGATATCCTTGTGTGCGATTGGGATGCCCGTTAGTGGGCCGAAATCGCCTTTTGCCCGTGCCGCGTCTGCTTTGGCAGCTTGGGCTAGAGCTAAATCTTCGGTTACGGTGATATAGGCGTTGTAGAGCGTGTTGTGTTGCGCGATACGGTCTAGATAATCACGCGTGAGCTCTACACTGGAGATTTCACCCTGCGCTAATGAGCGTGAGAGTGCGGCGACTGTGCGGTCAGACATGCTGGTGGGTGTCCTTGATCGTCAATGTGTGAATGAGGGCGTTGGGCGTTGGCGAGGCTTATTCGATCACCTTAGGTACGAGATAAAGACCGTCCTGCGTTGCAGGCGCGAGCTTTTGCAAATAATCGCGTTGATTGGTTTCAGTCACCACGTCTGGACGCAGGCGCTGAATAGCCTCGAAGGGGTGTGCCAATGGCGCCACGTTTTTCGTGTCGACACTTTGCATCTGATCGATCAGTTCAAGAATAGAGGATATACGCTTGGTCACCTCTTGCGCTTCGTTGCTGTCCACCGTTAGGCGTGCCAGCTGAGCGATTTTCTCGACGTCTGATTGTTCTAAAGCCATTCCTTATCTCCAAATTTCTTAACACTACATCGCAGTGAGTATGTAAGGATTCCGACGCATATTTGCGAGACATTCCCAGATTTTGAGCATTTGTGTAATTGACTCTTGCCCTATATCCTTGCCGTTGTTAGAGTGCGTGTCTATTCGCCGGAGAAGCCGTGATTATACGGGAAAGAGACCGGCTTAGGGCAACAGTTTCCGGAGCTGAGGGTAAAATAGCAATACACCGTCAGATTCCACCGATATATCCAACCCCGTGTACGAACCCTAGTGCGTAAGCTGAATACTTGCTTCAAGTCTGTTATCAGATGCTCGCTCTTAGTCCGGGGTGGACTCTTATTTGAGGTTATAGCAGTCGATGTTCAAAAAATTTAGGGGAATGTTCTCTAACGATCTATCGATCGATTTAGGGACAGCAAACACACTTATCTATGTGCGTGGACAAGGAATTGTGCTCAATGAGCCTTCTGTTGTTGCCATACGCACTCATAACGGTCAGAAAACAGTGACCGCTGTTGGCGCCGACGCTAAGCGAATGCTTGGTCGTACGCCTGGCAATATCACTGCGATTCGCCCGCTTAAAGACGGCGTGATTGCGGACTTCCAAGTGACTGAAAAGATGCTACAGCACTTTATCAGTAAAGTGCACGAAAACAGCTTCTTCCCTCCAAGTCCGCGTGTCCTCGTCTGTGTTCCTTGCAAATCAACACAAGTAGAGCGTCGTGCTATTCGCGAATCGGTCCTTAGTGCCGGTGCGCGTGAAGTGCGTTTGATCGAAGAGCCGATGGCCGCTGCGATTGGTGCTGGCTTGCCAGTTGAGAAGGCTAGTGGTTCGATGGTGGTCGATATCGGTGGTGGTACTACTGAAATCGCGATTATCTCTCTCAATGGTATTGTCTATGCGGAATCAGTCCGTGTGGGCGGCGATCGCTTTGATGAAGCCATCATTACCCATGTGCGCCGTAACTACGGCAGCTTGATTGGGGATGCTACGGCCGAGCGCATCAAGAAAGAAATTGGTTGTGCCTATGCGGGCGAATTGCGCGAAATTGACGTGCGTGGCCGCAACTTGGCAGAAGGGGTGCCGCGCAGCTTCACGCTGAACAGCGATGAGATCCTAGAAGCTTTGCAAGAAACTCTCTCCGCGATAGTGCAGGCCGTTAAAAGCGCACTTGAGCAATCTCCACCCGAATTGGCGTCAGACATTGCAGAAAGCGGCATGGTCCTGACCGGTGGTGGCGCACTATTGAAAGACTTAGATAAACTATTGTCTGAAGAGACAGGACTGCCCGTCATTGTCGCTGAAGACCCGCTCACTTGTGTCGCCAGAGGCGGCGGTAAAGCAATGGAGCTGATGGACACCAACGACATGGATTCGTTAACCATTGAATAAACGGTTCGAGGTTCCATTATCAAGACCTTATTCATTAAAGGCGTGTCCCTTGAGTATCGCGTGGGTGTATTCGTGGTGCTCTCTGTGGCTGTCATGTTTGCTGACAGCCGCTTCGACTACCTTGATCGACTACGCTACAGCCTAGGCTACTTAACGGCGCCAGTTTATTGGGTGGCCGATACCCCCGCACGGATATCCTATTGGATTGACGATGTGTTCGTCTCCCATGGGGATCTCATTGAAGAAAACGAACGTCTGCGCGAAGAGCTGCTTTTCGCGCAGCGTGAGTTACAGCTCTTGGCAGGTCTCGCCACAGAAAACAGTCGTTTGCGCGCCCTACAAGAAGCCTCCGCTAGTGTAGACGGTAGAGTTCTCACCGCCGAAATCATTAATATCTCCTCGAATCCCGGATCCCGTCGTGTCCTCATCAATAGAGGCGCCACTGATGGCGTGCTGGAAGGTCAGGCATTGTTAGACGCTAATGGTTTGATGGGGCAGGTAACAGAAGTGCTGCCGTTCACGAGTTGGGTCATGCTAATCACCGATTCTCGTCATGGGACGCCGGTGCAGGTGAACCGTAATGGGGAGCGAGCCATAGCAAGGGGCAGCCGCGGCGATATCCCTGAGTTAGAGCTGGAATATGTGCCCGACACCTCGGACATCGAAGTGGGAGACTTGCTTGTAAGCTCTGGCTTGGGCCAGCGCTTCCCTAAAGATTACCCTGTCGCGGAAGTTACGAGTGTGGTCCATGACCGAGGTCAGCCCTTTGCGCGCATCAAGGCACGTCCTTTAGCGCAAATGGATAGAACTCGACATGTCATGTTGCTTGCACTGGCCAATGCAAATGTTCAGCGTATGGGGCCAAGCTCGGCAGCACCAGTATGGTTGGAGACCAATTCTCAAAACCCAGGCACAGGCATTGTCGAACAAATTGAAGAGCAGATTGATGAGCTGAGCGCGCAGCCCCATGAAGAGGTAGTTAACCCTGCCCCGGATAGTGTGGGCCTCGATGTTCCTGTTCCCTCAGAGGTTGCAGACACGGTGCCGGCGGCACCAACAGGACAGGAGTAAGCAATGGATCAGCGAGCCAATGGCCGATGGGTTATTTTCCTAAGTTTTTTTGTAGCGTATTTGCTAGCTATTGTGCCGTTTCCCGAATGGGCGATGAACTACCGGCCGCAATGGGTAGCGATGGTATTGATCTATTGGGCAATGGCTTTGCCCTATCGAGTAGGAATCGGCTTTGCCTGGATGGCGGGCTTGATGATGGATATTCTCGAAGGCTCCTTGTTGGGGCTCAATGCATTGGCGTTAGCTATCATCGCGTACATCACATTGAGCTTGCATCAACGTTTGCGCATGTTCTCTTCTCTGCAACAAAGTGGTGTAGTGTTAGCGCTCATTGGCCTGCACTTAATGATGACGCATTGGATGAAAATTGCAGCGGAACAAGCCGTAGCGTCCAGTCTTTTGTTTTTGCTAGCGGCCTTGTCTAGCGCTTTTGTCTGGCCTTGGATGTTTGTATTGCTGCGCCAAATGCGCCGCAGCTTTGGTGTCCGCTAGACAGCTCACGGTCACGTCTGAGGCCATCTTGAGGAAATATGTCTTACAAATTTTCATCTATTGTACTCGCCTCTGCCTCTCCAAGACGCCGTGAAATTCTCACCCAAATCGGTGTGCAATTTACTGTCCAAGAACACTCAGTCGATGAGGTGTTGCTTGCTGATGAATCCCCAGAAACCTATGTCCAACGACTTGCGCTTGAAAAAGCCTTGTCTGTACAAGCTATGCAAGACGAGAAGTCAGTGCCGATCTTAGGCTCTGACACAATCGTCGTGTGCTCTGGACAGATTTTGGGTAAGCCTGCTGACAAAGAAGATGCTTCGCGAATGCTGACTCTGCTTTCAGGAAAACAACATCAAGTGTTTAGCGCTGTGGCCGTGTGTTTCGAAGATCAACACCAAACGGTTTTGGTGCGCAGCGATGTCACTTTTAAAGAACTAAGCGATCAAGAAATAGAACGCTATTGGTTGAGTGAAGAGCCAGTGGGTAAGGCGGGAGCCTATGCAATACAAGGTCTAGGAGGCATGTTTGTCACAGCACTCTCGGGCAGTTATAGCGGCGTCGTTGGATTGCCCGCTTATGAAACAAGTCAGTTGCTCGACGCCTTTGGTGTTAGCACAGGGTTAAATAAGGAGCGCGCACAATGAGTGAAGAAATTCTCATCAATGTCACTCCGATGGAGACGCGAGTTGCGCTCATTGAGAATGGTTTGTTGCAAGAAATATTTGTCGAACGTCCGCATAGCAAAGGACACGTAGGGGATATTTATTTAGGCAAAGTCGTGCGCGTTATGCCGGGAATGGAAGCGGCCTTTGTCGATATAGGATTGGAGCGAGCGGCTTTTATTCACAGTGCTGATATCTCCCCTATAAGCCCAGAAGGATTTGAGGTGCGCGATGAGTCGCCTGCCCCTATTCAAAGCCTAGTGCGTGACGGGCAAATGATAATCGTGCAAGTGATCAAAGACCCAATCGGGACTAAAGGGGCTCGCTTAAGTACCCATTTGACTTTGCCTTCACGCAATTTGGTGTATTTGCCCCGTAGTGTTCATGTCGGGATTTCTCAGCGCCTTGAAAAAGAGGAAGAACGCGATCGTCTGATGGGTTTGCTTAAGGGGTGCATCGAGCAAGAAGCAATGGATGGATGCGGCGGCTTTATAATTCGCACGGCCGCTGAAGGCTGCACTCAAAATGAAATGCTGGAAGATACTCGGTTTTTGAAAAGGCTTTGGGGGGCAGTAGAGCGGCGTGTCAGTGATAGTCGTGATGTCCATATTCTTTATCGCGAAGTACCGCTTTATATGCGAGCAATGCGCGACATTATTACGCCTCATATTGAAAAAATTCGCATTGATACACCTGAAGCTTATAAAGAGATCGCTCGCTTCATTGATGACTTTATTCCGGAGTTCCCCAACAGCGTTGAGTTATACAAAGGCGAACGCCCTATCTTCGATCTTTACGGGATTGACGATGAAATTGATAAGGCGCTTGGGCGCAAAGTTAAACTTAAGTCCGGCGGAGACCTGATCATCGATCAAACCGAAGCGATGACGACAGTCGATGTGAATACAGGTGCTTACCTTGGTAGCAAGAATCATGCGGAAACCGTATTAAAAACCAATCTTGAAGCAGCGACAGCGATTGCGCGGCAGCTCCGTATACGTAATCTAGGTGGCATCATCATATTGGACTTCATCGATATGATTGACCCTGAGCATCAGCGACAGGTCATGCGCACGTTGACCAAGGCCTTGGAAAAAGACCATGCCCGCACCTCTGTCACGAGTATGTCAGAGCTGGGATTAGTTGAGATGACAAGGAAGCGAACGCGCGAGAGCTTAGGTCAGGTCCTTTGTAGCGCTTGCCCAGTTTGTGAAGGCAAGGGGCGATTGAAAACACCTGAAACGATTTGCTATGAAGTATTTAGAGAGATTCTACGAGTGGCCCGAGCCTATGAGAACGATGTCATTCTAGTGATGGCCTCGCAAGGGGTTGTTGATCGCTTGCTAGACGAAGAATCTAGCACTCTGGCGGATTTGGAAGAATTAATCGGCAAGACGGTCAAGTTTGAGGTGGAACCCATGTATACTCAAGAGCAATTTGACGTCGTGTTGTTTTAGGATATTTCACCTTGATCCCACTACGCCACTGGCCTTGAGCCGCAGCCACCATGATCGTAACAGTATTAAAGAAAATATTTTCTGTATTGCTAACTAGCGCATTTGTGCTGCTGTTGGCCGTGGCTGTCTATGTCAGTGTAGGCCGGCAATTGCTTCCTTATGTCGATACCTATCACAGCGATATCGAAGAGCTACTCGCCGAACAACTAGGCCAAAACGTTAGTATTGGGCTAATCGAAGGGGATTGGCGCCGTTTTAATCCTATTCTCAGTCTTCAGGACGTCTCACTCTCCCCACTCTCTGCCGAAGATGACACCCCGCTCTTAGTGCTAGACAAACTAACGTTAGAGTTAAGCGCTTGGGGTAGTTTGTTATCGAGGCAGTGGACGCTATCCTCGATTGATATCGATAGCCCTGATTTCACTCTGCAAGAGTCGAGCACTGGTAGTTGGCAGCTTTCCGGTTTTGAGGGCGGCACTGGTCCGGGTTTAAGTCCTGATCAAATGCTAGACCTCGCTTCACGGGTGAGTGAGCTGACTCTGACCAATATGCAATTGACGCTACGTCGTGCCGATGGGCGCTTTAAGCAATTTGAGCGTAGTCGATTGCGTTTTCAAAGTCGCGGGGATCAACATTACTTGCATCTCGACGTTTGGCAAAATGATGTGATTGGCCCCCTTAGCCTCGCCGCCGAACTCAACGGCCAGCGTGTCGCTGACCTCGATGGACGCCTCTATCTACTAGTGCCGGAAACTGATTATTCGGAAATCCTTGCAGGACAATACACCGACCAGTTCCATCTGCAGAATCTCGATGCGAGTGGTGAGGTGTGGATCGAATTGGAGCAGGGGCAAGTACAAAGTGTGCAAGGCAATATCGAAGTGAATCAGTTGGCTTGGGAAATGCCCAAAGCATTCACGGTAGATGACTTGGCAACACAGTTTTTTGTACAACGTGACGATAAAAACTGGAAGCTCTGGTTAGAGAATTTTGCGTTCTTATGGGGTGAGCAGCTGTGGCCTGAAAGTAATCTGTATGCGTCCTTTGACGACGGAGTTGGTTTTAATTTGGGCGCCGATCGCTTTAGCCTGACGATTGCGACGAGTTTATTTGGTGCTATAGAGTTTTTAGGTGCTGAAGCGAATGCGCAATTACTTGAGCACAATCCGCGTGGCGAATTAGAAAGCCTCGATTTGGAATACCGCTTTGGGCAAGAAGTCGAAGGGGGTGGCGAAAAGTTGCGGATTGTCACCAACCTAAATGATGTGGCAGTCAGCGCCCGCGGCACAGCGCCAGCGATTTGGGGAATTGATGGCTACACAGAATTGCAATTTGACGCTGACAGTAAAAAGCTCACGGGGTTTGCAGAGGTCGATTCCGAACGTTTGATGTTTCAGTTACCCACGATGTTTGATGACGCTTGGGTATACGATTACGTGAATGGCCGAGTGGCAGTTGATCTGGATATGAGTGAGGGGCAGGCGCTTCGCTTAAGTAGTAGTGTCATTGTAGCGGAGTCAGAGGCCGCTGATGGTCGGGCGCAGTTCTCACTTTTTACTAATCGTGTCGATGGCGTTAATACGGCAGCGGATTTGGAATTATTAGTTGGGATTACTGAAGCCGATATTAGCCAGAAAGCGATCTACCTGCCTATGGCCCCCACAGTCAAAGATGGTTTGCGCAACTTGATGACCTGGCTAGATGGCGCAATAGTCGATGGCAAAGCCCTTAATAGTGGCTTGGTTTACAGAGGGTCAGTATTGGCGGAGTCGCCGCCAGCGATGCGAACATTGCAAATGTATTTCAATGTCGAAAACGGAACGCTTCAATTCGATCCTGAGTGGCCGGCATTGGATAGCCTAAATGGCTATGTCGTGATCGATGATGGCAATGTCGATATCAATGTATCCTCAGGGCAGTCTCTTGGAATCGATTTGGATGCGACGAGTGCAGCGATTAGACCCAATGACGCAGGTCAAGGTAGCCTGCTGACTGTGTCGGGGCGAGGCGCTGGACAAACGCCGCAAGCGCTGCGGTATTTACAAGAGACGCCAGTGACACAAGGGTTCGGCAATTATATTGCGGATTGGCAGGGAGAGGGAGAGGTGGAGTTAGCGCTCAATCTTACTATTCCCCTAGGAGCCCCCGGAGCTGTTCCTTTAGTCGACGTTGCCTTGCAGCTTAATGACGACACTTTATTTATTCCCGAATTCGAACTGCACTTCGATCAAGTGCGTGGCCAGTTAAGTTATAACAGCGTAACTGGTCTAGTCGGAGAAGGGTTGTCGGCAACACTATTCGATCAAACAATAGAAGTGAACTTGCGCAGCCAAGTGGATGATGCTCAATCCACAAACACTGAAGTCGCCATCAAGGGGCTGGTGGGAGTTTCTGCGCTGCGTGATTGGCCGCTGCAAAGTGATTTCGTCGCGGATCTGCTAACGCGCGCAGACGGTGAAATGAATTATGACGCGCTTTTAGAGATTAGGCAGCCAGCTCAGAATGAGGCACAAGGCACTACTGTTAACCCTACTAGACGCCTAAGTATTAACTCCGCACTGGAGGGTTTTAGTCTCGACTATCCGGTGCCCTTTAAGAAAACTACCCAAGCAAACATGCCGTTGCGTTTAACCATCGATTTTCTTGAAACCGGTGAGGATTTACGCGTGAGCTTGGGCGACATCGCTTCAATGAATGTCGGATTGAGTGATGGTCAGATAAGGCGGGGACTGGTGTTTCTAGGCAAGCAAGGAGAGGGCGTTAGCGTGCGGCGTCTTAATGCCAATGCTCCAGGCTTAGATGTGATTGGCACCTTGGAACGCTTTGATTATGAGGAGTGGATGACTGCCCTTAGCAATACTGGTGCTGCCAGTGACACCGCTGCAGAGGGCGATAACTTCTCGAGTTTAAAGGAAGTCATTAATGCGGTTGATGTGACAATCGCTGATGCTTATGCTTTTGGGCAAAATGCGAAAAACCTGAATATGCAGATTGCTAGCGCTGAGCAATATTGGAATTTGGGATTAGCCAGTGCCACGGTAGCCGGCGAAGTGCGAGTGCCGTATGCGGCAGAGGATCCATTGGAAGTCAGCCTAAGTCATTTGTACTTTCCTGAGAACGAACAAGTAGGCGCTATTTCTGAGTTAGGCGATAGAGCGGGGCCTCCTCCCCCAAATGATCCTTATTGGGACTATGAACTTGTCGATATTCTAGCGGACCTAGATCCTAAGACTTTTCCCTTGATGAATTTCAAGGCAGAGGAAATTTTTGTAGGGGATGCACCTTACGGGAGTTGGCAGTTTTCATTAACGCCTAGTCAAAGCGGCGCCGTTTTCTCGAATTTAGTGTTTGATACGCGTGGTATTCGTGCCGGTAAAGAGGGCGAAGAAGGACGAGTCGTTTGGACATTTGATGGGCGAGAGCATCATAGCTATTTCACTTCCGTGCTCGAAGCGGACAATCTAGGAAGCGTCCTGAGTAATTTTGGTTATGCGCCTAGTTTAGAAAGTACCGCTGCTCGATTTAACACGAGTCTTGATTGGCCGGGAAGCCCCGCATTTTTTGCGGTGGAGTCATTAAGTGGCAACGTGGACTTGCGCATAGACGAGGGCCGCTTTTTGCAAAGTAGCGCCGGTGCGGCCAACGGAGCTCTGAAGTTAATTAGTATTATCAACTTTGACGCACTGGTGCGTCGCCTTCGTTTCAGCGATGACTTGTTACGGCGTGGGCTTTCGTACGAACAAATCTACGGTTCCATGACGATTGATAATGGCGTTGTGAATATTGTTGATCGCTTACAAATTATTGGGCCGGCAAGCTTGTTTCAGGTCGCGGGTCAGCTGGATCTAGTGCAACAAACTATCGATGGGAATCTTTTTATCACCTTGCCTATTAGCGACAATATTCCGTGGATGAGCGGTATTGCTGTGTTGAATAATTTAATTAATTGGCAGGTGGCGGTCGGTGTCTTTTTATTCGATCAAATATTCGGCGATCAAGTTGATAGCCTGACCAGTGCTCAATACACATTGAAAGGGCCGTGGGATGGGCTTGAGCCTAGACTCAACCAAGTCTTTGGTACGCCAGGGGCACCTGCGGCGCCTACTGTGCCGCGCGCCACCCCTGGCACAGTCGTGCCGTCAGTGGCGCCATAAAAGGGGGTTTTGTGGACAATAAAATGGCTGTTGTACAGCTCGTGAGTGGTGCTGACGTCAATGCGAATCTTGAAGCGGCTGCACGACAAATCAAGTGCGCTGCCCATGCAGGCGCACGCGTAGTCTTGCTGCCTGAAAATTTTGCTGTCTTGGATGGTGGCCCATTAAGTCAGTACGCCGAATCTGAAGGGGATAATACAGCGCTACTGCAAGGTTTTCTTAGAGCTCAGGCCAAAGAGCATCAAATTTATCTCATCGCTGGGACGATGCCGTTGATTACGCGTCCTATGTCCTCGGCGCAGACCATAGCCGAACGCATAGAAGATGGTCGGGTTCGTCCTGCCAGTTTGGTCTACGACCCTCAGGGCGAGATAATTGCTCGCTATGACAAAATGCATTTGTTTGATGTAGAGGTCGAGGATAAGCAGGCGCAATACCTAGAATCCAATAGTTTTGAAGCCGGAACGCAGCCAAATTGCGTCGATACGCCCTTTGCTTGTATCGGCTTGAGTATCTGTTATGACTTGCGCTTCCCGGAGCTTTATCGTGAGTTGCGCGCAAGGGGGGCACAGTTGCTGACAGTTCCCTCGGCGTTTACTCAGGTCACTGGTGCTGCACACTGGGAGGTTCTACTGCGGGCGCGAGCGATAGAGAACCAATGCTATGTGTTAGCTGCAAATCAAGGGGGGCAGCACAATGACACCCGTGAAACCTTCGGACATTCTATGATCATCGACCCTTGGGGGCGTATTGTCGCTCAGTTAGAGAAGGGCGAAGGTTTTGCGGTAGCCGATATCGATCTTAAGGCTCTTGAGTCTTTGCGACAAAAAATGCCGGTTCAATCGCATCGACGTATATGAATTTGGTCGATGCTTGAACCGTCCTTCCTGTTTCCTTATGATGCGCGGCCTGTCCACTCGATGGGCCGTTTTCGTTTTTAACGCTTAGTAATGGGTGTCAAAGTGAGTATAGATAAAAGTTTAGTAACGAATCTTGTGGCCTTGAGCCTTGTGTTAATAGGTTTACTGCCCGTTCAAGGCGCTTCGTATTTGCTAACGATGGGATTGTTTGCCTTGTCCGGCAGCGTCACTAACTGGTTAGCAATATATATGCTATTTGAACGAATTCCCGGTTTCTACGGGTCTGGTGTGGTGCCGTTGCATTTCGAAGAGTTCAAAGATGGGATTCGTAAGCTCATTATGCAGCAGTTCTTCAGCACGGAGAATATCGAGAAATTTCTTAAAGAATCCAGCAGCGTCGCCAATGGCCTTGATGCGCAGATAGTCAAAATGATTGACGAGCTCGATCTTGAAAAAGCTTTCGAGTCTTTGCTGGATGTCATCATGGTCTCCTCGTTTGGCAGCATGCTTGGCATGCTCGGCGGACGTGATGCGCTGGCATCGTTGAAAGAGCCGTTTGTCACAAAAATGAAAGAGTACTTTCGTTCTGTAGCTGATTCCGATGCATTTCGTGCGTCTTTAGCTGAAGGTGTTAGCAGTGCCGGAGCTGGAGGTGAGAGCCTATATCAACGCATTGAGAAGATCGTTGATAGTCGACTTGATGAGCTGACACCGCAGCTTGTGAAAGAAATCGTGCAAGCGATGATTAAAAAACACCTTGGTTGGTTAGTGGTGTGGGGTGGTGTACTTGGCGGACTGATCGGTCTGCTGGTAACTGTTGCAGGCTTCTAATTTCTCCGTATTTATTTGAATTATTCACAAGATAGAACGTCTGTTCTATCTTGTGAATAATAGTCTCCAAGCCTTAGGCTTTCCCGCGTTTTCCGCAAATGTATTATTTTGTATCAATAGATGTAAAAAGCCTCCTCGTGTACTACAATCGCGCCCGAAGATTTTCTTGAAAGATAGCGACATTTACGCGAATTTTTCCTTAATGAACTAGATAAGAGATTGAGCATTTATTATGGCAAGACCAGTGGAGTTTGAGTACAACGATGTTTTAAACAATGCAATGGAGCAGTTTTGGCGTGAGGGCTTTGAAGCGAGCTCAGTGCAGAAGCTCCTAGATGTAACCGGCATTAATCGTGGCACTTTGTACAATTCATTCGGTGACAAGGATACGTTTTTCAAAGCTTGTTTAGATCATTACAATAAATTGACTGCAAAAGATTTAGACGCGTCTCTCAATAATGCAGACTTGGCACCTTGGGCTGCAATTGAAAAGTACTTTGATTTGGCTGTGCTTTCAGTGAACAACAAGCAGCGCACTATGGGTTGTTTATTGGTTAATTCTTTCTGCGAAAGCATTAATTACGACAAAGATATTCAAAAAATTGTTCGCGCTTCATTTGCTGTAGTGCGAAAAGCACTCCTTAAGCGTATGAAAGAAGCCGATAAGGGCGGAAAGCTAAAGAAAGGTGTTAGTGCCGAGTTTGCGGTAGATGCCTTGGTCAACACGCTTTATGGTCTTCGTGTTAATTCACGTGATGGTAAATCGGCTAAGCAGCTCACTGAACTGGTTCAGTTTACGCTGTCTTCTCTCCAGTAAATAACGCACTAAAATTGGGCGGCCTTGGCATAGAGTCAGCAGGGCCCCCGACCCCAAGCCATAGGCTTCGTGGGATTTGGCTGGTCTCGTTAGAACTTCCTTATTTTCGTCACATTTCGGGTCTTGTGGTCAGATGATTATCGGGTATACTTGGGACTTCGAGTTGCCAAATTGGCAGTTTTTATAGTCCAGATCTAGTCAAACGATCAATAAGAATCACGTTAAGGTAGACATCAAATGAGAAAACTCGCAGGCACAAGAAAGAACGACGAGAGCAACGTAGACCTCACTCCAATGCTAGACGTGGTGTTTATCCTGCTGATTTTCTTCGTAGTAACGGCCACCTTCCTTTCGGAAACTGCTATCGATGCGGCGAGTAACGAGAATAACGACACGCCTCCTGAGCAAGATAGCGATAAGAAGAACATCCTTATCGAGCTAGGCGCTAACAACGATATCATCCTTAATGGCGAGCCACGCCCAATACTAGTGAGCCAGATTCGTTCAAACATCGACCGTTTGAAAGCAGAGAATCCAGCTGCCTCGGTCATCATCAAGCCGCATCCACGATCTGATGTGAATTCTTTGGTTGGCGTAATGGACTCAGCACGTCAAGCAGGTATCGCGAGCATCTCTATCGTAGAGCCTTGATTTAGAATAGATTATTGAAATGATTCCATAGGAATCAGATCCAAGAAAACGCACCTACGGGTGCGTTTTTCGTTTGTAGAGAATTAATATCGAGAGGAATAATCATGTTGAATCGATGGGATGAAGCAGAGGCGCAGCGTTTTGCAGTGGATTCAACGCTAGGGCTTAGAGTGTACAGTTCTCAGCTTCTTGGTCGTGATGCTGATTTGGTCCTTCATGGCGGCGGCAATACCTCTGTAAAGGGGACTCACACCAATGTGTTTGGGAAAAAAGAAGACGTCCTCTATGTTAAAGGCTCTGGCTGGGACTTGCAGACTATCGCTGCAGCGGGCTTCGCTCCGGTACGTTTGCAGTATTTACAGGCACTTGCAGCCCTTCCTAGTCTTAGCGACACAGACATGATGCGTGAGTTGCGCATTGCCTTGCTAGACCCTAGCGCTCCAACACCCTCTGTGGAAGCAATCCTGCATGCGTTGATCCCCTTGCGCTATGTCGACCACACTCATGCGGATGCCGTAGTGGCAATCAGCAATACGCCCAATGGCGAGGCAACGCTAAAAGAGATCTATGGCGATGAGGTCCTGATTCTGCCCTACGTCATGCCTGGTTTCATTCTTGCGCAACAAGTACACGAGGCCACAAAAGGCTTAGATTGGGCGAAGTTGAAAGGGATCGTGCTTTTGCATCACGGCATTATTAGTTTCGATGACGATTGTAAGAGCAGTTATGACACGATGATCGAGTTAGTGAGTCGTGCAGAGGACTATTTGCAAGATAAAGGGGCAATTGGGAGCGATGCCAGCAAACGCTATAGCGCGAGTGCGACCGATTATAAGCAAGTGGCGGCGTTGCGACATCAAGCTAGCGCGATGTTTGGCGCGCCCATATTGGTGCGTTGGGATAGCACGGAAGCGGCAGTGGGGTTTTCAGCTCTCGAAAATGTAGGCGCTATTGCTAGCCGTGGGCCATTAACACCCGACCACAGTATTCATACCAAGCCTTTTGGCGCGATGTTCTCAAGCGATCCTGCACAGGAGCTTGCCCAGTTTCGAGATCGTTATGTCGAATATTTTGATACTCATGCCGCTGATTACCATACTTGTTTGGACCATGTTCCACGCTACGGGGTTTGGCAGGATAAAGGGATGATCTACTTGGCGCCCAGCAGTAAGCGGTTAGGGGTCGTGGCAGATATCATCGCGCATACGCGCAAAGCGGTTCAATGGGGCGAACACCTCGAGGCGTGGGAGGCATTGCCCAAACAGGATCAGTTTGATCTGGAGTACTGGGAGCTAGAACAAGCCAAACTAAAGCGCAGTCAAAGCAGTCCTGAGTTCGAAGGCCGTGTTGTGCTTGTGACTGGTGCAGCGTCGGGAATTGGTAAAGCCTGTGTGGAAGCATTCGTTGCACGAGGCGCGTCTGTGGTGGCATTGGATATCAGTGCACAGTTGCCGGGCGTCTGGAACAATCCACAAGTGCTAAGCATTTGCACGGATGTGACTGATGCCGTGCAGTTAGACGCTGCCATTGAAAAGGGCGTCGCTTATTTTGGGGGTATTGATATTCTCGTGAGTAATGCTGGCAGTTTTCCAGCCAGTAAGAAAATCGAGGACATGGATGACGCCACATGGGAGCACTCTCTGAATCTTAATCTCAGTGCTCACATGAGGCTGCTACGCCAATGCACTGCGTACTTAACCCTCGGGATTGATCCATCGGTTGTCTTTGTTGGCTCTAAAAATGTTGCAGCTCCAGGCCCTGGTGCAAGTGCTTACTCCGTGGCTAAGGCTGGTTTGGCTCAATTGGCACGAGTGGCCGCACTTGAGTTAGGAGGCAAAGGCGTTAGGGTTAATACAATACATCCGAATGCGGTTTTTGATACAGGCATTTGGACGGATGAAGTCCTTGCTCAACGAGCCAAGCATTATGAGCTAAGCGTAGATGAGTATAAGCGCAATAATGTGCTGGGCGCGGTGATCTCATCAAGCGATGTCGCGGCTATGGCCGTTGCGATGGCGGGAGAAACTTTTTCTTGCACGACCGGAGCGCAAGTGCCAGTTGATGGCGGTAACGATCGAGTTATCTGAGGGTTCACAATGTTAGTTAATGCAAAAGCGATAAGAACGATTTGGTTTAATGACAGTGAGCAGTGTGTTCAGATCATTGATCAAACTCGTCTCCCTCACCACTTTGAGATTGTTGCGTTAAATACCTTAGAGCAAGCCTGTACGGCGATTACGGATATGCAGGTACGTGGGGCACCTTTGATCGGCGTGACTGCCGCATACGGTGTTTATCTTGCTATGCGTGATGGGCATGAATCGCTGTCGAGCGTGTGCCAACAGTTATTGGCGACAAGGCCAACGGCTGTGAATCTGCAGTGGGCGTTGATACGCATGGAAAATGCACTAAGCCCTATTGCTCCACAAGATCGCAGTGCCGCCGCGCTAATATTAGCGAATGAATTAGCGGAAGAGGATGTAGCGGCCTGCTCTTCTATTGGCGAGCATGGGCTAGCACTTATCGAAAAAGCGTGGCACAAAAAACAAGAGCGAGATCCATCGGCGCAATGCATAAATATTCTGACGCATTGCAATGCTGGGTGGTTGGCCACTGTTGATTGGGGCACAGCGCTTGCTCCTATTTATAAGGCGCATCGCAAGGGAATTCCTGTGCATGTGTGGGTAGATGAAACTAGACCTAGGAATCAAGGAGCATTCCTAACTGCCTGGGAGTTGCTACAAGAAGGTATCCCTCATACTGTTATTGTAGACAATGCGGGCGGGCACCTTATGCAGCACGGACAAGTGGACTTGTGTATTGTAGGCAGTGATCGTACAACGGCCAGTGGCGATGTGTGCAACAAAATTGGTACTTATCTTAAAGCCTTGGCGGCGTTTGATAATGGTGTCCCTTTTTACGTTGCACTGCCGGTTTCGACAATCGATTTTGCGATTCATGATGGCGTGCGACAGATACCGATTGAGCAACGTCATACCCAAGAAGTGTCGCACATCCAAGGCCTGGATGCGCAAGGCCAGCTGACCAACGTGCAAGTAATGATGAGCGCAAGCGCTGTGAGTAATTACGGTTTCGATGTGACGCCAGCACGCCTAGTGACAGCTCTAATTACTGAAAAAGGTGTGCTAAGCGCCAGCAAAGAAAGTTTGCAAACTATTGCGCCTTAACCTGGCGGCCAGGTAAGTGAGCGTCCTGCCAATAAATGCAGGTGTAAATGCCCGACGGTTTGTCCACCGTCTGCACCGGTATTCATCACGCAGCGAAAGCCATTGTCAGCGAACCCTTCTTGTTCCGCAATCTTGCGTGCGCATAACATTAGATGTCCCATAACGGCGCTATCTTCGGTCTCTAATTGCGCCACGCTTAAGATATGTTTACGTGGGATTAATAAAATGTGCTGAGGGGCTGCGGGATTGATATCTCGAAAGGCGACAATGTGCTCGTCGCTATACACTTGTTGCGAAGGGATCTTTCCAGCTGCAATATTGCAAAACAAACAGGCTTCACTCATTGATCATATTCCTTAGGCTTGTTTGCTTGCCGCCAATGGCGAGGCAAGCGTTTCTTGATAAAAACTGATTTTTTTACGAATTAATTGCAGGCTGTCTTTGGTGGTTTGCAGTTGCCTTTCTACTGCTTTCTCATGAGACTTCAAGAGATCCATCCGTTCATGTGCCGTATGTTTGCCGCAAACGTACAGTTCGATATAGGCCTTGATGCCTTGAATCGGCATGCCCGTTGCGCGCAGTGCACTTATAAACTTTATAGCCGCAATTAACTCTTTAGTATAAAAACGCCTTCCCCTTGCGTCTCTTGGGACCTCAAGCAAAAGCAATTCTTTTTCATAGTAGCGCAGTGTGTGGGCGCTTAGCCCAGTTTCTGCGACAGCTTCGGAAACGCTCAGTATGCTCATCTTTTGATCCTGTGTTCTGTTTGAGGATTGCTTGACTTAGAGCGCACTCTAACATGCATACTGCATGACAAGGCAATCGTTTATAGTCAAAAAATAACAAAGACTCAGTAATCTGAGCAAGGAATCAAGCTATGAAATTTACCGTAAACGGGACTGAAACAGAGCTCGATATAGCAGAGGACACGCCGCTGTTGTGGGCTTTACGAGACACCTTGGCGTTAACGGGGACTAAGTTTGGTTGTGGCATAGCGCAGTGCGGTGCGTGCTCCGTGTTAGTGGATGGTCAGCTAGTGCGTAGCTGCAGTGTTCCTATTGCGTCGGTAGCTAATCGCTCAGTAGTGACTATTGAAGGTTTATCTGAAGATACCTCGCATCCTGTTCAACAAGCCTGGTTGGAAGAGGACGTGCCTCAGTGTGGCTATTGTCAGAGCGGTCAGGTCATGGCGGCTGTGGCCCTGTTAGAAAGTACCCCCAATCCGAGCGATGAGCAGATAGATGAGGCGATGACGAATATATGTCGATGCGGCAGTTACTCGCGTATTCGTAAAGCCATTCATCGTGTCGCTAGCTAATCGGACTGAGGAGTAATTATGACTATTCAATCAAAAAGTCGCAGACTATTTTTAAGAAAATCCGGGATCGCACTAGGAGGGCTTAGCCTTTCTTTAGGGTTGGTGAATTGCAGCCCTAGTGCGCAAGACTCGGTGCAGGCTGCACCTATGCCGATGGACGCCAATGCCAGCGACGTTAGCGCGTGGCTGCATATCGATTCCGCCGGACTCATTACGATACGAATTCCAAGCTCTGAGATGGGCCAGGGAGTATTAACCTCGCTCGCTATGATCGTAGCGGAAGAGCTTGATGCCGATTGGAATGATGTGCGCTCCGAAACAGCACCGATGACCGCGACATTCTTGCATCCAGAACAAGGCGCGAGAGGTACAGGAGGCAGTTCATCGGTTAGAAAATGGTGGCCTTACTTGGCCGTGGCTGGAGCTAGTGCCAAAGCGATGTTGATGAGTGCGGCGGCGCAGCATTGGGGGGTGCCCTCTAATGAGTTAACGGCGACTAATAGTGTTGTGAGTCATGCGAGCAGTGGCCGAACTTTAAGTTACGCGCAACTTGCCGACGCGGCTGGAAAGTTAGAGGTTCCACAGAATCCAATATTAAAAAATCCAGAACAGTACACGCTTATTGCTAAGCCACTTAAACGCCTAGACTCCAAAGCCAAAGTGAATGGCAGTGCGCAGTTCGGAATTGACGTGCAGGTTCCGTCGATGCTTTATGCCACTATCGCTGCCAGCCCCAACTTTGTTGGAGCGCTTACGTACACGAATGACGAGGCGGCCAAAAGGGTCGATGGGGTTGAGGCGATAGTTCGAATGCCTGCATCCACCTATGTCGAGGCGGGAATTCAGCAAATTGTGGCGGTGCCAGATGCCGTGGCAGTTGTAGCCACCAGTTATTGGCAAGCCAAGAAAGGCTTAGATGCCTTGCAGCCTGAGTTCGAAGGCGGTTCAGTTGAGGGGTTCGATAACAACGCCTTGCTTGCTGGTTTTATGCAAGCGCTTGATCACGAGGGTGTGACCGTGCGCGAAGACGGGAGCGTACAGCCAAGCTTAGAGGGCGCCAGCTCCGTACTCGAATCCACTTATTCTGTGCCGTTTTTAGCGCATATGTCGATGGAGCCAATCAATTGTACGGCGTCCTATATTCACGACGCTATTGCCGGCGACCGGCTTGAAATCTGGGCGCCGACCCAGGGGGAATCACATACGATTTCAGTGTTGCAGAAAGCCTTCTCGATGCCTGCGCAGAACATCACTCTTCATACGACCCTATTAGGCGGAGGGTTTGGTCGTCGTTATGAAGCCGACTTTGTCTTGCAAGCTGCCGTGATCTCTAAGGCAGTCTCTAAACCTGTGAAACTGATTTGGTCTAGAGAAGAAGATACCCGGCACGATTACTACCGGCCAGCGAGTGTGTCTCGCTTTACGGTGGGTTTGGATGCGGACGGTTATCCTATTGCTTGGCAGAACCATGTGGCTTGCCCCTCTGTTGCGCAGCGTAATTTTTCGGCTGCGATGGTCAATGGTTTCGACCCTTTCTCAATAGAGGGGGCGATTAACATACCTTATGGGATTGAACATCAGAAGGTTAGCCTTGTTCAGCATGACACCTCCATCCCGGTTGGCAGTTGGCGCTCTGTCGGCAGCAGCCATAACGGTTTCTATGTCGAGAGCATGATGGATGAAATTGCTGTGGCCGGTGGGATTGACCCGTTTGTCTTGCGACGAAAACTATTGTCCACGCACCCTCGTTTCTTGCGTGTGCTAGATATACTTGAAAGTGAATCTGAGTGGAAAACCCCCGCAGCGCCTGGGCGTTTTCGTGGCATGGCCATTCACGAAAGCTTCATGAGTATTGTTGGGGAAGTGGCTGAAATTTCCGTGGATAGTAACGGGGCAATCCGAGTGCACAAGATGAACTGTGTTATCGATTGCGGGAAAATCGTGAATCCCGCCATCATAAACTCCCAGTTAGAGAGCGCCATGATAGACGGCTTAACTGCCGCACTGAGGGGCGGAGTTCGTATTGAGAATGGCGCTATCGTGCAAGGTAACTTCGATACCTATTCATTAATGCGTCTAGCCGAAGTGCCAGAGATGCAAATACATATAGTGGCGAGCGATGCGCCTGCTGGTGGTATTGGTGAGCCTGCAGTGCCCCCGAGTATGCCAGCTTTGGCAAATGCTATTTCTGCAGCCACTGGCAAGCGCATTCGCAGCTTGCCGATTGAGTTTAGCCTTACGGCTTAAATTGAGGAAACCGTTATGTCGAAAGTAGTAGTGATCACAGGATGTTCAGCAGGGCTTGGTATCGCAATTGCTGTCCAGGCCGCAATGAAAGGACATACCGTTTACGCCACCATGCGCAATCTTGAGAAGCGTGCGCTACTGGAGCAGGCCGCGCAATCGGCTAAGGTGAGTATTAACATCCTCGCCATGGATGTCGCGACTAGCCAAAGCGTGAATGAGTGCATTAAAAAAGTTTACTCAGAGCAAGGGCGTATTGACGTGCTGATTAATAATGCGGGTTCGGGCTTTGTGCGCTCAACCGAACAGGCCACTGAGGAGGACATCGAATGGATAATGAATGTCAATTTCATGGGGGTGGTGCGCACGACTAAGGCGGTCATTGGTGCCATGCGCGAGGCCCGCTCTGGACATATTATTAATATCTCTTCTGTCGGGGGCCTAGTAGGGCAGCCGTTCAATGAAATCTATTGCGCCTCTAAGTTTGCGGTAGAAGGGTATACGGAGTCTTTGGCGTGCTATGTGCAGCCAACGTTTGGAGTGAACTTCACGTGTGTTGAGCCAGGGGGGATTCGTTCTGAGTTCGCTAATGCTGCCTTAGCGCACGTACAGTCCACTGGCGGAATGCTAGAGGATGAATACCTGCCCATCATCCAGAAATACATTGGTGGGGCTCAGGCGCGCGGTGACTCGGCCTACCAAAGTTGCGATGAAGTTGCACAAGTGGTCATCAAGTGCATGGAATCGGCAAAGCCTCCTGTGCGAACGCGCACCTCGGATTGGTCCAATCAGTTCTGTGAATTGAAAACTGCTGCGGATCCAGATGGCTTGAAACTGCAGCAACAAGTTTTTGAGACATTCTTGCAATAGGGAGTGAAGGCGTCGCGAGTGCTTAGCTTGAGGCGCTATCTTTTTTCTCTTGTACGCGGAAATCGCGCGGTGGAATGCCGTGCTGTTCCTTAAAGGCTTTGTTGAATGAGCTCAGCGACGCATAGCCCACATCAAGCGCAATTGTGGCAATCGGAATGCGTGTTTCCAATAACAAATTGCTAGCCTCTATGACTCTAAAATGATTCAGAAACTGATTGAAGTTTCTGAATGCCATTTTCTTATTGATGGCTTCTCGTAAGCGGTAATCTTGTACGGACAAATGCTCGGCGAGTCGTCCTAGCGTAAGCCCCATCTCTTGGTAGAGCTTCTCTTCCACCATGGCTTTCTTTATGCGTTGCACGAGCTCGGAGTCTTTTTGGTCCGGAGCGCTAGATTGTACGCTGTGATCAACAGGGGCTTGTCGTGGGCTCTCTAGTAGAGCGGCTGCATCGGCATGCAAAGAGAAAATTTTAATATTTAGTGTGAGGCTAACCATGAGCGCTAAGGCTAACAACAGCGTATTGTTGTAGTAGGTAAATGCTGAGGGGTCATTGACTTGTAAGTAGTTGTTAATTAAATAATTTACGAACCCTGCCCCAATGACAACAGTGTTGAGTAAGCCCATTGCAATCACGAGCGGGGTTCTCACTTTGCGTCGTGCCTCAATCAGATCAGCCTTTTTGCCTTTAATGCCTAAGTAGACTACGTGTACAGCGAAGCCCAGCATGATGGCTTGCGCAATTACGAAGGTGAAAAAGAATGACACCCTTGTGAATTCGTAATCTTGATAGAAGAGTATTGCTCCAGTGCTATAGGCTAGGATGTAGGCAGCGATTAGAGTCAGGGCTATTGGAGAGACGTGACGTCTGTCATCAAATAATCGCGTGGCGATAAGCCAAAGAACGGCGGGCGCAAAAGTGGCAAGCCTGAAGAGTATAAAAGACAGGTAAGGGTTGGTAATTAACTGAGGGATTGAAGTGAGTAAATAGGCGCTGAGACAGATGCTGAAAAGTACGAGTAACTTGCCAGTGGTGCTTTTTCGATAATGTAGTGTGATGAAAGCGGCTAAAAATATCGACTGTGAAATTGCAAGCGACGCCACAAAGCTATTTAGAGTAATCATGCCTTATTCTTTTTCTTTTGTTCTAGAGTGAATACATTGAAGGCAAAAAGCCTAGCTGGTCGTCGCTAGGCTGTTGGCGCAATAATAGTGGGAAGCAATTCCTTATGCTTCTTATTTACCCACCACAATAGTGTGTTCGCTCTTGGAAGTCACGAATAGGCACATGACTTTCATTTTTTATTATTAATTCGCTTATTCTGTAATGTTGGTTTGTCAGACGCTCATGTCCGTGTAGCGAGTGGACATGAGCGCCTGGCAAGAGCGCTTAAAGCTCGATATCAATACTGGCAAAGAACTGTCTGCCAAAGTTATCGTATAAGCGTGTTTCAAAGCCACCTTGAACAGGTAGACGTTGAGGCTCCCAATTAAACATATTGGTTACACCCACCGTGAAGTTGGTTGCAGTGCCAAACAAGTCATCAAAGAAATAACTATAGTTAGCATTCACGATATAGGCCGCGTCGATCACGTCAGGAGCCGTTGCACCTGCTGCAATTGCGCCATCGAACTCGACAGAGTGTTGGTACTTAGTCAGCAATGAAGCTGCTTGGTTACCACGCATCCAGTTCAGTCGCGCCGATGCCTTCATTTTTGGCAAGGGTGGTGACTGCGCCGTGTCGGCATTACGTCTGCCTAGAGCATCCACTACCACGCCTTCTAAGCCTTCATACTGTGCTTTCGTGAAGTATGTGGCATCTAGCGTTGTGGTGAATGTGCCTAGATCTCCCAGCTCAAATCCATAGACGGCTCGTAGGTCAATGACCTCCAATTCGTTTGAGTTTAGGTTGGCAGGAATAGACAGTAGTTCTGACAGGTTGCCATTGGCGTCACGTGTTGCGCTAGCCAAAGGATTGGCGGCGATATACGCAAGTGCTTGGGCTCGACTGGCGGAACCTTCTGCAGAGCTATAGTCATCAGGATTAATGTTCAAGGCGTTCATGGCACCAAAGAACTGCTGATTCGTAATGTCTTGAGACGACAATTGAATAATACGATCCGTGTATTCAATTTGCTGGTAATCAAGACTAACGGTCAAGCCTTCAATGCCTTCCCAAGTAAAGCCGGCGTTGAAGATTTCAGAGGTTTCAGCTTGCAAGACTGGATTGCGCGTCGTACAGACCAAAACGCCCAATAGGTCGTTGCCAGTAAGACGGTCAGAGCCTGAGCGTGCGATTGCACAGTTGTCTCGATTCACTTCACCAATCTGCGAAGCGGCTGGTGCTAGGAAGCTTTCACCCCAAGAGGTACGGAATGAAATGCTGTCGAATGGCTGCCAGCGCACGGCGACTTTAGGAGTCGTCGTGTCTAGGTTGAGGTCGCCAAACTCTTCGTATCGTGCAGCAATTTGCATGCTCAAATTTTCGAGTATTGGGATCTCTACTTCTGCAAACACAGACTTGACCATAGAGTCGTAAGTTTCTACCACACCCACTGGAGTTAGTACTCCTTGTGAGCTAGAGGCGTTGATCCCAGCAGCGTTAAGCGGTGCAGGACGGGTTGTATTACGGGTATCACGTATCGATGCGCCAAAGGCCGCCGCTAATGCGCCCGCTGGTAGGTCAAAGACTTCGCCAGTAACGATAGTGTCGACCAAGCGCAGACGCTGGTGATCGAATATCACATCGCCACTTTCAAACATCCAGTCCATCAACTCTTGCGAGTTATTGGTGACACCGGAAAGATAGCTAGGTGAATTGATGTCTCTAGAGGCAAAGGGATTGAACCACTCGTTACCATTGACTCCGCCTTGACCATTAAGGCCTGCACGCAAACGATCAACGTTCATGTCATTGGACTCGAGGCGAGTTTGGGATTCTTGATAACTAATCCATGTTTCACCGGTCCATGTGGTGTCACCAATTTGATAAGTGCCACCAAATTTATTGGTGCTCGTGGTGTAGCCGTACCGGTCTTTTTGGTACGAGGCGCCATCAAGATAGCTAGGCACTGCACCAGGGCCTTGCTCTAGACCATTGATGATAGTCCAGTTTGGGCCTGGCATTAATGCAACACCAGTCGGGTTAGCTGGATGGTTCGATGGGATGATTAGTGAGGGATACCAACCAGAGGCTAATGGCGTTAATGGCTCTGTGTGGAAAATTGACTCACGGTAACTTAGCGTAGATTGGAACTCGAGAGTGAGCCAATCATTGGTTTCGTGTTTCAGGTTTAGATACGCGTTGTAGTCATTGGCTTCACGGTTATAGTCGGTCCATTGAGCATAATGGAATCCACAGAAGGCTGGGCCAAGTGGGTATCCGCTTGGGAAACTGCCCGATTGACCTTTGTCTGTATTGTCGCCGTTATAAGTGCCGCAGTCTTGATCGCGGTATATGGACCCAGCGGCATCGCCTGAGGCGCGAATGAACGTACCAGGAGCGCCGATGAACGTGGCGTTATCGGCGCGAAGGTATTTCTCACGTTCGCCACGTTGCAGTGCGGTTTTCTTGCCAACTTCAAATGCTGTAACCATGTCTAAATCAAGGCTGTCAAAACGATGCCCATAAAGAATGCTTAGCTTTGGCTCTTCGAAATCTGCATTGTTGTCACGGTTGTAGAAGGCACGAATGCGCAGGCCTTCAAACTCTTTGATAGGGATGATGTTCACAACCCCTGCTACAGCGTCAGCGCCATAAAGTGCTGAGCCGCCATCGAGTACTACTTCGATGCGCGAGGTGGCAATGTCAGGCAGGATCGCTGAAATTGCACCAGGGTTTACATTTCGACGGCCATCAAACAGTGTCAATGTGCTGCTCGTGCCTAGGCCACGAAGGTTGAACTGAGCAGAGTTAGAATCTTGTCCGCCGCCAGAGCCGCCTAGAACGTTGGCTACTGTGTCGACGTTCTGTGTATAAGGCAGGTCACGGATATATTGGCCAATATTGGCGGAGCCGCTTTCTAATATAGTGTCTTGGTTGATCGTATCCACAGGGCTTGCTGCAGCGAATGGGCTGTTGCGGATGTATGAGCCAGTGACTACGATTTCTTCGGCTTCCTCTTCTTCGGCAGCGGCTGCAAAAGTCAGTGATGAAGAGAGGGTGAGGGATATTGCTAGGAACAGTTTGGATCTACGGGCAAATTGACGCGCGCATTCGTCTAGACATGGTGTCATCTATCGTCTCCTACTTTTTAATTATTGTGATTATTAAAGCGTACTGCGGTCACCATAGTACGTTCCTTTATTGTTTTGTCTCCCGAATACCTTACGAATTATTGGTGCGCTGAAAAAATATTGTTTCCGGAATTCACCGCACTGACGAATTTCTTATAGATAGCGAAGATACAGGGCTTTCGAGGGTGTTGAGCGTGGAAGGCTTCCGTGGTTCTCGCTGGAATTATTTTTGAAAAAAGTAGGTTCACAATTGCGGATTTTAGAAATCTGCTATAACTCAGAGCTACCAACTTGCTTGCTATTGGCAGCTAGCGTAATTTACAACTTTAGCGCACAGCATAATGACGAGGCGCATTCACAGCATTAGGAACAGACTCCATCGTGAAATCGATTTTTAGCTTAGCTTTCTTTTTTTCGGTAACGTTGCCAGTGATGGCCGAAGTCCCTATTTACGACTATGAAGTCGTCAATCGTTACCCCCACAACATTACCTCGTTTACCCAAGGCTTGGAGTTTCATGATGGGTTTCTCTATGAGGGGACCGGTCAGAAAGGTCGCTCGACCCTCAGTAAAATATCGCTTGAAGATGGAGAGGTGCTCCAGAGTAAAAGGCTAGCTAGTCGTTATTTTGGGGAAGGAATTAGCATCGTTGGCGAGCGTATCTATCAGTTAACCTGGCAGTCCAATATCGTGTTTGTCTATGATTTGGAGACCTTTGACACCATTACCTCTCACTATCACCCGACTGAAGGCTGGGGATTGGCGTGGGATGGAGAGGCGTTAATTCTTAGTGATGGCAGTGCGATGCTGCAGTTTATTGACCCTGAAAACTTTCAAGTACAACGCAAAGTAGAAGTGACTCTTGAGGGGCGTCCAATCGCGAATCTTAATGAGTTGGAATATATCAATGGTGAGGTGTGGGCTAATGTTTGGATGACTAACGAGATCGTCCGTATTGACCCCGTCACTGGGAATATCAACAGCGTGCTAGATCTCAACGGTTTAGTGGACCAAACCCGCACGGGAGGAACTGGTGGCGTGCTCAACGGAATTGCCTGGTTGCCGAGTGAGGTCGTTGGTGAAGAGGAGCAGGGCCGTCTATTTGTGACAGGCAAGCTGTGGGCAGATATTTTCGAAATTGAGTTGAAACTGTTCGAGCGCGAATGATCTTGCAACGGATTCCTAGTTTATTGCGTCGTAGTCTGTGTTTCGCAGCGATGCTGGTGCTGTTGGTCTCCTGCGAGACTATCAGCTATTACGGGCAAGCGGCGAAGGGGCAGGTATCGCTATTATGGGCGCGTGAGTCCATTGAATCTCTATTGAACGATGACAACCTTTCCAGCGATAAACGATCAAAGCTAGAGTTAGTGCTAGAGGTGCGTCAGTTTGCTCAACAACACCTATTCTTGGATGCAGGGAACAGCTATCTCAGCTATGTTGAACTGAATAGACCCTTTGTTCTATGGAACGTTTTCGCCGCCCCTGAGTTTTCCACCCAAGCCAGTAATTGGTGCTATCCGATCGCGGGATGCGTGTCTTATCGAGGTTACTTCGCACAAGCGTCGGCGACTCAATTCGCTGCACAATTGTCCGCGCAGTCCTACGATGTGTACTTAGGAGGGGTGGATGCCTACTCCACGCTTGGTTGGTTCAATGATCCCTTGAACAGCGCAATTCTGCGACGTTCTGAGCAACGCCTAATTGCCTTAGTCTTCCACGAACTTGCCCATCAAAAATTGTATATTCCAGGCGACACTAGTTTTAACGAAAGTTTTGCGACATTTGTAGAGCAAGAGGGATTGCGGCGCTGGTACTCGGCACATGCACAGACGGGCTTCGATGAAGATTTAATTCAAGAGGCGCGCATTGAGGAGGCTTTTGTGGCGTTGGTGCTCAAGTATCGACGCGAGCTGGCTAAGCTGTATGAGCAAGACATTGCACAAGAGCAAATGCGCGACGCTAAAGCTGGAATACAAGAGTTGCTACGAGAAGAGTATGCGCAGTTTCGACAGGATTGGGACTACACCGGCTATGACCGTTGGTTCGATGGGCCGTTGAATAATGCTCAGCTATCGACCGTAGCTTCTTATAACGAACTGGTACCGGTGTTTGCGCAAATTCTAGCGCAAGAGCAGGGTGATTTGACGCGCTTCTATGAGGCGGTGCAAGTGCTTGCAAACCTGCCTCACGAAGCACGGTCAGCGTTATTGAGCGAGCTGACTCTCTAGTTTATTAACGAGATCACGATAGAACTGCGAGCCGACGTCAAGTTGTGATGCCGCACGGTATTGCTCTAATGCGTCTTCAAGTCTTCCTAGGTCTTCATACATACGACCTAATGAGCGATGGATAAAGGCGTCGTTGGCGTTAACTGTTAAGGCTGTTTCATAAACCCGAACGGCGTCGTCAGGCAATCCCGCATTGAAATAGGTATTGGCCATGATGAACACTTGGGACATATTATCTGGGCTATGTTGAATCGCCAGAATGTCTACTTCAATGGCCTCATCAAAGCGCTTGGCATCGCGCAATAGCTGGCCCAAGGTGTTATAGGAAGAGATCACTGGGGCAGTGACTTCAGTTTGTAATTCTATATAACGTCTTAGTAGAGGAATGGTCTCTTCGTAACGCTCTTGAAAGTAATAAATATTGGCTAGATTACGCACTGAGTCGGCGAAGTTAGGGTCAGCCGTGATCGATAGCTGGTATTCCTCGATGGCGTCATCAAGGCGCTCAAGATTATTGTAGGTGTTGCCACGGCGGAAATGTCGTTGCGCAAGCTCAGGGTCGATTACTGCCGGAGCGCGGGACTGTGCAAGGCTAGGCATTGCGATGGACGTGAGTAGAGTGGCCAAGAAAATCAAGATAAGTGTGGCTGTGCGTGTCTTCATGAATTAAGTACTCGAAACCTGTGAGTGTTGCCCCAGCAGTGGTCAGAAAAAAGTGAAGGGCGACTATAACCCAAGCAGAAAGAGAGGGCTACTGACCGCCTTTGACTAAGATTATTCCGTTAGTGTAATTGATGGGTTCGCATTGCCAAGCGACTGCACCTGCCCAATACATACGGCCGCTGTATCGCCGCCTTGGTGTAAGGCGTCAAGACATGCTTGCGCTAAGGACTCTGGTACCGCTGCGAGGAGACCGCCGGCTGTTTGCGGGTCAAATAGAAGCTGCATTCGCGCTTCGTTTTGGAATTGAGTGGCGTTGACGATCATGTCGGCATTGCGCGCATTGTCTTGATGGAGCGAGCTTTGTAGACCGGTGTTCAGACACTCGCTGGCGCCATCAAGCATCGGGATAGCGGACAACTGTAATGATACCGAACACGTATCTTCGGCCATCATCTCGCGTAAATGCCCTAGCAAACCAAATCCTGTGACATCGGTACAAGCATTCGCTTGATGAGCGACGAATATGTCGGCGGCCGATTGATTGGAGCGTTGCATCTGTTGCAGTGCGTGACTAATCCAACTATGGCGCGCACGGTGGCGCATGTCGGCGGCAAAAAGCACGCCGGTGCCAAGAGCCTTCGTTAATATCAATACATCGCCAACGCGCATACCGGTTTTACGCAATAGCGTCGCTGGGTCTGCAAACGCATTAATGCTCAAGCCGAAACTTAATGTGTCCGATTCGCTGGTGTGGCCGCCTAGCAATGCAGTGTCGTGGGCGTTGAGGACTTCAGTGCACGCACTCATGATTTGCCGAAGTTGGTCTTCCATGATTGGCGCTGCGCTGTGAGGGAGGCCAACAATCGCCAGTGCAGAATGAGCAGTAGCGCCCATGGCATGAATATCGCTGAGGCAATGATTGGTGGCAATTTTGGCAAAAACATAAGGATCGTTAATAAAACCTTGCAGATAGTCCACGCTTTGTAGCAACACCCGCTGGGAGTCGATTTGAATGATCGAGGCATCCTCAGTGCTTTGTAAGGACGAAAGCACTGACGGGTGGGAGCAAGGCTTTAGTTCGCCAATGACTCGTCCTAGGCTGCCACTACTGAGCTTTGCTGCACAGCCAGCGCAGCGAATCGGAGTATGCGGCGCTTCACTTAATGCCGCGTGGGTGTTCAGTGTCTGATGAGAGGGCTCTGTCATAACGGGCAGCTGGCTATACTTTTGTACAAAGCGTTGATCAATCCAATCTTTCCAACGACCAGCCCACTGGCCTTTAGCGGCCCACGCGCCGCGCGAGGCGATCGCAACACCATCGCCCATGCTCAGAAGTGCGAGGGCTTGATGTTGCGCTTGATAGGAGCCGAGTTTGGCGCCCAAGGCGAATTGGCGCAAATTACGCGCCAGAGGAAGGCCTTGGCGAACGGCGTAGACACCTGATTTGGGCCGCACTTGTCCTGCGATTGAGGCAATGTCGCCTGCCGCAAAAACGCAGGGGTGGCTTAGGGATTGAAGGTGGTCATTGACCTTTAGGAAGCCCTGATCATCCAAGGCTAAGCCTGTACGTTGTAGCCAAGGAGCAGGGCTCGCTCCTGTGGCGACGATACAGCGATCGACGGCGAGTGTGATTTCATTAGCCTGTGCGGCATCACCTTGTCGGTATTGCACCTGTTCTTTGTCGATACGTGTCACCTGGCTGTGCGTGTGGACACGAATCCCTTTGCCGACCAGCAATTGATTGGCTAAACGCTGGGCTTTTTTGGAATGCCCGCCTAGCACTGATGGCGCGCGAGTGATGATATGAATATGGTGTTTGGCATCGGCATGACTATGCGCTAGGCGTTGTTGCATCGCGCAGGCCATCTCAACACTGGCAGGCCCCCCGCCTACTATCGCCAGCGTTAATTCACCGCTGGTTTTTGTGCGCGCTTGCAGGTCTTGCCACTGCTCCAAAAAAAGCGGTATAGGTTTAACTGCTAACGCGAAATCGTCAGCACCGGGAATACGAGAGGTGTCCGGCCGTGAACCAATATTGATCGAAAGAAAATCGAAATACACGGGCGGGCGATCAGGGCAATGAATGCATTTGGCATCGAGATCAAGGGTGTCGACTTGTGCTTGTATGAGTCGAACCCCTGCCATTTGTGCCAGTGGTCGCAAGTCAATGAATAAGTCGTCTTTCGTGGCGGTGCCTGCAATATAGGCAGGAAGAGCTCCGGAGTAGGGTGTGTCGATATCTTTTGAGACAAGGGTAATGTCTAAGCCGGGCAAGGGGTGGCGTGCAAAGAACATGAGCACAGCAAGATGGCTGTGTCCGCCTCCTAAAAGAACAAGGCGTTTGCTGGCAGGGGTTGAGGATTGCTGCATGTCGGATTCGGTGGCCTTGCGCTTTGACTGGGCGAGCAGTATAGCACTCGACCCAGTCACCGGAATCCTTTCGTTACCGAGACAGGATTACAGAGAGCGAATGTCTTTGCCCACATACAAAGCGCTTGGGCGCATGATGCGGTTGTCGATACGAGATTCAAGGAAATGCGCCAGCCAACCCACGCTGCGTGCCATGGCAAAGCCGGCAGTAAAGTAAGTGGCGGGTATTCCAATGGCAAGGTTGACCGGTCCTTTGTAGAACTCTAAGTTCGCCCACACTTCTTTGCCTTTCTTTTGCATCTCAGCATTAAACTCTTTTTCAATCTCTTTCAGCGTTAAGAACACGTTTTCATAATCGGTGTCTTTGCATAGCGCTTCGGCCATAGGCTTGAGCAATGCCGCACGGGGATCGAGTTTTTTATATTCGCGATGGCCCATGCCCATAAGGCGCCCTTTGTTGGCGAGCAAGTCCTGCACATAGGCTTTTGCGTTGCTAGGCGAACCCACTTTGATGGCTTCATTCAATGCGGCTTCATCGGCGCCCCCGTGCAGTTTTCCGTATAGGGCTCCAACGGCGGAAGATAGAGCTGACTCCACTGGCGCGAGCGTGCTTGCCGCGACACGGCATGTAAAAGTCCCAGCGTTGAAACTATGCTCTAGCTGAAGGATCTGCAATTGCTCCAAGTAGCGCACGTGTTCTGGGTTGGCATCCTCACCGAGGAACATAGAAAGGAAGTTGTCGAGGTAAGGTTTGCTGCCGTTATACGCAGGGATTACATCGTTTTGTTGTAGGCGATAAAACGCGGCAAGCAGTGTCGGAATCTTCGCAACGACCGCTAGTCCGCGATACCCTTCATCGTTGGTGAAAGGAAGCTGTTGAGGCCCAACGGGTGTGGTGTCGAGTATAGGGATCATGGCTTGCAACATGCTCATTGAGTGCATGTCACGAGGCAGGCTCGTGAGCGTATCCAGCTCATTGGTGGCCACAGCGCCATTGATGTTCAGAAAGCTTTGGAGTTTGAACTCTTCCTCTGCGTTAGGCAGTTCTCCAAATAAGACTAGCCACATTACGCGATCAAAGCTCTGGGTTACTAAGTCTTCAATGGTGTAGCCGCGATAGCTGAGTCGGCCTAGATTGCCTTCGACATTGCAGATGCTAGTTTCGTCGGCAATAACGCCCTCTAAACCTTTGGAATACTGTTCTGACATTTTGCTACCTTCGCTAGTAATTGACGTATGGGGTTCGCTCAAATCGCCAGGGGCGGCGACTTATTGTTCGTGGGTAGAGCGTTGGGGTCGCTCTGCCGCAGAAATGGACGCATATTATAGAAATCGGTGGAAAACGCGTAAAATTAGCCATGCTAATCAATAGATAAGTTATGCTTATTTCTGGTAGCGCCCCAGAGTTAACGTAAGAGCAGGATTATGATTACCGCACACTTGGAAATTCAAGAAATCAGAGTGTTTAACGCCGTGGCACAAACGGGCGGGTTTAAGAGTGCGGCGGATAAACTGTATGTGTCGCAATCTGCCGTGAGCCAGGCCATCGCTAATCTCGAACGAAAGCTAGGGGCCTTGCTCATAGAGCGAGGCAAGCCTATTGCGCTAACGGAGTCTGGGCAGCGCTTATTGGCCTATACCAATGTGGTACTTTATGAAGAACATGAGGTGCTGACTGACATCGCCAATATTCAACAGGGTATCGCCTCTACCTTAGAGTTTGCGATGAGCGGCTCGGTCAGCGCGCTTTACGGTAATGAGCTTCTGGAGGATTACTGTGACAGCAATCCGTTGACGCGCCTGAAAGTGGACGTCATGCCGAGCCGAAGAATTATTCAGGACGTGTTGTCTGACACCTTAGAGTTAGGGTTCGGTCCGTTTCAATATCAAATGTCTGAATTGTTAGAGACAATCGCTTTGTACTCTGAGTCGCGCAAGTTGGTGATTAACCGCAAGCATCCGAAACTGGCGCAATTGCTCAAAGACCCTGAAGGCAGTATTCAGCAGATTCCGCTAATGGTCTCGCATCTTGAGGACCCTGATGTGCGGCCGGCGATTGAGAAGCTGCGCAATGAGTTTGGCACAATCTGGGAGATTACAAATCTTCCCCTGCGTCTGAATATGGTGTCTCGCAATCTAGGCATGTGTTACGTGGACGAACGGGTGTTGAAAACGAATCCTCTGTGCGCTGAATTCGTGCCATTGCCCAGTTTAAGCTTTTCGGACATCGACCTCACCTTTGGACTGTACTATCGTAAGCGCCGCAGTCTTTCTACGGGTGCGCAACAATTTATCGAAATCTGTCAGTCTTTTGATTTTAAAGACAGCACAAGGAACTAACTCAATGCCTGCGTTGCAGCTCTATGCTGGCCCAACTGCTCTTAAGCAAATACAAAGAGAAGGATTGCATGCCGATCGCTTCAGCATGATGGTGGGCGCCTCCGGCGGACCAAAATGGTTTGTATTATATGGTTTGGACCGTTATCTGTTTGGTGAGTTTTTCGCTAATCGTCGGCTGCCCCTGAAGACTTTAGGATCATCTGCAGGGGCTTGGCGTTTGAGCTGTCTAGGCTTGGACGATCCTCTGGCCGGTATTGATCGACTTGCAACACACTATGCGGGGCAGCGTTATTCGGCGACACCTAGTGTCGAGGAAATAACGAAGGAAGCACAAATCCTTCTCGACATAGTTTTAGGGGAGCAGGGTGCCGCACAGATCGCGAATAATCCAGTTGTGCATGTGAACATCATTGCTGATCGTGCTCGAGGCTTCGTGGCATCAGAGCAGCGGGCTAAGTTGCTAGCGGGCTTAGGGTTAAGCGCGCTGAGCAATGCTGTGAGTCGACGGCTATTGGGATTGTGGTTTCAGCGCACGCTGTTTCATGCAGGACCTTTATCCGAGAGTCTTGGGCAGTTGCGTGACTTCTCAACGCAATTTGTTCAGCTCAAAGAAGACAATGTGCACAAAGCATTGCTGGCCAGTGGTTCTATCCCGTTTGTATTAGAAGGAGTGCGTGATATTCCTGGCGCTCCCGAGGGGGTATACAGAGACGGGGGTATCACCGACTATCATTTTGATTTGCCATTTGAATGCAGCGAAGGCTTAGTGCTCTACCCGCACTTCTATTCACACTTTGTGCCGGGGTGGTTCGATAAAATGTTGCCATGGCGCCGCCCCGACCTGAGGCATTATCATAATGTGTTGGTGCTGGCCCCTAGTGCAGAGTTTGTACGTCAACTACCCTATGGAAAAATTCCTGATCGAAAGGATTTTGAAACAATGGATTTTGATACCCGCAATGGGTATTGGCAAAGTGTGCTGGCACAAAGCTCTCAATTGGCTGATGAGTTTGCACAGATGGTCCGCACTGGCGAAGGATTGGAGCGGATTAAACCCCTACATGAGGCAGTTAGAACATGAAACGTAAAATGATTACCGGATGCTTTGTGTTGGTGTGTTTGAACCTCACGGCGTGTTTGGGCACAGTGATAGGAACCGCTGTTGATGTGACGTTAGAGGTGGCAAAAGTCCCTTTTAAGGTTGCTGGCGCTGTAGTAGATGTCGCAACTGACGATGACGACGATAAGGATTGATAAAAGATGAACCCTATTGATTATGATGTGCCCTCAGAGTTTAGACATTGGTCTGGCGATGCAGCAGAGGATCGAGTGGGGCCGTTTTTCTTCTATATCGACGAAGGGATTGTTTACTCCGCTTTTCGATTAAGGCACGAGCATTGCAATAGTCATGAGTCTGCCCACGGAGGCATCTTAATGATGTTTGCAGACTATAGTTTGTGTATCGCCGCCAACGGGGGGGCCGAAGAAAGTGTCGCGACAGTGAGTTGTAACAATGAATTTGTGGGGCCGGCTGTGGTGGGTGATTTAATTTGTGGCCGTGCCGAGGTCACAAGGCGAGGAGGCTCGTTGGTGTTTGCGCGAGTACAGCTTAGTGTCAATAAAAATATCATTCTCAATGGGAGTGGCGTGATCAAACGGCTACGCCCAAAGCAAGCTTAAAGCCGGTACAAACGCTGTGCATTGCCATAAAAAAGCGCGTGCTTTTCTGTGCTGCTGCAATCGGCCACAATTTTCTTAAACGCATTCCAAAGTACTGGATAAGACACCGATAGTCGGTCTACAGGAAAGTTGCTTTCAAATAAGCACCGCTCCACTCCGAAATGTTCTAGGGCATGCAAGTAGTACCGTCGATGCGCTTGTACTATCTCATCTGAGCTTGGCGGGGCGGCTCGTTTATCCCAGCCAAAACCATTGTCAGGCATCGCGAGCCCTCCAAGCTTTAAGTGCACATTCGGGCATTTCGCCAAGTCAGCGATGTCTTGCTGCCATTGCTGAAATATATCCTCCTGCCGACCTGCATAAATACCGACACCAAGCGGAGTGCCTAAATGGTCAAGGATCATTGTGGTGTCTGGAACGGCTTGGGCTAAATCAATGAAATCGACATTCTGATGATGAAAGTGCCAAGTGTCGTAAGTCAATTGATGCTCGGCTAGAGCTCTGACTCCGGCTCGAAAATCTTCGCGTCCATAAAGATAGGCAGGTGCACGACCAGAAATCATCAAGTCTTCGGGGCGAGGGTCACGAGCGCCTGAATGGCGGATTCCTCGTAATAGTCCGGCACTACATTCTTGATGAGCCTGCAGTACTTCTAGTAGTTTCGCCGAGTCAGCTTCTAGCCGAAGATCTGCATGGGCCACAATGCCGGAAATCTGTGTGCGGTTGGCACTTTTCTCATCGCGAGCAATATTGGCCACTGTGCGAGTCTCACCGGTGCATCGTAAATGTTCTGGTCCTCCCTCTAGATAGAAAGCCCTAGTTTCAACAAATACCGTTTTTTCAATATTGTGCCCAGAGTGAATATCATGCCAAAAATCATCGGGTGTGTAATCGAATCCAAAGGTATCGAACCATAAATGGTGGTGTGGATCGATGATCGGTTGCTGAGGGTCGATGATCTCTTCTGTATGCAGAGCTCGCCATTCATTAGTGCCGGGCGTTGGAGGCGTCATACTCAATTTTCCCTCAAGCGAATCGGTGATATTTGTCTCAATAGTAGCGTGTTTAATTACAATGAACGACTGCTCATTACAAATTATCTTCGTCACGAATAGGGGTGGTTGTGGCGCTCGTTCAATGTGCGTGTTACAAGTGGTGGGTAAGCAAAAATGATGTAGTATGGCCAGCGGTGTGTGCCATGGATTGCACACATACAGGTCAATAAGAACCATAATTTGAGGGGGCATTTATGCTGGTATCCGTTTCTGTAATCGTAGCCTATCTAGCGTTTTTCACGCTTGCGGGTGTGTATTTAAACCGCAGTAATAAGAGTGACAAAGACTGGGCAACCGGTGGCGGAACGATGGGCGTTTGGCTCTTGGCCGCTGGTGTGGCAGGTACTCGCATAGGCGGTGCTGGCACTTACGGCGTTGCCGGGGATGTGATGACCTCGGGGCTTGGAAACTTGTGGTACGGCATCAACTCTTTTACGGCGCTTGCGTTGGTTGGCCTCTTCTTTGCTGTGCCTTATCGCCGCTTATCATTGTCGAGTGTTGGACAGGTGTTTGACCTTCGCTTCGGGTCGCGCCGTTGTCAGTCGTTGACGAGCCTGTGTGTACAAACTGAATACTTAGTCGTGAACATCATCGAGCCTTTTGTTATTGGCTCGATTATCACGGGCGTAACGGGCTTGCCTTTCGGTGTGTCGGTCTTTATTGGTGGCTTTGTCATTCTCTTCTTTACGGCAACGGGCGGACTAAAGGGAACGGCCATTACGAATCTAGTGCACTGCAGCATTGTGATCGTTGGGCTCTCAATCGTGGCCATATTTGCGATGAACGATATGGGCGGGTGGGATGCTACCGCCGCGCGTGCGGATGCCGCTTTAGAATTGGCAGGGATGGATAAAGCGAGTTGGTGGAGCTTTACGGGCATTGGCTGGGTAACGATTATTGCCCTATCGCTGTCTGCGACACTGCATACGCCAGCGGCTTCGGTTTATGCTAATTACGCCAGCTCAGCTAGAAAAGAGAAATACCTCATTCCTGGGTTTTTACTGGCTGGATTATTGGCGGCAGTGATGGCCTTTATCGCGGGCATCATTGGTGTTGAAGCCTTTGCACGATACGGCGCAGAAAGTGGGCTTTCCAGCTACCGCAATATCACGCAGTTAGCGGTCGATACTGGACCAATTATCGGCGGTATCGCGTTAGCGGCAGTCTTAGCGGCGTTGATTTCTTCAGGCGCTCCTATGCTGTTAGGCGGCGCTACTATGTTTGTAAATGATTGGGTTCCGGGTTCGAAAGAGTTTTCCACAGAGAAGCGTTTGAAAGCCTATAAGCTAACGGCTGTGATCTATGGGTTGGTAGCTACATTCATTGCATGGCAGGCGAATATTTCATCGGTCTTGCAGTTATTGCTATTGGGTTTTGCGATGGTTGTACCGCCAGCCATTGCAATAACGTTTCTGTTTTATTGGCGCAAAACTAGTGAGAAAGCGGCGTTCTACGGGATTCTAATTGGCTATAGTGGTGGCTTAGCGCATTGGTTGCTTAACACACTCTTCACTGGCGCTAGTTCGGCAAACGCTGGCGGTTTTGCGCAGTCCTGGTATGACTTAATGGCAGGCTTAGGGGAGTGGAGTGATCCTACCTTCTCGGCCACGTTAATCCCGCTGATCATGATTCCGATTCTTACGTTTATCTATCCAGATGATCATGAGAACAGCGAGTACGCGGCCAACTTCTATAAAACGTTGAAAGCCAAGCCTGATCTAGAACCGGCATAAGCTTACGGCGGCTTAATAGCGATAGTGGCGGCGACGGGGTTTTACGGGTGCGAGTAGCATATAGAAAACCCACGCAAACCATGACAAAAAGATGATGGCGAGAATCCATGCGGCTTTCTCGCCACCACTTGTTACGTCAGATCCTAAGATCAATAGAATAGGCAGGAACCAAACAAAAGCGCAGCCAGCCAATACCAGCAGTCCTAGCCCTGCCGTCAAGATTGGGGCCGTGACGAGTATGACGATGGCAATGATGACAAATGTTAATAATGCGGTCAGTAGTTTCATTGGGGACTTTTAGCTCCTATTTATGTGGCTGCGCCATGCAGCGGTAATGAATAGATAGCGAGATTCGTGCCAGTTTTTAATGTCTTTGTTTTCAATGGCTTATATTGTTATTGCTGTTGTAGGGCTCTTTGAAGATAGGCAAATTCGCTAGGGAATGGCGAATTTGCCTAATTGCTAAGTGGCAATGGCCTAGCATTGAGCTTGTATTAAGAAAGGGCCAGGTTCTTTGTAGCTGCGTTCTAGCAGGCTTTGTAGCTCTTGCGTTGTTGTCGCCACCGCTCCAGGCACGCCCATTGCTTTAGCCATTGAGACCCAGTCGATTTCAGGATTACCAATATCAAAGAGGCTGGCAGCAACACTGCCGACATCTGTTACGCCAAGGCGGGCATATTCGACATTGAGAATATTGTAGCGGCGGTTGGCATAGATCACTGTAGTGACATTTAAGTTTTCGCGCGCCTGAGTCCATAAGCACTGGATCGTATACGCGGCACCACCATCTCCTAATAATGCCAGGACAGGCCGATCAGGACAGGCCAGCGCAGCACCTGTGGCCGTAGGCCCGCCTTGACCTATCGAGCCCCCCGTAAGACTTAGCCAAGAGTGTGGCGCCGCAAATTGGCACGCCGGGTAGGCGGCATTGCCTCCGCCGGAGTCAGTGGCAACGATTGCCCCCTCTGGAAGGCTAGCGGCAACGACTTGCGAAATACTGCGAGTGTTCAGTAGCCCACTAGTCACCTCTAATGCGCGCTTGTCAAAGCGCTGCACTTCTAACTGAGTCGCATCGATAGCCTGGGCTAATTGCTCTAGCGCATCGATTGCGTCTTCTTCGATTCGGGCTAGCGTGATCGTACTGCAATCGCTCGGCACTGGACGACCAGACAAATTTTCATAGGCGAAGAAACTCGCAGGAGCCTGTGCTCCCACTAATATGAGATGTCGAGTTCCTTCCAAGTTTGCGAGAATTTGCTCGGGGAAATAAGGCATTCGTTCGACCTGGACCGCTCCTGGTCCGCCGTCGATGCGCGCAGGAAATGTTCCTGTGATTATTCGGCAGCCAGTTTTCTGACTGATACGTGAGGCAGCCTCGAGTGCGGCAGGTTGAAGAGCGTGGTGTTCGAGAAGCAGTACGGCCTTCTCCCCTAAAGCCAATATCTGCGCGATAGTCTCGACGTGTTGATGGCTCACTTGCGCGCGCCGTGGGATTGGCAGCGCTGGCATAGGCCCAGACGCAGCGCCCCAAGCTGCATCGGCTCCCATAATCAGGGTAGCGATCTGCCCTTGCGATCCTGGGTTAGCTCTTAGGGTGGCGTTTATGGCCTCTGCGCCGTCTGCAGCCAACGTCTCTGCCGTACTGCATGACTTGATCCAAGCCGAAAAATTGCGCGCTAAAGTGTCGATGTCTGAGGTTAAAGGCGCATCGTAGCCCATGTGATACTGAGGGTGGTTACCGACAATATTGATCAACGGGGTACCCGCTTTACGCGCGTTATGCAGATTGGCGATGCCGTTCGCTAAGCCTGGCCCCAGATGGAGTAAGGTCGCGGTTGGTTTGCCGGTCATGCGCCCATAACCGTCCGCAGCACCGGTACAAACCCCTTCAAAAAGCGTGAGGACGGAACGCATCGCAGGGACTTGATCCAATGCCTGTACTAAATGCATCTCTGAAGTGCCTGGATTAGCAAGGCATAACTCTACTCCTCCATTAACCAAGGTTTCGATTAACGCTTTTGCGCCGTTAGTTGTCGGCTGGTTCATAGTGCGTGTTCCTGTCTGGGGAAAGAGTCGAAAAGAAGTCTAGCATACAAGAATTTTGGCGAGCGGTTGTTCGCTTATTGCAAGCAAAAAGTTGAACCAGAATATTGTACTGTATAAATGTATAGTGTATATATGTACAGGTGTTTGCGATTAAACGAATGCAGTACTTCTAAGTTTTAACAGTGGTGACTAACATGGCTATTGAAAAAGAGTTAATAAACAAAGAGATAACTGAAGTTTACAACGGTGTTTTGGACGCAGCAGTCCAAGAGCAGGAGATCTGGCAAATAGCAAATATGTTGCCGCATACCACTGTTCATGAAATTAAGAACAACTTATTAAGCCTCGCTCGCGATCAACGCTTCGTGATGAATTACTGGCTTAAAGTGTGCAAGGTCAGAGCCCTGCGTGGATTGCCTATGCCGTGGGAACAAATTCACTAGTTAACTTTGCGTTGTAAGCATGGATTAACTGCCGATGTTCGTGAGTCTGTGGGTAATGGCTGCTTGATCACAACGGTTTCTTTGATATGATTGCCGCCACTTGGCCCGTTTGGCCATAAGTGTTTGTTTTCTTCAACTGAACCTTTATGGCAGCCCGACTAGCATTGACTCCTATCGCCGCTAATTATTCTCTGCGTTACAACGCCCAGCGTATCGTCATTGGTACATTGGCTTTGCTCGCCAGCCTTTTGATGCTGGCTACTGCACATGCGGCAGAGCAAACCGCGTTGCCTGAGATTGACGACGTTGAGTCTATTCGCTTGCCGAGAGACTTCGACAATGTTGATTTCTTCTTAGTCACTGTCGATGTCGGTGATCAAGTTTGGGATAACTTTGGGCATACGGCGCTGCGCGTCGTCGATCGTAATAGTGACTCTGACTTAGTATTCAACTGGGGTCTGTTTGATACCAGTGGTGGCAATGTCGCTTTTGCCGGCAATTTCATGCGCGGCATTCTTAACTATCAACTCGGTGTTTCTCCTCCAACGTGGGAGTTCGGGCGCTATGAGCGCGAGCAACGCACGGTGTGGCAGGATAAAATTAACCTCACCAATCCCCAAAAAGAAATCCTGTATAAGCGTTTAGCGTGGAATTTACGCGAAGAGAATATTGTTTATTCTTACCAATACTTTTTCGATAACTGCACAACCAGAGTGCGAGACTATCTGAACGAGGCTTTGGGTGGGCGTTTGGAAAGCCAGAATCGCGCATTGAGTAGAAGGACTTTCCGCGATGAGGTCTTGGACCATTACGCGAGCGTTCCTGTCGTTGCTGTATCTCTCGATGTATTGATGAATAGCCGTATTGATCGACGTATGACGCAATGGGAAGAGTTGTTCCTGCCTAAGCAGTTGCGCCGTGAATTACTCGATTTTCCATCAGACGTTAATATGAACGGGCGTCGCCAAGAGATGTTGGATGAGCCGGTTGTTATTATGGAGTTCGACGCTCCGGCGCCGAAGCCCAATGCGTACTATTTTCTAGGGGCAGGATTATTGCTGCCAACGCTATTATTGTTTCTCGCACTTAAGCGAATTCCTATCTCCTCGTTCTCTAGTCAACCCGGGTTCACGCTTCGTGGCGGAGTGTTAACGTACCGTGTTATGGGCTTGCTAGCATTATTGGTGAGCTTTGCCAGTGGAGTTTACGGGCTCATTATGAGTTTTGGCTGGCTTGAGTCTGCTCATTTGGATTTACATCATAATCTTAATTTAATGCTTTTCTGGCCAACCGACATTATAGGCGTGTGGTTTGCGGCGCGTTGGTTGATTGCCGGCCGCAGTATCACGCTCAGTAAAACTAGTCACAACCTCATTATTTTGTATTTCATTGCCCATCTGTTGGCGGCTTTGGCCTATGTGTTTACCGCTCTATTTGGCTTTGCCGAACAAGATGTTGTCTCCTTACTACTGTTCGTAGTGCCCACCTTGATGGGCTTCTCTGTCCTCGTTTGGAATGCTGGCTTTAGTGCCGTCAGACGTATGCGTTTTTCCTGAGTAATTCTTCTCGCTAGACGATCCCTCATTTCTTGTCTATTCCTTAAGGTAGTGCGGCTATTTCAGTCGCCTGTGGCTAATCAACCATAAAAGGAGTAAGACGATGTCCAGTTCAGGGAGTGAGCAAACAATAGCCCCGCGCACTGCGCAAAACAGCATCAGCCGATTGATCTCTAAAGACGGGATGACAGTGAGCCTGCATGCCGAGAATGTTGGGCGCGGTGAGTGGATATTGCGTATCTACGGATCTCAAGGGCTAGTGTCAGAGTGGATGCAGTGCTTTGAAAGCTCGGTAGAGGCAATGAGCGTAGGGCTGTCCGCTATTCATTTTGAAGGGATCGAGTGCTTTTACGAAGACCCGCTTCTTGCCTACCGTCAACCTACCTCTCATTGCGAACATTGAGTGACAATCCCTTGTGCTAGCCCTTGTCAGTGCGTCATTACCGGGCACCGAACATTTGCTCGATTTTTCGTTCTATTCGCCAAATAAAAGTGATAGAGTCAATTTCCGAGTACAAGACAAGCAATATATTGAAATTGAGGAGAGTCCGATTGAATGCCGCATTTACAGCGCAAGAGCTGCAATTTCAACAAGATGTAAGACACTTTCTGGAAACGGAATTTCCTCAGGACATTCGTGCGAAAGTCGATAACCGCATCCGTCTGGAAAAGGACGACTATGTGCGTTGGCAGAAGGTGCTTTACGAGAAGAGCTGGGCGGCGCCCAATTGGCCCGTTGAGCATGGCGGCACCGGTTGGAGTGCCGTACAAAAGTATATCTTCGCCGAAGAGATGGCTCGCATTGGTGCGCCAGAGCCTGTGGCTTTTGGCATGAAGATGGTCGCGCCGGTCATTTATACCTATGGCAACGACGAGCAAAAACAGCGATTCCTTCCCGATATTCTGGCCAGCAATGTCTGGTGGTGTCAGGGGTATTCCGAACCCAATGCTGGTTCTGACCTTGCATCGCTAAAAACGACAGCGGTCCGAGATGGTGACCATTATGTTGTCAATGGCACCAAGACTTGGAACACCCTCGGTCAATACGCCGACTGGATTTTTTGTTTAGTGCGCACGGACAGCACTGTGAAAAAACAAGAAGGCATCAGTTTTCTATTGATCGACATGAAAACGCCAGGGATCAAGGTTAATCCGATCTATCTAATCGATGGTACGCCCGAAGTGAACGAAGTGTACTTTGAGGATGTCCGGGTTCCAGTAGAGAATCTCATTGGCGAAGAGAACAAGGGTTGGACATACGCAAAGGTGTTGTTGACTCACGAGCGCACGAATATTGCAGGAGTTCCGCGCTCTAAAGTACGCCTAGAAAAATTGCGCACACTCGCGGCTAAAACCGCAGATGGTAATGGCGCTACTTTAATTGAAGATCCAATCTTTCAAAAGAAGATTGCAGAGGCAGAGATTCAAGTGCTGGCATTGGAGTACGCGGAATTACGTGCCCTTGCCGCAGTAAGCGTTGGTAAGGCGCCGGGCCCAGAGTCTTCAATCTTGAAGGTGGTCGGTACCGAAGTTGCTCAGTTTATCGACGAGCTCTACATGGAGCTGTCTGGCTTGCAGAGCCTGCCCTTTGTCCCAGATCAATTTGGTACCGGTTTCGATGGTGAAGAGATTGGTGAGAATGGAGCGGCGGCGACGGCATTGAATTATTTCAATAATCGTAAAGCGTCAATCTACGGTGGATCAAACGAGATCCAAAAAAACATTATCTGTAAGGCCGTACTGGGGCTTTAAGCCTTGTACGAGATCACCCAGGAACTAAAGTGGATTTTTCATATAGCGAAGAGCAACAAATGCTGCAAGACAGTGTACAAAAATTTGTGCAGCGACATTATTCGTTTGACGACCGCAATGCGATTCTTGCAAGCCCTAAGGGTTACAGTGAGGAGTGCTGGAGCCTGTTCGCAGAGCTGGGCTGGTTGACGGTACCTTATAGCGAAGACGATGGCGGTTTTGGTGGCTTAGCTACCGATCTCATGGTGCTGATGGAAGAGTTTGGTAAAGCGATGGTCGTCGAGCCTTTCGTCCCTACTGCGGTCCTAGGCGGAGGTATCATTGCCGCTCTGGGCGACGCTGCTCAAAAAGAACCCTTGTTGAGTGCCGTGATGGAGGGGCAGCTGCAATTAGCGTGTGGGCTCTATGAGGCCGATGGTCGCTATAACTTAGCGAACGTGGCCACTAGCGCCAAGCGTGAAGGCGATGAATACCTCGTGTCAGGCGAGAAGATACTCGTTTTGAATGGCGCAGAGGCGGCTCAACTACTTGTTTCGGTACGCACCTCAGGTGAACAGCGAGATGCCTCGGGCGTATCAGTATTGTTAATTGATAGCAGTAGCGCTGGTGTTCATAAGCAACAATACACGACCGTGGATGGACACAAAGCCGCACAAATACGCTTTGATAATGTGCGTGTTCCGGCCGCAAATCTAATAGGCAGTGAAGGTGCCGCTCTTGTTGCAATAGAGAAGGCCGTGGATAAAGCGACCTTGTGTGTGAGTGCAGAGGCCGTGGGGGCTCTTGATACTCTTTTGCAAAAAACTGTGGAATACAGCAAGACCCGTAAGCAGTTCGGTACGCCCATTGCTGCGTTCCAAGCCTTGCAACATCGTATGGCTGATATGTTTATAGAGTGCCAGTTAGCCCGTTCAATTGTTATGATGGCAGCGATGAAGCTCGATAGTGATATTTCTGCAGACGAAAAAGCAAAAGCTGTTTCGGCTGCCAAAAGTCGTGTCGGCAAAGCGATTCGTAAAGTAGGGCAAGAAGCGGTGCAATTGCACGGCGGCATTGGTATTACCAATGAGCTCGACGTTGGTCACTTGTTTAAACGTGTGACCGGCATTGAAACCCTCTTTGGCAACACGGATTTCCATACAGCGCGTTTCGCGCAAAAATAAGGTTTGCGATACTTGTGAGTGAATTGATATTAGTACGCCATGGACAGGCTTCTTTTGGCGCTGAGTCTTACGACAAATTAAGCCCATTAGGCGAAGAGCAAGTGCGGATTCTTGCGCAACATTGGCAGAACAACGACGAGCAGTTTGATTATCTTTATAGCGGAGAGCTACTGCGCCAGCGCGAAACCGCTCAGGAGCTTCTCCCTTTATTGAAAACACAAAATACGGATCCGCTTATTCATGCAGGTTTGAACGAATATGATGGCACGCCGATTATCAATATCTATTTACGTGATCATCACCCTGTTAGCAGTCCAGTAAGTTTGCCTATCCTCGATCGCAAAGAGTTTCAAAAGATATTTGAAGCGGCCACCTCTCTTTGGATTCGAGGTGAGTTACAACCCAGTGATGCTGATGTCGGCTTCGAGTTCTGGACTGACTTTCAGTCACGTGTGCATGGCACGATGGATGAGTTAATGGCCAAACATGCCAATGGCAGTCGAGTGATACTATCGACCTCTGGGGGTGTGATTGCATTGGCTCTGCAACGAGTGTTGGCATTACCCGATGCTCAGGTCATTGCCGCCAATTGGATGGTTAATAATAGTTCTGTCACCCGTATTCGTTATGGCGGTGGCCGTATTTCGCTGGCCTTGTTCAACGGACTCTCGCACTTAGAGTTGCCTGCGTTGCGAGACAAAATCACTTATCGATAAGAGTGGGATGCCTGTTATTGTGAGTACTGATGCATTGTTAGACAAAGCGACCAACGTTCGCCAGGGCGAAGAGCTCGATATAGAGCGCCTGCGTGAATACCTAGCCCCTGTGTTAGGAGAGTCTTTGAATGCACTGCAGGTGCAGCAATTCCCTGGTGGCTTCTCAAACTTGACCTATTTGCTTCGCAGTGGCGATCAGCAGTGGGTCTTACGTCGTCCTCCTTTTGGCAGTAAAGTAAAATCAGCCCACGACATGGGGCGCGAGTTCAAGATCCTGTCTGCGCTAGGCAACGGAGTGTTTCCGTATGCCCCCACTCCTGTGCATTTTTGTGAAGATCACGAAATCTTAGGATGTGACTTCTATTTAATGTCTTGCATTGAGGGCGTGGTGATTCGCAAGGATTACCCGACACAAATGCAACTTAGCCCTGAAGAGGTTCGCACACAATTTTTCAATCTATTTGATGTATTGGGCGAACTGCATTCTGTGGATCTGAAAAAAGCAGGGTTGGAGCACTTTGGCAAACCGCAGGGCTATGTTCGGCGGCAAGTAGAGGGGTGGAGCAAACGCTATCGAAATGCTCTGACTCCCGATGCGCCAGACTGCGATAAAATCATGCAGTGGCTAGATGACAAGATGCCCGCTGATAGTGGGTTAGCGCGAATAATTCATAACGACTATAAACTCGATAATGTCATATGGTCTGCGGATGATCCGTTAAAGCTTATCGGTGTGTTGGATTGGGAGATGTCCACTGTCGGAGATCCGTTAATGGACTTGGGCTGTACTCTTGGCTATTGGGCCGAGGCAGGAGACCCTGATGACTATCGTCGCTACCGTGCGATGCCTAGCGATGTGCCTGGTGCGCCAACGCGTGCTGAGATCGTGACACGGTTTTCTCAGCGCACTGGCTTGCAGGTCGACAACATCGACTTTTATTTTTGTTTTGGCATGTTTCGATTAGCCGTGATTGGTCAGCAAATTTATTACCGTTATCACGAAGGGCTAACGCAAGATAAACGTTTTGCTGCAATGATTCACAAGGTGCACAGCTTGCATAAGATGTGTGAACGATTAATCGCGAAGTCCGATCTTTGAGCCACTAGCAGCGGCTTTCTTTTTCAGTTGTTTTCTCGCGCTTCGTTCGAATGCGCGCTTCCATTTCCCTTTCTTGAAAATGTGTAAGTACATGCTGGATTTAATAACGTAGTCCGCAATTAGTGCGGCATAGATCCAGTACACGTTGAGGCCCGCAAAATAGAAAATGGCGGTCAAAACGACACGTCCAAGGAAAATACCCGAGAACATGATCTTCGCTGGCGATCGAGTATCCCCTGCACCCCGAAGCGCACCGCCAAGGGTGAATTCAATTGCCATCATGGGCTGCACGATTGCGACCATGATAGTCAGGGCAACAAGATGGTCGAGGATGATCTCGTTGGTCACAAAGAAACTACCGATCAATCGTGCGTTAACGCCAAGAATCAATCCAATCGTCAGCATGATGCAGAACGCGATGCGCAGGTTGCGCCAGGTGATCTTCTCAGCCTCTTCAGGCTGTTTGGCCCCTAGGTGCTGACCAACCATCGTAGAGGTGGCGATTGAGAAGCCAAGGCCGATGACAATCGACAGGGAGAGGATGTTGACCCCGATACCATATGCGGTGAACGCTGCGGTGCCGAACAAGGACACTACCCACATAAAGGTAATGATTGAGACATTGAAAAGGGTTTGCTCTATTCCTGCAGGGATAGCGATGCGTACGAGTTGAGCCATGCGCTCGACGCTGTAGAAGCCGTTCTTGCTTGGCTTTAGTATCAAGCGTCCTGATTGCCATAGCCCGTAGAATAATGCTGCGGCTAGCGTGTAGGAGATGCCTGCTGCGTAGGCGGCCCCGAGTATTCCTACCTGCGGAAAGCCGAAGGCGCCGTAGACCAAGGCATAGGCAAGTGCCACATTAATGATATTGCCAAGTGCCATTATCCACACAGGCGTTAAGGCGTCACCGGCCGCGCGTAGGCCAGCCCCAATGACGGCCAGAAAGGAGAAGAACACATTGAAATAGATGAGGATTCTCAGGTATTGCGCCGCATCGCTTAGATGCTGGCCTTCGAGGCCAAAGATGCCCACAAGCGGTTGGGCGGCAAATTGGATGATGACGCACAAGACAAGTGCCACCCCCATCGTGATGACCATCGACAGTTTTAGCGCTCGGTCTGCCTCGTCATGATTCTTCGCGCCCCAGGCATAGGCAACCATGGCGGTCGTGCCCACGGTGATCGAGAAAACGATTAACTGAATCGCCATGTAGATTCGATCCGCCGCAATAACCGCTGCTACCGCACCGTCGCCTAGACTCCCCACAATTTTAATGGCGGCAAGATGCACCATCGACAGTAATAGATTCCCAACGATAGTAGGGCCTGCGAGCTTCATCAGGCTTAGGCGAGGAATATAAACTTCGTCTTTTTCTGGCGTGGGTGCAGTGTTTTCAGACATGGTGGTGGTCCTGAGCCCAATCGAGGATTGAACGAAAAATAGGCTAATCGGGTTCTCTACTGTTGCGAGCGAGGGTTTGTTCGCTATAAAGGAAAAGCGCGGCAAGGATACGCCTGCGACCTCTTTGAGGCAATTATAGAGGGGTATTAAGCCGGTTTTTTTGCTCTCGCTTCGAGGAATGTCGTGATCTTGGCTATTTCTTGACCCATCGAGGGAGATAACGTATTTTCAGGCAGCTTAATAAAGCTCCCATATGGAGCGGTGTCCGTTCCTTAGTCTGTCTGGTCATCTCTCGTTTTCCGACCCCCAACAAGAAGAACCTAAAGTGACCGAATCCAGTAAAAACAGTTTGATGCAAAAAGTGATTGTATGTGCGGCCTTTCTCAATGGCTTCATTATTATGACGATAGAGCTTTTAGGGGGGCGCGTGTTATCCCCTTATTTCGGCACCAGTGTGTATGTATGGGGAAGCATCATCACTATTTTCATGCTCTCTCTGTCACTAGGGTATCTTTGGGGAGGGCGTCTTTCTTCCCGCAATCCAAACCATAAGACCTTCGCGTCTTTCTTCATGATGTCCGCATTGCTCTCTTTGCCGATTATTTTCTTTGCTGAATGGACGATGACACAAGTCTTTATGAGTGTTGAAGATCCACGCTATGGTTCGTTGATCGCGGCTATCCTTCTTTACTTCTTGCCTATTTGTCTAATGGGCATGGTCTCTCCCTATTCGATTCGCTTGCTAGTCAGCTCGGAAGAGAACAGTGGGCGCATGGCTGGCTTATTGTATTTCGTCTCGACGCTAGGCAGTGCGCTTGGTACTCTGCTGACTTCCTTCTATTTTGTACTTTGGTTTGAAATTGACACGATCATGTGGGGATCTATAGCGATATTGTTGCTTTGCGCAACAGCCATTACTATTGTTCATAAGCTGCCAGTTCAACAAAGCAGCGGGAGTGTTACGCGATGAAAACTGAGAAGACGTTGTACCGAAACTTTGGCCAATGGCGCCATTGTGTTTTGTTTGGCTTTGCCATGATGGCCTCGTTGGTCACAGGGGTAGTCAGCGCCGAGACTCTGCACGAAGAGCGCTCTGTCTATCGTAATATTTTCGTGACTGAAGTCGATGGTCGACGTTGCCTGTTATTCAACGCAGTGCGCGGTGAGCGCAACCAAACCTGCATGAATATGCGCAACCCGAAAGAATTCGTCTTTCACTATGCGCGAATGACAATGGCGGGTTTGTTGGTGAACCCAAATCCAAAGTCTATTTTAATAGCCGGATTAGGCGGCGGGACTCTCCCGGCCGCATTGCATGAGCTGTATCCTGATGCCACCATTGAAGTGCTTGAAATCGACCAAGCGGTAGTCAATGTGGCTAAGGAGTTTTTCGGTTATGAAGAAAGCGAGAAAGTACAAACACATGTTGTAGACGCGCGAGTGTTCATCAAGCGTGCTGGGATTCAAGAGCGCAAATTCGACTTTATTGTTTTAGATGCGTTTACAGGGGAGTACATCCCTGAGCACATGTTGACCCAAGAGTTCTTGGAGGAAGTGAAACAAGTGATGACGCCGGATGGCGTGCTGGTATCGAACACGTTCTCTACGAGTGAACTTTATGCCCATGAGTCCGAAACCTATCGTGCCGTGTTCGGAGATTTTTTCAATCTTAAAATGACAGGATCCGGCAACCGAGTCATCGTGGCACAGCAAAAACAATTGCCTGATCAGGGCCAATTGAAAGTTAATGCGCAGCCGCTTCATGAAACGCTGAAACCTTATGGCGTCGAGATCTTAGAGTTTCCAGCCCGAATGGGAACACGACCAGATTGGGATCAGACGCGCCGAGTGCTGACAGATCAATTCTCTCCTGCCAATCTATTGGGTCGCTGAGGAAAGCGAAACCAATAGAGGTAGCATAGGCTGGCCGAGATCCAGCAAATATAGAGTGTCCAAATATCATGGGAGAGGAAATGCGCGCCACGCAGTTGTTGTGCGGCGCCAAACACCACTCCTAGACTAAGCACTGCCGTCAGTGCGGCATATCGCCATTTGGGTTTATAAAGCCCTACGAAAAAAAACACCCCTAACCAGCTATACGCCCCACTTGCATGTCCAGAGGGAAAGCAGGCGCCAGACACCTGTCCATCAGGATTTGTCGAAAATAACGCTACATAGCTCCGAGTACCCCCATAACGGCTCAAATCCCAAGGGCAGTCGATTCCTGTAAGTGCCTTCATCGCATTGACCACTGCAACGCTAATCAACGCTGATATTAGGATGTAGTAGAGCCCTGATCTTAGGGGGCGCAGTGTGGCGAATCGATAGCTTAGAATGATGGTGCCGAGTAAGCCGAGCAGTATCCCCCCTACCAGTGTCCGACCGTACTCATGTATCACTGTTTCGGTGAGCCATGCGTGCTTAAGTTGCCACTGATGCCCTTCAAGTGCGTACAAATAATCGGCGAGAACAAGATCAATATTGCCCACAGCAATGATGCTGACGGTCAGAAGGAAAAGGGCGCTAGGCATTACAATTAGTTTTATAAAAGCTTGGTTCATCTGCGCTCGTCGCTTTGGCTCAACATAATGAAGTGATTATAAAGTTGAATAAATTAAGGCTGCCTTAAGGCTTGGTGCTCAGACTGCTTTCGATAGTCCAACAGGGCGCCAGTCGAAAAGTGGGAGCGCAGATGTTTACTTTTATAATGAAGGGTAGCAATAGAGCGATTCTGCTTTCGGCGCTTGTGTTCTCTGTGGCGTACAACTACGCCTTCTTTGCCAATGTGTTTGCGCGATACCCAGCCCCCGGAAATCTCGCATTCTATATTTCTTTGGCGGTGCTTTTATTTTGCTTTATCAGTTTTTTTCTCGGTCTAGTTCTCAATAAGTTCACCTTCAAACCATTGCTGATATTGTTGTTTCCTGCTGCCGCGTTAGCCAGTTATTTCATGAATAGTTATAACGTCATCATTGATTCGGCAATGATTCAAAATTCACTAATGACTGACAGTAGGGAGGTGTACGATCTTCTTAGCGTTCGCCTTTTAGTCTACTTCATTGTGCTCGGGCTCATTCCGGCTTACTTGGTATTTAAAACTAGGATCCAGTGCGCTGGTGCACTCAAAGAGTTTGTGAACCGTGCGCAGTTGCTAGTCGTCATCTTCATTGCCATTGCGGCGAACATGTTGCTTATGTCAGAACAATACGCCAGCTTTATTCGTGAACAAAAAGATCTGCGTTATTATATGAACCCACTCACCTTCATTTATTCGTCGGTGAAATATACCGAGGAACTTGTTAATGAGTCGGTACAAGGGCCGCGTAAGAGTATAGGTGACGATGCCAAAATTAGCCGTGCGTCTGGCGAGCGCAAACTCATTATTTTGGTTGTAGGGGAGGCCACGCGCGCAGACCATTGGTCACTGAATGGCTATGCTCGTAAAACGAATCCTGCACTTTCACAGCAAAATATTGTGAACCTGCCTGATGTGAGTTCCTGTGCTACATCGACAGCCTATTCATTACCTTGCATGTTCTCCCTTAGCCCCTTCGATGACTTCTCACTGCGACAGGCAAACGCTCATGAGAATCTTTTGGATGTGCTAGCAAAAGCCGACGTTAATGTTCTATGGCGTGACAATAACTCAGATTCAAAAGGCGTCGCGTTGGATATCCCTTTCGAGGATTATCGAAGCTTCGCCGTGAACCCAGTGTGTGATATTGAATGCCGTGATGTCGGAATGCTCAGCGGGTTGGACGATTACATAGCATCTCACCAGGGCGATATCACGATTGTATTACACCAGATGGGCAATCATGGGCCTGCATACTACAAGCGGTATCCAAAAGAGTTTGAGATCTACACGCCGGTATGTCGATCTAATCAGATGGAGAGCTGCACTCGTGAAGAGATCAGCAATGCCTATGATAATGCCTTGGTGTACAGCGACTATTTCTTATCCAAGGTGATCGATTTTCTAAAACCCTATAGCGATGAGTTCTCTACTGGAATGTTTTATATGGCCGATCACGGAGAGTCATTAGGGGAGATGGGCTTATACCTGCACGGCCTGCCTTATGCGCTTGCTCCACAGGCACAAACTCATGTGGCTTCTTTTCTTTGGTTTGGGGAGATGGAGGCTAATAAGCGTCTCGCAATTAGTAGCCGTGCGCAGCAGAGTCTTTCTCATGACAATTATTTTCATACGGTATTGGGAATGTTGGACGTAGACACAAAGATCTACGACCCAACATTAGACATTGTCGCGACTAACTAAATGGTCAGTGCTACCCGTGTGGCTTCGTCAATGGCGCGTTTAGCATCAAGTTCTGATGCCACATTAGCGCCGCCGACAAGGTGAGAGGGCATGTCGAGTCCGTCGCAGATTTCCCGTAGTGAGAGTTGGCCCGCGCAGATAACGATGTTGTCTGCTTGGATGACGCGAGGCTCTCCTTTGACGAGAACGTGCAAGCCCTCATCATCGATCTTCACGTACTCACAGGACGCGAGCATTTTGACATGACGTTTCATCAATCCTAGGCGATGAATCCAACCGGTGGTTTTTCCTAAGTTGCTACCCACTTTTGTGTCTTTGCGTTGGAGTAGTGTGATCTCTCGTGCGGGAGGCTCCAATGATGCCTCCACCCCTTCAATGCCGCCGCGAGCGGCGAGCGTCATATCCACGCCCCATTCGCGCATGAATACAGGAATGTTTTGACTTGGGCTTTCTTTACCATGGCTTAGAAACTCTGCCACATCAAAGCCAATGCCGCCGGCCCCGATTAAGGCGACGCGTGGCCCAATTTTGACTTTTCCTGTGAGCGTATCGATATAACTGACCACCGATGGGTGGTCGATCCCAGGAATATTTGGCGTGCGCGGAATAATTCCAGTGGCGATTGCAACCGCGTCGAATTTTTCGGCATTGAGCATGGCTGTGTCGACACGGGTATTGAGTTGTACATCGACGTTCAAGGCTTTCAAGCGAGTCGCGAAGTAGCGCAAAGTCTCGTTGAACTCTTCTTTGCCTGGGATGCGTTTGGCCAAATTGAACTGCCCCCCTATCTCAGGAGCGCTGTCGAATAGTGTGATGTGATGGCCGCGCTCCGCTGCAGTGGTGGCAAACGCGAGCCCTGCTGGCCCGGCTCCAACAACAGCGATTCGTTTAGGCTCTTGAGTGGGAATGAGTTGTAGCTCTAGTTCGTGGCAAGCACGAGGATTGACGAGACAGCTGGTTAGCTGTCCTTTGAAAATATGATCGAGACAGGCTTGATTGCAACCAATGCAAGTGTTGATCTCGTCGCTTCGGTTGGCGGCAGCCTTATTCACAAAGTAGGGGTCCGCCAGAAACGGTCGTGCCATCGATATCATGTCGGCATCACCGCGCGCGAGGACTTCTTCAGCGACCTCTGGGGTATTGATACGATTGGAGGTAATGACAGGGACCGATAAATGCTCGCGAAATTTTGCGCTGACCCAAGTAAAAGCGGCTCGTGGCACCTTTGTGGCAATGGTCGGTATCTGAGATTCATGCCAACCAATGCCAGTGTTGATAATGGTGACGCCGGCGGCCTCTAATGCTTTGCCAAGGAGTACGGTTTCTTCGAAACTGCTGCCGCCCTCTACGAGGTCAAGCATGGACAGGCGGAAAATGATGATGAAGTCTTTGCCGACGCGTTCACGTGTACGTTTCACAATCTCTAAAGGTAGGCGAATTCGGTTCTCGAAACTTCCGCCCCAGCGATCTTTGCGCTGGTTGGTACGTTGCGCTATAAACTCGTTAATAAAGTAGCCTTCAGAGCCCATGATCTCTACACCATCGTAGCCGGCCTCTTGGCAGAACTGCGCAAATTCTGCAAAGTCTTCAATCTGTTGGGTGATCTGTTTTTCAGTGGCGGCAGCGGGAACGAAGCGGTTGATAGGGGCTTGTATCGCCGATGGGGCGATGAGCGTTTCAGTGCGAGAGTAGCGACCGGTGTGCAGTATTTGTAAACATATTTTACCGCCTTCTTGATGCACGGCGTCAGTGATTAGGCGGTGCTTTTCTACGGCTCCCTCATGCCGATAAACAGGCACTTCTCCTGCTGGCAGGCAATGCTCGTTGGGCATAAAACCGCCAGTGACGATTAGCGCAACACCGCCGGCGGCACGTTCGGCGTAGAACGCTGCCATGCGGGCGTGGCTGTCGGGAATGTCCTCAAGCCCAGTATGCATGGACCCCATTAACACGCGATTGCGTAATTGTGTAAAACCTAAATCAAGCGGTTGCAGCAAATTGGGGTAAGACATGGACGAGCCTCATTCACCTACGTGGACAGTCAAAACATCGCATTGTGATCCGTGCAGTACTTTATTGGCGGTGGACCCTAGTAATAATTTCCAGCCCGATCGTCCGTGGCTGCCAATCACGATTAGGTCTGCTTCAGTTTCTTCCGCTTTAGCGCGAATCTCTGTGGCGGCAGAGCCTACCATCGCATATTGATGCTCGACGGGAATGTCGTATTCTTTGCCAATGTCCGCGAGGCGATCGGCAGCGATCTGCATGGCTTCTTCTTGCATTTTGCTGATATTGATCGCATAGGCATCAATAGGGTAGGCCGAGGCTATAGGCTCTACAACGTGGATAAGACTGAGTTTTCCGCAGTCCCCGCCTGCCAGTTTACGGGCTCTTTTGATCACTTTGGATGACTCATCTGATAAATCGATGGCGACTAGCAAATTCTTATAAGTACTCATGATTGACTCCTAGTTAGCATCCTTATTCACTCTTAGTGTAAACGAGAAGAACGTGCATTAGTAGCGAGGAACTCGCCACTTAAAGATAGGGGGAGAATAGCCAGGCGAGGGCATCTCGCAAGCGTACAGCAAGGCTGCGATTGGCGATTTCTTCTTTGGTGACTTGTGTCGCCACGGTACGGCGTGCAATGAAATATTCACTCAATTGTTTGTTGAGTACTTTGTCGAAAAGCTCAACGCCAAGCTCGTAATTTAGTCTTAAACTGCGCGGGTCCATATTGGCGGAACCAATCAAAGCGTACTGATTGTCGACAAGCAATATCTTGGAATGGATGAACGGAGGTTCCTGATAGCCGATGTAGATATCGTTCTCCAATACGAAGCGAAGAATATTGCGTGACGCCCAGTGTGCCGGCTTAATATTGTTTTCGCCTGGCAATAAAATCTGGACGTCCACTCCGCGTAGGTGGGCCGCCACTATTGCGCCTAATAAGTCAGGCGTTGGGATGAAGTAGGGTGTCATTATCCACACGCGCTCTTTGGCCGCACTGATCACCCCAAGCATCAAGTCGCTTAGTCTATCTAATGACTTGTTAGGGCCATCTAGAATCATTCTGCTCCAGATGGCGGAATCCGGCTGATTGAGATTGTGGTGTTTAAAAGGCGGAAGTTTTACCGTGCCTTTGCAATAGTGCCAGTCACGACGAAACGCCCATTCCAGCTCATCCACTACCCGCCCTTGCAGGCGGAAATGAATATCCTGCACTCGATGGGCGTTGTCAGTTTTCTCAGCGAGGTGGCGATCACCAATATTGGCTCCGCCAGTGAAGGCGTAAAGATGGTCTATCACTAGCACTTTGCGGTGACTGCGCAAATTGATGTTCAGAGCAGGCGGTATGAGCGTAATAGGGTTGAAGCGAGTAAAAGGGATCTTGTGGGCGCGTAATGCTCGGCCTATTCGACGCAGCCCCATCCACTCTCCCATCCCGTCGACAATGACTTTGACCTCGACGCCTCTAGCGCTTGCGTCGGCAAGGGCTTTGACAAATTTCAGTCCCGTTTCATCGTGATCAAAGATATAGGTGCCTAATAGAACGCTTTCACTTGCTTGCTCAATGGCCTCGAGCATTAACGGGTAAAGCTGCTCACCGTTGACTAGGACTCGCACTTCAGAGCAGGAGCTTAGCCCTTTTCCTAATACGCGTTCCCCCACCATCGACAAGGGGCGGAACTGAGTGCCCTCGGGCTCTTTTATGGTATCTGTGGAGTCCTTGTAGAGCTTCGTGACATAGTGTTTTTGCGCTGCGGAATTAACACGATTGATGCCAAAAATGACATAAAGAATAGGGCCAGCTAATGGCAAAATAATGCAAAGCGCGATCCAGCCGAACGCCCCGCGTGAATCCGCTTTGTTGAGTAAAGCGTGGGCGGATGCAGCAACTGCCATCATGATATGCAGTGGGGGAATTAGCCAAAAGATGGACTGCTCAAAGCTCATGCCACCCCCTTGTTGGCCAGTGGGTGTAACTGTACTTTTGCAATCAACGCTTTGTGGTCAGAGAAGTCGCGCCAATGATGACCTGCGAAGCTGCTGCAATGCTCTATCTCGAAGCCGCGTACGTAAATTCGATCCATGGGCAGCACCGGAAGGAAGGCCGGGTAGGTACGGGCTATGCGTCCGTTTGCGCTTTCATGCACTTCCTGTACATGGAGTTGATTCATGAGTCGCTTGTGCGCAGTGCCGCGCCAATCATTAAAGTCTCCGGCTAATATGAATGCTTCATCGGCTGGGATGGTGCGATGAATATGGTCAATTAAATGGGTGATTTGAAGCTTACGCTCGCTTTCAAATAAACCCAGATGCACGCAAATTAAATGGATGTTGCCAGTGATCGTTCCATGTAAAAAGCCTCGTTGCGAGAAGCTGTGAATGGACGCGTTGATATTGTCTAGGCGCTCAAAGGGGAGTGCGCTAAGGATGGCATTGCCGTGGTGACCATGTTGATAAATGGCATTTTTACCGTAGGCGTGATGTTGCCAAACACTGTCGGCTAAGAACTCGAGTTGGCTTTCTGAGGGCCAGCTAGCCATGTCTTTTTGGTGGCGATGATTGACGCCTACCACCTCTTGCAAAAAGACGATGTTGGCATTGCTATCGCGTAAGCAATCTCGAATCCTGTTAAGCACTAGGCGTTTTGGGCCGAGAGCAAAGCCTTTGTGAATATTGAGGCTAAGAAGTGTGAACGGCGTGTCTGACATATAGTGGACTGCATTCCATTAGTTCGATGGTCCGTTTAAATGCCTAGTTAATTTAATTGGGCGTGCAACCCGCAGTCGATATGACAATCTGCATCCTTCGAGTTGCAAGCCCAATTGCTTAACTAGCGGCTTTAATCATATTACGAGCGATGATCAGTTGTTGTATTTGGCTGGTGCCTTCATACAAACGAAAGAGTCTGACATCGCGATAGAAACGTTCCACAGCATACTCGGATATATAACCTGCCCCGCCATGAATTTGCACGGCACGATCGGCGACCCTGCCAACCATCTCGGTCGCAAATAACTTGCAGGCGGCAGACTCGGTGCTGACATTCTTGCCGGCATCGCGCGCCCTTGCTGTCTCTAACACCATGCAACGTGCGGCGTAGGATTCAGTCTTTGAATCGGCCAGCATGGCTTGAATAAGTTGATGCTCCGCGATCCGCACGCCGAACTGTTTGCGGCTCATCGCAAACTCTAGCGCATCCTCTATGAGACGTTCTGAAACACCAACGCTCACTCCCGAGATATGCAAGCGGCCTCGATCCAATACTTTCATGGCAGTGATGAAGCCTTGTCCTTCTTCACCAATGAGGTTGTCTGCAGGCACGCGGACATCTTCGAAAATAACGTCACAGGTAAGCGAGCCCGCTTGCCCCATTTTACGATCAATAGCCCCAAGGATAATCCCAGGCGTCCCTTTCTCAACGATGAAGGCGGAGATGCCGCGCGCACCTTTGATGTCGGGATTGGTGCGTGCCATGACATTGAAGGTGTCGGCTACGGGGCCATTGGTAATATAGCGCTTGGTGCCATTAATCACATAATGATCGCCATCACGACGTGCCGTGGTTTTAACGGCACCCGCATCAGAGCCTACGTCGGGTTCGGTGAGACAAAAGCAGCCGACCCATTCGCCACTGGCGTATTTGGGGAGAAAGCGTTGTTTCTGCTCTTCGGTGCCGTCGAAGACTACCGCGGCCGAACCAATGCCATTGTTCGTGCCTAAGATTGAGCGAAAGGCCGGGGACGTGCGTCCGAGTGCCATGGCTACATAGATTTCTTCCTCCATGGTCAGCCCAAGGCCGCCATACTCTTCGGGGATGGTCATCCCGAATAATCCTAAGTCTTTCATTTCTTGGACTATTTTGTCTGGAATTTGATAGTTCTCTGCGACATCCTGTTCGGCAGGCACTAAGCGTTCTTTGACAAATTTATCCACCACACCAATCAGTTGGTCGAGTGTTTCTTGATCACGAATCATGCGTATTCCTCTAAAGTAATCCCCCGGACACTTGCGTGTAGAGCTCAGCTTAAAGTCTGTGCAAAGCGAATTCCACCTCTTTATACCCTGTGCTAGTATGAGAGCCCGCTATAGAACAGGCTCTGTCCTTTTCGTTGGCGGGGCGGGTATTATCCATCACGTGATTCACGATAGGATGTCTTGAATCTAGACGGCAATACTGGCCGCCGAGTAGGCTCTGAGGGGATGACTACCACGGCAATTTTAGTAAGTCTCACATACGCTGTTGCGTCAATGACAGCATAGTTTCGCATTCCCCCTCTTGACCCTAGTCGTTTGCATAGCAAGTGGAAAATAGAGAGCGATATTTATGAAGGATTCCCCAGAAGCATTGATTTATGACGGTGGCCGCAGTGCCTTCGGCCGGCAAGGCGGAGTGTTAGCGCCTGTGCGTCCTGACGATTTGCTTGCACATATTATTAAGTCGGTTGTGACTCGTAACGATTTTCCATTGGACGCCTATGAAGACGTCATTATGGGCAACACCAATCAGGCCGGAGAAGACTGTCGCAATGTCGGTCGATTCGCCGCCTTGTTAGCAGGAATGCCAACCACTGTAGGGGGGCTAACCGTCAATCGGCTCTGTGGGTCGGGGCTGGCTGCGATACTGGATGTGGCACGAGGCGTTAAGAGCTGCGAAGGTAATTTATTTGTAGCTGGCGGCGTAGAGTCAATGAGCCGTGCCCCACTGATACTTTCTAAAGCCCAATCTGCATACGATCGCGGTCAACAAATTGCCGATAGCACATTAGGGGCGCGTTTCACGAACCCACAAATTGCCGCTGCATTTGGTAATGACACGATGCCGCAAACGGCGGATAACATTGCTAGCGACTTGGATATTTCAAGAGCGCAAAGTGATGCTTTTGCTGCCGCCTCTCAAGCGAAATATGAAGCCGCACGCGTGGCCGGATTTTTCGCCGAAGAAATCATTCCAATCGATGTCCCGCAAGGGCGCAAAAAACCCGCGTTATCCGTCGCAAGCGATGAGCACCCGAGAGCAAGCTCTACGGTAGAGGCATTAACTGGATTGCGGCCACTATTTGACGGTGTCGTTACCGCAGGCAATGCCTCGGGAATCAACGATGGCGCCGCGGCACTCATTATCGGAGATCGAAGCATTGGCGAGCAATACGGTATTCGTCCAAGAGCAAGAATAGTGGCGGGCGCGATCGCCGGAGTAGAGCCACGAGTCATGGGGCTAGGCCCAGTATTTGCCGCACGCAAAGCGTTGGCCCGGGCCGGATTAACCATGAATGATATGGATGTGATCGAAATCAATGAAGCGTTTGCGACGCAAGTGCTAGGGTGTTTGAAAATGCTAGATATCGCGTTTGATGACCCTCGCGTTAACCCTAATGGTGGCGCTATTGCTGTGGGCCACCCACTAGGTGCGTCGGGTGCTCGTATTGCCATCACCGCGATGCGTCAGTTAGAGCGTACAGGTGGACGCTATGCACTCGTTAGTCTTTGTATTGGTATTGGGCAGGGGATCGCCGCAGTAATAGAGCGTCTCGATTAACAAATGAGCCTTTGGCTTAACAGATAAATTTATTTCAAAATTTTTGAGTAGGGGAACACGCATGTCCAACGTAGTCAGCTATGAATTAAACGGAAATATCGGCGTCATTACTATTGATAACCCTCCGGTCAACGCACTTTCTCATGCCTTGCGAAAGGGTTTGCAAGACGCGGTAACCGCGGCACAAGATGATGCCAGTGAAGCTCTAGTCCTTATTTGTGCCGGGCGCACCTTTATTGCCGGTGCCGACATTACTGAATTTGGTAAGCCGCCGAAGGCGCCGTCACTGCCTGAGATGCTTGTGACCTTAGAAAACTCTCGCAAGCTTGTCGTGGCAGCCATTCACGGTACGGCTCTTGGTGGCGGGTTCGAAACGGCACTGGCGTGCCATTACCGTTGTGCTTTGCCTAGCGCCAAAGTGGGCTTGCCAGAAGTCAAACTGGGGATCTTGCCTGGGGCTGGCGGCACTCAGCGTGTTCCGCGTCTTGCCGGTGTTAAAGCTGCATTAGACTTGATGACATCAGGTAACCCTGTGCCAGCTGAACTTGCTAGCGAGATGAACCTAATCGATGAAGTGATTACAACACAAGATTTAAAAGCGGCCGCAATAGAGTATGCACAGAGTTTAGTGAAGGCCGGTGCGCCACTGAAGCGCGTGCGCGATATCACTATCGACCCCAAAAGCATTGAGCCAGGATTTTTTGATGGCTACCGTAAAAAACTTGCCGCACGTGCTCGCGGACAAATCGCTGCAGACCGCATCGTGAGTTGTGTAGAGGCCGCCGTCAATCTCCCTATGGATGAAGGCTTAGACGTTGAGCGTAAATTGTTTATGGAGTGCGTGCAGTCGCCACAATCTGAAGCGATGCGTCATGTGTTTTTTGCCGAGCGTGAAGCGGCAAAGATCAAAGGCCTTCCAGCGGATACCCCAGTACGTGACATCAAGCACGTCGCCATTATTGGCGGTGGCACTATGGGTGGAGGCATTGCGATGTGTTTTGCCAATGCCGGAATCCCCGTTACGATGCTAGAGATTAGTGACGAAGCCTTAGAGCGTGGCCTAGGTATTATCCGTAAGAATTACTCCATCACTGTGAAGAAAGGCAAGATGGACGAAGTGGAGATGGGCGAACGCTTGGCCATGATCAACGGTACGACCGATTACAATGATCTCGCGTCTGTGGATATGGTTATTGAGGCCGTATTCGAAAACCCTGACATCAAGAAAGAAGTATTCACAAAGCTGGATGCTGTGTGCAAACCCGGTGCAATTCTAGCGTCCAATACTTCTTATCAGAATGTTGATGACATCGCGAACGTCACTAAGCGCCCAGAAGATGTTGTCGGAATGCACTTCTTTAGTCCGGCTAATGTAATGAAACTGCTGGAAGTCGTGCGTTGTGAGAAAACGTCTGATGACGTGCTGGCAACGGTGATGAAGGTTGGTAAGAAAATCGGAAAAGTGTGTGCGTTATCACGTGTATGCTATGGTTTTATTGGTAATAGAATGTTGACAGGATATGGGCGTCAAGCGCATATGTTGCTGCTCGATGGTGCCTCACCTACTCAAATCGACATGGCGGCTGAACAGTTTGGTATGGCGATGGGGCCAATAGCCATGAGCGACTTGGCTGGGCTCGATGTTGGTTTTAAAGCAAGACAAGCACGTGAAGCTGATGGTGAAGTGATGGACCCTGCCACTCATTGCGTGGCATCCGCATTGGTAGAGCTAGGACGCTTGGGGCAGAAGTCAGGGGCTGGATACTATAAGTACGACCCTCAAACTCGTGCGCGCCAAGAAGATCCTGAAGTGACTGCATTGATACATGCTCATGCCGATAAATTGGGCATCCAGCGGCGTGAAATCAGCACAGATGAGATCTTGGCGCGATTGTTCTATCCCTTAATTAATGAAGGGGCGTTAATCTTAGAAGAGGGTATTGCCCAACGTCCAAGCGACATCGATGTCGTCTACGTCTATGGTTATGCCTTCCCTGCGGCAAAGGGTGGACCAATGTTCTTCGCCGATCATCTAGGGTTGAAGAATGTCTACGATACTATCCTGCGTTTCCAGAAAGAGCTCGGTCCAGACTATTGGCAGCCTGCGCCATTGCTAGAGAAGCTCGCCAAAGAGGGCAGCAGTTTTGCCGCTTGGGCGAAAGAGCAAAAATAAAGGTTAGGTCTCATAGCATTGCTTAGTAGGTACCCACATGATCACTTATGAAACGGCGGCGCCAGGCGAGCCTTTATTGAAAGTGGAATCTGAGACCCCAACTCCGGTTGGCTCTCAGGTTTTGTTGAAGATGCTGGCCTGCGGAGTCTGTCATTCTGATATTCATTTGCATGATGGCCTGTTCGACCTTGGCAACGATAAACAGCTAGAGGTTGGACGTCAGGGGCAGGTGTTAGGGCATGAGATCTTCGGTGAAGTAGTGGCCGTGGGCGCTGATGTTAGTGATGTGAAAGTCGGTGATCGCCGTGTGGTCTATCCCTGGATAGGCTGTGGTGCGTGCGCGTCGTGCTTGCGCGGTGAAGAGCACCTTTGTACTCCGGGCCGCGGGCTGGGAACAATGGCCAAGGGGGGCTTTGCCGATCATGTCTTAGTCCCTCATGGGCGTTATTTGTTCGATAAAGGTCAGGTAGATGATGCCTTGGCCTCCACGTACGCATGCTCCGGACTTACTGCCTATAGCGCCTTGAAAAAAATATCAGACCGCATGCCCGGTGATGAAGTACTCATTATTGGCGCAGGGGGTGTGGGCATGATGGCGGTGCAGATTGCGCTGTCGTTGGGCATTGACCCTATCGTCGCTGACATCGATTCTCATAAACTTGCTTTGGCAAAAGAGTTAGGCGTGAAGCGCGTCATTGACTCATCGGACCGCGCTCAAGCTAAGGTTATCAAATCATTGAGCGAAGGCGGAGTGTTTGCGGCATTGGATTTCGTGGGTGCAGAGGCCTCGGTAAATTTTGGACTGTCTTGTCTACGCAAGGGCGGTAAGTTAGTCATCGTCGGTTTATTCGGCGGTGCGCTGAATATTCCACTGCCATTTATTCCAATGAATGCTCGTATTATTCAGGGCAGTTATGTGGGCAGCCTGCAAGAAATGGATGAACTCATGGCATTGGTGCGGGCAGGCAAGATTGCCCCCATCCAGATAGAAGAGCGGCCGTTGAATCAGGTGAGTGAAGCATTGGCAGACTTGAAAGCCGGTCGTGCGAACGGTCGCATAGTGCTGCGAGCTTAGCCTCGAAAACTAAGTCCTATCGGCCTTAAGACAAAAGATGATGGATGCGGGAGTATCAGATTCGGGGTGGCATGGTTGAAGGCTGTAACGCATCTGCAGAGCGCTGTCATGAAACAACGTATGCCATGACTCCAACGTCCGAAAATACCATGGTGCTGCGCCGCGAAACCCATCGCCTATTCCCTGCCATGATTCCTGTCGCCATCCATCGTGAGGCTCTTGAGACTGGCTAACCGTGTTTGGGTTTAAGGTTTGAATAAGAATGGAAGCGGAGTCGTTAAGTAGTTCTGGTAGGCTCTTCAGCAATGCGCTTACGCCTTCGTTATCCAGTAAAGAGAAGTTGCACACGATAAGATCAAAGCGACGCGGCGCCAATGCAGTGAGTAGGTCTTCATAGCATAGCGTTAGAAATTGCGCGCTGTCTCCATAGGTTTGTTGAGCGGCGTTGGTCAGCTCGGGAATCCCATCGACGCCTAATACGGCGATATCTCGAGCGGCGAGTTGCCCGCTGAGCCAACCTTCACCACAACCTAAGTCGAGCACACTGCGGGGATTGAGTTCAATGACAGCGTCGATAATGGCTTGGTTGGTCACTAGCAGCCGGCTTTTAATTTTGTCTTCACGCACGGCACGGGTCCACGCGCTAGCGTTTTCATGCCACGCCTGAAGCACTGCGGTGTCATTGAGAACTGCTTGTCGTTGCGGTTTTTTCTTCATAGGATTGGATTAAACATAAAAGGGGGATGTTAATGCAAACATTAGAAGCGTTTCGTGACAGTACGCGAGCATGGCTTGAGGCAAATTGCCCTGCGAGCATGCGCACACCGATGGAAGAGGATGAGGTCGTGTGGGGAGGGCGCAATGCCCAGTTCAAGCATCCTGACAGTCAGTTATGGTTGCAACGCATGGCCGACAAAGGTTGGACGACGCCAACATGGCCAAAAGAATACGGCGGCGGTGGCCTCAATAAAGATGAGAACATTATATTAACACAGGAACTTCAACGCATTGGTGCCCGCCAAGCCCTCAATAGTTTCGGTATTAGCATGCTGGGGCCTGTGCTTCTAGAGTACGGGACTCATGAGCAAAAAGCGCAGCATATTCCTAGTATCGTGCGTGGCGAAATTCGTTGGTGCCAAGGCTATAGTGAACCCGGTTCTGGTTCCGATCTTGCCTCACTCAGTACTAAAGCGGTACTACAGGGGGATGAGTACATTCTCAATGGAGCCAAAGTTTGGACTTCCTATGCTGACAAAGCCGATTGGATTTTTTGTTTGGTGCGAACCGATTTCGAAGCACCGAAACACAGTGGTATTAGTTTTATTTTATTTGATATGAAAAGCCCAGGTGTGAGCACGCGCCCCATTCAGTTGATCAGTGGTGCTTCGCCATTTTGTGAAACTTTTTTCGATAATGTGCGAGTTCCAGCCACAGCGTTGGTCGGGCGATTGAACGACGGATGGACGATTGCCAAGCGGCTTTTACAGCATGAGCGCACGATGATTTCCGGTTTCGGCCTTGCCTCTAGTAATGCTGGCCGTAAACCCGATAGCGCGTCAGTGGAAGGGATGGCCATGATGGTGCGCGGAGACGAACAGCCACTGCGCGATGCGGTGTTACGAGATGAGATTGCAAGGCACAAGATCGACAGTGAAGCGTTTGCGTTTACCTCTCAACGATCCCTCGAGGAGGAAAAGCTTAGTAAGGGGCCAAATGCCACATCGTCTATGTTGAAGAACTATGGCTGTGAGCTCAACAAGCGCCGATACGAATTGATATTGAAGGCGTTGGGGACACAAGGCCTCGGTTGGAGTAGTCAGGATAATAGTGATTTCAGTGCGCAGGAGCTAAAAATGACGCGGGAATGGCTGCGCTCTAAGGGTAACTCCATTGAAGGGGGGACGGCAGAGATTCAACTGAATGTGATCGCCAAGCGTGTACTGGGATTGCCCGATATGCCAATACTCACTTCCAAGAAGGGGGCTTAATCATGTCGATGGTTTTTAATGAAGATCAATTGATGTTGCAAGACTCTGTACGCGCCTTCTGCCAAGAGAACGCCTCTGTGGCCGAGCTGCGCCGTGTGCGTGATGAGAAAGAAACCGACGGTTTCTCCCGTAAGCTGTGGCAACAAATGGTCGACTTGGGTTGGGCTGGCATGACTATCCCTGAGGCCTATGGCGGCTTTGGATTTGGCTACACAGGGTTGGAGATCGTCTTAGAAGAAACTGGCCGAACCTTGGTGCCAACTCCTTTAGTGTCGACAGTATTGCTTTGCGCGACGGCATTGAACTTAGGGGGTAATGAAGCGCAGAAAATGACACTACTGCCAAAGATAGCAGTAGGCGAGCTAGTGATGGCATTGGCTCACGAGGAAACACCACTGCATCAACCCATGCGCATTGCCACTACGGCGAGCGCCGATGCTGAAGGATATATTCTCAACGGCACCAAAACATTTGTGTTGGATGGGCATGTTGCAGACAAGCTCATCGTAGTGGCTCGAACAGCGGGTCAACAAGATGATAAAAATGGAATTAGTTTGTTCCTTGTCGCACGTGAGGCTCTGGGTGTGGACGTTCAGCGTCTCGACCTCGTAGACAGTCGCAACGCCGCACGTATCAGCTTTACCGATGTGCGTGTATCTGCCGATGCCTTGCTAGGGGAGAAGGATCACGGCTATACGCTTCTGGAAAAAACCTTGGATGTGGGGCGCATAGGCTTGGCGGCAGAAATGTTGGGCAGCGCCCAGGAAGTGTTTGATAGAACTATTGATTACCTGAAACAACGTGAGCAATTTGGTGTATTGATTGGGGCTTTTCAAGGGTTACAGCACCGGGCAGCGCATATGTATAGCGAACTAGAGTTATGCCGATCGGCTGTACGACGTGCCTTTAGCGAGTTAGATGGCGCTCAAGAAGAGATTCCTGTGCTGGCCAGTATCGCGAAAGCCAAATTATCGGAAGTCTTTGAGCTGATTAGTAATGAGGGCGTGCAGATGCACGGCGGCATTGGCATGACAGACGAGTTCGATATCGGGTTCTATTTGAAGCGTGCTCGAGTCGTACAAGCCTTGTTAGGAGACGCAAGTTTTCACCGTGATCGCTATGCAAGTTTGAACGGATTTTAAATTGAGGGAGAGCAGGCCGGTGCTTGGTAGGAGGTCTCAAAAGGTTGTGATAGAGCGAAGGGCAAACTACGAGGGATGTGAGCTTGCCCGGCCGCAAGCTCTTGGAGGGAGTTAGAGTCTAGTAACTATGTTCTAGGCTTGTCTCCAACATCGAGACTTGTTCGATGATCCAGTCAGTGACAGCCCTATGAGGGATCAATCCGGTTTGATTGGCTCGGTACTGCAAGCCTTCAAAGACTTGCTCGTAGGGGCCAAAGCCATGGACGCGGTAGGGAATGATTAACGCCGTGCCGCCCGTGGTATTGGCTGTTTCGATTAACTGGCGCACATGGGTTTCGGCTGTTGCGCGTTTCTCCTCCCAGTCCTCTCGCAGAGTCGCCACATGAACTGAGCGAAAGTTGTGCTGCGCCTTAATCAATTCTGTTCGCTTCTCAATGTTGGCAAGCCAGCGCTGATTTTCCTCATCATCTTCTGGGCCATGGGCAAGGATTAAGACATCCTCAAGCGCGGCATTTTCACTTAATTCATTAGCGCGGCTAAGTAAGACTTGTGCCATTTGTTCTGCATCCGCAAGGCCGTCCTTGCTAATGGCAAACTGAGCATTGCTTTCAATCTGCCAGAACTCCATTCGATGTCCCATGGCACCGGCGCCGTGCTCAGCATGGCCATGAGCGTGATCTTCGTCTGGGAGCTCACGCTGCGGTGCGCCGTCGACAAGACCAAGAATTTGTTGGGTGCGTTCATACCAGCTCTCACCGGAAATAAAGAGGCGAACGACCGCAATCTGTTGTGCTCCGTTTGCTTCGAGTTTAGTGACAGCCTCTTGTATGGAGAGCGCGTCAGCCATTCCGAAAGCGATCTCAACATTATAGTGTTCTCGCATCGGCGCTACAGTATCGATGACCCCCTGGTTCCAGTCAGCGGAGCCCCCATGAGCCATGACGAGTACCCCAAACGATTCGTCGCTGTGGGCCATGCTGTATTGAGTCCAAAGAAGACTGATTAATAGTAATGAGCGAATTAGAGTTTTCATATTGTCCTTGTGAAATTTTAGGCTATATTTTTATTAGATTTAGAATTCGTAATTAACACTGAGTCGAACATGTGTGCCGGGAACTTGTGCTTTGTCGATGTTCAAAGTGTCTGTAGCGGCAAGCCCCTTGATGCTGTTCCAACTGGCATACTCCTCATCCAGTAGGTTAAACACACCGAGTCGAACCTTGGCGGCCGAGTTGAAGTTGTAATAAGCCACAACATCGACAAGTGCATAGGCGTCGCCTGTCACTCGATCTGGAGCAGAGACTCTGTCTTGTTTCCCATTGAGCGTTAGCAAAGTTTCGCCGCCCCACTTTTGCTGTGCACTGTCGTATCTTGTGCTGATCACAGCACTAAATGGTGAGATGCTATCCAATGGATTGCCGTTGGTTTCGTCTTCACCGCGTGACCACGCCATCGCCGTAGATATTTGCCATTGGGGGTTGATCTGCCAATCAGTATTGACTTCCATGCCGTAGATCTCGACTTTGCCAATATTGCTATCTTGGAACAGGCTAATGCCATTGGCGAAGCCCACCATTTGAGTTTCAATGAAATTGCTATAACGGTTTCTGTACGCGGTAAACGAGACGTCGGCACTAGCAAAAGAGTGTCGAACGCCTGCCTCTAATCCACGGCTAGATTCAGCCTCTAGTTCCGGGTTAGGGACGGTGGCATAGCCATGGCCCAAATTCACAAACGCTTGATTGGATTCATCGAAGTTCGGCGGTCGATAACCCTCGGCGTATTGGACAAACGCTGTCGTGCTCTCACCGATGTCATAGAGTGCGCCAAGGTTTAAGCTCGTGTGGTCTGTGTCCACGTCGCTAATTTGATAACCACCGAAGTTACTGATGTCGCCGCCACCGTTAAGTAAGGCGTCGACTGTCGGAGTCATTTCATAGGAGTCATGACGAACACCAGGAATAAGTCGAAGGCGTCCATCGCCAATACTAATTTCATCTTGGAAATAGAATCCTGTGCGCCGTGTTTCAGTGTCCGGAAACGTTTTGTTAGGGAATACTTCTGGTGTCGCGAAGGGGTAGCTAGGAATAGCACAAGACATAGCCGATGTGCTTTGTGCAATATCACAACGTGCCCGAGGTCGTTCGGTGTCGGTGCTTTCGACAGCAAGGCCGTAAACGATATCGTGTTGCAGCTTATCCCCTGCAATGGCTTTGCGTAGCATCACATTGACACTTTGTGTCTCCTGATTGAAATCGAGATCAGAGTAGCGGGTCGCTAGGGTGCCACCATAGGTTTGCGGATTTCCTGGCGTAATAAAGGCGTAACTGGTGCGAAGTTGCTCACTCTTTTGTTCGCCATCGGTACGCTGCCAATGCAGTTGTGTTTCGATGTGATCGGCAAAGGCCCATTGCGTATGCCATTGGTGACTTGCGCTTAAGCGTAGGCGGTCTGTAGAGTCTTTTCCGTAGGATGTTTGCACCGAGCTGCTTAGTTCAGATTCGATATCGGTATCGATGCCTTCGTTAAGATTGTCGACGGTGAAGCGAATTGTTTGCGTGGCACTAGGACGCCATACACTCTTCACCAACCAAGCGGAAGACTCGGCGTCTTGAGGGTTTAGCTGTGCATCACCGCCAATGTCAGTTTCATGCGACTGACGCTGAGTGAACTGCACGACAGTGCCAAAGGTGTTTTTTTGGAAAGCATAACTGAATCCGGTTTTAACGAGATCGTTGACGCTGCCATAGGAGCTTCGCACACTCAGAGCGCTGGTGTTGTCACCGCGTAAATAATCCTCTGGATCGCGGGTATGTAGGATGACAGCACCGCCCATTGCATCGGCGCCATAGAGTGCAGAGGCTGGGCCGCGAATAATCTCGACAGCTCGTAGGTCGTCAGTTTCAAATGCGTCTTTGCCATAAGAGGACGGTCCCGCACCATAGATGTCACTGCTACGTATTCCATCGATTACGGTGAGGACGCGATTGCCACCGATACCGCGAATGGAGAATCCCTGATTACCACCGCGAGCGGCAGTGTCCATGCTAATGCCGGGCTGTAAACGGGTGATCTCATCGAGATCTTCAATCAATTGGCGTTCGATATCTTGTCGATCAACGACAGAGACGGTTCCTGCAATTTGATCAATGCTGCGCGGTAGAAAGGTCGCTGTGACAATGACTTCTTCGGCGGCCTTTGCTTCGTCTACGGACTGGGCTTGGGCAAGCGAGGTGCTTAGGCTGATAGCGCTGACTAATGCGAGCTGGGCAAAGCTGCTTGTCGGCAGTGGGCGGATACGTCTTAGGACTAACATAGCGGGTTCTCCAATGGGTAAGGAGAATCGGGCTTGCTGCCTATGCGCGCACTTTGCTCATCCGACTAGGGTGGCGAAGGGACAGTGGGTGGCTGGCTGGACTCATTTGGTCAAAATTAATTTTCGGTTCGCGGTAATGCGTAAGCTATAGCGTTCGTCGTTGTGAATAATAATGAGTTCACGGGCGCCGTCTAAGAGCTCGGTGCTGCTGATCTCTTTCGCTTTAGCGGTGTGTCTCGTTGTTTGTTTTGTCTCATCGTTCATTAATAGGTCTTATTCGCCAAAGCGAATCTCTTAACTGGCTATTGGTGGCTATCATAATGAGCTTTTCCCAAGAATGCAAATGCGAATCATTGTCATTTAAGAGATGTGTGGGTTGACATTCTTTGGTGGTCGGGCCAATATCGCCGCCTATGACACAGTTAACGCACAACGCAATACAACAAACCTATTTTTGGTGGCCCGTTTCTTCGGGTTGCCAGCGCGGGTATTTCTAAAAAAATATCCGAGGCCGCCCAAGAGTCAGGCGGCCTTTCTTATAGACTTCACATCTGTTTATAGCTTCTACCAAAGTCCTCCTGAATCTTGCCAAGCCTTGGAAAGATTTGTTTGAGGACTAGATCATGTATTCTACAAAAAAAGCCCAATTCTCAGCACGTAGCGATTCGAGCGCGCACATGCATTACCACACCCGTGGTGGTATTCGCGTGCAACGCACCGTGGCGCAGGTTTGCTACAAGACCTCGATCAATACACTGCGTGACAGACTCGATGAAGAGCGCGGCGTTCTATTAAGCTCTACCTTTGAGTTCCCGGGGCGCTATAACCGCTGGGATATTGGCTTTGTGAATCCCCCTATTGCGTTAACTGCCCGAGATCGACATCTAACGATTGATGCGCTTAATACGCGGGGGAAGATTATGCTCCCCGAGATTGAGCGTGCACTGCAAGGCGTGGCGCAAATTCAAAGCCTTGTAGTGACGAACGATCAACTAAGCCTCGTTGTGCAAGAGTCTGCGGATGATGTGCCTGAGGAGCAGCGCAGTCGTAAGGCTAGTGTGTTCACAGTGATAAGAGCGTTAAGCAAGCATTTCTTCAGCACAGAAGATCGCCATCTTGGACTATACGGAGCGTTCGCCTATGACCTCGCGTTCCAGTTTGAGGCTGTTCAGCGTAAGCAGGAGCGCGACCCGCAAACGCGAGACCTCGTACTTTATCTTCCTGATCAGCTCATTGTCGCGGACCATTATGGTGAGGCGGCTTACCGTTATGACTATGATTTTGTGTGCAGGCGTGATGCGCGAGGTGCTGAAAATACAGCGGTAGAGACAACCGGTGGGTATAAACGCACTGGAGAAAAAATTGCATTGAGCCCCTTCGCTAATGGCTCGGCTTTCTGTGACCATGTCGCTGGGGAGTACGCCGATATCGTAAGAACAGCGAAGGACTACTTTCGTCGCGGAGATTTATTCGAGGTGGTGCCAGGGCAGGTGTTTCATGAGCCTTGTAAGGATAGTCCGTCACGAATCTTCACGCGCCTACAAGAACGTAACAAGGTGCCTTATGGCACTCTTATGAATCTTGGTGATGGGGAACATCTACTGGCCGCCTCGCCCGAGATGTATGTGCGAGTGCAGGGCAGTCGTGTAGAGACCTGCCCTATCTCCGGCACGATAGCGCGTGGCAAAGACGCCATCGAAGACGCGCAGCAAATCAAGGCATTGTTGAACTCTAAAAAAGACGAGGCAGAGTTGTCGATGTGCACAGACGTCGATCGCAATGATAAGAGTCGAGTCTGCGTACCTGGGAGCGTTCGAGTGATTGGGCGTCGGCAAGTAGAGATGTACACACGATTAATTCATACAGTGGATCATGTCGAAGGACAGCTAGCGCCACAGTATGATGCGCTCGATGCCTTTCTAAGTCACACGTGGGCGGTCACTGTCACGGGTGCCCCTAAGCAGTCAGCGATTCAGTTCATTGAAGATAATGAGAAATCACCGCGTCTCTGGTACGGCGGCGCCATTGGCTGTATCGGCTTTAATGGTGATATGAATACAGGTCTGACATTGCGCGCTGCACGCATTAAGGACGGCATGGCTCAAGTGCGTGTGGGTGCCACTTTATTGATGGATTCAGACCCTGATGAAGAAGAGGCCGAGACACGACTCAAAGCGAGTGCGATGTTGGCTGCTATTCGTGGCGAGGAACTGCCCCCGGTAGGAGAGCAGTCGATGGGGAAGGGGGTGCAAGCGTGCGCATTGAAAGTGCTCATGGTCGATCATCGCGATTCCTTTGTGCATAACCTTGGCAGTTACTTTCGCGAGCAAGGAGTAGAGCTGGTGACCTTGCGTTCGGCGTTAGCAAGGACGCGACTCCAGCGCGGCGAGCATTTCGATTTGGTGATTCTTTCCCCAGGCCCCGGCAAGCCGGAAGATTTCGCCCTGAGTGACACTATCGCACTCTGTTCGGCGCGTGATATTCCGATTTTCGGTGTGTGCTTAGGGTTGCAGGGCATCGTGGAGGCCTTTGGGGGGAGTCTCTCGGTTCTGGAGGCGCCAATGCATGGCAAAGGCTCCAGTATTGAGCATGACGGTGGGGTGTTGTTTCAGGGCATTCCTAGCCCCTGTGACGTAGGGCGTTATCATTCCCTTTATGCCAATGGGATGCCTGACTGCCTTAGAGTAACTGCGCGTACCAGTGACGGCGTCATTATGGCCATCGAACATCGTGACTTGCCGATTATGGCGGTTCAGTTTCATCCCGAATCTATTCTTAGCTTGCGAGAAAATAGCGGCCAGAAGCTGGTGGCCAATGTTGTACAATATGTCCAAGCCATTGCTCAACAACGAATGCAACAAACACAGGAACTACACGACAATGCCAATCAATACGCCTAGCCCAGATTCTAGTCAACGCTTTATCTTTGAGAACGCAGACGTTCGCGGTGAGATTGTGCGCTTACACAAAAGTTACCTCGACACGATTGCGGGCAAACAGTACCCCGATCAAGTCGCGATTCTATTGGGTCAGTTCTTAGCCGGTAGTGCGCTGCTGTCATCGACGATCAAATTTTCTGGACGCCTTGTGCTGCAGGCGCGCACAGAAGGGGAAGTCGCCGTGATTATGGGCGAGTGTAATAGCGAAGGGGAGTTGCGAGGCATTGCACGCTACGCGCAAACACCCACTAGTGATCAATTCTCTGAGCTGCTGCGCGATGGCAATCTCGTGATCACCATCGATAGCCGGAAAGGCGAGCCTTATCAAGGCATCGTGCCCCTTGAAGGGAATAATTTGGCGGAGTGTTTAGAAGTGTATTTTGAACAGTCTGAACAACTAGGCAGTGTCTTCTATTTTGCGGCAAACAAAGACAGTGTTGTCGGCGTAATGTTGCAGCAGATGCCTGCGCAATTGGTGAAGGATAAAGAAGATCGTGCGGCTCATTGGCAACATTTCTCGACGCTAGCGCGCACACTTACTGATGACGAACTCCTTAGCCTTCCTAACGCGGATATTCTGAACAGGCTTTATCATCAAGAAGAGTTGCGTGTGTTTGCCCCAAGAGAGCTCAAGTTCTCCTGTAGCTGTTCTCGTGAGCGCACAGCAAGAGCGTTAACGGCCTTAGGAAAAGAGGAGATCGACGAGATAGTGGCCGAAAAAGGAGGCATAGAGATTTGCTGTGAGTTCTGCGGGACTGAATATAATTTCGGCCCCGGAGAACTAGCGTTGCTCATCGAAGGGGCCGAAGAAGGGACGGCCCACTAAGCGCTTAGGCGGCGCTGACTGTATGCGCCGCATCGGCGCTACGGGCATGACGATAGCTTACCCAGATCAAGAACTGTAAGCCGAATAGAAGCGAAGCCCCGAGCAGATGCATTGGTTGTACGAACGCCGGCATGCCTAGGTGTCCAAGAGTGGCACCTGAGGTAATGGCCAGGCCAATGACTAGTATCATCGCCACAGTGAAACGAGTAAGCGTGTGTTGCCAACCCACCGAGCGCACTAAGAGATAAGCAAGCCACAGATTACTGAACAGCACGACGGCTGAGAAAGTACGATGTACATAAAAGAACCAAGGCAGAGCCCCTACCCAAGATGAACGCTCCGCGCCTTGTGTATGGTTGAGATAATCCACCATCTCACGCACTTGCGTCCCCATCGTGATCTGCACCACGGTTAGTCCCACCACGATATAAAGCCATTTCTGAAATCCTGGGTCGATGCCTTGCACTGACTCCGCCATCATAATGCCTCGTCGGGCCCTGGCCAGTGCAAACAGTAATGTGGCCACGATGGCCAGTGCCATCAGCATGTGCAGAGTAATCAATCCCGGCATGAGGTTAGACGAGACCACTTGCGAGCCAAGCCAGCCTTGAAAGCCCACCATTAAGAAGGCCGCAATTGAGGCCGTAGCGATGGCTTTATCATGTTTGCGCACAGACCAGGAGAAAATGGCAGTGAGTAAAATCAAGAACCCGATGGTGACGCCAGTGAGTCGATTTAAGTATTCGATCCACGTCTTTACGGGATTGAACTCCGTCTCTGCATAGCCCAAGTCCGCATAGATCTCTTGATAATTAGACGGTAACTGTTCAACGCTTGTAGGCGGAATCCAGCTACCAAAACAGGTGGGCCAGTCAGGGCATCCCATGCCAGCGCCAGAGGCTCGCACACTGCCACCCACTAGGATTAGGAAATAGACTGCAAATAAGGTAATCCATGCTAAACGCCGGTATCGCGCTAGTGCTGGGGAGTCGGAGAGTGTGGGAGTATTGACGGTATTCATTAGTTGGATATCTCAAGCGTGGAGTGAGCCGCAAGATAGCGTGCGACATTGTCGGTCCGCGAGCAAAGAGTATATTGTCGGGGAAATTGCCCCTCACTACAATGCAAAGCCGTCGACTAGTGGTCGAGAGCGGCGTCTAAGGCAATAGATAAACGTATGCCGGCAAGGGTGACGCGGTCCTCTGAGATCGTTTGCATTTCACTGACGTAGTCATCATCCAATGCGAAGGCGGACATCTGGGTGCCACGCCTTTCGCTGCGTAGAACTGCGGCTTTAATCTCATCGGGGTAGGCGAATTCATACAATATTTGCCGACTCTCTTGCAGCCAAGTATCGGGGCTCATATCGATGCTCGAGAGGTCGGTTTGCCGAACAAAGGAAATCATACGGCGTACTGTGTCGTCAAAAGGTTGATTGCGTAATGCGCCATCCCAGCGCGAATGGAGATTGCTCGACTGAGTGGATATGCCGTTACCACCACGATCTCCTGTGGCAAAGAGCGTCGATGACACTAATGCTCCGGAATGCAGGGGTTGATGGATATCCGCAACAAGGTGTAATACCCAGCTCAGGGCTATGGCTTTTTCAGAACTACTGCTAAGCGGGTGTTTAAGCCGAGCAAGATTGAATTCGATTCCCTGCACGACATTGCTTACATCCCCTTCATGTTCTATGGGCCCTGTCGATTCGCCATGGATGCTAGGTTGTGGCTCTACGCCTACATAGACATTGCCCTGATGAGCATCGCCACGAATCCAGGCGCCATCGATGTAGTGCCAGGTAGGGCGGTTGTAGCGGATCAAATCATCAGCCTGAAACGAGCGGGCCAGGTCAGGCCAGATGGCCGCTTGGCCAAATACCCATCGATCCTGTTCGTCTTGGTCGGCAAGCATGATGTTGGCGGGCATTACATCGAGGAAATCGCTCTGAAAGCGTGGGTGTTTCTTTAATAGGGCGCTGTATATTTGGCGTTGCTCGGGCGCTAACGCATCCCACGCTACATAGGCGCTTAAGCGATGAGAGGTCGCATCCCATGCAAGGGCTTGACCGGAGAGGCCAAGCGACAACAGCAAGCAAAGGCTAATTAAAATTGTTCGAGTAACAGTCATGCGTTAGTTCTATCCTGTAACAAGCGGGCAGCGAGCGTTTAGGCTCCTCTTGTACCGCAACGCTCAATGGAGCCTGCGGATCACGAGAGTAGTGTGCCAGTGTGATCATGAATCAATGATGAACAACACCTCGACAGTACGGTGAGCCTTAGAGTGGTAAGACAGACTCGTAGTTAATCCGTATTGTTATTGTTTAGGACGTAATGACGGGGGCTAACGTGTAAATTGAGCGCTACTTTACCCCGTTTAGAGATGGCAGACTACCCAAATGGAGGCCTATTCGTGGTCGTTTTGGGACTTGGCTCGCAGCGTAAGTCCTTACTTACACTTCTAGCCACTCGCGGCGCACATCGTCGGCGCCGCGAAGGCCTTCTGGGCTGCCTTCGTAGACAATCTGGCCATGGCCCATGACATACAAGCGATGGGAAATGCGCAGGGCGATTGTCAGTTTCTGTTCAACAAGCAAAATGGCCACGCCTCTTGCGGCAATCTCTTGTAGCAGGGTGCCCACCTGTTCTACTACTTTAGGGGCTAAGCCCTCTGTTGGCTCGTCGATCATGATCAGTTCGGGGTCGCCCATCAGTGTTCGGCACATGCACAGCATCTGCTGTTCCCCGCCACTTAACACTCCGCCTGGCACGTCGGCACGCTCGCCTAGATTAGGGAACATGCGAAACATCTCCTCTATACTCCAGCGTGAACTGACCTTGCTGCCTTTCATTCCTAGAACAAGATTCTGTCTTACCGTCAATCCAGGGAAGATGTTGCGGTTCTCAGGCACGCAGCCAATGCCTAGCTTGGCGATCTCGTAGCTCTTCTTACCCGCGATCTGTTGTCCCTTAAAGAGTATAGACCCAGTGGGTTCCACTTCGCCCATAATTGCTTTTACTGTGGTCGAGCGTCCTACCCCGTTGCGCCCAAGCAGGCTGACTATTTCGCCTTGACCGACACTGAAGTTAACGCCGCGCAGTATGTGGCTTTTGCCATACCAAGCGTTCAGCTCTTTGACTTCAAGCATGGGAGGACTCTCCTTGTACGACTTCACCAAGATAAGCCTCTTGGACACGGGCATTGCCGCGAATCTTGCTGGGCACATCGGAGGCGATTACTTCACCGTAAACGAGTACGGAGATCTTGTCCGCCATGTCGAAAACGATGCTCATATCATGTTCGACCATGACGAGGGTCTTGCCTGCGGTAACGCGATGAATCAGCTCCACGGCATTTCGGGCCTCACTGTGACTCATGCCTGCGACTGGCTCATCGAGCATGATCATTTCGGCACCACTGGCGATCGCGATACCGAGTTCCAAAGCACGTTGTTCGGCATAGGCTAGTTCACCGGCGGGTAGATGCCGACGCTCTTGCAGGCCTATCTCGACTAGTAGCTCTTCTGTGCGGGTATTCAGTGCGCCGGCCTTGCCCAGTAAATGCCAAAAGGAATAGCGATAACCCATCGACCAGAGCAGTGCACAGCGAATGTTCTCGAAGACGCTAAGCAGCGGGAATATATTGGTGACCTGAAAGCTTCTGGCCAGCCCTAGTCTGGCAATCTCATAGGGAGGGCGATTATGGATAGGGGCCCCCTTAAATAAAATACTGCCAGAACTTACCGAGTAGCGGCCAGTGATCAAATGAAACAGTGTCGACTTACCAGCCCCATTAGGACCGATGATGGCGTGTTTCTCGCCGGGCTCGATCGTTAGCGAGACATCACGAATGATTTTGGTATCGCCAAATTGTTTGCACAGACCCTGTAGCTGTAAAAGGCTCATGATTTGCCCTCGGTGTCGATGCTATTGGCGTCTTCCCAGGCCTCGCGCAGATTGGGCAGCGTGCGTCGTAGTGCGAAAAATGCGACTAAGGCCACCACAATCAATGCACTCCAGCTCATGAGACTTTCAGGGTTTAGGGCAATGCCCAGGAAACTAAACGTAGGATCACTGCTGTGGCTCATTTCGATGATCGCGAGGAGCGTTAAGACAAATACACTGCCCGGCATGGCCGTAATTGTGTAGGGTTTTATTAGTAAGCTTAGTTTTCCGAGATGCCAAGGCGTGCGGTGCATCATCAAAAAGCCGGTGAGTCCGCGCGGAAGAAACATCACCGTGAGCACAAACATCAATCCAAGATACAGTAACCACAGATCCGTGTAGTGGCTTAGCACGGAGTTGATTAAGGTTAATACGATAGCGCCCACAATAGGGCCGATGAAAAAGCCGAGGCCGCCAATATAGGCCATTAGCAGGACATTGCCCGAGGTCGCAGCATTGAGGTTCTGTTCCGTGAGTATCTCGTAGTTCAAGGCAAACAATCCGCCGGCAATCCCGGCAAAGAAACCTGAGAAAACAAAAGAGATGAAACGCACGCGACGCGCACTATAACCAATGAATTCGGCTCTTTCGGGATTGTCCCGTACCGCGTTAGCCATGCGCCCTGCTGGGGTTTGCGTGAATAAATACATACACACGGTGGCTAAGAACGTCCATGCGGCGGCTAAATAATAGACTTGCAGATCTTGTGCGAAATCGTAGCCAAAGAAGGTGGGGCCAAACGTGCGGTCACCACTAACACCGGCTTCTCCTCCAAAGAAAGACACTAGGATCAATGATGATGCCGCGACAAGCTCGCCAACACCAAGGGAGATCATGGCGAATACCGTGCCGGCTTTATGAGTAGAAAAGCTGCCGATAAAAAGTGCGGCGCAGAGCCCGAAAAGCCCGCCAACAAGCGGAATTAGAGTTACGGAAAACATGTACTCCTCGTTCTCCATGCCAAGCAATGCGTGCACGGCCATGAAGCCGCCTAGCCCAAAATACACCGCGTGGCCGAAAGACAGCATTCCTCCTTGTCCCAGCAACATGTTGTAGCTCAAGGCAAACACGATCGCGATACACATTTGGTTGAGAATTGAGATCGAAAGTATAGACGTGAAGATTTGTGGCAAGACGAGCATGGCGATCGCAAATAGAGCCCAGCTTGTATATTTCAACATGCTTAGCTCTCCCGCTTGCCGAATAGGCCGGAAGGTCGAAAGATTAATACTAATACCAATAGTAAGTACGGCAGGATGGGCGCCACTTGTGGGAGAGTCAGGCGCCAAATGTCATTCAAAGGGTGGTCGCGATCAAAGCTAACGCCAAGCCAGGCGAGGAGGTCGGGCATGCCGACATCGGAGGCAATGGCATAGGATTGTAATAGGCCAATGAGAAGAGAGGCCACTAAGGCGCCTGCTAATGAGCCGAGCCCGCCGATCACCACGATGACAAACACAATGCTGCCAAGGACCACGGCCATACCAGGGAAAGTTGTGAGGACTGGCCCGGCGATAACCCCTGCAAGACCTGCGAGTCCGGTGCCAACGCCAAAGACCGCCATGAATATTAAGGGGACGTTGTGGCCCAGGTTAGCCACGGTGTTAGGGTGGGTAATGGCGGCCTGAATAATAATGCCGATGCGCGTGCGGGTCAGGACAAAGTAAAGACCAATAAAAATGGCAACGGAGATAAAGATCATAAACGCTTTGTACGCGGGGAAGTTCTGCCCAAATAACGTAAACAAAGGGAAGTCGAGTAAGTCAGGGGAGCGATAATCTTTTGTGGCACGGCCCCAAAAAAACTGCACGGCCTCTTCAATCAAAAACGCTAAACCAAATGTGAAAATAAGCTCGGCGACATGCCCTGATTTATGCACGCGGCGTAAACCATAGCGCTCTATTAGGGCGCCGAGCACTCCGACCAGCACTGGCGCTACGAATAGTGCAGGCCAAAACCCTAGATAAAGGCTGATGGAATACGCGAAGTAAGCCCCCAGCATATAGAAGCTAGCATGGGCAAAATTAAGCACCCCCATCATGCTAAAGATAAGCGTTAATCCGCTTGCCAGCATGAAAAGTAACAGGCCGGTCACGAGACCGTTGAGTGTAGCGAATACGAGAACTTCAATCATAGTGGTAGCGCTGGTACCCGTTTATTATTGCGGTGGTCGGTTCATTTTGCAGCTGCTCTCGGTGATGGTGTCCTCTGCCGGCACACGGAACTCTGTTACTAGTCCGTAGCCAGAGTTATCGCCGTCAAACTCGACGTTCTCGTCTGTATGCACGGATACATAAAGTGGTTGAAATGATTGGTGATCATCGCCGCGCATCCATACCTCTTCGCCAATCATATTGGTGACGCGCATATCTTCCATCGCTAATGCGAGTTGGTAGGGGTCTGTTCCACCAGTTTCTTCCATGGCATTGACCAGCATTTTCAGAGAAGTCGCAAGACGAGGCTGGGTCACATCTTTATTAGGGTACAGGGCCTTAAAGGCGTGATTGAAATCGAGTCGTTCTTGGCTAGTGACAGGGTTGGCGTAATCGTTGTGAACTAAGCGAATGCGGTTTTTACCCGACTCACCTAGTGTCGCAGTAATGCCATCGTAAGCCGCGTAGAAGGTATAGATGGGCACTTCTAGGCCGGCATCGGTGATGGCGCGAGCCAATGCCACCATGTCGCCGCCCCAGTTGCCCGTAATAATGGCGTCAGCACCTGATGATACGATTTTGGTGACATAGGGCGTGAAGTCTTTGACCTGCCCGATGGGATGAAGCTCATTGCCAACAATCTCGATGTCGGGCCGCTTAGCGGCCAACATGCTGATGGCGGCATCTCCCACAGCTTTGCCAAATGAATAGTCTTGCCCTATGACATAGATTTTTTTGATGTCGGGGATCGTGGCGATGTGGCTAGTCATGACATCCATCTTGGTGTCTGAATGTGAGTCAAACCGAAAGTGCCAAAAGCTGCAGTCAGCGCCCGTGAGAATCGGATCAACGGCGGCGTAGTTCATGAAGAGCACCCGCTGATCGGGGTTGCGGCGGTTATGGCGCTCGATGGCGGTGCTAAGCGCGCTGGCGACGGCTGAGCCATTGCCAGAGTATACAATTTGAATGCCTTCGCTGATGGCGCGGCGAAGTTGTTGCTGGGAGTCCGCGGCACTGTTTTTGTTATCCAGTGCAATCACTTCAATTGGACGCCCGCCTAAGACGCCACCGTGTTCATTGTAAAAGTAGTCTGCTGAAAACTTCAGTTGTAAGTAGGCTGTCTCACCTGTGGCGGCGAAAGTTCCCGATTGCGGATCGATGAAAGCAATGCGAATGGGCTCTTGTGCGGTGACGACGGAAGAAAAACTCAGCATCCACGCGACTATCGATAGTGGAATTGCGCGCATAGTCAGCACGGTGCTTTTGAGTAGGTTCATAGCAAAGTTCTTTTAAATAATAGTTGAGGATGATGTGGAATATCAGCCTTCGTGATGGGCTGGTTTGTTAGTGTTGAGAGGGTATCCGTACAATCCCAATACTTCACCACATGGCTTTGGACATTACCCCAGCCACTGCTTCGAATCAAGCTAGGGAGTACTGGATTAGAGTAAAGCGCTGCTGAGCCAGACGAGTAATGCCAACAACACTGCCCACAATGCGCAAGCAATGGTATCGAGAAGATTGTAACGAGAAGGGGTAAAGCCACTGACACCGAGAAGGGCGGGAAGCACGCTACGAATGGCTGGGATAAAACGTCCAATAAAGATGGCGCTGGAGCCGAAGCGTAATACTAGTTGTTCGGCTTTTTGCAGTTGAATCTTGTAGCGCTTTGCCAAGGAAAACTCGTGAATTTTGGGGCCGTAATGGGAACCAACATAAAAACCGGCGTGGTCTCCTAGTACGGCTCCGACAAACCCTAGCGCGCTGATCTGCCATAGGCTCAAAATGTCGGCGTTATAAAGAGCGATGGCGACGCCAAATAGAATGAGTCCAGAGACAAATAGCCCGATGCCAATGCAGGCTTCTGCAAAGGCAAGGACAGGAATGAGCCACAGCGCGTAATCGCGGTGGCTCTCCAAGAAGTTGAAAATGACAGTGTCGATAATAGCGCCTCAAAAGGAATCACATGCCCTTTAGCACAATACGCCGTTTCACCGCCATTAGATCAAGTTGCAGGGTTAGAGGTGATCGTAGGCTTTTAGTTCTGCGCCTAAGCTGGTCCAGTATTCGGAGAGACCCACTTGCAGTTCGTGCCAATTATCGTCACTACTATGTTTAAAGGAGTGGAGCTTGTCTTTTGCGGAGGCACGCATCTCCATTAACTTGGTAACAGCCTCATGCTCCATTTCGCCGGCAGTTTGCTGTCGTTCTTTCATTTTGGCAGCAAGTTGGTCGATCTTTTCACTTAAAGCATCAAGTTGTTGTTCGAGTTTGTGTTCGATCTCTTTCTTATTGCTCATGTTCACTCCTACTTTCGTGGTTTAAAACTAGTCGATTAGGTGTGTTACTCACTATGTGGTGACGATCTCACATAAATCAAGTGAGGTGCTTGATGCATGACAATAGTTCGGTCACATGCGACTCTATAGGTCGCACACACACAGTGCTTAAAATAAGAGTCGTGTCATGATGGTATTGCTTAGAACCTTAGTTGATAAACGCGTGGCGTTATTAGTCCTTAGCTTAGCGGTGTGTGTGTTTCTGGCCTCGTCGATTCCGCGCACTGAATTTGACACCTCCCTAGGCGTACTGCTCACGAAAAGTGATCCTTACCTGCAAGAACGTGACGCGATGGCCGCGGTTTTTCCGTCGCCTCTTGAAATCAGTTTTGCCTTAGTCCCCAAGAGCGGTGAAGTATTTGAACGAGCGACATTATTGGCATTGGCAGATCTCAATCGAGAGTTTAGAGAAATCCCATTGGCGCTCTCCATGGATTCGGTATTAGGTTGGCAATCGCCCTTTGGCGAGGAGAGTTTGTTTACACGAGTGTTAACGCCGCAGAGCGAGCTGAGTCCCGATGAGCTCAGCGAATCTAAACAACGAGTGTTGGCGGATCCATTTCTTTTTGGCAGGCTGATCTCTGCGGATTCTGATCTGGCACTTGCGAACATACGTTTGCGCAGTACACAGATCACAAGTACACAAAGCGCTGACATTGTGGCTATTAGCGATGCTATAAGAGAAAGCCTGCAGTCGCGATATCCCTCAGTGGATATTTATCTCAGCAGCACCGCGCATTATGAGCAATCAAATCGCTCCGCCATGATTAGCGATCTAAGCCTTCTATTGCCGATTGTTATTTTGCTTTGCACTGCGATTATTTGTTATAGCTTTCGTTCGATCTACTTTGGGTTTTGTATTCTCAGTGTGGCGTTATTGACTGTCTTAATGACAGTGGGAACGTTGGCATGGTTGGGCATTTCATTTAATAGCATTTCGGTCATGGCGCCGCTAGTGGTGGTGACAATCGCGGTGGCCGATAGCGTGCACATCATCTCCTTATTTCGACAAGCGTTGCTACAAGGCTTGAGGCCAGTGGATGCCATGCGTCAAAGTGTAGCGCTGAACTTTCGTCCTATCTCGCTAGCCACTGTGACGACCATTATGGGCTTTGTTAGCCTCAATCTTGCCTCGGCCCCGGCCGTAAGTTCGTTCGGCTCTGTAGTGGCTTTAGGAGTGGGGTTTGCCTATGTGTTGACCTTAACTGTCTTGCCCGGAGCGATCTTATTGTTTGCTTCGCGTCTGCGTATAGATGCCAGTATCGGCACCATTGGACTGTTGAGTGCTGTGACAGGTTTTTGCCAAGGGCTAGTTTTTCGTCATGGTCGACTAATGTTGATTAGCGTTAGTGTTCTAGCTTGTGTCGCGCTGGGTTTAAGTTTGCGCAATAGCACAGATTTTGATCGTGCCTCTTTTATCGGCAAAGACTCTCCGTTGTACGACTACTACGAGAACGTCAACACGCGAATGAACCAAGGGACTCAGCTGACATATGGCGTCCGGGTGCCAAACGCTTACGGGATTATCGAGCCAAAATTTCTGCAGCAGTTGGATCGATTTTCGCAATGGATGAGTGCCCAGGATTCTATTGTCGGAGTCGCAAGTCTCGTTGAAGTGATCAAAACTGTGAATCAGATTATGCACGAGGAGGAGGGAGAAGGTGAGGCATACCTCATTCCCGATAACGCCGAGGCTATCGACGAGGCATTGTTCAATTATAGTGTGGCCCAAGAAAGTAACTTTACCCTTTCGACATTAGCGAATGAGGACTTCACCATGATGAGATTTTTCGTGGCGACAGACACTCAGAGTAATCAAGCGATCATTACATTGAATGCCCTCATTGATGAAAAGTTTGCGCAAGAATTTACTGAGGCAGAGTTGCTGCATGGTAGTAGCACATTATTGTTTGCTCGCATGGATAAAGCGGTTACTCAAGAACTGCTACAAGGGTATGCATTGAGTTTGATCATGATTACGATCACGCTAATGTTCGGGATGCGCAGTGCCTATCTTGGGCTGCTCAGCGTACTGCCGAACCTATTGCCGGCGGTGTTTGTGTTCGGCGTGTGGGGGTTGTTCGTAGGGCAGGTCGACCCGTTTGTGATGATGCTCTTTAGTATCAGTATTGGGCTCGTCGTGGACGATACAGTTCACGTACTTAGTACTTACCAAAGTGGACGCAAGTCAGGTCTTGAGCCGCGCGCCGCCGTTGCTGGCGCCTTAGAAAAGGCTGGGCCAGCATTGATCGTTACCACGGCGGTGATGGCGTTTGGAACGTGTGTGTTGATCGCCGCCAGCACCTTGTATTTTCAACAAGCAGCAACCTTGTTGGTGCCTATTGTGGTGCTGGCGTTAATACTCGATCTTACGTTCTTTCCGGCACTGCTTGTGCGTTTTGATCGGGCTCACGGGCTCCCCAACGCAGCAGCAGTGGAAGCAAACAAAGGTCTGTGAATAATGCCAAGGCCATGGCCATTGACGTCAACAGTCCGAACAGAATGCTTGGCACAAAGTCTGAGAATGCCAACATTGAGAACCCCGTCATGATTAACAAGGAAGTGTAAAGAATCGCTAAGCCTACGCTGTTGTGAGTGCGTTTGACGGACTCTTCGTAGCCATGAGATTTCTGTTCCTCTTGGAATCGGTGCATATAGTGGATCGTATCATCCACCGCGATGCCCATGGCGATAGCGGCAATCGTAATCGTCATCAAGTCGAGTGAGATTCCTAGCCACCCCATTAGCCCTAAGACCGATAGTGTCGGCAATAGATTCGGCACTAGCGCGATAATGGCGAGTCTTGGCGAGCGAAATATCACGAGAAAAACGATCAGCAATGCTGCATACACGAGCCCCAAGGTGAGAATCTGCGAGCTAAATAGGCGCTGCAGAATATCCTGATAGAGGACAAACATATTGGTGAGTTGGTAGTCGCTTTCGGGGACCCCAATCTCAGCCATTTCACTGCGTATCTCAGCCAGTAATTGCGCACGATTCAACCCTGGGGTTAAATCTTGAATCCAAATATTGAGACGGGCCTGGCCTGTTTCGGTGTCATAGAAAGCTCCGACAAGATCTTCGCGAAAATTCTCATCCATCAGCCAGTAAGCAGTCGTCAATTCGTACTCAGTCAGTGGCGCACCGTTTAATTCTCGCGCCAAATCAGTGATATTGACCGCAGAGAGAACGCGTCCTACTGCTTCGTGTTCTTTCATCGTATGCTGAATTAACTGTAGCATTTGCACAGTACGCGCTGTCATGACGATATCGGGATTGTCCGACAGGCTTTCCGCCGTATAGATCAAATCTAGTGGTGTTGAACCTCCAAACTCTTGGTCGATATAGGCAAGCTCTTGATGGATCTCGGTAGATTTTTTGAAGTAGTTGATGAAACTGTTTTCAACATCTAAGCGCAAAATACCAAGAATACTTGCAGTAATCACTGCAAGGCTAGCCACGACAATAGGCAGGCGGTGGCGTATAGATATGCGGGCAAAGTAGCGCACGATCATGCCGAACAGGCGGATTTCATGGCGCTGTTCGTGCTTGGAGAGCAGCTCCAAAATTACAGGAAACAAGACAAGGCTGACGGCGATCGAGAAACCCATCGCAATGATCATCATCCAGCCGAATGCTATCACCGGTTGAATGCCACTGAAGACCAATGAGCCGAAACCGACAGACGTCGTCAGCCCCGCTAAGAAACAAGGACCGATCTTCTCTGCGAGAGTCGTTTTGATGATGTCTCGTTGTGACGCCTCGGGATCCTTTTGCGCGCTTTCTCTAAACTGCACGATGAGATGGATGACAATGGCGAGTGTCAAGATGAGTTGCAGGGCGATGAAGTTCGACGAAATTACGGTGGCTTTGATGTCGAGTAATGCGAACAAACCCATGGTCGATAGGATGCTGCTGATGCAGCACAATATAGGGATGGCGACCCAACGCAATGCTTGGAATAAAACGATCAGCATAAGACAAATGCCTAGCCCTATTGCCATGCCGAACACCACAAGATCGTTGCTGATGATTTCAATGAGTTGATCGCCTAACACCTGGACGCCACCCATATGAATGTTGGCGGTGCCTTCATATTGTTTGATGAATTCGCGAATCTGATCGATCTCTACACTGCGTTGTTCACTCAAGGCTTTGCGTAAAGGAGCCGCTTCTTCTTCTAAGCTTTCGAGCTCTTGTGATTCTTGGTCACTGAGTTCGCTGTTTTGATACTTTTCATGAAGCGCATTGATTTGGGCTTCAAGTGCGCTAAGCGATTCGTCGTTGCGAAACAATACCTGCAACGCTGTGGCGCTAAGGTCTTCATTGACTAATAAATTGGTATAGATGGGGTGGTCAGTGAATGACTCTTCTAACGCCGACATCTCATAAGCGTTGGCCTCGACAGTTAAGGCGTTGAGATCCAAGTCGGCATTAAGCAAGCTGCTGTCGTTGGGGAACACGGGGACGTTTAAAATAGAGCGCACAGACTCTACCCGCTCCAGCGTAAGCAAGTCTTCACTGAGGGACTCGATCGCCTCGAAGGTGTCTTGGCTAAAGACTCCTGCTGAGGTGGGCTCATAGGTGACTAGAAGGAACTCTTGTGGCGCAAAGCGCTCGTTCACTAGTTGTGTCTGGGTATACAGTTCGTTGTCTTTAGTGAGCAAGGTGTCAGGCGAGGCATCAATCTCAAAATTAGGCGCCTGCATCCCCAAGCCGACAGTCACAAAGGCAAATATCGCCAAGACGGTTTTAGGCCAATTGACGACTGTATTGATGAACCAGGCGCTGAAATTATTTGTATTCGGCATCGCGTTGAATATCCTGCAGGTGAGCATTGCGCATAAAGATGTAGAGGTCTTCGCTGTTTTCTCGTAACTCCAAGTAAGCAGGAGCTTGAGGGGAGAATTCTTGCATGTTGTCGAAGATGCGAAGACCAGTCGACTCGGGTTCATTGAACACATAAGCGATAGGATTGAGCATGGCGTCGATCATCGTGCCGCCGCCATCGCGCAAATTACTCGGCCCCGCAAAAGGCATGACGATATACACGCCGTACCCTACATTGTATTGGCTTAGTGTGTCGCCGAATCCGGTGTTTTGGCGCTCAAGGGCTAGCCAAGACGTGGCAGGGTCGAATAATCCGAGTACGCCTACCGTGCTGTTAACACCGAATCTTGCGGCATCGACCATCGCTAGACGCCCCTCGCCTTGGAGCAGGTGATTAACAAAAGGGATTGGGGACTTTATATTGTCGAAAAAATTGCCAACACTGGCTCGTACTTGGTCGGGGAGGACTGAGTTATAGGCCCGAGCAAAGGGGACGAGTGCATAGCGATACACCACATCGTTGAAGGCAAAGATGCCACGGTTGAGCGGCATTAGGGGGTCGTCATACTCCTCGACGACTGTGTAACTGACGACATTGGGCTCAATTCCCGTACCCGCTAGGGGTGAGTCTTGATCGGCGGGAGCTGCCATTGCAACGACAGGCAATAGAAGACTCGCGCTTAGTAGCGCCACTCGAAAATTCTTATACATTTCCATTGATTAGCATCCTTCAGCTTAGAAAATCCGTGATTAAGAGAGTAGCAGATGTGCAAATTGGCTGCAGGGCACTTGTGTGCACAAGCGCACAATCTACAATTTAAACGCTATCCTAAATAGGGTGATACTAACTCTAGACTGCGCTCCCACAGTTTCGTGGCCGCATCATCGGTGGCAAACGCGGCCGTTTGCGCGCGCTGGCGTTTCAAGAAGTAATGACCGTGCGCTTGAAGACTTGCTTCGTCCTCTGAGCTCGCTAACCAAATAAGCGTATCGGCGCCTTTCTCGATGCTCACCATAAAAGGGTTCATAAAAAACCCGAGGGTTTTGGCGACCATGCCGCCTTTGCTCCAAATTGGCGTTCGGACAGCCCCTGGGTGAAACGAGCTAACGACAATATTGGAGTCATCGCAGCGTTTCTGTAGTTCACGAGCCGTTAGTAAGTTCATTAGTTTCGAGCGGCCATAGGCTTTGAGAGACTTATAGTTTTTCTCTAAACCGAGGTCACTGAAATCGAGCGGGCTATGTTTATGCCCATAAGAGCTGGTGAACACGACGCGAGCGATGCCTGTTTGTGCCGCTAGGCGCAATGCGGGCAGGAGTCGTAATGTCAGCAAAAAACTGCCGAGATGATTGGTGGCGAATGTGGTCTCAAAGCCTTCACTTGTCACGGTTCGCACGGCATTAGAGCCGCCAGCATTGTTGCATAACACATTGATGACAGGATGTTTTTCGATAATTCTGTCGGCAAGTTTATTGACGCTGCGAAGTAAACTGAAGTCAGCGATGTACAAATACACTTGTTGATTCTGACTGTGCTCAATAATCAAGCGTTGGGCCTCTTCGCCGCGTTCTTTGTTGCGACTGACTATGAGCGTTGTCGCACCTCGGCTGGCGAAGTCTTTTGCCGCCTCAAGGCCAATGCCGCTGTTACCGCCTGTCACAAGGTAGGTCTTCCCTGTAAGATCTTGTTCGATACTACTCATTGATGACTCCATTATTCGCTGATTGCCAGTGCTTATACGCTTGTAGCACGAAAAAAGATGACTCCTTTTACGCTGTTTTTTGAGCCTTTGATAGGGTGTTGAGTGTAGGGGGGAAGATAGAGTTTAATAGGCCCAAGCCTTTTAAGAGACGAGATTATGCGAAACGTATTGCTAGGTGCCATTTTGCTGCTATTGAACAGCGGCATTGTGAGCGCACAAGACGCGATGACCGACATCGAATACGACCCTGGTGGTGAGTTCAATTTCGTGCGCGTCCAGTTCGATAACTATAGCTCGCAAGGCGCTTTTAGGGGTTTTTTGGGGGATGGCGGTGCCGCGTGGTCTATCGACTTCCCGAACGCTGACAAGAACTTCCTGCGTGGGGTGTCGCGGCTAACCAATGTCAAAGTCATGCAAGACCCAATCGTTCTGCGTTTCGATGATGATCGTATTTTCAATTTCCCTTTTCTCTATATGCTCGAAGTCGGGCAGCAAGGCGGCATTCGATTGAGTGTCCAGGAGATCGAAAATCTACGTGAATATTTACTGCGCGGAGGCTTCCTCTTAATCGATGATTTCTGGGGGACTTGGCAGTGGGATGCTTTCGCCGTTTCGTTCTCGCAGGTGTTTCCCGATCGTGAAATTATTGAACTGCAGCCGGACCACGAGATATTCCATAGCTATTACGACTTAGAAGGCCCGATGATGATTCCGGCCCTTAGCCGTGATGATTCCCGAGGCGAGCAAGACATCAACGTGGCGAGCAATCATGCCATTTTGGACGACACTGGTCGGGTCATGGTATTGATCAATTGGAACTCCGACATGGGGGATGGGTGGGAGCATACCTACCACCCTTATTACCCCACGCGTTATGCCAACTCTGCCTATCAATTAGGCATTAACTATCTTATCTATTCCATGACCCATTAGGGTTTAGCGCTGCTCCATTTGCAGCGCTTCATACATAATGTGGAACAACACATTCTGCTCCATCAATCCCGATACTAATTCTGCCCCAGGGCCTGTGGCATAGACTGCTACATCCTCACCACCATGAGTCTCATTGGCCAGCGGCACTAAGGTCTCTGGATGAAAGCCCGCCGCTGTTGTATCGACATCACTTAGATCTGCCCGGCCTTCTAAGTTCAGCGGATGGGCAAAGATGGCATCAGCACTTTCGTGTTCGTCTAGCACTTGATGCCCAGCGCCATTGATATAGCCAATCGTTGTATAGGGCATGCCATCTGCAGCAAGCTCTGGGGTATGGTTTGGGGCGCCGTAGCGATCATTGCCTATGACTTTACCAAGTATAGGGTTGCCTCGCGTGGGATAGCCTGCAACCGTCATAACGTGACTATGATCGGCCGTCACGATAATCAGCGTCTCTTCAGGGTTCGTCATTGCCATAGCGGTTCTTACGGCATTGGCCAACTCGATGGTGTCAGTCAATGCGCGACGAGGGTTTGTCGCATGATGGGCGTGATCGATGCGACCGGCTTCCACATTGAGGTAATAGCCTTCTGGGTTCTTCGCTAGAAGCGCGATGGCTTTTGCCGTCATCTCACTTAGGGATGGCTCCCCCCCAGTGTCGTTAGGGCGATCGATATCGTATTCCATGTGTGAGCCATCGAATAAACCAAGGAGATGATCGGTATAGGTGACGTCTACTTTGTCGAATTGTTCCTTGTTCCAAACGTAGGCGCTGTTGGCGTGGCGTTCTGTCCACTCTGCCGTGAGGTCGCGTCCGTCAAGACGATTACCGGGAACATCTTCTTCTGGGTCCGCATGGGCATTATTGGGGAGAAAGTTTAGGCGACCGCCCCCTAGCGCCACTTCTAATCCATCACTGTCGGGGTTTAGGGTTTGGAACTCGACAAGCTGACGTGCGATGTCGATACAGGAGCCTAGATCACTCATGGCGCTCGCATCTCCGTCATCTTCAAAGTTGCGGTGCATGCTATGGGAATAATTAGCCGCAGGGGTGGCGTGCGTGATTCTTGCCGTCGTGACGATGCCTGTCGACATGCCTTTGTTCTCGGCCATCTCAAGTAGCGTCGGCAGGCTATTGCCTTGCATGGAGGCGCAATCTCCCAAACGCACGTATTGATTAACGCTTATTAGACCTGCGTTGCTTTTAACTCCTGTGACCATCGCGGTCATAGTGCCGGCGGAGTCTGGGGTTTGCTGGTTCACATTGTAGGTTTTTGAGAATGCGACATTGGGGAGTGTTTCGAAAAACAATTCGTTTTCCTCGCCGTTTTCACCCGCTAATTGTCCAGCAAGAATACGAGCGGCCGTCACTGTCGAAATTCCCATACCATCGCCAATAAAAAGAATAACGTTCTTGGCACGCTTGGGGGAAGCAAGGCGTTCTAAGCGTGTCTCGACCGCCGAGCGGCCTTGCTCATACCATTTCTCAGGGGTTTCTTGAGCAAGAGAGGATGAAGAATAAGTGATAGTGCTAATGAGAGTGACAAGGACAAGTCGAGAGAACACAGAGCAGCTCCTGTAAATAATTAGGCTCTGCTAATCTTGCTAGCACTTCGTGACAGAGTGATGAATCCGCGATAATTAAAGTTGTTCTGCGATCAACTGCTTGAGCTCGGGGATGCAGGAACCACAGTTGGTGCCGCAGCGCAGTTGCTGTCCTAGCGCTTCGGCGGAGTTTGCACCTTGTGCAATGGCGCTTTCGATCTCGGCCTGACTAACACGGAAGCAGCTGCAGATGATGCGCTGCGATGTCATCGAACTACTATGCCTTTGATCCAGAAGGCGCCAGGTCTGCGAGCTTAAAGTGTGGCTCGCTAAGGATTCAAACCAAGCGGTGTCGGGAAGGGTGGAGCGCGACGGGCTACTAAACACGGCCGATTGAATCTGCGTGGCATTACAGTACAGCACCCGAAAGGAATCTTTGATGGAGTTGGACACTTCGATTTTCTCCAACCCTTGATTGAGCGACTGCAGCCATTGCTGCCAATCAGAGGAGGTCGACTCAATTTTGGACTCAGTGTCAGCGAGTAAATACAAGTGCCCATCATTGATCGGCGTTCTTACCCAGAAATCAAACAAAGTCGTGTCGATGAGTTTTCGACTGAAGACGGCTACCCAACGTTGCACAGCCGCGGCATTGAGGCCCACTTGGGCAAACTTGCTTTCGGGTTGGCCCGAGATCGGGTCGGTAACCGAATCAATGAGGGTGCTAATGCTTCCATGGGAGGCAAACTGAGAGTTCCAGTGAATCGGTGCAAAGACATTGCCGTCTCGTAGCCCTTTATCAATCTGAGCTTCCAGCAAAAGTGTTCGCTTTGGCGCATCCGGCCTGTGTGTAAACACCTGCACGAGATCGCCTGCACGAATGCCTTTGCTTTGCGCATCGCGCGGATTGAGGGCGATGAAAGGCATTGAGGTGTGGGCCATTAGCCGAGAGGAGCGCCCCGTGCGGGTCATGGTATGCCACTGGTCCCGCAGTCTTCCTGTATTGAGTTGGAAGGGGGTGTCGAAACTGGCCGCCCGTTCAGGCAAGGACGGGGTGCAAGGGACAAAGCGCGCACGACCATTGGGCGTGAAGAAGCGATTGTCCGTGAACATTCGTGCGCTACCGTTAGGGCTATCCGCAGTAACAGGCCATTGCACAGGGCTTAGTGCGTCATAAGCTAATGCATCCAATGTGGCGAGAGCACCGATGTCGAACGCGCGGGTTCCTGCATTCTTGTAGCCAGACAGGGCGGCATGTTCGACGAAAATGTCCCGTGGGCTGGAGTACTCGAAGGCTTGTCGAAAACCCAATCGTTTTGCCACTTCTGCAATAATCCACCAATCGTGCTTTGCCTCGCCCATCGCCGGCAGCAATGCGCGTTGTCGTGATATTCGCCGCTCCGAATTTGTGACAGTGCCGTCTTTCTCGCTCCAGCCGGTGGCGGGGAGTAAAACATTAGCGCAGGCATTGGTGTCAGTTTCGGCAATACAGTCCGAGACTACGACAAACTCACATTGTTGCAAGGCTGCTCGTACTCGCTCGGTATCGGGCAGGCTCACGACGGGATTCGTGGCCATGATCCACACAGCCTTAATCTTACCTTGCTCAATGGCGTCGAAAAGGTCGACGGCCTTCAAGCCAGGAGTTCGAGCAATATTAGGCGCGTCCCAAAACTCAGAAACACACTGCACATCGTCTGCATTGAAATCCATATGCGCGGCGAGCTGATTCGCAAGCCCGCCGACTTCTCGGCCCCCCATGGCATTGGGTTGTCCTGTGATGGAGAAAGGCCCCATTCCCGGTTTGCCAATTCTTCCAGTGGCTAAATGGCAATTGATAATGGCATTGCATTTATCTGTGCCGGTGGCAGATTGGTTGATTCCTTGGGAGTAGAAGCTGACGGTTTTCTCTGTACGAGAAAACCATTGGTAAAATTGTTCAAGGTCGCCAATATCTAAGCCGGTACATGTGGCGCTTTCTTCTAGGTCGAAGGATGCACTAGCGTCAATCGCGGCATCGAATCCTTCTGTGTGGGCATCAATAAAATCGTGATCAATGGCGCGACGTTTGTTGAGGTAATGTAAAAGCCCTATGAATAAAAACGCGTCGGCTCCGGGCTTGAGTGCGAGGTGTAAGTCGGCAATATCGCAGGTTGCCGTGCGCCGAGGATCGATGACGACAATGCGCATTCTAGGATTGGCTTTCTTGGCTGCACTAATGCGTTGATATAGAACAGGGTGCGTCCATGCGGCATTGGAGCCCGCCATGATCAGTAAGTCGCAGCACTCGAGGTCTTCGTAATTGCAGGGCACGACATCGGCACCAAAGGCGCGTTTGTAACCGGCCACAGCTGAGGCCATGCACAGGCGGGAGTTCGTATCCACATTGCTCGAACCAATGAAGCCTTTCATCAACTTATTGGCTACATAGTAGTCTTCCGTCAACAGCTGACCTGACAGATAAAAGGCCACCGAGTCCGGGCCGTGGTCGCGAATGGTTTCTTTGAACTTTGCAGCCACGTGATCTAAGGCTGTTCCCCAGTCAGTGCGTGCGCCCTGAATGCGAGGATGTAGTAGTCGCCCTTGCTCTCCAAGGGTTTCGTGCAGCGCCGAGCCTTTGACACAAAGTCGCCCTAAGTTGGCTGGGTGTTGTGCGCCTACAACATTCGTGACTTTTCCGGCCACAACTGTGGCGTCAACACCGCAGCCGACGCCGCAATAAGGGCAAGTCGTTTGACCGAAATTTTCACTCGCTATCATGATGTAGGGGGCTCTTAATCTTGTCGTTTGTTGCGGCGAGGCTGTAGAGTGATTGTCACAGTGTCATCCACAATAAACGCTTCATAGATTGGGATGCTGACTGTGTCATCTTCTAAGCAGCGACCAGTATCTAAACTGTAGTGTTGTTTGTACAAAGGAGAGGCGATAACCCGCTCGCCATTAACATCACCGACTATACCACGGTAGAGCACATTGGCTTTGCCCAACGGGTCCCAATTGTGCAGCGCGAATACCGCAGGTGTTTCTCCGGGTAGATAAAATACCGCTACTTGCACATCGTTTATGAGGGCGCAGACACCAGCATTCTCTTGCAGTTCATCACGGTGAAAAACCGCAATGGGGTCATACGGGGTACGTGCAGCAGCGCTTGTCATGATGTTATCCTTTTTTGTTCTTAGGCTGTAGTGAGCGTGTCACGCTCTTCTTCTTTCGCGGGCCGTGGTTGGCCACGCTCTTGTACAAACACAATATGGCTATCGTCTTCTTTGCTGTTTACAAACTGACGAAAGCGTTTCAGTTTCTCTGGGTCTTCGATTGTGGTTTTCCACTCGCATTGATAGCGGTCCAGGAGCAATGTCATCTGTGCTTCTAACTCTTCTGCCAAACCGAGCTTGTCTTCAATGACGACTTCGCGCAGATAATCCAAACCTCCCTCTAAGTTGTTCATCCACACCGAGGTGCGCTGGAGGCGATCTGCTGTACGGATGTAAAACATGAGGAAGCGGTCGATGTAGCGAATGAGCGTTGCGTCGTCAAGATCAGTGGCGAATAGATCTGCATGGCGAGGTTTCATGCCTCCGTTTCCGCATACGTATAGGTTCCAACCATTCTCTGTCGCGATTACACCGAAGTCTTTTGATTGCGCTTCGGCGCACTCCCGCGTGCAGCCAGAAACCGCGGACTTAAGCTTATGGGGCGAACGAATCCCTTTGTAGCGATTCTCAATGAAGATGGCCATGCTAACGCTGTCTTGCACCCCGTAACGGCACCAGGAATTGCCTACACATGATTTTACCGTGCGTAAGGCTTTGCCATAGGCATGTCCGGTTTCAAAGCCGGCGTCTATAAGCTCAGTCCAAATGTCGGGAAGCTGATTGACGCGAGCCCCAAATAAGTCGATGCGCTGGCCACCAGTGATTTTTGTGTAAAGAGCATATTTCTTTGCGACTTGGCCGATCACGATGAGCTTGTCTGCAGTGATTTCACCACCGGGAATTCGAGGCACGATGGAGTAGGTGCCATCTTTTTGCATATTGGCTAAGAAGTTATCGTTGGTGTCTTGCAGCGGCATATGCGCAGGTTCAAGAATATAGTCATTCCACAGGGAGGCGAGAATAGAACCTATAGTCGGTTTGCAGATTTCACAGCCTCGACCTGAGCCATGTTTGGCAAGAACATCGTTGAATTCTTGTAAGCGACCTACCTTGATCATTGTGAAAAGATCTTGCCGCGAGTAGGCGAAGTGCTCGCAAAGATTGTTATTAATCTCAACCCCACGGGCGGCCAGCTCAGTATCGACAGTAGATTTTAGCAAGGCTGCACACCCCCCGCAGCCAGTGCTCGCTTGGGTGCAAGTCTTTACGTCAGCGACGGTACAGCAGCCCTCGTCGATCGCGTTCACTATGTCGCCCTTGGTGACATTCAAGCAAGAGCAAATGGTGGCGCTTAGCGGCAGGGTCATGCCAGAGAATGCGGAAGCCTCACCACTGTCGGCGGGTAGAATAATGTTCTCTGGGTTGTCAGGGAGATCCATGTCATTCAAGTAAAGTTGCAGTAAGTTATCGTAGTCACTGCAGTCACCCACTAATACCGCGCCAAGTAATTTCTTACCGTCTGGGCTCACCACTATCTTTTTATAAACGCGCTCACGATCATTGGCGTATAAAAAACTTGCAGGCATTTTGTCATCGACAAGGACTTTGCCGTGAGAATCACCAATGGAGCCTACATCAATGCCTAAGAGTTTTAGTTTGGTGCTCATGTCGGCACCCTGGAAGGATTCTGGGCTGTCAGTGAGTTGGCTGAGGGCGGCATCAGCCATACGATACCCCGGCGCTACAAGTCCGAAAATTCGCCCGCCGAACAAGGCGCATTCGCCAATGGCGAAAATGTCAGAGTCACTGGTACGGCAATGGTAGTCAATGCTAATGCCTCCGCGCTCACCAACGTCCAGCCCAGCTTGTTTCGCCAGTTGGTCGTTGGGGCGAATACCCGCAGAGAATACGATGAGATCTGTTTCTAAAGCACCGCCATCGGCGAACTCCATTCGCAGCTGCTGTTGTTTTCCTGCGACGATTTTCTGTGTCGCTTTACTTGTATGGACTTGGACGTCGAGCTCTTCGATCATGGCGCGCAGCATGCCGCTTCCGCCTTCATCAAGCTGTACACCCATCAGGCCAGGGGCGAACTCCACAACATGAGTTTGCAAGCCAAGATTTTTAAGCGCATTGGCACACTCCAGCCCTAACAAACCGCCACCCACGACTACCCCGATCTTGCCGAGTTTAGCGTGAGCACGAATAGCGCCGAGATCATCAATGGTGCGATAGGTTAAGCAGCCCTTTTTGTCAGCACCTGGGACTGGAGGAACAAATGGGTAAGAGCCCGTGGCAAGAACAAGTTTGTCGTAGGAAAAGCGACGGCCTAGCTCTGTAACTACTTCTTTATGTTCGCGATCGATGGTCGCCACCGCATCGCCGAAGTGGGCCTTAACGCCTATTTCTTTGTAATGCTCACGAGTCGTCAACGCGAGGTCTTCTGGACTTTTCCCACTGAATACTTCGGATAAATGCACTCGGTCATAGGCTGGACGAGGCTCTGCCCCGATGACGGTGATCTCATGATCTGCGTTCATGGCAGCCAATTTTTCAACATAGTAATGCCCCACCATGCCGTTACCCACTACTACAATTTTTTTCGCTTTCATGCTTGTTTCCCACTAAATATTATTGGATGGCGTGACACTTAGGCCGCGGCGGCACCGGGGTATTTGTGCTTCTCATAGAGGAACTGCAGGACTTGTTGACGGGCGTGCAGGAATTCGGTGGAATCAGCAAGCGCCAAACGGCTGCGTGGGCGAGGCAATGGAATCGGGAGAATCTCTCCGATGGTGGCAGCAGGCCCATTACTCATCATGACAATGCGATCTGACAGCAGAACGGCTTCGTCAACATCATGAGTGATCATGACCACTGTGGTGCCTAGATTGCTGTGAATCTCCATCAATGAGTCTTGAAGATGGGCTTTGGTCAAGGCATCCAGTGCGCCAAAAGGCTCGTCCATTAAAAGGACTTTAGGTTGCATGGCAAGGCAGCGCGCAATGCCGACTCGCTGTTTCATCCCCCCTGATATTTCATGAGGACGCTTGTCGCTGGCATGTTCGATATGCACGAGTTCGAGATTATGTTGAATCCACTCGTGCATCTCCGCTTTGCTTTTTTGGCCGCGAAACACTTGCTTGACCGCGAGCTCGACATTCTCATAAACACTGAGCCAGGGCAGTAGGGCGTGATTTTGAAACACCACGGCGCGATCGGGGCTTGGTGCATTGACCTCTTTGCCATCGAGAATGACACCACCCTCTGTGGCTTGATAAAGGCCGGCAATAATATTGAGCACTGTGGATTTTCCGCATCCGGAGTGACCAATCAACGTGACAAACTCGCCTTTGGCTATTTTTAAGTTTACTGACTGTAACGCGCGAAAAGAGCCGCTTTCAGTGTTGAACTCGATGCCAACATTACTGATTTCTAGATAGGCTTTCATGACTTTCTCCTTGACCGACGCCTTAGCGCAGCACTGTCTGTTTGTCCCAGCTTATATAGCGTTGTAACGCCAACATGAGCTTGTCGAGAATGAGTCCGATGAATCCAATCACCAGCACGGCTACCATGATTCGACTAAGGGAGTCGGAACTACCATTCTGGAATTCATCCCATATGAATTTTCCTAGCCCTGGGTTCTGGGCTAGCATCTCGGCTGCAATCAACACCATCCAGCCTGTGGCTAGAGACAAGCGCATGCCTGTGAAGATCAAAGGAAGCGCGGAGGGCAGCACAATCTTCAATATATGGGTGTGCGTGGGGAGTTGAATCACACGGCTGACGTTGATCAAGTCTTTGTCGACGCTGCTGACTCCCACTGTGGTGTTGATCACCGTCGGCCAAAGGCAACATAAGGCGACCGTGATAGCAGAAGTGACAAAAGACTTTTCAAACCAAGGGTTGTCGGAAACATATAGAGCGCTTACTAACATCGTCACGAGTGGTAGCCACGCTAGTGGGGAGACAGGCTTGAACAACTGGATGATTGGGTTGATGGCGTTGTAGGTGCTTTCACTTAAGCCGCAAACAGCGCCAAGGGGAATCGCCACTAACATGGCGATGAAAAAGCCAAACGAGACAGTGACTAGACTCGTTTGAATTTGATCAATGAATGTAGGCCGGCCTGTATAAGGTCTGATTCGCACATCGGCATTAGGGTCGGCCTCTAACAATGCTGCATTGCGAACGTCTTGGCGTGCAAAGAAATCGACACGACGCTGTTGCTCGCGTCCATATTCTGAGTAGAGGTTCTTTGCTTGCTCAAGTACCTGTATAGGGCCAGGGAACTGGCCTAATGAGGTGTCGATATTATTGGCTGTGCCTTGCCAAAGTAGAGCGAAAATCACAATGCCAATAAAGGACAAGCTCCAAGAGCGCACGCTGCGTTTTACCAGTGCGGGAATGGTCCAAGTATCGCTATACCACTTAGTGGCCTGTGGCGTCTGGGGTGTTGCACTGCTGCTCGATTCTGCTGTATTTGACATAGGTCTTCCAACGCTCGCTTGTTGTGGTGCCAAGGTGGCGAATTGATTCATTTCAGGCCAATCTCTAATGCCTGTAAGTAGGCGTTAGGCTGTTGTCCGTCGTAGAGGACTGCGTCAAGAAATTCGTCTGTAGCGGGCCGAAATCCAGTTTCGGTAGCGAATGCTGGGAAGTCGGTGGCGGTCATCGTTCCCTCATCTATTAAGGCTTGCGCCGCGGCTTGATAGATCGATGGTTGGTAGATGCTTTTGGCCTGCTCTATATACCAATCATCAGATTTTGTTTCCGCGATTTGTCCCCAACGGCGCATCTGTGTCAGATACCAAATGGCGTCGGAGTAGTAGGGGTAAGTAGCAAAGTGACGGAAGAACACATTGAAATCGGGCACCGAACGCGTATCGCCTTTTTCATATTCGAAAGTGCCTGTCATAGAGTTGGCGATTACCTCATAGTCGGCACCGACATATTCCCCTCGCGATAAAATGCGAGCCGCCTCTTCACGATTAGCGTTGTCATTGGCGTCAAGCCATTGCCCTGCGCGCAGCAAAGCTTTGACGATACGAATGCTGGTATTGGGGTATAGAGTTGTAAATTCTTTGGTCATACCTAGTACTTTTTCGGGATTGTTCTTCCAGATTTCGTAGTCGGTAATCACGGGAACGCCGATGCCTTTGAAGATGGCTTGTTGATTCCATGGCTCGCCAACGCTGTACCCTAAAATAGTGCCCGCTTCGAGAGTGGCGGGCATTTGTGGAGGCGGTGTCACGGAAAGCTGTACTTGGGCTTGGGCCATCCCAGAATTATCGCCTCGCTCGGGCATGTAAAAACCAGGGTGAATGCCTCCTGCTGCCAACCAATAGCGTATTTCATAGTTGTGAGTCGACACGGGGAACACCATCCCCATGTTGAATGCTTCTCCACGTGCCGCATATTCTTCAACGACGGGCTTTAAGGCTGAGGCAGAGATGGGGTGGACGGGCTTACCATCCTCCATCTCTATGTGTTGGCGCATTTGTTCCCACACTTCATTGGAAACGGTGATGCCATTCCCATTCAAATCCAAACTAAGTGGCGTGACGATATGAGCTTGGGTGCCATAGCCAATGGTCGCCGCGATAGGTTGCCCAGCCAACATGTGGGCAGCATCAAGCTGACCGTCTATGACGCCGTCCAGCAACACCTTCCAATTCGCTTGTGCTTCTAGTGTGACGTACAAGCCCTCGTCTTCGAAGTAACCTTTCTCATAGGCAATTGCGAATGGGGCCATGTCTGTTAGTTTAATAAAACCAAAAGTGAGTTCGTCTTTTTCAGCAGGGCCAACCTCGGCCAATGCGTAAGTGCTCAATAAGGAAGTGACAATGACACACAATGTGCGAGCCTTCTTCGCAAGTGACTGCGGCGCGAACTGTCGTGGTGTACGAATTGTGATGGACATAATGCACTCCTGGTTTACTTAATTTTTTCCAAAAAAAAGGCCCACGAGTTGCTAAGCAACACCGTGGGCCACATTACCCAGCGAACCCTATTCAGGGGGAGAGTTCAGATTCGCGTGGAACAAGTTAATGACAACTTATTCATAGTTAATACAATGCATAGGCTGTGCCAGATTTATCTAACGGGAGTAAATGCAGTGGGAGTCGCGCATTACCACGAGTTGTTCTTGAGCTTGCTGATAGAACAACGCTGTCATTGTCATGCCTTGGGCTGTAATGGCGAGTGATAATGGGGCAGTGAGTGCGAGCACTGCACCCTTGTGGTGCATGAGCGCTGTTTTAAAAGCTCATAACGCGTTTATGCGCTTGTCGGGGCCAAGCTCAATTCCTGTCTCCATCACCCATTCGTTCTCATGAACGTCCTCGTCCTTATTGTCTTGCGAGGGGGAGGGGTGACCGAGCAGTCTGGCTGCCTCTCGGTACAGGTCAGGTCGCCAACATTGTTGTATCAATGCGTGTGCTTGTTCGTCCGAGATCTCCTTGCCTAGCAATTGACTCGATTGCTTAAGTATCCAAAGGGCTTGTGAGCGCCAGGGGAAGCCCGCTTGGTATTTCCAAAACACATGAAAATCAGGCTGCACCACTGTCGGGCCTGCTTTCGAAAAACGGTAGTCCCCAGTCAGCGAAGGGAGGATTAGTCGCTCAGGGAGGTTCAAGTATTGAGTCTGACTCATAAGCGCTGCAATGCCTTCGCGCTCTTTCGGGTCGTCGAGTAACTGGCACGCTTCCATAATCGCGAGACGAAGACGCAAGTGTGTTGCAGGGTGTGAGTCGTGCCATTGCTGTGTCACGCCTAACACTTTCTCTGGGGCGTTGTTCCAAATGTCGTAGCCGCTGGCAACGACGCTGCCTATCCCCTGTTCAATGGCGACGGTGCTCCACGGTTCTCCTACACAAAATCCATCAATAACCCCGCGAGCAAGGCTGTCACACATTTGCTCTGGCGGGAGCACTAATAAGTGAATGTCCTTGTCGATATCGATGCCACCGGATTTCAGCCACATACGCAGTAAAAAGGTGTGCATTGAGAAAGCGTGAACAGTGGCAAGCGTGAGGCGCTCCCCACTTTGTTTTAGTTGGACTTTGAGTTGTTGCGCGCGTTGGAGAGGGGTGTAACTGACTACGTCGTGTGATTGATCGAGGGCATGAACGAGCCTATTGGACAGGGTTATGGCGTTGCCGTTCAGACCAAGTGCTAGCCCAGTGATGAGCTGGCCCCGCATGCCTCCAGCGCCAAGGGCTGTTGTCATGGGCAGTGGGGCAAGCAATTGTGCGGCATCCAATAAACCAACGACCAGTTTGTCGCGAAGATTGGCCCAGGAGACTTCTCGACACAGGGTGACGTCGAGTCCATAGCGAGTAAACAACCCAGCTTCTTTCGCGAGGATTAACGGCGCGGCATCGGTTAAACGCATGTATCCAAGAGACACGGCTGCGATTTCTGGTGGGGCAAGGCGGCTTGAATCAAACATGCTATTTCCTAGTCTCAAAGGCTGTAAGGGTGCTGACAACTGTATGGGCGACGTCACGCAGGCGTTGATTATTGTCCATCGCTAATTTGGTCAGCAGTTGATGGGCCTCATCCTCGTTGATGTTCTTTTGGCTCATGAGTAGCGCTTTGGCTTTTTCAACTAAGGTGCGTGATTCAAGTTGAGCTCTTGCGCTGATTAACTCCTCTCTTAGCCCTTGGAACGCACGAAACTGAGCCATGGCCACTTCGATGATGGGGCGTACACGGGAGGGGTTAATGCCGTCAGTTAAATAGGTACTGATGCCTGCAGAGACGGCGTGACGAATGTAGTCTGGATCGTCCTCCTGTCCAAACATCACCATGGCCGTAGGGTTGTGTTGGTTGACGATAGCGAGGCTTTCGAGAACGTCTCGGTCGGGGGATTGCAGGTCGATAATGACGACATCCGGTCGATGTTGTTCGATCTGAAAGAGCAAGCCGGCGGCAGAGGTGATTACTGAGATCACCTCAAAGCCCGCGCCCACAAGCCCCTGTTCTACGAGCTGGGCGCGATCGGGGTGGTCATCGACTAACATGACGCGAATAGCAATATTCGGTTGTTCAGATTTCAAGTATGGCGATCCTTTTAGGCCTTAATGGCAGACTAAGGTCAGCAATTAGAATGCCATGTTTAGGCTAAGCCATAGTTTGTCGGTATCTACCGCAAAATTATCAGCTTGATAGTGTGCATATTTGGCTTGCACATTAAGATGCTGATTGAGCGGGTAGGCCAATTGTAGGTTCCATTCTGAGCCATACTCTAACCCGCCCCGTTCAGCCTGATACTCATGAAAGCTTGCCGAGACGTTTAATTGATCTAAAGCGGTACTGACCGTGACATAGCGGTCCTGTAAACCATTGGCAGGAGTGTTGAGGAATACGTCGGCGGAGCCTTGATAGCGATGCAGTGTTGCAAGGGGAGTAGAGAATGCAGCGCGACCATCATCGCTTCCAAGACTCTCATATCCAAGCAGTAGATTGATGGGGCCTAGTTTCCCGCTGCCTTCGACAATAAAATAGTCCGTTGAGTAGTCGACAGGATTGTTGCCGTAGTCCGATTGTCGTGCATAGCTTGCATAGAGTTTTGCGGCCTTGATCGTGCCGGTATAGGTCAGACCATAACTTAGTGAAGACGCGGCGAACGCATTGTCAAAATCTAAGGCATACACAAATCCACTGAGTTTGCCCCATCCTTGAGTGTTACTGATTAACAATGCATGAGAGTCGCTATCTAAGTCGGATAGCTGTGCGCTTTCTTGGGAGCCGGCGAAGATACGGTTCACATTCCAAATGTAGCTGTAATCAATCTGCACATTGCCCGCACTATGTTGCAGGCTGATGGCATCCATTGTTTGTTCGTTTTGCCGCCAACCCACGCTACCAAGAAAACGTTGTTGGTCGTGGTTAAGCCGTTGCCGACCGAGTGTGGCTTTACTGTTTTCAGTAAAATCGAACTGCGCTAATGCCACATTGATCTCTGTGCCAACAGGGTCTGCGATCACTGAGTGAGTCCCTCTGTAGCGATCAAGAGCGAAGGAATCATAATGATCAGCGCCAAGGGTCATAATAGAGTCAGCCTCAATGGAGATGCTAAAGCGATTCACTTTGGCGCTTTGTAGGCTGATACGAGCACGCAAGGTTGACGCCGTCGCGTCCTGTAGCAGATTGTCCTGTCGTACCTCTTCTAGGCGGTAACGTAACGCAAGCTGTGCGCTGCCTTCGGAAATCATTTTGGCGATGTCGCTTCCTATATCGTTTGCATAGGCATGTGTGCCTAGAAAGAGAAGCGGCACTGAGCAGCCTAGTAAAAATGTTTTCTTAATGGCCAATGACATGCGATTGGTGTGCGTCTTCATGTTGTGCTCCGAAATATTTGGACAAAAATTCGGCACAAAAAAAAAGCCTGCATTCCTATTAAGGGAATGCAGGCATCGTTGCCCGATTTTAAAAGTGATACTGGAGAGTACTACCCTTGATACGTATCAAGACCCGTGCCAGTTCTTGGAAATATTTCAAATCAAATTAAAATCAATGGCTTAGCGTTATGTTGGCTAAATAACTGTGCGCAGCGCGTTTTCGGACCTGCGTCATTGTGCAGCGCATTAAATGCTATGCGCACAGTTTAAGTGCAAGAGTTGACTTAACTCTTATGCCGGTATCGCTTCTGCTTGCTTTCCCTTTTTAGTGAAGCTGTGTACGAAATGATAAAGCGCAGGCAATACCAAAAGCGTCAGTAATGTGGAGGAGATAATGCCTCCAATCACCACAGTGGCGAGTGGCCGTTGCACCTCAGAACCGATGCCTGTGTTCAATGCCATCGGCACAAAGCCCAGTGCGGCTACTAACGCGGTCATTAGTACAGGGCGCAGCCTTCCCATGGCTCCTTCAAGGACAGACTCGTGCAGTGGCATCCCTTCCAAACGCAGATCGCGAATGAAAGCGAGCATGACTAAGCCATTAAGAACCGCGACGCCGGACAGTGCGATGAAGCCAACCCCAGCGGAAATCGATAAGGGGATGTCGCGAACTATCAACGCGAGCACTCCTCCTGTGAGCGCTAAAGGAACGCCTGAGAAAATAATCGCGGCATCACGAAAAGAGCCTAATGCCATCATCAACAGTAAGGCGATTAATAATAAGGTGACGGGAACGACAACGAGTAAGCGCTGAGACGCCGATTCTAATTGCTCGAATGTGCCTCCGTACTCAATCCAGTAACCAGCAGGTAAATCGACTTGCTGAGTGATCCGCTCGCGCGCCTCTTGCACAAAGGAGCCTAAGTCACGGCCGCGAACATTGCCGGTCACCACAATGCGTCGTTTGCCGTTCTCCCGATTGATTTGGTTATAGCCGCTACTGATACTAATATCGGCCACCTCATTCAAGGGGACATACTGCCCATTCTCCAAAGAGATTGGCAGGTTCAGATAGCTGTCAGGGTTACTACGAAGGGTTTCAGGCAGGCGAACCACAATATCTGAACGCTGATCGCCTTCGTAGAATTGACCGGCGATTGCACCGCCCAATGCCATCGAGACTGTACTTTGTAGTTGCGACATAGTGATTCCTAAGCGTGCCATCACCTCTCGCTTAGGCTCCATCGTAAGCACCGGCAAGCCAGTGGCTTGTTCGACGGCATTGTCGACCACCCCTGGTACCGTTCCCAGCACCTGTTCGATCTCTTCGCCCAACTCAATGAGTTGTTCAAAGTCATCACCAAAGACCTTGATAGCCAGTTCACTTCGAACACCTGCGATGAGTTCATTGAAGCGCATCTGAATCGGTTGCAAGAACTCGTAGGCATTACCGGGAACCGTTTCTGCGCGAGCTTCTAGCTCAGCCACCACTTGTGATTTCAGCTTGCTTGGATCGGGCCATTGGTCGCGAGGTTTCAGGATGATGAAAGTATCGGCGACGCTTGGCGGCATCGGGTCAGTGGCGACTTCGGCAGTGCCTATTTTTGAAAAGACACGCTCTACCTCTGGGGCTTTCTCGATTTCCTGTTCCAGAACAAATTGCAGATCAAGCGCCTGTTCCAAAGAAGTGCCTGGAATGCGCATGGCGTGCATGGCGATGTCACCTTCATCGAGGTTTGGAATAAACTCAGTGCCCATTCGGCTGGCTAATGAAAGACAAACGCCCACCAAGATGACTGCGGAGAAAACCATGAGTAAACGAAAACGCAGTGCAAACTCCAAGGCTGGACGATACACGCGAGAGGCGATGCTCATGACGACATTGCGTTTTTCCACTACTGGTTTGCGGAACAACAACGCGACACATGCCGGCACAAAGGTGATGGAAAGCAACATGCCGCTTAACAATGCGATGACGACGGTAATCGCCATGGGGTGAAACATTTTCCCTTCTACGCCTTCCAGCGCAAAGATTGGAATATACACGGCCGTAATGATGAACACGCCAAACAAGGCAGGCTTGATCACCTCCAATGTGGCCTTGGACACAAGCGTGAGGCGAGCTTCGACACTCAGAGTCTGCCGTTTAGCGGCTTCACTTAAGCGGCGCAAACAGTTCTCTACAATGATGACGCTGCCGTCGACAATCAAGCCAAAGTCCAATGCGCCAAGACTCATTAAGTTGGCACTTGTGCGAGTTTGCACCATCCCCGTAATGGTCATGAGCATCGCGATGGGAATGATCGCGGCTGTAAGGAACGCCGCGCGGATATTGCCCAGTAGCAGAAACAGGACTGCGATCACAAGCAGTGCCCCTTCTAACAGGTTTTTCTGGACAGTCTCTAGGGTTTTGTCCACCAAATTAGTGCGGTCATACACGGCAGTAACCGTAATGCCATCGGGTAGGCTAGCCTTCACCTCTTCTAACATTGCAGCGGTGGCGGCGGCGACTTCCCGACTGTTCTCGCCAATCAACATGAACACGGTGCCTAATACGGCTTCATGTCCGTTGAATGTGGCAGCCCCAGAGCGCAGTTCGCGTCCGATTTCTACGGTCGCTACATCACGAACCAATATCGGGGAACCTTGTTGTTGGGTGATGACGATATTGCGTAGATCCTCCAGCGTATTGGCCTGACCGGGCATGCGCATTAGCAGTTGTGAACCGTTGTTCTCAATGAAACCGGCTCCGGCGTTCTGATTGTCTTGCTCCACTGCGCGGAAAAGGTCGTGACTATCCAAGCCATACCGTAGAAGTAAACTAGGATTTGGTGCCACGAGGATTTCTTTTTTAAATCCACCAATGGGATTGATCTCTACGACACCGGGCACTCGCAGTAACTGTGGGCGAATGATCCAGTCATGGACGCTGCGTAAGTCAACTGGCGTGACGGGTGTGCCATCAGCATTGACTGCACCGGGCTCGGCATCGACCGTAAACATGAAGATCTCCCCCAAGCCACTGGCAATGGGGCCAAGCGCTGGAGTGATCCCTGGGGGCAAGTCAGATATAGCATTGTTGAGTCGCTCACTGACCTGTTGTCGGGCAAAGTAAATGTCGGTGCCTTCATCGAAAACGACAGTGACTTGTGACAATCCATAACGCGAAATTGATCGGGTATAGGAAAGGTTAGGCATCCCACTCATTGCAGTTTCCATCACAAAGGTGATGCGTTGCTCGACTTCTAATGGCGTGTAGCCAGGAGCGGCAGTATTGAGCGCTACCTGTACGTTGGTGATATCGGGAACAGCGTCAATGGCAAGGCGTTGGTAATTCCAAGCCCCAAGACCCATCAACATGAGAACGAGCACGACCACCGTGCCACGTCTATTGATAGCAAGATTAATTATTGATGCAAGCATGTTGATTCCTTAATGATCATGAGTGGCGCCGTCTTTTTCGACGTCGGCTTTTAGGACATAGCTATTTTGGGTGACGTACGTGGTGCCGGGAGTTAATCCCGAGAGCACTTCGACCCACTCGTCCGATTGCCTGCCTAGTTCAAGCATGCGTACTTCATAGTCATTGTCGTACTGCGCATAAACCACAGTGAAATCTCTATAGCTTTGCAGCGCCTCCCGACGTACTGCCAGCGGCACTTCGACATCCGCTACGTTGATCGATGCTTCAACCCATGCCCCTGGGAGTAGTTCTCCTTCTGGGTTACTCAGTTGTACTCGGGCAGTGACGGCTTGGTTCGCTTCGATATGAGGAAGGAAGCGAGCAATCGTGCCGGTAAATTCAGTGTCGGAATAGGCCGTCTTTATCGTTACGGAGGCGCCGAGTTGAATGGCAGCAAGGTCCTTAGGGAAAATGGCTAGATCGACCCAAACACTGGAGTTGTCCATGATGGTAAACAGTGTGCGTGAACCTGTTTGTTCACCAGGGCCTGCATCGCGCGCTAAGACGATGCCACTGATCGGAGCAGTGATCTCGTAGCTGGTAAGGCTTTGGTTGCTCTCGATCGTTGCAAGCAAAGAGCCAGCTGACACAGTTTCACCTATGCCCGCGTACACCTTAGTAATACGTCCTTCAAAACGAGCACTGACATGGCTAAGCCGTTCAGTATCGGCTAAAACACGCCCATAAACAGACGTATTCAATGCGAGGGTTTGGGGCCCTGCAATTTCTGTTTCAATATTGAGTGCTCGGGCAGCGACAGAGTCTATGTTCGTACGGCCTTCAAAGCTCTCGAACTCCCAGCTGTGGGACTCTCCCGCATAACGGGCATTGACCTGCACTGAGAACGAGTGTGGTTCTGTAATGACAGCGTTGCTTGTGAGATATTCACTCTGAGGATCGAAACTAACTTCATCGATTCGGTCTAAGCGCGTCAGCGTTGCTTCTAGGGTGACGGTCTCTGGCGAAATAGCCGCACCATCTTGGCTGGCCCATGCGCGGTATCGCGGTTCCCTGCCTTCAATTAGGGCAAGCTCGATCGTGAAGTCGCCGTCATGAAAGAGTCGACCATTATTCGGCCCACGCTCCTCTTCATGCTCGTCATGAGATTCCATGGCAATGCTAGTGTCTTGCTGTTCCGCGCCGCAGGCACTGAGTAACAGCGCAAGGAATAGAGTCGAAATTAATCCAGTAATCGTGTTCATGGGGTACCTCTTTGAATAGGGGAGAGCTGCGCAATGCGCACGCCTGTAATGCGTTCTATCTCGATGATATCGAGATGGGCTTGAATACTTGTTTCGGCAAGATCGCTGCGTGCGGCGAGGAGTTCCTCTTGCACTTGCAATCGCTCTAGGTAGCTAGCGCTGCCCATGTCATAGGCACGCCGTATTTCCGTTAATGCCTCTTCATAACGAGGGATCACGGCATCTTTGAGAGTGGTGGCGCGGTGCAGGCTATGTTCTAAGTCTAGATAAATCCCTAGTAGCCGAGTTTGTAAACTGATCATGACGGCTTCGCGCTCTACGGCGGTTTGGCTTAGATTCTCACGAGCTTGAGCAATACTGCCTTGGTTATTGTTACCAAACCCCAAAGGAATATTCACCTCGGCTACGAGCCCGAAATCGGCACTACCTTGAATGCGCCGTATTCCAGTACTAACGCTCCAGGGTGATCGAGCATTGGCTTGTTCGAGTCGCAACAGGGACTCGCGTAGGCGGGTTTGAGTGAAGTATTTACTTAGGTCAGGGTTTTGCTCCAAACGTGCCAGAAGCACATCAAAAGGCTCGATGGTGGGCAAGGACAGTGGCGCGCCTTCCAACTCATTGAACGCAGGAGTGAGATCGCCCCATTGAGCCGCGAGAAGATGATTCGCCGTAGTCATTTCGTGATCGACGTCTTCCCGGAAGAGTTCTCGCTTGGCGAGTTCTGCTTGGGCGCGTGCAAGTTCTGCTGAGAGTGTTGACCCTGCCGATACGCGTTTCTCAACTGCAGCGACCGCCTCCTGTGCCAATATCAGCGCGGCGTCCGCAATGTCGCGATGCAGCAACTGCTCTAACGCACGAGTGTAATAACGCGCGGTTTGGGCCGCTGCATCTAGACGACTTCGCTGGGCTTCATCGGCTAATGCTTCGGAGCCAATACGCGCGACGTCTATACGCCGTTGTTTTAGATCTCCCTCTAACACCCATGCGATTGAGGCGGTTGCTTGGGCTTGGCTTAGTCCTTGTGCCACTCCAGTGCCAAAGGCATTTTCGACGGTGATATTGAGTTCTGGCTTAGGAGATAGCCCAGCTTGAAGGATGCGGCCATCTTGTGCACGCATGGCGTATCCCAGTGTTTGTAATTGCGGATTACGCACCATCGTTTGAGTAATGGCTTGCTCAAGGCTTAGGGACAAATTGCCCTGTGCTTGTGCGGCCACACTACCCAGTGTCGACAGTAGAACGACACTGCACGCCTTGCTTAAAAAGCGCCTATAAAATTTAGAATTGCTCATTGTTTGAAGTCCAACAAAAATAACGAACGGACTGTAGTGGTGGCTAAGCGGCAATGACTAAAAGCCAAATGCTGCGCAAGACACTATGCGAATTGATCGCAAACTACAGACGGATTTTGGGTGTGGACTTAAACTGTGGGAGGAGGAACAGGGGGGGTGTAGCTTAGGAATTGATGGTTCATTTGATAAGGTGGCAAGGCAAGCATGGCTTGAATTTGTACGGGGACTTCTAAAGTGTCAGTCAGGCTTAAAGATAGATGAATATGCATCCCGTGTTCGTGATGCTCATCGTGCTCCAAGTCATGCTCAAGGCAGTCTGCTCGTGCGTCTAAGCTTGTGCCGCTTTCTATGTGCACAAGGGCGTGTTGCTTTGAACTCATTTGGCCTGGGTGGTCTAACGGGGAGTTATGGCCGTTCGGGTGACATTCGTCGGGCATTTCCGCAGCTTGAATCGCTCCAAATAAAAGAGAGTGATTAAAGACTAATAATATGGCGAGAATGATCTTCGTATACACGGCGGTATTCCGAAATTGAAAGTATTGCGACTCTAGCACCGCTGTTTGAAGCGAGTCAAATCAGCGCACTATTATGGTGCCATTGACTTCTTAGTGCTGAGAACGATAGTTTCTCGGCATCATTGATGAATTATAGGTTTTGACCTTATGTTGACTGCAGATCGATTGACACCATTCCACCTAGCGATTCAAGTACGCAACCTTGAAGAGGCGCGAGAGTTCTATGGTGTAGCGCTAGGTTTGCCGCAAGGGCGTAGTTCCCTGCAATGGATTGATTTTAACTTTCTGGGGCATCAATTAGTGGTGCACTTGAACCCAGCGCTAGGCGATGACGGCAAAGTGCAACAAATCGGCAATCATGTCGATGGTCACGGTGTGCCGGTACCCCATTTTGGGGTTGTGCTAGAGATGGCGCAGTGGGAGGCATTTGCCGAACAAGTAAAAGCGGTTGTGCAGGAGTTTGTAATCGAACCGCATATTCGCTTCAAAGGCGAGCCGGGAGAACAGGCGACGATGTTCTTCTTGGACCCGTCCGGGAACGCGCTAGAGTTCAAAGCGTTCAAGGATATTGAAAAGGGCTTGTTTGCAACGTAAACGTGGCTAGCGGTTTGTTTTTCTTCTTTTATGAGTGTTAGTTCACCCATATGTGGTATTGCGCGTAGCTACACGGTTTCTCATTATGGGATATACCATTTTGGGGTGTAAAAGGAGATTACGATGTTGCTAAACACTATATTAAAACGAGTCGTCACACTCACCTTTTCTGGAGCATTGGCTTGTAGTGCTTTGTTTGCAGTAGCTGCTGAGCGCAACGTCGTAATTGATGCGGTTCAGGCCGGCCCATACGCGGTGGGTAGTACAAACTTCTCTGTTAGTGCTAGCAAAATAATAGGGCTCTCCGCGGAAGGGCTGGATGATGGCAAGGTGATGGGAGGGGTGGTTCATAATGGTTCCACGCGCTATGTCGGTGAATTGCTTACCAACCCCAGCGCAGCATTCTCTTTCGACTTAGACGTTCCCAATGATACTCAACGCTATGATGCCTCTGCAGGAACAACGCTTCCCTTTTACGGTATCGTGCTTTACCCGACTACGGCGGATAACGCCCGTGCAGACTATCAATTTTTTGCCGGTTCAGTGCTTCCTCATATGCAAACCGGTAGCGACGCCCCGTTGTTTGCTGATGAGGCGGAGCGTTATCCTTTGTTGGTGTACTCCCATGGTGCAGGCGGCTTTCCTCAAAAAGCTGACCTGGAGTATCTAAAAGTCCTTGCTAGCCATGGTTACGTGGTCGTGGGTCTCTTTCATGGGGATAATCGTTTCGGTACGACCGAGCCACGTCAGTTTAGTCTGCGCTCACTCGCGGTGAAGGTCGCGCTGCATACATTGTTGGCCGATGCTGCCTTTGTTGGTCATATCGATAGCAATCGTATTGGTGGCCTTGGTCGCAGCTTTGGCGGGGCGACAATGCTGTCTCTACTGGGTGCTAAGCGAGTGAACCCTGATGCAATTAGTGTCTTCACCAATAGCTTGCTTGAAACAACTGTGGACCCAAGGATCGTGGCAGCCGCTACAATCGTGCCTTACGCTGGGAAAGACCTGTATTCACTGTTTGGATCTGGCGGTGGTGGTGCTGCGAGCGTTGATCGTCCGTTTATGATTAATATTGGTAATGCTGATGAAGCGACAGACTACAGTAAAGTACAAGCGGTAGCGGAGCAGATTCCGGGTACGAAATATCTTGTGCAATACGAAGGTGAAAAACACGAAATGAGCACGGAAGCGACTAACGATGCCTTTGCTTGGATGAAAGTGTTTCTGGATGCCAATGTGAAGAAAGATGTGGCCGCCGTTGATTTGCTAAGCCGCGTCGGCTCGGCCAGTGGAGCGGGAAGCGACACCTTAGTGGCGGTGACCGAACCAAGCATCACCGCGAAGTATCCGGAGTTTAGTAATCAGCAAATCACCATCGATGGCGTGCATGTCGGGGCCGATCGTTACGATGTGACATTAACACTGGTGTCCGAGTCTCCTATTGTCTTCACGCTAATTGGCGCCATGGACTCGGATCAAACAAGCTTAACCACGGGGTTTTTTGCCAATAATGTATTGACCATTCCTCGCGTAATCGTTAATGGTGCCCCTTTCAGTGTCACTATGGAGCTAAGCAATGAAAACCCTATACAGTTCACATTGACTAAGGCTGATGAGATTGTCGCTCAATAGAGTCAAACTAAGGCTTCGTTCATGGACTTAGATGGATTACGAATTCTGATCATTGACGATCACCAACTGCTGTTACAGGGGTTGGAGCGCTTGTTACATGATGCAAATGCACAGGTGCAGATTTCGGCCGATGCACAAGATGTGCTTAAACGACTGCCCGAGATGAGCCCCGATTTGATTTTGATCGATCTGTTTATGCCGGGGCTCGATGGTTTAGGTTTCATACAAGCAGTGAGTGCGCGCCAGTTGCTTATTCCCATCGCCGTGATCTCATCTACAGATGATCTGCAAAAGATTCGACAAGTGTTAGAGACGGGGGCATTTGGATTTATCCCCAAATCTTATAATCGGGAAGAATTGTTGCTGGCGATAGGACGAATATTGCAGGGCGAAGTGTATGTGCCAGAAGACGTACGTAATCGCCTTGCTTTTCTCTCTGCCAGAGCCGTGCCCCAACAACATGGGCTATCAGATCGTCAGGTGCAGATTGTTAAATTACTTTCTAGGGGGCACCCTAATAAGCGAATTTCTAATATATTGAATATCTCCGAAGAGACAGTGAAAACACACCTACGCAATATTTATAAATTACTAGGCGTCTCTACAAGAACTGAGGCTGTGGCAAAGGCGGTGGATCTAGACATTCTTTCTACTTAAGTGGCAGTGGTTGAACTGTTGAGCAAGCGAGAGATAGCAAGACGCAATTGAGCGGCACGCAATGGTTTGTATAGCAGTAAGAGTTGTTTTTCCTCAGGGGAGTCCGGAATAGAGTAATTGGTGTTGCCCGTAATCAACATCGCCGGAATCGGTTTGTTATAGAAATTACGAATCTCTTCAATCAGATCTTCACCAGTGACTTCTTCGGGCAGGTTGAGGTCAGAAATGATGAGGTCTGGCACATTCTCTGGTCGTATCAACGAGAAAAGTTCACGGCGATTTTTGGCGATAGTCGCCTCACAACCCCAGCTGTCGAACAGCGCTTGCATGGCATGTCTGACTTCGGGTTCATCATCGATCAATAATAATTTTCTGCCTGCTAGCATCAATGCGCTTGGTGTTTGTGCCGTGCTTTTTGGTGGTGTTACAAGTTGTTCAGCGTCTCCGATCGGCACGCTAATACTGAACTTCGATCCTTTGTTGAGCGTTGAGCGAACGCTAAGTCCTAACTCGAGGGAGCGACAGATTCGCTTTACGATTGATAGGCCCAGCCCTAAGCCTCCACGCCTCTCCGATTGAGTTGTGGGTAATTGATGGTATTCAGAGAAAATCATATCGATCTGGTCTTCTGGTATTCCCGGACCTTGGTCCCACACTTCTATTGAAATGCTGTTACCCTTGATTCGGCTTGCTAACAGAATGTCACCACCTGATGCGTGAGCGATGGCGTTGTTTAGTAGATTGCCGATAGCACGCTCTAATACAACAGGGTCTGTATGGGCAATTCTGGGTGGATTGTGAATCCGCAAGCGAATAGTTAGATTTCCATACACTGTGTGCAATTTTTCAAGGAGAGTATCTAGGCGAAAATGCACCTTGTTAAAGTTTACCTCCTTCGCGTCAAGCTTCGAAATGTCCAATAGGGCTGACAGTAAACCGTTCAAGGTTGAGATTGAAGTTTTTGCATTATCTAAATACTCGCGCGATTTGAAATCACCTTTTAGCTGATTGTCTAGTAAGTCAATGTGTAGAGACAGCGCGTGTAATGGTTGGCGAAGGTCATGGCTAGTGCCTGCAATAAAGCGAGATTTCTCGAGGTTTTCTTTTTGCGCTAGTTCGACAGCGGCGTCCTGTTTCTGTTGCAGCGCGAATTGTTCGCGTTCGTTAGTGTTAAGGCGCCGTTGCAAAGTTAGCGAATAATATATAAAGAATAAAAATACGAGAAGCTCGGTGATACGATTGAGCAAGCTCACTTGTGGCAGCAGGTAAATGATAGTGATATACACGCACAGCGCTAAGCTGCTGTTGAGCAGAGCTAGCAGAATGTTTCCGCGAATGACATAAAATACAAGCAATGGGTAAGTCACAAATAGTACGGTGAAAAAACTTTCTGAGACTATGCCATTGTCATTGAGATACATCCGGTCATAAAACATGGCAATAATAAAAATTAGAAAGTAGAGTTGGAGCGCCGCAATCGACCAGTCTAAGCGCGAAGATTTTTGAGGTTTTGTGCACAAGTACGCAACTGCGAAAGCAACAATAGTGACCGAAAGTCGGAAAGAGCCAAAGGCGAAAAAATGAGCCCCGAACTGATACCACATGTGGTCGAGGTACATGCCGATAGAGACAAAAAGGCCAAGAAGTATTAGGGGGGCGCGCAGCCAACTAGAATAAGCCGACCAAGAGTGCGCTATGAATTCTTTTTCTCTTAGCGGATCAAGGAAGGTGCGCGAGAATTGATGTAGCTGATCACGATTCATCGTTAAGGATGGCCTAGAGCGGAGTCTAAGACCATCCTAACATAGATGTTTTTGGGGCAGATATCCCCCAAAAGAGCTAGTCAGAGTTTAGTAGACTTCAAAGAGCCCTGCTGCCCCCATCCCGCCGCCAATACACATCGTACAGACAACGTATTTGGCTCCGCGGCGCTTGCCTTCAATCAACGCGTGGCCAACCATTCTTGCGCCGCTCATGCCGTAGGGGTGCCCAATCGAGATCGCACCGCCGTTGACGTTGAGAAGCTCGTCGGGAATCCCTAACTTGTCACGACAATAAAGCACTTGTACCGCAAACGCTTCGTTCAATTCCCAAAGGCCAATGTCATCCATTTTTAAACCAAAACGCTTTAGCAATTTCGGAATGGCGAACACGGGGCCAATGCCCATTTCGTCGGGCTCACAACCGGCAACGGCGATGCCGCGATACGCGCCAAGTGGTTGTAGGCCTTGTTTCTCCGCGAGCTTGCTGTCCATCAACACGGATGCAGACGCACCGTCCGATAGTTGGCTAGCATTGCCAGCCGTGATGCAGCCACCTTCGATCACAGGCTTGAGGCCTTGTAAGCCCTCTAGTGTGGTCTCGGCACGATTGCCCTCGTCTTTGCTAAGTAGTGTTTCTTCAAAGCTGATCGCTTTGGTTTCTTTGTTCATCACGCCTTTCATTGTCGTCATTGGCACGATTTCATCATCGAACTTGCCAGCGGCTTGGGCCGCAGCGGTGCGCTGTTGACTCAGTAGGGCGTATGCGTCTTGTGCATCTCGGCCGATACCGTAGCGCTTTGCGACTATTTCGGCTGTTTGCAGCATCGGCATATAGGCATTGGGTGAGAGCTCAAGCACTCTAGGGTCGGAGGCACGGTAATTGTTGCGGTGCTCGTTCTGGACTAACGAGATGGACTCAAGGCCGGCGCCGATCACGATGGGCATATTATCGACGATGATCTGCTTGGCAGCGGTGGCGATGGCCATCATGCCCGAGGCACACTGACGGTCCATGCTCATTCCAGCGACAGAGCTGGGTAGGCCAGCGGCCACACCTGCGAGACGACCTATATTGTAGCCTGAGCTGCCTTGTTGCATGGCGCAACCCATGACTACGTCATCGACGTCGGCGGGGTCGATCTTGGCTTTGCTTAAAGCGGCACTAATGGCGTGTCCGCCAAGACTTGGAGCGTCTGTATTGTTGAAAGCGCCTCTGTAGGCCTTGCCAATGGGCGTTCTCGCGGTTGCGACAATTACTGCTTCTTTCATTTTCGTCCCCTTATCGGTTGCATTGTGCTTTGATTGAGAGTCTACCCGAACGATCGCTCGATGCCTAGAGTGATGTCTAAACACCCACCTTATTACGCCTTAGCCTGCTTCATCTAGCGGAATCTTACTTTGGTCGTGTTTTTGACTTTCTGACCAGTGATATTGCTTTTACAAATGCAGCAATGTGCTATCGTAATTTGGAGTTTTAACAGAATGCTTGTTCAGTTTGTGAGCAAGCATTAAGGCAGGATGCCATCGAAACAATAATAATGATTTAGGTCGATTGATCGGGGGCGCTATGAAGAAACTGATTGTATTGCTGTTTGTCACGATGTCGAGTGTGGTGCTCGGTGCGCACGCTGGTCCTAGGGTCGGAGATTTCTCTCTCTTAGACCAAGAAGGCTATTTTCATCACATGGCTTGGTACGATGACCATAAGGCTATCGCCTTTCTCGTTCAAGTCAATGGCAGCGAGGATACCCAAGCAGCGCTGGCGGACTTCGAACGGCTGCAAGAGCGTTTCGATACCGATGGCTTTGAGTTCATGATGATCAATCCGCTGGGGCAAAGCCGCGCCAGTGTGCAACAAGCGCTGACGACCCTGTCTACGCAGATCCCCGTATTGATTGACGATGCACAGATTGTGGCAAATGCGATGGGCATCGATAAAGCTGGCGAAGTGTTCTTGTATGATCCTCGCAGCTTTGAAGTGATCTACCGAGGGTCCTTGTCGGGCTTAGAAGTGGCGCTTGAAGAAGTTAACGCTGGAGTGGCCGTCAGCGCGCCGATTCTAGCTGTGCAGGGAACGGGCATTCCCTATGCCGGTAAGGCTCGTGATACGAGTAGCGGAGTTTCCTATAGCGAAGATATTGCGCCGATCCTCGCAGAGAATTGTGCGACGTGTCATCGAGACGGAGGCATAGCCCCGTTTGCGATGGATAGTCATGCGATCGTGCAGGGCTGGTCTCCAATGATTCGCGAAGTGTTGATGACCAAGCGGATGCCGCCAGGTCAGATAGACCCGCACGTTGGTAGCTTTAGTAATGACTATGTGTTGGCGGTAGAGGATCAGCAGAAATTGATCCATTGGATTGAGGCCGGAGCAAAGAAAGACGGAGCGACAGATCCTTTGGCGCAGCTAGTGTGGCCGGAAACGAAATGGGCGCTAGGCGAGCCAGACTTGATCGTGAAAGTCCCACCGCAGAATATTCCAGCCACGGGCATTTTAGATTACATCACCGTTGAAGTGCCTATTGATCTCGATCGAGATCGTTGGGTGCGCGCGAGCCAATATATTCCAGGCGATCGCACTGTATTGCATCACACATTGAATGATCTTGTTCCTCCCGGTGCTACAGGGCGACGAGGCTTTCTCGGCGGAGGCGATGCCAATCAAGCCAATATAACGGCTTATATTCCTGGGGCGGAACCTGCCATTGAGCCGCCTAATACTGGTGGGTTGTTGCAAGCGGGCTCTACTTTGCGCCTGCAATTGCACTACACCACCATGGGCAAAGAGACGGTGGATGCCAGCGAGATTGGCATTTGGTTCTACCCTGATGATCAAGTGCCGACTGAACGCATGTCTGGGCAGTGTGCGTGTATCTTCCCAATGGGCTGGACGAATATTCCGCCCTTTGATCCTGACTTTGAGTTAAGTCAAAGCGTTACCTTGCAGCAAGATGCTTATATGCAGTCGTTTTTACCGCATATGCATTTCCGCGGTAAACGCATGCGCTTTACGGCCTATTACCCAGACGGTACAGAGCAAGAACTCATCAATATCGCGAACTACAACTATAACTGGCAGATTAGTTATAAATTGGAGGAGCCGATTTTCATGCCAGCGGGGACTAAGATTGTGGCGCTAGGGGCTTACGATAACTCTACGCAGAATAAATCGAATCCTGATCCAGAACGCTCAGTGCCATGGGGCGATCAAAGTTGGGATGAGATGTTCTTCGGGGCGATGAGTTGGAAAAACGTTGAGCAGTAAATGAATGTCTCGCTCAATAAAAAGGCCACCCTAGGGTGGCCTTTTTTGTGTGCAACAAATAATGCTAGAGCACGTAGGCGGCGCCGGCTCCTGGTCCAAGAGGGATGCCGAAAATAATCCACAACACCACCATCACGGTGCCGGAGATAAGCATCCAGATTGAGTAGGGAATCATCATTGCTGCCAAGCTGCCCAAGCCAAACTCTTTCTGCCAGCGCTGTGCAAACATTAAAATCAAGGGGAAGTATGGCATCAAGGGAGTGATGATATTGGTGGCGCCGTCACCTACTCGGTAGGCCGCTGTACTCATCTCTGGGCTTACTCCTAGCAGCATCAGCATCGGTACAAGCACTGGCGCTAGTAAGGCCCATTTCGCGCTGGCCGATCCTATAAAGAGGTTTATGAGCGCTGTCATAAGCACTACCACTACGAGCAGTACTGACATCGGCAGCTCGCTGCCCGAGATCATTCCGGCGCCTTTCACGGCGAAGATCAGCCCAAGGTTAGACCAATTGAACATCGCCACAAAGTGCGCCGCTGCAAAGGCGAGTACCAGGTAATACGACAGATCTGCCATGGCTTCGGACATCATACGGACCACGTCGCGGTGATCTTTAATGGTGCCCGTTGCTGAGCCATAGGCCCAACCGGCAGCGAGGAAGAGGATGAAAAACCCTGCTACTAATGATTGGTAAAAAGGCTGCATGCGGGCGTCGCCTGCGTCCTCGTTAATCAACGGGGTGCCAGGCAAGACGCACAAGGCAAACCAGACGCCGATAACGGCTAAGCAAGCGTAGCCTGCCCGAATGAGGCCTTTGCGTTCGTCAGCGCTCATGTCGCCATTAGTTTTTATCAGGGCGGCCGTTGTGCTGCTGGCACTGGCACTGAGTGGCGTTAAGCGCGGTTCGATGACCTTGTCGGTGATGTACCAAATCACTGGTAGAAACACGAAAGTCATGGCGGCTATGAAATACCAGTTACCGGCGATATTGGCTGTCCAAGTGGGGTCGATGGTTTGCGCGGATGCTTGGGTAATGCCAAACATTAAGGCATCGAGTTGACCAGGAATTAGATTGGCAGAGAAGCCGCCAGAAACCCCTGCGAATGCGGCTGCGATTCCCGCAATGGGGTGTCGTCCTGCCGCGGCAAAGATGATGGCAGCTAAGGGGATCAATACGACGTAGGCCGCATCGGCGGCAAGATTACCCACCATGGCGACTAAGGCAACAACAGGGGTCAGCATGACCGCCGGCGCTTTAGTCACGGCGGCGCTCATGGCCGTGGCGAATAGCCCCGAACGTTCCGCGACCCCCGCTCCAAGCATCACGAGCAGAACAAAGCCTAGTGGGTAAAAGCCTGCAAAGGTGGCTGGCATTTGTACCAATAGACGCTGCACGTTATCGGCAGAGAGCAAACTGGCCGCTTCGATAAGTAAGGGGCTACCGTTTGCGTCTACTTGAGTTGGGTGTAAGGCAGAGAATCCGGTGAGGGAGGCAATGGTGCTGATCCCTACTAAAATTAGGATCAAGCTAAAGAATATGAACACCGGGTCTGGGAGTTTGTTACCTGTACGCTCTATCCAAGCCAGCATGCCTGTTACTTCAGAGGTTGTAGTGGGGGCTTTGTTATCGTCTGAGTTCGTCATCGCGCTCTTCTTTTTCTAGTGAGTCAGGAGAACAGAAGTGTTGCATGGATGCGTGCAGGCGACAAGTTGTAGAAGGGCTGCAGCGCCATTGTGACTGCTTTGAACAATGGCGCTGCCGTGCTAGCCCGGGCTTAGGTGCTTCCTAATCTTGAACCCCATGGGGTTCTTTGCTTGCAGTATAAACCACTTATGGTTCATCTGCGTCAGCGCCTAGCGATTTTTATTAAAGAGAAGCGAGGGAATATTCCTCAGCGTGAGTTCGCCCGCAAGATTGGGGTCGCGCAATCGACGATTATGCGCATTGAAAATCTCGATCAGAATGTCACGCTCAATACCCTTGAAAACCTATGCAAAGTCTTTCATGCGGATATCGGTGATCTGTTTCCTCGTATTAGCACGTCGAAAGATTATACGAGAAGTGTACCAAGGGGGCTGAGCGTTCCAGAGTCACAACGGGCCGCGCTCCTGCATGAATCGAAAGTGGCGCCGTCCACAGCAAAGCCATCAAAGCGTAAGCCAAGCGATCACTAGATATCGAGACGCTTTGCCCAGCGTGACGAGTAGTAAAAATACCCGAAACCGTACCTTCATCATTCCTGCAATGAGTGTCAGTGGGTCCCCTATTATGGGAAACCATGACAGCAGTAGGGTCCACTTCCCGTAGCGCTGGAACCCTTGCTGAGCTCTGGCGATCTGGGTGTCATTAAAGTAGAACCAACGACGATCCTTAAAGCGCAAAATTTCACGCCCTAGCCACCAATTAATGCAGGCACCTAATACATTCCCCGTTGTCGCGATGAGCAGGGGGATGATCATGCTTGGGGATTCTTGCAGCACCCAATAAAGGAAGGCTTCGGAATAGAAAGGCAAGATTGTGGCGGCAATCAAGGCACTGAAAAACAAGAGAATATAGTCGACAATCATTGGCGAGCAGCGCAGTGTAGTGGTTTATAATGATATGACTATAACCGCACCAAGGCATTCAAGGATATTCTGATTACAAACTTGAAGGTTGGTGTTAAGGTGCGCCCATCAAATTGACCTAGGAATTTCTGTGTTCTCAACGCTATTACTTGACCAAAAACTACTGAAGTCCGTCGACAAGATGGGGTTCGAGCAACCTACTCCCGTGCAGCAGCAGGCTATCCCCCTTGCGCTAGAAGGTAGAGACCTTCTCGTGAGTGCCGCCACCGGTAGCGGGAAGACCGCCGCGTTCCTGTTGCCTATTTTGCAGCAGATGATCCACCGTCCACCGCCCAAAGAGGGCACTAGAGCCTTGGTCTTGGTGCCTACACGCGAATTGGCTCGGCAGATTGGTAAGGAATGCGAGAAATTGGCCAGCTACTGTGGCATCAAAGTAGGGGTCATTACGGGCGGACAAGAGTTCAAGGTGCAGCGCGCATTATTACGCCGTGATCCAGAGATCGTGATTGCCACTCCTGGTCGTATGTTGGAGTTAGTGAATGAAGGCAGCACGCTGTTCACTTTCTTGGAATTTCTAGTCTTGGACGAGGCCGACCGCCTTTTCGAAATGGGCTTTGATGAAGATGTATTGGCGATCATTGCGACGTGTAATGAAGAGCGTCAAACGATGATGTTGTCCGCCACCCTGCCTGCGGGTGTGCGACGGTTGAGCCAAGTGCTTAACAACCCTGCGCGGGTCATGGTCAATCCAGTGCGTCAGCAGCACGAACTGATTCGCCAAGAGTTCATCCTTGCCGATGATGTGAAGCACAAAGAAAAACTAGTGTTGTGGTTGTTAGAAAACGAAACTTTCGAGCGCGCTCTGGTGTTTTGTAACACTCGTGATATGGCAACGCATTTGTCTGGTGTCATGCGTTATAAGGGGCAGCGAGCCGGTTATCTTCACGGGGAAGTGAAGCAAGATGTTCGCAACAGCACCACGACGGCGTTTCGTGACGGTAAAATCAACGTCCTCATTGCTAGTGATGTTGCCTCCCGTGGGCTTGATGTTAAGGGCATTGATCTTGTGATCAATTTTGATATGGCGCGCAAGGGCGATGACCATGTGCATCGTATTGGCAGAACCGGTCGTGCCGGCTCACAAGGCCTAGCGGTAAGCCTAATCGCCCCGAATGAATGGAATTTAAAGGCCTCTATTGAACGCTACCTAAGCGTTAAGATGGAATCACGCAAAGTGAAAGAGATCCCGGGTAGCTACAAAGGGCCTAAGAAAGTGAAAGCCTCAGGTAAAGCGGCAGGCTCAACGAAGCGCAAGAAGAAAAGCTGATGAGCCGCGTTGCGAGTGCACAGGTTGCGCATATAGAGCAAGCGACTAAACAGTGGTTAGAGGAAGCCGTCATTGGTTTGAATCTTTGTCCTTTCGCTCGGCGTGAATATGATGCCGAGCGTGTCCGCTTTGCCATCTGTGAGGGGAAAAAGTCTGAGGAGTTGCTGCTCTGTTTTGCCGCAGAGCTGGAACGCTTAGAGAGAGATCGAACGATAGAGACGAGCTTGGTGATATTCGCCGAAGGAGTTGATGATTTCTATGACTTTCTTGATCTACTGGAAATGGCGCAAAGTTGGCTAGACGATCAAGCCTTAGATGGCGTCTATCAGTTAGCGAGTTTCCATCCGCAGTATCAATTCGAAGGGACCAGCAAAAGTGACCCTTCAAATTATACCAATCGCTCCCCTTGGCCCATTATTCATCTGCTGCGCGAGGAGAGTGTGGAGCAAGCTATCGCCTCACACCCAGACACGGGGCTGATCCCGCAGCGCAATGTCGCTTTGGCCAGAGAAAAAGGTGTTGAATTTTGGAAGCAGCTTTTAGCTCGCGTTAGCGAGCCGTGAAGGCTTAAAAAAAGCTCAGCGTGGCAAGCACATTGCTGAGGTTTAATAGTAAAAAGAGCATTCCGATCCGCCCGAGGGCTTTGCCTGGGTCGCTGCCACGGTAGTGGCGTTGCACGCCAATCAAGAGAATAAAGGAATACACTAAGGTCGCTGCAAGTAGGGGGACATAGACAGCCCAGTTGCGGTCGGCCACTAAAATACTGCCAACGACAAAGAATAGAGCCGCCCACAGTAAGTAAAATGTCCAATAGGTCTGTGCAAGGCCAAAGCTGGTTCCGTTTAACAAACGTACAATGGGGCTGGATGATTCCGGTGAGTTTTCCATATGGCTGTCTGGCATATCTCTAAGTTCCTAAAGATGGGCACTATAGTGTCGAATGAGAGTGCGCGGCAAGTGTAGCGATTCAAAGGGCCGCAGGGCAAGTCGCATTCGGCCAATTGCCCGTTATCAACGCTATTTTAGCCTCCAAACGGCGGCTGCACTGGGCATAAAGGGGATACTTGCTATATGCTGCACCCTTACCTTTCAAAGACTTAACTCCGTAGAGATAATCGTATGCTCAACTCTGTTCGTAGTCACTTCTACGCGTATATCAGCAAAATTCGATGGTTGCAGCGCTGGGGGCTCAAGCGCAATGTGATCACCGAGAATGTGATGGAGCATAGCTGGGAAGTCGCTACCATTGCTCATGCCTTGGGGATTATTCGTAATCGAAAATTTGGCGGGAAGCTCGATGTTAATGCGGTGGTTGTAGCGGCGCTCTATCATGATTGCGGGGAAGTGATCACGGGGGACATGCCGTCACCGATTAAATACCACTCACCAGAGATCACTAACGCCTATAAAGCGGTAGAGAAGCAGGCAGAGCAAGAGCTGTTGCGTCTTTTGCCCAAAGAGATGCAGGAAGACTTTCGCAGCGTACTGCTGCATGACGAAATAGAGCCAGAGCATTTATTGTTTATTAAGGCCGCTGACACTTTGTGTGCGTATATCAAGTGTCGCTCGGAGTTGTTGGCGGGAAACTTTGAATTCACTCAAGCTGAACAAGACGTAAAAGAGCGCCTAGAGCGTATTGATATGCCCGAAGTAGAGTATTTTTTAGAGACGTTTATTCCCAGTTATGGGCTTACACTGGACGAACTACTTAAGTAATAAAAGCAGGTTAAGAGGACTACACACACCATGGTTGATCACGTCGCAAAGACATTCTCAGAGCTGGTGGAATTGAAATTCCAGCTCTATAACAGTTTGTTTCTTACGCTGCCCCTTGATGCAGTAGAGCAAACCGGAACACTCCTTCCTTTGCTGAGTGAGGCTTGCACGACAGGCTTGGAAGAGGGCAAAAGCCCGACTCAAATATTGCAAGATTTCTTTGAAGTGCATAAACCGCATTTTACCGAAAATGAGCGGATCCAGTTTCTGTTCAAAGTGATTCAATACGTAGAGCGCCAAGTAGTGCTCGTCGATGCTTTAGAGGATGCCTCCTACAGTCAGATTCACCGAATTGCTGGCAAGGGTTCTTTATCGCAATTAGTGCAGCGAGCTAAAGACAGTGACTTACACGATCAACTTGGGGGCATCCTCGAGAATTTCGGTGTTCGAGTCGTGTTGACCGCGCACCCAACGCAATTCTATACCGGCCCTGTGCTAGCTATTATCTCTGACTTAACCGCTGCGATCTCTGGCAATGATATTGCGACGGCGCGTGATTTGTTACAACAATTAGGCAACACACCGTTCTTTCAAAAAGAGAAACCGTCTCCTTATGATGAGGCCGTTCTGCTGAGTTGGTATTTAGGCAATATCTTTTACCCTGGTATTGGCAGTATCGTTGATCAGTTGGCAGAAGATCATCCTGAGAAAGTGACCGCCAACAAAGAATTAATCTCCATTGGCTTTTGGCCAGGGGGAGACCGTGATGGCAACCCCTTTGTGACGACCTCGACGACTTTGAAAGTCGCCGCAAAACTGCGCTATACAATCTTGACGTGTTATCACAATGATATTCGCGCGTTGAAGCGTCGACTAAGTTTCCGGGGGACCTATAAACGTCTCGAAGCCTTGGAGTGGTTGCTGCATTCTGAGCTTAGTGACGCGGAAGATACTGAGACACTAGAGATGTCGCACTTCCTGACAGAGCTTGCGGCCATTGAACAGGTGCTTGTCGATGAGCATCAAGGGATGTACCAAGACCTTCTGCAGTCCTTTCAGCGCAAAGTGCAGTTGTTTGGGTTTCACTTTGCGAGCCTTGATATTCGCCAAGACAGTCGCGTGATCGCGAGTGCTCTGGATAAAGTCATCGAACAACATCCAGAGATATTGCCAAATGACTTTGCGCATTTATCCCAAGCGCAGCAAATTGATGCCTTGCTCAATTGTCGCGGCGAAGTGGATTTGAGCCAATACGAAGAATCAGTGCTGCAAGATACTCTGGCCTCTTTCTCTGTAATCAAACAGATCCAAGAATTAAACGGGCCTCGTGGCGCTCATCGTTACATCATTAGCAACTGTCGTGGACCTGTGGATATCGCAAAGGTCTATGCGTTATTCAATTTATGTGGCTGGAAAGATACGCCTCTGAGCGTGGACATTGTGCCGTTGTTCGAGACGGTTGACGATCTGCAACAAGCAGGCGATGCCATGACCGCGATCTATAGTCACCCTATCTATATGGGCCACCTTGAACAGCGACGCCATAAGCAAACGGTGATGCTGGGCTTCTCAGATGGCACCAAAGACGGTGGCTATCTGATGGCGAACTGGGCTATCTATCGTGCGAAAGAGGATCTGACTCAAGTTTCTCGTGCACAGGGTATCGAGGTCTTGTTCTTTGATGGCCGTGGTGGACCACCCGCACGAGGCGGTGGTGATACGTATTTGTTCTATGCGGCGCTAGGCAAGAAGATCGAAAGCAACCAGATTCAAATGACGGTGCAGGGCCAGACGATCTCGACGTTGTACGGCATTAAAGAGGCGGCTAAACATAACTTGAGCCAACTGCTGACGGCTGGGTTGGAAAACAATCTTTATGAGCGCGCCGAAAGCGAGCTAGATTCGAATCAACGCGTGTTGCTAGAAAATCTCGCAGAATCGAGTTATCGCTCTTACGATGCGTTCAAGAAGAGCCCGTTGTTTCTGCCCTATCTCGAAGAGATGAGTACGCTCAAATACTATGCGATGACCAATATCGGTAGTCGTCCGTCTAAACGCGGTGGCACTAGTAAGTTAGCATTTGAAGACTTACGAGCGATTCCATTTGTGGGGGCATGGAGCCAATTGAAGCAGAACGTTCCAGGTTTTTACGGTCTAGGCACAGCCTTGAAAGAGCAAGATGATGCAGGTAATTGGGACGCTTGTGTGAGCCTTTATCAGCGCTCGCGTTTTTTCCGTGCCTTGATCTCAAACAGCATGCAGAGCATGAAGAAAACCAATTTCGAACTGACTCGTTATATGGAAAACGACGAGCGTTTCGGAGATTTTTGGAAGGTGCTGCATGAGGAGTACGAGCTTAGCCGTGCAATGGTGCTGAAGATCTCTGGGCAGAAATGGTTGCTTGAAGATAATCACCGTAGCCGCATGAGTATTCAGCTGCGCGAACGTGTTGTACTGCCATTGCTGACAGTACAACAGTATGCGTTGATGCAGATCCAAGAGGCTAGGCACTCAGAGCAATCGGAGTATCTAGCCTTGTATGAGAAAATGGTGATGCGCTCATTGTTCGGCAACATCAACGCGAGTCGCAATTCCGCCTAAGAGCTCTTTGGCTCTTTTAGGAATGACAGGGCGAGTTCTACCTCTTTGCTTGGTGTAGAGAGGTAGACCGCGTTGTCTTGGATTGTGCATTGCAATTCCATATTACGATCGCACAAATCAGCCAATGCTGTACTAGAGCGTGTTTCGATAGAGATAACGCTTAGCTTACTGAAGCGCTCCAGTGCGTCTGCGTGCTTGCTCCACCAAGGCCCACTATTACGCGGTTGATAGGTGTAAATAAACACATCATCGGCACGCCCGCAGGCCTTGCGAATACGTTTTTCTTCCGGTTGTCCCAGATCAATCCACGTCGTAATGTGATCCGTCAGATCTTTGTCCCAGATATCGGGTTCGTCATCAGAGCTCAAGCCACGCGTAAACGCGAGTGACTCGCTGGCATGCAGCGCGAACGCCACAACGCGCACCATCATCCGTTCCTCAGTTTCTGAAGGGTGTAGCGCAATGGTGAGCGTGTGAGTCTTATAGTAATGACGGTTCATGTCGCAGATTTGTAATTCCGCTTTTAATACCGTTGCCTTGCTAGCCATAGGACAGCCTTATGATGCTTTCTTGTTGTCCAAGCTAAACGGTCCAGCGCCTAATCCAGCAATCGCTAGTAAGCCCGCCATAACACCCATGTTTTTCACAAAATTTTGTGTTTCATGCCCGCGCACAATGCCTTCTTCGAAAGCCCAAAAATTATGCATGACTAAACTGATAACGAGCGTGAGGCCGGCCAATAGGAAGGCGGAAATTTGAGTTTTGTATCCCACCACTAAGGAAAGCCCGCCTGCAAGCTGCACAATAATCGTGAGTGCGAGGAACAGCGGGATCAGAATCATGTCATGGCTTGCCATGTATTCTGAGGTGCCTTCGAAGTTGAGAATTTTTGGAATCGCACCAAAAACCAAAAAATAAATACCAAGAATGATACGGCCGGCAAGTGGGCAGAGTGCTTCAATTTGTTTGATCATGTTTGTTTCCAATAAAGTAACGGTTGGGTAGGTTTGAATTACCACATAAGGTCATCGGGTACTTTGAAGTCTGCATACGGATCGTCTTCTTCAATACCTGATTGGTTTTTTTGTTGCTCGTTGCACACGATGATATAGCTTGGGTCTCGGCTCTGTATTTTTAGGGCGGCAGACTGAGGCACGATTTCATATTGCTCATCTAGTTTAGCGATGGCGAGTCGGCCATTACTTAAGTGATTGACTGTGGTTAGGTCGACATAAAAAGTTTTCACTTTTTTATTATCAACAAAGTTATAGGCCACATCTCCGGTGCCTTTTGCGATGCGATTCATCGTAATGATTTGACGAATCTGCGCATTGACCGCTTTGATCTGGGCTGCGTCATTTTGCTTTTTCGCTAACTCTCGATCTCGCTCTGCTTTTTCGGCCAGCGCCTGCTTCGCCGCGACTTTGCCTTCATCCACTACGCCAGCTTTGCTGTGCAGCTGTTGGCGAGTCTGTTTACGTTTGTCGCTATTGCTTTTTTTAAACTGTTTCTCCTTAACGAGACCAGCTTTAAGTAGTTGTTCTTGAAGGGATATTGCCACGATTGTGCCTCATTCGAATTGTGCTGCTAGCAATGATGTCAGTAAGGACAGGGGAAAGCAATTTTCCGAGCTTGCGGTGTCGCCTAACATGCACTAATTTAGCGCTTTCCTTCAGGCGCCTGTCAGCATGACCCTATCGACCACATCCCACCGCAATATTATCGGCTTTGTCTTTGTCACCTTACTAATCGATTCGATGGGCTTTGGCATTATCTTGCCAGTCCTGCCGCAATTAATTATGGGTGTTGCTGGCTATACGCTCGCCGAGGCAGCGGTGTATGGCGGATGGTTGATGATGGTCTATGCACTCATGCAGTTTATCTTCTCTCCGATTATGGGCAATGTGTCCGACCGCTTCGGTCGTCGTCCGGTCTTGCTGCTGACCTTATTATTATTGGGCGTCGACTATATGATTATGGCGTGGGCTCCTAGTTTGTTTTGGCTATTTTTCGGGCGCATGGTCGCCGGTATAGCGGCGTCCACTTATAGCACTTGTTATGCGGTCATTGCCGACACCACGCCAGCGGAGAAACGAACACAGACTTTTGGGATAGTCGGTGCGGCCTTTGGGATTGGCTTCATTCTAGGTCCTGTGGTTGGGGGCTTATTAGGGAGCTTTGGTGAGCGTTTGCCTTTTGTGGCCGCGGGATGTTTAGCCTTTTTAAATTTGACGTTTGGTTTTTTCGTGATGCCCGAAACTCTCCCTGCGAAGGAGCGTCGACGGTTCGATTGGAGACGTGCTAATCCTGCTGGCGCCTTGATGTCCTTGCGTAAATACCCGATGGTCATAGGCCTTATCTTGGCGTATTTCTTGTTCATGCTAGGGCACCACGTGCTGCCAAGTGTCTGGTCTTACTTTACGATTGAGCGCTTCTCTTGGAGTGCGAGACAAGTAGGGGTGTCGTTAGCGTTTACTGGTCTCATGATGGTGTTTACGCAGGCAGTGTTGCTACAGAAAGTCGTGCCGCGAGTAGGGCAGTACAACGCGGCCTTGATGGGATTTGGTTTTTGCATTGTTTCTTTTATAGGCTATGCGGCGGCCAGTTCCGGAATGATGCTATACCTGTTCTTGATCCCTGGAGCCTTGCAGGGCTTCGTTATGCCATCGATCAACGGCATTATGTCCGGACAAGTCCCCGCTAATGAGCAGGGGGAGTTGCAAGGCGGTGTCGCGAGCATGTCCAGTTTAACGGCTATTATCAGCCCGCCCTTAATGACCTATGTGTTCGCTTACTTCAGTGCTGACACGGCCCCTATTTACTTCCCGGGCGCGCCGTTTGCCTTGGCTGCCGTATTAACCCTGTTGGGAATGATCGTGTTCCTTCGGGCGGCCTCACCGTCGTCGAAAAAGGCGGTGGGCTAGAACACTCTCAAGCTCGAAGGCAGACAAAGGCTTCAGTTTTGGCTAAACTCCGAGCGGTTTACGAATGTAATAAACATAATAAAAACGAGGTTCCTTATGTCTAAATTCAAGCTTTCTAGCGTGTTTGCAGCCTGTGTCTTCTTTAGTGCTGCAAGTCTTGTTGATGCGGCGGAAATCAAATTACTGCGATATGGCCCAGTCGGTGAAGAAAAGCCGGGTCTTGTTGATGCCCTGGGGCAGATTCACGACTTGTCAGGCCATGTTGCTGATATCACAGCGGAAACACTTTCTGATGCTGCGTTAGAAGAGATCGCACAAATCCCATTATCTCAGTTGCCAATTGTGCAAGGGAACCCGCGTATTGGTGTGCCTCTTACGGGCATCGGCAAGATCATCGCTATTGGCTTTAATTACGTGAACCACGCTGCAGAGATGGCGGTAGAGTTGCCAACCGAGCCGTTGATCTTTATGAAGGCCACGTCTGCTCTAATTGGTCCTTTTGATAATATTATTCAGCCGCGTAATGCGCTTAAGCTTGATTACGAATCCGAGTTAGTCATCGTGATTGGTAAGCGTGCCCAGTACATCAGCGAAGATGAAGTGTTTGAGCATATTGCGGGCTACACCGTTGGGCATGACGTCTCAGAGCGTGCATTTCAGCGTGAGCGCGGCGGCCAGTTTACCAAAGGCAAGAGTGCCGATACTTTTGCTCCAGTAGGTCCTTATCTCGTGACGCGTGACAATATTGCTGATGTGCAGAACCTTTCTATTTGGTCTGAAGTTAATGGTGAGATGCGCCAACAAGGCACAACGGCAGATATGGTGTTTGGCGTGAAAGAGATCGTCAGCCACCTCAGTCAGTTCATGACCTTGTATCCAGGCGATGTGATTTTCACTGGCACGCCAGCCGGTGTGGGCGATGGCATGGTGCCTCCTCAATACCTACAGCCAGGTGATGTGGTACGTGTAGGAATCGAAGGTTTAGAATCACAACGTCAAGTGATCGCACCGCCGCTATAAGCCTTGCATGCCCTGTCTAGCAGGGCATTACAAAATGTCACAGAAAGCAGAGACTTAAAGGTTTTTGAATGCCTAAAACCTGTGCATACTCGCATCCCATTCTAATACTACAAAATAAAGAGGCGCCTTCGATAAAGGGCGCCCTTGGACCCTAGACTCCGGAGTTTGGCTTATGAAGTTTCGTTTATTCGGTGGGAGCGCGCATGCGTTTCCTCCGCGTCCTATTGCCCTCACCCTTGCCGCGACAGCCTTACTTTTGGCCAGTGCCGCTTCTGCACAAGACTCTGCCACTGCCTCGGCGGACATCGAGTCCACAGTTACCTACCCAGCCGAGTTTTTTGCTCAGTACGAGCCATACTCAGTGAACGATATGCTTAATCGTATTCCTGGTATTTCCACGGCTAGAGGCAGTGGCAATAACGGTGGTCCGGGAAGTTCGGGTGGCGCAAACCGCCGTGGTTTAGGGGCTGGTGGGGATCAGATCCTGATCAACGGTCGACGCATTGCAGGCAAGGGCAATGAAGGCAATAGTCAGCTCAGCCGAATCCCCGCTAATCAAGTGCAATACATCGAAATCATTCGCGGCACCTCTGGCGATCTCGATGTGCGCGGTGGTGGTCAGGTGATTAATATTGTGTTGTTAGAAGCTGAGTCACGCTCTAGCCTAGCCGTCGAAGTGAATGCTGATCGCTATCATGAAGGCACTATCAATCCGGGTGGCTCAGTGTCTTTATCGGGACAGCGCGGTGGCTTCAATTATCTATTGAGTGTTGAGTCTGAGCCGCGTTTTGAATTCCGTGATGGTTTTGAGACAAGCATTCTTGGGAATGGGGCATTGAACGACACCGTCGTGCGCGAAGAGTATCGTGATCAAACGGCGAATACGCTGACCTCCAATCTTGGCTATGACCTAACGGCCAACGATCATATAAATTTCAACTTCCAAGTCTCTGAGTCCAATCCTCCAGGCACGGCAGATCGTCAGATTACCGACCTAACCGTTTCTCCTGCTCAGGTGCAGGTCGAGTACGACAAGATCCCCGCCACCAGTAGTGCCTGGGAAGTCGGTGGTGACTATGAGCATAGCTTCGCCAATGGCAGCCGCTTTAAAACGGTGTTTATTGTTAATGAAGAAGAAGATGAAAGCGCTCGTCATGCCTATATCGTCAATGGCGCGAGCTATGACAAGTTTCTGTATTTAGCCAACCAAGCGGTTCAGAAAGAGCGTATTGTGCGCTCAACTTATTCATTGGGCTTGAATGATGCCCAAGACCTAGAGTTTGGTATTGAGCGGGCGCAAACAATCCTCGATGCCCAGTTACAATACGGGCTTCCAAGTACGACCTTGCCTAGCTCTCCCATTTTTGGCGGCTTGAGTGAGTCCAGTAATACCGATGCCCTAGTGGAAGAGATTCGTTACGAGTCGTTCATTGTTCACAATTGGCAGATCAACGATCGCATGAGTTTGGAAAGCACATTGCTGTACGAGACTTCTACGATTGAGCAAACCGGGGATGTGCGTAATAAACGTGATTTTAACTTTCTGAGACCGAAGGTAGATTACCGCTTCGATATCACCCCTTCTGTGCAGTTCCGGGCCTCCATCGAGAAGGATGTTTCGCAGCTGAGTTTCTCTGACTTCACTTCCAGTGTGGCTGGTGGCGATGATGATCAGGCCGCGTTGGCGGGCAATCCTGATTTGGCGCAAGAGCAGTCTATTCGCTATGAAGCGAATATTGAGTATCGCTTGCCAAATGACGGCGGCGTGCTCAGCTCGCGAGTGTTCTATCACGACCTTACTGATGTGATCGATAAAATTGATGTCTCTACGGCTACGACGATTCAGTCCGCCAATGGCAATATTGGAGACGGCGAGCGTTACGGTATCGCGCTGGATGCTAGCTTAAGACTCGGGTTTATCGGGATGCCTGACGTGTTGGTCACCTCTGGGGTTGAATTTGAAGACTCAGAAGTCCAAGACCCATTCCTTGGGATTGATCGTCGTATACGTCAAGCCGGACGCGGCAGCTACCGCATCGGATATCGTCATGACGTTACGTCCTTGAGCTTTAACTATGGCTTCGATTACAGCCATAGCTTTGAAGGGGATCGTTTAGCCTACGATGTCGATAAGATCGAAGACTATAACAGCGGTGATTTCATGACGGCATTTGTCGAGAAAGTGGGCTTTATGGGCCTGACCTATCGCTTTGAAGCCATGAACATTGTGGAAGGTGAGCGTTGTCGTGTGCGTAGTCGTTATCTTGGTGGCACGATCGCGACGGGCTATTTGAGCGAGATCGAAGACTCGTGCAGTAATACAGGGATCAAATACGCGATTAAAATCCGCGGGACCTTCTAAGCAAGCGTTAGAGGCTCTTACAGTCCTAGGCACAATCTGCCACAATTCAATGCCCGCCTGCGTTATCGCAAGCGGGCATTTTCATTTGAGGAAAGGTCATGGCCGAGATAGGCAAATTCAATACATTAACGCTCACCAAACAAGTGGCTTTCGGTGTCTATTTAGATGGCGGAGAACTAGGGGATATCCTACTGCCGCGCTTGGAGGTCCCTGCAGAGGCCAAGATTGGCGATACGCTCGAAGTCTTTTTGTATTTAGACTCGGAAGATCGCCCCATTGCTACGGTTAAGCGTCCGAGAGCGCAAATAGGGCAGTGCGTTTCACTGCGCGTGGCACAGGTCAATCATGCGGGAGCCTTTCTTGATTGGGGTTTGCCTAAGGATTTGCTGGCCCCCTTTAGTGAGCAGCGGGTGCCCATGCGTGAGGATCTATCCTATGTGGTCCATGTATATCTCGATAAACCCAGTGGCCGACTAGCCGCCTCTTCACGTTTGGAGAACTGGCTGAGCGAGGATGGAGCTGACTTCGAAGAGATGCAGCCGGTTAACCTATTGGTTTGGGCGCGCACTGATATGGGCTATAAAGCCGTGATCAATCAGACTCACCTAGGGCTAATTTTCAAAACCGAAGTGCTGCAATCGTTAAAGGTGGGACAAAAGCTTAAAGGCTTTATCCGCCGTATCCGCGAAGATGGTCGTATTGATCTTTGTCTGCAACTCCAAGGGCAGAATGTCAGAGACGAGCTGGGGGAGCAGGTGCTTGCGCATTTAGCGACCAATGACGGGCGTTCGACTTTGTGTGATAAAAGTTCACCAGAGGATATCTACGCCGTCTATAAAGTGAGTAAGGGCAACTATAAAAAAGCGCTGGGCGGCTTGCTGAAACAAGGCAAGATTGTTATCCATCGCGACTATATTGCCTTGGCGGCGCCGTCGCCGTGGAAAACTAAATTAAAAACGCCAACGTAAAGAAGGAAGTGCATGAGTACGAACGATGAAGTAATGCCTTTAGATTTTGATGAATGTTGTAATCAAATGATGGAGTTTGGTTATGAGGTGTCCCCATCAGAGCTGCACGGTTTGCTCTCAGGAATCATCGGGACTGGGTTAAAGATTCAACCAGACAGCATCATCAATCTTGTAATAAAGCATCTTGATGTGGAGCAATGCTCCGATCGCAATCGTGAAACCATATTGGCGATGTACGGATTTATAGAGCGCGAGATGTTCAGTGTCGATACCCGCTACACATTGTTTCTTCCCGATGACGAGCTGGATCTCACCCAGCGAGTGCGTAGTCTTGCCTCTTGGTGCCAGGGCTATCTGGTTGGTTTTGGGACAGGAAGTGGGCAAGTCAATATCACCAGTTTCAGTGCGGAAACGGAAGAAGCTCTCAACGATATTGTGAATATCGCCAATATGTCTGATGACTTTGCCTCAGAAGAATCCGAGGCGAATGAGGCGGCGTATATGGAGCTTGTTGAATATTTGAAAGTGGCCGTTTTGCTCATGAGTAGCGAAATGTTAGCCGAGACCAAAAAAGACAGTTAAAGCAATAAGGGAGAGCGCTCCCTCACTAACATAGCCGAGGGCTAGCGATGACAGATTGGGATAATGGTTTTACAGGAAAGCTAAAAGGGGGAATGGTCGGCTCGCACAGTTTTGGTGGTGCGACGAGTTTTTTCCGTGCCCCGTATTCTCGAAATCTTGACGGTGTTGATGTGGCCGTCAGTGGCGTGCCATTTGATATCGCTACCACTAATCGCTCCGGAGCAAGGCTTGGGCCTCGCGCCATTCGTAATGCCTCGATGTCACTCGCGTGGGAACGACCTTGGCCGTGGAAGCGCGACCCGCTAGAGCAGATGGCCGTGATCGACTACGGTGACTGCGAAGGCGGCTTATTATCAGTGGCGCATATGGAAGCGCATGTCTCAACCATTCTCGCCTCTGGGGCAGCCTCGCTGTTATTGGGGGGAGACCATTTCATTACCTACCCAAGTCTGTGCGCCCACGCCAAAGTGCATGGCCCCATCAGCCTTATTCATTTTGATGCCCATACCGATACGTGGCCTTCCTCCGGTGAGGGGATTAACCATGGCACGATGTTCTATAAGGCAGCCAAAGAGGGCATTGTCCTTCCTGAGAGCTCGATTCAGATTGGTATTCGTACCACTAATGATGAGCCTTTAGGGTACAAGATTTTGTCGGCAGCGCAGGTGCATCGCCAAGGGATTGATGAGGCGATAGCGCAGATTAAAGAGCGCGTAGGTAACAAGCCTTGTTACATCACTTTTGATATTGACTGTCTTGATCCTGCGTTCGCCCCTGGTACAGGCACACCGGTCCCTGGTGGCTTGTCCTCGCTGCAAGCGTTAGAGATTATCCGCGGCTTGATCGGTATTAATTTGGTGGGCATGGACGTAGTAGAGGTGGCACCTTCTTACGATCACGCCGAAATGACAGCAATGGCTGCAGCCCAAATAGCCATCGAATTATTATGTTTGTATGACGAATGCCGAAACACTAAAGCCTAAAAGCGATAGACGCATTCAATCACAAAGCAGGAGAGTAACTTGACTGATACAACTACGAAAAAGCAGTGGTCCACGAGTGACGCAGAAGAACTCTATGCCATCAAAACGTGGAGCGCAGGCTTCTTTGGGGTTAACGATAAAGGGCATATGTCTGTATACCCTATTCCAGGTTCCGATCTGGAGATCGATATCACGCAGGTGATCGACGCAGCCCTAGAGCAAGGTTGTACTCTTCCGCTAATTCTGCGCTTCCAAGACATCATTAGCGCCCGTGTGCGACGCTTGAATCTCACGTTTCAAGAGGCCATTGAGGAGGCTGGGTATGAGGGCGAGTACCGCACAATTTACCCCATCAAGGTTAACCAGTTGCACGAAGTGGTGGCCGAAGTCATGGAGGCAGGCAAGCCTTTCAACCTAGGCTTGGAGTGTGGCTCACCTGCTGAACTAATGGCGACTCTTGCACTCATTGGTGATGAAACTTTACTGCTGTGCAACGGTGTGAAAGACCATTCCATGTTGACGATGATGCTTAATGCTCAGCAATTGGGTCAACAAGTAATCCCGGTGATTGAGAAGTACACCGAGTTCGATCAGTTGATGGTGCTGGCGGATAAGCGCGGTTTAGATAAAGACAGTGCGCCTCGATTAGGGGTGCGGGTAAAGCTCTCTACTCGCGGGTCTGGGCGTTGGTTTGAGTCCGGTGGCTCTAGCTCCAAGTTTGGGCTAACAGTGCCTGAGCTCGTGCAGCTTGTGTCAGAGCTGGAAACCCGAGGCTGTGCCGATCGATTAGAGCTGCTGCACTTCCATTTGGGTAGCCAGATCGCCGACACGCAAGTACTGCGCTCTGCCGTGAAAGAGATCGCTCAGTTTTATGCCGACCTGCATGAGCGCGGTGTGAAGGTGAAGTTTCTCGATGTTGGTGGCGGCCTAGGCGTGAACTATGGCGGCAGTTATGGCGGGGAGTACGAAGACGTAGACTCGTCAATCAACTATGGCTTGAAAGAATACGCGAACGTTATCGTCTTCGCGGTAAAAGAGATCTGTGAGCAACGCGGCGTGCCGATGCCGACACTGTTATCTGAAAGTGGCCGTGCGATTACTGCGCATCATTCGATGTTGGTCATGCCGGTGATTGGTGTGCATCGCCCTGACGCGCCTCCTATGCGAGCCATGCCCGAAGACCCACCCGTCGTGCTCAAACGCATAGAGTCCGCTTATCAAGAAGCACTAGTGGCTGATTCGCGTGGCGCATTGACCGAGATCATTCATGATGCCAAAGACGCGCATCAAGAGGCGGAGCAACTGGCGCGCTTGGGGTATTTGAATATGGAGTTCCTGGCCCAAGCTGAGAGCTTGTACTGGAGCACGGCGCGCGAAGTGCTGCGTAAATTCCAAGAACTTGAGATCGACCCTGTGCCCACTGAACAGACTGATCTTGAGACGCAATTAACCGATCTGTATCTCGCGGATTTCTCGGTCTTCCAATCGATTCTCGATCATTGGGCTATCGGGCAGGTGTTTCCTGTGTTGCCTTTGGATAGGCTTGATGAAGAGCCTAAGCGTCGTGGGCAGATTGTCGACCTTACTTGTGACTCGGACGGCAAAATCGATCAGTACGTGTCCTCTAATGTAAACAAGTCTAGCTTGCCTTTGCATGACTACCGTCAAGGCGAGCCCTATTACCTTGGGGTGTTTTTGGTCGGTGCTTATCAAGAGATTCTGGGGGATGCGCACAATCTACTAGGTCGAGTAGGGGAGGCGCACGTTTACGCCAATCCTGAAGAGCCCGGTAATTTCTGGATAGAGGAGACGATCAAGGCGATCAGCATCAAGAAGATGTTATCGACTGTGCAGTATTTCCCTAGTGATCTCGATCGACGCATGACTGAGCTTATTCGCCGCAAGATTGAGGCGGGGGTGGTCAAGCCGGCCGAGGGGATGCGTATCCTCAATAACTATACGAAGCGTTTGGAAGAGACCACATACTGCGATACGGATATGGTGCGACGCGAAGACTAAATATACATACCCCTTGACAACATACCAACCGGTATGAACAATGAGGCATGGAAAAAAGGTATTTGAAATGAGCGCACCCATCGATACTCGGTTAAAGCTGATGCAAACTGCCAGCTCCTTAATCGGGGAAAGTAACTATGACAACGTCGGCATTGTAGAGATCTGCAAGCAGGCTGGGGTCACTAAGGGGGCGTTCTATCACCACTTTCAATCGAAGGCCGATCTCTTTGTTCATGCCAATGCGTATGAATGGGCCTCTATTCAGGCAGATCTCGACCAAATATTCTCTCCTCGTTTTACTGCCCTGGAGCAGCTGCAGGGGATGTTATCGCTTGCGGTAAGCCGTCAATGCAAGCTCGGAGACGAGGTGCACATTTGCGGCATGCCGTCTTTTAGTTCGGCCGGGCAATCGGGCTGTGAAGAGCTGCTAGTCCGTCAGTCAATTGTTGATTTATCAACAAAATCAAGCGTTTACTTTTCCGCTTTGGCGCGTAACCTGCAAGCTGAAGGGTATCTAAATGCCGATGTCGATGCGGTGCAAACCGGTCGTCTCTTACAACAGTTTATGCAAGGTTTGTTAGAGTATGGTCGTGTCTTCCAGAACTTTGAGCAGTTCTGTGCGGACCTGCGCGCAGGCTTCTATCAATTGCTTGGCTTGAAGCAAGAGTACCGCTGCTTTGATTGTATGCGCTCGAAGGTTGTCGAGAGCATGCCTGAGCGGGTCTAATCGTTTTATCTCCTACTGTAGTGCCTTTTCCTCCTAAGTAAATCGCCGTCCTTACGATAAACTCTTTGTATTAACCTCGATACAAATTAACTATTGACCAGCATACCGACCGGTATGTATAGTGCCCGTCAAATGGTCACAGTTGATTCACAGCAGTATTGGTATGAGGAAGCAGGGCATGAGATCTAAGAAAGTATTAAGAACGATGCAGGTAGGGGGCTTCGCCCTCGTGTTGCTTGGAGTGCTAGTGTTTGGGGTTAACTCTCGTAGTGGCGCGACGGCCAACGCTAGCGAGGCACAAGCCGCCCCTAGTTTGCCTGTGGTAGAAACCCTGACATTGGAATACAGCCCAATGCGTTACTGGAGTTCGTTCTCGGGCCGCTTAACCGCAGTGGATTCTGCGCAGCTACGTCCTTTAGTGAGTGGCACAGTCCAGCAAGTGCTTTTCTCTGATGGGGAGCAAGTGGAAGCGGGACAGACGCTGTTTATTATTGACCCTCGTCCATTCGAAGCAAGGCTGTCACAGGCCAATGCGCTCCTACACTCAGCGAAGTCCGCTGAACAGTTAGCAGGCACGGAGTTTGAGCGGGCCAGTGCTTTGGCGGGTAATAAGGCCATTTCTGAAAGCATTCGTGACACGCGTGAGAACGATCTTAGTGTGGCGAAATCTCTCGTGGCTTCGGCTCAGGCCCAAGTCGTTGAAGCAGAGTTAGATTTAGAGTACGCGTATGTCAAAGCGCCATTCTCGGGCCGTGTTGGTCGCGCCGAAGTGACGGTGGGCAATATTGTGCAAGCGGGCCCTAACGCACCAGTGTTGACCTCACTCGTGAGTTTGGAAAAATTGTACGCCGAATTTGATGTGGACGAAGAGAGTTACTTTCGCATTATTCGCAGCCGTAACACTAATAATTCCGAAGGCGAACGCCCGTTAACCGCTGTCGTGCCTGTAGAGATTGCCATAGAAGGACAAGGCGGCGTCGTTCATCATGCCAATTTGCACGCCTTTGATAATCAACTCAATGAAGACTCTGGCACTATTCGCGCAAGAGCGATTGTGCAGAACCTCGATAGCAGCTTAATCCCTGGGGTCTTTGTTAGTGTTCGAATTGGCACGGCGCAAGAATCCCCTACTTTGTTAATTCCTGAGCGCGCCATCAGCGTGAGTCAAAGCAAACGCTTTGCCTATGTAGTTAATGCGGATGACAAAGTGGAGTACCGAGAGGTAACGCTTGGGCAGACTATCGATAAGCAACGCGTTGTATTGAGTGGTCTCAATCGTGGTGACCGAGTGATCGTTAACGGTCTTCAGCGGATTTCCAATAATATGCAAGTCGCGGTCGCAGCCTTGTAACTGTTTCTTGCAGGGCATTTAGTGAGATTAGCGCTTGCTAGATGCCTCTTCAAAATCGAAGTTTTTTCTAACTTAGTCTTCAAGAGTCCCTCATGAATTTTTCTCGATTTTTTATCGATCGGCCGATCTTTGCCAGCGTTTTGTCGCTGATGATCCTAATGGCAGGCATTATCTCGATGTTCAAGCTGCCCATTTCGGAATACCCAGAAGTGGTGCCGCCCTCTATTGTAGTCAATGCTCAGTTTCCTGGTGCTAACCCTACCGTTATCGCCGAGACAGTTTCGACGCCGTTGGAAGAGCAGCTCAGTAGCGTGGAAAACTTGTTGTATATGTCCTCCCAGGCTAACTCCGATGGTTTGATGACCTTGACGCTGACTTTCGCGATAGGAACGGACCCTGACCTTGCGCAGCAACAAGTGCAAAACCGTGTGGCACAAGCCACGCCTCGATTGCCTGAGGTAACCCGACAGTTAGGCGTGACAACGATTAAGGCGTCGCCGGACCTTACGATGGTGGTGCATTTACGCTCACCCGATGCGCGTTTCGATATGCTTTATCTGCGTAACTATGCCGTATTGAATGTCAAAGATCAGCTTGCTCGGATCCCCGGAGTTGGTCAGGTACAGATGTTCGGTTCTGGCGACTACGCGATGCGTTTGTGGTTGCAGCCCGACAAAATTGCGGAATTGAATCTCACCGCGAATGACATCATCAACACCGTGCGTAGCCAGAATGTGCAAGTGGCTGCGGGTGTAATTGGCAGTGCCCCTAATCCTTCTCCGCTTGAAGTCCAGTTGCCCATCAATACCAAGGGGCGCTTGGAGTCCGTTGAAGAGTTCGAGAACATTATCATTGCGACAAGCCCAAGCGGTGCTATCACGCGTTTGAAAGACGTGGCGCGAATCGAACTGGGTGCCTCTAGTTATGCGCTGCGCTCCGTGCTCAATAACGAACAAGCCGTCGGGCTGCCCATCATGCAATCCCCGGGCGCCAATGCCATTGAAATTTCCGATAATGTGCGCGCGCGAATGGAAGAGCTGAAGAAAAACTTCCCTGAGGGGATGGACTATGAAGTGGCCTATGACCCTACGGTGTTTGTGCGTGACTCCATCAAGGCCGTCGTTAAAACGCTGCTAGAAGCAATCGCACTAGTGGTCGTGGTGGTCATCCTGTTCCTACAGAAATGGCGCACTTCGCTCATCCCGTTATTGGCTGTGCCTGTTTCTATCGTAGGAACATTCAGCTTGATGTATCTGTTCGGTTTCTCCATCAATGTGTTGTCGCTGTTTGGTCTCGTGCTGGCCATCGGCATCGTGGTGGATGATGCCATCGTCGTGGTGGAGAACGTCGAGCGTAATATCGAACGAGGGCTTGCGCCTCGTGAGGCCACCTATCAAGCCATGCGTGAAGTGAGCGGGCCGATCATCGCCATCTCATTAACGCTGATTGCTGTGTTTGTGCCCATCGGTTTTATTAGTGGCTTGAATGGCCAGTTCTACAAGCAATTTGCATTGACGATCGCGATCTCCACGGTGATCTCGGCTTTCAATTCCTTAACCCTTAGTCCTGCATTGGCGGCATTATTACTAAAGCCGAAGGAAGAGAAGACCGATGTCGAAAAACCTGCGTCACGCAATATTCTCGTGCGCGCAATGAATGCCTTCTTCGCCAAATTCAATCGTGGTTTCGCCACGGCCTCGGATACTTACAGTGTCACCGTTGGGCGCTTGCTAGGGCGCAAAGGGGCTGTCTTTGCCGTGTACTTTTTACTGTTGTTCCTAACATGGGGCAGCTTCGACGCATTACCTAAGGGCTTTATTCCTACCCAAGACAAGCAATACCTGATTGGTATTGCACAATTGCCAGCAGGGGCGACGCTTGATCGTAGTGAAGCGGTCATTCGAGAAATGTCCTCGCTGATGCTTGAGCATCCAGGGGTGGAAAATGCTGTTGGCTTCCCTGGTCTTTCTATTAATGGGTTTACCAATAGTGCCAACGAAGGGCTGATCTTTATCGCGTTGAAGTCATTTGATCAACGCACCACTGAGGATATGTCGGCTAATGCGATTGCTGGGGCATTGCAGCAGAAGTTCTCGGGTATCGAAGAAGCATTCGTATCGGTATTTCCTCCTCCCCCAGTGCAGGGATTAGGCTCGTTGGGCGGCTTTAGATTACAAGTGGAAGACCGAGGAAACCTGGGTTACGACGCTTTAAGTGACGCGATCACAGCTGTAACACAGAAAGCCTACGCGACGCCCGAGTTAGCGGGTGTGTTCTCCAATTATCGGATCAATTCGCCGCAGTTGTTTGCGGATCTTGATCGTGACAAAGCGGTGCAGCTAGGGCTTTCGATTCCCGAGATCTTCGACACGATGCAGATCTATCTGGGTTCGGCTTATGTGAACGATTTGAATATGTTTGGCCGGACCTATCAGGTCGTGGCGCAGGCCGATTCGGAGTATCGCGATAGTCCCGAGGATATCACTCAGCTGCAAGTGCGTAATCGAGATGGCGATATGGTGCCGCTTGGCACAGTCATGCATGTAGAGGAAAGTTACGGGCCTACTAGTGCTCAGCGCTATAACGGTTACCGTGCGGGCGACATCAATGGCGGGCCTGCCCCGGGTTATTCCAGTGGTGAAGCACAAGCGGCCATGGAGCGCATCTTAGATGAAACCTTGCCAGAGGGGATTGAGTACGAGTGGACAGACATGACCTATCAGGAAATATTGGCAGGCAATACCGCCTTGTTGGTGTTCCCTCTGTGTATGTTCTTAGTCTATCTAGTGCTCGCCGCGCAGTATGAAAGTTTAACGCTACCTTTAGCGGTGATCCTGATCGTGCCGTTGAGTGTCTTGGCCGCCCTGACTGGAGTATGGCTGACAGGAGGGACCATCGATATCTTTACGCAGATATCCTTGTTTGTGTTGATAGGGCTGGCGAGTAAAAACGCGATTCTAATCGTCGAGTTTGCGCGAGAGCTAGAACACAACGGCATGGAAACTGTCGAGGCCGCAATCGAGGCGTCACGGTTAAGACTGCGTCCGATCTTGATGACTTCGCTTGCCTTCATTATGGGGGTATTGCCAATGGTGATCTCCAGCGGAGCAGGAGCGGAGATGCGCAACATCATGGGCACCGCCGTGTTCGCAGGCATGATTGGCGTCACAATCTTCGGGCTGTTCTTAACGCCCGTGTTCTATGTTGCTTTGCGTAAGTTAGAGGTGAAAATGCAGGGTGGTAAGAAAAACCTTGCGATGGCAACGCCAGTTCAAGAAGGAGTCGTGAAATGAACATGACGCGATATGGTGCCAAGAAGCTTACTTTTCTGGCGCTGGCCGTGACGCTGACCGGCTGTGTCAATGGAGCCTCTTATCAAACTTTGACTGTGCCACCAGCGGTGCAGCCGGAGTATCAAATGCCAGAATCTTCTTCGCTGATTAGCAGGGGAGAAGTGCTGAGCAATTGGTGGGATTCGCTTGGGGATGCGCAGCTTAGTGATTTAGTGAATCGTGCATTGATGCACAACAACGACGTGGGGATCGCCATTGCCAACCTAGAGCGCGCTCGCAGCGACTTGCGTGGTGCGGGCTTAGAGTTGCTACCGGACATTGGTACTACTGTGAGCGCTGCGGATCAGCGTTTGGATGATTTTACGGCCGCAGGGGCTAGTGATACGCGCTTTACAACTTACCAGGCGGGCTTTGATGCGAGTTGGGAGTTAGACCTATTCGGTCGTCTGCGGCAGGCGCGCTTGGCCTCAAGGGCTGATCTGGCAGCCACCCAAGCAGAACTCGATCAAGTGTATGTGTCTGTCGCAGCGGAGGTAGCGCGAAGCTATATTCAATTGCGTGGCGCGCAGCTGCGTCTTGCTGTGGGTGAGCGCAATGTAGAGGTGATCCAGCAATCCTCCGACATGACTCGGCAGTTAATGGAAGGGGGGCTTGGCGATAATTTGGATGTGCAGCGTGCTTTAGCGCAGCTAGAGTTGGCGCGCTCTACATTGCCAATATTGCGCTCACAAGTGACGTTGAACATTAATCGTTTAAGCGTGCTGACAGGGCAAATGCCGAATGCTTTGGAAGGGCAGCTAAGTCAGGCGCAAGGCTTGCCATCGATTCCACCCTCGATTGCTGTGGGTGACCCAATAGAGCTTTTGCAACGTAGACCGGATATAAGACGCGCAGAGCGACAGCTCGCCAGTTCGATAGCACGCTATAAAGTGAGCGTGGCTGAGCTTTATCCTCAGGTGTCTATTACGGGCAGTATCGGCTTTTTAGCGACAGCGTTTGCAGACTTAGGAAGTGGCGGAACTCTTACGCATTTAGTCGGCCCACAGATTCGTTGGGAAGCGTTTGACTTAGGGCGAGTGCGTAACCGAATCGATGCCGCCGACGCGGGCATACAAGCCCAGCTAGAGCTGTTCGAGAAAACATTGCTTAGCTCTTTTGAGGAAGTTGATAACGCGATGGTGACATTGACCTCAGAAACTCAGCGACAAGAAAGTCTGCGAGCTGCAGCTCAGGCTAGCGCGCAAACCTCCAATATCGCGATGCAGCGCTATGAGGCAGGAGCGGATAGCTTCTTAGATTTGTTGGATGCTCAGCGCACGCAACTGGCTGCAGAGGATCAATTAGCCAGTAGTGAAATTGCAGTCGCCTTGCAAGTCATTGCGCTATACAAAGCGCTTGGCGGAGGGTGGGAGTTGCAAGTGAACTAGCTTAGTTACTGTTTTAAATAAGGAAGGTTTCTCGTTTGCCTCCGCCACGTTTTCTCTTCGTGGCGGAGGTTTTTTTTATTGTCCTAAAAGATTAAGCACACCGTTGCTTAGCTTCTCTACGGTCTCTTCTACTTTCTGTACCCCATCATCTAACTGCTGTCTCGCGCCATCAATCAAGACATCCATATTAGGAACGCCTTCATTGATGAGTGAGCGGTTGAGTGCCGTCAAAATTTGACGCGCGGCTTCGGCTACTGTCACTGCGTTACTCTGGTCACCGATGTCTTGTAGCAATAGGTCAGGCAGTGGAACCGGTGCGCGAGCCACACGAGTATGTAGATCAATCTGGGGATTGTTTATTCGCAATTCACGAATGATCACTTTCTTGGCGGCAGGCACATCGGGCGAGGCTTCGATAACGGGTGCCGCATCGCTATTAGGAAGATTGGCTAATAGAGCGCGGATGTTGTCACGCACAATAGTCGTCTCATAAGTGATGTTGGCATCGTCAACCTGGATAAGTTCGATTTCAATGACGTCAGTTAGCAGGCTGGAAACATTAAGGGCAATATCCAGCCCGCCTAGCTCAATGGCGTATGGCGCATCGAAACCCTCCGGATTGGCGATAGTAAGCCCGCGAATACTGCCTTTGCCAGAGAACGGCGACACGCTGACGCCGGACACTGTCACTGCCGTCCCTAGCGCACTGCTGCCCGCGATCTCGATGCCTCGGCGGATGCCGTTTTCGTAGTTTAAGTAGGCGAATACGCCACCGCCAACGATTAATACGAGTAACACGAGTAGTACTTTTTTCATGCCTTTCACCTGCTTCTAACGAATTGAAGCCTAAGGATGAGGCTTTTCGCTGACTTGAGCAAATCCATTGTGAAGTCAGCGCAAGGAGCCTGATTGCTCTTATTCGCTAGGCTCGCTAGTTTCCGTGTGCGCACCTTCTTGCTGAATGCTGAGATAAAGTGCTGCGAAAGAGGCTTTAATCCACATGAGTGCCGGGAACACGCCAATCACGAATAGCAGCAAACCGCCAAAAAATATGAATATCGACAGTATGGCGAGTAAGAATATTTTCAGGGCATGGCCTTGGGTCATGCGCCAACTGGCCTCCACTGCAGCGACTGGGTCCATATCCTCATCCATGACAAGGTAAGCGGTGAAAACCAAGCGGCAGGCGATAAAGATGCCTGGGAAGATGAATGCCACAAAACCAATCGCCGTCAAACCAAAGGTCAATATGTTGGAAAGCACGACATTGAGATAGCACTTGAAGCCATCGAGAATGCTCTTGATCAGAACATCATCGCCACGGACCCCCTTCAGAAAGATAAAATCTGCCCCATAATTGAACACAGGGGCTATGAGGATCATGAAGGCGAGCAGTAGCAAAGAGTGAATAGACTTAATGGGGTCTTCGCTGGTGAAGTTATAGTTTTGGCTCTGTGAAGGGATTTCGATCACCAGTATGACAAGCGCGACTAGAAAGAATAGTAGAGCATTGGCCTTCATTTGCTTCCAACCAAAGGCTAGGGCTCTGCCAGTTCCGGGCCGGAAGTCGATGCTGATTAATTCGTTGTGCATGTTTTGCTCCTTAGGCGCTATTCAAAGGGAAGCGCAGGGTTGCAACGATGTGCCAAAGCGCGTTTTGTGAACACCGACTAAGGTAGTGTTTTGCAATTAACTACTTTGGTAGGGATGACTACTAACGTCGTAGTGCTATATTTGTCCCATGATGAATGTATTTGATATTTCCTTATGAGTGCTCTTGGTGTTGGCCTGCAATGGCTAGGGTTCACTCTTTGTCTGTCGATGTCTGTGGCCGGCATTCTCGTGTTGTTCCGTTATCGCAGAAGCGAGCTTGGCGACAGTCTGCAGTTTCTTCAATACAGCTTTATTCTCATTAGTGTCTTTGTGTACTACAGCTTATGGAGTCAAATTCTACTCCCACGATTTTTTGTCATCGACAATGTGGAGTTAATCGCCAATCTGATCTCTGGATTGGGGACGCCATTTTTCTTTGTCGCGGTGCTAATGCAGCTACTTTGGGCGTGTCGTTTGCTACAGCGCCAAGCGCGCCTTTATCTAGTAAGCGTCTCGCTACTCTCCATCGTTATGGTGCTGCTGTGTTTGAATCTTGGGTTTGCTGGACAAGACCCATTGAGGAGCGCCTGGTCCATCGTTGGAGTTTTGTTTGCCGGCGCGCTCACGATTGTACTTTTTTTCAGCAAAGGCAAGTCGGTGAGCGTCGAACGAAGTCAGTATTTACTAACGCTAAGCCTGCTGACTGGCTTGATTCATTTGAGTTATTTTACGGTGTTAGCCAAAGCGCAGTTCTATGAGTTTAGCTTTGCGGCATTGTTCTACTGCAGTCATTGCGCCTTTGCTGTGCTCTATGTTTATAGTGCGAAGGCATCGAGCAAGGCACCATCTAAAAGTGGTGGGCTTGAGCATTTGCTAGAAAAGTTTGGCATCACTAAGCGCGAAGCCGAGGTGTTGAAGGGGATCTATGCAGGCAAGACTAATCAAGAGATCGCCAATCAATTGTTTCTTTCACTGCAGACAGTGAAGGACCACGCCTCGCGTACCTATCAAAAAACCTTTGTGAAGAACCGTGGGCAGTTAATTGCATTGGTGCGTGATTATGAAAACCGTGCACAGGACTAGCGCTGCACACGGCGTAATGGTTTTATCGTAACAGCAGCGTAGGGATAGTGGCCGAACGCAGCAAGTCAGTGGTCTTGCTGCCTAAAAACAGGCTACGCAATGGTGAGTGGCTATAAGCTCCCATGAGCAAAATGTCGATACTCTGCGCTTTCACTTGTTTGGCGATCACAGTTTCTGCGTCGCCAGGGATGTGTTCGCAGATCGTTTCAAATCCAGCGCCTTCTAGTTTTTTCTTCGCCCACTGTAATTGCTTTGCCGCTTCTTGACGATCTTTACCTGACATCAAAAGGTGGATTGGCATCCCTTTGAATAGAGGGCTTCTTGCCACTAGCTCAACACCGCCACGGGTTACAATTCCGCCATCGAAGGCAATCATTGCGCGTTGCGGTTCTTTGAATGCTTCTGTCACGGTAAGGATAGGCTTTTTGAGGTTGCGAACGGTGCGCTCCACATGACGTCCAATATCGCGATTGGTTTCGTCTGCGGATTTACCACGACGGCCAAGTACAAATAGACGGACTTCCTCTTCTTGCTCTTGCAGCGTTTCTTCTAGCTGGCCATAACGTTGGCGTACATCGGGCGCTTTAACACCGGCGGCCACGGCGCGTTCACGCAGACCATTAAGGAAGATGCGTCCAGTTTCCCGTGCAGCCTTGCTACGTGATTCATCTTCACTCGACAGGGTTTCTAGCAGTTGTTCTTGGGCGTCGATACCGATAGCGCCGCTGTGGTCTTTACTATCGGAGGTCTCTAGATGTCGGTTGATAACATGCAACAGCTCCAAAGGCGCGGACATGCGTTGAGCGGCCCACGCGGCGTAGTCTGTTACGTATTCTGAGTAACGGGATTGATCGACACAGGCTAGGACTTTACGTTCTACTTTCATCATTGTTTCTCCTAGTGCCCCAACAGAATATCGTCAGAGTTGCCTTTGTCGAATTCGCCAAACTTATCCACCATCGTGGCGCTGGCAGCGTTTAAGCCAATGACTTCGACCTCTGCACCTTCACGGCGGAACTTGATCACGACTTTATCCAAGGCGCTGACGGCAGTGATGTCCCAGAAATGAGCGCGACTCACATCGATGCGCACCTTTTCGATTACTTCTTTGTAGTCGAAGGCATTAGTGAAGCGATCGGCACTGGCAAAGAATACCTGTCCTAAAATAGTGTAAGTGCGCGTGCGTCCTTCATCTTCGGCAAGTGAGCGGATATGCAGAATACGCCCGACTTTGTGTGCAAAGAAGAAGCCTGAGGCCAATACACCCGTGAGCACACCCATCGCTAAGTCATGGGTGAGTAATGTAACGACGACAGTAGAGATCATGACCACGCTAGAGCTCTTGGGGTGTTCGCGCAAGTTCTTGATCGACCCCCAGTTGAAGGTACCGATCGAGACCATGATCATCACAGCGACTAGTGCCGCCATAGGGATGCGGCTAACCCAATCCCCTAGAAACACCACCATCAACAATAAGAACACACCGGCAGAAAGCGTCGACAAGCGGCCACGTCCACCGGATTTTACATTGATTACAGATTGGCCGATCATCGCACAGCCTGCCATGCCGCCAATGAATCCGCTCGCGATATTCGCCACGCCCTGGCCGACGCACTCGCGGCTCTTGTCGCTCTTGGTATCGGTTAGGTCATCGACGATGGTTGCCGTCATCAAAGACTCTAACAAGCCCACTACCATCAAGGTGAGAGAGAAAGGAAAGATGATCGCCAGAGTTTCCCAAGTGAAAGGGATGTCGGGAATAAGGAATATCGGCAGGCTATCGGGCAGCTCGCCCATATCGCCTACGGTGCGAATATCCAAATCGATGACTAGCGCAACAGCGGTTAGGACCACGATCGTGATAAGCGGCGAGGGAACGGCGCGAGTGATATAGGGAAAGCCGTAGATGATGCCAAGGCCCGCCGCGGTCATCGCATACACATGCCAAGTGACGTTGGTGAGCTCTGGTAATTGCGCCATGAAGATAAGAATGGCGAGAGCGTTAACAAAACCGGTCACCACAGAACGCGATACGAAACGCATTAATGCACCTAGGTTGATCCACCCTGCAATGATCTGAAGAACGCCTGTTAGGACCGTCGCGGCGAGCAAATATTGCAAGCCGTGATCTTTCACAAGGGTCACCATGACTAGGGCCATAGCCCCGGTGGCAGCGGAGATCATGCCCGGCCGTCCGCCTACAAAGGCGATGACTACCGCTATGCAAAAGGACGCATATAGGCCCACTTTCGGGTCGACGCCGGCAATGATTGAGAAGGCAATCGCTTCGGGGATCAGGGCGAGTGCGACAACGAGGCCGGCCAAAAGGTCGTTACGGACATTAGAGAACCAGTCCTGACGTATCGTATTCATGTAGTGCGTATTCCGTTGTTGATGCCGAGCTAATGCGGCAATGATTGAGCAGTTGTGAGTTTCTTGACCGGCAAAGTAGCTAGGCGGATGCCTGTATAGCGATGCTCAAGAGTTCCACGAAGAGAAGAGGTTTTATTGTGATTCGCTTAGGAACTTGTCTTCAGTAGACAAGAGGTAGCAATTTTTTAATGGCGAGATTGTACAGCTTGCGGGGTGCAGAGACAAAAAAAATCGGGTGCCAAATAATTCGGCACCCGATTTTTTACTTAAGCGCTAATGGCTTATAGGAAGCTATAGTTGACTCGTGCATAGAACACGCGACCCAAAACATCCTGAGACTCCGCAGCAACACCGGCAATCATGCCCGTTTTCTGTGGCATACGATCAGTAAGGTTACGAGCCCCTACCGAGAAGTTGAACTCGCCACCGAGTGCTTCGTAGCCACGGTAAGAGTAGAACATGTCTAGCTGTGTCCAAGCTCGTAGCATTTCGGTATGGCGCCACTCAGACCCTGGGAAGAACTGTTGGAAGCTAAACTCGCTGGCATCGAACTTTACTTCGTCGATATAACGAGTTGTCGCGCTGACTGTATGGTTGCCTAAGCCCCAGTTGATTCTAAAGTTTGCACGAATCTTAGGGATAGTCGGTACTGCACCGAAGTCATTGTTTTGATTGCCAACCGCTTCCATTGTAGGAAGGTCTTCAGCGAGCTGGAACTGATAGGTATCAACATAGGTGGCTTGCAACTGCATGTTGATAGCGCCCCAGCCGTCCAAGCCCACATCGTCTAAGCTAAAGCCGTAGTCGATCTGCGTATCCCATGCCCGTACCAACATGGAGGACGCATTTGAGTCACTCTGTAGGATTGTATCGGGGGTCGTGATGTCTGCCGAGTTACGAACGATACGCTTGTCAGAGCGAGGATCCGCAACCCAAGCTTCTAGCTGAGCTAGGCTAGGGTAAGGGTTGCCAGTGGTAGCAGCAAAGCCTGTTGCGTTTTGAAAGTTCCTAAAGTCAGTGCGGATGATGTCTTGTGTAGTGGTGCTCACAATACGGTCCGAAAAGTCTGTTTCACTCCAAGTGATCGACCACGTTAGGTTGTCGAGTAAGGCAAGATCAACACCAAGAGAGAGGCTCTCAGAAGACTCCGAAGCGAGGTCTGGATTGCCAGTTCGGCATGATGTGATGAAGCCTTGGAATGGAGAGAACAAGTCATCGACGTTACTAAGGCCGCAAACCTCTGGGGAACCTAGCTGAGACAGTGTTGGAACGATGAACGCTTCGCCAGTTGTTGCGCGAACACTTAGCCAGTCAGTGGGAACATAGACAAGGCCGAATTTATCGACAACGGCGCTTTGGCCTGTACTGAAGCTCTCGTCACGTACGGCTGCGCTAATCTCCAAGTTCTCAAGAACAGGGAACGCGAACTCGGCAAACCAAGAGTCACTGCTACGGCTTTGGGCATTAGGTAGGGCCTGAACCCCGATGAGTTGGTCATCGCGGATTGACGTAGCTGTTGGGCCATTCTCATCAGTCTCTTCACGACGCTGGTAACCAACTGCCATCGCAATTGGACCGCCTGCGAGTTCGAATCCGCCTGGAGATACATTGCCATTAAGTACGAGATTAAAGGTCTGCAACTCATCGCGGTCTTCAATGGCGTCTTGCGTAAAGATCGCATCCGCGACGTTCTGTGGCGTTCTAAATTGTGGGTCAATCGCTCCAAATGGGTTGAAACAGGCGTCAACGTCATTCACTACGTCACAGTTCAAACCTTGTGCCACAGCGCTGACGCTGAACTGTTGCGAGTCATTACCGACACTTTCGTAAGTGCTATAAACATAGTCGGCATTACCCCGCCAGTCATCTAAGCCTGGAACAGCGAACTCTAGACCAGTGGTAAATCGTAGGGCACGTCTATCAACTTGATAGCTTTGGAAGTGACCAAATTCCTGCATGGCTGTAGGGATAGTGTTGGCTTCGGGCTTACCAAATGGCATCCACTGTGCGCCATTGATGTTCACATCTTCATTGAATGCAACACCCCCGAGTGGATCGTTATCAATGGATGCGAAACGATTGTTGGCAAAGACCACAGCGCCAGAGGAGTCTCGCATTGGCAGTGGGCGGCCATAACCGTCTAATACTACAGCGCCACTGGCGTCGCGGCTTGGCTCTGCAAACAAGTCTGCGCCGTTAGCGCTTTGGGCTCTAAAAGTGTTGCCAGGCAGCTCGCCTCTGACCACAGGAATAGCGCCATCTGAACGGGCACCTGGGTTGCCAGTATTGTTACGGTTGCGATAGACCTGTCGGTTCCACATGAGCTGTGTATTGAGGGTGACATCATCGCTGATATCCCAGTTCATGTTGCCGTAAAGCGATGACGTGTTGTAATCAGGCTGGAAGTCACGAGTATCGCCGAAGCTCGTGAAGCAACGCCCGCCTAGTGGCACGCCCCATGGGTTGTTGCCAGGAGCCGCTTGGTCTTGATCGATGCGATATCCGCAGCTTGGGTCCATACGACTTTCGGATGCGCCAGTGAAGTCACCGTTGGCGTCACGAACAGGCACTGTGTAGTTGCCAGGGTTTGATCCGCCATTGTGAGTCAAGCCAGAGCGAACATACTCAGGACGTTCGTCCCACGCAAGCGTCGCTGAGTCTACGAACGAGCCTGCGAATACTAGATCCACATCGCCAATCGATTTGCCGCTTAAGAACGATGTTTCGATTCTGCCGTAATCATCGCGGCTATCGCGCTCTTCGAAGTATTCGACTTTTAAGCCATCAAAAGATTTGTAAGGGATTAGATTCACAACCCCTGCCACGGCATCCGTACCGTAAAGCGCGGCAGCGCCATCAGTGACAACTTCTATTCGTTGTAGTGCAGAGGCGGGAAGCATCACTTGCACGTTATCGGTGGCAACACGCTTACTGTCGACTAGTGTCAGCGTGGCGCGTGGGCCTAAGCCGCGTAAGTTGAAGTTGGAAGTTGTGCTAGTCACCCCTTGAATGGAGTTAGTGGTGGCTGTGCCGTTGTTGAATGTCAAATTCGACACCACTTGCGCCATATTGACGGTGCCTTGGGACTCTAGGTCTTCGGCGCTCAACTGGGTAAGAGGTGATGCGGCAGCAATGCCTTCCGAGCGGCGGATGTAAGAGCCAGTGACGACGACTTCTTCTACTGCTGGGGCTTGGGCGATTGTCTGTGCAGTACTACCAAGCATAGCTAAGGCGATAGCGGCGGTAAGTACTTTGTGGGTGAATTTCGGACGGTTTTGGGGTGTGGTAGTTATTGTCATTATTATCCTCAATCTTATTTTTATTTATGAGTCAAACAAAATGCGACGAATCGCAATTGAGTGATGCTCAAAGGTTGCGCGAATCGAACGTACGGAGGCTACCACAGGTGGCCAAGGTCGATGCTAGTGTATTAATGAAGAAAGTCACGGTTTTACAAAATCAGTCAGACAAATATTTCCTAGGAAATCTTGGGGAATATTGTGAAGAGGGGCGACGATGCAGCCCGTTACTTGTCGGGATGCGTTTTAACTTATTGTTTTTTATATGTTAGTTTGAAATTCGACAGCCTGATTTTTAATTGTTGTCAGATTTTAGGGAGTAATAAGGCGGCCAGAAAGGCGCATAGTTCAGTAGGACTTACGTCTGTCGACAAAGTGATTGTTAGGGATGTTGCTTAAATAGCCCTGCAGAGCTGCGACAAAACTTGAAGTTACGTCATTGATGTCAGTGATAGCGGCCTGATGGGGAGATATAAATACCTTATGATGGCCCCACAGCCATGAGGTTTTTGTTAGTGGCTCTTCATCGAAAACATCTAGTACACAGTAGTGTAGGTGCTCGGCCTCTAAGGCCAAATGAAGATCCTCGGTGTTTAATGTAGGCCCGCGTCCAATATTGATCAGTAGTGCGTGCTGAAATCGTTTGAAAAAAGTCGCATTCAACAAGCCTTGTGTGGCCTTGATATCGGGCAGAGTATTGATAATGCAGGAAACGTGTCCCAGCGCACTTGGAAGTGTCTCCAAACGATAGCAGTGAGCAAAGCTTTTGTGGCTGCTTGTGCCACTGGTATTCACGCCAAGCACCGTCATGTTCAAGGAGCTGAGTATTGCTGCGATTCCTTGCGCCATGCTGCCAGTGCCTAATATAAGTACTGTCTTGCGCTTTAGGCTAGTGGCCGAACGCTCGCGCCAAGCTTGGCTTTGCATGTCCTCATAGATCGAAAAGGTGTCTTGCAAGAAATTGAGTATGTGACATAGACAGAACTCCCCTGCTTTTGCGCCAAGAGTGCCAGTAGTGCGTGATAGGCGTAGATTGGCTCCTAGGTCGGTTCGTTTGAGAAAACCATCCACGCCAGCACCAAAGCTATGGACCCACTTGAGCTGTTGCAAAGAAACGTTCTCATCGACGGGAAAGCTTGCAAGGCAGTCGGCCCAGTCTATTTGGGCCTGTGTCAGGTGTTCAGTGCATCGTACTTCCACGCCTAGCGCATTATCTTTGAAATGCGCATAAAACTGCGTAGAGAGCCTTCCAGTAGTGATTACCTTAATCATGCCTTTGCTTGCCATCCGTCCTAAATAGGGTGAGCCCCTATAATAGCGTCACTAAAAGCGTAAGACTTACCCATGTGATGAAAATTCTACAAAAAATTTTGTTAGAACAGGCCTTCAACAAATGCGCAGTATCACGCTATCCTACTGTATTTATTAAGCTTTTATGGGGTAGTAGGGCGTTTGGCACAGGCATTGCAAAATACTTACTAAGCGCGGTGTAAAGCCGCATGAATATCCACTTCATAGACATTAGGAGTTTATATGCCAACTGCAAAGAAAGCTGAAAAGGAAACCAATCACGCACCTTACACGGAAAAAATGACTGCAGCGGCGCACGAGTCTGTGGACAAGGCGTCCGTCCATGCTAGTGCCGCAGAGGAGCGCATCCGTGAGACTGTGGAAAGTACTTCTGAAACCCTAGCGGGCAAGAAAGCGGCCGCAGAGCTAGAGCTTGGTACAGCGGCGGATCAAGCACGCAAGCTGGTGATTGAGAACCCCCTTATGGCGGCAGGCGTTGCGTTTACGGCAGGGCTATTGATTACCTCACTTCTTAGTAAGCGTTCATAATCATGCAGCCCCATAACGCTGAGCATGAGCAAGATGAGCAAAGCAGCACACATGAGAGTGGTGTGATTACCGCTCTCATGGAGTCTGCTGAGCAAATCTTGCAGCGCTATTCCACGCAGTGGGAAACCAGCAAAGAGATGGCGCGCCTAGAGTGGCGAATCACACGTAAAAGCCTGTGGTTCGCCCTTGTGGTGCTCGTGATCTTTAGCGGCGTGATCCTGAGTGCGTGTATAGCATTGACGGTTCTGGTGGCTTATGGGCTTTACACACTAGGGGTTCCTATTTGGGCCACTGGGCTGGCACTGGTTACTCTGCATGGATTGGCGTTGTACGTTTTAGTGCGCATGATGCGAGGGCTTGTCAAGCGTATGGGCTTTCACAAAACGTTGGGTATTTTACGTGCACCAATGTTCGCCCAAGCCACGTCTTCCTCTACCGATACCAATGGAGAGTCCTAATGTTGTTCAATTACTTATTGAAAAAAGAATACACTCGTCTTGCAACGCTAGAGCGGACGCGCGAATGGAATCGTCTATTGATCGTCAAAGAACAGGCAGATCTTAAAGAGGCTGTACTGAAGGAGCTAGGCACTGGCAAAGGCATGCTAGTGAGCTTTGGAGCGGGTTGTGCAACAGGGGTAACTCTTGGCCAGCGTGATCGCCTCTCTTTCTTAAAGCGTGTATCTGTCTCGCAAATCGCCGCGTTAGTGAGCTTGTTGAAATAAACGTTATTTACCCTTCGTAGTATTGGCTGTTCTTATACTCATTGATAGCCGCATTCAGTAGTACTCCAATGGCCGCAGTGACCGGCACCGCCAGCAACATTCCCACTATCCCGAACAGCGTAGCGCCTGCCATGAGGGCGAACAGAATCCACAATGGGTGTAAGCCAACGCTGTCACCGATGAGTTTAGGGCTAATGAAGTTCCCTTCTAAGAATTGACCGGCGACAAAGATACCCCCAATCAAAGCCACGTAAGAAAGCTCGCCGTTTTGCAACCAGGCTACAATCACGCCCATTAAAAAGCCGACGATGGAACCGAACAAAGGGATAATGGAGAGCAGGCCGGACGCTATCCCGATTAGAAAGCCGTAGCGTAAACCCGCCAAGGACAAAGCAATGGCATAGAGAATCCCCAGGGTCACGGCCACTAGAAGTTGGCCACGAATAAACCCTGCAATTTTTAGATCGATGGTATCCAAAATGTTCTTGGTTTTTTCGTAATCATGGCGAGGCAAAAGACCATACACCCACTGTGTAATCGACTTCCATTCGATCAACATGAAGAATGCGACTAAAGGCGTCACGACTACGAAGGTAAGAAAGCTCATGATGGCGATGCCACCGTTCATCAATCCTTCGAGCAATCCGGATCCGGCAGTCAAGGCGCCGCTAATGTTCTCTTTCACTGCATCGCGGATGTTCTGGTCGAGATCATCCTCATTGACGTTACGCTCTACAATTTCCACGTAATGCTGCATGCGCTCCCAAAGGGAGTCGATGTATTGCGGCGCCGTGTCTGCTAGATCTGCTAGTTCCTTATACAGGGGAGGAATCAATAGCAAAGCCATGCTGACCATGGTGACGGCAAAAAATGACAGTATTAGCACGGCGGCAGGCTTGCGCGATAGCTTGTGGTTTTCAAGGAAGTTCATGAAGGGGTTTAATAAATAAGCGATGATGATGCCCACCACGAAGGGGAGCAACACATCGCCGAATATCCACACAAATAGAAGTATGAAGGCACTAATGGCCACCCAAAATACTAGCTGCTCTTTTAGTTTCATTTGTGTGCTTTCCATTTTCTTGGGTGATTACCTTGATCTAGGGCCTGCGATCCACCAAATAACCAAACCAATGAAAGGAAGGAAGAGGATTACTAGAATCCATACCAATTTCTTCACTGTGCTCGCGCCGCTTTCCATGATCTTCAAAATGGCGAAAATATCTAAAACTAGAATGATAAAACCAAGTAGACCGTATTCCATTGTGATGCCCTCTTTGTATTGGTTTGTTTGTGCCTTCTATTGATGAAGGGTTTTAAAGTTCCTAAAAGTTAGGAGCAAGCTTTGTGCCAGATGTGTCACGACCCTATATTGCTGCGTTACCTAGACTCTGTCCATATTTAGTCAGTTGGCTGTGTAACTATTACAAGTCGGATTGTAAAACTGGCCGCCAGGCTCCCCTCTGCTGAAAGCACTTTGCTCTTCTTTTCCTCTACTAAAAACCGCGAGTATTAAGTTTTAGAAAATATTTCGTGTCATTCGAATTTCCTTCTAACTTAACTATCTCAGTATTTTGAGCGAATAAACGCGTTCTATTTTGCAAAAAAAGTTGTACTGATTTTTTCCTTGGCATGCATCTTGATTGGTAACTTATCGTCAGACCAATATATAACTCTCATCGAAAAGGAGACTCAAATGAGTAATGTAATAGTCGGATTATTTAACAGCCCTGAACAAGCAGCGTCAGCTATCTACACATTGGAGCTGCGCGGAGTGCCTGCGAATACTATCAACCTTGTCGCCAGTGACGGCTTTAACAAGGATAGTTTTGCCGTGGACTCACACTCAAAACTCCCTGAGGGGGTAGCGCTTGGTGCTACCGCTGGTGCGGCGATCACTGCGTTAGTCGCTGGCTTTACTGCCGTCGGTGCGGTCGCTACTGGTGGCGCATCATTGCTCGTATCTGGTCCTGCCGTGGCAGCCCTTGCGGGTGCCGGTGCGGGTGCTGCAGGCGGGGGCATTATCGGTGGACTCATCGGTGCGGCAGTCCCAGAGCACGAAGTTAAGTTCTATGAGGACGCCCTTGAGAAAGGGTCAGTGTTAATTGGTGTTGAGCATACCGACGACAATAAGGAGTTGGTAAAAGAAACGCTTGAAGACTGTAATGCTGAAAAAGTAACAACTGCTTAGTCGTTGTGACTCCGGCCAGTATCTTTTAGTTTTTTTCCCTTGCTAATAGATGCCGCCTTACCTCTAAACCGGAGTATTGTTTGGCCTTGCGTTGTCGGTTCGTTGTGGCAGCGCAAGGCCATTTTTTAGAGTTCACATTGAGGGGCGCCGCACGCAATGACAAAGAAACGAATGGCTCTGTTTACGCTTTTAGGTTTCGCCACTATTTTACTGGTGGTCCGAGCACTATTGCCTTTCGCCGTGCAACGCTATGTGAACAACGAGTTAAACCAATCACCAGATTATGAAAGCCGAATAGGAGATGTAGATCTCTCACTTTTTCGCGGAGCGTACAAAGTTGAGAACGTGACGATTAACAAAATTGAAGGGGACGTGCCAGTTGCCTTGTTCTCTGCTCGCAGTATTGAGTTTTCGGTTCTATGGAGCGCCTTGCTCCAAGGCGAGATTGTCAGTGAAATAGATTTTTATGACCCTGTTGTGAACATTGTCGACAGTGAAAATCCCCAAAGCCAACAGACGGGGGGCGAGGGAAGATGGTTGGCCATCATGGATGATTTGGTGCTGTTAAGGATTGATCGCGCCACGGTACATAATGGAGAAGTACACTTTAGAAATTTTGACATCGAACCTCCAATGGATGCTTATGTAAGCCAAGTGAATGGCAGCGTGTTTAATCTCACGAATAGCAACGATTTGGAGCGGGTGTTAGTCGCTAGTATCGATCTTGAGGGCAAGGTCATGGAAACGGGAACGCTCAGCGCGCAAGTTGAGCTTGATCCATCGTCAGAAAAGCCCAGCTTTGATATAGACGCAAGGATGCTAGGCTTGCCCTTAATGAAGATCGATTCGCTTATAGCTACTTACGCACCCTTTGATGTTGAAGGCGGAGACCTGGATTTGGTCTTTGAACTGGAAGCCAAGGATGGCGCACTTGAGGGTTACTTCAAACCCTTAATACACAATTTGGATGTGTTTCAATGGAGTGAGGACATCTTAGAGGATGGAGACAACCCCTTTCTAGCACTGTGGGAATCCCTGGTGGGTTTGACTGGTGAGATTTTCGAGAATCAACCTGAAGATCAGGTGGCGACAGTCATTCCGGTAGAAGGGCGTATCGACAGTTTTGATGTTGGGCTTTTGGCAACCATAGGGAACGTGTTGGAGAATGCCTTTATTCGAGCCTATCAGGCGCGGTTTGATCGTGACCCTGTCGACGAGCCTGCCCTAGATTAATCACTACAGCGCTATGACTTCGAAATCGAGGCGATGTAACAGTTGCCCTTGGGCCGTGAGAACATCTACCGTCCACAACCCTGCCGAGGGTTCAGGAAAATTGTTCTTCATTGAATAAGTTCTATAGCCTTCCTCACGCCCGCCGGTAATCTGCGCCGCAATCGTTTCGGTATAACTCCCATGCTGCCATTTAAAGGCAATTTCTTGCGAAAGCCCCCAGGGTGCTTGTACAGCCACATAGGCATAGATCCCCTCTACTAATGCTGCTACAGACACTTGGCGCAGGGAGTCATCGGGTTCGTGATCCGTGACACCGGTACTGATGACGGCGTTATTGACGTCTAACCCTGCAGCGGGAATGCTCGCTCGAAATAGCCAGATACAGATAGGAATGGCGCATAAGCCAACGACTACTATGGCGCGATTTTTTGCGGTGTGTAGGCGTGGGAGTAGGTTGGGAATGGCAAGCATAAGCCAGATCACCAAAAACCCTAGTGCGAACATCAGAGATTTTTCGGTGGGCAACTTCAACACTATTGGCAGTATGACCAACGCAGAGACGAAGCAACATAATGCGTGAAATGCGAGGCTGACAATACGATGTTTGGAGATATAGCGATCATACCAAGGGTCCACGGTACTAATGAGTGCCGCGAGAACAAATACACTGGTAAACATTATTTGACCGATGTCATCGCTGTGGGTAGCAGCAAACAAGAACGGCAGAACGAAAAAGAATATTTCCTGTTGAATAGACTGGCTAATAAAATTAGACATATTGCCGCTAATTTTTGGATGCTCTTTAGCCAGCATACGTTTCATCACAAAAGGCTCGGCCACGATCCAAGCCCATCCCATTAACGCCAATACGGCAATGCCTTGAGCCAATCCTTCTCCCCGTTGCACGAGGATGAAACTGGCCCAGCCGAACCCAAAACTGACAAAAGGTAGGAGCCAGAAATGTCGGTCTAGAAATTGCTCGCAAGCTGTAATCACAGACTCGACAGGCGTAGCGAGTGGTTGTTGGATCATGGTCTCCTTAGGGGGATGTTTGCGGTGACGCAGCTATTGCTGGCGATCGCGTCGCTTGTTACGTCGTAAGCTTAAGTGGCTCAACAAGAAAGGAAGGCCTTCACCGACAGCCCAAAGACACAACTGAGGCCGACGTAGGATGAAACGCATCACCGCACTGCTCGGTTTTATCGAATCAACTAGCGGGGTGTCTTTAGGCATTGCTTGCATAAAGACGAGGCGCTGAGCCTGTAGTCGTAGTAATAATATTTCGTGCTGTAACTGCAGAGACTTTTTCATGGCTGTAGCCATTGTTTTAGCAATGCAAAGTCGGCTGCAAACTCTTTGCGAGAATCATCGAAAGCTTTTTGCTTTTGCGTCGACATTTTTTGCAGGTAGTAAGCGACGAGCGCAGTACTAATCGCAAAAAACCCCAATAGCATTGCAATGCTAAGGACCCTAAATGAGGTGTCCCAGCTAAGCACTAACACAAGGGCGGCCAGGCTTAGCAATGTGCAAAGAAATAGTGTGAACCCGATGCATAGCAGAACGAGCATCTTTTGCAGACGGCTCTTCTCTTGCTCCCATTCTACCTGCAGCAATTGGAGGTGCAGGCTAAACTGGGCAAGAACGGCCTGTAAGTTTGCCTGCATCACAAGTTCGGGTGTTTCGCTCATCTGCGAGAGATCACCAAGCCGAGTAATAGGCCAATGGCAGCGCCAATACCAACGGCTTTCCACGGCTCGTCATGCACTTCTTGGTCAAGTTTAGTGGCGGTCTTACGCGCTTGTTTCTCTAGATCATCTTTGATGTCTACAACGGAGCTTTTAGCTTCGTTCACTCGGTCGTGAAGTTTGCTTGTGACGGCTTTGAGTTCGTCGCCAGAAAGGTCTTTGGCGACGTGCAACAGACTGTCGATATCGGCCAATAAATTTTCGAACTCATTAGACAAAGTGGAGCTTTTTACTTTGCTTTTCATAGTGTACTACCTTGTTGGTGGTTTAACGTAGGCTGATGTCGTTGCCGATAACCGTTACTGCTGTTCCAGGATTAATGCCCTGTGCATTGGCAATAGTAACAACACGTTGACCGCCGCCTTCCATGTCGATGCTCACTTCAAAATATGAGGTGCCATTGCGATCTTTCTCAAGCTTATTGCCTAAAACGGCACCGCCGATTACGCCCGCTACCGTGGCTAACTTTTTGCCGTCACCGCCGCCTACTTGATTGCCAGCGACACCGCCTACTAAGCCGCCAATGACGCCGCCAACACCGGTAGAGGTGCCTTGGTTGGCTACTGCCGTGACTGAGCGCACTATGCCGCAAGAAGCGCAGACCAAGGTTTCGTTTGTTGATGACGAAGTTGAGGCTGATGTTGATGTTGATGTTGAAGTCTCAGTGCTAGTGTCGGCACTTGGGCTAGGGCTTGGAGAGCATGCTGCAAGGCCGAGTGTCGCTAATACTATGATCAAGCTGGTTTTTATCTTTTGTATTCTTAACATTTTGGGTACCGATAATTAGGTTTGGAAAAAGAATAGGGGAACGATTAGAAGCGTACTCTATATGGCAAATCCTATCTGTGCGTTACAGCACAGAGGTCATTAATAAGTGCGAGTCTCTAGTCGATAAGCGCGCTATCTATAGAAGAGGCTTTAGTGCTACTGTGTATGGCATCGTACGTACTGAGTTGCTCAATATGGGGCGTTCCGAGTGCTTTGCCTGCCTTCGAGACCATAATGCCAAATCTGCGTCCTACCGATCTTTGCCCTGAACAAAATCACCTCGTTGCCGCGCTGCCCAATGCCGTTAGATCTCGTCTTGAAGGACATTTTCAGGAGATCGAGCTCGTCTTAGGGGATGTCCTGTATGAATCGGGTACGACGATGCGGCACGTGGTGTTCCCTACCAACTCCATTGTGTCACTACTCTATGTCATGGAGGACGGGAGCTCGGCGGAGATCGCAGTCGTTGGCAAAGAAGGGGTGGTCGGGATATCGCTCTTTATGGGCGGCGAGAGCACTGTGAGCAGGGCCGTTGTACAAAGCGCCGGTTGGGGTTACAAAGTGGCGGCCAAGTCGGTAAAGGAAGAGTTTAATCGTCATACCGAAATGATGGTGTTGTTTCTAAGGTATACCCAATCGCTCATCACTCAAATGGCACAAACAGCCGTCTGTAATCGCCATCACAGTATCGATCAGCAACTATGTCGTTGGCTCTTATTGTCGCTAGATAGATTAAACAGCAATCAATTGGTGATGACGCAAGAGCTCATAGCCAATATGTTAGGTGTTAGGCGTGAAGGTGTTACCGAAGCGGCTGGAAAACTGCAGGACTTAGGGGTGATCTCTTATCGTCGAGGCGTGATATTGATTATTGATCGTGCCAATTTAGAAAGACTGAGCTGCGAATGTTATCGGGTAGTCAAGAAAGAGTCCGATCGCCTTCTGGATTATTTGCCGACTAGCACCTTGTAGCGAGCCCCTGTGTCCTAGCGCACAGACCATACCTGATCCCCCTCTTATGCTAGTCGCCTTCATTAATGCCTTACTGGCTTCTGGGCGAATCCTTATCATCAATCACAACGATCTTTTTCAAGTGCTGCCGCAGAATTTGCAGGATGAACTCGCGTCTATGGGGCAGGTGATCAGCCTTGAGCCTGGCGATGTATTGTGTGATGGGAGCGAGGAGTCGCGCTATCTGTACTTTCCTCTCTCGGGTTGTGTGTCGCTAGTAGCTTCGATCGATGGCCATGCCTCGATGGGAATGGCCTTGATAGGGAAAGAGGGAGTGTTAGATGCGACGCTATTGGCTGGTATCTCAACAGTGCCGATTAGGATGGTTGTGCAAGAGGCAGGCTCCGCATTTAGGGTGTCGGCGCAAGCCCTGCAAGCGCAGCCTGAGATTAGCGCCATGTTGAGCAGGATGACGACGCAATCCATGTCTCTACTATTAGCGCTGTTTGCCAACACGGCTGTCTGTGCAAGCTTCCATGCGTTGAGACCGCGCTTAGCGAAACACTTATTAGCGGTACACGACCGGATCGAGTCCGATAGTTTTCATATGACCCACCAGGGCCTTGCTGATTTGTTAGGGGTTCGTCGTAGCGCTGTCAGTATTGCCGCGCATTTTTTGCAGCAGGAGAACTGTATTCGTTATTCCCGCGGCAATATCACCATTACCGATCGTAAGGCGTTAGAGGCGAATTCTTGTCTCTGCTATCGGGCCATCAAGGGTGAAAACTAATAGTTATATGTACGCTGTAGCACAGACGCGCTCTAGGCAAAGTCGCTATATTTACGAGTAAGTCGTAGCAGTTCGCTATGTCGCTTCACTCACCTTTTGTTTAGAAAGAGACTCGTATGAAATATTTGGCATTTTTGATGTTGCTTGGCACTTTAAGTTTAACGGCTTGTAACGACGGTGGCGCTGAGAACATAGGCGAAGAGATTGATAAGGCGGCTACAGATATCGGCAATGCGATTGAAGATGCTTGTGAAGAAGTGACTGATAGCAATTGCTAAGACGTGGCTAGAATAAATGTTCGTAGAGGCGCCGTGCGAGGCTTCTACGAGTACCTGCAATACTGCCATTCAACTCTTGTTCTATGGTATTCAAAATTTCCAACCTAGGTAGTTCCATTCCTTGCCCAGATCGACCGATGGTCATGTAAAACTCACAACCCACGGTAGTAGAGAACCCTACTTCTTTAAGCTGTATGAGTCCGAGATCATTGAGGTCTTTGATGAGTAATCTAAAGGAATGGGGTACAAAACACCACGCATGCAAATCGACATAATGAGTTGAGGCGTTGTGAATATTCTGCCGCGCGGACTCCAACGTGTGCACAAGCTCGAACTGACCAACACTGCCTGATTGCCAAGCTCGTTGACCGTTCATGCTGACAACATTGAGGAAGTAATCGGCGGCGGCGCCTGGGGTGTGGATTTTATGTTTCTCGATATGGCTATCAATTATTTGGCTGATGGACGTAATGGGGCGGTAGTGATCAAAGCAATAGCGTTTGTCGGGAATCACTAGTGATAAAACGCCGCCTTCTTTTAGTACTTCATCGCAACTATTAATGAAGCCGATTAGGTCTGGCGTGTGCTCAATAACGTGCGATGCAATGATCCAATCGTAATGTTTTTTCTTGCCTGTTAGGTCTGCATAGGATTGGCCAGACCACACATAGTCCACCTCTTCAATCTGATCGGCTTTCACTGGCTGGCCTTGATACTTGGCGAGTAATCCGGCTTTGCTGGCGTGATCGATTATCTCTACGTTGAAGCCATTTCTTTTGGGTGCGACTGGGTTCTCAAACGGACCTACTTCGATGCCCACTCCTGCTTGGTTAAGATGTTGTAGGATTTTATCGTTTCTATTCATGAGGTTGCCGGTGCAATCAGGTTGTGAGGGATTTATTCCCACAGATGATGCAGTGAAAACCTGGGCCTGTCTATCGTTTTCGGGAATTTGGCGGGAGGGATCAATAGGGGAGGTGTTACGGAGTGCACATGGATAATATTGAACACTCCGCGGGCTTACTTTAGTTGATCGAGTAATTGCCCTAAGTTTTGCACTACGTAGTCTGGTCGTGCTGTCAGCGGGTACAGCACAGTGCCTGGGCGTTGAATAAAGGCTGTCTGTAGGCCTACCGCTTTTGCTCCGGCGAGATCCCATGCGTGGGCAGCCACCATCAACACTTCTTCTGGGGCCACACCTAGCTCTTCTAATACCCATTCGTAAGTGCGGGCATCAGGTTTAAATGCTTGCACGTCTTCTACGCTGTAGCGGTGCTCGAAATACTGAGTTAGGCCGGCGTATTCAAATTGTGCGGCCACGCCGTTATTCGAGGAGTTTGTCAGGCTTACTATTTTATAGCCCTTATCCTTGAGTGCTTGCAGGCTAGGTGCTACATCTGGATACGCTGGCAATTTAGTGATGGTCTCCACGATGGCCTTGCGGGCTTGTTCGGGCGTGACTTCGATGCCTTGTGCCTCGGCCACCATCATTAAGGCTGCGGCGCCTATCTGCCCAAAGTCATGGTAGTCATTACTGAGTGTGTCGACTAAGGAGTAATGCAGCATTGTTGAAAACCACAGTGGGAGAAGGTCTTCTCGGCCTTGTAGTGCTTGCCCCACCGAGTTTCGAAGTGGCGCGAGGTCTAATAGTGTTTCATTGACGTCGAAAATAATGACTTTAGGGGCAGGCATAACCGTGTGCTCCTGTGCGTAAACGGAATTAGAAAGCGTAATAGTGCCCAGCACTAGCAGCGCGCAGGCAAGGTTTGAACGTAGGGCTTTTAGCGTGTGTCGATACTTCATTTGAATCCTTTTTGGCTCAGTGAAATAAATATTTATCAAACGATGGATTGTTTAGCGGTATTGGCGATGCTTCTTAGAGCGCCTTCGTTTAGTGTCCCGCGGCCTAATACTCGAATGGCGACAAGGTTTGCTAATAGGGCGTTGGCGGTGGCCTCGGGGTTTAGCTCTGTGCGAATCATTCCGCGGACTTGACCTACTTCGATGCAGCGTCTGAAAAACGCCTCGATCTCACGTATGCCGTTTCTGATGATTCCTGCTACATGCTCGTCGTGGTTGCTTATCTCCGATGCGGAGTTAATCAAGAAGCAGCCTTTCTTTTCTGTGTCCGCCAAGGTGTCGGTCACAAGGGTGTCGAAAAAGTTGAAGATAGCCTGCTTGGGGTTGTTCAGCGCTTCTAGTTCGGCTAGCCGTGTACGGCGTCTATCGCGGTCATACTTCACTAACACTGTTTCGAATAGGGCTTGTTTGCCTCCGAAAGCATTGTAGAGGCTGCCGCGGTTCACGCCGGTGCCTTTAATAAGGTCCGCGATAGACGTGGATTTGAAGCCCTTTTTCCAGAACACCTGCATGGCTTTGTTCAGGGCGAGCTCTTCATCGAATGATTTTTCCCAAGGCACTTTGTACTTCCTCTGTGATGATAGGGGTAATTTATAACATGTTTGTACTGACTGGTACAAACTAATTTCCTTGGGATGTTTTTTTGACAGATAGTCTATATTGGCCAATATAGGCAGTTAATGTGTGTATTTCTGTAATTTTAACGAATAATAATGCGGAATAATATCGATTGTGTTGACTGAGTGGTCTAAACAAAGATAGTCTGATTTTCGTATTGATATTGAGGCTAGGGATGTGCGTGGAGTTATTGGGATGAGTAAGACAATTTTAGTGACCGGGTCGACTGATGGTATTGGTTTGGCAACGGCGCTGTCGCTTGCCGAATGGGGTCACTGTGTTTTGCTGCATGGTAGAAACGAGGCCAAGCTACAAGCGGCTAAAAGCAAAATTCTTAGTACAAAGCCCAACGCAAAAGTAGAAACCTATAATGCAGATCTGTCGATCAGTAGTGAGGTGTTGGTTCTGGCCAAGGCCGTGCGAGCTAAGCATAAAAAGCTCGATGGATTGATCAACAATGCTGGCGTGTATATTGTTCCTGAAACAGTGTCGAGTGATGGTTTAGATGTTCGGTTTATGGTGAACACCATTTCTCCGTTTAGATTGATGAAACTTCTGCTGCCGATCATGGGCAGTGGTTCTCGTGTCATCAACTTATCTTCCGCCGCGCAAGCTGCGCTAGACCCAGTGGAGATCGCAAAGCCTAGCTCACTCGATGATGGCGCGGTGTATGCTAGAAGCAAGTTAGCGTTAACGATGTGGACGCGGCATGTCGCTGATTCATTCGATGAGAGTCAGCCAGTAGTGATCGCGGTAAACCCTGGCTCGTTGCTTGGCAGCAAAATGGTCAAGGAAGCTTTTGGGATTCCCGGTGGAGATATTCAGAAAGGGGCTGAGATATTGGTTCGCGCCGTGCTGTCAGAGGAGTTCGCCACAAGAAGCGGTGAATATTTTGATAATGACTCTGGACAGTTTGCATCGCCACATACTGATGCGCTAAATGCTAAGAAGAATGCTGATGTGGTGCTGGTGTTAGAGGCAATTATTGCAAGGTTATAAAAAAGCCCTGGCCACATCCGTTGTGGCCAGGGCTTTTAGCTTACAATGAGTCGATAAACTCATTCACTTCCTTTTTTGCCTGTTCCTTTTCCTTTCCATAACGCTCTTGAACAAGCCCGGCAAAACGTTCCCTGTTGCCTTTGATCTGTTCGAAGTCGCTGTCAGTAATTTTACCCCAGCGAGTTTGTACAGATCCTTTCATTTGCTTCCATTTTCCTTCAACAATGTCGTTGTTCATGATGCGCTCCTATTATTTTATGGATTGAAAATTTGGAACTAAATGTGCGTTCGCTAAAATTAAAGTGAGCTGACGCTGTTTGTTTCGTCCATGTTCTCTATGGCGTCAACAATTTGCACATATTGCTCTTCGCCAATTGTATTGGCATTCACAACATCGGTATCTTCAAACTCAACTTCTGGGAGAACGCGCTTAACGTCGGCTGTGGTAACAATCTCGCTGGCAGCTTGTAGCTCAAGCTGTGGCAATGCGCTTGTCAGCTCTTGCGTGTTCAACGTACCGTCCTGGTTTTTGTCAGCTTCACTGAATGAGGGGTGGTCGCCTGCTACGGCAAATCCTGAAGCGGTAAGTAGCAATGTAGATGCAATCAATAATGACTTTTTCATAATTCTATCCTCGCTGTATTCAGTTGTTTAGTGATGTGCACCTTTCCTGTGTGCACACTTGAGATAGAGCAAGGGCTGTGCCAGTTTTGTAAAGTATAGTTAAAACAAAGGCTTAGGTTTTTTTAGGGAGTGGGGCGATTGTAAATGTGTCGTGCTTGAGGGACACGGATGGGGTAATTTTTACAAGTGACTGTAATTGCTGTCTTTAAGTGTTGGGGTGGCACGACAGCCCTAATCTGAGGCTCCTTCTAGATCATTAGAGCCCCAGTCTTTGTGTACGGTTAGCGCCTGATTCGGGTGTCGCCATGATATTGATCGCAGAACTCTTTGCGAGTTTTTGCAGTTTCATCTTCATTGAAAAAGATTTCGATAGAGTAGCGAGAAACGATCACCATAGAGCTGCCGCAGAGCACCTCGTAGTTGTCGATACCGACAAGAGTGGCATAACTAGGGGGGCGAAGGACCGAGCTTTCATTATTACCAGCACAGGCCGCTAGCAGAGGAAGTGCCAATAAACCCAAAATTGCAGTGCGTATTCGTGACATAGTCTTTATCCCCTTAGGTAATGAATCTAGCAGGTTAACACTATCTTAAAACATTACTAGTTTAGTCATAATACGGGCAACGCCATTGTTTAATAAAAGCTTAAAAACAGATCCGCCAATTTCTTCACTCGGCCCCAAAACCAAATCTTCAAGCGGTAGTGCAAAGGCTGTTGCAGCCAGGCTTGCAGCGTCAGCTCCTTGCTTTGGCTGAAGTCGTGCTCGAAGCATTGCTGTACGCTCTGCGTCAGCGCGGGGTCCAATGCGTTCTGGTTCGCCTCTAGGTTCCAGTGCAGAGTCCAGTGATCGAAATTGCTTGAGCCTAGCGAAACCCATTGATCGATTAGAACAGATTTCAGATGCGAGAAGCGTGGTTGGTATTCGTAAATTTTGACACCGGCGCGTAGCAGGTTGGCGTAGTAAATTTGGCCGGCATAACGCACGGCCGGGAGGTCGGTGAACTTTCCGCATACTTGTATACGCACATCGATGCCGCGCTTAGCCGCATGGAGCAAAGCAATGCGTAATATGCGTGGGGGCACAAAATAGGGCGTCGAAAGCCATACTCTAGATTGTGCGTGGCGAATGCGTGTAATTAAAGACAACAGAAGATCGCGGTTATTGCGTGATGCACTGAAGGCGACTCTACCAAGACCAGTCGAGGCCTCTGGTAGGGGGGCGGTGACGTCCTCTTGTTCTTGGCTGTCGAGCATTTTGCGCTGGGGTTTGTAGGCGTGCTGCCAAGATTGTTCGAATAGGGTCTGCCAGTCGGCGACGATACTGCCTTGCACGACCAACATCTGCTCATGCCAAGGCGTTTGCTGTTGAGCATCTGCCGTACAGAATTCATCTGTGAAACCAAAGCCACCGACACAGGCGATGCGCTGATCGAACACTAGTAGTTTGCGGTGGTCGCGGTGCAGGTTGCGCACGCCGTTGTGCCAAGTGATGGGGTTGTAGAAACGCAGATCCACGCCGGCCTCACGCAAGGCTTCTCGCTCAGCCGCCACAAAGTCAGCACTGCCATTGGCATCGAGTAGGCAGCGCACGACCACTCCACGGGTGGCGGCAGCGCATAAGGCTGCTACAAGCCGCTTGGTCGCCGATCCTGATATCACCAGATACTCTTCGATGTCGATGCGGGACTGTGCTTCTTCGATGCATTGAAGAATGCGCGGGAAGAACGCGGTGCCGTCGATCAACAGTTCGAACTGGCAGTCTTGGTGCCAGTTGAATGGGGTTATTGGGGATGTTTGCATGTGGGTGTGGTCATTTGTGCGTGTATGGTGCGGGCAAGGTTGAAGAGCCCTATGAGTATGGCAATGGAAAATAGTTGGAGGGGGATTCTATTCATAGGATGTAAGCCTGTTGTTATCCTGCGTCATCAATGTCATCAGCTTTGGATGAACAAACAGTTTTTCTTTTCCGGCGGTTTTTTCCGTGAGTACCCCTATGTCGCAAAGCTGCTTTAAATACACAGAGGCGGTTTGGCGTTTGGCAATATTGCGTGTCACTAGATCGCTGATGCGACAATAGGGCTGTTCAAAGATCAGTTGAATCAATTCGTGACTGTAGGTTTTTGGCAACTTAGTCCGTACGTGCTCATTGGTGTGTTCCATCAACTGTCGTATAGCAGAGATTTTTTCACAGGTCCAAATGGACATTTCCTCCACTCCGCGCAACATGAACAAAATCCACGATTGCCAATCTTGCTCGCGAGTTACTTGTGTGAGTAGTCGATAGTAATCCTGTTTGTGTTGCACGATATAGCGGCTGAGATACAAGATGGGCAGCGTGAGCAGTTGTTGCTCGATCAGGTAGAGGACGTTTACGATGCGTCCGGTACGGCCGTTACCATCGAAAAAAAGATGGATCGCTTCAAATTGATAGTGGCTTATAGCCATTTTGATTAGCGGGTCTAAATCTTCATCGCTATGGATAAACCCTTCCCAATTGCTCAGCAAATTACGTATGACATCTTCGCCAACGGGCGGCGTGTAGATGATTTCGTGTGACTTCTGATTCGCGATCACGGTGCCTGGCACTTTGCGAATATCCATGCTCTGGGCTTTCAGTGTACTGCATATTTCAATTGCGGTAGTGACACACAGTGGGCGTTGCTGCAGTTGGATAAATCCTTGGTATAGCGCGGTGCGGTAGCGAAGCGCTTCTTTAGTTGGTGCATCGGCGGCATTGTCTTCGGCGGCAAACTGAAAGAGATTGTCCATGGTGGTAACGATGTTTTCGATTTCCGAACTGTCTTTGGCCTCTAAAAGAGGCAGCAGGTTAATGAGCAAGGTTTGGTTTGGTAGTAGCGCTCCGGCTTGATTGAGTCCAGCGAGCGCTGCACGGGCTTTAATACAGGCCTTGAGAATAGGCACGGTTTCTATGCGCTGGCGCTCCGGTGGTAGTGATGGGAGGCTGTTGTTGGGTTGGTTGGCTTGCCAGCTCATGTTTAAATAGCCCAATTATATCGACACGTTTTGTGTTTTTAAGCAGTGTATGTCGATGGAATCGACGTTGCAAGGTGTTGTGTCGATAAAAATCAATAAAATCGATATGTTTGCTTAATGTGTATAAAAAACTGCGAAAATTTATACAAGTTGGTTTCGCTTGCAGCTAAAACTGATGGCCCTTGAGTAGAGCTTACTCACTAGAGATAAATGAGCTAGCATGAGCCCCACGGACCTAGTGGTTTTTATTTTAGTGCCCAAAATCTAATCTAGCAGCAAATACGTGTTGATATGATCTTAACTGAAGCTCGAGAATTGACGAACCCTGACAATGTTTACGCCCGTGCTGGCAAGAAGCAAGAGGACGCGGTGGCGTTTTATCTGCGCAGGGCATTTGGCAGTGCCGATGATGTGTTTGTATTCAATGACCTAATGCTCAACCACGAAGGAGAGCGCGCGCAGATAGACCATCTTATCGTGCATACATTTGGTTTTGTCATCATTGAAAGTAAGTCGATCACCGGCGAGGTGAAAGTGAACTCACAAGGTGAATGGAGCCGCAGCTATAAAGGGCAATGGAGCGGCATGCCATCTCCCATTATTCAAGCGCAGCTACAAGGCGCGATCTTGCAGAGCTTACTGAAGGACAACGCCTCTAAATTGCTTGATAAGTTGCTGATGGGTTTGGTGCAAGCGGGCTTCGGAGCACGAGATCTTGCAATTTATTGTGCTGTCTCAAACAACGCGATTCTTCATCGCGACAACATGCCTAAGAAAATGCACGGCCAAGTTGTTAAGGCTGAAGCATTGGTTGAAATTTTGAAAAAGAAGTGCTCCAAAGTACGTGGCTACCTGTCGACTGTGCCGGACTTTAAGCTGAATGAACTTAAGAATATTGCCGAGTTTTTGCTGCTACAAAATTGTCGGCCGGACCTAAAATATAAAGTAGAAGTAACTCTTAACACCGTAGATCGAATGCAAGAAATCGATTCAAATAGTCATGCTCCAGTTCTTTCCGAGGTGTCAAATCAGAGCGTTGTTGAATCTGAGTTAGTGGCTTTTGGTGTCGACGAAGCTCAGAGTAAAGTGTTTTGCAAACATTGTGCAGAGACCGAAAAACTGACGCCCAGTTCTGGTAAGTTTGGCTATTACCTTGTGTGTGGAAGTTGCGGGAAAAATACGCCTTTAAAACATCTGTGTTTAGAGTGTAAAAAACATTCGGTGAAAATTAGTAAAAACGGTGATGTGTACTCGGCGATTTGCCCTGGAGGGCATGAGTATAGGGTGGTGTAGAAGTGTTCTTGATGGAGTTGGTGCCGTGTTTGTTGATCTCATAATTCAAATCTGGTGGGTGATCCCACTAATAGTCATTGTTACTCTTTTAAAACTTCCTGTCGTGAAAGGTATGTTTGGCGAACTGCTTGTTGTTTTGATGTTGCGTCTGTTCCTCAATAAAGATCGTTACCATCGATTGCACAACGTTACGCTTCCAATGATCGATGGTACGACGCAAATCGACCATATTGTTGTATCTGAATTCGGCATCTTCGTTATCGAGACTAAGAATATGCGGGGCTGGATATTCGGTTCTGAGAAGCAAGCGCAGTGGACACAGAAGATCTTCAAAAAAAATATACGATTTCAAAATCCGTTGCGGCAAAACTTCAAACATACCAAGGCTGTTGAAACAGTTACTGGTTTGGAGTCCGATCGAGTTCACTCCGTGGTCGTGTTTGTGGGTGACTCTACTTTCAAGACGCCAATGCCGAACAATGTGGTGTATGGCGGTGGGCTTGTTCGTTTCATAAAGTCATTTCAAGAGCTAATTCTTAGTGAAGAAGACGTTGCCTTGGCAATGGATAGTATTCGCAATGGTAAACACGCGACTAATGGGCAAACTCATAAAGACCATGTGGCGAGATTGAAGACAAGAAGTGACGAGAACGCTTCTAGGCTTTGCCCTCGATGCGGTGAGGCGCTTGTTATTAGGCAGGTTCGCAAAGGAGTGAACGCTGGGGCGAAGTTTTGGGGGTGTACTGCATATCCTAGGTGTCGGGCGGTGCAGAAGATTTCAGTTTAGTTAAAAATAGAACTCATAAAAAAATCAGACGATACTGACATATAATCGTTTGAGTTTGTGAGTGGTATACCCCTGATAAAAAAACATTTATAGAAATTACTTAAATGAGCAAGAAAATAATTGATGTAACTGCAGCGATAATAGTCAAGCAAGGGAAAATTCTAGCCGCTCGTAGGGGGCCTGGAAAGCACCTTCAAGGCTATTGGGAGTTCCCAGGTGGAAAGGTTGAAGAAAATGAATCTCCAGAAACCTGTCTTGAGAGAGAGCTATTTGAAGAACTCAGTATTTCTTCGAGAGTGGGCGCATATATTGGCCAGAGCGTCTTTGACTACGGTGATAAAATTGTCAAACTGATGGCTTATGAAGTCGATCATTTAGGCGGAGACTTCAAGCTCGTGGATCATGATGAGATTTGCTGGCTCGATCTTGAACAGATTGACGATTTGAAGTGGGCGCCTGCCGACATTCCCCTGATAGAACAATTCAAATCTCGCGCAAGAGTTGTTCAGTACTATTCCCGCAATGCTATTGAGTACTGTGAAGAGACCAGTGGGTTTGATGTTGGTAATCTTTATAGTCCTTTTCTTGAGAATATTAAAAATGGAGCCCATATCCTTGATCTTGGGTGCGGATCGGGTAGAGATAGTAAGGCTTTTCGAGAGATGGGGTATGAAGTCACATCAGTTGATGTCAGCCCAGAAATAGCAGCTTGGGCATCCACCTTTACAGGACATCCTGTGATTGTTAAATCATTCTTGGAAATGGATGAAGTAGAAAAATATGATGGAGTTTGGGCATCGGCTAGCTTGTTGCATTGTCATGAAGACCAACTGCTTGAAGTAGTAGAGAAGGTAATGAATAGTCTCAAATTGGGAGGTGTGGCATATCTGTCGTTTAAGTGGGGAGAGTCCATGTCTATAGATGATCGTGGGCGGTATTTCTCCAATTTAACAGTCGAATCTCTTGGACAGCTCCTTAAAAGTGCCTTCAATGCAGAAATCTTGAAAATCTGGGATTCCGAAACACTGTTGCGTGACAAGCCTCAAAGGTGGGTTAACGCGATTATTCAAAAAAGTGGTGGTCCACTTTGAGTCGATTCCCTGATGCAGCACTAACAGTCGGTGGCACTGATCCATTCCTCCCCAGTCTCTTGCAAGCTATAAACCACGCAGACGACATAGCTGTCGCAACGGCTTTTATTCGCATGACGGGCGTTCGCCTTATTCAAACTGCGTTAGAAGATGCAATTTCACGGGGTGCAAGAGTACGAATTTTGACCGGTGACTACTTGGGAGTAACGGATCCGCTGGCACTGAGATACTTAATGCTGCTTCAAGAGCAAGGTGCGGAGGTAAAGGTATTCGAGTCTCAAGGTACAACTAGTTTTCATATGAAGGCTTATCTATTTACACGTAACCTCAATTCTGAAACAAGTGAAGGTTGCGCATTTGTAGGATCCAGCAACATAAGCAAGGCTGCTTTCGTTAGTGGATTAGAGTGGAACCTTAAAGTTGATCAAGCTGAAGACTACGGTCGTTTTACTCGCATTTTAAATGAGTACGAAACCCTTTATAGGAATGAGTCATGTAAAATTTTGTCACATGCTTGGATAGACGAATACATTAAGCGTATTCCTCTTGCCGAGGTTGCCCCACCGACGAGAGAGCCAGGGCAAGACGAAATAGAACTTCCGCCTGAACCTAATGCAATACAGCAGGAGGCACTAAACGCGCTTATGATTTCGCGTGAAGGAGGCTATCGACGTGGCCTTGTAGTGCTGGCTACTGGTTTAGGCAAGACTTGGTTGTCTGCGTTTGATAGCCAACGAATGCATGCGCAGCGAGTCCTTTTCGTCGCCCATAGAGAAGAAATCCTTAAGCAAGCGGAAGAGACGTTCGTTACCATTCGGCCAGATGTAAAAGTAGGCCGTTATAATGGCCAAACAAAAGAGCTAAATGTCGATATGCTTTTCGCATCAATACAGACGCTAGGGAAATCAGACCAATTAGAGCTCTTTGCCAAAAAGCATTTTGATTACATCGTTGTTGATGAATTTCATCATGCCGCTGCCAAGACCTATCGTAGTTTGCTCAGTTATTTCGAGCCAAAGTTCATGTTAGGCCTTACTGCTACTCCAGAGCGCACTGACCAATCCGATATTTTATCCTTATGTGATGACAATCTCATTTATACGAAAGACCTTTTTCATGGTATCGAGACAAACCTCCTATGTCCGTTCGCTTACTACGGAATTGCCGATGAAGTTAATTACCAAGAGATAACTTGGCGCAACGGTAAGTTCGATCCGCAGCAGCTGGAAAACCAACTTGCTACGAACGCTCGAGCACGTCATAGCTTTAAGCACTGGGAAGATAAGCACCAAACAAGAACGTTAGCATTTTGCATTTCCAAAAAGCACGCGGATTTTATGGCGGACTATTTCTGTCGCCAAGGCGTTCATGCCGCTTCCGTGCACTCGGATTCGGAAATGCAACGTAATGAAGCATTGGCTCTGCTAAAGCTAGGCGATCTGCAAGTAATATTCTCCGTAGATCTATTCAATGAGGGTGTCGATCTTCCTGCAATCGATACTGTATTGATGCTCAGGCCTACTGAATCGAAAATTATTTTCTTGCAGCAACTAGGGCGAGGCCTTAGAGCTAGCTTAGTTACAAGTAAGGAGAAGCTTATTGTTCTCGATTTTATCGGTAACCATGTGAGTTTCTTTAGAAAGGCTGAAGCGTTATTTAATGTAGGCGTTACGAACAAAGCTAGGAAAGAATTTATAGATGATATTAAGGAGGAGAGTCTCAAACTCCCAGCGGGTTGTTTCGTGAATTATGATCTGCAATCTATAGGATTTATGGAAAAGCTAGTAGCGACCAAGGGAGATCAGCAGGTCGAAGTCTACGAGAATCTAAAGGAGTCTTTGGGTAGAAGACCCTCGCTAGCGGAGTTTTATCGAGTAGGGGGCAGTGTAGAAACTATTCGACGAGAATTTGGACAATGGTACGTTTTTGTAAATGAAAAGAAAGATTTAGAAGAGTTGGAAACAGAGTGCGTTTTGATTTACGCAAACTTCTTTAGAGAGCTAGAGACAACAGTATTGGCGAAATCCTTCAAGCTAGTGTTACTTGAAGCCTTCATAGAGTTGAATGGGTTCTCCAACCCTCCAAAAACTGCCGCACTTGCGATAAGGAGCTTCCATGTCTTGCAACGAAGGCGAACTCTCTTAGGTGATATGCCTGACAAATTTCGAGAAATATCAGAACTCTCTGTCAAGCAGGAGAAAGACTGGCACAAATATTGGTCCAATAATCCTGTAAATGCGTGGCTGGGCGGTAATAGTATAGCTGGGAATGCTTTTTTTCATATCGATGATGATAAGTTTCATTTTAAGATTCCTGTAGCTGAACATCTCATTGATAGCCTTGCGAATATGGCAGGGGAGTTGGTAGGTTTTCGATTTCGGCAATATGAATCTCGTATAGAGCAGAATTCCCCAGCAGTTTCTTTGCCGAAATTAGATAGGGCATTGAAGGAAATCCCATTTTTCACAGATTTGAAAGTTGCCTGCGGACACTTTCGTGCGAGTCCCCATGACAATGCCAATATTGATTATCGAATTCTTCCTTCAAAATATGGCACTTTAGATTCGGCTAAGCACTTTGTAGCTCAAGCAGTCGGGGATTCAATGGATGGCGGTGATCATCCAATCAAAAACGGTGAGTACTTGCTTTTTGAGCTCATCCCGGAAAGATTGGTGCCCGAGATAGGGCGGCATGGAGAAATACGAGAATCCAGTGCAGGCTATTCTACTTTTGATGAGCTAGGGATAGTCGTTGCGGAGAATCGAATAGGTTCTGGGCACGAGTTTTTAGTTCGTACTTTGAGAAAAGAGGGGGGCGGTAAAATCGTACTTGAGGCAAAGAATTCTGGTTATCCAGAAATTGCATTAACGTCAGATATTGCACTTGTCGCGCGGCTAAAGTCGACAATCGAGCCGCTAGACCTTTTGTTACATCAATCGTTTATGCGCGCCGAGATCCCGCCTCTTTTTGATTTGGTTTTTAGTAAATCTATATGGGAAACCGGTCATGTATGTCCAAAAGACACCAAAGTTCAGGTTCTATTGGTTACGTTGAACAAGCAGGGTAAGAATGAAAGTGAGCAGTATCATGATTTCTTTGTAGATGAGGAGACGTTCCATTGGCAAAGTCAGAATAGTACAGGTCCAACTGGGAAACGGGGTAAAGGAATCATTGAGCACAAAGAGGCTGGTAGTCGGGTTCAGCTCTTTGTACGGAAGAATAAACTTCAGAATAAAAAAGGTGCGCCCTTTATTTACTGTGGAGCGGTTGACTACACACGTCATGAATCAGAAAAACCTATGAATGTGATTTGGAAGCTTCAAGTGCCATTGCCTTCGGAATTATTGAGGTATTTTTCAGGTTAGTATTTCGGATGATTCAGTTAATGCGCGATAACAGGAAAATATTTACTATCCTCTGGTAGATTTAAAACAAATTGAAGGTATGTCGCTATGAAAAGTTGTCTAGCATTTATTGCTGGGATGTTTTTATTTTGCAACCTTGTTCTGGGCCAATCCTACGACCTTTTGACTCGCGCGGACTCAGGAGATGTCTATGCACAGACGATGTTGGGAGATATGTTTGCAGCAGGTGAAAGCGTTACTCAGGACTATGCTGAGGCAGTTAGATGGTATCGCCTAGCCGCGAGGCGGGGTGTTCCCAAAGCCCAGCTATCCTTGGGGTTGTTGTACTCTCAAGGGCAGGGCGTTGCACAGAATATTGAGATCGCTTATCAGTGGGCATTTGTGGCTGCTGCGCAAGGAGTGAACGAGGCTATTGAAACTCGTGATTTGATTGGTGGTCAATTGGATGCTGAAGAACTAGGCCGTGCCGAGCAGTTAGCCTTGCGTTGTGTTGAGTCTAAGTATGCGGAATGTGAATGGTGAGTGTGGCTATATAGAAGCAGTTTGAGCTGATGCTTCGTTCTGAGATTGGTGGGGCACAGGGGAGATTAGTACCCAGCCCTCGGCGGAGCCTCGCCCGTTCGCGCGGCGCAAGCCAAACTGTTGGCTTGTTGTTTATCCGCGCTCACCCCCCCGTCCCGTTGGTGCAATTCCCTACTTTTACGACTTAAATAAAAAAGCCCCACTCGCTTGCGCGAGTGGGGCTTTTTTATTTAAGTGGTGGAGGCGGGGTCAACTGAATAGCATGTATAAATCATTGAATAGAAAGATTAAAATTGGTTACAGTTTTTATTAAACCCCCAGTTGTACCCCCGTACGGTTCGTGTGGCAGCATATTTTGCAGAGTTTCACTGGGATCGTACTTGTTACTGATATCTATAGGCAACCTTGGATTTGATATCACCAAAACACCTTTGGACTTCGTTAGTTACAGGCTTGAGGGCTAGAGCAGCTTGCCTGTATTGCTTGCGGTGTTGCTAGAAGGTTGGGTTACATCGGATTGGGTATCTCTACTCTGGGACTTCTCCTGGCTCGATTTGTAGTCCACTTTAATTCTACTTATATAAAAACCAGCGTCTATTGGTTTAATTGGCTTCCCGTCGTGTTTAAGGGTATCTTCTTGTCCTCAAGTTTTAGCTAGCTACAAGGATGTTATATGCCCGATTCCAAAGTCAGTATCACCTCAGTTACTTCTGTCGAAGATGGGAAAGTATTCTTGAAGTTCTCTGGAGAGAGTATCTCTCCTTCTACAAGCCTTTCCTTAACTTTGTCTTATAGTTCCTCTTTGTTGACCTTCGATGATGCGAACTTCTCGGGTAATGCCAGCGTTATTAAGAATGCTAGCGTTATTGGCTCTACAGGTCGTTTAACACTTAATGGCTCAATTGCACCGAACTCTAATGAGTTTCTTGTCCTTGGTTTTTCAGGAGTGGGTAGCGGTACCTTCAGTGCGAACATCGAAAAGTTTGCATTGAATGGGACAAATGTCGAGTTTGGTGCCCCGGCACCGGTTGAGTTCTCCTTAACGGCACCGGTAAACCTTGAGAGTCTTTCCTTAGTTGAAGGAACTACTCTTACTTTCAGCGCAGATGCGGGTGGATCCTTTGTATTCTCATCTAGTGTTAAGGTACAGCCTGCTAATGGCCAAATCAGGAAGTATGACGATTTATTCTCAAGAGAGAAGTGGGTATATATACCGGATCCAGACTTTTCAGGGGATGACAGTTTCGTAATGGTTGCATCTACTGCATCGAAGCAAGTTGAGACTACCTACAATGTTGTGGTCACTGAAATATTACAGAAGATAACTGGCACTGCTTTTGCCGATACCTTGTTAGGCACTGACAGTGGTGACGAAATATCTGGAATGGATGGAAATGACGTGATCACTAGTCTCGGTGGTGACGATGTCATTAATGGCGGAAGTGGACGCGACCTTGTTAAGTTCTCTGGATCTTATTCTGACGCTACCGTCTCTTTGAAAGAGGGTAAGTTACTTGTTTCAACAGTAACAAACGGTAGTAATACCCTAAGTGATGTTGAGAGGGTTCAGTTTGATGATCAAGGTATTGCATTCGACCTTGATGGTAATGCCGGTGATGTTGCCAAAATCCTTAGTGTTGTTTTAGGTGCAGAGGCAGTGCATAACAAAGAATATGCAGGTGTTGGGCTTAGTCTAATCGATACTGGTACGTCTTTTGAAGATCTTGCACTTGCGGCTATCCACGAAGTACTTGGGAGCAATGCAACAAATGAATCAGTGGTTAATTTGATTTATTCAAACGTAGTTGGATCGCTTCCATCGGCTAATGAAAGGGATTCGTTTGTTGGTTTGCTAGAAAGGGGCGAGTTCACCCACAAGAGTCTGGGTGCAATGGCTGCGAATCATGAATTGAACGTAGCTAATATAGACCTAGTTGGGTTATCTGAAACAGGGCTTGGGTACTATATAGTTTGACGTTGACTGGAGTGGATAGAGAGGTGTTATTAGGGTGTTCAGTGGAATTAGTTACTCGATTTCGATCTGGTCTGCAGGTGAGCGATACTGCAATGAAAGCTTTATGTCTCTTTTTCTTGCGATAAGGCCATTACCTAGGACTAAGGGCAAGAAACCGAAGCAGCTAACAGCATGGTGAATTTAAAGACTACGAAAGCGGGGGCGTTATACGTTAATATTCGTCGTTGAGTATTGGATAGCGCCTAGAATTCGTTGCCCCCTAGTAGATAGAAACTGTAATGATCTGAGCTGAATCTATACCCTTCACAATAATGACCAATCCTTGCATGCCAAAGAAGCAAACAATGGAGTCAAGTTAAAGAATGTCTTGCAAGACATAAGCTTTAATACAGATAAGCTGGGGCCTGAGAAGCAAAAGAATGAATTACTACGCCACTTGATCGAGGACCTCGGTAAAGAGCTATTAGACCTGCGTCCCAGCCGTGTGGGTAGCCTAGATATCAATGGTTGCCCGTTAAAGATAAAGGTCATTTGACAAAGCATTTAACGACACCTAGTAAACGAATTAAAATAGGAACTACAGCATGACAAGCACCCAACAACGCGCCGCCCTGCAACGCCAAATATGGGCCATTGCCAACGATGTGCGCGGTTCAGTAGACGGCTGGGATTTTAAACAATATGTGCTAGGCACCCTGTTTTACCGCTTCATCAGCGAAAACTTTGCCCTCTATATTGAAGCAGACGACGATAGTATTAATTACGCGAAGCTCAGCGATGATGTAGTCACTTCAGATATCAAAGACGATGCCATCAAAACCAAGGGTTACTTCATCTACCCAAGCCAGCTGTTTGCCACTGTGGCTAAAAACGCCAACAACAACGAAAGCCTGAACACCGATTTGGCCGCGATCTTTTCCGCCATTGAAGCCTCCGCCAATGGCTACCCCTCTGAACCGGACATCAAAGGCCTGTTTGCCGATTTCGATACTACCAGTAACCGACTCGGTAATACCGTTAAAGACAAAAACTTGCGTTTAGCGGCGGTTTTGAAAGGCGTGGCAGGTTTGGATTTTGGCCACGACTTTTATGAAAAGCCTGGTGCCGCTCAAATTGACCTGTTCGGCGATGCTTACGAATTCCTCATCTCCAACTATGCCGCCAATGCCGGTAAATCCGGTGGTGAATTCTTTACCCCGCAGCACGTTTCGAAGCTGATTGCGCAGCTTGCCATGCACAAACAAACCAGCGTCAATAAAATTTATGACCCGGCTGCTGGTTCCGGATCGCTGCTGCTGCAAGCCAAAAAACACTTTGATAACCACATCATTGAAGACGGCTTTTGGGGGCAGGAGATTAACCACACCACATACAACCTTGCCCGAATGAACATGTTTTTGCATAACATTAACTACGATAAGTTCAATATGCAGCTGGGTAATACCTTAACAGACCCGCACTTTCTGGATGACAAACCCTTTGATGCCATCGTATCCAACCCGCCGTACTCGGTGAAATGGATAGGTAGTGATGATCCAACCCTGATCAACGATGATCGCTTTGCGCCAGCGGGTGTGCTCGCACCCAAATCTAAAGCCGACTTTGCCTTTGTGTTACATGCACTCAGCTATTTATCCAGCAAAGGCCGCGCCGCCATTGTCTGCTTTCCCGGTATTTTTTACCGTGGTGGTGCTGAACAAAAAATCCGTAAGTATCTGGTGGATAACAACTATGTGGAAACGGTTATTTCACTTGCACCCAATTTGTTTTTTGGCACTACCATTGCGGTGACTATTCTGGTCTTGTCCAAACATAAAACCGACACCACAACCCAGTTTATTGATGCCAGTGGTTTATTTAAAAAAGACACCAACACCAATAGGCTTACCGGTGACCACATCCAGCAAATAATGGACGTATTTGATAGTAAGGAAAATGTCGATCACTTCGCTAGGTCAGTACCTTATGAAGAAGTTTCTAACGACTACAACCTTTCGGTCAGCAGCTATGTGGAGGCCAAAGACACTCGCGAAGTAGTGGATATTACCCAACTCAATGTCGAGATAAAAACCACCGTTGCTAAGATTGATCAACTACGTATTGATATTGATGCGATTGTCGCGGAGATTGAGGGTGAGGAGTTGGACGCATGAGCCGTATCGATGACCTAATTGCTGAACACTGTCCGGGCGGGGTTGAATTCAAGCGCCTTGGCGACATCGTGCGCATCAAAAACGGCAAAGATCACAAGTCGCTTGGCGATGGCGAATTTCCGGTCTATGGCTCTGGTGGAGTAATGCGATATGCAGACGCCTACGCCTACAACAAGCCTTCAGTTTTGATTCCGAGAAAGGGCTCGCTGGGTAATCTATTCTTCGTCGATGTTCCGTTTTGGACCGTTGACACCATCTTTTATACGGAAATTGACGAAGCGCAAGTTCGTCCAAAATACCTTTACTACTTCTTGACAACGGTAGGTCTTGGCGAGATGAACCAAGCGGGCGGTGTCCCAAGCCAAACGCAATCCGTTTTAAATGAATTAAAAATCCCCATCCCATGCCCAGGCAACCCCAAAAGATCGTTGGAAATCCAAGCCGAAATCGTCCGCATTTTGGACACCTTCACCGAGCTGACCGCCGAGCTGACCGCCGAGCTGACCGCCGAGCTGACCGCCCGCAAAAAACAATACAACTATTACCGTGACCAGTTGTTGAGCTTTGAAGACGGGGAAGTGGAGTGGAAGACGCTGGGGGATGTTGGCGAAATTCGGATGTGTAAGCGAATATTTAAAGATCAAACTTCTTCTATAGGCGATATTCCCTTTTACAAAATAGGAACGTTTGGAAAAGTTCCCAATGCTTTTATCACACGAGAATTGTTTGAAGAATATACGGAAAAATATAACTATCCAAAAGTTGGTGAAGTTCTAATATCTGCAAGCGGAACGATAGGAAGAGCAGTGATATTCGACGGTCAAGATTCTTATTTTCAGGACAGTAATATCATTTGGATTGAAAACAGTGAGAGTAAAGTGTTGAACAAATATTTATATTACTTTTACCAAACTGCGGAATGGAATCCTTCTGATGGCGGAGTAATCAAACGTTTATACAATGATAATTTGAGGAAAGTTAAAATCCCCATTCCCTATGCTGGCGACTCTGAAAAATCACTAGCTGAGCAAGCCCGCATCGTCGCCATCTTCGACAAATTCGACGCTTTAACCAGCTCCATCAGCGAAGGCTTACCCCGCGAAATTGCATTGCGCCAACAGCAATATGAATATTATCGGGATTTGTTGTTGAGCTTCCCTAAACCGGGTTCAGAGGTGGCGGCCTGATATGAGCCAGACGCTAACGGAAATAGCAGAGCAGCTAAAAGATGCCAATAAGAAGGTGCAGTTGATCTATGCCTTTAATGGTACGGGTAAAACTCGCTTGTCGCGGGTCTTTAAGGAGCTGATAGCACCAAAAAATGATGACGATGAGGGAAACGATGAAGTAGACCAAGCTGAGTTGTCACGCAACAAAATACTCTACTACAACGCCTTTACTGAAGACTTATTCTATTGGGATAACGATTTAGAAAGTGATGCCGAACCCAAGCTGAAAATACAGCCAAATACATTTACCGACTGGATTCTGAAAGAACAAGGGCAAGATCAAAATATCATTTCCAACTTTCAACGTTATGTAAATGACAAGCTTACCCCTCGCTTTAATGCAGAATACAAAACTACAGAAAAAGATGAACAAGAGGTTACGGTAAAAGCATTTTCAGAAGTGACATTTTCCCTTGAGCGTGGTGATGATGAACACTCGGGCAATCTGAAAATCTCTAAAGGTGAAGAAAGTAACTTTATCTGGAGTATCTTTTACACACTGCTGGACCAAGTGATTACTATCCTCAATGTCGCTGAGCCAACAGAACGAGAAGTCAGCCATTTTGACCAGCTAGAATACGTCTTCATAGATGACCCAGTCAGTTCGTTGGATGAGAATCACTTGATTGAATTGGCCATTGATTTGGCGCAGCTAATAAGGTCCAGCCGCTCAGGGCTTAAATTCATTGTGTCCACCCATAACCCATTATTTTACAACGTGCTTTATAATGAGGTTAAAGCTAAGAATGGATACATCCTCAAACGCTTTGAAGTCGGAACTTTCGAACTTGAAGATAAGAAAGGTGATTCCAATAAAAGCTTCTCTTACCACCTGTACATTAAACGGCTAATTGAGCAGGCCGTCGAGAAAGATGAAGTTCAACGCTACCATTTTGCGTTGCTTCGTAATCTGTATGAAAAGGCCGCAAACTTTCTAGGCTACCCTCAGTGGTCAGATTTATTGCCTGAGAACAAACAGTCTTATTCAAGATTAGTCATGAATTTTTACAGCCATCGCACCTTATCTAATGAAGAAGTGGCCGAGCCTACAACGCCGGAGAAACAAACGGTGAAGTTGTTGCTTGAACATTTAAAAAATGAGCATGGCTTTTGGCAGGAGGAAGAGCGAAATGGTTGATTACACTAAGCCCATCGCCGAATCGAACAACTTTATCGTTCTGGATAAATACAGCAAAGATTGGAAAGTGGCCGAGAGCTACCAGAGCGAAGACTCTTTAGAGCGCGAATTGATTGAGGATTTGGTCAACCAGGGTTATGAATATCTGCCTGGCTTGAATAACCCGCAAGCTATGCTGGCCAATGTGCGCGACCAGTTACAAACGCTAAATAATGTGCAATTTTCTGAAGGTGAGTGGCTACGTTTTGTGGAAACATATCTGGATAAACCAAGCGATACTATTCTAGATAAAACCCGAAAGATCCACGACGACTATATTCACGACTTTGTGTTTGACGATGGTCGCATTAAAAATATTTATCTGCTGAATAAAAACAACATCGCCCGCAACAAAGTTCAGGTGATCAAGCAGTTTGAACAAACCGGCAGCCATGCCAACCGTTATGATGTGACTATTCTGGTGAATGGCTTACCGCTGGTACAAATCGAGCTGAAAAAACGTGGCGTGGCCATTCGTGAAGCCTTTAATCAGGTGCATCGTTACAGTAAAGAGAGCTTTAACAGCGAGGACTCGCTGTATAAGTACTTGCAGTTGTTTGTCATCTCTAACGGCACCGATAGTCGCTATTTTGCCAACACTACTGCGCGCAATAAAAACAGCTTCGACTTCACCATGAATTGGGCGAAGGCCGATAACAGCCTGATTAAAGACCTCAAAGACTTTACCGCGACTTTCTTTCAGAAGCACACCCTACTCAAGGTGTTGCTGCATTATTCGGTGTTTGATGCGAGTGGCACATTACTTGTTATGCGCCCCTACCAGATCGCTGCTACCGAGCGTATTTTGTGGAAGGTGAAAAGCACTTATGAGGCAAAAAACTGGAGCAACCCGGAAAGTGGCGGTTTTATCTGGCATACCACAGGCTCTGGTAAAACCTTAACCAGCTTTAAAGCCGCGCGTTTGGCTACAGAACTGGAGTTTGTAGACAAGGTGTTTTTTGTGGTCGACAGAAAGGACCTCGACTACCAGACTATGAAAGAATACCAACGCTTTTCACCCGACAGTGTGAATGGCTCAGACAGTACCGCAGGTTTAAAACGCAATCTGGATAAAGATGATAACAAGATCATCGTTACCACTATCCAAAAGCTCAACAACCTGATGAAAAACGAAGGCGATCTACCCATCTACAATAAACAGGTGGTGTTTATTTTTGATGAATGCCACCGCAGCCAGTTTGGTGAGGCTCAGAAAAATCTGAACAAGAAATTTAAACGCTTCTATCAGTTTGGCTTTACCGGTACGCCCATCTTCCCGCTTAACGCTTTAGGTGCGGAAACAACCGCCAGCGTGTTTGGCCGTGAGCTGCATTCCTATGTGATTACTGACGCGATACGCGATGAAAAGGTACTGAAGTTTAAGGTGGACTACAACGATGTGCGCCACAAATTTAAGGCCATTGAAACCGAGCAAGACGAGAAAAAACTATCTGCAGCTGAAAACAAACAGGCTCTGTTGCACCCAGAGCGTATTCGCGAAATTTCCCAGTATATTCTGAACAACTACCGCCAAAAGACCCACCGATTGCAAGTGAACGCCAAGGGCTTTAATGCAATGTTCGCCGTGAGCAGTGTGGATGCCGCCAAGTTGTATTATGAATCACTGAACAAGTTACAGGCCGACCCTTCAAATAAAAACAGCGAAAAACCGCTGAAAATCGCCACCATTTTCTCCTTTTCCGCCAACGAAGAGCAGGATGCGGTAGGCGATATTCTGGATGAAAGCTTTGATGTCTCGGCCATGAATAGCAGCGCCAAAGAGTTTTTAGACGCGGCGATAGGCGATTATAACGCCTTCTTCAAAACTAATTTCAGTGTTGATAGCAACGGCTTTCAGAACTACTACCGCGATTTGGCCAAGCGGGTGAAAACTAAGGAAATCGACTTGCTGATAGTGGTGGGAATGTTCCTCACCGGTTTTGATGCCCCTACGCTTAATACACTGTTCGTAGATAAAAACCTGCGTTACCACGGTTTGATGCAAGCCTTTTCACGTACTAACCGTATTTATGACGCCACCAAAACCTTCGGCAATATCGTCACATTCCGAGATCTTGAAATGGCAACCGTGGATGCAATCACCTTGTTTGGCGATAAAAACACTAAAAACGTGGTGCTAGAAAAGAGCTACAAGGAATACATGGATGGCTTTACCGATGTAGTAAGCGGTGAAGCCAGGCGCGGCTTTATGGATGTGGTGAGCGAGTTGGAACAGCGCTTTCCTGATCCGTCCGCCATTGAAAAAGAGTCCGATAAAAAAGACTTTGCCAAACTCTTTGGCGAATACCTGCGCGTTGAGAACGTGCTGCAAAACTATGATGAGTTTGCGAGTTTGAAAGCCCTTCAAAACGTGGACATGAGCGATCCAGATGCGGTCGAGGCGTTTAAAGCAGAGCATTATTTAGATGATGAAAAACTGGCTGAGTTGCAGACTATACGCCTGCCAGCTGATCGCAAAATTCAGGATTACCGTTCTAGTTACAACGACATCCGTGATTGGCAGCGCCGGCAAAAGTCGGCTGAGGAAAAAGAAAAATCCACCATCGATTGGGATGACGTGGTATTTGAAATAGACTTGCTAAAATCCCAAGAGATCAACCTAGATTATATTCTTGAGCTGATTTTCGAGCACAACAAGAAAACTAAAAGCAAAGCCGATTTGGTTGATGAGGTGCGCCGAGTGATTCGCGCCAGCCTTGGCAACCGCGCCAAAGAAAGCCTAGTCGTAGATTTCATTAATCAAACGGACTTGGATCAGATTGGCGAAAAGTCCAGCGTGATCGAAGCATTCTTTTCCTTCGCCCAAGTTGAGCAGCAACGAGAAGCCGAGGAGCTGATCAACGCAGAAAGCCTGAATGCTGCAGAAGCCCGACGCTATATCATCACCTCACTCAAACGGGAATACGCCAGCGACGCAGGAACAGAGCTCAATGCCATCCTGCCCAAGATGAGCCCGTTAAACCCACAATACCTCGCCAAGAAACAGAGCGTGTTTCAAAAGATCGCTGCGTTTGTTGAGAAGTTTAAGGGTGTGGGCGGGACCGTTTAATTAGAAAGCATCAAAGGTAGAGCGATACTTTTTACATAAAGGAAGGTTTGGGCTTCTGAGTGTTGTTGTGTTCCGGCGATACGTGGCGTGCACAATTCATAAGCCTCTAAGGTTGGCGCACGGTGTTGAGAAACTTTTACTTCGTCTCATCACGATCAGAGGACTCCGGAAGTGCAAAGTTCGTTGCGCACAACATAACTCGATGAAATCGAAGATAACTTGGTGGGCCCGCCACGACTCGAACCTGAGACAAACGGATTATGAGTCCGTAGAGCTAGAGATCTTACTATTAGCGTAGGAGTTGTTTGTAATGGTAACCGTGCATTGCGTGAGCATATGTGGCTTGTGGAGTTGTATTAAAATAACCTGATTACAATAGGTTGCGCGGTATTTGGCGTTTATTATCCCTAGGTAGATTTAAAAAATTGAAGGTGTCTCGCCATGAAAAGTTGTCTAGCATTTATTGCTGGGATGTTTTTATTTTGCAACCCTGTGCTGGGCCAGTCCTACGACCTTTTGACTCGTGCGGACTCAGTTGATGTTTATGCACAGACGATGTTGGGAGATATGTTTGCAGCAGGCGAAAGCGTTACTCAGGACTTTGCTGAGGCAGTTAGATGGTATCGCCTAGCCGCGAGGCGGGGTGTTGACAAAGCCCAGCTATCCTTGGGGTTGTTGTACTCTCAAGGACAGGGCGTTGCACAGAATAAAGAGATCGCTTATCAGTGGGCTTCCATCGCCGCAGCGCAAGGAGGGAAAGACGCTATTGAAGCTCGTGATTTGATTGGTGGGCAATTGGATGCTGAAGCACTAGGCCGTGCCGAGGAGTTAGCCACGCGTTGTGTTGAGTCTAAGTTTGCGCAATGTGAGTGGTGAGTGTGGTTATATATAAGCAGTTTATGCTGATGCTTCGTTTTGAGATTGGTGAGGCACAGGGGGGATTAGTACCCAGCCCTCGGCAGAGCCGAGGCCGTTCGCGCGGCGCAAGCCAAACTGTTGGCTTGCTGTTTATCCGCGCTCACCCCCCGTCCCGTTGGTACAACTCCCCACTTTGCCAAATCCAAAAAAAAGCCCCATCAACTTGCGTCGATAGGGCCTTTCTTTGGATTTGGTGGAGGCGGGGGGATTTGAACCCCCGTCCGCCAGTCCGCTGCCTTTGGATCTACATGCTTAGCGTCGTCTACTTAGTTAACCCTTACCGGCCCGACGGGCAGGGTGGTTCAGGCGAGCCCAGTACTTTTAGCTGCTTCACGCTGGGCGCGCTAGGCTGGCGATCCTGTTCTATATGACAGTCACAAAAACACCGGTTTACAGGCATCCCGGGGTGACCGCTAGCAGCACTAAGCTGCTAGAGCGTAGCTATCGTCGTTGGCAACTAAAAAGTTGCATAGATTGATTTACGAGAGTCTATACCCTCTCGACATGCACCTTAGGGTTTGATACCGGCGTCGAATCCAAAACGCCCCCCGTAGTGTGTGCATTCTAGCACAGTAAAGTAGATGGGGCCGTATATAGAATCTTCAAGGGAGAGAACTAAGGCCCTGTGTTAGAATTCATCGCTTTTCTCATGCGCGCACTTTTAATAAGAATCAGCGTATTGATGACAGGCCAAGACAAAGGATTTCCCTCAATGAACAGTTCTCAATCGCCAAGCGAAGCAGCAGGCGTTCGTCTCGGCATCGGTGTGGATTTCGGTACCAGCAACAGCGCTGTGGCGATCTACGATGGCGAGCGTATCCATCTCGTGTCTTTGGAAAGTAATAACGTCACCATGCCCTCTGCCTCCTATATCGATCGGCAGTTCCAGGTGTGCACGGGGCAACAAGCCATCGATACCTACATCAGCAACAATATGGGCCGCAAAGTCGAGCTCGGGGTTGAGGTATTAGGCGAGGGGCGAACCTCTACTGGGCAAACGGGTGATGAAGGGTTGCCGGAGTCGGCGTCTACTAATCTGATCTACGGACAGGCGTTTGTGGACTCGGGTGAGAAGGGGCGTTTGTTCAGAGGTGTTAAGCGGATGTTGGGCCAGGCCGATGTGCCGCGCTTAATGGTGTTCGAAAAGGCGTTTCGTTTGGTGGCGTTGATTGCGCCAATCTTGCTGCGGATGCGTGAGGCAGCACAAATAGCAGTAGCAGCGCGTAGGCCAGGGGCGGCTGCAGATCATGCGTGTATCGGGCATCCAGTGAACTTTGAAGGGCGCGATGAGAAGCATAACGAGGTCGCGCTAGAGCGTCTGTCAGAGGCTAGCCGCTATGCCGGATTTGTAGATCAGCAGTTCTATCCGGAGCCATTGGCGGCGGCGTTGAGTTATTTGCAGGTGAACCCTCACTCACGGGCAAAGACCCTGTTGGCGGTAGACTTTGGCGGTGGCACCTTGGATCTGTGTATCTTAAAGCGTGCGGGTTCATCGTTTGAGGTGAGCGCGATTCATGGGGTGGGGCTAGGCGGAGACCACATCGATCAGGCGGTATTCCGTGAGTTATTGTTTCCTTTATTGGGTAAGGGGGAGGTCTGGCGCCGTAAAGGGGTGGACCGGGAAATCGAGACTCAGTTTCCGTTTGAGGAGTATCAAGATCTGATCCTCAATTGGGCGATCAGCTATATGCTCAATCAGAATCAATACACGACTCCGGTGCTGCAGTGTATCGAGCAAGGCGGGGAGTCGGTGCCTAAGTTCAAGCGTCTATATGAGTTGATCAAGCAGAACTACAGTTACTTGGTGTTCCAAGCGCTCAAAGACATGAAGGCGACGTTGTCTGACCAAGACGAGGCGGTGTTGGATATCCCGGAGATCGACGTGACCTTGACGTTAACCCGGGCGCAGTTCGAGAAGATGATCTCCAAACAGCTAGAGCAGTTTGAGGCGGCGGTTCAAGAAACGCTGACTAGGGCTGGAATCGATGCAGAGGAGATCGACGTGGTGGTGAGTACTGGCGGGTCTTCGTTGATCCCTGCGGTGCGTCGAAGCCTCGATGCGCATTTTCCAGGCAAGGTGGTAGAGCACGACCCGTTCACCAGTGTGGCTGCGGGCCTAGCAATTGCGGAATATGAGAATAAAGGGCTTAGCGGTTCGAGTGTCTAACGACGCGTTGCTTCTCGATGGCCCATTCGCGGTCTTTCACAACATCACGTTTGTCGTGGTCTTGCTTACCTTTGGCGAGCGAGATCTGACACTTGATGATGTGGCCTTTCCAATAGATCTTGGTGGCAACGCAGGTGTGGCCTTTTTGCTGGGTGCTGGCGAACAGCTTCGCAAGTTCCTTGCGGTGCAAAAGAAGCTTCTTGGTACGGTCCGGTTCGCAGACAACATGAGTGCTGGCGGTATTCAACGGCACGACGTTACAACCTAGCAGATAGGCTTCGCCGTTTTTGATGATGACGTAGCTATCGGTAAGCTGCACTTTTTTCTCGCGCATGCTTTTGACTTCCCAGCCCAATAGCATCATTCCCGCCTCAAAATTCTCCTCCATGAAATAGTCATGAATGGCCTTTTTGTTGCGGGCGATCGTGGTGTCTGGTGTTTTTGCTTTCTTAGATTTAGCCATAGCTTGGCATTATAACCGCAATCGCTCTGCTGCATAGGGTGCAAAGTTCTGGCGAGCCATGGCAGGCGCTGATAGAATCGACAAAATAGTTCCTCATAACAATTCTAAGCAATTGACATAAAAGGGTTTTCCATGGCGATTGAGCGTGGTCATTTTAGCTCCAAACTTGGTTTTATATTGGCGGCAGCAGGGTCTGCCGTTGGCTTAGGCAACCTCGTGGCGTTTCCCGTCATGGCCTCGAAAAACGGCGGTGCCGTATTCTTGCTGGCCTATGTGTTATTTGTGGCCTTGATCTGTTTGCCCGTGATGATGGGCGAGATCGCGATGGGGCGTAGCTCGCAACGCAATCCGGTAGGGGCTTTTAGTTTATTGTCGGGGGGCAACACGCTTTGGCGCTATGCCGGCAAACTCGCCATTCTTACCCCGTTTATGATTGCAGTGTTCTACACAGTGGTCACCGTGTGGATCATCATCTACTTGCTCAAGGCTGTCACCGGGGATCTAGAAGTGCTCGCCCAGCCCAATACCTTCGGTGAGGTCATCGGTTCTCCTTCCATCTATATCTACTTCATCGCCTTGCAGATCATCGTGTTCTCGGTGTTGTTGAGTGGTGTGAAAAAAGGCATCGAGCGGCAGGCCAAAGTGTTGATGCCTACCTTGGCTGTGATGCTTCTGGGTTTGATCATCTTTGTGATGACCTTAGATAACGCCGGCGCCGGGGTGCGTTATTACTTGGTGCCAGACTTCAGTCAGTTCGATAGCACGGTGATCAACGCGGCATTGAATCAGGCATTCTTCTCGCTGTCCCTGGGTATGGGCATCATGATCACCTACGGCTCTTACTTCAGCGAAACCGACAGCATCCCTGGCTCCACGCGTTTAGTGGCGCTTGCCGATACCTCTGTGGCCTTCTTTGCGGGTTTGTTGATCTTGCCGGCTATCTTCGCGTTCAACCCATCGACGAACCCTGACGATTTAAGCAGCAGCAGTGTGGGCTTGATCTTCACCTACTTGCCGCAAATATTCTTATCCATGCAGGGCGCTGTGGGCTATGTCGGCGCAAGCATCGTGGCGAGTGTGTTCTTCGCTTTGGTGTTCTTTGCAGCGGTCACCTCCTTGGTGTCGATCCTCGAAATCCCCATCTCTTATATGATCGATGAGTGGCAGTTTCCCCGTAAAAAAGCGGTATTGATTCAAGCGGCGATGGTGAGCTTTTTTGCTTTGTTCGCCTCAATGTCCTTTGGTATGTCGGATTTTCTGACCGACTTCATCCCCTATGGCGGAGGGCCAAAATCATTCTTTGACTTGATCGCGGACACCTTCAGTGAAGTAATCCTGCCCTTTGTAGGGTTCTTGGCCTGTATCCTGTGCGCCTATCGCTGGCGTGTAGGGGGAGGCTTAAGCGCTGAGTTGAGTCGTGGCGATGCAAACTATGCGGGCAGCTTCGGTGAGAAATACGTGAACTTTTCCCTTCGTACGTTTATTCCTGTTGTGTTGTTGTTCGTGTTCCTGAACTCGGTGGCACAGAAGTATTTCGCGTTCGACCTATTGGGCTTGTTATGACCCGGATTGATCGTAGCGCGCTGGTGATGCACACCGCGCAGCAAATGTATGACCTTGTGAATGATATAGAGAGTTATCCGCTGTTTATGCATGGCTGCCAGAAGGCGACTGTGATTAGCCGCACGGAGTCCGAGGTCGTCGGCGAGCTTAGCCTCGGCGTCGCGGGCTTGAATCATTCCTTTACTACCCGCAATACCTTAGTGCCTGGCCAAGAGATGCAGATGAGTCTTGTTGAGGGGCCTTTCAAAAATTTTGGGGCGGCCTGGCACTTCAAAGCACTAGGCGACGAAGCCTGCAAAGTAAGCCTGAAAATGGAGTTCGATTTTTCCGGTGGCATTATGGGCTTTGCACTCGAGAAATTGTTTAACCATTCTGCCAATACCTTAGTGGATGCCTTGGTCCTACGGGCTAATGAAGTGTATGGAACAGAGAATGAGTGAGTGTCGAAGAGAAATAAATGTCTGAATTAATCGAAGTAGAAGTGGTCTATGCCGAACCTGCCAAGCAACAACTTTTGGCGTTAAAGGTGGCCGTTGGCACTACAGCGTTAGAGGCCGTCAAGTTGTCGGGGATAGAGCAGGCGTTTCCTGATCTTGATCTGGGCAATGTTAGTTTTGGTATTTTTTCAATCCCCCTCAATGGTCGATCAACCCCTGCCGTTGATGAGTATGTCATGCAAGAAGGCGATCGAGTGGAAATCTATCGGCCGCTTCTAATAGATCCAAAGCAAGCAAGACGGCAGCGGGCAGCACGCGCTAAAGCCTAAGTTTGACAGAGTGCGTATACTGCTCAATAAGGAGAACGCTATGGAAGACAAAAACATACCCGGTAGTGATAAGAGTAAGAAATGGTATACCCGCCTTGAAGAAGGTTTGCGTGAATACTATATCGCCCCTTACCGCCGCGAATTTGCTCGGGCCCAGCGCGATGAAGACGATTTGTTTATGATGCTGGTCTTCTCCGAAAGCCTTGGAATCCCCAACCCTGCCACGTATTACACAATGGAATTATTGCCAGTTGTGTATGACCGTTTCCATGATTGGCATCGCCGCATGGGAATGGAACGCTCACCTTTGGATCATGTCTCATGTTGTTAGAGCTCGCGAAAACAAAAAACATTTTATTCTTCGGTGGTAAGGGCGGCGTTGGTAAAACAACGGTCTCTGCAGCAACGGCCTTGGCGATGGCGCAAGAGGGCCGTCGTGTTCTGTTGGTGTCTACCGACCCTGCGCATAACCTCGGACATTTATTCGATCGCAAAATTGGACCAAACCCTGTGCGTTTGGCCGAGAATCTCGACGGGATGGAATTGGACCCGGAGCAGACGGTGAATGCGCATTTGGAAGAGGTGGGTGATTCGCTGCGTAAATTGATGGCGCCGCAATTGGCCGGAGAGGTCAATAAACATATCGAGCTGTCCAGAGACGCGCCAGGTATGCAAGAGGCGGCTATCATGGAGCGCATTGCTGAGGTGGTAGAGCAAGCGGCCAAAGACTATGACCTATTAGTGTTTGATACGGCGCCTTCTGGGCACACTGCTAGATTGATTGCCTTGCCGGAGATGATGTCCGCATGGACTGATGGGCTAATCGAGCGCCGGGATAAAGCCGAGCGCTTTAGTGCCGTTCTCAAGAACTTGGGCAATGATAAGTCTGTTGGTAATGCGATTTTCGGCGGTGCTGATGGCGATAATCCTATGGATAGTCGTGAGAACAAGATTCGTATTTTGCTTAACCGTCGCCGTCGTCGTTTCTCTGATTTACGCAACGCATTGAATGATCCAGAGCGCACAGCCTTTATCATCGTCTTAGCGGCAGAGCGTTTGCCGGTGCTAGAAACCATAGAGCTCAATGCGCAGCTAGAGCGCAGCGGAGTGCGTGTGGGTGGTTTGATCGTGAATAAGCGCTTGCCCGATGGCTTGGGAGATTTCTTAACAGAACGTCGAACCCAGGAAGAGGTGCACTTGGCTACGTTGAAAGAGGCCTTGCCGCATTTGCCTAGGCAAGATCTGACTTTGGTTGCCCATGATGTCGTAGGTCTGCCAGCCTTAGAGCGCTTTGTCCAAGCCCTGAAAACTAGCGCTTAAATTTATTTTTAATAATATTGGAAACTTTTTCGAGCGGTGGCGGTCAATTCTGTGTACCCGTTAGTCCCTCTGTAGTATTTCTCCATGTGCTAGGCATCGCGAAATACTACAGAGTGTTTTGATTTTCCCTTATAAAACAAAGCAGCAGTAGCTGATGAACCTAAAAATTAGCCAAACAATTCGAGTCCAACAAGGCGCTGCCAAGCATCTTGTGCTCTTGTTTGCCCTGCTTTTCTTGGTTCTGCAAACTAGTACTCTGATTCATTCGCACAATGGCGATCTACATCACCACTTAGATTGTACGATCTGTCTCAAAGTGGGCGCGGGTAGTGATGCACTGCGTGCGACACCGTTCAGCTTTACCCCTTCCAAAGCACAGCACCGCTACGAACCGCTTCTAGAACAGTTGGTTTTTGTAGCCCGTGTTCCTGCTAATTCTCGTGGTCCTCCGCATTATTCTTGATTGATAGCACTTTTACGGCACGCACTTTGCGCTACGACCTAACCCTAGGGTTGGGCGGAGTTGGCCGTGTTTATATTGATTAAAAATTTTTCGAGAGGTCGCAATGCGTCATTCTATTTATTTTACTAAGACTCGTGTCTTAAGCGTCGCTGTGGCGGCAATTTGTACTCAACAAGCTAGTGCTCAAGAAGCGCATACAGTCGATCCAATTGAAGAGGTGATTGTGACCTCTAGTTTGCAGCAAACTCGTGCTGAAACGGCACTTCCTGTAAACGTCTTAAGTGGCGAAGCGCTGCGTGAGCAAGCCGCTAGTACCCTGGGCGAAACCCTCAAAGAATTGGTCGGCGTCAACAGTGCTTCGTTTGGCACTGGTGTGGGCCTGCCTATTATTCGTGGGCAAAGCGGCAATCGCGTACAGGTATTGCAAGGCGGAGTGAGCAATATGGACGCCTCTGCGATTAGCCCCGATCATGCCAATAGTGTCGAAGCGGCGCTGGCTGAGCGTATCGAAGTGGTGCGTGGGCCGGCCACGTTGTTATATGGCAACGGAGCAATCGGTGGGGTTGTTAATGTCATCGATAATCGTGTGCCTAGCCAAGTGCCGGAGGCGGTTACCGGTTTGGTGGAGACTCGGCATAGCAATGCGTCGGATCAACAAACGAGTGTCTTTAAGGTCGAGGCAGGCGCTGGGCAATGGGCGGTGCATCTCGATGGGACTTATCGCGACAGTAACGATACGCAGATCAATGGTTTTTCGATAAACCCTAGCACTGTCGATCTTGATGATGAGGAGGCATTTGAAGAACTACTAGAAAGTCGGGGCAGCATCGACAACTCCAATACTCGTGCTCATGCCGTGACCGGAGGCTTATCGTGGGTCACAGATTCCGGTTATATCGGCGCAGCTATCAGTCATTCAGAAAGCAACTACGGTTTGCCTGCCTCGGCTCATGAACATCACGAAGAGGAGGATCACGACGACCACGATGACCACGACGATCATGATCATGATCATGAGGAAGAAGGGCATGATGAGGAGCATGAAGAGGGCGGTATTCGAATTGCGATGCACCAAGATCGTTATGACTTTGAAGGGCAGTACGAGCTTAATGGGTTTTTCACGCAGTTGAATGGCAAGTTCAGTGTTGTGGATTATCAGCATGCAGAGATAGAAGGCAATGGCGAGATTGGTACTGTGTACTCCAACGAGGGCAGCGAAGGGCGGTTCACGCTAAATCATCGTCCGATTGGTGCGATCGAAGGCGTGACAGGCTTGCAGTTTGGCAATAAAACCTTCAGCGCCATCGGTGAAGAGGCGTACATTCCAGAAACCGATACGCAGTCTATTGGCTTGTTTAGCGTGCAAAGTTTAGACAAGGGCGATATGACTTATGAGGTGGGAGTTCGGGCTGAACGACAGCGCTTAGATCAGGCTGGAAGCGCCTGTGATGATAGTAGCAATAGTTTCAGTGGCAGCGCCTCAGCGCTGTGGCGGGTGAGTGAGGGTAGCAACTTGATGTTAGCCTATGCCCATTCGCAACGCGCACCAAGCGTTGAAGAGAAGTACTCCAATATCAGCAATGCTAACTGCATGGAGCCAAGCGATCCTGAACTACTGATTGCCCATGCCGCAACTCAGCGTCTAGAGATTGGTAATCCGTTTGCGGACAAAGAGACTTCCAACAACATCGAGATAGGGCTGCGTCGTCATATGGGCGTTGTAACCGGTGACATCAATATCTTCTATAACGATATTGCAGATTATCTGTATATGCGTGATACGGATGTTTTCATCGATGATGTACAGGTGGCCAGAATGACTCAAGGGGATGCCTTGTTCCGAGGAGTCGAGGCTGAGTTCTCTATGCCTATCAGCCAAAGCGATACACACTTTACCGAGCTTTCTGTCTTTGGTGACTATGTGCGCGCCACGTTGGATGACAACGGTAATGTGCCCCGAATTCCGCCGCTGCGTTATGGCGCACAGATTGCCCATTCCCACAGTAATTGGTTGTACAAGGTGCGAGTCACACAGGTGGCGGAGCAGTCTAAGGTGGCGATCAATGAGACAGCGAGTGATGCCTACACGCAGGTAAATGCGTCAGTGGACTATCATTCGAATTGGCAGGGCGGGGAGTTCACTTTGTTTGCGAAGGCGAACAACTTGCTTGATGAGTCGATTCGCAATCACGCCTCGGTATTGAAGGATGTGGCACCGGAGGCAGGGCGCAGCCTGTTATTGGGTCTGCGCTTTGAGTTCTAACAAGAGCTAATTAAGAGTTAGATGCTGCCGAATCGCTTGTTGAGGTTTCGGCAGTAGTCTCTTCTGTAGGTTTAAAATCCCCATTGAAGTGAGTCAGTAGGTCGTTTTCGAAATACATCGTCACGCCTTCTTGCCCACGAACTCCCCCGCCTGGCTGGAAGCTATAGATATAGTCCCAGCGATCTTGGTCGAAAGGGTCACGCACGAGCGGTGTGCCCATCACGAAAATAACTTGTCGCTTAGTCATGCCAGGACGTAGCTGGTCGATCATCTCTTGCGTGATGATATTGCCCTGTTGGATATCAATCTTATAGACGCCAGGAAACTGAAGGCGCGGGATTGAGCAAGCACTTACTACGCCTACGAGCCCTAATAAAAGGCACAGGCGGAAGCTTTTGCGTAAAAATGAGGTCTTGTTTAATGCGGGTTCTTGCTGCGAAAACATGGGAAGTCTCTGTTTAATAAAGCAGGTAATGCGGCAGATGAGAGTAACTTTCATCTATAAGCGTTACGGGGCATAATACCTCACCTGCTACGAGGGTCAATGTGCAAGCTAAACAAAGAGAGAAACATGTCTTCAGAAAATCAAGAACTACGTAAAGCCGGCCTTAAAGTTACCCTTCCTCGCGTGAAGATTCTTCAATTGCTGGAAAGCTCTGAGACCCGCCATTTAAGTGCAGAAGACGTGTATAAGGCACTGATAGAAGCGGACGAAGATGTGGGCTTGGCAACAGTCTACCGCGTGCTTACGCAGTTCGAGACTGCGGGCTTAGTGGAGCGCCATCATTTTGAAGGCGGCCATTCGGTTTTTGAGCTCAGCACTATGGAGCACCATGATCATTTGGTGTGCAGCAAGTGCGGACTCGTAGAAGAGTTTTATGACGAAGTGATCGAGAACCAGCAGCTGAAAATAGCGAAAAAGTTTGGTTTTGAGATTACCGATCACAGCCTTTACCTTTACGGTATCTGCGAAACCTGCCAAAAAGTTTAATTATCCGTTAAGCATTTCTTGAGCGTGGGCGAGAGACTCCGGCGTAAACCCTTGTTTACTGGACTCGCCCCCTAACATCCGCGCAATCTCTTTTACTTTATCCTCGCCTTCCAGAGCGCGGATACGGGTCCCTGTTTGGACCTCTCCCTGCATCTGTTTGCTCACAAAGAGATGGTTATGCCCTTGGCTAGCCACTTGCGCCTGGTGAGTGACACATAAGACTTGTCCGCGCGAACCCAGTTGTTTTAACAATAGGCCCACTGCTCGGGCAACGCCACCGCCGATACCAACATCGACCTCATCAAATACCAGGGTCGGTGTGGACGAAGTTTGCGCTGTGATCACTTGGATGGCGAGGCTGATGCGAGAAAGCTCGCCACCAGAGGCAATCTTGATAAGCGGGCGAGGCGGTTGGCCTGGATTGGTGCTGACCAAAAACTCTACACTTTCCTGACCTGTGGCAGTAGGTAAGCCCTTACTTAGTGGCGTAAGTTCGACATGCAATGACGCTTGGCTCATGCCGAGTTCTGCAATTTGCTGGTTGATTTGTTTGGCTAAGCGTTTGGCCCCTTTTTGACGGCATAGGGTCAATTTTTGGGCGAGCTCTTGGAATTCGCTTTGCAGCTTCGCATCGTTGGTTTGGCGTGTGCTGAGCTCTTCGCCGCTGTGCTCCATTGTTTGTATTTCATCTTGCAGGCGCAGCTGTAAGGCGAGCAGCTCTTGCGACCCGCATTTATGTTTACGTGCCAACTGATGGATGTCGGCGAGGCGTTGATTGATCTCCTCTAGCCGCTGCGGATTAGCATCGAACCCGTCGATGGTGCGGCGCAGTTCGCGTACCGCTTCGTCCACTTGGATTGAGGCGTTATTAAGCAAGTCGCCAACGCTGTCCAATGTAGAGGCTTTAGCTTGTAGCTCTTGAATCAGCGCTAAGGCTTGATTTAAACCGGCTTGTAAGGTTTGCTCTTCGCTTTCGCTGCACAGCTCTAGTAATTGCTGGGCGGTGGCCAGTGCGGTGTCGGCGCTATTGAGTTGACGGTATTCCGCATCGAGTGCCTCGAGTTCGTCTTCTTGCAAATCAAGCTCGTTGAGTTCGTTGAGCTGATAACTAATGAGCTCCAATTGGGCGGCGAACGCTTCGGACTGTGCTTTGAGTGCCTCTAAGGCTTCGCGGTTTTTACGCCAGTCTCGGCTGATAACACGGATTTTTTCAAGAAGCGCTTGTTCACCGATATACGCATCAAGCAAACGTTGATGGGTGCTGCGGTTGAGTAGCGACTGGTGTTCATGTTGGCTGTGGATGTCGATCAACATCTCACCTACGGTTTTCAGAATTTGTAGCGTGACAGGATAACCGTTGACCCAGGCTTTGGAGCGGCCATCGTCAGACACGACACGGCGTAGCAAACACAGATCGGGCTCATCGTCGGTCAGCAGTTCGTTCTCGATTAACCACGCTTTTGCCAAAGGCTGGTCTTGCGTGTCGAAATAGGCACTGATATCAGTGCGCTTAGCGTTGTTGCTAATGACCCCTTTGTCCGCTCTGTCCCCTAAGGTTAAGCCCAAAGCGCCGAGCATGATCGATTTTCCTGCGCCTGTTTCACCGGTAATAACGGTCATACCTGGAGAGAATTCGATCTCTAGTGAGTCGACAATGGCGTAATGGCGGATAGAGAGCTGGATCAGCATGGTGGGACTGGGGTTTCCGTGTAAGTCGCTGTGAGCAAAAGCAGAGCTATTTAAATTGATCTGCGCTGCTTAATATAGCGCATCCTCATGCTATTTGTCAGTGTGCTGCTGCATTGTCATGCTATCTGAATAAGAAAAAATAATTGCAGGAATTAGTGGCTATCGGCTTGAACTGGCGTGCTTTGCCCCAATATCGCAGTGCTAGCCGGATTGAGAAGATCCCTTAGTAAATCGAGCAAGCGGTAATAGCCCGTAACCCTTCATAGAACAGGTGCAAAGATGAGCGAAAACACTGACGAGAAGAATATGGATACGCAAGGAGATCAAAGCGTGGAGGAGAATAACGAAATTGAAGGCAGCGAGGCTGAACCAGTCGAAGCCGTTGGCGAGCAAGCTCAGCTACTAGAAGCATTACAGAAGCTTGCACAGGCCGAAACAGTTATCGCGCATCAGAAAGATGAAGTCTTACGAGTGCAGGCAGAGATGCAGAACCTGCGTCGCCGCACTGAGCAAGATGTCGAGAAAGCTCATAAGTACGGGCAAGAAAAGCTAAGCGCAGAGCTATTGGCCGTCATGGACAATCTAGAGCGTGCGCTGCAGGTCAATATGGATCGTGATGACGAAGCGGTAAAGGGGCTTCTACAAGGCGTCGAGCTGACTCTGAAAAGCTTTATCGATTGCTTCAAGAAATTCTCAATTGAGCAGATCGATCCGCTCGGCGAGCCCTTCGACCCACAACTGCATCAGGCAATGTCTATGCAGGAAAACCCGAATGTTGAGCCAGACACTGTGACCGCTGTGATGCAGAAGGGCTATACCCTGCATGGCCGTGTTATTCGTCCAGCAATGGTCATGGTTTCTAAGGGCGCAGAATAAAAAATGTAATAGAAGTAGCGCTAAGACTTGAAATGGCGCGCTTAGGGCCAATATTAGAGGCCAGAAGCAAAAAAAAGCCCAAGGGAAGATTACTTCCCCGAAGGCAAACCAAACAGCACAGTCAATTGAACAGAGAACCTGCTCTCACCAGCTAAGTGTTGGCTAGACGAGCGAGATGGAGAAACGAGAAATGGGTAGAATCATCGGAATAGATTTAGGAACCACGAATTCGTGCGTGGCGATTATGGACGGCGGAAAAGCGAAAGTATTGGAAAATGCAGAGGGCGATCGTACCACTCCCTCGATTATCGCCTTCTCTAAAGACGGCGAAACATTAGTGGGTCAGCCTGCTAAGCGCCAGTCGGTAACGAATCCAAAAAACACTTTATTCGCGATTAAGCGTCTTATCGGCCGTCAGTTCAAAGATGATGTTGTACAAAAAGACATCAAGATGGTGCCGTACGAGATCGTTAAGGCCGATAACGGTGATGCATGGGTGAGCGTCAATGGAGAGAAAATGTCTCCACCGCAAATCTCAGCACAAGTATTGAAGAAGATGAAGAAGACCGCTGAGGACTTCCTTGGTGAGAAAGTAACTGAAGCAGTTGTAACTGTTCCTGCTTACTTCAATGACGCACAGCGTCAAGCGACTAAAGACGCCGGCCGAATTGCAGGCTTGGAAGTAAAGCGCATCATCAATGAGCCTACAGCGGCTGCATTGGCGTACGGCATGGACAAAAAAGGTGGTGATGCCACTGTTGCCGTATTTGACCTAGGTGGTGGTACGTTCGATATCTCAATCATCGAGATTGCTGACACTGATGGCGAGCACACGTTTGAAGTGCTTTCTACAAACGGTGACACGTTCTTGGGTGGTGAGGATTTCGACCTTCGTTTGATCGAATACTTAGCGGCTGAGTTCAAGAAAGAATCAGGCATGGATCTGCACAGCGACCCATTGGCCTTGCAGCGTTTGAAAGAAGCGGCTGAGAAAGCGAAGATCGAGCTTTCATCTGCACAACAAACTGAAATCAATCTGCCTTATATAACGGCAGATGCGAGCGGGCCAAAGCACTTGGTGCAAAAGCTTACGCGAGCGAAGTTCGAATCTCTTGTTGAAGAACTTGTAGACCGCACTATGGGTCCAGTGAAAATGGCATTGAAAGATGCTGGTCTAGATGTGTCTAAGATCGATGACGTGATTTTGGTCGGTGGCCAAACGCGTATGCCTTTAGTACAAAAGAAAGTGGCTGATTACTTCGGTAAAGAAGCGCGCCGTGATGTAAACCCTGATGAAGCCGTAGCCATGGGCGCAGCGATTCAAGCAGCGGTACTATCTGGTGAAGTAAACGACGTACTATTGTTGGACGTAACGCCACTGTCTCTTGGTATCGAGACTATGGGCGGAGTGGCTAGCGCCTTGATCGAAAAGAACACCACGATTCCTACTAAGAAAACACAAGTGTTCTCTACAGCGGATGATAATCAGACAGCGGTGACTATTCACGTTGTTCAAGGTGAGCGTAAGCAAGCGGCACAGAACAAGTCGCTAGGTCGATTTGATTTGTCAGACATTCCTGCGGCACCTCGCGGTATGCCACAAATTGAAGTGGCGTTTGACTTGGATGCGAACGGTATTCTTAACGTGTCGGCCAAAGATAAAGCGACAGGAAAAGAGCAGTCAATCGTCATCAAAGCATCAAGCGGTCTGTCAGATGAAGAGATCGAAGCAATGGTGAAGGACGCCGAAGCACATGCGGCGGACGATCAGAAGTTCGAGCAATTGGTCACAGTGCGCAACACGGCTGATGGCCTAGTGCACGCTACTCGTAAGACTTTAGAAGAAGCGGGTGACAAGGTCGAAGCGGCTGAAAAAGAGTCGATTGAAGCAGCCATCGTGGCAGTAGAAGAAGCGATGAAAAGCGGCGACATCGATGACATCGAAGCCAAGACTAAAACACTAACAGAAGTTTCCTCTAGTCTTGCAGAGAAGATGTACGCTGAGAAACAAGCTGGAGAAGCCGGTGCAGCTGACGATGCTTCTGCTCAGTCCTCGGATAACGATGACGCAGTGGATGCAGAGTTCGAAGAAGTTAAAGACGACAAGTAATTGCCAAGGGTGTGCGAGCACCCAAAGCAAGCTACGTCAGTGCAAAAAACCGGATGGGTTCTCTCATCTGGTTTTTTTGCGTTGGAAGACATTGCTATTAAGCGGTTCCAATTTTCGCTAAACGAGAAAGATAAAGATTATGTCCAAACGAGATTATTATGAAGTGTTGGGGGTTTCCCGCGATGCATCTGAAGCAGAGTTAAAAAAGGCTTACCGACGTATTGCGATGAAACACCACCCGGATCGCAATCCAGGAGACGACACGGCTGAGGAAAAATTCAAAGAGGCAAATGAAGCCTTTGAGATGCTTTCTGATGCGCAAAAGCGTGCGCGTTATGATCAGTACGGCCATGCTGGTGTCAATCAGCAAGGGGGCGGCGGTGGCGCTGGTGCGGGCGATTTCGGCGACATGTTTGGTGATATCTTCGGCGACATATTTGGTGGCTCACGCGGAGGTGGCGGTGGTCGAAGTCATGTACGTAAAGGGGCCGACTTACGTTATAACCTCGAGCTTGACCTAGAAGAGGCGGTTCGTGGGACCACAGCTAAAATCCGTATCCCTACGGCTGTTAAGTGTAAAACTTGTGAAGGCAGTGGCGCGAAAAAAGGCAGTAAGCCTGTAGATTGCGGAACTTGTAATGGCATGGGGCAAGTGCGCATGCAGCAAGGGTTCTTCTCTGTGCAGCAAACTTGTCCGCATTGTCAGGGATCTGGTAAGCAGATCAAAGACCCATGTACTACTTGTCGTGGTCAGGGCAATGTTGAAGAACAGAAAACGCTGTCAGTCAAAGTACCACCAGGTGTTGATAACGGCGATCGCATTCGTTTAACTGGCGAAGGTCAGGCAGGAAGTCATGGAGGTCCAAATGGTGACCTGTATGTACAAGTGTCTGTACGAGCACACAAACTCTTTGAACGTGATGGTATTGATCTGCATTGCGAAATTCCGATCAGTTTCGTGGATGCAGCATTAGGCGGAGAGTTAGAAGTGCCTACACTTGATGGCCGAGTGAAGCTGAAGATTCCAGCCGAAACGCAAACGGGTAAGTTGTTCCGTCTACGCAATAAAGGCGTTACGCCTGTACGCGGCGGGATTACGGGCGACTTATTATGCCGCGTAGTTGTGGAGACTCCGGTCAAGATCACTAAGCGTCAAAAAGAGCTCTTAGCGGAGTTCCACGATATTGCTGAAACTGAAGGGCAGCAATCGCCGAAGAAAGCCTCATGGTTTGATGGCGTTAAGAAATTCGTCGACGAATTGCGTGCTTAATCCTTTATAGGCCGACTCTTTCCAGAACTTCTTTGTGTTGTTCTGGTGAGAGGCGCGGGCCAAACTGCGACACAACGATTGAAGCCGCCACGCTGGCGATCTTGCCTGAAGTCTCGAAATCATATCCCTTTGTTATTCCGTAAAGGAATGCGCCAGAGAACATATCCCCTGCGCCATTGCTGTCTATCGCTCGTACTTTATGGGCGTTGATATCGATATAGCGTTCGCCATCATAAAGGCGTGCCCCTAGGGCGCCGCGTGTCACAACAAATTGTGTGGCTACTTTTTCAAGTGCCTGGCAAGCCGCTTCAATTGTATCCGCGCCAGACCACAACATAGCTTCTTGCTCGTTGCTGAAAAGTAAGTCCACGCCCTCGCCAATGAATTCGTTAATGCCTTCGCTGAAATATTCCACCATTGCAGGGTCAGAAAAAGTCATCGCGAATTTAACGCCAGCTGCTTTTGCGACGCGCTTCATCTCAAGCACAGCGCTTTTTGCGGAAGGAGATGTCACTAAATACCCTTCAGTATAGGCATACGTGGACGCTTTAATGGCGTCGTGGTTCAGCTCAGTCACAGACACTAATTGTGAAATACCTAATGCAGTAAGCATCGTGCGTTCGGCATCGGGGGTCACCATGACGAGGCAGCGCCCAGTAGTGCCGACTTCACGCTCAGCAGAAAGATTAGTTTCGACATTATTGTCACCAAGCTCCTGCATATAAAACTGACCGGGTTCATCATTGGCAACTTTGCAGGAGAAGAATGCTTTGCCACCAAATTGGCTTAATGCATAAATAGAGTTGGCGGCGGAGCCTCCTCCTGCGCGCTTTTTCAGCCCGTAGCGAGCCATCAATAGATCCAGCAACTCTTGCTGTTTATCTTCATCGATCAGCGTCATAAAACCTTTTTCGATTCCGGAGTCGATAAAAAACCGGTCATCGACTTCAAACTCTTGGTCGACTAAAGCGTTGCCAATACTGTATACGTCAAAATTGTTCATGCGATCTTATATTCCTTGCTTAACGCGGTGCCGAACACCACTTAAAGAGTGAGTGTGGTGATTAGGCTGTTGCGAACGCGATTTCCGCGGCATCCAACGTTTTCTGAATCTCATCATCGCCGTGAGCAGCGGATATGAAGCCTGCTTCGAATGCTGACGGGGCGAGATACACGCCATTCTGCAGCATGTGATGGTAGTATTTTTTGAAATATTCGACGTCACAGGCCATTACTTGATCGAAGCGCTCGACTGTTTCTTCGCCACTAAAGAAGCAACCAAACATGCCGCCAATTTGATGTGTCGTGAAAGGAATCTTTGCCGCAGTGGCGCGTTCTTTTAAGCCACTAGTGAGTGCCAGAGTGCGAGCGTTGAGCGACTCATAGAAGCCAGGCTTTTGAATAGCCGTGAGCATGGCCATACCGGCGGCGACGGCAAGTGGGCTGCCGGCGAGAGTGCCTGCTTGATAGACCGGGCCCATTGGCGCAATCATCTCCATGATGTCTTGTTTGCCACCGAAAGCGCCTACTGGAAGACCGCCCCCAATGACTTTGCCCAGAGCCGTTAGATCTGGTGTGACATTGTAATGTGCTTGCGCACCGCCTAAGCCCACGCGAAACCCTGTCATGACTTCATCGAAGATAAGTACCGTTTCGTAGTGGTCGCAAAGCTCGCGCATTTTCTCGAGAAAGCCTGGAATAGGGGGAACCATGTTCATATTGCCAGCGACTGGCTCTACGATGATGCAGGCAATTTCTTTTCCGCTTCTTTCAAAGAGTTTCTCTAACGCATCGATATCGTTGTATGGCAGCACGAAGGTTTGGTCTGTATAGGATTTAGGTACCCCTAGTGAGTCTGGCTCGCCTAAAGTGAGTGCTCCCGAACCTGCTTTGACTAGTAATCCGTCGACATGGCCGTGATAGCAGCCTTCGAACTTCACTACTTTGTCGCGACCAGTGTAGCCTCGAGCGACACGTATCGCACTCATGGTGGCTTCGGTTCCGGATGTAACGAGACGGACACGTTCGATCGAAGGCACTAGTTTGCAGATTGTCTTGGCAATCGTCACTTCTGCCTCTGTCGAAGCGCCATACCCTAGGCCGTGACTTAATTGTGCTTGCAGCGCTTCTAGAACATCAGGGTGTCTGTGGCCGAGAATCAACGGTCCCCATGCGCCCACGTAATCGATATAGCGATTGTCGTCCTCATCTGTCAGCCAGGCACCTTCTCCACCATTGAAAAACAATGGGTTGCCGCCTACACCGCGGAATGCACGCACGGGGGAGTTCACTCCACCCGGGATGTAAAGTTTTGCCTCTTCAAACAATTGGGCTGAGCGTTTCGTGGTTTTTTCTGGCTGGGATTTCACGGGGTAGGGTTCCTTTTAATACGATGAGTCTTAACGATTAATAGCGCTATTAAAGAGTGCATTGAGTTTTCGCACTCTTACGTCAATATTCGGGCTAGCAAAAAGATAATGGATAACCGCAAGCATGTTCGCGCCAGCGTCTATCAAAGTGTGGCCATTTTCGGCGTTGATGCCGCCAATTGCAACAATGGGCACTGTGAGCTCACGCTGTGCTTGGCGCAGAGTCGCGAGGGTGGCGGGAGGCGCATGGGGTTTGGTCGTGGACGGGAAGAAGCGTCCGAAGGCCACGTAGTGCGCTCCATTGTCTTGGGCTTGTCGTGCGAGAGCGATATCGCTATGACAGGTTACCCCGATTATCGCGCTGTCATCGAGGCGTCGCTTAGCGTCGGTTAATTTCGTATCGCCCTGTCCTAAGTGCACGCCATCGGCGCCTACTTCAAGGCATAGGTCGACGTCATCATTGATGAGTAGTGGGGTGTTGTAGCGGCGACAAAGTTCCAGTAGTTGCGTGGCTTCATCGCATCGCGATTGCCAAGAGTCCCCTTTGTTGCGGTATTGCAGCAGGCCAAGTCCGGCTCTGAGTGCTTCTTCGGCGCCAGTGAGAAGCATCGGTCCTCGCAAAAGAGTTTGATCGGTGATCGCGTAGACACCTTGTAACGGTTTAGGCATGAAGATTCTCAGGCATTCCAATAGCTACGATTTGGAAGCCATTGGCCAAAGCCAGGCCTAGTCCCTGCTTGCAGTGACTCCCATGTGTACTGTTGCGCTCGATGCGCCGCTTCACCCATCTCAAAGCCGTGTGCAAGATAGGCGGCGAGGCTAGCGGCGAGCGTACAGCCTGAGCCATGGTATTCATTCGCTAAGCGGGGCCACTCAAAACTCTGCTGTGCTTGGTGTGGGGTGTAGAGTCTGTTGATGACTTTGTCACTTTTAGCGTGAGTCCCAGTCAGTAAAATGTGCTTGCACCCTAAGTCGAGCAAGCTGCTGGCCGCCGCGTCCTGTGTGTCGGCACTGGGGCTCAATGCATTAAGTTCATTGGTATTGGGAGTGAGGACATAAGTCAGTGGCAATAGAAGCGATTTTAGAGCACTAGCGATGTCGTCTTTGGAGAACTCATATCCGCCCCCAGCCCATAAAATTGGGTCGAGCACGACGGGGATATTAGGATAGTCTTTAAGAATCGTATGCACGACTTCGATAGTTTGCACGCTGCCTAGCAAGCCAATCTTGATGACTTCAACCGAGACATCCTCGAGTATCGCTCGGGCTTGTTGAATGAGCAATGCGGGGGAGACGGGTTGAGCGGACATCACATTGCAGGTGTCTTGCACTGTGAGGCTAGTAATAATGGGTAAACAGTGACAGCCAGCGCTAAATAGCGCTTCTATATCCGCTTGAATGCCTGCTCCTCCGGAGGGATCTAAACCAGAGAAGCATAAGACTTTCGGCTTGCTGGCAATATCGGTGTCCACAGGATTTGTCCTTTCAAAGAAGTTCTACTTATTATGCCTCAGAAGGGGCGAACGACTACTAAAATGACGATGCCGATGAGCATAAAAACAGGAATTTCATTGAAGTAGCGGAAAAACACATGAGACTTTGTGCACTTGTCGTCACGAAGCTGTTTTAAGTAGTGCCAGCAGAAACCATGGTAGACGACTAATAGGGCGACAAGGCTGAGTTTTGCATGCATCCAAGGAGCGCTCATATAAAACGAAGCGTTGAAACTGATGAGCCAAAACCCAAGTACGATAGTCGCGATAGCGGAAGGGGTGGCGATGCCGCGATATAGTTTACGCTCCATAATGGCGAAGCGTTCTTTGCTAATGGTGTCGGTGCTTGCCGCGTGATAGACAAACAATCGTGGGAGGTAAAAGATGGCGGCGAACCAACAGATGACCGCAATAATATGGAATGCTTTAACCCAGAGCATTTTATCCTCCCTTGAAAACTAGTGAATTGACACTGGCCGTATGCTGAAGCGGGCTACACTAGCACAGCTGATTGAATGGATACAGCGTGAAAACAGGGGTATCATGCCTCGCTCAAATTTCAATGTTTACGCATTTGCGAAACACCCTAGGAGGACCCTGTGATTAAGGTCGGAATTGTCGGAGCTACTGGATATACCGGAGTGGAACTACTGCGTCTGCTCGCAACCCGTAAAGATGTGAGCATCGAAGTCATCACGTCGCGCGAACTGCAAGGTAGCCCGGTATCTGACTTATTCCCCAATCTACGGGGTGTTTTGGATCTTGAGTTTTCAGCGCCTGACTCAGAAGCGTTATTCGCCTGTGATGTAGTGTTTTATGCGACTCCACATGCTGTGGCGATGAAGTCAGTCCCTACGCTTTTAAAGCGCGGCGTACGTGTCATCGACCTTTCTGCAGACTTTAGATTGCGTGATCAAGCGGTCTGGGAAAAGTGGTACAAAGTCGCTCATGAGTGCCCTGAGTATATAAACGAGGCGGTTTACGGTTTGCCTGAGGTTAATCGTGAAGCGATTGTGAGTGCGCAATTGTTAGCGGTGCCTGGGTGTTATCCCACTGCCATTCAGTTGGGCTACTTGCCATTACTTGAGGCTGGGTTGATCGAAACGACTGGGCTTATCGCAGATGCGAAATCCGGTGTGAGTGGTGCTGGACGTAAAGCTTCTGTTGGGGCGTTGCTTACAGAGGCCTCCGAGTCTATGAGTGCTTATAGCGTCTCTGGGCATCGACATTTACCTGAAATAACGCAAGGCTTGACCCAATATGCGGGTGAGCCTGTAGGGTTGACCTTTGTTCCTCATTTAACGCCAATGATCCGCGGTATTCATGCGACATTGTACGCACAGCTTAAAGCGGGCAAAGATGCGTCTGAATTGCAGTCAGTCTTTGAGAGTCGATATAAAAATGAGCCCTTTGTGGATGTCATGCCACAGGGACAATACCCCGCAACACGAAATGTTCGTGGCGCTAACCGATGTCAAATTGGTGTATGTTATTTGGAGAGCAGCAATATGGTAGTGGTGCTTTCGGTAATCGATAACTTGGTGAAAGGGGCGTCAGGACAAGCGATTCAGAATATGAACATTATGTTTGGCCTTGATGAAAGTGAAGGGCTGCAGAATATAGCCTTTCTTCCATAAAGCGATAAGAACGGATTAAGGGTGCCATGCCGAACGTTGTAAAAGGCAGTAAACAACACCAAATGGTCGTCGTTCCTTATCGTCCTTGGTATCGTGTATCTCTTAGCGTTTTTCTTATTATGCTATTCGTGGCTGTGGGCGCTGCTGCCTATTTTTACGGGCAGTATGTCGCTCAAAAACGGTATTTAGTGAATAGAGCTGACAATGAACGCTTGAGCCAAGCGCTGGCTGAATCGCAGGGTCAGCTCAATGTCTTGCGCTCCGAACTTGTTATCACCGATCGCAGTAATATCGTTGACCGTCGCGCCACAGAAGAAGTGCAAGGGACTATCAATGGCTTACGACAGCGAATTTTGGAGCTTGAGCAAGATGTATCGTTTTATCGCCAAGTAATGTCCCCAGAGAGCACGGATTTAAACCTTGTCATTGCAGAGTTCGGCGTAACCCCAATAGAGCAAAGTGCTCGCTATCACTACAAAGCGGTGTTTCGACAAGCCGGTGCTGGCGATAAGGTTCTCGAAGGGAGCGCGCAGATCAATATTATCGGGCAGCGAGACGGACAACGAGAAGTGTTGTCTTTGAGCGACTTAGTGTTGGAGTCGGCATCTTTTGAGCCAAACTTGAGTTTTCGTTATTTCCAGAATATCGAGGGTGAGCTGCAGTTGCCGGATGGCTTCACACCAGATCAGGTTGAAGTGCTTGCAGAGTCAACAAAGCCCACAGCGATAAAAGTAGAGAAAGTATTTAGCTGGAGTGTCGTGGAGGCGCAGTAATGTTTAGATCAAGCAGTAAAAAAACAGGCACGTCGGGACTAGCTCATACGTTAATCTCTAAACAAACTGAAATTGTCGGAGATTTGCGTTTTAGCGGTGAATTAAACGTTGAGGGGCGTATTAAAGGCAATGTTTATGCTGATGATGACTCTGGCGCGTTGATTCGCATTGCTGAATCGGGGGTCATTGAAGGCGAGGTCTGGGTGCCGTCTGTGGTGATCAATGGTTTGGTCAAAGGCGATGTGCATTCCTCCAAACACCTAGAGCTAGCAGCTAAAGCGGTAGTTATGGGAAATGTTTTCTATAGCCTGATTGAAATGGTGATGGGATCTGAGGTTAACGGTAATCTCATGCATATTGCCCGCGCGCAACATGAAGCTAAGCGCTTATCTGCCTCTCAGGCTAAAGCGTTGGCTTACGAGAATTTGGGTCAACGTTCGGACGCGGAACACTCATCGTCGGATGAGGAAGACGAAACAATAGTTGACTGAAATGCTCGGGTTTAGACATAATCCTTTTACTGCGCGGTTTTTCACTTCTTTGCGCACGTTTCACAACTCGATGGTGCCTTAATGTCTGTTGTTCAATCCCATAATCCAAGTATTATTTCAATGTCTGAAAACGCTGCCGCAAAGGTGAAAAACCTTATCAGCGAAGAAGGCAATCCAAAGTTGAAATTACGCGTCTTTGTTACGGGAGGCGGGTGTTCGGGATTTCAGTACGGCTTTAGCTTTGATCAAGAGTCTGATGAAGATGATACGATCGTCTCCAATCATGGCGCTGAGCTAGTGGTTGATCCGTTGAGCTATCAATACTTAGTCGGCGCAAAAGTTGATTATGTGGAAGGGCTACAAGGGGCTAAATTCGTCGTGAATAACCCGCTAGCATCTACGACCTGTGGTTGCGGCTCTTCATTCTCCGTCTGAGTCGGCCTCGTAAACCCCACCTAAAATAGTCACTTGTGCAGAGCCAGTCACTGATCTGGCATCTACGGGGTCGCCATACCAAGCGTTTCTCGCGAGCCAAGCAAAGAGGAATCCTTCCACCCACTGTGGGTCGAGGTTGGCAGCGCTACTGCTGGAAACAGTCACTGGCGTGAGCAAGGCTTGCAAGCGCTCCATCAAATAAGAGTTCCGCGCTCCACCGCCACATACAAAAAGCGCATTGATTTTCGCCGTCTCCCAATCCACGCTATTCACTACGCTCATTGCCGTGTATTCCAGCAAGGTCGCTTGCACGTCTTCATCACGGACTAGTGGGAAGTTGCCGAGGTGTGCCTGTAGCCAGCGCATATTGAATAACTCGCGACCAGTACTTTTGGGCGGAGATAACTGAAAGTAGGGCTCTTCTAGCAAGGCGTGTAAAAGCGCTTGGTCAACAGTCCCTGTTCTAGCCCACTGCCCCTGGTCATCATAAGGAAGGTTCTTTTTGGCATTGATCCAGCCGTCCATTAAGACATTGGCTGGTCCCGTGTCAAAACCGATTAGCTCAAGTCCCTTATGGGCTAGAAGGGAGATGTTTGCGATTCCCCCTAAATTTAGTACTGCACACCGAGAGTGAGGGTCGGAAAAATAACTTTGATGGAATAGAGGGGCTAAAGGGGCGCCTTGACCACCCGCGGCCATATCTTTTCGCCGAAAGTCTGCAATAGTGCAGATACCGGTGAGGTAGGAGATTGTATTAGGGTCGCCAATTTGAAGGGTAAAACGGTTTTGGCCTGTTGGATGGTGTTTGATTGTCTGTCCGTGGCTGCCAATGGCGAGGATATCCCTGCGGTTAAGGTTACTCTTATTGAGTAGTTGTTTAACGGCGTTTGCAAACACTCGCCCTAAGGCTACGTCAGTTTCTCCCAAATCTATTAACGACACTGTGTCATCTGCACATAATGCGTGTATTTTTTGGTGCAAAGGAGCAGGGATCGGCTCGCTATGAGTGCCTACTAGGGCTGGGGGAGTTTGTGCAAAATCGACAACCACGCAGTCGACACCGTCGATGCTAGTGCCGGAGAGAAGACCGATGAAATATTCGTGAGTCGACATGTGCTTGTACGTCCTGATTGCCCATGCGCGCATTGGCATGGACGTCGATGAGACAAGGCTTAGTGAGACTGTGCGGTAGGCTCGATGTGGTTCAAGCTCAATAGGCGCGAATCGACACTTTCTTGTATGAAGCGCTCTAGTAGATCTTTAGTTTGTTCTTTGAATCGAGGCAGTTCTTGTGGCTCTAAAGAAATAGCCTGTGGGAGTTGGTCGACAATGGTTCTCGGGTCTTTGTGGACACCGCGAACAAGGAACTCGTAATGTAGGTGAGGGCCTGTGGCGCCGCCCGTTTGCCCTACGTAGCCAATAACTTCTCCTTGGCGAACTCTGGAGCCTTTCTTAATGCCGGAGGCGTAATCATTTAGATGGGCGTACTTGGTTTCAAATTCGCCGCGATGTTGTAGCACGATGAGTTTGCCAAATGATCCATTTCTGGATGCCCATGTTACAACGCCATCGCTAGTTGCACGCACAGGCGTGCCTCTAGGGGCAGCATAGTCAGTGCCTTTGTGAGCGCGAATGGTGTTCAGTATTGGGTGTTTGCGGCTCAAGCTGAAATTGGAGCTTATGCGGAAAACGTCTAGAGGAGTGCGCAAGAACGCTTTACGCATACTCTCGCCTTCAGGGCTATAGTAGCCAGTGGTGCCGTCTTCATTAATATAGCGTACGGCAATAAATTGCTTACCTTGGTTAGTAAACTGAGCCGCAATGATGTCGCCATTGCCAATAAAGGCACCATCTAGGTATTTCTCTTCGTAGAGTATGCCAAAGTTGTCGCCGTCACGAGGATCAAGGATGAAGTCGATAACTCCACCAAAGATGTCGGCCATTTCCATGATTGAGATAGCAGGAATGTCCGCCCGTTTAGCGGCCATAAATAGGCTGTCGTTAATAACCCCTTCTTTATAGGTGGTTTTAATCTCGGGTGTGCGAATGATGGGCTCTACTTGGTAGCCCGTATCATTGAGTGTAAACAAGTAGCCTTCTAATGGAGATTTCAATACTTTGAGCTGATTAAGCTTTCCTTCCTCGGGCATATGAAAGCTAAGTTGATAGCCAGGAAAAAGGCGATTGAGCACTTTTGCTTCTTCGTTACTATTAAGGACGCGGTACATGTCTTGCGCGCTCAGTCCTACCTTCGTAAATAGTGCTGACAAATTATCCCCAGATTGGACTTCTAGGTCTGTCCATTCGGCAAACGCAGCTTGTTGAGCATTGTTGCCCATCACCAAATCGGCTAGAGGCGCGTCTGATGGTGTGTGAGGGATAAGTGCAAGAGGAGACTCTTGAGTAGGCATCGCCATGATTTTGGCGCCATGAGCTGATTCTTTTGGTGTAAATACCATTGTGATAACTAGCGCAGCGCTCAATACGCTAGCCAGCATCAGGTGGTCGCGGGGGAAGTGTTTGCTCACCGCCTGCTTTGAAAGTCTCGAAAAATCCATGAAGTTAATGATGTTATGTCTCTTATTGCAGCTATGTGAGCCCGACATTGGCGCTCAAAAAGGCAATTCTTATGACTTTTAGGGGGCAGGTCAAGTCTTATTCTGATTAGTAGTGTAAAATCTGCGACCGTTTCGCAAGTCCAATAAATAGGTAGCTTGCAAGTCGCTTTCTATTGCCTCTATATATAGAGGCAATAGAAGTGACCACAATTTAGCTTTAGGGATCACATATGACGGCTACATCTATAGACATTATCGAAGATCTTCAGAATCGAGGCCTGTTAGCGCAAATGACCTCCGGCGAGGAGTTGAAGTCTGTGCTTGGGGAAGGACGTACTCTATATAGTGGTTTTGACCCAACGGCAGAAAGCCTCCATATAGGTAGTCTAGTGCCGTTGCTTACCTTGCGACGATTCCAGCTTGCTGGGCATAAACCCATTGCATTAGTAGGCGGCGCAACCGGCCTGATTGGAGATCCTAGTTTTAAGGCTTCTGAGAGGCAGTTGAACTCGAGCGATACGGTAGAGTTTTGGGTGCAAAGATTGCAAAGCCAAGTGTCGCAGTTTCTCGACTTTGATTCCGGGGCTAGCGCCGCAGTTGTCGTTAATAATCTCGACTGGGTGAAAGACATTAATGTATTAGATTTCTTGCGCGATGTTGGCAAGCATTTCTCCGTGAACTCGATGATTCAAAAGGAGTCCGTAAAGCAGCGTCTCGATAGAGAGGGGGCGGGAATCTCTTTTACTGAGTTCACCTATATGATTTTGCAGTCGTATGATTTCGCAGAGCTGTATAAGCGCCACAATTGTATTCTCCAAATAGGCGGGAGCGATCAGTGGGGCAATATTACTGGCGGGATAGATTTGACGCGAAGAATGCATCGCGCGCAGGTGTATGGTTTAACAACCCCGTTAGTGACTAAGGCTGATGGGCAGAAATTTGGAAAAACAGAAACCGGTACTATATGGTTGGATAGGAATAAGACCTCGCCATATGCGTTCTATCAGTTTTGGCTTAACGCTGCGGATGCCGATGTATACATGTTTTTACGGTACTTCACGTTTTTGTCTGTAGATGTCATTAAAGAAATAGAAGTGGCAGATAAGACTTCGCAAGCCAAACCGGAGGCCCAGGGGATTCTCGCCAAGGAAGTCACGCTACTAGTTCATGGTGAAGAAGGGCTTAGTGCCGCGCAGAGAATTAGTGCCGCTTTGTTCTCTGGGAATCTAGAGGAGCTAAGTGAGGCAGACTGTGAGCAACTTCGTTTGGATGGATTGCCTTCTACTAATATAGAGAGTTTGCCAAAAGGTATAGTAGAAGTGCTGGTGGAAACCGGGCTGGCGAAATCAAATAAGATGGCTCGTGAATTCATTTCTAATAATGCTGTCAGTGTTAATGGTCAGCGGATCGATTCTGATGCCGAAACCCTTAACATAGAGGCGGCACTTTTTGGTAGGTATTTCGTCCTCAAAAGAGGGAAAAAGCTGTTTCATTTGGCATTCACAAATTAGTTGGTAAATAGTTCAAATTCTAGTTGCCAGATTAATTTTGTGTGGCATAATGCGCGCCCTTGAGACAATAAGTGCAAGGGTGGCAAGGAACGATCTACGGAGAGTTCAAATGATTGAGAAATAATTACAATCAACGCTTGCCAAGCAGCAAAGAGTGCGTATAATACGCCTCCTCCTAACCACGAAGGTTCAGGAAAAAAGTTCTTTAAAAAGTAGAGATTAAGTAATAGAGGTGGGTGCTTG
>JBPOFS010000003.1:0-407116 GCA_051252515.1 Gammaproteobacteria bacterium
TTCAACACCAGCATGGCCTCCAAATTATCGTTCTCGACTTTGAATTCTTCGAAAAGCGTGGAAGTCGAGTTAGACAATCTGGTGATTGTTTCTTGAGAAGCTACTGCGGCCTGGTTTTGCTGATCTATGATATTCAAGGCTTGATCTATGATGCTTGTATCAATTTCAGCGGCTTGTGTCGCACCAGCTACAATCAACGAAGCGAAAGGAGCTAGAACCTTGTAATATAATCGACGGTTATTCATGTGCCATCCTATTATTTTATTGAACTATCAAAGTGCGCATTTTGGTAAGAACACTTCACCAAAAGCTCACCCGACAACTTGTGTTAATGTGAAACAAATCCTGTTTTTTCTGCCTTAGCTCCCCACTTGCTTTTCCTTAAGCTGAATCGGCAGATATTCCTTTTTTACTACTTTAGTAAACAATAGTTACCATTCTACTCAAAAAATCGAAATTTGAGTTTAACGGTAACTAGTGCCGACAAAATCTTCCTTTATTACTGTAAATCCGGCTATCCGTGCCAAATTATGGGTTAAGCCTATCACAACTTATCTGATTTTTAGAACCACTTGCCGTACAAATTTTCCTACAAATGGTTCTGCAAATCGGAGTCCAATTTCCGGGGATAGTTCCCTACCAACCGGTAATCTCTTTCAAAGCGTCACCGATGTCTGCAAGACTCTTAACAGTCTTGACGCCAGCGTCTTCTAGTGCTGCAAATTTCTCTTCTGCAGTGCCCTTTCCGCCAGAGATAATTGCACCAGCATGGCCCATGCGCTTCCCTGCTGGTGCAGTGACACCGGCAATATAAGACACAACAGGTTTAGTGACATGCTCTTTGATATAAGCCGCGGCTTCTTCTTCAGCAGTACCACCAATTTCACCAATCATTACAATGGCTTCAGTCTTAGGGTCTTGCTCAAATAGCGCGAGAATATCAATGAAGTTAGAGCCAGGAATTGGGTCGCCACCAATGCCGACGCATGAAGACTGGCCAAAACCGTGGTCAGTTGTCTGCTTGACTGCTTCATAAGTGAGCGTTCCTGAACGAGAAACGATGCCTACGCGGCCTGGCAAATGGATATTGCCTGGCATGATGCCGATCTTAGATTCGCCTGGAGTAATCACGCCTGGGCAGTTAGGTCCGATCAAACGAACACCAAGTTCATCGCATTTCACTTTGACTTCCAACATATCTAGCGTTGGTATTCCTTCAGTGATACATACAATTAATTTGATGCCAGAGTTAGCGGCTTCAAGAATAGAGTCTTTACAGAAAGGTGCAGGCACATAAATAACAGACGCTTCAGCGCCAGTGGCGGCTACAGCTTCAGCAACAGTGTTAAAGACAGGCAAACCTAGGTGTACTTGTCCGCCTTTACCTGGAGTAACTCCCCCTACCATCTTTGTACCGTACTCGATGGCTTGCTCGGAATGGAATGTTCCCTGCGCGCCGGTAAAACCCTGACAAATTACACGGGTGTCTTTGTTCAACAAAATACTCACTTAGCACCTCCAGCAGCCGCTACGACTTTTTCTGCAGCGTCAGTCAGACTGCTTGCAGCGATAATGTTCAAACCGCTTTCCCCTAACACTTTACGTCCTAGTTCAGCGTTATTGCCTTCTAATCGGACTACAACAGGAACGGTTACACCGACCTCAGCCACTGCGCCGATAATCCCTTCAGCAATCATGTCGCAACGAACAATGCCACCGAAGATATTGATAAGGACTGCTTTTACATTTGTGTCTGACAGAATAATCTTGAATGCTTCTGTTACACGCTCTTTCGTTGCACCACCGCCTACATCAAGGAAGTTAGCTGGGCTGCCACCGTGCAGTTGCACGATATCCATTGTGCCCATAGCAAGGCCTGCACCGTTTACCATGCAGCCGATGTTGCCATCTAGGGCTACGTAGTTAAGCTCCCACTTCGCCGCTAGTGCTTCACGTGCATCGTCCTGACTTGGGTCATGCATTTCTTGCAATTTTGGTTGACGATACATGGCATTACCGTCGATGTTGATCTTGCCATCTAAGCAATGGAGATTACCTTGGTCTGTAATAACCAATGGGTTGATCTCTAGTAGTGCTAAGTCGAAATCTACGAATAGTTTAGCAAGACCTAAAAACAATTTAGTGAATTGCTTAACCTGTAAAGCGTTTAGACCTAATTTGAACGCTAGCTCACGTGCTTGGTATGGCTGAGCACCTACTAACGGATCGATTATGGCGCGAAGGATTTTATCGGGAGTGTCTTCAGCGACTTTCTCGATCTCAACGCCGCCTTCTGTAGAGGCCATGAACACAACGCGTCGCGATGCGCGATCCACTACTGCGCCAAGGTAAAGCTCTTGTGCGATATCTGTGCATGTTTCAACAAGTATTTTAGTAACTGGCTGACCATTGGCATCAGTTTGGTAAGTGACTAAGTTTTTGCCTAACCACTTCTCAGCAAACGCTTTGATCTCTTCTTTAGAGCTTACTAGCTTAACGCCACCAGCCTTACCGCGACCACCTGCGTGAACCTGTGCCTTAACAACCCACTTGTCTCCACCGATTTTGTCGGCAGCGGCAGCGGCTTCTTCTGGCGTGTCTACAGCAAAACCTGTCGATACGGGTAGACCGTATTCGGCAAAAAGTTGCTTAGCCTGATATTCGTGTAAATTCATTCTGCGTCCTCGTGCATCTTATTAAAATCGAAATTGAATTGATGGCGATCGCTTAACGCTTACGCTTATTAACTCCATGAATAGCGTGGCCATTAACTGCTAGTGCAGCCTCATGAACCGTTTCAGACAAAGTGGGGTGTGAGAACATCGTTAAACCGATGTCTTCTGCACTGGCGCTAAACTCCATTGCTATCACCATTTGCTGCATTAAATCTGCAGCGCTTGGGCCAATGATATGGCACCCTAACACTCGATCGGTTTTTGCATCAGCGATGATTTTGACTAAACCATCTTTTTCATTTGCAGCCATGGCACGGCCATTGATGCTGAATGGGAAGGATCCAATATTATAGTCGCGTCCTTCCTCTTTGAGTTGTTCTTCTGTCTTACCGACCCATGCGATTTCTGGGTGGGTATAAATTACAAATGGCACCAAGTCATAGTTCACTTGAGTTTTCTTGCCGACGATGCGCTCTGCAACCATCACGCCTTCTTCCATGCCTTTATGGGCAAGCATCGGTCCACGGACTAAGTCACCACATGCCCACACGCCAGGAACGGAAGTGGCACAAGTATCATCGACGACAACGAAGCCGCGCTTGTCTAGCTCAACGCCACTCTTCTCATCGACTAGGTTGTCAGACACTGGACGGCGACCTACAGCAACGATCAATTTGTCGAATACGATTTCTTTATCGCCTTCTTGATCTGTGTAAGAAACAGTGACAGTTTTTGCTTTGCCTTTGCTGACTTTGCTGCCAGTAACTTTAGCGCCTAGCTTGATGTCTAGACCTTGCTTGCTCAGAATCTTTTTGGCTTCTTTTGCTAGCTGGCCATCCACTGCTGGCAAGAATGCATCCATCGCTTCAAGAACAGTCACTTCTGCTCCAAGGCGTGACCAAACGCTGCCAAGCTCTAGACCGATAACCCCTGCCCCAATTACGCCTAAACGCTTAGGCGTGCTTTGGAATTCCAACGCGCCTGTAGAATCAACGATGACATCGTTATCTACTGGAGCTGGTGGGATATTAATAGGCGCAGAACCTGCCGCTAGAATAATGTTTTCAGCACTGATCTCTTCGACGCTGCCGTCGTGCTTAGTCACTTGTACTTTCTTATCTGCTAGCAACTTACCAGTACCGGCAATGCCTTCTACTTTATTTGCTGCGAACAATTGTTTAACGCCGCCAGTTAACTGCCCAACGATTTTCGCTTTACGCGCAATCATTGCAGGAACGTCAATTTTGATTCCTGTTGCAGAAATGCCGTGTATCTCAAAGTCATGCTGTGCTTCAACATATTTATGTGAAGAGTCCAGCAATGCTTTAGAAGGAATACACCCAACGTTCAAGCAAGTTCCACCAAACACGGCTTGGTCTTTATCATCACGCCATTTTTCAACGCAGGCGGTTTTAAGACCTAACTGTGCACAGCGAATGGCAGCAACGTAACCCGCAGGTCCGCCACCAATAACAACAACATCGTACTTATTACTCATAATTTACTCGCAAAATTTGTCAGCGCTTGAATTAGATTTCCAAAAGAATTCGTGCAGGATCTTCAAGAAGTTCCTTGATTGTTACTAGGAATTGAACAGCTTCTTTGCCGTCAATCATGCGGTGATCATAAGAAAGCGCTAGGTACATCATTGGGCAGATTTTCACTTCACCATTGACAGCCATCGGGCGTTCTTGAATCTTATGCATTCCTAGAATTGCAGTTTGTGGTGGGTTCAGGATTGGTGTTGACAGTAGTGATCCAAATACACCTCCGTTAGAGATAGTAAATGTTCCACCAGTCATTTCATCAATGCCTAATTTTCCGGCTTGCGCTTTCTTTCCATACTCGCGAATTTGCGCTTCGATCTGCGCTAGTCCCATATGGTCAGCATTACGTAGTACAGGGACTACTAAACCGCGCGGTGAAGACACAGCCACACCAATATCTTGGTAACCGTGATAAACAATATCACTTCCATCAATCGATGCGTTTACTGCTGGGTAACGCTTCAATGCTTCGATGCTGGCACGCACGAAGAAAGACATAAACCCTAGACGAATTCCGTCATGAGACTTTTCAAATAAGTCTTTGTACTTGTTGCGCATCTCCATGATAGGAGCCATGTCAACTTCATTGAATGTGGTCAGCATTGCCGTAGTTTGGCTTGCTTGCAACAAACGCTCTGCGACTTTCGCGCGTAGGCGACTCATCGGAACGCGCTCTTCTATACGGCCTGAAGATGTGTCGATATTCGCGCTAGGATCCGCGCTAGCAACAGCAGGTGCAGAACCTTTATTTGCGACAGCTTCTAGAACGTCTTCTTTTGTGACACGACCACCTTTGCCAGTGCCTTTGATCTTATCGATATCAAGGCTGTTTTCTTGTGCAATTTTCTTTGCAGCTGGGCTTAGTAGTGGCTCATCTGAAGAAGATTCAGCTGGAGCTTCTGGTGCAGGCTCGGCTTCCTTTTTCTCGGCTTTGTCAGCACTTGTGCTAGCAGAGGCAGAAGCGGCTGCGCCAGCTTGTACCGTTGCAATAAGTTCATTGCTGACGATTGTGTCGCCCGTGGCTTTGATAATCTTCTCAAGCACGCCATCGGTAGGAGATACAACTTCGATGACGACTTTGTCGGTTTCAATATCAACAAGCAATTCGTCACGCTTTACCGTGTCGCCTGCTTTTTTGTGCCAAGTTGCAATCGTGCCGTCCGGTACTGATTCAGGTAAGGTCGGTGCTTTGATTTCGACTGTCATTTTTATTTCCTTCGCTACGTTGTATTTCGTCTATTTGTTAAAAGTAAGTGCTTGATCCAAGAATGCGTTCAACTGTGCCAAATGCAATGCAGGGTAACCCGCAGCAGGTGATGCTGACGCATCACGACCTGCATAGGAAAGCCCAACGCCAGGTTTGAGCTCTTCTGCTACCCGGCGCATATGATGCTGACTTGAGTACCAAGCCCCTTGGTTCATTGGCTCTTCTTGACACCACACTACTTCTTTGAAATTGGTAAATTCTTTCATTGCTTCATGCAAAGCTTCCGAAGGGAACGGATAGAGCTGTTCCAGTCGGATAATGGCAATATTGTTAATCTCTCTTTTGCGGCGTTCTTGGCGAAGATCGTAATAAACCTTACCGCTACAAAGAATGATTCGCTCTACTGCACTTGCCTCTAGATCGTCCGTCTCGCTAATCACTACTTGGAAAGTACCATCGGCCAATTCTTCCATGGTCGAAGTGCTTTCTTTGTGGCGCAATAAGCTCTTGGGTGACATAACAACAAGGGGCTTGCGTAGTGGACAAAGTACTTGTCGGCGCAACATATGGAACACTTGCGCTGAAGTGGTCGGTAAGCACACTTGAATATTATGCTCTGCGCACATTTGCAAGAAGCGCTCTAGGCGAGCTGAAGAATGCTCAGGCCCCTGCCCTTCATAACCATGAGGTAGCAGCATTGTTAGCCCGCAAAGGCGCTGCCACTTGTTCTCACCGCTAGTAATAAACTGATCGATTACAACCTGTGCCGAGTTGGCGAAATCACCGAACTGTGCTTCCCAAATAATAAGTGCATTAGGAGTGGTTGTGGCATATCCGTACTCAAACGCCAATACCGCGGCTTCAGATAGAAGTGAGTCGTAGATTTCAAAACTACGCTGATCCGGAGTTAGGCATTGCAGCGGGACATATTCTTCACCAGAATTTTGATCATGCAATACTGCATGACGGTGAGAGAACGTGCCACGACCAACATCTTGTCCTGTAATACGGACTTTGTTGCCGCTCGTCAAAATGCTTGCATAAGCTAGTGTTTCGGCGAAACCCCAATCAACAGGCTTGTCGCCGTCGATCATCGCTGTGCGGTCATCGACTATTTTTTGAACTTGTTTGTGCAAACTAACTTTTTCTGGAATCGCCACGACTTTACGAGCTAGGGCCTGCAGCGTGGTGAGCTTAATTGTAGTGTTGTAGTTTGGTGTCCACTCGTGTCCAAGGTAAGGGCTCCAATCCACAAACAACTCGACGGAAGGCTCTTTAACCAGAGACTTTACAACGTGTGCCCCAGTGTCTAGTGCCTTTCTGTAAGAAGAATTCAAGAAATCGGATTCTTCTTGGCTCAGGATAGAGTCTCCAACAAGCTTTTCAGAGTAAAGCGTGCGCGTAGTCTTTTGCTGACGGATCTGTGTATACATTAACGGCTGAGTGCTTGAAGGCTCATCAGTTTCGTTATGACCACGGCGACGGTAGCAAATAAGGTCGATCACGACGTCTTTCTTGAACTCGTAACGGAAATCCAGCGCTAGTTGAGTGACAAATAACACGGCTTCCGGATCATCGCCATTGACGTGAAAGATTGGCGCCTGAATCATTCTTGCTACATCGGTACAATATTCGGTTGAGCGGGCATCTTCTTGTCGACTTGTAGTAAAGCCTACTTGGTTGTTGATGATGATATGTACGGTGCCACCAGTATGGTAAGCACGAGTCTGAGACATTTGGAATGTCTCCATCACAACGCCCTGCCCTGCAAATGCAGCGTCTCCGTGAATGATGATGGGAACTACTTTGTTGCCCAGTTTATCTTCACGGCGATCTTGACGTGCACGGACGGAGCCTTCTACCACTGGAGATACGATCTCTAAGTGTGAGGGGTTGAATGCCATAGCAAGATGGACTTCGCCGCCAGGGGTCATGATGTTCGATGAAAAACCTTGGTGGTATTTCACATCACCAGAACTCTTATAGGTCGCGCGGCCTTCAAATTCACTGAATAGATCTTCAGGATTTTTGCCGAGTGTATTCACTAGAAGGTTTAGACGACCGCGGTGAGCCATGCCTAGAACAATTTCTTTAGCGCCATAGCTTCCTGAACGTTGAATCAATTCATCAACCAAAGGAACTAGACTTTCGCCACCTTCCAAGCCGAATCGCTTTGTGCCTGGGTATTTGGAATCAAGATGCTTTTCCAATCCTTCAGCCGCACTAAGGCGTTCAAGTAAATGACGTTTAACCTCATTAGGAAAATCAGGTATTCCGTGATTGCTTTCAATGCGCTTCTCGATCCATTGCTTCTCGGCAAGATCAACGATGTGCATAAATTCGTAACCAATCGATCCGCAATAAATCTGCTCTAGAATATCAATGATTTCACGCAGTGGTGCTTTGTCTTTTTTAATAAACAAAGAACCCGTTTGATAAACCGTTGAGTGATCTACTGGAGATAGGCCATGAAAATCTAATTGGAGGTCCGGTACTTGCTCTCGACGCATGAGGTGCAACGGATCAAGATTGGCTTTTTGATGTCCGCGAACGCGGTAGGAACTAATGAGATGCAGTACTTGCACTTGCTTATTGGAGTGCTCTGAATTGACAACGGCATCGTTAGTGAGAAGCGGTTTGAAGCGACTAGTTTTACCTAGCTCTTTAAAGTATTGCTGTACCTCTAAATGCGAAATATCCGATTGCGGAGAATCGGATATTCTAGGGAGGTTTTGAAAGTATGTGCGCCACTCTTGAGGAACCGCTTCCGGCTCCTTTAGAAATTGGTCGTATAATTGTTCGACGTACGACGCATTACCACCTGAGAGATGGCCTGATTTCCACATTAATTCCATAATGCTGTCATGCATTTGCTTTAATCCCGGATTATTGAGGAGTGTAGCGCTCAGCAGTTAGAGCGCTCAAGTCCTTGGGGCTTGCTCCTCGTAGAAGTTATAAATATCTGTATCAGCTTGCGCGCTGTAGCAACATTGAACGGATATGCCCAATGGCTCGTGTTGGGTTAAGCCCTTTTGGACAGACCGCTACACAATTCATAATTCCTCGGCAACGAAATACAGAGAAAGGATCCTCTAATTCGGCGAGTCTGGCGTCCGTTGCAGTATCACGGCTATCAGCCAAGAAACGGTAAGCTTGCAGCAAACCTGCAGGGCCTACGAATTTCTCTGGGTTCCACCAAAACGAAGGACAGTTTGTGCTACAGCAGGCACAAAGAATACATTCATACAATCCATCTAGCTTTTCGCGCTCTTCTGGAGACTGCAAGCGTTCAATAGCTGGGGCCGGATTGTTGTTAATCAAATACGGTTCGATTTTTTCGAACTGCTGGTAGAACACGCTCATGTCTACCACTAAGTCGCGCACTACTGGCAATCCAGGCAAAGGACGTAGGATCAATTTGCCTTTTTTGGCAACAGAGGACACTGGCGTAATACATGCCAGGCCATTGCTACCATTGATGTTCATACCGTCAGAGCCACATACCCCTTCCCTGCAGGAACGACGGTATGAAATAGACGGGTCTTGGCGCTTTAGCAGTTCCAGAACGTCCAATACCATAAGGTCTTTACCTTCTGGCAGCTCCAGTTCGTAATCCTGCATGCTGGGCTTGGCATCTGTTTCTGGGTTATAGCGATATAGGCTCACTAACACGTTAATCTACCTTTTCTTAAACGAAAATTCGTTTTGCGTTTGAAGATGAATTAATAAGTTCGCACCATAGGCTCGAACGTAGGGACAGTTTTTGGCTTAAAGTTAACTGCGCGCTTAGAAACACTCTTCGACTCTGGGAAGTACAATGAATGGCATAGCCAGTTCTCATCGTCACGTTCTTGGAAATCGTCACGAGCGTGAGCGCCGCGGCTTTCTGTTCTTGTCTCAGCCGCAATTGCTGTAGCTTCTGCCACTTCAAACAAGTTTTCGAGCTCAAGGGCCTCAATACGCGCTGTGTTGAAAGCATTGCTCTTGTCTTCGAGATTTACATTCTCGATGCGACCGCGTAGCTCTTTTAGCTTCTCGATCCCTTGGCGCATGTAATCACCGCGACGGAATACGCCGAAGTAATTCTGCATAATGGTTTGCAGCTCTGTGCGCAGAACTGCAACACTTTCACCTGAAGTGGTAGCGTTCAAACGATTCAATCGAGTTAATGCAAAGTCGATATCTTCTTTAGTGGCTGCACGTTGCTCAACACCTTTCTTCAACATGCTTTCGATGTGCTTACCTGCTGCACGGCCGAATACTACTAAGTCGAGCAATGAGTTGCCGCCTAGACGGTTAGCGCCATGTACAGATACGCATGCAACTTCGCCTACTGCAAATAAGCCTTCGATCACTTTGTCATTGCCATTAGCATCTTGGGTAATCGCTTGGCCGTTCACATTAGTAGGAATACCACCCATCATATAATGACAAGTTGGCACTACAGGGATTGGCTCTTTGACTGGGTCAACGTGTGCAAATGTGCGAGAAAGCTCGAGAATCCCTGGCAATTTAGCGTTAAGGACTTTCTCGCCTAGGTGATCAAGCTTCAATAATACGTGATCGCCATTCGGGCCAACACCGCGGCCTTCAAGGATTTCCATGACCATTGAACGTGCCACAACATCACGACCTGCGAGGTCTTTTGCATTCGGCGCATAACGTTCCATGAATCGCTCGCCGTCTTTATTGACGAGGTATCCACCTTCACCGCGACAACCTTCCGTCACCAGTGTGCCGGCACCATAGATGCCAGTGGGATGGAATTGCCACATTTCGATATCTTGCACTGGGTAACCAGCACGTAATGCCATTCCTACTCCATCGCCAGTACAGATCAGGGCATTGGTAGTAGAGGCGAAAATACGTCCAGCGCCGCCAGTAGCAAATACTGTGGCTTTAGACTGGATATAGACGGTTTCGCCAGTTTCGATACAAATAGCGATACAGCCTACTACGACGCTGTCCTGATTGCGGACGATGTCTGTGGCGTACCACTCATTAAAGAAGACTGTGTTGTTTTTTACATTAGCCTGATAAAGGGTATGTAAAAGTGCATGACCTGTACGGTCAGCAGCTGCACAAGTACGAGCCGCTTGGCCGCCCTTGCCGAAATTCTTCGATTGGCCACCAAAGGGACGCTGATAGATGCGACCACTTTCAGTACGAGAGAAAGGCAAACCCATGTGCTCTAGTTCGAAAACTGTCTGCGGGCCTTCACTACACATGTACTCGATCGCGTCTTGGTCGCCTATATAATCAGACCCTTTGACGGTGTCATACATGTGCCAGCGCCAATCATCATCAGGGTCATCGCTTGCGATTGCGCAAGTGATCCCGCCTTGGGCAGAGACTGTGTGTGAGCGAGTAGGAAATACTTTGCTGATAACGGCAGTTTTATAACCTGATTGCGACAGCTGTAATGCGGCACGTAAACCTGCTCCACCACCACCGACAATTACTGCGTCAAACGAGAGAGTCCGAATTTCAGACATTTACATACCCCATAGAATCTGAATACCCCAAACGAGGTATATAAACATCAAGACAACGCTGCCGGTTTGAAATAAAAGGCGTAGCACGATCGCTTTTTCGCCAATCATAAACGTAGTTAGGTAATCCGTAGAGATTGTCCATAACCCGACCCACGCATGTGCACACAGCGATAGCATTGCCATCAAGCTTGCGATACGCACCCATGTTGTAGAAAACAAGGCCTGCCATTGCTGAAAGTTTAAGTCTGGATTGACGATTAAGTACGCAAACAGCGCTACAAAATACACACCCAATACCACTGCTGTTATGCGCTGCACGACCCAATCATAGAGTCCACTGCGACCAAAGCTGGTTACATTCGTTACCACAGCCACACTCCCGTTAGAACAATTGCGATTGTAGATAGGACGATGACCAGCTTGGCACCCAATTGCGCGCCTTCGAGGGTTTCACCAATTCCGAAATCCATAATCAAATGTTTGATGCCGGCAATAAAGTGATAGAGCAAGCCGGACACAACGGCCCAAACCAGCAACTTCACGATAAGATTATCCATCCACATTGCGACATTATTGAACCCTTGCTCTGACGCCAATGATTCATTGAGAAGCCACAGTAGGACTGCGACACCTGCAAAAATGAATAAGCCAGACACCCTGTGTAGGAACGAGGTAATCGCTGGCAGAGGCAGATGAAAGGTCGAAAAATCAAGATTCTTAGGTCTATTATCTTTCACAGAATTTATAGTTTCTTGAGGCCCGGGAGGGCACGGTTAATGAAATAGACTACCTTTATAAAAGAGGCAGGCCTGCTTGTTTATAAGTGCATCTAATGCACGCGTAATAGGGCGAGAAGTATAGTCCCATGGTATAGGGAATACAATAAAACAGCGCTCAAAATCGCGAATGTTGACAATAGATTGTCTACTGGGGAGCTATATGGCTCCAAGAGCGGTAGAATACGCCTTTTTTACGGCATCAGGCAGTGACTTAGAGTGCTCTAAACAGCTATATTGCGTCAGCACTGCTTGAAGTACCGATAATTTATATTTATCTTAGCGGGCAAAAATAACGAGCCTAGATTTACACAGGAGTATTGCATGAGTAATAAAGTAGCCAAGCTGACCCTCGATGGCAGCGCCGAGTCGATAGACTTACCGGTATTCAGCGGAACTTTAGGGCCGGACGTTATTGATGTTGGAGGGCTAACTGCGAAAGGGTACTTCACCTATGACCCTGGTTTCATGTCGACTGCAGCTTGTAAATCGGCGATTACCTATATTGATGGTGGCAAAGGTGTCTTATTACATCGCGGCTACCCTATCGACCAGCTAGCCGAAAACTCTGACTATCTTGAAACGTGTTTCTTGCTTCTCAATGGTGAGTTGCCAGATGCGGAGCAAAAAGCAGAGTTCGTAAACAGCATTCGATATCACACGATGGTTCACGAGCAACTTGCTGATTTCTTTAAAGGTTTTCCGCGTGACGCGCATCCGATGGCGATCATGGTTGGAGTCGTTGGTGCTCTTTCTGCGTTCTATCATGACGCACTGGACATCACGGACGCAGAGCACCGCAAACTCGCCGCTCACCGTCTAATTGCGAAAGTCCCTACTATTGCGGCCATGTGTTACAAGCACTCTATCGGCCAACCCTTCATGTACCCACGTAACGATTTCAGCTTCTCCTAAAACTTCCTACACATGATGTTCAATACGCAATGTGAAGAAGCCAAAGTTATCCCGATTCTTGCCAAGGCCATGGACGTTATCTTCTTATTGCATGCGGACCACGAGCAAAATGCCTCGACTTCGACTGTCCGTCTTGCTGGCTCTACTGGCACTAACCCGTATGCGTGCATATCTTCTGGTATCGCAGCGCTTTGGGGTCCTGCACACGGTGGCGCTAACGAAGCAGTTCTTAAAATGTTGTATGAGATTGAAGACGAGTCTCGTATTGAAGAGTTCATTGATCGCGCCAAAGACAAGAACGATCCGTTCCGTCTCATGGGCTTTGGTCATCGCGTGTATAAGAATTTCGATCCTCGCGCAAAAGTCATGCGTAAGATCTGTGACGAAGTATTGGAAGACCTTGGTGTTGAGAATGATCCCTTGTTCCGCATCGCGCGTCGCTTAGAGAAAATCGCCCTTGAAGACGAGTACTTCATTGAGCGTAAGCTATACCCAAATGTCGACTTCTATTCAGGCATTATCTTGCAAGCGATTGGCATACCTTCATCAATGTTCACTGTGATCTTCTCTATTGGCCGTACGCCAGGTTGGATTTCGCATTGGGACGAGATGATTAGTCAGCCGTACAAGATTGGTCGTCCGCGTCAGCTATATACTGGCCATACGCAAAGAGATTACCCGAAGAAATAAGGGTTAAAACACTCACCGGGCAATTCTCATATTGCTCGGTGGGTCACTCCCCTCCTCTTGCTTTACCCTTCTTAAGTTAAGTTCCTTTTTGCAATTTTGCTGATGGTCATCATCGGTGGTTTGGTCGTGTCTGTTGGGTTTGTTTCAGAGTTCTTTTTACGACTCCCGCAGCAGGCTCGGTTAGTCGGGAGACGCCAAAGGGCTCACATCCGTGTGAAGGCTCGACGTGCACATTTTTACGACTCCCGCAGCAGGCTCGGTTAGCCGGGAGACGCCAAAAGGCTCACATCCATGTGAAGGCTCGACGTGCGCCATCCCTGGCGCTCGACGCTCCCGTCTAACCGAGCCTACTGCGGGAGTCTCGTTATGGAGTAATCGAGGGGGAATGTTCGGAATTGGCGAGGGTTTCGAAATGTGTCTGCTTTAAAGGTGGCATGGATTTCTACTTACCACAGGTATTCTCGCGCTTACACAGCTCGAACGCCGCGCCACTGTCGCAAGCACCTATATCAGACCCACGCAGTAGGCAGACCCGTGCGGGAGCATCGGGCGCCAGGGATGGCGTCCGCTGAGCCTTCACATGGATGTGAGCCCTTTGGCGTCTCCCGCATGGGTCTGCCTACTGGGTGGGTCGAACTACGAAGTGATTTCAACTACGAAGTGCTCAAATACAAGAAAACGCGAGCACAAAAAAGCCCCGCATTGCGAGGCTTTGAAGAAGACCCAGAATATTTCCAGATCGATATTTGGTGGAGCCTAGCGGGATCGAACCGCTGACCTGTTCGCTGCCAGCGAACCGCTCTCCCAGCTGAGCTAAGGCCCCATAAAAGGTACTAATTTTAAAGTTCGCGCATTCTAAGCAGCACTCACCCTACTGTCAATGATTAGACTCGCGTTTAGCTCAAGTCTCTGTATTCCTTTTCGAATGACTTCGTCTCTTTTTTGGAGATTCCCCCCAGAACTATTGTGCCATGTCGTAATCGGGCACGAGAAACATCGAGTCCGATAATACTGATCGCATCAATGACTGAGGTCGATACCGCTTTGCCAGTGATGGCTACAAAGAGCGGGAATAAGAAGTCGCGTATCTTCAGTCCAGTAGACTGGGCAAGTCTCACACATAGCGCCTCAACTCCATCTCTGCTTAGATCATCGCTATTCTCTAATTCCCATATAGTGAACTGAAGGATTTTGCGCATCTGCTGCGGTTCAAGTTGTTTGTGTACAAAACTTTGCTCATCAATCTCTGGCAAGCCTGATAAAAAGAAACCAGCCAATGGGACAACATCACTAAAGCGTTCCACTCGATCACGCAGTAAAGGGACAATCTGCGCCATTTTATTCGAGTCGAATGCCCATTGAGCAAATAGGCGAATAAAGTCATCCGTCGTGAGTTGCTCGCGAATGTATTTACCGTTTAACCAATCAAGCTTTTCAACATCGAAAACCGGTCCACCAAGGGAGACTCGCAAGAGATCGAACGCTTCAGTCATTTCTTCTACTGAAAACACTTCGCGGCCATCGGGCATCGTCCAACCCATCATGCCGAGATAGTTAACAACGGCTGCAGGTAAGTAGCCCATATCACGATAATAATTGATACTTGTAGGGTTCTTACGCTTGCTGAGCTTACTTTTATCGGGGTTACGCAACAAAGGTAAATGGCAATAGGTCGGTGCTTCCCAACCAAAATATTGATACAACAACAAATGTTTTGGTGTGGAGTTAATCCATTCCTCACCACGAATCACATGGCTTATTTCCATGAGATGATCGTCGACGACATTGGCAAAGTGATACGTGGGCAGGCCATCAGATTTCAATAGCACTTGCATGTCGATCTGCTGCCAACTGATCTCGATGTCTCCTCGCAACATATCTTGGAATCGACACTCGCCTTCGCGAGGCACGCGCATACGTATGACATGCTCTACACCGCTGGCCAGCTGCTCTGCTATCTGCTCTTGGGTTAGCGTTAAGCAATGACCGTCGTAGCCTACAGATGCCTTGTCAGCCATTTGTTGAGCACGCAGCTCGCTTAGACGTTCGGAGGAGCAAAAACAATGAAAGGCGTGCCCTGTCTCTAAAAGCTGTTTGATGTGCGTTGCATAGATGTCGCTGCGCTCACTTTGACGATAGGGACCAAATGCGCCCCCTACATCGGGTCCTTCTTGCCAGTCTAGGCCGAGCCAATGAAGCGCCGCGAAAATGTCTTTCTCTGAACGCTCGCTGCTGCGTTGCTGATCAGTGTCTTCAATGCGCAAAATAAATTCGCCACCGTGTTGTTTAGCAAAACAACGGTTAAAAAGCGCGATATAAGCGGTGCCAACATGGGGGTCACCGGTAGGTGATGGCGCGATACGGGTGCGTACTTTTTGCATAAAAATCCTGTCACGATAATAAGTAAATCAACGAAGGCGCGATTATACGCTATTGCTATGGCGTCTCGAAACACAGTTATCCGTGTTTAGGCCCTCCTCTTTTACGTTATACTGCGTTTTTTACATTCATTGCGCCTAGTTATGGCGCTAAGAGTTACCGCATTCGCTAATTATGACTTCAAACGTTCTATCACATCGCTTCTGCGTCGCCCCTATGCTTGATTGGACAGATAGGCATGAACGCTACTTTTTACGCCTACTTAGCCAAAAAACCACTCTGTATACCGAGATGGTCACTTCTGGCGCCTTAATCTTTGGTGATGCTCCGAAGCACTTGGCTTATCACCAACAAGAGCACCCAGTCGCTTTACAATTAGGCGGCAGCGAACCAGAAGCCTTAGTACGGTGCGCCGTGATGGCCGAAGAGGTTGGTTACGATGAAGTGAACCTCAATATTGGCTGTCCTAGTGAGCGGGTGCAATCAGGTAGTTTTGGCGCTTGTCTGATGGCAGATGCGGCATTGGTCAGTGCAGGCGTTGCGGCGATCAAAGCGAATGTGAATATTCCCGTCACTATTAAGTGCCGTATCGGGATAGATGAATTTGATTCAGATGAGTTTCTTTTCAATTTCGTCGAGAAAGTAGCTAATGCGGGATGTCGTACGTTTATCATCCACGCGCGTATCGCTATATTGAAAGGGTTAAGCCCTAAAGAGAATAGAGACATTCCCCCTCTGAATTATGAGCGCGTATTTCGTTTAAAACAGCGCTTTCCTGAGCTTGAGATCATCATCAACGGTGGGGTTCGTAGCTTAGAGGAAGCCTGTACGCTCATTGAGGCCGTCGACGGCGTCATGGTCGGGCGCGAGGTGTATCAAAATCCTTGGATTCTCAATCGGGTGGACGAGCTATTTTATGGTGTGGCGCCCAACGATCGAACGCGCTTCGACATCGTGGATGCATTTTTACCGTATGTGGCTGAAGAGCTGAGCGCAGGCGTACCTTTGCAACATATGACTCGTCATATACTTGGAATATTCCATGGCATACCGGGCGGCAAAGCGTTTCGACGGCATTTGAGTGAGAACGCGTACAAGAAAGAAGCCGGGCTCAGTGTGTTAGAAGACGCCGTTTCTTGCGTACTGGCTGTCTCTAATCGTTTTACAGAGCCTGCAGTTGAAGCGCTCTAATCATTAGGAAGCAAATATGTTACTCGCCATTAAACAATTCTTTGAGGACAAATTGTCCGTCAGTTCTGAACAAAGCAGTGAACAAGACAATCAGAAAATTGAGTTGGCTAGCGCCGCTCTGATGTTCGAACTAATGAAAACCGACTCTAAAATTGATGATCGAGAGAAACAGGCGTTAGCCGGCGTGCTGCGCACGACTTTCGCTCTGGACGATGAGACGGTCAATAGTTTGCTTGCCATGGCGCAGACGGCAACAGAGGAAGCGACATCACTGTATGAGTTCACTAGTCTCGTTAACGAACACTATAGTTATGACCAGCGAGTAAAACTCATAGAGAATCTATGGCGAGTGGCTTTTGCCGATACGAAATTGGATCGTTACGAAGAGCATTTGATTAGACAGGTGAGTGACTTAATTTATGTGCGGCACAGTGACTTCATCCGCACAAAATTATTAGTCAAAGAAAACTTAGAAGCGGGCTTAGCTCAATAATCATCGAAATCATCGTAGTAAGCCCCGTCATTGACCAGATACTCACGCTGTTGCAGATAGGCCTCTCTTACAAAGAGGTATTCGTCCCCAGAGATTAGCCCTTCTAACGAAAGCACCGAGGCCCGGTCATCAACAAAGCCCAAGACCGTTAGAGTCGTTCTAGCGCCATCTTCTTGGTAATACTGAATTGGATTAAACAAAGTATCGAGCACTAGGCCCAAAGAGTCGCGCACAGAGCTAGAGCCAAAGAAAGGAATGACGACATAGGGACCAGCCCCTACTCCCCAACGGCCAAATGTTTGGCCAAAATCTTCTTCGTTTTTTGACAATCCAACAGACGAGGCGACATCGATGATGCCCCCTACTCCGACCGTAGTATTGATTAGCAATCTACCCGAATCAGAAGCCGCATCGCGAAACTTAAGTTGTAGTAGGTCATTGGCGAGCACATTCACGTCATCGATGTTACTAAAGAAGTTACCAATACCCTGACGCACGACGTTTGGGGTTAGCCGCACATAAGTGATTGCAATAGGTCGTAGCACCCATCCATCGAGTTTCTTGTTGAATGCATAGATCTTGGCATTGGTGTCCTGCCAAGGATCTGCCGCATAAGTAAGCGGGCTACCGGCAAACATCGCCAGCAACAAGCCCCAAGAGATTAATCTCACTACCCTGCTCACTTTAATAGAACCTCTGGAAAACCACTAAGCGTTAAATTCAAATTGTGGTGGCTAGGATCCCTTATTTAAGCCTAACCGTTAGTGATTAGACGCACATACAGGGCTAAAAGTTACAACAGCCACGAAAACGCCGGTATTATCCCAAACACTGATCTTGAAAGACACACCCGTTTACGGGGAATCTCGGGAAATACAGAATTTGTCGGTTGGTGCCCATTTTTGCGCCCTGATTCGGACAGGTTTAGGGGCCTAGAAGGCCCTGGCGGCGAAGTTCTTCAAGTTTTTTCTCTAAACGCCTTGCTGACATCGGCACGCGCGTCCCTAAAGTCTGCGCGAACAGGGAAACCCGTAGCTCCTCTACATGCCAGCGTAGCTCAACTAGCTGTGAGTTGGTCGGACTTGCTTTTAGCCCTTTCTCTATAGTGCTTAGCAACTTGTTGATCGCTGAAGTGTATTCAGCATCTTTGGCAATTTGTCGCGGTAGTTTCTCTAAGCGCACATTAATCGCTTTGAGGTAGCGGGGATACTCCGTCAACCACATCGCTGGCGTACTTTGCAGATAGGCAGGGCTTAGCAAGGATTCGAGCTGCGCCTCGATGTCTTGTCTGGCCCCCTTGAACTGCGCGGTATCGAGCGAATTGACTTGCCGGCGAAGCGCAAAGACTTGTTCAGTGATCTCACTCATTAATCTGCAGAAGCGTTCCGCACAGGAAATTAAGTCGGATTTGCCTGCATTGAGAATCTTCTCAAACGTAGATTGATCCTGGGGGATCTTCAATGTGGCTGTCTCAAATGCCAACTGATACACCGCGCGTAGACCTTCTTCTTCAAAATTGTCGCTTAGACTAGAGGCCTTCAGTGCTAACGACTTTCTGAGTTTTTTCAAGGCATCCAATATCGCGCGCTTTTGTTGTGTCGTGCGTAATACAAAAAGCGTGATCAATCCTTCTCGACTCAAAGTCTCAGCTAGGACTGGTGTCTCTTGCAGCACAATAGCGACGCTATCGCCTTGATCAACCAATGCGGGGTAGCGAGTCACTCTAATTTTCGCATCAATCACTAGCTCTTTTGGTAGCTCACCGAAATCCCATGCGGTGATGCCGGTGCGTTCTAAGGGATGCTTGGATTGTTCCGCTAAAGCCGTTACCGCGCCTTTGCAAAATTGGTTCTGTAGTTTCTGTAAATTCTGACCGCGTGCGAGCTCTTCGCCGCTCTCATCAAGGACTCGTAACCAAGGGCGTAAGTAAGGAGGTAATTCCACACTTTCTAAATCCATCACATTCAGTTCGATATTTTTTCTGCGTTTAGCGTAATCGCGTAGTAATTGTAGTAACGCTAAAGAAGGCGCTTTCTCTTGTGGTGATAAAGCAAGCGTCGACATAAATGCGTCGACAAAATCAGGCACGGGAATAAATTGTTTCCGTAAATTCTTAGGCAGACCTTTTAGTGTCACTACACACCGTTCTTGTATATTGCCCGGAATCATCCAGTCTAAGTCTTGTTCACGCATCTGCGCCAAGATGCCTACCGGCAGGTCTACAAATGCCCCATCGTCTTTACTGCCTGGTTTAAAGGTATAAGCGATTTCAAGTGGGTTGTTTTGCACCCAAGTGGAGTCAGGGAAATTATGTTCTGTCTGCGAATCAATCTCACGGTGTAGCAAGTCTTCTTTGGTCATGAAAAGCAGTTGTTTATTGCCTTTATGAGCCTCTTGCTTCAACCAAGTCTCTAGTGAACGTGTCTCGTTGATCTCTAATGGTATTTGTCGCGCGTAGAAATCGAAAAGCTGTTCCTCGCCAATAATGATATCCGGACGCCGTAGTTTTTCTTCTTCCTTGCGTAGAGTCTCTAGTAGGAGGCTATTGTGTTCGTAAAATTTTGCTCTAGTTTTAAGATTAAGTGCGACTAAAGCTTCGCGAATAAATATTTCTCGACTAAGGGCTGGGTCGATATGAGCAAAGCCTACTTTTTGCTTTTCGATTAACACTAAACCAAAAAGAGAGACCTTTTCATAAGCCATCACCTGGCCTCTGTTTTTCTCCCAATGAGCTTCGGAATAATCTCTTTTAACCAGGTCACCTGCCGCACTGACTGCCCACTGTGGCTGTATGCTAGCGGCCAGTGTTGCAAACAATTTAGAGGTTTCAATGAGCTCTGCCGTGACGACCCATTTAGGGCCTTTTTTAAACAGGCTAGAACTAGGGAATATCGAAAAACGTCGGCCACGACTCCCTTGATATTGTCCATCCTCGATTTTCATTCCCAACTGATTAAGCGATCCGCTCAGAATTGCGCGATGCACCGCTTCGTAATCGATTTCTACATTGTCTTGTGTGCTGTCTGCGCGGCGGTTTTCTTTAAACCCTAATTGCTGACAAGTGAGATGCAATTGTCTATGTGTCTCTCGCCATTCGCGCATTCTTAAATAAGAGAGAAAGTGTTTTTTACAGTATTGGCGTAAGGCGTTCTGATTGAGTGTTTGTCTTTGGTTCTCGAAACTGGACCAGAGTAAAACCCAAGATAAAAAGTCTGATTCTGGGTGAGAGAATTCCTTATGCATCTCACGTGCGGCCTGTCGCTTATCCGCAGGTGTTTCACGAGGGTCTTGCACGCTCATAGCACTGACAATGATGAGCAGTTCTTGTAAACACCCTCTAGAGGCAGCCTCTATCAACATGCGCCCTAAGCGCGGATCGGCTGGGATCGTCGCCATCTTTCGTCCAACACTTGTCATCACGCGTTGTTTGTTGATGGCGCCGAGTTCAAATAATAGTTTAAAGCCATCATTAATAGCTTTACGTTCGGGCATATCGAGAAACGGGAAGTCATCAATCTCACCAAGGCCGAGCATTAGCATTTGTAAGATGACGGCACTAAGATTTGTGCGTTGGATCTCGGGATCAGTGAACTCTGGCCGACTGTTGAAGTCTTCCTCACTGAATAGGCGGATACAGGTGCCGTGACTAACACGTCCACACCGCCCTGCTCTTTGATTAGCACTGGCCTGAGAGATTCTCTCTATCGGCAATCGCTGCACTTTGCTTTGCACGCTATAGCGCGATATTCGCGCATAGCCGGTATCAATAACATAGACAATGCCTGGCACCGTGAGTGAGGTTTCTGCGACATTGGTAGAGAGGATAATGCGCCGTCCACGATGAGGCGCAAAAATTCTATTCTGCTCGGCAGGAGTGAGTCGTGCATACAAAGGAAGCACTTCGCTATTGCGTAGCTGGCGTTTTCGCAGCTCTAAGGCAAGGTCCCGAATCTCACGTTCACTACTAAGAAAAACCAGCACATCCCCAGGCCCTTTTCTCTCGCTACGCTCCATGCTTTCAATTTCTTCAAGCGCTGACACGACACCTTCATTGATAGGATCGTCGTTGTCGGGCTCGGAAGGTCTATAGACAATATCAACCGGATAGGTACGTCCTGATACTGAAACGATGGGAGCATCGGAAAAATGTTTGGAGAATTTTTCAACATCGATTGTGGCCGATGTAATTATCACTTTTAGATCTTTTCGTTTAGCCGTGAGCTGTTTCAAAAATCCTAAAAGAAAATCGATATTGAGACTACGCTCATGCGCCTCATCGATAATGAGCACTTCATATTTGTTCAGGAATCGGTCTTGTTGAATCTCCGCTAGCAAAATGCCATCGGTCATCAACTTCACGAGCGTCATATCATCGGTGTTATCGGTGAAACGTACTTGGTAACCGATACTCTTGCCTAAAGGGACATTGACCTCTTCGGCAATACGCGTGGCGACCGCTCGTGCTGCGATCCGTCGTGGTTGAGTGTGTCCGATAAGGCCTTTGGCACCATAGCCTAGCTCGAGACACAGCTTTGGCAGCTGAGTCGTTTTACCTGAGCCTGTATCGCCAGCCAGAACGATGACCTGGTGTTGCTGCAACGCCTTGATAATATCATCGCGCTTTTGAGAGACCGGCAACTCTTCAGGGTATTGAATCGAAGGAATGGTCGCGCGACGTTTTTCCACACGCTGGATCGAGGCGAGCATACGTTTTTCTAAGGCTTTTTCGTTGCCTGAGTCATCAGGAGCCGACTTTTGGGCTTTCCTCAGGCGAGATATCGCCATTCGGAAAGCATGTTGATCTGCCATCATACACTTGGCAATCAGTGATTCTAATGAAACCTGCACTCAGTTCGATCCTTCTACATCAGTGATAGGAAGTGACTTACTACCCTTCACTTTCTAGCTTGGTTAATTCTTTTTCGCGCAGTTCGCGCCGCAAAACTTTACCAATATTGGATTTCGGAAGCTCGTCTACGAACTCTATTTCTTTGGGCACTTTATATGCTGTAAGACTTGCTCTGCAGTGTTTTATAACGTCAGCGACAGTGAGCTTACTATCGCGACTAACAACGAATAGCTTCACTTTCTCACCTGTTTTTTCACACGGGAGTCCAATGGCGGCGCTTTCAAATATGTCTGGATGCTGATTGACTACCTCTTCGACTTCACTTGGATAGACATTGAACCCCGATACGAGAATAAGCTCTTTCTTACGGTCAACGATTCGGATATATCCCTCTGGGTCTATCTGCGCGAAATCTCCCGTTTTAAACCATCCATCTTCTGTGAGCGATTCAGCGGTCGCCTCAGCTTGGTTCCAGTAGCCTTTCATCACTTGTGGCCCCCTTACCCATAGCTCGCCTTTTTCACCTTCGGGTAGCACTTTTTCCTCGTCATCTACCACTTGTAGCTGTGTCAGTGGTACTGCAAAACCCACAGTTCCCAACTTCACTTGGCCAGGCAAGTTCACTGACACTACTGGGGAGCATTCTGTAAGCCCATAGCCTTCGAAGACTTCGCATTTTGTAATGCGCGTCCACTCATTAGCGACACTTACAGTTAACGCCATACCTCCGGCAGCACAAAAGCGTAATTGGCTGAAATCGACCTCTTCTATCTTGGCATGTCGACACATCGCCAAATATAGAGTGTTGATTCCCAAAAACCCATTCGGCTTCGTGTCTTTTAGAACCTTCACAAGGCCATCGATGTCGCGTGGATTAGGAATGAGGATACTATGATTGCCCGCATAGACCATGGCGAGGCAATGCATCATAAAGGCATAGGTATGATAAAGCGGTAAAGGGCCAATGATGCTGTCTTGTCCATCACGTATCACACGATTACTGGCTGCTCGCAACTGCACCATATTGGCCAATAAGTTTTTATGTGTGAGCATGGCGCCCTTAGAGACTCCAGTGGTGCCTCCGGTATACAAAATGATAGCCAGATCGGTTCCGGAATCCACACGGGGTTCATCAGCGTAAGTGGTTTTTCCGTCAACGATATCGACCCATTTGCTTGCATTGGGCAAGTTATAGGCGGGAACCATTTTCTTTAAATACTTGGCGCCAGCATTGACTACAAATCGTTTCAAACTCGGCAATGCATCGCCAACATCGGTGACGATGATTGTTTCGATTTCAGTGTGCGCCAATATGTTTTCAAGTTTGCTAGCAAAATTGCTCAATATCACGATGCCTTTCGCACCCGAATCGACAAATTGGTGCTCCATCTCGCGCTCGGTATAAAGAGGATTGGTGTTCACTAGTACGAGGCCGGCTTTTACCGCCGCAATGGCCACGATAGGAAACTGGAGCACATTGGGCAACTGAATCGCAATTCTATCCCCTGGCTTCAAAGAGGTCTTGTGCACCAAATGATGACAAAACTCATTGCTAAGCGTTTCTAGTTCGCGAAAGCTTATAGTATGGCCTAATGCCGAAAATGCGGGTTTGTCGCCATAGTGTTTGAAGGCAAAGGTATACATCTCATACAAATGTGAGAATCGTTCTGGGTCTAGATCATCGACCATATTGATCATTGGCGCTGCAGTCATAATATTCGTCTCATTTTTATCGAATCATTAACGCTAATCATTGCGAAGAGGCACAGGCGGCTTTTTATTTTTGCCACTCAATAATGCCATTGCCTCTTCTAAACCATTCGCACTGAGTGGAAACATACGATCCTCTACCAGTTCTCGTACCAATTCGATGGAATAATTGTGCTCCCAGTAGTCCTTGCTCACTGGATTTAGCCAAACGAGGTTATCGAAGCGCTCAGTTAGTCGTGACATCCACGTAGCGCCAGCCTCTTCATTGTAATGTTCTATACTGCCACCAACGTGGCTAATCTCATAGGGGGCCATGGTCGCATCCCCTACAAAAATGACCTTATAGTCTTTGGGATACCTGTACAGGATGTCATATAAGGCGGTGGATTCTGCTATTCGGCGATGGCTTTTCTTCCAAACAGACTCATAAAGAAAGTTATGAAAGTAGAAATATTCTAGATGTTTAAACTCTGATCGTGCGGCGGAGAATAATTCCTCACAAATGCGCACATAAGGGTCCATCGAGCCCCCTACATCAAAGAAGATTAAGACTTTTACCGCATTATGCCGTTCTGGCACCATTTTTATGTCGAGCAGTCCCGCATTGCGCGCCGTTGCGTTGATTGTGTCAGAGATATCCAGTTCATCCTCTGCTCCGGTGCGTGCAAACTTGCGCAGGCGTCGCAACGCCATCTTGAGATTGCGAGTCCCGATTTCAACATCGTCATCGAGATCTCGATACAGGCGTTTGTCCCATACTTTGACTGCTCGCTGATGCCGAGACTCGCCCTGCCCCATGCGAATGCCTTCGGGATTATAGCCATGGGCACCATAGGGTGATGTACCACCCGTGCCAATCCATTTATTGCCGCCTTGATGTTTACCTTTTTGTTCCTCTAAGCGTTTACGGAACTCTTCAAACAGTTTCTCAAGCCCCCCCATCGCTTCGATCTCGGATTTTTCCAGATCACTTAGGCTGGATTCGAACTCCTTACGCAGCCAGTCTTCTGGAATCAGCGCCTCTAACACATCATCTAACTGTGAGAGCGTCTTAAAATATTTGGAAAAGGCGCGATCAAAGCGATCGAAGTACTTCTCATCTTTAACCATGCATAGTCGGGCCAAGAAGTAGAAATCGTCGCGATCCGCAAACACGATTCCTTTCTCTAAGCATTCGAGAAGTGCGAATAGCTCTGACAAAGTCACGGGGATTTTTTCGGCGCGCAGTGCTTGGAAAAATTGAATTAGCATAGGCTTAGCGCTTGGCTCTATGCATGAATGCCAGACGCTCCAATAAATGAACATCTTGTTCGTTTTTCAACAAAGCACCATACAAAGGCGGGATTGCGTTTTTATTCTCATGATCTTTGAGGATTTCTTCTGGGATATCATCTGCCAAAATTAACTTTAACCAATCAATAAGCTCTGACGTGGACGGTTTCTTTTTCAGACCAGGGACTTTACGGATGTCGAAGAATATCTCCATAGCCTGACGCAGCAAATCTTGTTTGATTTGAGGGTAATGCACGTGCACAATTTTTTCCATGATCACGGCATCGGGGAAATTAATGAAGTGGAAAAAGCACCGACGCAGAAACGCATCGGGTAACTCTTTTTCATTATTACTAGTGATAATAATGATAGGCCGATGAATGGCCTTTATACGCTGTCGGGTTTCGTAGACAAAGAATTCCATCTTGTCTAGCTCAAGCAATAGGTCATTAGGGAATTCGATATCAGCCTTGTCGATCTCATCAATCAACAAAACTACAGGCTCCTCAGAAGCAAACGCTTCCCATACTTTTCCTTTAAGAATGTAGTTGCCTATATCGTGGACACGATCATCACCTAGTTGCGAATCACGTAAGCGCGACACTGCATCATATTCATATAAGCCTTGTTGGGCTTTGGTGGTGGATTTGATATGCCATTGGATAAGCGGATAACCTAGTGCTTGAGCGACTTGCTCAGCCAACATGGTTTTGCCTGTTCCAGGCTCTCCTTTGATCAGGAGTGGGCGTTGAAGACTTACGGCCGCATTGACCGCCATTTGTAGATCAGGAGTGGCAACGTATTGCTCTGTGCCTTCGAATTTCTTCATTGTCTGCGCATGCCCTTTCGTAAAGTGATAGAAACTAACTTTAACTTGAGGATGCAGGTGTTTTCTTAGCGCGACGGAACAAACGCTTGATGAGCGGCACGCTTAATGCCACTACAATAGCAAAGACGATAGCGAGAGAGAGCGGCACGAGTGCCCGCACGAAAGTAGTGCCACCAACAGTGACTAAATCCAGCATGATGACCATTAGCGCAGGCGCTAATAGATCTGCTTCAGGACTTACATACCAGGGAGTAAACATCAAAGCGATTAATATGGCTCGCAGGGAGTTCGCTATTGGCTTGATTTTAATAACGCCAGTAAAGCGATAAAAAATCATATAGCACAATGTTCCCGCCGCTAAATAGACAGCCCAACCAACAATATAATCATATAGATCTAACATGCGGCCTCTACCCAGCGAATGATATGTTCCTCCAACCCCTTTTCGTGCACAAACTCCTCCGAGATCACTTTCCCTGTTACCGAAATTTGCTGTGCGTTGATGGCTGCGCGCGAACCCGCAATTAGCGGATGCCAATCTGGCAATGGCTTACCCTCATAACGCAGTCTATAGGCACAAGTATCTGGAATCCAGTGCAGTTCTTCTAACATCTCTAAGTCGAGCACTAAGCAGTCCGGCACTAACTTTTGCCGTTCTCCATATGCGGTGCAGGCACAGCGTTCGGTGTCGAGGTATTGGCATACAACACGGGTGTAATGAACGGTTTCGTCTTTGCTGTTGATAAGCTTCTTTAAGCAGCAGCGGCCACAGCCATCGCACAAGGCCTCCCACTCATCGCGGTTCAGCGACTCTAGAGGAAGCTCCCAAAAGCGTTCGGATAATTGCGGCTTAGATTCTGAGGATGTGGTCATGTTAATGGCTCTGGCGTAATACCTTGCGAATGGCGCTTTCCAGAAACTCTCGTCTCCAGCCGCCCAGTTCTTCAGGCCAATCAAAGTCTTGGCTGCGCTGAGATAAACCGATCAAAGGCAATAGCTGCTTTTTACGTGCCAATAGCTCAGGGGCAATATCGAGTTTCTCTGCTTCAAGGCGCACGATACTCTGGCATTGTTTCAGGGTTTTGCGCATTTGCGAGTCTAGCGGCTGTTCAATTAGCTCCGGGTTTACTGCGGGGCCCGAATGAGGCGCTGCCACTAAGCTCAATATCTTGTCACCGTCGCGGCTCACTAATGGGCGCGGCAAGTCTGCAATCGCACTTAGCTGTGCTTTATCTTTGGGTAAACCGTCAGCAATTGCGATTAATTCTGCATCTTTGGCAATCCAGCTACGCGGTTTATTGCGGCTACGGGCCTCTTGTTCACGCCATTCGCACAGACGTTGCAATGCCTCTAATTGCGTATCGTTTAACCGCCAGGCGCCGCCTAGGCTCAAGTAGTAGTCGCGCCATGCAACCTGCGCCGCATCGGGTGATGCCGTCATCAACATCTGCTCGCACTCTTGCTGCAGCCACTCTAAACGGCCAATCTTAACTAGCTCCTCTTGAAGAAACTTGGTGATCGTTGGCAAATAGGCGACATCTAAAGCGGCGTAATTACATTGATCTTCTGTTAATGGCCGACGAGTCCAATCTGAACGTGTTTGATCTTTACTCACTTCAACGTCGAGCACTTCTTTAACGAGGTTCTGGTAACTGATGCTATACCCAAAGCCAAGAAACGCAGCGGCTTTCTGGCTGTCAAACATAGGGATGGGCATCTGGTTAAAGAACTCTTTAAACACCACTAAGTCTTCAGAACAGGAATGTAGAACTTTGATGATACTGGGTTTGGCTAGAAGCGCTATAAAGCTGTCCCATTCATCGATCTTAAGGGGGTCTAACAGATAGTTGTTATCCCCGTCACCCACTTGGATGAGGCCGATGCGAGGATAGAAAGTATCCACACGCACGAACTCGGTATCCAGCGCGATGAGATCTAGTTGTAACCAACGTTCGCATAATTGCGCGAGTACTTGATTGTCGGTGACATAGATTGGGGGGGAAATCAAAACGGTGTCGGCAGTCATAATTGTCGCAAAATTTGCCGGCCATTGAACGCATGACTTAGCGTTCCTCCGTCAACAAATTCTAGCTCTCCTCCCACAGGCACGCCGTGGGCTATTCGTGAAATAAGGACGTCGAAACGTTTTAATTGTTCCGCGATGTAATAGGCTGTTGCTTCACCCTCTACTGTCGGGTTGCTCGCTAATATGACCTCTTCAACGGGGTTTTCTTGCATATTATTGATGAGCTCTGGAATGCCGATCTCTTCTGGGCCAATACCGTCAATGGGAGACAAGTGTCCCCTCAGGACAAAGTAATAGCCTTTATAGCTGCCTGTTTGCTCAATTGCGTGTACATCCGCCGGAGACCCCACCACACAGAGCAAACTTGGATTGCGACTAGTATTGGTGCATATACGACAGAACTCATCTTCTGTGAGTGTCCGGCAGCGCTGGCAGTGACCTACCCGTGCTAGCGCCTCCTCTAACACGACTGCTAAGTGTCGCCCGCCCTCTCGATTACGCTCTAATAAATATAGCGCCATACGTTGTGCCGATTTAGGGCCAACGCCTGGAAGGCATCGTAAAGACTCCACCAACTTTTCGATTAAAGGGCTAGCAAACATAGCTCGAGATTCCATCACTGATTAGAAAGGCAGTTTGAATCCTGCTGGAAGGTTCATGCCGGCAGCCATTCCTGACATATTCTCTCGATTGTTTTCTTCGATCTTTTTCACAACATCGTTTACTGCAGCTGCAATTAAATCTTCAATCACGTCTTTATCTTCACCCAATAAACCATCGTCGAGTTCGATCTGTTTCACATCGTGACGGCCATTCATATGCACTTTGACGAGCCCAGCGCCTGATTCACCAACATAAACGGTGTTCGCCGCTTCTTGTTGAGCTTTCTGCATCTGCTCTTGCATTTGCTTGGCTTGTTGCATCAATGCATTCAAATCTGTCATTTCTTCACCTCGTTAATAATGCTTACGCTATCAGTCACTATGTGTGCAGAGAAAGTGTCGATTAGCGCTTGGACGTGTTTATCGTTCTCAAATTCTGTGCGTGCGTTATCTAAGGCTTCTGCACGTAAACGTGATTGGTACTGAGCGGGAGACTCTGTGTTGATCTCGCCAGAACGAAGCTCAATGGTATAAGCCGCACCATAGTATTCTTTTAGCGCTTGTTTGATTCGCCGCCCGTGCTCTTCGTTATACAGAGCGCTTTGGGTGGTATCTAACACAAGCGAAATCGTGTCCTCACTGCGCGATTCAAGTACGCAATTGGCTAATAGATTGCCTGTAATGCCAGTGATCCCTAATTCGCTAACCACTTGATGCCATTGACCGCTACCTGCCAAAACGGCCCTTGGTTTATCGACTACAACTTCGACAACAGGAGTGAGTTCAGGTTCATCTTGTTCAGTGGTTTCTTCGACCTTCACGGGGGCGATGGGTTCAGGAATAGGCACCGGTATTGATTGTTCCCTGCTGTAGTCTTCTTGAGACACAGTGGCGTCAATCGCTGGGGGGATTTGGGTGATTGCAGGCGCTGGAATAGCCTCTTGCACAAACTCTGGCTTAGCTTCTGGAATAGCCTCTAATTCAGGCTCTGGTTCAGCTTGACGCTCTAGCGTTGGCTGATACTCAGGCTCACTAGAAACCGAGTCTAGGTCAGTCTTTTTTTTTTGCTCTGGAGTGGGCTCAGAGTCTATGACCGCATTAATGTGCGACTGATCTGGGGCTTGAGGAGAAAATACCAACATTCGCAGCAATAACATCTCAAATGCCATGCGTGCATCAAATGCGGCACTCATATCTTTTTTGCCATTCAGTGCGATCTGATAGTAAAGCTGGACCTCTTCGGCTGTCAGCTTCTTAGCGATATTAATGATGTGCTCGCGATCGCCTTGGCTATTATCAACAGCGCCAGGAACAAGCTGTGCGACTGCAATACGGTGCAATAAGGCCAATAAATTATCGAGCAACATGAAATAGTCGAATGAGCGAGAAGCAATCACACTGACGATTTCGAGCAATTCACTGGCATTCTCAGCATTGAGTGCCGCAATGATCTCTAGGATCAACGCTTGGTCTGGCGTTCCTAGTAAGGTGCTGACCTCAGCCTCGGTCACATTGCCAGCGCAAAATGAAATGCTCTGATCCAACAAGGTGAGTGCGTCACGCATACTGCCTTGCGCGGCTTTAGCGATGTTCCATAAAGCCCCTTCTTCGAACGGGATTTGTTCAGCGATCAACACAGACTGTAGATATTCTACGATTTTCTGCGGACTTAGGTTCTTTAAGCTGAATTGGAGGCAACGCGACAAAATGGTGATCGGCAGCTTGTGCGGATCTGTCGTGGCTAGCAAGAACACCACATGGGGCGGTGGTTCTTCAAGGGTTTTCAATAAGGCATTAAAACTGTGGTTAGACAGCATATGCACTTCATCGATGAGATAGACCTTATAACGGCCAACCGAAGGGGCATATTGGACGTTCTCCAATAGCTCTCGCGTGTCTTCTACTTTGGTTTTAGAGGCCGCATCAACTTCGATGAGATCGATAAATCGCCCATCGGCGATATCGGTACAAGCGGAGCATTTACCGCAAGGGGTCGAGCTTACGCCGACTTCACAGTTGAGACATTTCGCAAAGATGCGCGCGATGGTCGTTTTGCCGACGCCGCGGGTGCCAGTGAATAAATACGCATGATGGAGACGTTGATTGTCTAATGCATGGACGAGGGTTTGAAGCACATGCTCTTGACCAGCCATGTCGCTGAAGGACTTCGGTCGCCACTTTCTCGCCAATACCTGGTAAGTCATCTGATTCCGGTCAATATCAAAGGGCGTATCTAACAGCAATGCGACGTAATGAAAACGCCTTAGAGTTGGAGGTATCTCCTGCCAGCCACACCACGGCACATGAGTCAGCTATTACCGTTGCTCCCTTCCGGGCCTGGCGGAGTTCACAGCTTATCATTGCGAGGGGACCAACAAGAGATACCATCAAACGTGAAACACTAGTTAGTGTTATCACAGCCGTGCATTATGGTGAAAACTGCGGCCTTAATCAAGCGTCGACTTGCATAGGATGCGTGCAAATAGGAGATTAATGGCGAGAAAGGAACTATAGCGATTGCAGGAATTGATTGTGGCGGTGAGAGAGGGATTCGAACCCTCGATAGGGATAAACCTATACACGCTTTCCAGGCGTGCTCCTTAAGCCACTCGGACACCTCACCGTTATTTACAACGTCTTCATACTGCTATTTGAAGGCGCGACACTTTATAACAGCCCACTGGCAATTACAAGCTGAGCGATTATTGGCGCAAAAAGCGATTAGCAGGAAACTCAATCTGTATAGGGGCGGTACTACGCACAGGGTTAATCTCTAAACCGCCTCGCCGAAGAAAATGAATTGCCACACTCAATGACTCTGGTTTGCAGCTTGCCATGAGATCTTGAAATACATGCTCGGTGCAGTCCTCGTGAAAGCCTTCGTGTTGGCGAAAGGATACCAAGTACGCTAGCAAGCCCTCGTGATCAATGGCTGGGCCTTTATAATGCACGATTGCACTTCCCCAGTCCGGTTGACCGGTGACCGGACAATTCGATTTGAATAGATCTGAAAAAAGCGTTTCTTCCACGATCTCACTCGAGCGACAACTTAGTAATTCCACATTAGGCGTGTAGGAATCCATTTTGACATCCAGACCATCGAGACAAATCCCATCAGGACGGCTAATGCTAAAGCCATCAGTCGAGTGCAAGTGATTGAGCTGCACGATAACGGTGCTCCCAGCGATGGCCGATAAATCGGTACCGATGGTCTCCTGTAAATCCTCCAGATTAGTGAAGCGAGTATTGTTCAGAGAATTCAGGTATAGCTTTAGCGACTTTGACTCAATAATAAACTCGGAATTGGCAGGTACTATGAACTCCGCGGTTGCCACCAAAGGCTTGCCTTTATTGTTAAGGCAAGACACCTCGTAGGCGCGCCATAAATCGTAACCACGAAACGGCAACTCATGAGAATCGATCCCGAGGTTTTTTCGATTGGGTGCGCGAGGAATAGGAAAAAGCAGTTCCGGATTGTAGTGCGAGGGGTAATCACTCGTCTTGCCTAGGGGGTTTTCCTTCATAAATACTTCTCAATAATTTATTAGTGTCGTAAGCCAGTGCCTTTGTTCAATAGAAACATACATATCGCAAAGAGAATGCCAACAAACACACATAACATACCAATAGACCAATAAATATTGACATCGGAGGAACCAAGAATTCCGTAACGAAAGGTGTTAACCATATAGAAAATAGGGTTAAACGAGGAAATAATTCTCCCGAAGTTCGGCAGCAGGTCTACTGAGTAGAAAACCCCGCCTAGATAAATCAATGGCGTTAAGACAAAGGTAGGGATAATTGAAATATCGTCAAAGCTATTGGCGAATAGCGCATTAAGAAAACCCGCTAACGAGAAAACGATCGCTGTCATTAGCACCACAAGAATAGTGATAGGCAAGTTGTGGATGCTTAAATCGGTAAAGACGAACGACATTATCGTGACGATAAAGCCAACCGCTAGGCCTCGTGCAACCCCGCCCGCAATAAAGCCGGCCAAGATGACATAGTTCGGTACAGGCGAGACTATTAGCTCTTCGATACTGCGTTGGAACTTTTGGCTGAAAAAGGACGAGGTTACGTTTGCGTAAGAGTTTTGAATAACGGCCATCATGATCAAGCCAGGAACAATGAACTCCATATAATCAAAGCCACCCATCTCCCCTATTCGACGACCAATAAGGTTTCCGAAAATCAAGAAATACAAGCCGATAGTAATGGCTGGAGGCACGAGAGTTTGCACCCATATTCGTGCGAAGCGCCGTATCTCTTTTATTAAAATCGTTTCGAACGCGATAAATTTGTAATTAGACAGCATAGAAAGCGGACCTAAATTCAATGGTGGTGGCGTTAAGCGCCATTTAAACGATTTATAAACAACTGCTCTAAGCGATTAGTTTTGTTTCGTATGGCTTTGACTGCAATATTTTGAGACTGTAGATGCTCAAACACGCCATTGATGTCTTCATCTTTGCCTAAATCGACTTCGAAGCTGTGTGCATCAATGAGCTTGCTACGGGGAATGGCCAGCTCTTCGAATCGTGACTGCGCCAATTCATCGCGCAGATCAAATACTAAGGTTTGTGAATCGAGCTTATTAAGCAATTTTTTCATGCTTGTATTCTCGATGATGCGTCCTTCATCGATGATCGCAATATTTCGGCATAAGGTCTCAGCCTCTTCCAAATAATGCGTCGTCAAAATTATCGTCGTGCCATTGCTGTTGAGCTCTTGTAAGAATTCCCACATGGATCGTCGCAGTTCTATGTCGACACCGGCAGTAGGCTCGTCAAGAATGAGCAACCTTGGTTCATGCACCAACGCTCTTGCAATCATCAAGCGCCGCTTCATGCCGCCTGAGAGCATACGAGCTCTGTTATCGCGCTTATCCCACAATCCCAATTTCTTTAAGTATTTTTCAGTGCGCTCGCGGGCCAGTGCGCGTGGCAACCCGTAATAGCCCGCCTGAGTAGTAACGATGTCGCCTACTTTCTCAAATAGACTGAAATTGACTTCCTGAGGAACAATGCCGAGATCAAGCTTCGTCTCGTAGACGTTGGTGGCAACATCTTTTCCAAATACGGACACATTGCCAGAGCTTTGTTTGACCAGTGTTGAGATCACTCCAATGGTCGTCGATTTCCCGGCACCATTTGGGCCAAGCAATGCAAAGAAGTCACCCTCCTCTACCTCGAGATTGACTCCCTTTAATGCTTGATACCCATTGGCGTAGGTCTTGTGCAGATTCGTAATCGATATGGCGCTCGTCATACTTTTTACTTCTTGGCGTGGTGATAGAGGCAGGGAGTTGAGTGCTAAAACCCAAGTCGCTTAAGCGGCGTAATCATAACAAAAGGAAGCGGGACACGCTATTGAGTCGCGAGAGCTGCCATTGTCCCAAGTGAACACGCAAGTAAAAATTTTAAGCAAAAAAAAAGCCTGACAAAAGTCAGGCTTTTAAAAATGGCGTCCCCTAGGGGTTTCGAACCCCTGTTGCCTGGATGAAAACCAGGTGTCCTAGGCCTCTAGACGAAGGGGACTAGAGTCAAACAATGTTTCTACCTTAAGGCAGAAAGCGGCGCATTTTAGGTACCCTACTCGTTCTCGTCAAGCGTTAATTTAGAAAACTTTAAAATTAAGCGTCTAACGTAAGTAAGTGAACTGCATTATCACCTTTCAAAGTGACTAGCGCGGCGGCATTGTAAGCGATAAGCCTATATCCCTGTCAACATTAGTAATCATTAATCGACCAAAGAGTTATAGATTGCTAAAATTGCGCGGCTATTGATCAACGAATTAAAACTCATTAATGTCGCGCTTCAAGCGATCATCAAGAAGCACATCGGAGTCACGTTTTGCTATTTGTAGGACTTAGTTTAATTGCAGGAATCGGCTTGCTCATACTTATTGTATGGGTACTACATCGATATCAGCAAAAAGAAAACGAAGAGTCAGTGGACCGTCGAGTCCCCCTTCCTCCTATTGAGTTACGCGAAACTCAAGACGAAGGGTTAACAGACCCAGAAGATATTCTCGGTCTTACACCCACCGATAAAGCTAAACCGACTACGACTCCCGCAATCACTCCTGCGTTAGACGAGCAAGAACCCGCTCCGCCTACACAAGTTCCAGATCAATGGTTGGAGCTAAGCCGCTCACAACAAGCTAATGGCGACTACGCGGGTGCTTTAGCTAGCTGTCATGCTGCACTGCCGCAAATGGGAGCCTTTAGACAAAGTTGTCTCGTGCTTCGGGCGCAAATACGCGAACAGAACAAAGCGAAAGAAGATATTGCCCCTAGCTTAGAGCAGCTCTACCAACTCGTCGCGCAGGCCGATTTCTTTCACGGCAAAATCGCGGGCAGCAAACCATTGAGTGTTAACGCTAGCAAGCGAGTGGCATTTGAACCTTTTGCGACATTAACAAGTCCTTATGCCGAACTAGGCTATGAACACTTAAGCTTATTAACTAAGACTGATATCAAGTGGTTGACCCAAACTTGGGGCGAACCTAAGCGGCATCGTCACATGCGCGAACTCCACCAAAACCGGTGGGATACGCTGCAAGATTCATTGAAATAGTGCCCAAATCGTGCACTTACGCACAAACCTTGTTTTTTACTTCTGAGCGCCTTGACCACCCAAAACGCCTGTGCCAAATTAAGTCGCATTCGTCACTTTAATATCGCTGACTAGGTGGAATCGACACAGCCATGAAAGACAAGCGCAGTACGCCGACAACCGTTGCCATTGATCCAGACCTAAAAAGTCAGGCCGAAGAGCAACTGCGCAAAGAAATTACGCTTATTGAACACTGGATGAAAAACTTAGAACCACGATCGGGAACAGATACGAACGCGACACAGTTAAATTTAAAATATCAAGATATGCGCCGCAGTCGTCAAGACATGCTCGACGCATTGCAAAAACAACAAAGCTAATCCCACCTCAAGGAAGTCATGAGCTCTTTACACGCAACGCAAGCCGAATTAATGCTGTCACTCCAGTCTCGCATGAATGCCAAGGTTGACCCGCTCTGGGTCGCTAAACGCTTCCCCTACTTAAGAGCCGTGGTTATCGAGGCCGCTGAAGCGATCGAGCACCATGGTTGGAAGTGGTGGAAAAAACAAGATTGCGACCTACCCCAACTACAGATGGAGATCATAGATATATGGCACTTCATTCTTTCGGAGATATTGCTAAACACTGAGGACGATCAGGAAAAGGCTACGCTATTTCTGCTACAGGCAGTGGCGAATATCGACAAGCAAAGCGTCGTGGAGTTTGACGGAGCACACTATTCGTTAGATTCGCTCAACCTACTCGAAAAACTAGAGTTGCTTATAGGCCTTTCTACTGCGAAGCGCATCGATATCGCCCTCTTCCAAGCAATCATGTTCGAGTGTCAGTTAGATTGGGACGCTTTGTTTCGGCAATATGTTAGCAAGAATGTCTTGAATTTCTTCAGGCAGGATTTTGGTTACAAAGAAGGCACTTATCTAAAGCTCTGGCATGGCCGTGAAGACAACGAGCATTTAGTAGAGTTGATGGATAGCTTAAATGCGACAGATCCAAGCTATCCAGAACTCCTATATCAAGGGCTCGTTGACCGATACCCCGATTAATCTAAGCTCGCCTGACTATTTAAAATAGGCGTTTTCAGTTTGACTATGGTCTGTGATGTCACGCACTGCCGTCAATTGTGGGATCTGTTCAAGCAAAGTCTTTTCGACGCCTTCTTTCAGGGTCAAATCCACCATGCCACAACCCTGACAACCACCGCCAAACTTTAAGATCGCCACATTGCCCTCGAAAATCTCCTCAAGGGTGACTACGCCGCCGTGAGAGGCAAGGCCTGGGTTGATCTCGTTATAAAGCACATAATTGACCCGGTCTTCGATCGGGCTATCTTCGCTGACTTGCGGTAGGCGAGAGTTAGGCGCTTTGATCGTTAACTGCCCTCCCATTGAATCCTTTGAGTAATCAACGGTAGCGTCTTTCAAATAAGGAATGCTGCGGGCTTCCAAATAAGCGTTAAACGCAGGGTACGGACGCAACTCATCGCTCTCTTGCGCCTCTCCTGGCCGACAGAAAGAAATACAGGTTTCCGCTTTTGGCGTTCCTGCATCCAAAATGAAAATACGTACAGCAATGCCTTCACAGTCTTGTTTGCTGAGAAGCTCGGCAAGATACTCCTGCCCTGACTCAGTAATCGTGATCATAGGGTTTCCTAGAGAGCTAAGATTGAATGGCCGCAGTTTACGCTATGTTGTGAGCAAATTAAATACTAGACTAAATTACTAGGTTATTAGTCCTTCCCTCGCTCAAGCGTGATTTGCACATGCCGCAGGGGCGCAGTTCTGCTAGAATGCGCGCTTTTCAGCAAGGTCCCCTGTCCGGCGGTTAAAATCATGCAAATATTGAAATCTCAGAACACCCTTAAGCACGCACTAAAGAATCGCATTCTCGTTCTCGACGGAGCGATGGGAACCATGATTCAGAACGCCAAATTAAGCGAGGCTGATTTCAGAGGTGAGCGCTTTAAAGACAATCCCGATGATCTTGCTGGCAATAATGATTTATTGACTCTTACCCGGCCCGATCTCATTACCCAGATTCACAGGGAATACCTTGAAGCGGGTGCCGACATTGTTGAGACCAATACATTTAACTCAACTGCCGTATCGCAATCGGACTATAAGCTTGAAGCCCTTGCGTATGAGCTAAATTTTGAAGCGGCCAAACTGGCACGGTTGATTTGCGACGAATTAAGCACAGATGAGAAACCGCGTTTTGTGGCCGGCGTTGTTGGCCCGACTAGCCGGACAGCTTCGATCTCTCCTGATGTGAATGACCCTGCATTCAGAAACACCTCATTTGATGATCTAGTCGAGAATTATCTTGTCTGCGCAGAAGGCCTAATCGATGGTGGCGCCGATGTCCTACTGATCGAAACTGTCTTCGACACTTTGAATGCAAAAGCGGCCATTTTTGCTATTCAAGAACACAGCAAACGAATTGGCGTCGAAATCCCAATCATGATTTCAGGCACTATTACTGATGCCAGCGGCCGTACTTTATCGGGTCAAACTGTCGAAGCTTTCTGGAACTCTGTTGCCCATGCAAAACCGATTTCGATTGGCTTTAACTGTGCCTTAGGCGCGACGCAGTTGCGCCCTCATATCGAAGAGATATCTGGCATCGCTAGCACCTACGTCTCGGCTCACCCCAATGCGGGACTCCCGAATGAATTCGGCGAATACGACCAAAGCGCAAGGGAAATGGCTGATATCATTGATGAATTTGCTAAAAGCGGATTCCTCAACATAGTCGGAGGATGTTGCGGTACAACACCTCTGCACATTCGTGCCATTGCGGACGCTGTGGCACAGTACAAGCCTCGCGCTATCCCAGAGATCGCCCCTGCTTGCCGACTAAGCGGTTTAGAAGCCTTTAATATTACGTCTGACTCTTTGTTCGTCAACGTGGGTGAACGCACCAATATTACCGGCTCAAAACGTTTTGCTCGCCTCATCCGTGAAGGTGACTATGCCACTGCCCTCGACGTTGCTTTGCAACAAGTTGAATCTGGCGCGCAAGTCATCGACATCAACATGGATGAAGGCATGTTGGACTCCAATGCCGCCATGTCGCACTTTCTACGATTGATTGCATCCGAGCCCGATATTAGTCGCGTCCCTATTATGATCGACTCTTCCAAATGGGAGATTCTTGAGACTGGTTTGCGTTGCATTCAAGGCAAAGGCATCGTCAATTCCATTAGTTTGAAAGAAGGCGAAGCGGAGTTCATCGAGAAAGCACAGCTTTGTATGCAATACGGTGCCGCGGTTGTTGTCATGGCCTTCGATGAAAGCGGGCAAGCGGACACGTTTGAGAAAAAATGCGCGATCTGTAAGCGCAGCTACGACGTCTTAGTCGACAAAGTGGGCTTTCCTCCACAAGACATCATCTTCGATCCGAACATCTTTGCGGTGGCCACGGGAATCGAAGAGCACAACAACTATGCAGTAGATTTCATTGGCAGTTGTGAATACATCACGCGTGAACTGCCTCATGCGCTGATCTCCGGCGGCGTCAGCAATGTGTCGTTCTCCTTCCGTGGCAATGACTCGGTACGCGAAGCGATCCATTCAGTGTTCCTGTACTACGCGGTAAAAGCGGGTTTAAGCATGGGCATCGTTAACGCAGGCCAGTTAACGGTCTATGACGAAATCCCAGCTGAACTCAAAGAACGTGTCGAAGATATCGTCCTTAATCGCCGCCCCGATGGCACCGACCGCTTGATGGAAGTGGCGGCCAAGTACAACGGCGAATCTACGACCGAAAGCCATGAAGACCTCACGTGGCGTGAAGCAGATGTGCGAGATCGTATCTCTCATGCGCTGGTGAAAGGTATTACCCGTTATATCGAACAAGATACAGAAGAAGCCCGTCTGCTCTACCCTATGCCCATTGAGGTCATCGAAGGCCCTCTAATGGACGGCATGAACGTGGTTGGCGACCTATTTGGTAGTGGCAAGATGTTCCTTCCACAAGTGGTCAAAAGCGCACGAGTCATGAAACAAGCCGTCGCCTATTTGCTGCCCTTTATTGAGGAGAGCAAAAAGGGGCAAGTTATAAAGGCCAAAGGCAAAATCCTTCTGGCCACGGTTAAAGGCGACGTTCATGACATCGGCAAAAATATTGTGTCGGTGGTATTGGCGTGTAACAACTACGATATCGTCGACCTTGGTGTGATGGTGCCCTGTGAGAAGATCTTACAAACCGCGATTGCCGAGAAAGTCGACATTATTGGGCTTAGTGGCCTCATTACGCCCTCCCTCGATGAGATGGTGCACGTGGCTAAAGAGATGCAGCGCCAAGGCTTTACTATTCCCCTATTGATTGGCGGTGCTACAACCTCCAAAGCGCATACCGCTGTAAAGATTGAAGAGAACTACACCAATAACTCTACGGTATACGTCCCTGATGCTTCTCGAAGCGTCACAGTGGTCAGTAATCTGCTAAGTGAAGACGGTGGCGCGGCGTTCAAAGCCAAAGTACACGAAGAATACATCGCTGTACGCGCGCGTAACGCCAATCGCGATCATCGCAAGAATATCATCAGTTTCGTAACCGCCAACGAAAATGCTTTCAAGACTGATTGGCAGAAAGCTAAGCCAGAGGCCCCTAGTTTTCTAGGGACTAAGGTCTTCGAGGACTTCCCTCTTGAGGACTTAGTGCCTTATATCGATTGGACCCCGTTCTTTATTACTTGGAGCTTGTCGGGCAAATACCCTGCGATTCTTCAAGATGAGGTAGTCGGTGAAGCGGCACGAGACTTGTTTGCCGATGCGCAAGCAATGTTAAAAGATATCGTCGATAACAAATTACTCAAGGCTCAGGGCGTCATTGGCTTTTGGCCAGCAGCACAGCAAAACCTCAATGATGTTGTTTTGTTTGAGAGCGATGCACGCGAGCAAGAAACTGCCCGCTTCTGCTTCTTGCGCCAACAATCGATCAAAGCACAGGGAATTCCTAATCTTTCACTTGCTGATTATATTGCCCCACAGGACAGTGGCGTTCCCGATTACATGGGTGGTTTCGCCGTCACCACGGGTATAGGCGCGGATGAACTCGCACTCAAATATCAGTCAGAAAATAACGATTACAATGCATTGATGGTTAAGGCCTTGGCTGACCGACTGGCAGAGGCTTTTGCCGAACTCATGCATCTAAAAGTGCGAACTCAATACTGGTCTTACGCCAATCAAGAAAACCTAAGCAATGACGACCTTCTAAAAGAGAAGTATCGAGGCATACGCCCTGCCCCAGGTTACCCTGCGTGTCCAGAGCACTCGGACAAGGTCACCTTGTTCTCGTTACTAGGAATAGACGGCACTATTGGCATGGAGCTGACAGAAAGCTTTGCGATGCACCCCGCCGCCAGTGTCAGTGGTTTCTATTTCGCGCACCCTGAATCTCGTTATTTTTCAGTCGGAAAAATCGATAAAGACCAAGTGGAATCTATCTCTGAGCGCAAAGGCCTTAGGGAAGAGGAAGTAGAAGTTTTGTTACGTCCCAACATTGTTTAAGCAGGAGTTGGTTTATGAGTGATGCAGAACAAAAGACAGAGAACAGCAACGAACCTGAGAAAAAGGTTCCTTTCATGAAGATGATGTTAAGCGTGATGCAAGCCAGTTTTGGCGTGCAGAATCGTAAGAATAAAGAGCGAGATTTTGCGAATGGATCTGTGAAAGGGTTTATTGCAGCGGCGTTAATCTTTACAGCCTTGTTTATATTGACCCTTGTGATCGTCGTAAGCACCGTATTGCCCTAATACGGCAAGAGCCAAAGGGTTAACAACCGCTTTGGCTCTTCTATCTCGATAGCCGTTAAAATATTAGCGGCTTACGAAAAATACCGCCATGACAATAACAATTGCCACGAGAGACACTATCGCCAGCAAATCTGCACGGCTGTTAGCGTCGGCAAGCTCTTCATTATATTCAACAGTTTCTGGCGTGTCGTGATGACTCATAGTGATATTCCATTAGTAATGACGAAAAACAACACGGCATTTTAAAGGCTAGCCTCCCATAATCAAGCTAAACCTGCATCAAGGTCACCTAAACTGACAGCAAGGTGTCAAACAAGAGCCGCGCTAGCGTAAAGCGGCCTCTTTGCTTTACAATGCGGCCCCCAATTAATCTAAAGAAGACACGGTGACGCTGCCTTTTGCCGCTTCGACCCCTCTTCTTTTTGAGTCTAGATTTTAGCTATGTATCGATACGACAATTACGATCACAAAATGCTCGAAGATCGCGTTGCACAGTTTCGCGACCAAACAGCTCGATTCTTAAAAGGTGATTTGGCCGATAACGAGTTCCTGCCTCTACGCCTGCAGAACGGCCTATACATCCAGCGCATGGCACCAATGCTAAGAATCGCCGTGCCTTATGGCATGCTTTCCAGCAAACAATTGCTCAAACTTGCCTATATCGCTGACCATTACGATAAGGGCTACGGTCACTTTACGACTCGTCAAAACATTCAATTTAACTGGCCAGCCCTCGTTGATGTGCCTGATATCCTAGAGCACCTAGCAGAAGTGGAGATGCACTCCATTCAAACTAGCGGTAACTGTATTCGTAATACGACGACCGACCAATTTGCCGGCAGTGCCCAAAACGAAATAGAAGATAGCCGCCCTTACTGCGAAATCATTCGTCAATGGTCGACTTTCCACCCAGAGTTCGCCTATTTGCCACGCAAGTTTAAAATAGCGGTTTGCGGCACAAAGGATGATCAAGCGGCCACACAGGTTCATGACATCGGTCTGTTCATTGTGCGCAATGACGCCGGAGAGCTTGGATTCAAGGTCCTTGTTGGTGGCGGACTGGGCCGGACCCCTGTCATCGGTAAAGAGATTCGTGCATTCCTACCAAAAGATGAGCTATTAACTTATCTCGATGCCATTTTGCGTGTTTATAACCGCGAAGGTCGTCGTGATAATAAGTACAAAGCCCGCATCAAGATTCTAGTAAAAGCCACTGGTGTCGATGCCTTCCGCGACAAGGTAGAGAAAGAATGGCAAGCCCTTAAAGGCGGCCCTCTTGTACTTACCGAAGAAGAGTTCGCGCGCTGCAAAAGCTTTTTCCACGATCCAGCCTATAAAGCCTTGCCAGAGCAGAGCGCCGCTCTGCAAGAAGCCCTGACTCGAGACGTGTTATTCACTAGTTGGTATCAACAAAACGTTGATGCCCATAAGAAGCCTGGCTACGCTATTGTCACAGTAAGCTTGAAGAAGACAGGCACCGCACCAGGGGATGTCACCGCTGAACAAATGCGCTTCATTGCCGCATTAGCTGAGCAATATAGCTTCGGGGAAGTTCGCGTGAGTCACGAGCAAAATGTGATTCTAGCCGATGTCGAACAAGACGCTTTGTTTGAACTGTGGAATGCACTTAAGTCGCAAAGCCTAGGCACAGCCAACGTCGGACTCTTAAGCGACATCATTTGCTGCCCTGGCGGAGACTTCTGTGCTTTGGCTAACGCCAAATCGATTCCTATAGCCGAGTCTATACAACGTAAATTCGATGACCCAGTACTACAGCGAGAGATCGGTGAGCTAAGTTTGAACATCTCCGGTTGCATGAACGCCTGTGGTCACCACCATGTCGGCAATATCGGTATATTGGGAGTCGACAAGAAAGGCTCTGAGTTTTATCAGATCTCTTTGGGCGGCTCAGCGGATAACAACACCGCATTGGGCCAAATTGTAGGCCCTTCTTTCTCACAAGAGGACGTTCCAGGCGTCATCGAGCGAATCATTGCGGTCTACCTACGCCAACGTCTAGATAGCGAACGGTTTATTGAAACCTTTAATCGCATTGGAATCGCGCCGTTTAAGGAAGAGGTCTATGGCAAAGCTAATTAAAAACAGAGCACTAGTAAGCGATGAGTGGTCGTTACTGAAGGAGATAAGCTCTCTTGAGGAGATCGCCGACCTTCACGATCAAGCGCTTATCGTGCCTTTGAGTTTTTGGCAGGAGCACAAATCGGCTTTACAGAATCGATCGAGCAAGTGCGCAGTATGGCTCAATAGTCATGAGCTGCCTGAAACCTTAGTCGATGATTTGCCATCGTTGGAATTAATCGCTTTAAACTTCCCTAGCTTTGCCGACGGTCGAGCTTATTCTTCAGCCAGAGAGTTGAGAAATAGCCTAGGCTATAAAGGGGAAATACGCGCTATTGGGGATGTATTGAGAGATCAGCTGTTCTATATGGCACGCTGCGGTTTTGATGCATTTTTATTGCGTGATGATCAAAATATCGAAACCGCATTAGAGGCATTTGATGACTTCAAAGACGGGTATCAAGTCAGTGTCGATAAGCCACTGCCCTTGTTTAGACGTCGAGCGTCCTAAGCCCTTTAGGGCGCTGTTCTAGCGCCCTAAATCTAAAACCACCCTACCCTTGCCCTGCCCCTGCAATAACGCACCAATAGCATGTGGCAGCTCATCAAGCCCAATCGTATGCCCAAGCATTGGTAATTGTTCCAGTTTCCAGTGCGTGGCCAATTGCGTCCACATGGCAGCTTTAAGGTTGAGCGGCACTAAGACCGAATCCACGCCCAATAAATTAACCGAGCGCAAGATGAACGGAAACACTGTCGCGTCCATATTTGGCGAGCCCACCAAACCACAACAGGCCACACTTGCACCGTATTGCAACGATTTCATGACGTTCCAGAGCATCTCTCCACCGACAACATCGACCGCGCCAGCCCATCGCTCTTTAAGCAAAGGCCTTGAGCCCTGCGCCTGAAGCTCGTCACGATTGATCACGGTTGTCGCCCCTAAGCTCTTCAAGAACTCATGAGAATCGGCTTTTCCCGAACACGCCGTCACGTCAAAGCCCAACTTAGCGAGTAGCGCTACTGCGATAGAACCGACCCCTCCTGTTGCGCCAGTCACAAGCACTTCGCCGCGCCCTGGCTCCAAGCCATTGGTCAATAGCTTTTCCACGCAAAGCGCTGCCGTGAGTCCCGCTGTGCCCAATACCATTGCCTCATATAAGCTCAAACCCTGTGGCAAAGGTACAATCCACTGTGCAGGTACCCGAATATACTCTGCAAAGCCGCCAGAGGTGTTCATCCCCAGATCATACCCAGTGACGATCACCGACTGCCCTACAGACACTTCAGCTCCCGAAGACTCAACGACGACGCCCGCGGCATCGATACCCGGTGTGTGCGGGAAATGACGAGTGACCCCTTTGTTACCGCTGGCTGACAAGGCATCTTTGTAGTTTACAGAAGAGTAATGCACTTTGATCAGTACATCCCCTTGCGCAAGTTCGTCCAGATTTCGCTCAACCACAGCGCTTTGATAGCGCAAAGCCTCTGCGTCTTGAACTTCCTCGACCCTTAACGCCTTAAAATGTGTTGGCAAGTCAGTCATAGACAATCCTATTAAGAGTAGAAGCCGTTCTCACGGACACGCTTCCACCAAGTCATGATGGTGCTATCAACAGTTTTATGGATAGCGGCGCCTAATTTATCGCCGATAGAGCGGCGAATATCGTAGCTCACAGCAAATACATCAGCTTCGTCACAGGCTGCAACAATCACTTCGTCGCTAGTCTTTACTAGGTCAATCATATTGCGTTCTAGCGCTTGAATACCGACCCAAGTTTCACCAGTGGCAATCGAGTCAATCTCGACAGCTGGACGATGCTGCTTTACCCATGATTTAAACAGGGTATGCATCTCTTCGACGTCTTCTTTGACCTTTTCACGGCCTTTTTGTGTGATTTCTCCGAAAGTGCTTAGAGTCGTTTTGAATTCACCAGCGCTTATGGTCTCGTAATCGACCTCATGCTTGCGCAACAAACGATGGAAGTTGGGTAATTGGACTAAGACGCCGATTGAGCCGATCATCGCAAATGGCGCAGCGACTAATTTGCTGGCCAGGCAGGCCATCATATAGCCGCCGCTGGCCGCGACTTTGTCGACACAAATGGTCAATGGAATGTTCTGCTCACGGATACGCAGCAACTGTGACGAGGCAAGACCGTAGGCATGCACCATACCGCCAGGGCTTTCCAAACGAAGAATCACCTCATCGCTAGACGTTGCCATCGAGAGCACTGCTGTGATCTCTTCGCGCAAAGACTCCACATCACTTGCCTCTATATCTCCATCAAAATCAAGAACATAAACTCTCTTTCTATATTCTTCTTCAACTTCGGCATCGTTGCTTAAACGGGCCTTTGCTTTCTTTTTGCTGTCTTTTTCTTCTTGCTTCAGACGTTTTTTTTCTAACTTTTGCTCTATCTTAAAATCGGCTTTATCGAGAATCGACTTCTTCATGGTGTCACGCATGTCGTCAAGCTCATCGTTCAAACGCAAGATACTGATATCGCCTTTTCCTGCGCTAGCGCCTCGCTTACCGCGACTCCCTGCAGAGAATATAGCACTCACCACCACTACAAACGCCAACACCAATGTCGCCACTTTCGCTAAAAACAAACCGTATTCTATTAGGTACTCCAAGCACTCTCTCCTTTGATTCGAGCTAAACTAGTTCTGTTGAATATCTTGCAAGAATAACTCAATGAGCTGTCCTGCAACACTAATGCCCGCTGATGGCACTTGAGGAAGATCCCCAGCACTGTACCAATGAGCTTTTTCAATTTCGATTCCATCCACTGCAATTTCTCCCGCTTCGTAATCGGCAAAAAACCCGAGCATCAATTGGGAAGGAAACGGCCAGGATTGGCTTTTGATATAACGGATATTGCCGACTGTGAGGCCAACCTCTTCCATTACTTCACGTTTTACTGTTTCTTCAGGCGTTTCACCGACTTCCATAAAGCCAGCAAGGCAAGAATAGTAGGACCCACGTCCTTTTGTATGTAATGCCAACAAAAACTCATCCCCTTTAGTCACAAGCACGATGACACAAGGGTTAATGCGAGGATAAAAGTGGCCATCGCAGGCAGTACAGACTAAGGCTCTATCGTTGTCATGAGGGGTCGTTGGGGCGCTACATTTACCGCAGAAACGATGATGATCAAACCAGCTAATCAACTGGTTGGCGCGCCCTATGGCCGTAAAGTCTTCTAAATTACGTGCCAGCAATAATTCTCGCGGGCTGGCTCGGGCCACTTCAAAGTCATCTTGCACCCAGTCTGCGGGCAGATTCAGAGCCACCACTGGACGGTTAGTGAACTCCCCCACATACAATAATGGGTACCAATCTTTATGCAATTCTTCAAGGACGCTACTGGGCCACAGAAATTCCTGATTGCGCAGCAGCACCTGCCCATTATGAAACAGGATTACCTGTTCATCGCCTTGCATCTCGCCGGCGTGATAGAAATAGGCCTGTGCAGTATTCATGACTTACTCGCCCGCCTCATTGAGGGTCCAAACGCACCTGTCATTGCTCTGCTTGTTGATTCGAGCCAGAAACTGTTCATGAGCTTCGATTTCATCAGAGGTCGGCTTGACTACCAATAGTGGCCCACGAGATAAATCACGAGGGCGATTTTGCCTCGAGCGCTCTTCTTGTCCTGATTCATCACTGCTGAGTTGCAAGGCGGTTTGTCCGCCCGTCATTAGCAGATAGACATCCGCTAGGATCTCAGCGTCCAGCAAGGCCCCGTGTAACTCTCGCTGTGAGTTATCGACCTCATAGCGCTTACATAATGCATCCAGACTATTACGTTGTCCTGGATGTTTCTTACGGGCCATAACGAGAGTGTCGATCACCCCGCAGATTTCATTGACTGGCTCGAAGTCACTATCAAGTAGTTTTAGCTCATTATTGAGAAAACCAATATCGAACGGTGCGTTGTGAATCACGAGTTCTGCACCACGCACAAAGTCTAAAAAGTCCTGTACTACTTGCTTGAAACGGGGTTTATCGGCAAGAAACGCGGAGGTAATTCCATGCACTTGCACCGCGCCATCGTCGATTTCTCGATCTGGGTTCAAGTAACAATGATAATGGCGCCCGGTCAATCGGCGGTTCTCAATCTCAACGCAGCCGATCTCAATGACTCTGTGCCCTTGTTGCGGGTCTAGGCCCGTCGTTTCGGTATCCAGTACTATCTGTCGCATAAATTCTCTATCAAATGATATTTAAGGAAGTTCGTCGATGCCACGATTGGCTAAAGCATCTGCGATGTCGTTCTCAGGATGACCACTGTGCCCCTTCACCCATTCCCACTGCATCTGGTGTAAAGCCGCCAAGGCATCTAATGTCTGCCATAAGTCGACATTAAGGACAGGTTTCTTCGCAGCGGTTTTCCAGCCTCGCTTCTTCCAGTTGGGCATCCATTCGCTAATGCCGTTGAGGACATACTTTGAATCACTGTACACAATGACCTCACATCCTGGCTTGTTCAGTGCGCGCAAGCCTTCGATTACTGCCATTAGTTCCATGCGGTTGTTGGTGGTGTGGGCTTCTCCGCCGTGGAAGGTTTTTTCATGACCATTAAAACGGAGTAAGGCTCCCCATCCGCCCTTGCCTGGATTGCCTCTGCAAGCGCCATCGGTGTACATCTTGACTGTATTTGACAAACTTTGTGCTTCCCTTGTAACAACCCTATTCAAAGGGCTTATGAATTTGTTTTAACTTTGGCCACTTGTGGCCTAGTACGTGCGGTTTCGCTCACAGGCCTGACTAATACAGGGCGTGGCAATTTCGGCCAACGAGGCATAATCGGCGTGACTGGCATGACTTGTTTACACGCCACAATGACATAAATAGCCCCTAACGGCGCCTTGAACTTCTGCCCCATAGTTTCAAAGCGCGAGGCCGCGCCAACGACCTTATTATGGGCCAAGGGCAAAAAATAGGCGCCATGTTCCACCTTGTCGACGCTAAACTCCAGTAACTTCAACCAATCCTGCACACGAGAGCTTGTTATATAGTGCGCATCCCAAGGGGCTGTATTGCGCCAGCGACAAACATTGCGCACCCCCCAGCTACTAAAAGGGTTAAACCCGACAATAAGCAACTTGCCCCCAGGCATAAGCACTCTTGACGCTTCACGCAATAAACGGTGATTATCTGGGGTGTACTCCAGAGCGTGATGGATGAGAACAGCATCCACACTTTCGCTTTGTAATGGTAAAGCTTCGTTGCTAGCAACGACTTGCGGATTCTTTGGCGACCATTGCGGCAAGAACAATAGTTTATGACCTATAGGACTTGCTGCCAACATCGAATGCTCACTGACACCTAACTGCAGGAAGTGATAGCCAAAAATTCGCGCTAAAATAGGCTCTAAAAGCGCCGCCTCGGATTGCAGGAGTGCCTGACCTAAAGGCGAGTTTAACCACTGCGTCATTTCTTGATGCAGGTCACTCGGCAACGGCAACTCGCCGCGCTTACGCCAAATGCTTCTGAAACTCTCAAGTAATTGCATCGCTCTACCGTAATTGGTGGTGGTCAAGTTTAGGAAAACTGTAATTTTATCAAGATGATATAGATAGCACATCAAGCGGAGAACGAAAACTGGTATATCCCACGCCGTCGCTCCTCTATCATTGCTTTCTTTTGCTAATTAAATCAAATGCTATGAACCTAAAAATCAGGCCAATTCCCGCTTTCAACGACAACTATATTTGGTTACTACAACGTGAGCAAAATCCGAGTGTTTGCATAGTCGACCCTGGCGATGCAGCACCGGTGTTAGCTGTACTCAAAGACGAAGGGCTCAGCATTGGGTGCATTCTTATCACCCATCATCACGCCGACCATATCGGTGGTGTCAAAGACCTATTGGCAGCGTTCCCTGAAGCGGAGGTGTTTGGCCCCCATTCCGCCAAAATTGATTGTATCAGTCAGCATGTACAACAAGATGATCATTTTCAGATTCTAGGGCTAGAACTAACCGTGCTAGAGGTTCCTGGTCACACCTTGGACCATATCGCTTACTACGTCGATAGCGATGCCGATGAAGCTCCTATGTTGTTCTGCGGGGACACGCTGTTTGCAGGAGGCTGTGGACGGATCTTCGAGGGAACTGCCCCTATGATGCTGGCATCATTGAAAAAATTAAGCAGCCTGCACTCTGACACTCGTGTATATTGCGCACACGAATATACGCTAGCGAACTTACGGTTCGCCTTAGCCGCCGAGCCAAATAATGAAGATCTGCCCGGCAGAATCGCGACAACTATGAAATTACGCGAGGCGGGAACCCCCTCCCTGCCCTCAACAATTGATTGGGAAAATAGAACCAATCCCTTTTTGCGTTGTCATAAAGATGCTGTGGCACAGACAGTCTCTGCGCATACCCGCGTAGAAGTACAGGATGTCACAACAACGTTTGCCCAATTACGTGCTTGGAAAGACAACTTTTAGGACGTGTGCAGCCCGTCCTCCATTAGATATCAGCTCACTTATTTTAAGAATCTCATTAATGCCATCGAACTCAAATACACAAAAGACTCTCTCTAGAGCAACATGCCCGGAAGCGCGCTTCCGAGTAAAACATCTGTGCCTTGTCATGGCCGGCCTTGCCTTTCTTAATGCCTGTAGCAACATCGACAGCGATATTAATAACATCGACCCTACTATCGATTCCCAACGCTCTGTCACACAGCGTGAGTCCGCCACACGTGTTTCTATTGAGAGCGGTGACGGGTTTAGCTCAGAAAGTGAGGTATTCACGGATATTTGGGCCCGCATTGGTGCAGGCTTACAGTTTGCTTATAACTACGACAACGCCCGTATCGATGAACAGATCGAGTTCTACAAAAACAATCCTAACTACTTAAAGATTGTGACCGAGCGTGCACGGCCCTTTATATTTGAAATAGTGGAAGAGATAGAGCGCCGAGGCTTGCCAACAGAGCTAGCCCTATTACCTATTGTCGAGAGCGCTTTTAACGCCAATGCCGTATCACCGGGCAACTCCATTGGGCTCTGGCAAATCAATTCGAATACAGCTCCAACACTTGGTCTTAAACGAGACTGGTGGTATGACGGCAGTCGAGACCCTATCGCTTCGACTGCAGCAGCTTTGGATTATCTGACTACTTTGAATCAGATGTTTGATGAAAGCTGGCTTCTATCCTTGGCAGCCTATAATGCGGGCCCAGGGAATGTGCGCAAATCAATCAGTAGAAATGAAACGCGCGATCGCGATGTGGACTATTGGTCCTTGAACCTTCCGTCTATTACTGAAGATTTTGCGCCAAAATTAATCGCATTAAGTCGCTTAGTCGCGGACCCTAGTCATTACGGCACAGAATTGGCTGAGGTGCAGAACGCACCAGCCGTGCGTAGAATCGAGATAGGCTATCAGCTTGATCTAGCACTAGCGGCGAGTATTGCAGGTATTGATACAGAGACTTTGTATCAACTCAATCCAGGGTTTCGCCAGTGGGCTACCCATCCAGATGGCCCATACAGCTTATTGGTCCCTATCGATGTCGCCGATCACTTTAGCGTCGCATTAGAAGATCATAAAGGGAATACCAACGTCACTTGGGATCGCTACGTGGTCCAAAGCGGAGACTCCCTAGGTAAAATTGCACAGCAATTTAGAACTCAAGTAAGCGTCCTTCAACAGGTCAACGCTATTTCCGGAAGCAGGATCATTGCGGGCGAATCTCTCCTAATTCCACGAGCCTATAATTCTAGCTCGCCTATCTCTATACCGAATGCCCCCGAATATAGCACTAGCACGACCGCTCAGATTCAATCGGACGTTCCGACACGCTATCAAGTTCGATCTGGTGATAGTCTTTGGAAAATTGCCAATCGCTTTAATGTCACTGTAGATAGCATTGCACAGTGGAATGGGCTTAACAGCGACAGCATAATCAAGCCAGGGCAAACTCTACAGTTGCAGGCGCAAAACAACCTTGCACGAATAGATTCGGAATCTAGCTCAGATGACGCTAACTTTTACGTCGTTCGGTCAGGGGATACTTTAGCGAGGATTGCCCGAAGTGTTGGGCTAAGTGCTGAAGAGCTTGCACGCTTGAATTCAATTAGTACTGGGGACTTAATTCACCCAGGGCAGCAATTGATGCTGGCCCCAGGTGTGAGCAATTTAAACTAAGTGTTAAAAGTCTAGCTCTTCAAGATTATTAGTGATGTCTGCATTTCTACGCGTATTGGCTAGGAATGCATCAAAGCTAGCACGACCGGTGCGCTCGATGTACGTATTCGTCATCGTCGCACGTTCTGCTAGCTCTAAGTCAGCCAAGCTACCACGAGACACGTTCTGCAACTCTAGAACCACATAAGTGCCGTTAGAAAGCGTGAAGCCATTCAAGACCGTCTCACCTTCCTCTGGGCTAGGCATTGAAAAGACAGATTGCAAGACCTCTCCGTTCAAGCCTGCTTGATCCCTTGTCGCGTTGTTCTGTCCGATCCACAGCAAGCCATTTTCGGTCATGCTGTCATCGATACTTTCACCGTTTTGCAAAGCCGTTAACAAAGATTCGCCTAAAGCACTCGCGCGTTCTTTCTCTAGCTCAGAGCGCAAGATAGCAGCGATTTCGCCACGCACTTCTTCTAACGGCTGCAAGCTTGATTCATTGTGCTCACGCACATGCAAAACGACAGCACGATCATCACCAAGCTCAATCACATCGCTGTTATTCCCCTGGATCAACGCCTCATCTGAAAACGCCGCAGCGATTACATTTGAATTGCCGGTGATCTCAGTGGATCCGCCTAAACGAGTGAATAACTCACTTTGTATTGTTTCTAAACCGATTTCAGAAGAGATATCTTCCAATCCAGTCGTTTCAAACGCTAAATTGGCGAGATCTTCTAAACGAGAGAAGTACAGGGAGTCGACTTCAGCCGTACTAATATCACGACGAATACGCTCTTCAACTTCTTCAAATGCAGGGTACTCATTGACAGTATTCTCTGTCAGCTTCACCAAATGCACACCGAATTCACTGACTACAGGATCCGATACTTGATTAACTTCTAACGCGGCCAATGCGGCCTCTAGAGGTGCAGGGAACGCTGATCCATCGGTATAGCCGATGTCACCGTCGTCTTCTGCTGAAACGGTATCAGAGGAAGCCTCTAACGCTAAAGCGCCGAAGTCTTCACCCGCATCAATGCGCTCTTTCAACGCGGCAGCAGCACTCAGCGCTTCTTCTTCGCTTAAGCCTGAGCCAGTTTCTAGTAAGATATGTGATGCACGACGCTGTGTAGCGGAGGTTACCGCTGAGCTCTCTATTTCGTATTGAGCGCGAACATCAGCATCATCAACACTCACTTCGTCGTAAATAGCGTTTTTGTCGAGAACTACGTAATCAACGCCGACTTCTTCATCCAGCATGAAGCGCGATTGGTTGTTTTGATAGTAGGCCTCGATCTGCTCTTCAGGAATAGACTCACCAATCGTACGACTTCCAAGTGTCACTGAAACGAAACGGAAATCACGTGTTTGAGAAGATAAAGCCGCCATGCGGTTTAGCTCTGCTTCTGTGACGAAGCTAGTAGAGGCGTAGGCATTAACGATTTGCCCTACGACCATTTGCTCTTCAAGTGCATCTCGGTACCCTTGAATAGAGAACCCTTGGGTGGCCATAGTGCGCAGTGCGAGGTCTGAGTTGAAGACACCGCCTGATTGGAATTGGGGGTCGTTGATAATTTGCTTATCGATGGCATCGCTCGAGATTGCCATTTTAGAGTCGCGTGCCGCCTGTCGTAATAGACGGTCTTCGATCAACTGATTTAATGCAATTTGACGAAGCAAGCCTTCATCTAGATCACCTAGGTTTCCACCGACACTCATAATGAGGTTTTGGACATTGTTGGCTAATTCTGGCTCAGAGATATCCTCACCATTTACTTCCGCAACTGTTGAGTTGTTTGTTAAACCGCCCACAATCGATTCGACGCCAAAAAGTGCCATTACAGCGATGATAAAACCAATGATCACCTTCGCTATTAAGCCTTGTGAATTATCTCTAATTGTCTGCAGCATATCTGTTCCTGTCGGATTATTTTGTCTTGTTTTTCGTTAGACAGCCTTTTTGGCAGTAAACACAAGAGTCCTTCTTAAACTAAAAAGGCGCATCACAGATGCGCCTTAAAAAATTCCAAAGTTGTTCGGGAGAATCTCTCCCGCTAAGCGGTGCAGTCAATCTTATTTATTCGTTCGGACTAGCTGCCCTTGCTCGCTTGGGAATTTAGACTGCTAGTTAAACGTTAACTGAGTCTTTTAATGCTTTTCCTGCTTTAAACGACGGTACTTTAGCCGCTTTAATCTGGATAGTAGCACCAGTTTGAGGATTACGTCCCTGACGTGCTGCGCGATCTTTAGTCGCAAATGTACCAAAGCCAACAAGCACTACGGGCTCGCTTTTTTTCAGTGAGTCAGTGATCGCGTCGATCATGGAATCAATTACGCGTCCTGCTGTTGCTTTGGGTATGTCGGCACCTGCTGCCACAGCATCGATTAATTCTGATTTGTTCACGGTATCCCCTTATTTTTCTATGTTAATTGTGCTTGAAAACTCAAACGACCAATGACAGTTCATTGATCGTTTCTAGTATTGTTATTCTAACTGATTTTTATCCGAAAATTCGGCCTGATAAGCAATACGACCGGCACTTTATACCAAGTCACGGAAAGCTGTGTCAACAGTAAACACAGGCTTTTCATGTGATTCAGTGTGTATTGACGTGCAATTCATCATTGCTTTTGTCGCCCTCTTCCGAGCTAGACGAAATTCCTGTTTTTGGATTACCCGCACCCTCGATTGGGATGGGTTGATATTCCAATGCTAACTCAAGTACCTGATCAATCCATTTCACTGGAAATATTTCCAATTCTGCTTTCACATTATCGGGAATTTCAATCAGATCACGCTCGTTATCCGCCGGGATAATCACGCGCTTAATATTACCACGATGCGCGGCTAGCAATTTCTCTTTCAAGCCGCCAATGCGCAATACTTGTCCGCGCAATGTGATCTCGCCAGTCATGGCGATATCAGCACATATAGGGATTCCCGTTAATGCCGACACAAGCGCCGTACACATGCCTACACCCGCACTTGGCCCGTCTTTAGGGGTTGCTCCCTCAGGCACGTGGATATGCAGATCGACACGCTCATGGAAGCCAGGCTTAAGCCCTAATATGCCCGCACGACTACGAACTACAGTGATTGCAGCCTGAATAGACTCCTGCATGACATCGCCCAACGAGCCTGTTTTGATCGTTTTACCTTTGCCTTCTAGGGCAACGGCTTCGATTGTTAGCAACTCTCCACCAACGGAGGTCCACGCAAGACCATTAACTTGGCCAACGAGGTTTTTCTCTTCCGCCATTCCGTAGTCAAACTTGCGCACGCCTGAATATTTCTCAAGCAACTCACCAGTGAGAACGATTGGATCTGGTTTCTTAGTGGATGCGTTTTCTTTCACGACTTTACGGCAAATCTTAGCAATCTCTCGCTCAAGATTACGTACGCCCGCCTCGCGAGTGTAGTAACGCACTAAGTCACGAATAGGCTCTTCACCTATGCTCAACTCATTTTTACGCAAGCCATTATTTTTCTGCTGCTTAGGCACTAAGTAGCGACTAGCAATATTCGTTTTCTCGTCTTCGGTGTATCCAGGCAATCGAATGATTTCCATTCGATCCAACAACGGGCCAGGGATATTCATCGTATTGGAGGTACAAACAAACATCACTTCAGATAGATCGTAATCTACCTCCAAGTAATGGTCATTGAAGCTATGGTTTTGCTCGGGATCCAGCACTTCGAGCAACGCCGACGCAGGATCACCGCGATTATCCATTCCCATTTTGTCGATTTCATCGAGTAGGAATAAAGGGTTTTTAACCCCTACCTTGGATAATTTTTGCAAAAGTTTACCGGGCAAAGAGCCGATGTAAGTACGACGGTGTCCGCGAATTTCTGCCTCATCGCGCACGCCACCCAAAGCCATACGCACAAACTTCCGATTAGTCGCACGAGCAATAGATTCTCCTAGCGAAGTTTTACCAACACCGGGTGGGCCTACCAAACACAATATGGGCCCTTTAAGTTTTTTGACACGTTTTTGTACAGCCAAATACTCAAGAATCCGCGTTTTGACCTCTTCAAGACCGTAGTGATCGTTCTCAAGTACTTCTTCAGCTTTATCTAAGTCTAAACGGATTTTGCTGCGTGCTTTCCACGGGATGCTGACCATCCAGTCGATATAGGTGCGCACAACCGATGCCTCAGAAGACATTGGCGACATCATGCGTAATTTGTTTAGCTCTGACAGGGCTTTTTCTTTTGCCTCTGTCGGCATTCCAGCATCGTCAATACGCTGTTTAAGCTCTTCAGCCTCATTGGGCGCGTCATCCATCTCGCCCATTTCTTTCTGAATAGCCTTCATTTGTTCGTTGAGATAATACTCACGCTGACTCTTTTCCATTTGCTTCTTAACGCGACCACGAATGCGTTTTTCCACTTGGAACAAGTCTATCTCTGATTCGATCAAGCCCATCAAGTGTTCAATGCGCGCTTGTAAGCTGACCAATTCAAGCAAGTTTTGCTTTTCTTGGATCTGCAAAGACATATGAGAAGCAATGGTATCTACCAATCGCCCAGGCTCATCAATACTGGAGATTGATGTCATTACCTCGGGTGGGATTTTCTTGCTTAACTGTACGTACTGCTCAAACTGGGACAGCAATGAACGCACAAGCAGATCACCCTGCTTCTCATCCATTGCATCAGGAGTGAGTTCGGCTATTTGTGCCTGGAAATAATCAGACTCTAGCTCGACAGACTTAATACGGGCGCGACTAACCCCTTCTACAAGCACTTTTACGGTGCCATCAGGCAAGCGAATCAGCTGCAAAATGCTAGCGACCGTGCCGATTTCGAAGATGTCGCGAGTGCTTGGGTCGTCGTCAGTAGGATTTTTTTGCGCAACAAGCAGAACCTGCTTGCCGGTATTCATAGCAACTTCTAACGCCTTAATAGACTTTGGACGTCCAACAAAAAGAGGCTGTACTATTTGGGGATAAACCACCACATCGCGCAACGGCAATAATGGCAGTATATTTTTGATCACTTCGGTAGTGTCTGTATCTAGGCCCATAGCTAACGTCCTGAATAATATGTTGTGAGACCTTTCGGTCTCATTAAGTACAGGCGCTTATGTGGGGGCTTATTGTGTATTTTTCAATTCGCCGCTTTGAGCGAAGCCCTGACTCGGAAAACTTTTTGCGCAAAGCGGCGATAACCCCGCCTAATGTTCCTCGGTAGCAGCACGTGTTGGCTGTTCGCGATTCTCATAGACCAGTAGTGGTTCAGATTCACCATTGATCACTGCGGCATCAATAATGACTTTGCTGACTTTTTCCATTGAAGGAATTTTATACATAGTATCTAGAAGCACTGTTTCCATAATAGAGCGTAGGCCACGAGCACCAGTTTTGCGATCTTTGGCTTTCTGTGCAACGGCTACTAAGGCTTCGTCACGGAACTGTATTTCGACATTTTCCATTTCGAACAGCTTCTGATACTGCTTAATTAATGCGTTCTTTGGCTCTTTAATAATACGCACGAGCGCATCTAGATCGAGTTCATCCAAAGTGGCAATCATAGGGAGACGGCCAACAAATTCCGGAATGAGCCCGTATTTGACTAAGTCCTCTGGCTCTACATCGCGCAAGGTTTCCCCAACACGGTGTTCTAAATCTTTACTGCGCACTTCAGCACTAAAACCAATGCCACTCTTCTCAGAGCGATCACGGATAATCTTGTCGAGCCCAGCAAACGCGCCACCACAGATAAACAAGATATTCGCAGTATCGACTTGCAAGAACTCTTGTTGTGGGTGTTTGCGGCCGCCTTGAGGAGGCACAGAGGCGACAGTGCCTTCGATCAATTTAAGCAATGCTTGCTGCACGCCTTCACCGGAAACATCCCGAGTGATAGAAGGATTGTCTGACTTGCGAGAAATTTTATCGATTTCATCGATATAAACGATGCCGATTTGAGCTTTTTCAACGTCGTAGTCACACTTTTGCAAGAGCTTCTGAATGATGTTCTCAACGTCTTCGCCAACATAGCCCGCTTCAGTAAGCGTCGTGGCGTCTGCGATCGTAAAGGGTACATCCAATAGACGAGCAAGGGTTTCCGCTAATAAGGTCTTGCCTGTGCCCGTAGGGCCCACCATAAGAATATTACTCTTGCCTAGCTCTACTCCGCCGGCTGAGTTCTCATAGTTAAGACGCTTATAGTGGTTGTATACCGCAACGGCCAACACTTTCTTGGCGTTTTCTTGACCAATCACATACTCATCAAGAGTATTTTTGATTTCTTCAGGGATAGGCAGCTTCTTTGTGCCAGTTTCTGAGTCTTTTTCCTGAATTTCTTCACGGATAATGTCGTTGCATAAATCTACGCACTCGTCGCAAACAAACACTGACGGTCCAGCGATTAGCTTACGCACTTCATGCTGGCTCTTTCCACAGAAGGAACAATAGAGCAGTTTGCCGCTGTCATCGCCTTTGTTGAAACGATCATCTGACATTCAAATTCCCTCAAAATCGATTCATTACCAGAGTACAGGACTTTGGAATACTCTCCAAACCCTAAATACTGGCTATTCTTACGCCTTATGGTAGGTCATCGGCCGGTTGGGCTACTTCGATAGAGTAGCGCGCCACCTTTTTTAAAAAGCCCAAAACCTTCACTAAGCGTGCGTTACATTACTCGCTGATTCAATACCTGATCAACAAGCCCGTATTTAACGGCCTCGTCGGCACTCATGAAATTATCACGCTCAGTGTCAAAAGCGATTTCATCAAGCGATTTGCCTGTATGATCGGCCATAATTTTGTTCAATTGATGGCGTAGTTTGATAATTTCGTTCGCTTGTATCTCAATATCGGAAGCCTGCCCTTGGGCACCGCCACTAGGCTGATGGATCATCATGCGTGAATGCGGCAGGGCAAAACGCTTGCCCTTCGTGCCGCCGGCCAACAACAACGCCCCCATGCTAGCGGCTTGACCGATACACATGGTGCTGACGTTGGGGTTGATAAACTGCATAGTGTCATAAATCGACAAGCCAGCAGTCACTGACCCACCTGGGGAGTTGATATACAAATGGATATCCTTGTCAGGGTTCTCTGATTCAAGGAACAACAATTGCGCGACTACCAGGTTCGCCATGTGGTCTTCCACTTGGCCGGTCAAAAAGATAACGCGATCTTTAAGCAAACGTGAGTAGATGTCGTAAGACCGCTCCCCACGTGCCGTTTGCTCAACCACCATAGGGACAAGCGCGTTAGTGACTACCTCTTGCGTATGATCCATAATTTCCTATTTCTTGCCGTCTTTGGGCGCTTCTTGCTTAATGACTTCGTCATAACTCACTTTCTTTTCAGTCACTTTAGCATCTGCCAAAATGGTTTCGAAAGCTTGATCCTCAAGCACTGAGGACTCAACAGAAGCGAGTTGCTCTTTATTACTGTAATACCAACGCACGACTTGTTCTGGTGTTTCATAAGTCGATGCGATGTCTTCAATTGTGCTCTTCACTAAGTCTGGATCGGCTTTTAGGCCTTTAACTTTAATGACTTCGCCAAGGACCAAGCCTAGTGATATGCGCTTCACTGCCTGCTCTTTGAAGAGTTCATCTGGCAACATAGAAGGATCAATATTGTTCTGACCACCACCAAACTGCTGCATGGCTTGCTTACGCAATGAATCAATCTCACCCGCCACCAAGCTCGAAGGCACTTCAACTTCGTGCTCCTTCAACAATAGCTCCATGATCTGATTCTTCACTTTTGCTTTGCTGGCATTCTTAAGCTCACGGTTCATATTTGCCGCGACTTCTTTACGGAAAGCTTCTTCGCCGCCTTCATCAATGCCGAACACAGCAAAGAATTCTTGGTTCAGCTCAGGCAATACGGCTTGGCTTGCAGAATTGACCGTGACTTTAAACTGCACGTCTTTTCCAGCCACTTCCTTATTTTGGTACTCTTCAGGGAATTTCAAGTCTAGGACGACTTCATCGCCCGCCTTTGCCTTGATAAGTCCTTTCTCAAAACCAGGGATCATGCGATCAGAACCTAGCTCTAGGTTTGTGCCTTGAGCAGAACCGCCCTCGAACTCTTCACCGTCGATTGTGCCAACGAAGTCGATGTTCAAACGGTCTTTGTTCTTCGCTTGGCGCTTGATTGGCTCCCACGTCTGACGCTGCTGACGCAAAGTCTCAATCATTTTGTTGATATTTTCATCGTCAACTTCAGCGACCAGCTTTTCAACTTTTAGTTTACTGAAATCACTAAGCTCGATTTCTGGGTACACTTCAAAGATTGCGACGAACTCGAGGTCTTTACCCTCTTCGACTGTTTTAGGCTCTATACGAGGCTGACCAGCCGGCTTGATTTGCTGCTCAGTGATAGCGTCGTAATAGCTCTTGCTCATGACTTCGCCGAGCACTTCTTGGCGCACACCCTGACCAAAACGACCCTTAACTACGCTTAGAGGGACTTTGCCCTTACGAAACCCGTTCAGTTTTACGGAACCGGCTGCTTCCTGGAGTCGTGCCATTACGGCAGTTTCGATGACAGACGCAGGCACTCCGACCGTCATACGACGCTCTAGCCCAGAAGTTGTTTCGATAGAAACTTGCATGAAAAACCCTCTAAGAAAGGCTGAGCTTAATGCCAGCCAATCGCGATCAATATTATTAAAATTTGCCGTATCAAAGCGATAAATCGGCGAATTTTCAGTTGGGAAATTAAATCAACAAGGAGTAAAGCCGTGCCACAGAAGCTACAAAGATTCCAAACACTTTAAAATTCAACCACTTAGCGGCATTATCCTGTTATCCGAAGTGCGGGATTCTCCCATACCGTCCCATTTTATTCAATAAATAATCTTGTGAGCGAACTATCCCTACCCTATCCTCAAGGCCCATTGCCAAAGGCGATCACAGCAAATGACTCTAGAGTTTGAAATTCGCAAGGAAACCTTTCACAAACCATGAACGATCAAGAAGTGCAAAGAGTCGGCGTCATCCTAGCGGGAGGCCAATCTTCACGTATGCATTACCAAGATAAAGCCTTGCTTCCCTTAGGTGAAAAGCGTGTCATCGACCACGTAGTGGAGACGATATCCCCGCAAGTAGATCGCCTTGTGATTAACGTCAATGCGCATTTAGAACAGTATCAAAGCCTTGGGCTTGCCCTATTAACAGATGCCTATGGAGCAAACGCTGGCCCCATTGCCGGGATAATCACAGCGATGACTTGGGCTAAAGACCAATACCCTAATGTTAAAACCATGCTTTGCTGCCCTGCCGATGTCCCGTGGTTTCCAAGCAATATTGCCGTACTTCTAGAGCAAGCGCTGCGCACCGATGCCTGTGAGGTCACTTGGCTATGCACCGATCAACAATGGCAACCTTTGTTTTCGTTGTGGTCGATTGAATCACTTGACGCATTACACGCTGCTATAGCTGCCGGCATCTATAGCCCTATGGCACTCATCAAGTCACTCCCTAACGCCATGGTCACACTGACAAACTGTGAAGCTGGACACTTTGCCAACCTCAACACCCCGGAAGACTTGCGAATAGCACAAGACCTCCTTGCAGCTAAATAAAATGCGAGCTCGCTCACATCTACAGAAAAATATTTATAATTTTAAATACCAAGTAAGCCATTAAAATATAAACAGTTTTTATGGAACGATTTGTTCTAAGTTATTTTTGAAATTCCGCCAAAGTTGAAAATATAGCCGCACGAATTAAACGAGCTAACACATTGTTTATACGTAACTTTACCCCTCAGGCTCGGTTATTCATTTCGCTCTTATCTATTTGTTATTACGTTTGTTTTTAAGAATTGATGTAAAGGGGCATAAAGTCACTATTAAAAACACATGGCATACTTTTTGCGCCCTTCTCAGTTTTTAGCACCAGGTTTAATTTGCAAGCACTCGTTGACTCAGGCTTGCCATCCAATTTTTGGATTTTGCATCCGCAAAGGGCAAGCCTGGGTCGACGGAGACAATCAAGAGGACAACGATTATGAGCAGCCTCCGTAAACACGATACCTATAGACACACTGATTTTGCTCGTTCCGAACGGATTTTTGATGACGCCGGACTTTGGTATTTCCGTACAAGAGAAGGTGGTGATGTTGGCCCATTTAGATATGAGTCAGAAGCACTGCAAATGCTCGAAAACTTTATCACCGATATTCAGGCGCGAGAAGCCGCCGCTGCTAAACCTCAAAAACTGCAAATTCGCCGCAACGCCATCGCTTCGATAGCAGGACAAGCGATGACTCCTGCCGGTTTAGGGCATTAAGCCCTACGTTATGCGCGCCAATATTTGCTAGCAAGTATTGGCGCGCAAGCCCATCGATCCTCCTTCCTCCGCGCTTAATGTCGCCAGCTTGCCTTGTCTGGGTTACACTCGTAGCCACTCTTCTTTATACGGCTTTAATAGCCTACGGAAAACAAAACCGTGAGTCTTACACTTTGCTATGCAAAACGGTACGCATCCCACCCCTTGTGGGAGAGAATCAATCGCGCCCCTCTTCATTGCACAGCCATAGACTCCCTCCAAGAAGCGAAAGACTTAACAGCCAGCATTGTTTTGTTGGATGAGACCCTACTAGCGCAATTAAACCTCGCCCAATGGCGCGCACAGCTGCCGCAATGTATTTTCCTTAGCGAACAACACTTGGAAACTGACACCGACCTCATATTGAGTGACGCACTTCCGCTTGCACAGTCTCAAAAAATCATACAACTGGCCTGTGAAGGGTGTTTAGCAAAAAAACGAGAAAGCGATAGTCGCCTCGTTTTGCAATCCATGGAAGGAAACCTCAACAAACTAGCCAGTGTTGGTATTGCCCTAGCGGCGGAAAACGACCTTACAACTCTTCTACGTAAAATCTTGATCGAAGGTCAGAACATATCGAACTGCGATGCGGCTTCGTTGTTTCTGGTTGATGCTGACGGCGAACACATTACTTTCAAGCTTACTCAAAACGATTCCATCGATTTCCCCTTTCAAGAAAGCAAATTTAAACTCGATGCGAAGTCTATTTCCGGTTATGTGGCACAAAATAAAACCGCCCTTAATATCGAAGATGCTTACGCCATCGCGCCTGAAAGCGTCTATCAATTCAATAGCAGCTTTGACACCAGCGCCGGGTATGAAACCGTTAGCATGTTGACGCTACCAGCTCTAAACAAAAATAAAAATGTTATCGCGGTTTTGCAGTTCATCAATAAAAAGCGCTCCAGAGAAACGCTACTGTCTCCAGGCACGGACATAAGGGGGCAAGTAATCCCTTTTGATGAGGAATCGTATCTTTTATTACAGGCCTTAGCAGGACAAGCGGGAGTAGCGATAGAGAACGCCATCCTGCATAACGATATTCAAAAGCTATTCGAGGGCTTTGTGAAAGCCTCCGTCATGGCCATCGAACAACGCGACCCCACTACCAGCGGGCATTCTTTCCGCGTAGCTGAGTTATGTGTAGCGCTAGCGCGGGCTGTAAATTTAAGCGACCACCCAACCCATCTCACCCATAAGCATAATGAGACACAAATCCGAGAGCTACGCTATGCCGCACTGCTCCATGATTTCGGTAAAGTTGGCGTACGTGAATCTGTGCTTGTTAAGTCTAAAAAGCTCACAGATGCCAATATTAAAAGCATTCGCTATCGAATCCTGCTCGCCCAAGAGAAACTTAAAAACAAAGCGTTACGCCAACAGTTGCAGATGCATAAGAAAGGGAAATTCGACAAAGAAATCGATACACGCATCGAGGTCAATCTTGCCAGAGAGCTAGAACAACTCGAAAGTTTTTTCATCACGATTGTCGAGTCAAATGAACCGATGCTTCTAGAGTCAGGACACAAAACAGATCTCAATCGCATCGCTGCTTATTGCAACCCTTTTGAGCGTGCCCATGGTTTCGCAATCGTTAGCCCTGAAGAATTTTCGATGCTGGCAATCCCTAAAGGGAGTCTGTCCCAGCAAGAACGACTGGAGATCGAGTCTCATGTAACACATACCCGAAACTTTCTACAGTTGATCCCATGGACCGAGGAGTTTAAGAACGTCCCTTCTATCGCAGGGGCACATCATGAAAAACTCGATGGCAGCGGCTACCCAGACGGCAAAGCGACGAACGAGATTCCATTTGCTTCTAAGATCATGACGATTTGTGATATTTACGACGCACTAACGGCCTCTGATAGACCTTACAAAGCAGCCGTACCCGCAGAAATTGCATTGGATATCCTCTATAAAGAAGCGAAAGCAGGTGCCGTTGACCACTCATTGATTGATGTGTTTGTGCAAAGCGATGCATACAAATGCATTAACGATAAGGACTATTCAGAAGGGTTCGAGGGTGAACAAGGCCTAGGTCATCATGTCTGCGATTTTGACTTGCATGAACATGAACACGAGCATGGCTAACGATTGGCCGTTTTAGCCTGAGAGATAAACGCTTTTTGTGCCGATGGTTTTGCTATCGCCACCGCATTGGCTGGCACTGAGCTTTGAGTACGCCCCAAAGCAATATTCGCATTCGCAAACACATCATCCACGTTACGTAGATAGAAAAAGCGTCCTCTATTAGCCAGCTCGTGTAGCTTTGCGTCTGGACACAGCGACACAAACCTCTGCGCCACATGCAGAGCGCGCCGACAATCCGAACTTCCCTGCCAAAAGTGACACGGCATCTGTAAACGGTCAAATGGTAGGGGCGGGACTTTAAGTTGCAACGCACTATCTTGTGCTAGCCCCTTTACTCCTTGGCGTAACGACTCCTTCATGTCTCTTTCGACCATTGCTAAAAGTTTAGGGTTCTCAAAGAGACGTTTATCCGCAAAACTCAAGTTGTCTAGGATATGTTGGAGATACCGACTAGGTGTGTGACTTGCTACAAAATGTCTAAAGTAAATAGATAGCTTTAAAGCGATTCCTGCGGACTTTCTCAATAAAGTGCCCGTTCGCGACTGATGAGGAAACTGGCATGATAAGCCAAGAACTATCCCTACCCGCTTGGGTTCTAACGCTGCCAGTGCCAGCGCATAACTCGCTCCACCGCCATTGGCAAGTAGACCAAAATGTTTGCAGCGCAATTTATCCGCTAACGATAACAACACAGTAGCAAACCCCTCTACGCTTGAGTACGCGCAGTAATCGGACAAGCCAACCCCAGGTCGGTCAATTGCGATAATACGAAAACCACCGGCTAATGCGGCTTTATGAAAACTTGCGGCTTCGAGTCGTGAACTGCCATGACTATGACAATGAAAGAGTGGATAACCATTACGGTCACCGTATTCGGTATAGGCTAATCGGCGACCACCATCTAGATGTAAAAGCCGGACATTTTCACTGTCGCGCTCTACATCGAGAGTCACTACAGTAGTCAAACGATCATCTAATGTCTGTGATTGCATGTAATTGCCTGTTACGAGTCAATTCGCAATGGTGTGGCCCGCCAGCGGGAACACAAGGACAGCCTTTTTAAGTGGCATGAGGCGATACTAGGTGGGAATAATTCCCACGTCAACACAATTTGTCTCTGTAAGTGACTAGGATCACACATCCTTTTTGACACTATTTTATCTTCTTTCAAAACATGTGGGATATATTCCCACCCTTGCGTTATACTCAGCCTATGAGTGAGCCAGCCGACCATATCAGCAACCCTGCACAGCCTCCTGAGGTGCTGGTCGCGGCTATTCGCAAAATATTGCGCCCCATCGTGCGCCTGCTGCTGAGCTACCAGATCACCTACCCCTACTTAGTGAATCTACTGAAATCACTTTATGTTGAAGTAGCTGACGAAGAGTTTGCTGTAGATGAGAAACGTCAAACAGATAGCCGCATCAACTTATTGACGGGCGTGCATCGTAAAGATGTGAAGCGACTTCGCACTGAACACAACGACGATTTAATCGCTCCTAAAAACATCTCTATCGGCGCCCAACTTATCTCTTATTGGTTAGGCTCTAAGATGTTCTGGGATAAAGATGGCGGCCCTTTGCCCTTACCCCTGCGTAGCGCTGGCAAAACGACTAAAGAGAAGACCTTCGATGACTTAGTCGAAATCGTCTGCAAACAAGACATTCGCCCGCGCGTTATTCTTGATGAGTGGCTACATTTAGGTATTGCCGTCGTCGATGACTTAGGTCGCGTGCAGCTCAACACGGGTGCCTTCACTCCCGCTAAAGGGTTCGACGAAAAAGCGTTCTACTTTGGTAAAAACCTACACGACCATATCAGCGCTAGCGCCCATAACCTGCAAGGCAATACACCTTCCTATTTCGATAGAAGTGTTTATTATGACAATCTATCTAAAGAATCTATTGCAGAGCTAGCTAAAATGGCCAACGACACTGGTATGGAAGCTCTGACAACGATGAACAAGGCAGCCCACGCCCTGCAGCAACGAGATCAAGATAAGGACGATAGGAACTATCGAATGAATTTCGGGGTCTTTAATTTTAACGCTGAACTCTCGTCTCAAACGACAGGCAGCGAAGGTGAGTCCAATGCCTAGAGCTATCCTGGCCATACGGACCTACCCCGCCACAATCATTCTGGCTCTCCTGCTATTCTTGGCAACACTTCTAGTTACCACAGGCTCACTTGGAAAAGTGCGCTCAGGTGGTGATAGTGGTGACGGCGGCAGTGGTATGGGCGGCACTGGCAAATCTGGTGAATTCGGTGGCAGTGGTTTCGGTGGCACTGGCGGCCCCTCTCCATTCTTTACGAGTATCGACTCTGCAGACTCTGAAACAGAGCCTGATGCACAAGCGCCTATGACAACTCCAGCAGTGATTCTTGTCCAAGACGCCCCCCAAGAGCCGAACGAAGAGCTCAACAGCCCTCTACAAAAAGACATTATCGATGCTATCGATAACAATCCCCTGCGCGCAGAGACCGTCACAGAGATCGCTCAAGGGAGCAATGAAGTCGAAATAATTAGTATTGATCCTGTAGTGGCACCTGAGCCAATTCAGTTGGTGGCATTGCCAGAAGTCGCTCCAGAGATTGAGATAGAACTACTAAAACCAGAAGCATCAACACCCGCACCGGCTCAAGGCCAGCTGGTTAATGCTCCGACTGAAACGAAGATTGATGAAAAACCAGTCATTGCTGAAGAGCCTCAACAATTGGCAGAAACAATGACAGTGAGATTAGAAACAGAATTGGAAGAGGAAGAGCCTAACCGTGAGCGTAATGGCTTACCAGAGCGCATCCAACGCCCAGAAATCCCCCCATTTCAAAGAATTCGCCCTGTGCAACGCCCGGCATTGCTGCCACCGCGTGTGCAGCCAATGCGCATCTAAGCCTACCAGCGGTAACTCAATTGTGTGCCGATTGCGATATCGGCACTATCTTGTGTGAATCCCTTAACCACATAGGACATTAGCGTCCACTCATTTGCCAAAGCAAGCGAGACAAACGGCAGTATCTCGTGCGTCTCACCAGAGCCAGCTGAGGCCGCTTCGCGGAAATCATAGATAACTCCGTAGCTCCAACGCTCGGACAGTGGCCGCGAAACCCCTAAAGACAGAAACAATGAATCCTGCATCTGATCAAATAATGTCGATTTCCCTCGCAACTTATAGCCTACCGTAGCAAACAAAGTAGACTTCCCAATTTGTTGATAGGCATCAAGTTGAATGCCGTAGTCATAGGCGCCTGTGCCTAAGCCTTTGCTTTCATCAGCGGTAGGAAGTTTCACTTCAAAGCCAAGGTCGAAAAAAGGCAAGGTGCTGGAAAAGCTCGGAATTTGATAGGTGGCGCTTAAGACAGTATCGCCAAGGCCTTTTTGATTGTGCGCAATAGGCTCTATGTCATCTAATGGTTCGAAGTCATTACGCCCTACTCCCCCCACGTTGACAAGCACATCTCCCGCACCGGATATTTCTAGGTGAGGAACACTGACTTGCAGGTTCCAATTGCCTATATGACGCTCGAATGCGAAAGGAAAGTAGTAGATCGAGGTATCAACGTCTTGCCCGTAGTCACCTGTAGCGTAGTAGGCCCCTACAGAAAGTCCGTTAACGGCAGTCGAAGACTCGCTCTCTTGTGCAAGAGCGTTCGTTGTGAGACTCAACCCTACTGCCAGTTTCCATACCACTTTAAGATTTCGCACACGAGCCTCCCGTTGCGTCGCAAAGTACCTTTGCCCACTAAAATTGTCAAAGTTTTAAGGGAAGTGACCGACAAACTACTATAGCGCTCGTAATTAAAGGACCGTTTGTTTCTGGAGCTAGGTCACAATTCAGGCAAGCAACTCATGCTAAATATATGAAATACAGCGCATATCCTGTAAAATTTATTAAAATTCGACCTTTCTTTTGCTTTGCTGATCACTTTCGATAGCGAAGCCCTATTCATTTGCCGCTAGGGTGAACCTCGATTGGAACATACAGTGTTATGAGAACCCCTCACATACTGCTACTCACTATAATGACATCAAGTCTTGCGTCGTCTTTGACTCTCGCACAAACGACGCCACCGCCTATTCAATCTTTGAATGAGCTCATAGAAGCAGGACGTTATACTGAGGCTTATCAACTTGCTGACAGCGATCTTACGAGCTGGGAAGGCGATACAGATTTTGACTTTCTTTACGGGATCGCTGCGATAGAGAGTGGCAACCCCAATGAAGCCGTATTCGCTTTCCAACGTGTTGCCAACACTGCATCGAGCCAAGTGACCAGACAGCGCGCACGGCTAGAGCTTGCCCGTGCCCATTTGCTCACCAATAACCTAATTGCATCCGAAAGACTGTTTACCGAAGTGCTGGCTACCAACCCCCCGGCAAACGTGCGTAGTAATATCCAGGCATTTTTAACACTCATCGACGAGCGTAAGAATAGCCAAAAATCCAGTTTTAGTTTTGCGATATCTCCTGTTATAGGTCACGACGATAATGTTAATAGCGCAACCAGTAATGGTTTGATCGACACACCATTAATCGGCGAAATCACCCTCAACTCTGAGGGGCTGAAAACGGCCGATGACTTCTCGGATGTCACTGTCAGTCTCGCTTATAAAAAGCCAATTACGCGTGACCGCAGCATCGATGTCACAGTAATCGCAAATCGACACGATAACCAAAGCAGCGACCAATTCGATATCGATTATGCCCTTGGTGATTTGTCTTATAGTTATGGCAACAATACCCATCGCTTTCGTCACAGTGTTCAAGCGCAAACAGTATTTTTAGATAGCGAGAACTTTCAAAATACCTATCGGTTCAATAATTCCTGGCAACGAGCAGGTCAAAACGGTTGGTATCAGAGCCTGTCGGGGTCGGTTTCCACTACTCGCAATGTCAATTCTAGCCAAGCGCCGAACAATGATCTGAAGGACACCAATCAAATATTGGTATCAGGCTCCCTGACTAAGCTTACGCAAAACTTCACCAATACGTTCACGGCTTTTTACGCTCAAGATACCGCGCGTGACAGTGCCGGTGAACACAATGGTCGAAATTTCTACGGGGTTGCCCACAGCTTGCTTTGGCGTTTTAACGGACAACACACTCCCTATTTGCGGCTGTCTTATCAAACAACCACCTATGATGATAACCATCCTGTATTTTTCAACGATGTTCGTGATGATGGAAATTTATCCGCAACCCTTGGTTGGACATGGCAATACTCCGAACGCTTATCATTTAACAGCGAAGCGGCTTATAACGACACTAGCAGCAATCTCTCTCTTTTTGAGTTCACACGATTTAAATATCAGGCCGGCTTTAACTTCCAGCTTTAAAGCGACGGCAAAGTCACTGAAACAGTGCGCAATGAGTAGACACTATGAACATGATGCAAAAACGATATTCGAAATACCTGAACATCTGGTTTTTCACTCTGTGCCTTTCTTTCTATAACCCGGCCGCCTATGCCGCGGATGAAGAAAGTGCCGGAACTGTGATTCGAGTCAGCGGCATCGTTAACGCTGTCTCGGCAGGAAACGTGCGCGCACTTACTCGCGGCTCGGACATTTATGTAGGCGATACGTTAACCACCGGTCCTAGTGGGTTCACTCAAATTCGCTTAAGCGACTCGGCCATCATCGCGCTGAAAGCAAACACTCAATTCGAAATTACTGCCTATAGTTATGAAGCCCCATCTGGCGCGGAAGATGAAGCCACTATGACCTTAATCGAAGGCGGCTTCCGTACCATCTCAGGGAACATCAATCGAGATGCTTATCGAGTCGAAACGCCCTTCGCCACTATTGGTATCCGTGGCACAGATCATGAAGCAGCCATTACTCCAGAAGGTTTAGTGACTGGTGTTCGAGATGGCGGTACTCATTTAGAAAACGGTGCTGGATTCGTAGATCTTGGGGTTGGAGCAGAGTTTGACTATGGCATGGCCCCTCCTGGTGGCCTGCCTCCATTCGGTTTAACAGAACAACCTCCCGCGCTCGGTGACATCGAGATCGACTTGACTGACGACAGTGAGGAAGAAGAGGACAGTGGATCTCAAGATGATGATTCTGGTGGCGACGACTCCGGCGATTCTGACGGTGGTTCTCAAAGTCGTGGAGTTCCGGCGGCTAGCAGTGCAGCCACTATTCGTGATGAACGTACAGTCAATGGCCTAACCCCTGGCTCGACCACAACACCCAGTACTCGCTCTACTACCGGCCAAGGACAGATCGAAGCTGTCACTATAAACCCTAACGACCGTGGTGACGGTGCTATTGCGGCCCCAACACCGCCTCCCGCTATTGAGCCAGAGCCTGAACCCATTCCTGAGCCTGAACCCATTCCTGAGCCAGAGCCAACTCCTGAACCAGAGCCAGAGCCAGAACCAGAACCAGAACCAGAACCAGAGCCTGAACCTGAACCTGAACCAGAGCCTGAACCAGAGCCTGAGCCAGAACCAGAGCCAGCGCCCGCACCAGAGCCTGCGCCTGCGCCGGACCCAACACCAGTAATAAGCTCGGGAGAACTCACCACTTTGAGTTCGTCTTCGCGCTCAGGTGTTGCGCTTGCTCACTCAATTGATGCGCAAGCCGGTGATACCAGTAGCTTCACGGGCACGGCATTATTTGGTAATGCTTCCACTAGTGTTTATATCCGCCCTGGCAGTGCTGCAGTGACCGAATCTGTGACCAGTGTCGATGGCTTGGATGTGCAATGGGGGAAATGGACGAGCAACTCAGGTAGCCCCTCATATTGGCAAAACGCAGCAGGAACCACACAAGGACAGCTAGGCACGTTCATCATGGTGTCTGCCCCCACAGCCAACACGACCACAATTAACAAGATGGCCGGAACCGTGACCTATACCAGTAATGGTCATGAAATAGTCGACAGAAAACTTTCTACCGGGGGCACAATAAAAAGTGTCACTGGCAGTATGGCTCTTGATATGTCCGATGCTAGCATCACAGGCACATTAAACATCTGCGTCGGGACAACAGGCTGCGAAGTAGGCGACTCCGATTGGGAGAAGTGGGAAACCCAATACGCAGGCACTCTATCGAGCGGACAGTTCAACTCAAACATCACCGGAACAATTACTGAGGACGGAGCCCCAGCCGCTCCAGGCGTCACTGGCGGTGGCAATATCTTCTCGGCATCTAGTGGAACAGTTAGCGGCCAAATCAAAGGCAGCCTGATTGGCACTTCCGTAGAAGGCTTCCTTGCGGGCTTTAAAGTCCAAGAAGTTGGCAATACGAACAACTCAATTATCGGTGCCACTGTCTTTAAGGTGCCTTCTGCAATCTCTAGCGCTGAAATTACAAACCTTACTCGAAAAGGCATCGCTATAATTGGGCCTAATAATTCAGCTAGTAATCTCGGCATTCATATAGGTAGCGCTCCTGATTTGACTGTCAGTAGTGGAAGCCGTGGTGACGTGCTGCTCTATAGTCAAAATCCAGGTTTTGTCTTACGCACGGGTGGCGTCATTGAAGATAGTCCCACACTACAAACAAATATCAGCTCATTAGACCTTGGGTGGGCGCGCTGGGCTGGAAGCAGTGGTGAGCCCTTAAAGTATCAGTATCACCTTAGTAATGGTGCCATATACAACGCCTTGACTGGCAACGTCATAGTCGCCACGGGGACAGCGACGGAGTCGGCAAACCTTACTGGTAGCAAAAATTTCGAAGCGACTATCACTAGTCAGCATATTAGTGGTGGCGATACTGCTGCACAGTATGTGACGGGCTCGTTTGATGTTGATTTCGGAGCAAGCACTGATCAGATTACTAACGCTATGCTGAATGTACGCTCGGGTACGCAGAACTGGAAAACCAACACTTTCCAAGGGTCGCTAACGGATGGAACGCTTGGCGTGACTAACGTAACTGGGACATTACAGACAGATGTTAGCAACACTGCACCAACATTTAGCGGAACTGTAGCGGGCTTCTTTACTGGCAGCACCGGCGACAATTTCCTTGCTGCCTTTAACTTTAATAAAGACAATTCAACACAACACATCTATGGCAGCACACTATTCGATTCCGTGACCCCGAGCGCGACTCCTGTGTACAGTCAATTGCAATACGATGCCGTTGGCCTTAACAGTCGTTTCGGTTTCTTCCTTGGTGGCGCTTCGCAACCACTATCCATATATGCTAACCCTAAACTTAACCTTGTCGTTTCTATAGGTTCGGCATTAGAGATGGTCAGCAGCAATTTATCTGCCACCGATATTCTCGCGACGAACGAGCAACCCGAATACATTATCGATGCAAGTAGTGGAACATTGTTTGGTTTCTCGCCACTACTTGGTGGCTCCAATGTTAACTGGGGCGCGTGGGCAGAGAACACTGTCCAGCTGTATTCGGACTATCAAGATAATACAAAAGTACAAACCCTCACTGACAAATCCATATTTGTAAACTTCATTCCCACAACCGCGGCTCAATTTACGACTATCGGTGCCGTAGCAAGAACCTACGCGGGTCCAGATGTCACTGAGTACGGCAAAGTTGACACTTTCATCAGCCAATCATACGCCACAGTACAAGAGATCTATTCGGTGTTCGATGTGAACTTTGGCACTGGCGCCGTCAGCAATGGTGTGATCAATGTATGTATCGTCACGGCATGTGACATTGGCGGTGGCACAGAGTGGGAAATTCAATATTCGGGCACATTGAATAAGGGCATTCTAGTTAACGCCGCCACCAGCAAAACATTAATCGACGGATCTAATGCCAGCCTCTCCGGCTCTATCGTTGGTGGGTTCACCGGCAGCGACGCCGATACCTATGTGGGTGGCTTCAATTTCGTGAACAAGAACACCCCTAGCCAATATATAAGTGCCAGTTATCTCATGGAACAAGGGACATTTCTTAGTGGTGCAGAAACAATACAATTACTACAAAGCCCCTATGGCATGCTCGCAACTGCGGGAGCTGAAAGCGGCGTCTTTGGTGGAAGATCGAGTCGAATTGGCAACTCATCAAATTATCTACTAACAAACTTTGACTTGAACACGGCCAATTGGAACAGCGCCGCATCGTTCCACGAAGACATTCCTAGCAATATCTTCCGCAAGAATGGCGCGGCCCAATCAGTCACTCACGATGTGGCTGAGTTGACGAACAAACTCACATGGGGCAAATGGTCGGGCACTAGCGGTGCGGCTATACAGCGCTCAAACTTTGGCACTACTGGGGCTGATCTTGAGCAGGATGCTTACTGGTTTGTCGCTACCCCGAGTGCTGCTCCAACCGCTACTGGCAAATATGCGAGTTACAGCAATGTGCTCGCCATACAAGGTGGCGGGAACGAAGGAGCCATTTCTGCCAGCGATGTTGGTTTTGCTTTTACACTGGACCTAAGCAGTGGCGCCATCACCAATGGCAAGATGAACTTAAGCACGAGTGGTGATTACACCTGGAACATAGACTTCTCAGGTAATGCGCGAAGCATGGCTAGCACCAACGATGTGTACGGTGCTTACGCGGTCTACACTATTGATAGCGGAAGCTTAACCGGGCAACCCGGAAATTACTTCACCCTAGAAGGGTATTTGAACGGGATGTTTATCGATGGTGGCAAAGATGTCGTTACTGCGTTCTCGTTTAAAAACGTTTCTACAGACCCTCTTGCAGGAGACGAGTACATCACCGGTACACTCGTCACCGCACAAGATGATCTAGAAGTAGATTGGGGTGATTGGAATAAGCCTATCGGAACCGATAACGAATGGACTGGACAGTTAGAGACAGATACGCAAACAGTGTTCAATGCTTTGCAGTTAACTCCCGATTACGTGATTAATAATTTGACGGGCAATGCAGTGCTTTACGCAAGTAACGTATCAGGCCACGGGGTTGGCCACGGAACCGCTAGTGGGGAATTAAGCAGCACTGTTCTTGCCACTATGACAGTGAATTTTGATAGCGACTTAATTTCCTCGGGCAGTCTGAGCGTTACAACGGCAGGGTCAGAAGCTTGGGGCACAAATTTCCATGGCAATTTCAATGGGAACTCTGTCAACTTAATCAGTGATACTGTGAGCATCGACGGCACTATTATGCAAAACGGAGTATCTAATTTAGGCGGTGTATTTACTGGCCAGACAGGTGCCGGCTTCGTTGGTGCTTTTGAAATCTATGACAACACCACAAGCTCACCTAATTTTGTAGAAGGGATCTTTCAGGTAGGGAGATAGCCCCTCCTCCACTGAACTATATTAGAACCACTGACTGTAGGAGCGAGCCCTGCCCGCTCCTACATTGGGGTTCTGGTTGGGTTTAGTCTTTATCTAGCTGAAGTGATGCTGAGTTAATGCAGTATCTTAGGCCTGTTGGCTCTGGCCCATCAGGAAACACATGGCCAAGATGGGCTTCACAATGAGAACACAGCACTTCTGTTCTAACCATGCCATGAGTCTCATCAGACTCAGTAATCACATTCTCTTCTGATACTGGTTGGTAATAGCTTGGCCAACCACTGCCTGAATCATATTTTGTCTCGGACGAGAACAAGGGGTTTGAGCAGACTGAGCAGCGATAGAGGCCCTGAGCTTTCTCATCACAGTATTTACCCGTAAAAGCGCGCTCTGTGCCCTTCTCGCGGACGATATGATAGCCCTCCTCTCCTAGCTCGGCGCGCAACTCTTCGTCAGTTTTTATGCGGATCTCTTGATCCGATGATTTTGCAGTACTCATCACCCGTCTCTCCTCTATATTTTGCTGTCATTCGACTTGACTGGACTCTGTTATTTATCTGGCATGGGGTTACAATAGCCCCCATTGAGAGCCATAGATTATCACACGCAAGTCAGTTTCTCTGATATTGCGGCAGCAGAGACGTAATGCAATGAAGAAGATTAAACAGTCCGACAAATTGAACCAGGTCTGTTACGACATCCGCGGGCCAATCCTCGAAGAGGCCAAGCGTTTGGAAGAAGATGGACACCGGATCCTTAAACTGAATATAGGGAACCCTGCCGCCTTTGGTTTTGAGGCCCCGGAAGAGATCATCCAAGATGTCATCCGTAATCTTTCTAATGCGCAAGGCTATAGCGATTCCAAGGGCTTATTCTCTGCACGCAAAGCAATCATGCAAGAATGTCAGAAAATCGGGATTAACGGCGTGGATATCGACGATATCTACTTGGGCAACGGCGTCAGCGAACTCATTGTGATGGCCATGCAAGCCCTACTCAATAATGGTGACGAAGTCCTCATTCCTGCACCGGATTACCCATTATGGACTGCCGCGGTCAGCCTTGGTGGCGGTACGCCTGTCCATTATGTCTGCGATGAAGGCGCTGATTGGTTTCCTGACATCAGTGATATCGAAGCCAAGGTCACGAAGAGCACGAAAGCCATCGTCATCATCAATCCGAACAACCCTACTGGCTCGGTCTATAGCAAAGAAATACTCGAAGAGATCATTCGAGTGGCTCGCAAGCATCAATTGGTCATCTTTTCCGACGAGATCTACAGCAAGATTCTCTACGATGATGCCGTACATATTCCCACAGCTTCATTGTGTGATGACTTGCTGGTAGCGACATTCAATGGTCTGTCAAAGTCTTATCGCTTGGCTGGGTTTCGTTCAGGTTGGATGATTCTTAGTGGCGCTAAAGAAGAGGCTAGCGACTATATTGAAGGCTTAGAAATTCTGTCGAATATGCGCCTTTGCGCGAATGTCCCAGCACAGTTTGCCGTGCAAACGGCACTAGGCGGTTATCAAAGCATTAACGAACTAGTACTGCCTGGTGGGCGTTTACGGGAACAACGAGACATTGCCTGGGATTTGATCACACAGATCCCAGGAATCAGCTGTGTGAAGCCTAAGGGCGCCATATACATGTTTCCAAAGCTCGACCCGAAGATCTACCCAGTAAAAGACGATGCCCAGTTTGTATTTGATCTATTAGAGAAAGAGAAAATCCTATTGGTGCAAGGAAGTGCCTTTAATGTCGAAAATAGTAGTCACTTCCGCATCGTGTTTTTACCGACAGTGGATGTGCTGCAACAGGCTATTGGTAAAATTGATAGCTTTTTGAAGAAGGCGAAGTTTTAGTTTGTGCGCCCTAGTCGCGGGTAAAGCCGCGATTGGGGCACAGATTCACGAAACCTTAAACCCAAGCCCTCGCAGCCACTCCAACAATACCCCAGAGCGTTGCTCGTCGCTCCACTGACCCAAATCCACCTCGTAATGCGCAAACTCACGCCTTTGACTGATGTCTTTGCGAATACTGTCGAACACCTCGGCGCCTCTATTCACATCCGCTGCACGTAGTCTCTCATCAATGTCCTGCACCGGAAAAACAGCCTGTAAGATCAAGGCTAACAAGTCCATAGCGTCCGTCTTCTCATTTGCGCCCATCTGTATAACGTCAACATCTGCATCGTCTACCGCTCCAGCCCTTGGATCCTGCAGGCCAAAGTGATGTAGAAAAGATGCATAATTTCGCGCGCTAGCACTACGCTTTGCCTCAATACTATAACCGGCAATATGCGGACTGCCGATATCCACTAGGGCTAATAATTGCGGTGCGATCAGAGGTTCATTTTCCCAGCAATCGATAATTGTGGTGATATCCCTTTTTTGTATCAATCGTGCCTGCAAAGCATCGCCATCGACTAGCCCTCCGCGCCCAGCGTTAATCAACAATGTCCCTGGGGCTAGCGCTTGAATACGCTTAGCATTGAGCATGTGATAGGTAGGATGCGGCCCTTGATTGGTCAGCGGCGTGTGCAATGTAATGATGGGGCAATTGAGCGCTTCGTCTAATGAGACGAAGTCGAAGTCAGCGCCCTCCTCTTGCAAAAAAGGATCACACACTTTACAGGGGATGCCCAAATTTTGTAGAGCTCGATAGAGCCGACTACCCACATTACCAAAACCCACAATCCCAACAGTTTTTTGTGTGAGGGTTAACTGACCCCGCACTATCAGCTCAGCCATACTGGCAAGGCAATACTCGATTACGGCATTGGCATTACTACCTGGCGCGGCTACCCCTTCTATACCTTTGCGTTGCAAATACGGCCAATCAAAATGATCAGTCCCACTGGTAGCCGTTGCCACAAATTGGACGTTAGAATCTTTAAGTAGGGTTTCATTCACCTGCGTAATTGACCGTACAATCAATGCATCCACATCGACCACATCAACGGCTTTCATATCGCGACCCGACATAAGGGTTAACTCGCCATGTTGTTCATAGAGCGCACTTACATCGACAATATTGGCATCAGCAAGAATTTTCATAGAGTTACTCTGGGGCTAAGTGTTGCAACAAGTTCATATAACGTTCTTGTGCGATGCTATCGAGTTGCATCTCTTTTAACACCTCTTGTACATGCGCCACATCGGGTGACTGCCACCGAAGTGCGCCTCCTTCAGAACATGAGAACGCTTCAAGCGGATCATTGACGTCCACGACGATGGTCGCCAGCTCGCGACTTAGCATCGCGATCTCTTGATGCTTTAACAACAAAGCAGCGCCTTTCTTTGCACCGCGATACGACAAACTAGCGACGTCATCGAGGTTTTCATAAAGTTGGGGAAGCGTTTGAAAATGCTGTAATAACGCACAAGCGGCAACCGGACCAACACCTGGCACTCCAGGGATACAGTCGGCGGCATCGCCTACTAAACCGAGGTAATCGGGAAACTGTTCTGGTCGAATCCCGTATTGGCGCACAATATCTTGATGAAACCGGCGGCTACTGCCACTGAAGTCCCATACATGATCGCCCTCACCTTCGATCAATTGGGCGAGGTCTTTATCTCGTGTCACAATGGCTACGGCGTTCGTAGAGTCTTCTGCGGTGTTGTCACGACAATAGCTTCGGTAGCGAGCAGCAAGTGTGCCGATGATGTCGTCTGCCTCATACTTGCGACTGGCAAATCCGGAAACCCCCATGGCTTTCGTCAACTCAACGCAGGCCCGTAATTGTCGCTCCAAATCTGGCTCTGGCAAGACCCGATTCGATTTATAATCCGCGTACAGTGTGTGGCGAAAACCACAGAACAAACTCTCATCAAAAGCGATCGCAATATGCTTGGGCCGCGATTGTCTAAGAAAGCGTTGAAGGAATTGCGCGTAACCTAAAAAGGCACTGAGGTCGCGCCCATCTTCGCCCCATACTTCTAAATGCGGAGAAAAATACGCTTGGAAAATATAAATCGAGGCATCAACTAGGTAGAACGGCTTTGACATGACGACTCTTCGCGTAGGCGCGTTTTCAAAAATGGTATTTAGGCCTTACGAATCCAATACCTAAACGTTTTTTCATCTTGAGTTTTTTCTAAAAGCTCATGCCCTAGAAACAAACAAAACTTTGGAACATCGCGTGTGGTCGAAGGATCGGTCGCGATCACCTCTAACACTTCGCCCGCAGTCATGTCGCGAATTTTGTTGTGCAACATCATCACAGGCTCTGGGCAAAAAAGTCCGCTGGCATCCAATTGAACATCCGCTTGCAGCGCACCATTTTCGTTCTCTTCACTCATAATTGTCTCTTATGCTTTCTTAGCGTACGCTTTGCAACGTACACGTTTCTGTCTCGGGATCAAAACTGATCGCAATGTCCCCATGCGCTAACTGCTTTCTCAGCATCGATACCTTTAGTTCTAGCGAATAGCTCACATCCCCGTAGTCTGTCCCCTCACGGCTGACATACTCTTCGAGTATTGACGTCAACGTGTCTGGGGCGAGTTGCTGAAAGGGAATTAACATAGCCGTTTACCCTACATTCACATAATCGATCTGCGGGGCCTCTTCTCTAATCATCTTCAATGCCGCAAAGGGAAACAGCTTTGGATCCGCAAGCTGAGAAGCCGACACATTAGTGATGCTGCGGAAGATACTCTCCACTCGACCAGGAAAGTCTTTGTCCCATTGCTTCAACATCTCTTTGATATTGCGGCGCTGCATGTTCTCTTGCGTACCGCAAAGATTACAAGGAATGATGGGGAACTCTCGCAAACCCGCATAACGGCTTATTTCTTGTTCACTGCAATAGGCCATCGGACGAATCAAAATATTTTGTTTGTCATCACTTAACAGTTTAGGGGGCATCGCTTTCAAGGTGCCTCCGAAGAACATATTCAAAAATAGCGTTTCAACAATGTCTTCCCGGTGATGACCCAGGGCAACTTTCGTGGCGCCAATTTTCTTCGCGTAGGTGTACAAGCTACCACGACGTAATCGAGAGCAAAGCCCGCAGAAGGTTTTGCCTTCAGGTACTTTCTCTTTAACTACGGAATAAGTATCTTGCTCTAAGATGTGATAATCGACGCCAAGATCGCTCAAATACTTTGGCAATACATCTTCGGGAAATCCGGGTTGTTTTTGATCGAGGTTAACGGCGATCAGTTTGAAGTCAATTGGCGCATGTTTTTGCATACTCAGCAAAATATCGAGCATGGCGTAAGAATCCTTCCCCCCCGAGACACACACCATGATCAAGTCACCTTCTTCGATCATATTGTAATCGGCAATCGCCTTACCAACATCGCGACGCAAGTTCTTGTGACTGCGATTGAGTAACCGTAGTTGGCGCTGCTCTGGGGTTTCATTTCTGACTGTCACGCTGTGTTCTCCTAGACCTATTCAAACGCCAATGGGCGATCATCTTACGAATAAAATTTTGACTCGTTCTGTGCCATAGCCCGCAATCCGGGTGTCACTTCATACAATGGGCCTAATGCCGCATAAGAATCCGCTAGCGCACAAAATACATCGACACCCATTGTGTCGATATAACGCAATGCTCCGCCCCTAAATTTAGGAAAGCCTAACCCTAGAATCAGGCCCATGTCAGCTTCAATAGGGCTTTCAACAATGCCGTCTTCTAAACAACGTACTGTCTCCAAACACAGGGCTACCATCAACCGAGCGATAATATCCTCGTCGCTAAACTCACTTTGTTGTTCTTGGGTGTCTTGCACCCGTTGCACAATACTTTCATCCACGAGCTTCTGCATGCGCCCATTAGCGCCGCGTTCGTAACGGTAAAAACCCGAACCCGTTTTTTGTCCAAGTTCTCCCGCGTCGAAGAAAAGATCCATGGCACTTTTAAAACCATAGTCCATACGTTCAGGAAAGCCTTGCGCCATAACCGCTTGCGCATGTACTGCAGTATCCATCCCAACAACATCAAGCAAATACGCTGGGCCCATAGGCCAGCCAAATGCTTCCATCACGGCATCGATTTGTCGATAGTCGGCACCGTCGCGGATAAGCGCAGAAAAAGCACCGAAGTACGGAAACAAAATACGATTAACAAGGAATCCTGGGCAGTCATTCACAACAATAGGCATTTTCCCCAGTGTTTGAGCAAACGCCACTGTCGTCGCGATAGCCGTGTCACTAGTTTTCTCCCCTCGGATCACTTCCACTAAAGGCATCAGCGGCACAGGATTAAAAAAGTGCATGCCACAAAAACGCTCTGGATGTTGCAATGCACTGGCCAAATCAGTGATCGAGATAGTCGACGTGTTTGACGTGAGTATGGCCTTATCGGATAACAACGACTCGACTTGTGCTAATACCGCTTTCTTAACCTTTGGGTTCTCAACGACTGCCTCAACGACAATATCGACAGGGGCAATGTCTTCATTGTTAAGAGTCGGGGTAATCAACGCTAACTGTTTCGCCGCACGGCCTTGATCTAGACGCCCTTTCGTAACGAGCTTAGTGAAGAGCTGCTGCGCTTCGTTGAGTCCAGCATCAAGCCCTGCTTGTGCAATGTCCTTCATTACCACAGGCACTTTCTTGAGTGCACATTGGTAGGCTATACCGCCGCCCATAATGCCCGCACCGATAATCCCGGCACTGCCAATGGTCCCAGCTTGTTTCCCAAGCCGGCGACTCTTCGCGCGCAGCCATTGGTCATTAGTAAACAAACCAATCAAACTTTTAGCCACGTCACTGCGCGCCAATGCCACAAACAACAAGGCTTCATTTTGTAGAGCATCATCACGATCCTCTAACAAACTATTATCTAATGTCGTGAGCACTCGGGCGGGTGCTGGGTTATGGAAATCTTTAGCTTCTAATAGTTCAGCCACAATAGGCTCTAGCAACTCGGCACATTCAACAGGCTCGATACAAACAGGCGCTGCTTTTTGTGCGCGTAATTCTGCCAGGCTCTGCGGCTCTGCAAGGGCCATCTCGATTTGTTCAATCGCCGCGTCTAGCAGTAATTCAGCATCGGTGATCGAATCGATCGCACCCACAGCAAGGGCTTGATTCACATCGTACTGTTGACCGGAAAGAATCCACTGAATTGCCGCTTCTCGCTCCATAACTCTTGGCGCGCGCACGGTTCCACCAAATCCTGGGCAAATGCCCAAACCGACCTCAGGAAAGCCTAGCACTACATCGGCACTCGCGATGCGATAGTCAGTGGCGAGGCAGAATTCAAAACCACCGCCAAGGGCATGCCCTTGAATTACGCTGACCGTGGGGAACTCTAATGTTTCGAGTTCAGTGAACAATTCATTGGTCTGTTGTACCCACGCAAGCAATTCGGCCTCTGGTCGTGCGAACAAACCCGTGAACTCGGCGATATCTGCCCCTACGATAAAGGATGATTTTGCACTGCTACAGATCAGGCCGCGAACCTTCGATTCTGCCAATAGATCGAGCACCTGCCCAAGCTCAGTCAGTGTCGCTTGATCAAATTTGTTGACTGGAGCGCCTTGTGCATCGAAGCAAAGATGGAAGATGCCGGACTGTAGCTTGTTCAGCGTGATTGCTGCACCCGAAAAAATTGGTGCTTGTTGCTCGTTAGTCTCTGTCATACCCCGCCCCCTTGCGATGTTCTCAAGGGCGGCATTATAGTCAATGTGCCACACTATAGACAGGTCAGCGCCGCCGCAAACTTGCCGCCAACTGGCACAATACTGCAAAATAGCGCGAGTCGATCCCTTTGGCAGATACAACCCTTTAACGGCACAGGTACGCTATGAACTTTTTCACCCGTTTAACGAGCGCAATCGCACTCGCGTCACTAAGCGCCGCAGCAATGGCCGCGGAGCACGCGACCATTACGCTGTATCACCATGTGTCTGAAACCACACCCGTTTCGACTAGCATTTCGCCCAAGGATTTCCGCGAACACCTCGATCACTTGAGGGACGATGGTTTTACCGTTTTACCACTGCCGGAGCTGCTATCGGCACTACAAGAACGTCGCCAAATTCCCGACAAAAGCATGGCGATCACCTTCGATGATGGCTATATCTCTATTTTTGACACGGCGTTTCCGATCTTGCAGGAGTATGGCTTTCCCTTCACGGTATTCATCAATACCCAACCACTGAATGACCGCATGAATGGTTATATGACTTGGGCACAAGTTAAGGTCTTATCCGATGCAGGGGTGACTATTGCCAATCATATGGAAAACCACCCCCATATGGTTGACTCCGAAACCGGTGAAGATGTCACGGCAAGGGATCAACGATTGCGTGCGGAGTTGCTGCGAACACAAGCGCGTATCAAAGCGGAGACTGGCCAAGACCACAAGTTCATCGCTTACCCCTATGGAGAATACGATCTCGCGAACAAAGCCATGCTCGACTCGCTAGGCTTTATGGGCTTGGGGCAGCAATCTGGTGCGGTAGGCTTTGATTCAGATTTTTTAGCGCTACCTCGCTTCCCTTTTGGTGGCAGCTACACAGACTTGAACGACTTCAAACAAAAGGTGCAGACATTGTCCTTTAACCTACTTAACGTCGACCCGCAAACCCAGATGACTGACGAGCGCAATCCATCGGTGACCCTTCAATTCGCACCAGGGGATTACAACTACCGTCAAATAGCCTGCTATGCCGGAGGCCAGGCCATGGAAATGGAGTGGTTGGATCAAGACGAAGGAATATTGCAGGTCAGCACGCAGCAAACGTTCAATTCGCGCCGTTATCGCTACCTATGCACGGCGCCACTGCGGGGAACAAATCGCTATTTTTGGTATTCGAAGGATTGGACCCGCTCAACCCCGACGAATCAGGATTGAGCCAAGGGTTTTAACTTTGCTGATCGAGTGAGAGCAGATCGTTAATGCGGATAATATCGTATAGCTCTGAAATATAAACATGGCCACGTTCAGAGTAACGCAATAGGCCTTGCGCCAAAGCACGAGAATCCAGTGGCTTGTCTTTCATGCGCATTTGCGCCCGCAGTTCACGCAAATATTCGTAACTGGGGTTGGTATTTAAATTATGCAGATACGCGCGAATAGAGCCTTCAACCGAGGCAAAGGCTCTTACCTCATGGCTCTTATCATCGGCACGACGCCCAGGCACTAGGCCACAGCCTTCATCGAAACACCACTGACCAAAGATATTATTGCCTTCTCGGGCAAAGCGCGACGTACCCCAGGCCGATTCGGTAGCCGCTTGCGCTAAGGCTAACGACACAGGGATCACATCCGCGCGCACCAATAGCTCTTCTACCAAATCATCAGTAGATAATTCGCTGTCTTGTAACCGGTATTGTCGACTGATGCCTTCAAGTGACTCGAGCTCAATAGTGCTGAGATCGCCGCCACTAGCTAAAACCGCCGAGAATCCCAACAACTTTTCACGCAACGTCAAAATACGGGTATTTTCAACTTCTATGAAGTGATGAAAATAGGTAAAAAATGCCTCTTTTTTCAAATCGACATTAGTGATGGCATCGAAATCTGGCAAGGTGCTAACGCTTGACTCCTCTACAGGAGCGCTAGGAGCCTCAACGACTTCAGGAACTTCTTGTCGCGATTTAATAATCAGCGCAAGCGGCAAAGATGCAAGGATCACGATCAGGCAAACGCGTACAAGGGCCGAGGCCTTTGGATAAGCTAGTAGTCTGAACATTAATTAAGGGGGTTCCATTTAAGTTGAAAAACAGCCGCACATTACAAGAAAGCTCTTTAAAAAGCAATACTTACGGCCCCTACTGGCTTCCACCCAAACAGTCCGGAGATTGCGGGGCTTGGCCATTTTTAAGCGCCCATTCGGCTGGCGTATAGGTGTGCAATGCTAAGGCATGCACTCCATTGGCCAAGGCTTCGCTGAGCAGGCTGTACATTTTCTGATGCCGTTTTACCGCACCAACGCCTTCGAATGCTTCCGACACCGCCGTGACCTTATAATGGGTCTCGGTACCCGAACCGCCATGGTTATGGCTCTCGTTCTCAATGATCAGTTGCGACAATGGCAACGATGCTTGTAACTGGGTTTCAATACTCTTTTGCATACTCATAAGGCGGCTCGTCTTAAAACAATGTGTTAACAGATAGTTAATATTAGGCCTGCCTTTGCGCAATGCAAGCCCGCCGTAGGTGTAATGCGACCTTAATCAAGATAGAATTCGCCCTCATTTTACGCTGAGACTCGATAACTCCATGGCAATCTCTTGGTACCCCGGCCACATGCACAAGGCCAACAAAGAAATGGCCGCGCTCATCAAAAACATCGATGTGGTCATTGAAGTGCTTGATGCGCGAATGCCTAGGGCTAGCTCTAACCCTATGCTCAAAGCCATGCGCAAGGGCAAACCGTGCCTGCATATCCTCAATAAAGCAGACCTGGCAAACCCGCACATCACGCGGGAATGGCTGGATTACTTCAAAGACCAACCACTCTCTTTCGCCGCCACTAGCTCTAAAGAGAAACGTCTAGACACCTCTGACGTGCTGTTTCTTTGTCAAAAGCTGATGAAGAAAGTAAAACGTGATCAACCACCAGCGCCACAACCAGAAGAGACCGTGAACCCCGAGTTAGCGGCTCTGCGCGCATGGAAGAAAGAGCACAAAAAACAGCAGATCCTGATTGTCGGCATCCCCAACGTCGGGAAGTCATCTATTATGAACCAACTGCTTGGCAGGAAAGTGGCGCGTACGGGCAATGAGCCCGCCATTACTAAAGGCCAGCAACGTGTGCGTCTCAACGATAACTGGTATCTCGTGGATACTCCCGGGGTTCTATGGCCGAAACTCGAAGATCAAGCCGCCGCTTATCGCTTGGCCTTGTCCGGTGCGATTCGCGCTACGGCTATGGAATCTCTTGACGTGGCAGTGTTCGCAGCGCAAATGCTCATCGACCAGTTCCCCGAGCGATTAAAAGAACGCTATAAACTTGAAGATTTACCACCGGACGCCGAAACATTCTTGAGCGACTTGGCTATCGCAAGAGGCTGCGTGCGTAAAGATAAGAATATCGACTGGAACCGAATTGCCGAATTCATCATCAATGACTACCGTGCAGGACGTTTCGGCTCTTTGAGTCTCGAACGACCCAGTGACCCAATCGTCACCCCAGTAGTGGATGAACAGCCCGAAAGTTGAGAGTCAATTCTCTCCTATCGAGTGCAAATCAGATAAAATAACGCCCCAAGATCAACCTAAGGATTAACCCCCGATTTATGCAAAACCCCAACACATTCGCCCATGGGCAACGTTGGCTCAGTGAGACCGAGCCGGAACTAGGACTCGGTATCGTTGAAGACCACGATCACCGCACAGTCACGCTCGTTTTTCGATCTTGTGACCAAATGCGCCGCTATGCACGCAGTCAAGCGCCACTGAATCGCATTGTCTTTAGTGCCGGAGATACCATCACGACGATTCACGGAGACGAGTTGATCGTCATCGAAGTCTTGAATCTCGACAATACCATCATCTATCACGCGCACTTAGCCGATGATGTCACCGAAACGATCAAATTGCCGGAATCGCTTTTAAGCGATACCTTGGCACTCAACAAGCCTATCGAAAGGCTGTTTTCAGGTCAGACTGATGCCGCGCAGTGGTTCTACCTGCGTCAGCACACACTCGAAAGTTTAGGGGCTATTGAGAAGTCATCCGTGCTGGGCCTTTGCAGCGGACGTACCGACTTGATTCCGCATCAGCTCTACATTGCCTCTGAAGTTGCCTCACGCCATGCCCCTCGCGTGATGTTGGCCGACGAAGTTGGGCTGGGTAAAACCATTGAGGCAGGCCTTATTCTGCAACAACAGTTAGTCACTGGACTGGCGAGTCGCGTTCTAATCATTGTGCCCGACGCCCTACTTAACCAATGGCTAGTCGAGATGCTGCGCCGCTTTAGCCTGCAATTTAGCCTCTATGATGAAGAACGCTGTAGCGAAATCCTCGAAGCAATGGATAGCGAAGAAGGCGGACCACGTAATCCGTTCATGGAAGACCAATTAGTCTTAACCAGCGTCGACCTCTTTCATAAACAAGCCAAGTGGTATGAGTTTGCTTTAGAAGGCGAATGGGATCTGTGTATCGTCGATGAAGCACACCATTTGCGTGATGATGCCGTAGTGAGCGCCGCGAGTGCGGACCCTCGACGTCGCGGGCATAGCGACTACTCGATGGTCAAAAGCATTGCTGAATCTAGCAAAGGCATCTTATTGCTGACAGCAACCCCAGAACAAATGGGTCAAGAGAACCACTTTGCCCTATTGCAATTACTTGACCCGAATCGCTTTACGGACTACGCCGCTTATCAAGAAGAGCACCAGCATTACCAAGCGCTGGCAAGCACGATTAACGCCTTAGTCGGAAAAGCGGCATTGTCAGGGCAGCAGATCAATCAACTTGATGAAGGTTTGAGTGAACGCCACGACCCTAAATTCATTGCTAAACTTCTCGATCCTTTGCTGCCTAGCAGCACTGCGACTGGCACTGAGCAAAACGAATCTCGCGAACGCCTGATTCGCTTGCTACTCGACCAACACGGCACAGGACGTATCTTATTCCGTAATACGCGTAAATCTTTAACGGGCTTTCCTAGCCGTGAAATCAACACTTACCCGTTAGCATTACCAGAGGCCTATGACGAGCTTCGCAAAGAACGCCCTGAAGCATTAGAGACACACTTAAAACCAGAGATGGCCTACATCACCGCTGGCGCCCTTCTTGAAGACGAAGCCTTAGAAGAAAGCTTGCCTTGGACATCGGTAGATCCACGCGTCAAATGGCTCGTGGACTTCTTGCAAAGCAATCGTGGCGAAAAAGTCCTATTGATCTGTGCCCAAGATGTCACTGCCGTTAGCTTGGAGAAATACCTACGCCTAAACGCAGGTGTGCGCAGTAGCGTATTCCATCGCAATATGGATCTATTGGATCGTGACCGCGCCGCCGCCTATTTTGCAGGCACTGAGAGTAGCGCTCAGATCCTCGTATGCTCGGAGATCGGTAGCGAAGGTCGAAACTTCCAATTCTGCCGTCACTTGGTGTTGTTTGATTTGCCATTGAACCCAGACCTGCTTGAACAACGCATTGGCCGTTTGGATCGCATAGGGCAAAAACATACTATTCAGATTCACGTACCGGTCTTTAAAGATAGCGCGCAAGAGGTGCTATTGCAGTGGTATCAAAACGCTTTGAATGCCTTCAAATTTGTGGCACCTGCTGCCTATCGTGTGTATCGAGAATTCGAAGCGGTTCTGCATGCGCAGCTATTAACGCCACGTATTGATTCTCCAGAACTCATAAACTTCTTGAACAAAGCCAAAGCACTAAACACCGAGCTTAATGGTGAGTTGGAACATGGCCGAGATCGATTACTAGAAATCAACTCGTTCAACAAAGTACGTGCGGATGCGTTAGTCACGCAGATTCGCGAGTTCGAAGACGAATGCACCCCTGAAGATTATATGAAAGAAGTGTTCGACACATTTGGCATTCACTTCGAGCACAATGCCGATGACAGCTACAATATTCATCCCACAGAAGAGATGATTGTCACGCACTTCCCTGGTTTGCCCGATGAAGGAATTGGCGCCACATTCGCACGCCAACTCAGCCTACACCGTGAAGACCTGCAATTTTTAACTTGGCAACATCCTATGGTGCGAGGCGCACTCGACCTCGTCTTGGATTCGCCACAAGGCGGTGCTGCAGTGAGCTTGTTGCCTGCCTTGGATGGACGTACCGCTGGGATCACTGAACAGAATATGGTAGTCGAGGCTATTTATCGCATCTTGGCGCCTGCGCCTAAGCATCTGCAAATGTCACGGTATCTGCCGGCAAAAAGCTTCAGCTACACACTATCACCTGAACCGCTAGACGGAAGTCGCAATAAGCCGGTGAACTTGGATCCGGTGCGCCATCGACTTCGTTACATTGACAAGCACGAAGCTGCCGGCTTTGTCAGCGACAATCAAGCAGGCATTATCGAGCTTTTGCGCAGTGGCGAGAAAACTGCGCAAACAGAAATGAATGAAGCGATCAACGATGCCATCAATGAAATGTTGAAAACTCAGACTAGCGAGATCAAGCGCCTTGTTGCATTGCAGAAAGTTAACCCCAATGTACGAACAGCTGAGATCGAATTTTTGAAAGACCAAACCCTGCAATTGCATCAGTGCATGAAGCAGGCCAGTATCGAATTGCTCGCCGTTCACGTTGTCTTTAAAGCAGGATAACGGTTCGCAAACGACCAGGAGTCTACGCACTATGCCAAGCACTACCGCAAGCACAAAGAACCATCAAGCGGATACACACGCGCCCGCCCCCGCTCAGGTTCATCCTGCTTTCGAATGGCTGCGCAGTCAGCGCATTCCTACATTGAATGTGGTGATGGAAGAGTACCGACACAAAGTCACAGGCGCACAATACTTCCACCTTGCCAGCGCTGATGTCGAAAACGTTTTTATCGTAGCTCTGCGCACATTGCCTATGGACTCCACTGGCGTTGCGCATATTCTTGAGCACACGGTTTTGTGTGGCAGCGAACGCTACCCTGTACGCGACCCATTCTTCATGATGATTCGCCGCTCTTTGAACACATTTATGAACGCCTTCACCAGCAGCGATTGGACGGCTTTCCCTTTTGCCAGCAAAAACCGCAAAGATTTCGACAATCTTTTGGAAGTCTATCTTGATGCCGTTTTCTTTTCACGATTGCACGAACTGGATTTTTCACAAGAAGGCCATCGTCTAGAGTTTGCAGAGCCGACCAACGCTGACAGCGAATTATTATACAAAGGCGTGGTATACAATGAGATGAAAGGTGCCATGAGTTCTACTAACTCTATCCTGTGGCAGACTATCAGCAAGTATCTCTTTCCTAGCACAACCTATCATTACAACAGTGGCGGCGAACCTGAACATATCCCAGATCTAAGCTACGCTGAGTTAAAAGAATTCTACAAAACTCACTACCATCCAAGTAATGCAATCTTCATGACCTATGGCGACATTCCTGCTATAGAGCATCAACAACGCTTTGACGAGCTTGCACTCGCACGTTTTGAAAAGCTTGAGATCGACTTGCATGTACGCGATGAGAAACGCTATTTCGCGCCATTACGGGTACAAGAGAGTTATCCGTTAGAGCAAGAAGCTGGGAACGAAGAGCCCATTAAAAACAAAACCCACGTCGTCATGGCTTGGTTGCTTGGCAAGAGCAGCGACCTCGATGAAATGTTCCAAGCACAGTTACTTTCAAGTGTTTTACTTGATAATAGTGCCAGTCCTCTCATGAACGTACTCGAGACCTGCGATCTTGGCTCATCGCCCTCTCCTATGTGTGGTTTGGAAGACGGCAATCGTGAAATGAGCTTCTTATGTGGTCTCGAAGGATGCGCAGCCGATGGCACCGCCGATGTAGAAGCCCTGATCCGCAGCACCTTAGCCACCGTTGCCAAAGACGGAGTCCCCGAGGATCAAGTCCAAGCCGCGCTGCATCAGCTCGAACTGCATCAACGTGAAATCACAGGCGACAGTCATCCCTATGGTTTGCAATTAATCATCGCCAGCCTTTCTAGCGCTGTGCATGGTGGCGACCCGATTAACGTATTGGATATCGACCCTGCCCTTGAGCGTTTGCGTGAGCAAGTAAAAGCCCCTGGGTTTATCGGCGAGTTAATTCAAAAGCTCTTGCTTGATAACCCTCACAACCTCGTGTTGACGATGCAGCCCGATGCAGAACTGGCCGCACGGCAAATCGCTGGCGAAGTTAGTCGCTTGCAAGCAATCAAAGACGGGCTTAGCAATGAAGAAAAACAGGCGATCATTACTCGTAGCCAACAATTGAGCGAGCGCCAAGAAGCCGAAGACGACCCTTCTGTACTCCCTAAAGTTGGCCTTGAAGATGTCCCTGCTGACTTGCCCGCACTCACGCATACGCAAAACAGTATTGATCTTGCCGGCAGCCCAATGCCAGTGAGTTTCTATGCACAAGGCACTAATGGCATTGCTTACCAGCAAATCGTTATTGAACTGCCTCAACTAGATGATGAACTACTAGCCATACTGCCCTATTACACTACCTGCCTGCCTGAGTTTGGTGTGGGTGATCGTAACTATGCCCAAGTGCAAACATGGCAGTCTAGTATCTCCGGCGGCGTGAATTATTACGCCAATGTGCGCAGCACAATCGATTCGGAACAAAAGAGCAAAGCCATCATCGTTTTATCGAGCAAAGCCTTATTGGCCCAGCACGCTGCTCTGGACGAGCTACTGTTCGACACACTGCACAATGTGCGTTTCGATGAAGTACAAAGACTCCAAGAGATCATGGAGCAGATCAGCGCACGACGTGAAAGTAGCATTACGGGTCAAGGACACGGACTAGCGATGTCACTTGCCAGTAGCGGCATGAGCCCCACTGCGCAACTTAGCCACCAGTTCACGGGCTTAGCCGGTATTAGCACTCTTCGACAACTCACGAAGAGCCTGAAGCAAGACGACGCGGCAAAACGTCTACTCGAAAAATTCAAAGCGATTCACGCCTTAGTTTTAAAGGCACCCAAGCGAGTGTTGCTAATCGGTGAAGCCGAAGCCGAGGAAGCACTACAAGCTAGCTTGTCGGCGCAATGGCAAAAAGCGCAGGCACCGAGCTCGGATTTCCTCGCATTGGCCTTACCGCCGCGCAGAGAGCAAGTCCTGCAGCTTTGGACAACCAACACGCAGGTCAACTTCTGCGCCAAGGCCTTCCCCACCGTCGCCGCATCGCATCCAGATCACGCGCCGCTGACTGTATTAGGTGGGTTCCTGCGTAACGGTTTCTTACACAGAACCATTCGTGAGCAAGGGGGAGCCTATGGTGGTGGCGCTGATCAAGATGCTAACTCTGCCTCGTTCCGATTCTTCTCTTACCGAGACCCACGCTTAGTAGAAACACTGAATGATTACGACAAGGCTGTTGAGTGGGTGCTTAGCGGTAAACATGAAGCACGCCATGTTGAAGAGGCTGTATTGGGTGTGATTAGCAGCATGGATAAATCGACCTCTCCTGCTGGCGCCGCGAAACAGGCCTTCTACAATGAACTGTTCAACCGCACTCGCGAACAGCGTCAACGCTTCCGTGAGCAGGTGTTAGGAACCAATATCGCCGACCTACAGCGCGTTGCCGAGAAATATTTACAGGCAGACAATGCCAGCATCGGCATCATTAGTAATACCGCGCAAAGCGAAAAAGCAGAAGCCCTAGGGCTGAAGGTGTTTAATATTTAGAAGATATATTCATCATGTTTTCAAGGTGTTATAAGCATAAATCTACAGCTTCCTAACACCTTCAAACATCTTTTAAATATTTATTTAAAAATATTTACGATTTTTTGGAACTAAGCTTAAAAGGGGCAGTCTTATTAGTTGTAGGTGACATGAACAGAATTGTGGGTTTTGTTTCATTTTATCTCTCCCTTGATAGTAGTCCTTTAAACCCGATCCTATGGTCGGGTTTTTTTATGCCCTATCAAAACCCATCAGCTACCGCGCGAGTTCGAGATCGTGTCATAAGCCGCTTTAATTTCTTGGGTTTTCTTCTTCGCCATTTCCATCATCTCTTCAGGCAACCCTTTAGAGACCAATTTATCCGGGTGGTGCTGACTCATTAGTTTTCGATAGGCTCGCTTAATCTCGGCCATATCAGCATTACTGCTAACCCCAAGCACTTTATAAGCATCTTTAAGGCGATCGGCGGGTGCAGCCGTGTCCCCTTGAAAGCGGAACTGCGCACTCAGACGCATCACTAGTTGATCGAAAACCGGTTTGCTCCAACCAAGACTCAGTGCAATAGACTCCAAGATACGGCGCTCATTTGCTTCCATCTTGCCATCGGCTAATGCGGTTGCGGTCAAGATCTCAAGAAACATCTGTATGAGATTACGGCTACGTCCGCACTCACGCTTAAACTGAGTCATTACCGCTTCAAACGGAAAGTCGTCCTTCTTGCCTTGATCAAACAAATTGATCGCAATTTTGCGTTGGGCGCTTTGCAACTGCATCTGCCCCATCACTTGCTCTGCTAAAGAGATTTCATCGCGGGTGACATTGCCATCGGCCTTTGCCACATAACCCATTAACGAGAACACAGCCGTGAAGAATGCTGTCTGGGTGCGCTCATTGCTGCGTGGGCCGCCTAAAGGCACTGCCCCCACTCCATCTAAACCATTATCAAAATAATTGCCTACAGCAGCTCCTAAGACTGCCCCAAGTGGACCGCCCATGACAAAACCGAATGTGCCGCCTATGACTTTTCCCCACCAACTCATACCTGAACTTCCTTTTTGCGTTACTGTTGTGAAAAATTTGGCCTAAGAAAGTAGCCGTTGTAACCAATTTTTACCAAGATCCTCGGCACATTCATCAATCTGAGACTGATAAAGATTGGCATTGTTTTGTACTCTTCCTGCGGTGTCGATTAACCATTGTTTATCGGCATAACTGCGGCGCGCAAACCCAGTATTGCCTTCGTGATAGGCAAGATACAGATTGCGTGCATCATGCTTCTCAATATTGTTGCGTCGATAGCTGTTGGCGTTATACCAACCGACAAAGTCGACTGCGTCGCCAAAGTTGGAACGACGCGCCCGCCTATTACCCGTGGACTCTTGATAATCTGCCCAAGTACTGTCTAACGCCTGAGCATAGCCATAGGCATTGGAAGGCCGTGGCCCTGGAAATATCCATAGAAATTTTGTGCGCGCAGGCTTTGCACGTGAGCGAAATGAGGATTCTTGATAAATAAACGCAAGAGACACCGAAACCGGCACCCCCCAACGCTTTTCAGCCTCTACCGATTCTTTAAACCAGGAGCGCCTATCTTCAAATATCGAGCACGCATCGCTAAGATTTTGCGGCTGACCGCGCATACACCCAGCCAAGGAAAGAAACGCGACGAACAACAGTGATATTTTGCGCATTCACCCCTCCTTTTCAGTCAAAAATACAATGAACTCCTGCTCATCCATCACTGAGACATTTAACTCAACCGCTTTATCCAGCTTTGACCCAGCCCCCGGTCCGGCGACAACCCAAGTGGTTTTCTTAGACACACTGCCCGACACTTTGGCGCCTAATGCTTGTAACTTAGCCTTCGCCTCATCACGCGTCATCAGCTCTAATGTCCCTGTAAGCACAAACGTCTGACCGGCAAGCGCATCAGATTGTTCCTGGACCTGCGTATCGCGCCAATGCACGCCAGCTGAGCGCAGACGATCAATGACAGTCAAATTGTCATGGTTAGCAAAAAAATGTGCGATATGGGCGGCCACAATGGGCCCAACATCTGCCACAGACTCTAAAGCCTCGATATCGGCCTCTATTAAGGCCTCTAAACTCCCAAAATGATTGACTAGCGACAACGCGGTGGCCTCGCCTACTTCAGGAATACCAAGTCCATACAAGAACCGAGACAAACTGGTGCTCTTAGCCTTATCGATCGCAGCTAATAAATTTGTGGCCGATTTTTCGGCCATGCGCTCTAGCCCCTCGATCTGCCCTCGTTCTAAACAGAACACATCCGCCACATCTTTTACGATGTCGGCATCTACTAACTGTTCAATCAATTTGTCGCCTAAGCCGTCAACGTCCAATGCGCCACGGGCGCAGAAGTGTCGTATCGCCTCTTTGCGCTGCGCTGGACAAATCAAACCACCGCTACATCGAAACAAGATATCGCCGGCTGGCTCAATGTCAGAGCCACATGCAGGACAATGACTAGGCATCGATACCTCTATTAAGGGAGCAGGCGCATCGATTGTTTCGTCTAGTTTGACGAGTTCTGCAACCTCATCATTCGTGGCGACTCTAGAGACCTTCGGAATAACATCACCAGCACGGCGCACATAAACGATATTGCCAATGCGCAGGTCTAGCCGCGCGATCTCCGCCATATTATGCAAAGTGGCATTGGATACCGTGACCCCACCGACAAACACAGGCACGAGTCGAGCCACAGGGGTAATAGTCCCCGTTCTCCCTACTTGAAACTCCACGTCTCGTACTTGTGTGGCAACCTCTTCTGCCGGAAATTTAAACGCCATCGCCCAGCGCGGTGTCCGCGCATTAAAGCCGAGCTCTGCTTGTAACTGAAGCCGGTCAACCTTGATCACCGCACCATCAATTTCATAGTTAAGATTGGTGCGCTTAGACAGCAAATCAGCGCAGTACTCAAGACAGGTTTTAGCGCCTGTCACTACCGCCCGCTCAGGATTCACTCTTAAACCCCATTGCTGTAGCAAGGTAAAAGTCTCACTGAGAGTCTGCGGCAACTCCTGTGCTTCATCGGCCTCAAAAATTCCGACGCTGTAGCAGAACATATGTAAAGGACGCGAATTAGCGATACGTGAATCAAGTTGGCGTAAAGTACCCGCTGCGGCATTACGCGGATTCACGAATGTTTTGCTGCCGTTCTCTAACGCCTCAGCATTAACGGCATCAAAGCCAGAACGGCTCATGAAGATTTCGCCTCGCACCTCTAAACGTTTAGGGATTGGAGGTGTCTGCTTGCCATCATCGCTAGTTCGCAAGCGCAACGGCACATCTTTGATGGTACGAACATTGTGGCTAATGTCCTCGCCTGTTACGCCATCACCGCGCGTTGCCGCACGCACTAAAATTCCGGCCTCATACAAAAGGCTTACAGCGACACCATCAATCTTGGGTTCGCAGCTGTAATGGATATCGACGGTCGAGTCTAAACGTTTCTTAATACGCTCCTCGAAATCTTCCAAGTCACTGCCGTTGAACACCTTAGAGAGCGACATCATCGGCATTTCATGAGTGACTTGTACAAAGCCAGACAAGGGCTTAGAGCCGACACGTTGGCTTGGGGAATCGGAACGGATTAGTTCAGGAAAGTCTTGCTCGATCGCTTCTAAGCGACGAAATAGCGAATCGTACTGCGCATCAGCGATTAGAGGCGCATCGAGGGTGTGGTAAAGATAGTCATGACGGGCAATCTCCGTGCGCAACGCTTCTAGCTCTTGCACGATCTCTTGCCCGGGGCTTTTATGCTCACTCATTTTGGCTGACGCAATTGCCTTAAATCGAAATCGAGGACTCGTTGGCGATAATGTTCAATGGTCTGCGCCGTCATGACACTACGATTGTCATCTTTCAAATCGCCATCCAATGCAATACGCAGCGATTGGGCCGCATCAAGCATGATGTTGAACGCTTGCATGCTCGTGGCAGCATTCGGCAACGTCATAAAGAAACACACCCCTCGGGTGGCAAAGTCATTGATCTGATTGAGATCAAAGGTCCCAGGGTTCAGCATGTTCGCGACACTGAATATCACCGGACTGCTGGCATCGGTGTCGAAATGACGATGAAAAATACTCATTTCACCAAAACGCAGACCACTTGCTAACAACGCTGGCAACAACTCAACGCCTAAGAACTCGGCATCAGGTTTCGCGACGACATTAATCACTAATACTTCGTTGTACTCTTTTGGCGTCTCTGGCTCTTGTAAGACTGGTCGCGGTGACGCTTTCGCGGCTGCTTTTTCAATCTCAGCTTTAGGAGCAGGTGCTCGAACGGGCGCTGGTTCAGGAGCCGCAGTGGGCGCCTCCTCTTCAATCTCGTCGGAGGCAAACTCTTCGGCGAACAACTGAGCTTGTCGAGATTTGTCTAAAGCGGCTTTTTTATTCTGCGCTTCGACAACATCAGAACGGGGAGCTTGCTTGCTCGGTTCTACTTCAAAATCATCGAGTCCAATGATCGGCTCTGCACGATCCTCGACATGGAACTCACGCTCACGAACAGGCTCGTCTTGTTCAGCACCCATATTGGAGATCTTGTCTCCTGCCCACTTCAACCAACGCCGTGGCGCACTGACTTCTTCTTGCTCAAGAGACTCATCATCCCAGCCATCGTCATCGTCATCGTCATCGAAACCATCGTCTTGTAAATTTTCCGGACGTTGAGCGTCATCGTTGTAAACTTCATCGAATTCCACCGCATCGATTTCGTCTTGCTCGACTTCTTCATCCTCAGCATCGTCTTCGTCATCCCAACCTTCTGGGTCTGGATTCTTGTCAAAAGCTATAGGACTTTGCTCTTCATCGTCGAAGTCATCTTCGTCGTCAAAGGCGTCGTCTGGATCGACACTGTCTTCAGACGGTGCATCGTCATATTCATCTTCGTCATCATCTAATCCATCACCATCAGGATCGGCACTGTTCTCGGAAGGCCCTTCTTCGTCGATGTCGTCATCGTCTAGATCATCATCGCCCGAATCAGTATCTCGAAAATCACCGTAGGCAGGGATTACTGGCTCATCCTCGTCTTCGTCGTCTTCATCTTTAGAAAAGACATGCGAATCTAAAGGATCTGGGTATTTAAAATTAACATCGTCCTCTTCGTAGTCGAAGTCATCCTCAAGATCATCTTCGTCTTGCTCATCGCTAGGGGCTACTGACAAATTAGCATCTTGATGCACCACGGGTGTCGCAGAAACACTCTCAGAATGTGATGCAACAGCAGCGCTCGCTGCATTACGTTGCCCCTGCCCCTTCAAATGCTTTTGCCTTGCTGACTCGCGTGCCGAGGCCACGCTAGATTGACGAGGTAGTTCGTCTTCCTCTTCGTCGTCTTCGTCTTCTGCACCTACGGTATCCATCAACACAGGAATCGCATGCTCACCGCTTGCAATTTTACGACGATCTTTAGCGCTGAACTCTGAGTTTTGTTGTACAACTTGGGCAAAGGAGCGCTCAACAGAGCGTGCACCGCCGTTTGGCAGTTCCGACAAAGTGAGTTCTTCGGGATCGTACTGAGGGACGTTTTTATCGAGCTGCATGCGCAGTTGTCCGCGTCGGGCTCTAATCGCGACAAACAAGCCTCGCAATATGACGCCGACGATTGCGAGGATTAATAATAGAATTAAAAGTTCGCGTAGCCCCATAAAACTGCTCTATCTCTGTAAATGCTGATGCATTGTGTTGTTAAAATTCTTGTTATAGGAACCACCCTGAGGCGACCACCTATACTCTATATAAAACCACTAACTGTAGGAACGGGCTAAGCCTAAGCCCGCTAAGAGAACCGTTGGCTCCATCCCTACATCGCCGCTAATTCGGCCGCCTCTTCTATATCTACTGCCACGATTCTGGATACGCCAGGTTCGTGCATGGTAACACCCAACAGCTGGTTTGCCATTTCCATGGTCAGCTTGTTGTGCGTGATAAAGATAAACTGCACAGAGTCAGACATCTCTTTCACGAGGTTCGCATAGCGACCCACGTTGGCATCGTCTAGTGGCGCATCAACTTCGTCCAACATACAGAACGGTGATGGGTTGAGCCTAAAGATCGAAAATACCAAGGCAATCGCCGTCATCGCTTTCTCTCCACCGGAGAGCAAGTGAATCGTGCTGTTACGTTTGCCAGGAGGGCGCGCCATAATCGCAACGCCTGTATCCAATAGATCTTCACCCGTCATATCGAGATAGGCATGGCCACCGCCGAAGACTTTCGGGAATAGTTCCTGTAAGCCAGCATTGATTTTGTCGAAGGTCTCTTTAAAGCGCGTACGGGTCTCTTTGTCGATCTTGCGAATCGCGTTTTCGAGAGTCACTAGTGCGCGCTCTAAGTCATCGTTTTGCGAATCTAAATACACTTTGCGTTCAGATTGTTGCTTGTACTCGTCAATTGCCGCCAGGTTGATCGCACCTAAACGCTGCACTCGGTTAGCAATGGATTGCAGTTCTTGCTCACAACCGGCTTGATCTAGCTCTTCTGGGATGTTCGCCAATACAGTCTCAAGATCGTACTTTGCCTCAAGTAACTGCTCGGCCAACGCTTCGCGTTTTACAATATCGCCTTCGCAGCGCAGACGGTTTTCCATTAACTGCTCACGCAATGCAGCCGCAGTGCGCTCAAAGTGTGAACGTTGTTGCTCTAAGGTGCGCAAGGTGTGCTCGTTACCATCGGCTCGTGCTTTCGCGGCATTGAGCTGTTCTTCGACTTCTAAACGCAGCTGCAACTGCGTTTCTAGTTCAGCGCGCTTTAACTCTAGAGGGTCATCGGACTCTTGCAATTGATTCGTCAACGACTCAATGCGCTCTTTTGCACGTTGCACCTGTGTCGCCATACGGTCCATCGTGTCGCGCACAGAGCGAAGCTGCGAATTCAACGACTGCTGTTGCATCGCCAACTGGTGCGCCTGATCTTTATCATGGCGTGCCTTTTGACGAATCTGATCGAGTGCTTCACGGCGCTCATCGCGTTGTTGAAGCAACTGTTCTTTACGCTCAGTGTCCTCTTCCATCGTATCCAGAGCAGTTTGCAGATTCGAACGCGCTAAAGCCGTGTTCTCTTCCTCAACGCTTAATTGGCGTTGTAGCTCATCTAATTCATGCTGTAACCGCTCGCGACGCAGAGTGGTTTGCTCTACTTTCATCAGCTTGGCGCCTAACTGTGACTTCAATTCACTGTATTGACGCGCCGTTTGGGCAATTTGACGTTGCACATCTTCGCGGCGGCTTTCTAGGTCACGCAATGTTTGCCGTGCTTCTGTTTGTGTTTCAAGCATCTCGTCAACACGAGACTGTTGAATCGATATCTGCTCTTCTAGCTTGGAGATCTCGCCTTTACGTTCGAGCAAACCCGCTTTCTCGTCTGCCGCTTTACGCACACGGATCCAGGATTTTCCCAGCCACACGCCTTGGCAAGTGACCACGGATTCGTTAGCTGCCAGGCTGCCACGGATCGCCAAGGCACTTTGAATATCCTCGGCCACATAGATGCCCGCTAATAACGCGGCGCTATCCCAGCTCGACTCGATCTTGGCGCTCAAGGGCTCACGACCTGAGGCGGCAGCAAGCTTATCGCTCACCACACCAGTTTCGACTAGGGACAATAGGCCTGCGGGTAATTCGGCGAGCAGGCTTTCCACGCTGTCGACATTCTCGACACAGACACTCTGGAGATAATCCCCAAGCACTGCCTCTACGGCCGCTTCATAACCTGATGCCACGCGAATACTTTCACCTAGGCGTTTGTTCTCGTGCAGTTCATGGCTTTGCAGCCAGCGATTCATACCTTCGTTATTGCGACCAAGTGCCGCTTTTTGTAATGCTTCTAACGAGGCCGAGCGGCCTTTAAGGCTTTGCAGCTCACTACGGGCACGATCAAGATCGCTCGCAATGGCTTGGGCGCGAGTGCGTTCTTCTTCAATGGTTTCGGCCAGCTCGCTGTTACTAGTTTGGTGCTGCTCCAGTTGTTCCTCAAGAGTCGACACCTCGATAGAAAGCTCATCGATTACCCCTTGCTCTGGGTTGTCTCCTAAAGACTTCTTCTCTTCAACTAAACGTTGCTTACGATCCATACCGCGCTCAACGATTTTCTCTAACTGTTGAATGCGTGATTGTTCGACTTCTGCGATTTGACGTGGCTCTTCGGCGCGACGATTAAACTCATCCCACTCGTTTTGCCATTGCTGCATTCGCTCTTCAGACTCTTCCAATGCGAAGGATGACTCTTCCTCAAGCGCTTGGGACTCTTCAAGTTTGGGCTCAATCATCTCCAGTTCAGACTCGAAGGTCTTAATCTTGCTGACATCGGAGTCCAGCTCGCCTTGAGTTAAGCCAAAGCCTTCCTGGGTTTCCATCAGGTCGCGCTTGAGCTGCGCTGTGCGTTCAATATGATGCTCGATAGATTGCTCTATTCGCGCAATATCACTACCCAAGGTGTAATAACGGCCCTGAATCTCGCCAAGCTGATCGTTGAATTCTGTGTTATCGACCAGGTGTTGTTCCACTTGCGCATCAATCGCTCGTTGGTCAGCCACGGCGGCTTCAATCTTAACTTCTAGGTCTTTGATGACGGCTTGTTTGATCTCTAGCTCATCGTTCAAGGCTTTCCAGCGCAGGGCATTGTGCTGCGCGGTTAACTCGCGCTCTTGCTGCTTCAGCTCGCCGTATTTCTCGGCCGCCTGTGCCTGACGATGCAAATGCTGAAGCTGACGCCCCATCTCTTCACGAAGGTCTGTCAAACGCTCAAGGTTCTCGCGGGTTCTTTTGATACGGTTTTCGGTATCACGACGACGCTCTTTGTATTTAGAGATGCCAGCGGCTTCTTCGATGAAGATACGTAGCTCTTCGGGCTTAGACTCGATCAAACGAGACACCATGCCTTGTTCGATAATCGAATAACTGCGGGCGCCAAGGCCTGTGCCAAGGAAGATGTCGGTGATATCACGGCGGCGGCATTTAGTGCCATTGAGCATATAGCCTGAGGTGCCATCGCGAGACACCCTGCGCTTGATTGAAATCTCATTATATTGGGCGTACTCGCCCTTAATGCGGTTGTCACTGTTGTCGAACACCAGCTCGATGCTGGCCTGACCTACAGGCTTACGCTGACCAGAGCCATTGAAAATGACGTCCATCATGTTCTCGCCACGTAGGTTCTTGGCTGAGCTCTCGCCCATCACCCAACGCACGGCGTCAATAATATTGGATTTTCCGCAGCCATTGGGGCCAACGACGGCACAGAGGTTACTGGGGAAATTAACGGTGGTGGGATCAACGAATGACTTGAAACCAGCCAATTTAATACATTTCAAACGCATGAATGACTCTGATGCTTGGGCTTCGGTTAAACCCGAAGTTATATTTAGGTGTAATGTGTAAGTTTATCCGATCTACCCGACAATGACACAAAAAAATCTCACACTGAGTCACATAATAATAGATAAAGTGAGATTACCTAAAGAGTTGCAGCGATGTATCTCATTTATAAGGAGTTATTGCTCTAATCTCATAGTCATATAATCATCGACATCCGCAAGCTTTAGTACTGAAAATTTTAGTTACCTACCCTTGAAACCCCGTCATATTTGTGAACCCAGTTTTTTTAATATATGTTTATACAATAAACATATATTCCCAATTAACCGCTCTGTCGCCTTTGGTCAAATGACTCGGAAGAAAAACTAAGGATATAAAATGCAAAAGCCCCGACTGCACATTAGCTCTCTTGTTCGCGCCTCCCTCCTCACGCTCATATGTTTTCTAACAAGCATTGCGCAAGCACAGAACGTCATTGTGCAAAACAATGAATTAGGCTTTAACGGAGGGAGCAGCTCTAATATTGCACCCCAAACACAGACGATTTCAGAAGCAGGTCTTGTAGGCACATTTACCGACCTCCCCGCTACTGGCGGCTTTGGCATTCCTAGCTTCAACTTCACACTAGCACCTGACTCTGCAGCAGATGGGCAGTACCATTATCGAGTCGGTATCACCATTGATGACGATACGACTCTAAGCCGGTTAGAAGCTAAGATTGAGAATTTGGTTTTAACTGTTAATGGCTCAACGATCACTGGCAACATACCTGCCGCCAGCAACCCTAACGGCCTTTATTTACTAGGAAGAGATGCCAACAATGTCTATCAATTACTAATAAAGATAGCGAATGATCAAGCTAGCGGTCCTTTATCCGTTAGCGGCGCAAGCATCAGTTTCAATAGCGCCACATTGATTGATCGAATCAAGTCCGCTAGCAACAGCAGTTTCGAAACAAATATCTTAAATGGATTCAATCAAACCGCGTCCTACTCCTATCGCATAGTTTTGCAACAGACCTCTACTACAGCCACTGGTAATCCCACTCTACAAATTGGCACAACCCAGTCCTCGTTTGTGGCATTACCAAAAGTAGTCTCTGGCACCGCCAGTGGTAACGATGTGCAAAGCTCAACGGCATTTGAGCTGAGTAGCGGCGAGCTCTCGCCAGACTTCCCATCGGCATTCAGCATTTCTGGTCGATTCAAGGTGAACATTTATGACATTAGTGCGGACTCCAATAGCCTTACGAATGAAATAGCCAATATAAGCCTCCCAAGTACCGGCGAGGTTTCAGCCGACACTAAACTCGCTCTTTATGCCGCCATGACCAAGGCGGTGACTCTTTTAACTAACACAGAGAAAGAAGTAAAAGCCGGAAACCTGCAGACCGATGCAGCATTGAGCGCCATTGCGGCAGTAAATACCGCATTGGCGAAAGTGACTTCAGCGAATATTTCCAGTGCTGGCATCGGTGTTACTCCAAGTAGCGCTAGCATCGCGGCAGTTGCCAATATCGCCAAGGTGATCGCTGCACTCCAACCGGCATCAGACACACTGACGACGAGCCAGAAAGATCAAATTTCAACCCTGGCAACTTCCACGGTCAGCCACGTAGCGAATGTGCTTAAAGAGGGGATATCTCGCTCAAGTGTTAACGGGCTTGTGACTGTAACTTCGCAATTAGTGACGAATACCTTGATTACCACTGGCGATCTGCAGCAGGAAGTCACAGATCAACTCAAAGCATTGGGCAACAAAGCTGGAACGGTATACGTAGCCGCCCTTCCTACGGGGGCGTTTGGCGCGGGCGATATAACATCGTTAGAAGGCATAAAAGCTCTGGCAGACACCTCTCCAACGGTTAAAGACAATGTTCTAAAGGCCAGCCCTACGATTGCGAGTGGGAACACAACTGACAACTCTTTCACCACGGGAGTCAACACATCAAAAGCTGGAGAAATCGCTGGTGCTTTGGGACTACTCGTCATAGTAGCCGAAGATAGCCCAGCAGCGATTGAGTCCGGCGGCAATTTACTCAACGTTAATCAAGCGATTACCTCCGAATTTGTTCCCGACTCAATGTTCGTCAATTTACTATCCGATAATGATGTTTATGCAGCTCAGCTCGATACCGTGCGCGTGGCATCTGATTTACTCTCTGATGGCGTTAGCATTTTGCCAAATGGGCAGCAACTAGCAGTCAACAACGGTATTGCAGTTGAAATTGGTGGAGCCCCCGTTAATAACACTTTGTTTACCGAAGCGCTCACAAGTGCAGGTTATACACTCGACTATGTTGCCGGTGGCAATTTCAGCATAGGCCTGCCCAATAACGAACGCTTCTCTGGCACCTTCCCTTTGCAAAACGTAAGCGCTAGCAGCGAATGCACCAGCGTTAGTTTTACAACAGGCACTGGCGCTGTAAATGCGGCCAGCTATGCGTTCGAAATGGTTTGTAATAACGGGGTGACTCAGCAGATTCTGCCAGTGGTCCTAGACCAGGCTTTTTATACCACTGTTGCAGATGCCGGTATCGAGGCAAGCACCGATAAGAAAACTGGAATCGTGACAATCCCTGGGGTCGGCAGCTTTAAACCGAGCTTTTTTGTAACGCCCCATAGTGCGGCGGATGCGATCGATTACAATGCCAGCAAAAATGCAGAAGGCATCGGCTTTCGCGCCTCTGATAAGAATGGCGATGGCAAAGTAGACTACGAAATCCTAAGCAGTGACGGGGTACAAGTGCTCTATAGCCTATAAACTCTAAACCCGGCGAGGGAGTTTGATTTTAAATTCCCTCGCCGCTGTTACTGCCATCTCTGCCAATACTTTCTTCAAGCCCGCACGCCCCGCATCACTCCCATGCACTATCCGAATCTCTCGCGGCCAACTCTTCATCCCCCTAACAAACTGCAACAGATTTTCTTGGTCCGCATGAGCCGAATACCCTCCAACAATTTCAACTCCAGCCTTGATACGGTAATCCTGCCCATCCAATTCAACACGAGCATCGTGCGCAGATCGATCTGACCGAGATTTTCTTGCACCGCCAACCCCACCTTTCAAAATCTCATACCCTGGGGTCCCCGGCACCTGATATCCCACAAACAACACATTGTGCCGCGCATCTCCAATCATCGCCTTTAGATAATTGACAATACGCCCACCCGCCGCCATCCCACTAGCCGCTATCACAATCGCCGGCTTTTTAGTGGCAACGAGGTAGTTCACAACGCGCAGATGATCGTCATGGGAATCAACCGTTAATAAACTCTCGAAATCCAATGGGTGCCGCCCAGACTTAACCCTCTCCAATGCTTCCTCATCCCAGAACGGCTTTAACTCCCGATACACTTTCGTGAATTTTGCAGCCAAAGGGGAATCAACAATAATGGTGATGTCTTTCCAGGGGTTTTTGTCACCCTTCTTGGCTATATCATGAATTATGGACTCAAACTCATACAGCAACTCTTGGGTTCTACCAATGCTGAACGCAGGAATCAACACACTCCCCTCATCACGCAAGGCCTTCTCAACTAACGCTTTTAATCGTAATCGTCGTTCTTTGCGATCCTCATGTACGCGATTGCCATAGGTACTCTCAATCACTAAGGTATCTGCCCTACTGGGTGACACCGGTGCAGGTAATAAAGGCGCATGAGGTGCCCCTAGATCACCTGAAAATATTGTTCGATGGGCTATCCAGGCTTCCCTTTCTGAACGTCGAACCTTTAGATCTAGCTCTACATAAGCAGAACCGAGAATGTGTCCAGCTCTTTGCAGACGCACTCTCAGCTGTAAATAAGGGGAATCGACCATTGGATACCATTTTTTATAATCCAAAGGCATCAGCTGTTTTTGTACTTTACCCAGAAACTGTTTCACCAATTTTTCGTCCCTTGTAAAGCCAATCTTAAACGCGTCCTCGATCACTAATGGTAAAAGCTTTGCAGAGGGATATGAGCAGAAGATTGGCCCGGAAAATCCTGCAGCCAGTAGATACGGCAAGCGCCCGATATGATCAATATGGACGTGGGTCACGATTAGAGAGCGCACTAGCGATAAATCGAAGTCGATGTGCTGCCCATTGCGGGCTTCTTGCCCTTGAAAAAGGCCACAGTCGATTAATAGATGAAGGTTTTCGCTAGCAATATAGCGATGACAGCTACCTGTAACTCCGTCAGCAGCGCCGTGGTGTAGGAACTTTGGGTAACTCATATTTGTAAATAAAGACCCAAACCTTGTTCCTGTCAAATTACACAGCCATAATTCCTTACCTTCTCTTTGTTCAGATAACGGAAAAACTCATGCGCCCTTGGGTCAACGAAGCCATTCGAATAATAGACGCGGATTTTCAACGCACTGCGGACACTCATCTCATCAAGCTTCCTTTGCCTTGTTACCCCAACGTCGACATCTATCTTAAAGATGAGAGTACCCACCCCACTGGCAGCCTTAAACATCGCCTAGCACGCTCGTTATTTCTATACGGGCTTTGTAATGGTCATATCAAGCAAGACATGACGATCATTGAGGCTTCCTCTGGCTCTACAGCAGTATCTGAGGCATATTTCGCCCGCTTAATAGGCTTACCTTTTATTGCTGTGATGCCCGCGAGTACCGCGAAAGAGAAAATCAAATTAGTAGAGTTCTATGGAGGGCGCTGCCACTTTGTCGAACGTGGCAATCAAATATATGCAGAGGCCGAAAGATTAGCGGTCGAATTGAACGGTCACTATATGGACCAGTTCACCTATGCAGAGAGAGCGACGGATTGGCGCGGAAATAACAACATCGCCGATAGCATTTTCAAGCAAATGGAACATGAACGATTTCCCTTACCGCACTATTTAGTGATGAGTGCTGGCACCGGTGGCACTTCCGCCACACTTGGTCGCTATATTCGATATCGACGATTTGAAACAGAACTAGTAATTGTGGACCCTGAAAACTCAGTATTTTATGAGAGCTATACCAGCGGAGACAAAACGCTGACGAGTGATTATGGCAGTCGCATTGAAGGCATTGGTAGGCCTAGAGTAGAACCTTCTTTTACGCCTGGGGTGATCGACAAAATGATTCAAGTCCCCGATGGGGCCTCCATGGCCGCATTACGATGGTTAGAGAAACTGATTGGCAGGAAAGCAGGCGGTTCCACTGGCACCAACCTTTGGGGAGCGCTACAACTAGCAAAAGAGATGCACGAACATGAGGATCAGGGATCTATTGTGACGGTACTCTGTGATACGGGAGAACGTTATCTACACACTTATCACAATGATGCTTGGGTAGAGGAAAATTTAGGCGATATCAAAAAATGGAACATCGATTTGCCTCCACTTTAGAGGCAAATCGACCTCGTCATCACAACCCTAGGCAAACCCCTACCTTGTGGTTATTAGGCTCTTCATATATTGACCGTAACCATTTTTAGAAAGATTCGCCGCGCGGGCAAGTAACACTTCGTCACTCAACCAACCTTTTCGCCAGGCGATCTCTTCTAGACAGGCTATTTTTAAACCTTGGCGATGCTCTACGGTTTGCACAAACATGCTGGCCTCTAGCAAGCTTTCATGGGTCCCCGTATCTAGCCATGCGAATCCACGACCTAGCACTTCAACGTTTAGATCGCCGCGTTCCATATAAGCTTGGTTCACGCTCGTGATCTCTAGCTCACCGCGTTCGGACGGCTTAACTTTCTTAGCGATCTCGATGACATCGTTGTCATAGAAATACAACCCCGTCACAGCAAAATTGGACTTTGGCTTAACAGGCTTTTCTTCAATTGAAATCGCTTTTCGATTGTCGTCAAACTCCACCACGCCAAAACGCTCAGGGTCTTTCACTTGATACCCGAACACTGTCGCGCCATTTTCTCTAGCGGCAGACTCGAGCAACTTTCCAGTAAAGCCCTGGCCGTAAAAAACGTTATCACCCAACACTAGACACACACGACTATCACCAATGAACTCTTCGCCAATCAGGAATGCCTGAGCCAGCCCATCAGGACTAGGTTGGATAGCATAAGTAAGGTTTATCCCGTATTGCGAACCATCCCCTAGTAAACGTTCGTATCCCGCGATGTCTTCAGGAGTCGTGATAATCAAAATATCGCGAATACCGGCCAGCATAAGCACAGACATCGGGTAATAGATCATCGGCTTGTCATAGACAGGTAGGAGTTGCTTGGAGATGCCTTTGGTAATGGGGTAAAGGCGTGTGCCGCTACCACCTGCCAACACTATGCCCTTACAGGGTGAGGAATTTGCGATCATTTTTGCTCTATATTGTTGTTGAAGCGCTTGTTGCGCTATAGGTGTTAAGCCTATGAATCAGCTTGTTTTATAGCGCGATGATAGCGTGTAAGGATGACATCTGCCACCACCCCCTATTTATTAATATTTTCGACTTCACTTTTATGAAAGAGGGAATTTGAACAATTTGTCACCGGATTGTCATTGATACGCAATATAGCCGCAACATTCCCCCCCTAGGCTTACCACCCCAGATAAACAAACATTTCTGGAGTGTAATATGAAAGTAGGTTTTTTTGGTGCAGGGTATGTCGGCTTAGTTAGTAGCGCGTGCTTCGCCAGTGCGGGGCACCACGCGATGTGTGTCGATACCAATGACGCCAAGATCAAAGCCATAAACGAAGGCATGCTGCCCATTTACGAGTCTGGGTTAGATGCCATTGTCGAAACCACTACCAAGTCAGGCAACCTCCTATTCACCTCCAACCCCGCCGAGGCGATCAATTACGCCGATCTGCTATTTATAGCCGTTGGCACGCCCCCAGATGAAGACGGATCGGCAGACTTGCAATACGTATTGGCGGTTGCTGCCGATATTGGACGGTTAATGACGCGCTCGAAAGTAGTCGTCACTAAGTCTACCGTTCCTGTCGGTACCTCTGACAAAGTTCGCGAGACAATCCAAGCGCAGCTGAATAAACGGGGTGTCGATTTCAAGATCGAGGTAGCGTCAAACCCTGAGTTTCTGAAAGAAGGCGCAGCGGTAGCGGACTTCCTAAAGCCTGACCGTTTTGTGATAGGCACCGATTCAGAAGAGGTGAAAGGCTTGATGCAAGAGCTATACGCGCCGTTTAACCGTAAATCTGACCGCATGATATTTATGGATATTAGGTCTGCAGAACTCACCAAATACGCCGCCAATGCGATGCTTGCCACTAAGATCAGCTTTATGAACGAGATCGCCAATCTTGCTGAGCAGCTGGGCGCGGATATCGAACAAATTAGGCATGGCATAGGTTCGGATACACGCATCGGCTACCAGTTCATCTACCCAGGTATTGGTTACGGTGGATCGTGCTTCCCAAAAGATGTGCGTGCGTTGAGTCAAACCGCAGCTCAAATGGGGCGTGAAATGAAAATACTCAACGCGGTTGAAGCAGTCAATTTGGCGCAAAAATCCCGTTTAGTAGAGTTAATATCAAGCCACTACGATGCTTCTGTACGTGGCAAAACCTTCGCGTTATGGGGCCTATCTTTCAAACCCAAGACCGATGATATGCGCGAAGCCCCTAGCCGCGTGATTATGGAAGCGTTGTGGGCAGCGGGTGCGAATATCCAAGCTTATGACCCTGAGGCGATGGATGAGGTGGAGCGTATCTATGGGCACCGAGAAGACTTGCGCTTGGTAGGCACTCGGGATGCAGCTCTTATCGGAGCCGATGCGTTAATTATCTGTACTGAATGGCAACATTTTAGAGCAGCAGATTTCGATAACCTCGTTGAGCAGCTTAGTGACAAGGTGATCTTTGATGGTCGCAATCTTTATGAGCCAACGAGGGTTAATGCGAAGGGGCTAACCTATTACGGGATTGGGCGTGGAGCATCGGTTAAACGATAATTGTAGGAGCGGGCCCAATTTACATTCATGCTGCTTTCCTTTAACTTGCTTGCAGTTCTCAAGCTCGATCATAAGGAATACAGTATGTCTCTTCGTATTAGTGCAGGCGCCAGATTCCACGCGGCACTGCAGGCCAACACTCCATTACAAATCGTCGGTGCCATCAACGCCTATTCTGCAATGCTCGCTCAACGCGCAGGACATCAAGCGTTGTATCTTTCTGGCGCTGGAGTGGCCAACGCCTCCTACGGACTGCCCGACCTAGGCATGACCAGTCTCAATGACGTCATCACCGATGTTGACCGTATTACCAGTGCCAGCGACCTTCCCCTTCTCGTTGACATAGACACCGGTTTTGGTGGCGCCTTCAACATTGCCCGCACCATCAAAGCAATGGAGCGAGCTGGGGCCGCCGCGGTTCATATAGAGGACCAAGTGGCACAAAAACGCTGTGGGCATCGACCGAACAAAGCGATAGTGAGCAAAGAAGAGATGGTCGATCGCATAAAAGCGGCCGTAGATGCCAAGATCGATCACGACTTTGTAATCATGGCGCGCACGGATGCCATTGCAGTAGAGGGTATTGATGCCGCGATTGAACGCGCTATTGCTTGCGTAGAGGCCGGCGCCGACGCGATATTCCCGGAGGCAATCACCGATTTGTCACAATATCGCCAATTCAGTGAAGCCGTACATGTCCCAATTTTAGCGAACATCACCGAGTTTGGTGCAACACCATTATTTAACAAAACTAACCTATCAAAAGCGGGTGTCGCGATGGTGTTGTATCCATTGAGCGCCTTTCGTGCCATGAGCAAAGCCGCCGAAACGGTGTACGGCAGCATCAAGGAAGAAGGCGACCAAGGCTCTGTCGTGAAATTAATGCAGACTAGAGCCGAACTCTACGACGTATTGGGCTACCACGCCTACGAAGATAAGTTAGATAAACTCTTCACCAAAGATTAGATTCTCGGGAGACATTCAATGGCGACAAAACCCCTCAGCGGCGCAGGACTTCGCGGCCAGGTCGCGGGTGAAACAGCCCTTTGCACAGTAGGCAAAACCGGCTCAGGCCTGACTTATCGCGGCTACGATATCAGTGAATTGGCCGAAAAAGCCAAGTTCGAAGAAGTAGCGTTTTTACTGTTGCGAGGACATCTTCCGACACAACGAGAGCTGGATGATTACACCAATAAAATCAAATCATTAAGAAGCTTACCTAAAGCCTTAAAAGAGGTTCTAGAGCGCATCCCTGCCGACGCACATCCCATGGATGTCATGCGTACTGGTTGTTCTATGCTCGGCAATCTTGAAACAGAATCCAGCTTCGAACAACAAGATGATGTAATCGATCGACTATTGGCCACCCTGCCCTCAATGATCAGCTATTGGTATCGGTTTTCCCATGATGGCGTACGCATCGACACAGCCTTGGAAGATGACTCTATTGGAGGGCATTTTCTGCATATGCTCAGCGATGAAACGCCCAATGAATTGTTCACCCAAGTAATGAATGTATCGTTGATTCTCTATGCTGAACACGAATTCAATGCATCAACCTTCACTGCCAGAGTATGTGCTTCAACGTTATCGGACATGCATTCCTGTGTGACTGCGGCTATTGGCTCCCTGCGCGGGCCCCTTCACGGTGGAGCAAACGAAGCTGCGATGGACATGATCCAACAGTGGCACAGCGCAGATGAGGCCGAGCGCGAGATCATGGGCATGCTGGCACGCAAAGAGAAGATCATGGGGTTTGGTCATGCGATCTATGCCGAATCTGACCCGCGCAATGTGATCATCAAGCAATGGTCAAAGAAGCTAGCAGATCATGTGGGCGACACCGAGCTCTATTCCGTATCTGAGCGCTGCGAAGCCGTAATGTGGCGCGAGAAGAAGCTGTTCTGCAATGCCGATTTCTTCCATGCCTCGGCTTACCATTTCATGGGCATCCCAACCAAACTGTTCACTCCTATCTTTGTAATGTCCCGCATTACCGGCTGGGCCGCACACGTGAAGGAACAGCGCGCAAATAACCGCATCATCCGACCCAGTGCCGATTACACAGGACCGGCGACGGCAAATTGGGTTGATATAGCCAACCGCTAAATAAGATCGGGGGCAGCCAAGCTGCCCCCTATAGGTCGCGTCTAGAGAAGCACCGCCCCGGGCACGACCCCGCCTAACGTCCGTATCAGGCTGCGTAAACACTTTCCCTGTGTTCGACTTTAAAGTTAGTCCAGCTTTTACATTACTGCCAATATTTCGGCTCTTTTTATGCAGCCGTTTCCGTTACCATAGACCCTATTAATCACTGCCCCGAGAGAGACCGCATGTCAGCCACTGTTGAAGTCAACGAAAGACCAGCACCAGACCAAGAACTCGTCGATATCGCCAAATACGTTACCGACTACGAAGTCACATCGACAGAGGCGTACGACACCGCCCGCAACTGTCTTATGGACACACTGGGCTGCGGCCTGCTGGCTTTGCGATTCCCTGAATGCACTAAACTACTCGGACCTCTCGTCGAAGGCACTATCGTGCCCAATGGCGCACGAGTCCCAGGCACTCAGTTTCGACTAGACCCAGTCAAAGCAGCATGGGACATCGGTTGCATCATTCGCTGGCTCGACTACAACGACACATGGTTAGCTGCGGAATGGGGCCATCCTTCTGACAATATGGGCGGCATACTTGCCGTCGCGGACTATCTATCGCAAAAGAACGTCGCGGCGGGTAAAGCACCATTGCTAATGCGCGACGTGTTAACCGCCATGATCAAGGCTCATGAGATTCAAGGCGTCATCGCCCTAGAGAATAGCTTCAACCGTGTTGGGCTCTGCCATGTATTACTTGTACGAGTTGCCACCACGGCAGTCGTCACGAAAATGTTGGGCGGCACACAAGCACAGATTATCGATGCTCTTTCACAAGCTTGGCTTGATGGATCCAGCCTGCGCACTTATCGTCATTCACCCAATGCTGGCCCACGTAAGTCTTGGGCAGCCGGTGATGCGACCTCTCGCGGAGTACGATTAGCCGACCTAACCATGCGCGGCGAGATCGGTTACCCCAGCGTACTAACAGCACCTAAGTGGGGCTTCTATGACGTGCAGTTCAATAGCAAAAAGTTTTCTTTTTCAAGGGATTACGGCAGCTATGTCATGGAACAGATTCTCTTCAAAATCTCCTTCCCTGCGGAGTTTCATTCGCAAACAGCCGCTGAAGCCGCGGTACGTTTGTACCCACAGGTCAAAGACCGTTTGGACGAGATCGATCGCATCGTCATCAACACTCACGAATCGGCGATTCGCATCATCAGCAAGAGCGGCCCACTGAATAACCCGGCCGACCGCGATCATTGCCTGCAATACATGACGGCTGTGCCATTGGCGTTCGGTAACTTAGTGGCGGAGGACTATGAGGACGAATTCCACAAAGCCCACCCAATCATCGACCAGCTGCGCGAGAAAATGGAAGTCGTGGAAGAGCCACGCTATACCAAGGAATACATGGAAGCCGACAAACGCTCCATCGCCAATGCACTACAAATTTTCTTCAAAGATGGCAGCTCAACTGAGAAAGTCGAAGTGGAATACCCCGTCGGCCATCGCCGCCGCCGTGAAGAAGGCATCCCATTGCTAGAGGACAAGTTCCGCAGCAACCTAGCCACCCGCTTCCCAGCCTCAAGAGTCGAGAAGATCTTTGCTTTATGTAAAGATCAGAAAGCTCTAGAGAATACTCCAGTTCATGAGTTTATGGACATGCTGGTGATTTGATCCACAAAGATGGTTTAGCCGAACCCGCTACTAAAGCGGGTTTGATAAATTTTCTGCTTTCCTCTTGAAATCAATTTGGTCGCCCCTATTAAGTTATCTAAGGCAAATGCTCCTGGGAGATTTGCCTTTCGGACTCGATCTTCGGATGAGTTCACTAAACTTTAACCATATTGCTTACGAGGATATGCACCATGAGAAATTTTGATTTCACACCGCTTTACCGTTCTACTATTGGTTTCGACCACCTGACTTCTTTACTAGACGCCGTTACTCAACGCGAACAAAGTCAGCCTAGTTACCCCCCTTATAATATTGAGTTGCTGGACAAAGACCGGTACCGCATCACTATGGCCATTGCAGGCTTTATTGATGAGGAACTCGAGATCCAATCCGAGCAACAGACCCTCACCGTCAAGGGCAAGAAAGCCCCCGATGGCAAGGAACGCAATTACCTCCATCAAGGCATTGCCGGACGCGATTTTGAGCGCGTATTCCAACTGGCTGACCACGTAAAAGTCACCGGAGCGTCGCTTGAGAATGGGCTCTTGAACATTGATCTAGAGCGCGAGTTGCCAGAAACAATGAAACCACGACAAATCGCCATCAATGGTAAAACACGTCTACTCGACACTAAAACGTCGTAATAGCCTGCCCGCGAACTTTAATCGGTGGCAATGGACCACCTCCGATTAAGGTTCAGGGCTTAACGTAAAACCTTCGTGAACTAGACCCGCTCTTAGCAATCAGCGTATCCTTTTTGCTCCTTAGGATCCTCTGACCACAGGAGCGGGCCTAGCCCGCGCATGATTCCCACTCCTCCTCCCCTCTAATTTTTTCAAGATTTCAAATTTCATCATAATATTTTCAAATTTCGGAAGACGTAGCTCTTTCTTCACGCTATTTTCCTAGGCTAACGCTACAGATGTGGCGTTGAATACAATAATAGACGCGCTAACCGTGCAGTTTCGCCTTACAGCGCTATGTTGAGGGTTTTTTTATGATTCAAGGGTCATTTCAGTCTTCGTTATTTACAATTTCACGAGATCTTCGTTCAACTCTTTGTCGCACTGGTATAGTCACATTATTCGCCATGCTCGTTGCGCTTCCCGCTCATGCCCAAACCTATATAAAGGGCCAATATGTTGAGCCTGCGTATGAGGGATGGTGGGAGAACGACGACGGCACCTATAGCTTCATTTTTGGTTACCACAATGAGAACTGGGAAGAAGAGCTAGATATCCCTGTAGGTGATGACAATTTCTTCGAACCTGGTGCTGCCGATCGCGGCCAACCAACGCATTTCTTACCTCGTCGCAATCGCTTCACATTTGAAGTGAGAGTGCCTGCCGACTGGGGAGACAAAGAACTGGCATGGACGTTAACAAGCAACGGGGTGACCCGTGTCGCGTATGCAACCCTAGAACGAGATTATGTGGTAGATAACGTTGTTATTGCCTCTGAAACAGGTTCTTTGGGAGCCGGCACAAGTAGCCCTGAATCTCGCGCCAACGTCGCTCCTACTCTAATTGTCCAAGGCGATCGCGCAGGTGGCGAGATCATTCGACGAGTCCGTGTTGGTGAACCATTATTGATAGAAGCATTGGTCGAAGATGATGGCCTGCCTAAGCCAAGAGCAACGTCTAGCCGAATTGCCGGCTTAGATGCCAAATTGCGACTTTTGACACCACCATCGCAGGTGACTGTGGGCAAAACTAACGGATTATTCCTTTCTTGGAATGTCTATCGAGGCGATGGCCAAGTCGAATTTGATCCGCCCCAAATTAAACCCTGGGAAGACACTCGTGCCTCTGCCAATTCCCCTTGGGGCGCCCTGTGGACTCCACCGGAGATTCCAAGCGACGGTATGTATCGCACGAACGTCACTTTCTCAGAGCCAGGCACCTATACTCTATGGGGACGCGCTGACGATGGCGGCTTGTACCACGATGAATACATTACGGTAATCGTCTCTGAGTAAGTAGGTTTCACCATTGTTCTAAATTGCGAGCCTAGCCCCTTTCTATGTCGAAAAGCGGGCTAGGCTTCTCCTAAATGCCCCCCCTTCCTGAACGAATCCCCCATTACAGTTTTGTTTGCATATTGGCGCCTATCATGGCTTTATAAGCCCCAATAATGAAAACTATAATAAAATAGGGGTGTGTCATGCTCGGTATGAGTCTGAATACCATCGGTGCGTTAGCTTTATCGCAACTGGCGTTCATGTGTCTGTTCTTTACCCTCAACCACAGAGGTCAAGTTATAGGGAGACTAGTTGCTCTTTATAGTTTCTGCTTTGCCGCTCACGTCTTGTCTATGAGCATCGCCAGTGAATCCCACCCTATCGTTGTCTTTTTGTTGATGCGCGCAGCCACACTCGCCCCTGCTGCCCTTTGGCTTCTGGCGGTGTATCTATTTGTCGATAATCCACGCGTACCCAAATCGATTATGGGTTTAATCGTCTTTTATGTCGTTTTGCGCGGAATCGGCTCGGTCATAGGTACTGGCAACACGCCAGCATTAGAAGCTGTTTACGTCGTGGGCCATATAGTCCCACAGCTCATTATGATGGGCTTCTGCTTTCACGCCGTCTATCTGGCCATTCAGGATCTAGGCAATGACCTAGTCGAATCACGGCGCCGCGTTCGTGTGCCATTCGTGATCGCCATGGGCCTGTTAGTAGTAGCAATTCTAATTCGAGGGCTTATTGTCGCTTTTGGACATTATGCAGAGTTTCTATCATTCAGCATCGCCCCTATGCCGAACGAGCTGCTCTTCTTCTATATGTTTGTAATTACTACTGCTTTCAATATCAGTTGCATGCGCTTACGCAGCGATGCCCTGCAAGTCATCAACATAACGCCCGAGCAACAATCTCGACATCTTAAACCCGTGCCTAATACTTCGATTAAAAACGACAGCCCGGCTTTAGTGCAGCGAATTTACGATGTCCTCAAAGAGGAGAAGTTGTACACACGGCCAGGACTGACCATTGGAGAGTTAGCCAAACGTTTATCCTTGCAAGAATACCGTTTACGCCGTTTGATCAATAAACAATTAGGGTATCGCAATTTTAATCAATTTTTGAATGAACTACGGATCGATGAGGCATGCCGAAGATTGGCTGAACCCTCCGATCATCGCGAGCAGATTGCCAACATCGCGTACGACGTTGGCTACTCTGCCCTATCCTCTTTTAACAAAGCCTTTAAAGACCTTAGACTCGTGACGCCAACTCAGTATCGAGACAACGCTCAGCAAGAGTCAAATGAGCAAGCCAAGAGCCAAACTAATTAATCGAGCATATGCACAAAAAGGCCGCTTTTGAGCTTCGGTTCAAACCAAGTAGATTTAGGCGGCATCACCTCGCCCGCATCTGCCACCGCTAACAAGCTTTGAATTGAGGTTGGATAAATCGCAAACGCTAATTGAAACTCACCTGAGTTAACGCGCTTTTCCAGCTCACCTAAACCGCGAATGCCACCAACGAAATCGATGCGCTTATCAAGGCGTTGATCTTCGATTCCGAGCACTGGTGAGAATAAGTTCTCTTGCAGAATGCTAACGTCCAAGCGTCGCACTGGATCGTTTTCATCCCACAAGCCTTCGATTATATCGAGCACATACCATTGTGCGTTCAAATACAAAGTAAATTGATGCTCATGTGCTGGTTTAATCGCGCCACTTGGACTTTCTTTAACATTGAAGCACGCTTGGATTTTATCTAGAAATTCCTCCTCACTTAAACCATTCAAATCTTTAATGACACGGTTGTAATCTAGAATTTGCATCTGATTATCAGGGAAAATAACGCTCGAGAAAAAATTATAGGCTTCCTCACCAGTGTGAGTCGGATTCGCCGCTTTGCGTAAATTTTTCACGCGCTGGGCAGCTGCCGAACGATGATGACCGTCGGCTACGTATAGGCAATCAACCTGATCGAAAGCGGTTTGAATCTTATCCACAAACCCTTCATCAGACACTACCCAAAAGACATGTTGATTACCGTCATCGGACACGAAATCATACTCTGGTGTCGTCGCGGTGACTTGAGCGATCAACTCATCGATATCAGCTCTAGCACGATAAGTTAGAAATACAGGGCCAACTTGCGCGCCTAACGTATTGATGTGGTTAACCCGATCATCTTCTTTTACGGGTCTTGTAAATTCATGTTTCTTAATGAGGTCTTGTTCGTATGCCTCCACCGAGGCAGCGGCCACAAGGCCAACTTGCGAATGCTCTCCCATCACTTGTTTGTAGACGTAGAAACACGCACTTGAATCCCTCAGCATGATCCCTTCATTGATAAACTTTTGCAGATTATCGGCCCCACGTTGATAGACACGCGGATCATAAACGTCGATGGCAGTATCCACATCGATTTCGGGTTTATTAATACGCAGAAAACTCACGTCGTTCCCCATAGCCATTGCAAACGCTTCTTCACGATTAAGCACATCGTAGGGAGGTGCGGCTACACGTGCGGCAATATCCTTCTTCGGTCTTAAAGCAATAAAAGGTCTGATCAACTTCATTTCGAATCCTTGTGGAGTAGTCAATTCATTGTACTTATTTACGATCAAAAACGAATACGGCATCCCAGTCTTCAGGCAAGTGACGCTTATTTAGGTAGGTCATGCGTTCTAGGTATACTGAATACAAACTCGCGGATTGCTCCGATTGCGGCAAGGCCTGCTGTAGTTTTTCGAATTTTTCGATTGCCTGCTCCCAATGCTGTGCTCGGTAGGACTCAAGCGCACTGGAAAAATCGGCCAGCTCATCTTTTTGCGCAGCTGTCATCGCATCGCTAATACCTATGACTTCAAAGATTCTAACAGGCTCTGTTTTACCTGCAACTCGCACGAGATCTAACTCACGATACACAAATTCTGGCGCATGCTGCGCTGTCACACCACTGACAATATTCGCGGTGTTGTATTTACGTGTAAGCCCTTCTAAGCGTGCCCCTAAATTTACAGAGTCGCCAATGACGGTATAGTTCAATCGGTTCTGTGACCCAAGATTTCCCGCCACCACTAAACCGGTATGAACACCAATACCGGCCTCCATCAAGCCAAGGCCTTCTTCTCGATGAATCTTATTCAGTTGCACCATGCATGCCTGAATTTCCAACGCGGCTTGAACAGCATTTTGAGCATCATTAGGGCGGTTCAAAGGAGCACCGAAAAGTGCCATCACAGAATCGCCCGTATATTTATCGACGACACCGTGATTATCTTCTATGACTTTAGTAATAGCACTTAGGTAGCGATTCAATAAGGTCAGAACAGCCTCTGGTGCGGCGCTCTCACAGAGTGTCGTAAACCCTTTGATGTCCGCGAACAAAACTGTGACGACTTTCTCTTCCCCCCCTAGCTCTATCGTTTTACTTAGCAACTCTTCCGCGATCTCATGAGATACCACCTTGCCTAGCAGATCGCGTACTTTTTCTTTCTCTGCCAAACCCAAAGCCATGTGATTCACAGAGCTTGCCAACTGACTGATCTCATCACGTCCAGCAACATCGACAGTTTGTCCAAAATCGCCTTCTTCGATTTGTTTAACCCGTTTGGCTAGGTCAAGAATTGGTCTTGTGACCGAGCGCGCTAGTAGCACAACTACCACCAAACTCAAACCAATCACGACTAAATAAAATTGTAGTAGGCCACGCTGAAAGGCTTCAAGATTTTCGATATTTTCGTTATAGGACTTTTGAATGACGGCCACGATTTGCAAGGGATCTCCCTGCTGCCCATACAGAGGGCGCATCAAGGTACCATACTCACCATCGCCTAATAGGATACGTTGCGTATCGGTATACGTCATACCAGTTAACTGTAGCTGATCGGTTAAGCGCATCTGATCATCTGCACTAAGGGTAGACGCGATGACCTGTACCTCGGGCACTTGTACGCGAGAGTTTTGTTCATCGGCGTTCACATACTCCACAATAGAGACATCTGAAACGATACTTTGCTTAACCGTATCGGTAAATCGATTATCCAGCGGAAAGCCACCAAAAATCCATGCAACAGGTGTTGGTAAAAATAATGGAATCACTGTGATCTGATAAGGCACTCCAGAGACATTGATAATTGCATCCCCTATACCGTCCATACTATTCGCAGCGAGATCCATCAACTCTAACCACTCGCCTTCCAAGGATTCAAACCCTTGAATTTTGGTATCGATGATCACCTCACCTGTCATTGACGCTATCAACATCATGTCCGCCGCTCCCAGTGAGCGAAGCAAAATATTATCCGCTGCGTCGATGATGGTATAGGGATCTCCTGTTCCAAAGGCGTTACGAAAACCCCAGTCTCGCGTCATCGTACTGGTGATCGTCAACAAGGTATTCTTATGTTCTTCACGCGTGAAATCAAAAACGTCAGCCCCTAACTCAAGGTAACTGTCGATGGTATCGGTCGTATATTGGTTGTTTTCACGATTGACGAAAACATAGATTCCTAGCAAGACAGGTAGCATCAATGCCAATAGAAATACTAAGAGACGTGTACGGAAGCTGCGAAAGGAAAAAATTGCCATCAGGGCCGTGTGGACCTCATCGATAACGACTACGTGAGACGTTAGGCGCCCTGCGTAATCGATTATCGCGTTCCAAACTCAATGCCATGCGCAAGGTGCTGGGCTGCGCGTCGTCAAACTCGATACTATGCTGTAATGCGTCACTGTCGTGAGACGAACGTGGGTGCCAAATACTCACAGACAACACCCCTTCAGGCACTCCCTCTATGAGAGCTTGACCGTTCGCATCTGTTTTCACTACCAACGTAGTTTGTGCCACATAGATATAGCCGAGCATCCAATCATGAATATTGCAGCCCAACTCCACGATGCCTATCTGCTCAAAAATTTGCGAAAAATCCACACTTCGACCATTGCCATAAAGTGGCAATTCAAAAACTTTTGCGGGAGAGAATGAATAAACGTGATGCAAAATATCATCACTATTGGGGAAGAAGACACGGCTACCAACATTCACCACGGTAACGTTATCAATAAACTCTTTTTCAACTTGATCGACACTGTACTCAGAGGTACTAGAGAACTCATTTTGCAACACAATGGGCAAATGCACTTCGACGACGGCATCTTCTAATGGCAATCCGGTTTCAGCGTCTTGTAGGGAGATACGCAATTGAGCCGCCTGTACAGCCGATGCGCTAGTGGCGAGCATAAGAATGGCTAATAACCAGGAAGCCCGTAGATGTGAAAGTCTGATGGAAAGTAAACGTGCAAAGCCCATTTAAGTCTATCCTCGCCAGTCTTTGCTGATAGCGACACTAAAGGCATCTGTTAAATATCAGCGATATGGCAGGATTATAACTCAAGATTACCGCGTAGAACCCGCGATATCTGCTCGGATGCAAAACCGCGTGAAAGACAAAACCGAAACAACTTTTGCCGTGCCTTAGTATCGAGCTGGGAGACAGTCACATACTGGCTTTTACGCTCTATCAAGTGATGAAGGCTAGTGCTCCACTGCTCATCGCCTGCGTGCAAATGGGCGTCAATCTGCACATTGCTAACGCCTTTATGGCGCAATTCTTGAGCGATGAGTAGCGGACCAAACCCACGATTTCGCCTATAGCGCACATACGCTTCGGTAAAACGATCGTCGCTAAGGAGATTATCCTCTTCGAGTTGATCGAGAATTTCCGAAAACAACGCCTCATGATCGGCGTATTTACGCTTGAGCTTGTCGTACAGCTCGCTGCGAGAATGCTCGCGACGCGCCAGAAAATCCATTGCTGAGCGTCGCAGGCTTGTTCTAAGGGTTTTCTCTGCCGAGGTAAGCATGACAGTGACCTTTAGGGGAAAGTGAGCTCTTCTAGTTACTCGAGTTCACTTTCTTCGTCAAACTCGGCTTCTTTAGCCGATTCTTTACTCGTAGGGCCACCCAACATTTGCGCACGGATCTTAGCTTCGATCTCTTGGGCAATAGCTGGATTTTCTTCCAAATAATTGGCCGCATTTTTCTTACCTTGGCCTATTTTTTCACCGTTATAGGCATACCAAGCACCGGACTTATCGACCAAGTTAGCTTTAACGCCTAGATCGATGACTTCACCCATGTGGTAAATGCCTTTGCCATACATGATTTGGAATTCGGCTTGACGGAAAGGAGGTGCCACTTTGTTCTTCACTACCTTCACGCGGGTTTCATTGCCCACGACCTCATCGCCCTCTTTAATAGAGCCAATACGACGAATATCCAAACGCACCGAGGCATAGAACTTCAATGCGTTGCCGCCAGTGGTGGTTTCAGGAGAGCCGAACATTACGCCGATTTTCATACGAATTTGGTTAATGAAGATTACCAATGTATTGGAGTTCTTGATGTTGCCTGTCATTTTTCGCAATGCCTGCGACATCAGACGAGCCTGCAAACCCATGTGGCTATCGCCCATATCGCCTTCGATCTCGGCTTTTGGCGTCAAGGCTGCCACGGAGTCGATCACCACAACATCGACGGCGCCAGAGCGCACGACCATGTCACAGATCTCAAGTGCTTGTTCGCCTGTATCTGGCTGGCTGACGAGGAGGTTTTCGACATCCACACCCAGGTTATTTGCGTAGATAGGGTCCAGTGCATGCTCCGCATCGATGAACGCACACGTGCCGCCCATTCGTTGGCATTCAGCAATGACTTGTAGAGTCAGTGTGGTTTTACCAGAGGACTCAGGGCCATAGATCTCAACAACACGACCTCGTGGCAAACCGCCAATGCCAAGCGCGATGTCCAGGCCTAATGAACCGGTAGAGATAGCAGGGATAGACTCGCGTCCTTTATCACCAAGGCGCATCATGGAGCCTTTACCAAACTGACGCTCTATTTGTGAGAGTGCCGCACTGAGGGCTTTTTCGCGGTTGCTATCTTTCGCTGCGTCTGTGGCCATAAGATTTTCCTTTAGACTCTAGTGTGTCTTTAAGCTGTTCCAAGTCAGGACGACTGGTTTTCAATTGCGGATTATTAAAACAAAGAATTACTGTACATTCAACCAGTAGATTGAAATATTCCTTAAAGTGGCAGTTACCGCCCTATCGAAACTGTTAAATACCAGTTTTCGACTGGGTTTTGATGATGTTTAGCATCCCTTCGAGTGCCGCAGTGACACTTTGAGCACGTACTGACTCTCTATCGCCAGCGAAGACTTTCATACACACCTGTGTTTGGATCTCTTGTTCGCTCGTTTGCCATGCCCAAGCAAACCAGACTGTCCCTACTGGTTTTTCTGCACTGCCACCATCAGGGCCGGCAATACCACTCGTGGCCACTGCAAAATTCGCTCTTGCATTGCGCAACGCCCCACTTGCCATTGCGGTAACCGTTTCTTCGCTGACAGCCCCCGGAGCCTCACTTCCTTCGAAACACGTCATGGGCACCCCTAATAACCGGTGCTTAGCTGTGTTTGAGTAGGTGACAAACCCGGTTTCGAACCATTGTGAGCTACCAGGAACATCAGTAATACAACGAGCAATCCAGCCGCCGGTGCAGGACTCTGCACAACTTATTTGCCAATGCTCGCGCTCTAATAACGCTCCAATTTTCTGACTCAATTGATAATGCGGTTGCATACTTATGCTCGTTAAAGGTTCTACAAGGACCATCTATGTGTATGAGCATAGCAAAGATTAGCCGCTTGTCATTAACGTGCTACAACAAGCCAAATTTTCGACAGTTGCCGGTAATGCTTAAGAAGCCTAAAACTCCCCTAAAAGCCCTCAAATTCACGGGATTTGACCCAACGAAGGCACAAAAAATCACTTCTTAGCATTGGTCATCGAATTCCCATCAAGGCTAGAATGGCCCTTATAAAATACAGCGCCAAGAAATAGAAGGACTACCTAATGCCCCCTATGCCAAAGTCACTGATAGTCAGCGGTTTGTTAATGTTTAGTGCCAGCCTAATGCCCCTTATTGGTGCAGCACAATCGGCCACTGACCCTTGGCAAAATTCCCTAAGTCCGATTCCCGCTACGAGCTGGGACTATGACAAAGCCGCTCACCTATTAGAACGTGCAGGCTTTGGTGGCACACCAGAGGAGATCACCGCGCTGTTCGATCTTGGCGCAGAAGCGGCGGTGCGTCGATTAGTGTATTTCGAGAATGTCGACAACAGCCAACTACAGCCCTTTGCACACTCCGGAATCCATGATCCAGGCCTAGAGCCCTTCCCCCCTAGTCGCCCCGCCACAACGGAGCTTGCCAAAGAAACCGGCGAAGCCTTAGGCATTAGAGTCAAGCCAGAGGGCAATCGTCGCTTACAACCAGTGGTGAACAAATTTTTCTATTGGTTGCGCGCCAGCGTATTGGAAACCAATCGTGTGTCGTATTGGTGGGCAGACCGCATGCTTAACAGCAACGCCCCATTACAAGAAAAAATGGCCTTATTCTGGCATGGACACTATGCCGTGAATGAGAGCAAAGTACGCGACTACCGAAAACTACTAAATGAACTCGAGCTATTCCATGAAATGGGCACGGGAAGTTTCAGAGATTTAATGGTTGCCGTTGCACAAGACCCCGCCATGCTTTCGTTCCTTGATGCCGGCGTTAATGTTAAAGGCGCCCCCAATGAAAACTTCGCTCGCGAGATCATGGAGCTATTCACCATGGGCGTGGGCAATTATAGCGAAACCGATATTCGTGAAGCAGCCCGAGCCTTTACTGGTTGGAATTACGTAGATGTTGATTTTATCATCAACGAAGATCAACACGACGCGTCACAGAAAACTTTTCTCAACCGTACTGGTAATTTCGATGGCATAGAGATCATTGACATCATTATGGAACAGGAAGTGACGGCAGAGTATATTGCCGGAAAGCTATACCGATTCTTTGTCCGCGATGATCTCGACCCTTCTTTGAAAATTGAGTTAGGCAATATCCTTCGTGAAAACGGTTATGAGATAGCCCCTTTTCTAGAAACAGTATTTCTATCCCAAGACTTCTATAGCTCCGCTTCTATAGGCACACAAATTAAAAGCCCCGTTCAACTTGCCGTGTCGAGCTATCGTAAAATGGGCTTGCACGCCGTGCCTGGTGTCCCTGATTTCAACTCAGCCACTGGCGCTCTAGGGCAATCGCTATTTCGCCCCCCCACTGTTGCCGGATGGGCTGGTGGGCGCAGTTGGATCACGCCTGGTTTATTATTAGAGCGTGGTAACTTTGCACGTGATGTATTGTTCCCTGACATTAATTTTGTACCCCCAGATCGTCTCAATGGCAGTGCAGAGATTCGCAGTGTCGCTGAACGCATTCGATTAGGATACGACATCACTAGCGCCACACAACCTTCCGCTGTCGGAGGTGATCAAATCATGGCCGAGTCAAATATGCTTGCGGATCGAGATGAGGATTTCAACACTCGCTACGGAAGTTTCCGTGGGTGGCAAATGGCCATTGAGCGCGTTAAACCAATCCCAAGAGACACCGCGCAGATGAATTTAAGCGCGATGGTAAAACAAGAGAGTTTGAGCAATACCCGCGAAGTCGTGGATTACTTTATTCTACGTTTTATGCGCGTGCCCCCTGACGCAACAGCACGACAAACGCTTATCGATTTTCTCAATGAAGATTTAGGCACTGACGATATCGGCATTGCCGAAAGCTATATGGAAGACTCGCTGCGATTATTACTGCACTTAGTCATGAGCCAACCTGAATATCAATTGAGCTAAACAAAGAGAGAATGCCAATGAACAATAAGTCTTTGTTACTTAACCGAAGAAAACTTCTTAGCGCAGGCCTGACGGGTTTAGGCTTAGGCGCTGTGGGCCTGCTACCTTCTGGGTTTGCACAAGCAGCCCAACAAGCGGCAGCCACTGCGCGTGCCAATGGCAAAGTACTCGTCATCCTTGAACTTTCCGGCGGCAACGACGGACTTAACACTGTTGTGCCCTACGCCGACGATGCCTACTATCGTAACCGTCCAAATATTGGCATTCCTAAAAACCAATTGCGCATGATTGATGATCACTTTGGTTTCAACCCGGGCATGGCAGGATTTGAGCGCCTCTACAAAGATGGCAACATGGCCATCGTCCATGGCTGCGGTTATGACAATCCTTCCTACTCACACTTTACCTCAATGGCCTATTGGCATACGGCGGCCCCTAACAGTGGTGAAGAGTATGGCTGGGTCGGAAAATTGGCCGACAAGATGGCGCCAGATGCCCCTGCAAATTTCTTAGTGAATATCGCTGAAAGCCAATCATTGGCGGTACGCAGTCAATTGCATGTACCGGTAGTGTTCGACGCACCGGAGCGATTCATGCGCGAAGCTTTTTTTGAAGAACAAAAAGCCTTGGCCTTACAAGCTGAAACTCAAAGTACAGGGAATTCATCGCAGAACTTTTTACACGGCATCGCTCAAAGCGCCAATGATGCCTCGACATTAGTGCGCGAAGCATGGGAGAACTATCAATCGCCTGTGGACTATGGAATTACCGGTTTGGACCTACCAAAAGTTGTGTCCTTGCTAGAAGCGGACATGCCGACTAATTTGTATTACGTGTCCTATCGCAACAACGCATTCGATACTCATGTGTTTCAGAACAATCTGCACCAGCGTTTGTTGACCTACACTTCCGATGCGGTCTCAGCCTTCATGTTAGACCTAGAGCGTATTGGTCGAGCAGATGATGTGATGTTGATGATCTTCTCAGAGTTCGGTCGCCGCGTGCCAGAGAACGTCAGCTTAGGCACCGACCACGGCGCAGCTAACGTCATGTTTGTCGTGGGCTCACAGGTCAAAGGGGGGCATTACGGTGAACTGCCAAGCCTTACACAGTTAACGGTAGGCGATAATCTGCAATACACCACAGACTTCCGCCGCGTCTACCAGACCATGATGAATGGGTGGCTTGGTCAGACAGACACGTCATCGATCCTCAATGGCAGTTTTGATGGTTTTGATATGTTTCTTTAGGTTGGAGGTTTAGGTTTAGGTTTAGGTTTAGGTTTAGGTTTAGGTTTAGGTTTAGGTTAGATTTTAGTTTTTCTTTGACGAGCCGCGCTGGAGCCCTGAAAAATTGGGAGACGCCAAAAGGCTCACCTCCGTGTGAAGGCTCAGCGGGCGCCGTCCTGGCGCCCGATGCTCCCAATTTCTCAGGGCCCCAACACGACTCTTGTTCTGTGCTAGGCCGGAGCACCCTCTTTTTTATACCTACACTAGACGCTCACTCGATATCAGAGTTGGGTGTTGGGTTTGGTGGCAGGGCTCCAACACGGCTCTTGTTCTGTGCTAGGCCGAAGCACCCTCTTTTTTTATACCTACACTAGACGCTCACTCGATATCAGGGTTGGGTGTTGGGTTTGGTGGCAGGGCCCCAACACGACTCTTGTTCTGTGCTAGGCCGAAGCACCCTCCTTTTTTATACCTACACTAGACGCTCGCTCGATATCAGGGTTGGGGGTTGGGTTTGGTGGGCTGGAACGTCGAGCACCAGGACGGTGCTCGCCGAGCCTTCACATGGATGTGAGCCCTTTGGCGCTTCCAGCCCACCAAACCCAACTCCCAGCCCGACCTACGAAGCACACAACACTAAATAGGATCCCCAGCAGGCATCTGCAACGCCTCACCCGGCACTGCTCCTTCACCGCGTTGCTGCCAACGACGAATCTGGGCCGCGACACTACTTTCATAAGCGTCCAAACTACGCTGGCTTTCTAATGTTTGTGCAAGCTTATCAAGCCTATCCGTTAACACTGCTCGCACCTCCGGTGAGCTAGAATCATTGCTCGCTTGAATTAACATTTCATCTACCGTGACACGCTGAACAACATTCAGCACTTGTTGCTGATAGTCAGTTTCTGGAGCATCAGCGCCCCATGTCACCTCTATCAAACGATCGATTACTTCCTCAAGGTTGGGAAAGTCGCCCATGCTGCCGTAGGCAATAAGTCTCGCCATACGTTCTGGATGTAATATCTGTTGAACGGACAGATTAGCCGAGCCTTCTGCAGCCCCTAGGGCATCAAATAACAATCCACTGCGACCAGGGAACCCTTCGCCTTGGTTATGTCTGTGAGCTGTCGGCGGTAATAAAGCGAAAATCTCAACCGGTAAGGTAAGGAAATCGACTGACAGGGTCGAGAGCACCGTCTCTAAGGCATCGCGCTGCTCTTCTGCGTCGATTATAGTGAAGGGAGTTTGGCCATCGCCTCGAAGCGCGTAGCGATAATCTGCACCGCCGATACTTTGCGCCGCTGAGTTAAGCTGAAAGCGATGATGCATATAAAGGGGTAACAACACATATTCTAGATCCGAGATCGCCTCACCATTGCGAATCAATGTCGAACTAAAATTCTCAAGTCCAATACGGCGAACCTCGATCTCGTGTTTAAGTTGGTCGACGAGATTATCCCCGTTATCCCAAACGCCCGCATACTGATGTCCGGCGCCCCTAAAGTTATTATTGTTGTGGTCCATGAAGAGCAGCCCTCGATCGAGGCTTTCTTGGACAATCTTGGCTAGTTCCGCATCTTCATTCGTCCCTGCGGGAAATTGCTCATAGGCATAACGCACTGACAATTTGTCGTACTCGCCGATTCTTTGCACATAGGCGTTGGATAAATCTAATTGACCGCCGTCCGTGATCTCAACTAACGGAGCCGGATAATCCATCACACTTTCTCTGCCATAGGCACTGGCAATATAGTTATGGGGAAAACCAAGGGTATGCCCTACTTCGTGCGCCGAAAGCTGACGCACCCGAGCCACGGCCATATCCACAGACGCCATATTGTTATCAGCGACCTCTGCTAGATATTCGAACCCAGGGACAAGCCCTTGCCCGTGCAAGTAGTCTTGACGAAGACGTAAGCTACCCAAGTTCACATTGCCTTTGATGATTTCGCCCGTTCGAGGATCCATCACTGAGGAGCCATAGGAGTAGCCGCGAGTGCGTCGATGAGTCCAATGAATCATGTTATAGCGAATATCCTGTGGATCCGCCCCGTCTGGTAGCTCGCGTACTTGAAAGCCATTAATAAAACCTGCCGCTTCATAGGCTTGATTCCACCAACTTGCCCCTTCGATCAACGCGCTTTTTACAGGTTCTGGTGTGCCGGAATCGACGTAATACACAATCGGTTTGATTGCTTCCGAACGCAAAGCATTAGGGTCTTTCTTCTGTAGACGGTGCCTGGCCACCAAACGAATCTGCATGTCATCGCCAATGGCCGCACTGTAGTTTTGCACAGTCGGGCCATTAGTACCGATCCGCGGGTCCGATATGCGAGGGGTGTAATTATCATCAGGAAGTTTAACAAACGAATGGTGTTGGCGTAGGGTAATCGACTCACCCGAAGCCGCCACGGCGTTCACTAGGTTGCCCGGATTATTACTTCCGAACGTTAGCATCACCTCGACTTCGATGTTTTCAGGAAATGTCTTTGTGTTTTCCAAATAGAACGCACTGCGGCTTTTGTCTAGGGAATAAGCTCCCTGATTGCGTCGCGATATATTGCCAACGACGTTTCTGGCATCACGTAGGAAGAAATCGGTCGCATCCACTAGAACACGATCGCCACTACTCGCGACAATATCGAAACCCCATAGCGTTGATGGCGCGAAGGCATCATTAACGGCTTGGCGCTCTAACGGGTTATCACTTAAAGCCACATAACGATAATTAGGTTCAGTGAGTAATACACGAGGCCCAACTCTTTTTGCGGCTAGAATATAGGTGCCAGCAAGCTGTCCACGGTCGATTCCTACTGGATTGGAACCTAGGCCAGAAGCCATCGATACTTGATACAGGAACTCGGTATCAAGTTTATCGATCTCCCAGTACATTTTGCCTGCTGCATCATCCCAATAGAGATTGAAGTAACCCTCCATCGAGGTCGTACCTTCAATCTTTTCGGAAATTTCAGGAAGCACCTGTGCCTGAGACAATGTTGCCGAAAGAAACAAGGTGAAAAGCATTACCGTGCGCACTGAAATTGCCCAGTAAAAGTGCATTGTCTTTCTAAGCGAACCACAAAGAGTCATAACAGTAACCTCGGCCTAATGTGCAGACCTATAAGTAGAAGTCACTGAAGACTAGCACTAACAATCGCCTTTTCAAAACCTAAAAGCTGTGTGCAAAACAAGCCTCTAAGCTGCTATCGCCTCGCGTATATCTACGGCTACTTTTTCCCACTCTAAATCTATCTGTGCTATAAACTGGCGTACGACTGTGTAATCGCCCGATTTACTCGCGTCTTCTAGCTCTCCACATAAGGCCCCCAAGCGTATGGCACCCACAATCTGGGACGAGCCTTTCAATCGATGCGCTAAACTGCTCACTCTTTGAGTCTCACCATCGACTCCAGCCGTAAAGAGCTCCTTTCGTAGTTGCAACGTAGATTCAAGATACTCGGCAAGCACTTCGTTAATGATACTGCGATCGCCTCCTATAGCCATTGAGAGCACCTTAAGATCAAAGTTCATCTCATAAACACTTTGACCACTGTCATCCCCAACGAGCCCAAGCTTAACTTTCTCTCTTGGCACCCACCGCTCTAAAGCGTCACTTAGCACTTTCAACTGAAGAGGTTTCGTTAGATACTCATCAATCCCCAAAATTTTGGCCTTCTCTGCTTCTCCACTAAGAGCATTAGCTGTCAATAATAGAATAGGCATACGAACACCGGTGGCTTCACTTTCACGCACCTTCTTAGTTAAAGCGTATCCATCCATCTTTGGCATATGCAAATCGGTGAGTAAACATGCATATTGACCTTTCTCCCACATCGCCAAGGCCTGCATACCATCAGCAGCGAGTTCGGCGGCATAACCCAACATATTGAGTTGACGCATAATGACTTTTTGATTGGTTTTATCATCCTCAGCCACCAGTATTAATTGATTCTGGGCTTGCGCCTCTTCAATACTAGGGGCCTGCACTCCTTCTAACTCCAATGAATCTTGCACTTGCTCAATGCCCCATATGCTCGCGCGCCCTGCCGTCACAGCAACACCGTGCAAAAAATCGTACTGGCGAACAAACGGATCATCCATGCTGACCAAGCCTGGGCCGATCACTCTTGGACTGCGACGACGTCCGGAGTTGAGCAAAAAGCACTTAGTGCCCTTAAACTCAGAGACCACTGATTGCATGGTCTTGCTACTTGGACTTGTTAGGCCAGTATTGTAGACAACCACTGTATCCAAGTTTTGATTGTCGTAACTATGGCTCGCCGCAGCAGATAAGCTTGGCTTTCTTGTCACACTTGCACCCGCATGGGTTAGATAACGCTCAAGGATCTGATACGAATCGTCATCGTCTTCGACAAGAATACAATGTAGATTGTCGAAATCATGAAAGTCATTGCTGGCAGCGCCTTCTAAGACATTAACAGCTTGTAATGGCAACACAATAGAAAACTCAGATCCATGTCCATACTCACTATTAACGGTGATATCACCGTCCATTAATTCAACTAAGCGCTTACTAATAGCAAGCCCAAGGCCTGTGCCACCGAATACTCGAGTTGTAGAAGTCTCTGCCTGATTGAACGAAGTAAATAGATTTGAAATTTGATCAGCGGTCATTCCTATTCCGTTATCCTGAACAGCAATCGAATAGCGATCTTTATCATTAGAGATACTTTCAATGGATACTTTGACCACACCGGGCTTCTCGTCTCGACCACTAGAAAACTTAATCGCGTTTCCTAGCAGGTTTAGCAGGACTTGCCGAAGACGCTTGGCATCGCCCCAAATACTGCGCGGAAGCTCTGGATCGACATAGACATTAATAGAAACATGTTTATCGAGAGATAATATAGAAAGCGTATCCACAACCCCTTCAAGCGCATTGACTAGGTTGACGGGAGCACGCTCCAATTCCATACGACTCGCTTCAATTTTCGAGAAATCGAGAACATCATCAATAATATTCAACAGCGAAAACGCTGAGTCTTTGATCGTTTTAATCACAATCGCATGTTGCTCATCAAGATTACTATGGGACAACACATCGACCATTCCCACAATGCCATTCATAGGCGTGCGAATTTCATGACTCATCACGGCGAGAAAAGAGCTTTTAGCGCGAGAGGCTGCCTCAGCATCCACCTTTGCGACAAGAAGCTGTTCGTTACTTGCCGTCAATTCGGCAGTACGCATTAATACGCGCTCCGCTAGCTTCGCACGTTCGTTTTCAACTTCTTTATTTGCCTTGAGTAGTTGGCTCGCCGACTCTTCTAGTTCACGCTGTGCCAATTTACGTTCGCTGACATCGTGCATGACCACTACTGCACCCACCTTCTCACCATCTTTTCCAATCAATGGTTCACCACTGGCTAACACAAACCGTGGCGCCTCACCCTGTTTACAAATCGCCATTTCAGCATTGCGTAGTTTTTCACCCGAAAAGGCGCGCATAAGTGGAATATGAGCTACCGGCATCGGTGTCGTGGCGTCAGCTTCATACAAGCCATAATAATCTCCCCAGGTCTCTGCAGGGATACTACGAGGATCGGTACCATGCCACTCACGTGCCGACTTATTAAACAGAATCAGCTCGCCTTCGCTATCGCAAGCCACAACGCCTTCGCCTAAGTTTTCGAGAATCAAACGGGTCATGTCCTGTTGTTTCTTGAGCTCAGCGTTTGCTTGTAACTTATCAGTGATATCGTTCGCTAAAACGAGGTTGAGTCTTTTATTTCCCTCAAATATTTCTCGACTGGTAATGTCAACGTAAAGCTTACTAGCATCCTTACGTAGATGCAGAGCCCCGTCTATGCGAATAGCACCGCGATGGTGACGACGCTCAGCCTGTTCTTGCGTACTTTCAGGTTGGATATCAAGAATAGTCATCGAAAGGAACTCTTCTCGCGTATACCCGTAGCTATCGATAGCAGCCTGATTGACTGCTGAAAACTGCAATGTGTCCTTTTCGTATACCCACATTGGCACTGGGTTACTATCGAACATACTGCGATAACGTCTCTCACTATTGGCTAACGCCAAGGTCCGAGAATAGACTTCCTCTTCGAGTGTGGTATTAAGGCTTTCAAGGGCGATTTTTGAGTTTCTCTCAGAGGTAACATCACGAGACACACTCAATAGTTGTACGACCTTACCCTCTAAATTCGTGATCGCAGATATATTGACATCCCACCACTTCGGCACCCCACTCATAGTCTCGGCAAATGCTTGAAAGCGCCCAGGCCGACCTTCGCGTGCTTCATTCATGGCGATCAGAAATGCCTTACGGTCCTGCTCCCGTGTCCAGAAAGTTATCCAATTAACATTCAACACAAGGTTTCTATCGGGAATATCCATCACCTGCATTCCACGATCGGTAATACTCAAGATGACGCCATCGAGATCATGTACTTTAATACAATCTTGGCTACTCTCGATTATGCTGCGGCTATACTCTTCACTCTCTCTTAGCGCTAACATCATCTGCTTTCTTTGGGTGACATCTTGCGCAGTGCCTAACAAACCAACAATTTCGCCTGCTTCATCATATTGTGCCGTAAAGCGAAATATCACATGTCGTAAACTACCATCGCGGCGACGAAGCCTACCTTCAACCTCATGGTCTTCCGCCGATATCGTTGCCCAATTTTTCTCAAATATCTTGTTCTCAAGACACTCTCTATCGTCCTTATAGACGAATCGCAACAACCATTTATCTATGTCGTGTAAGTAACCTTCTTCGATCTCTGCACTTGTTTTCAAGAAGGCATAACCTCGGTCGTCCATAGTGACAATTCTGTCTATCACATTGATATTCCAAGAAGTGATATTGGCTATATCCATTGCTTGTCGCAACTTCGAACGTTCTAAACTTAATTCTTTCGTTCTCGAAGAGACTTGTAGGTTGACTAATCGTGTTCTTGAAATGAAGTTGAGAGATAGGAAAGAAATTATCATCACAACAAATAAAAGAGCGAATAGAAAAATACGTGATTCAGGGCTATTACCAGGGATCCAATAATCATTTTTCGCGTAGGTCACCCAGCTCAATTCGCGGCCGAAAACAGAAATGATATGAGTTTCAATAGCACTGTAATCTAGCAATGGTGTAATCGTATTCGTATTCAAAAAGATGGTCTCGTTTTGATCCCCATCAGAGAGAGTGAAGACTAGATCTGTGACTGACCCTTGTGCATTCTGTGACGACATCAAGGCAAAAGGCTCTATCACTCCAACAACAAATCCTCTGAGGTTTTCTCTACGTTCAATAACTGAAGCAATATCGGCATCGACATTACTGTTAAATACGGGAGCATAGAACACAAAAGTCGCTTGATCCCCAAAACTGCGGCTGAAGGTTCCACTTAATATGATTTCATTATTATCACGCGCGTTTCCCAGCGCCAACTCATGAAGTTCACTAGCACTAGGGTCAAACCCAAAAAACCTGCCCTTAAGGTATTCAACTGACGTAAATACAATAGGAAAATACACCTCTCTATCAGGGCTCAGTACAATCTCGCCCTCTGCGTTCTGACTGAATATTTCAAACCCCTCCCCCGTATCAAAGCCAGGCACAACAGGGTTCTGGCCTCTACTATCATGACTAACCTTCGGCATCCAAGAAATTGCTCGCACACCAAGCTCGTCGATTTTTTCGACATAGGCACTAAGATTGGTTTCATTGATATTCTCCTGCACTGTGATAAATCGCGTTACTGACTCAATAGCGTTAGTACCAAGTACAAGGCGTTCGGAGAACAAACTCAATGATTGTTCAGATTCGTTTACTAGTTTATTGGTGAACTCCTCACGCTCATTAGTATGAAACCAGTAAATGCCATATAACAACATGGCGGTCGTCAAGGCGATGTGTGGCAGTATTAGGTAGTATTTTCCAGTCTGCTTATTACGTATATTATAGGCAAACCACAAAATCACAGGAGTGAACAACATTACTCCAATACTGTCCCCTATCCACCATGAAAACCAAGAAGATGCAAAATAGGAACTAGGGAACACACCCTGCAAAATTAGTGCATTGACTCCAATTGTAGGAGAGATCATGCAACACATCACAACGCCCACAAGATAGATCTTGAGGACTGCAACAAATTTTCCTTCTAACGCCCCTTGCAAATATTTCGCGATAATCGCAGTTCCGACCACTGCTTGAAGCGTAGGGCCAACCGCATCAATCGTTATCCAACCAAGACTGTCAAATACGGATGCCGTTCCGTTATATTTAAGGATATTGAAGATCAAATCACCCAGAAAAATACCTGGCCATAGTGAAATGCCGCCAATGAGGAGGCCCGCTAAGCCAACCCCAGCCGCAGGCCAAAATGACGAGGCATCTGACGGAGAGAACACTAATAGGTTTCCAAGGGCTGAGCTTGCAATATAGATAGCAGTTAACAGGAGTATGCTGTAGTTCTTTACCCGCAGACTCGAGTGTTGACTTATAAATCCCTTATTCATGACTCCCTCGCTTCTCGTGGCAAAGCTCAACAAACTCATCAAACGCAATAGGCTTCGCTATAAAGTAACCTTGGGCGAGATCACAACCGGATTCTTTCAAGGCATTCAACTCTTGCTCAGTCTCTACACCCTCCGCTACAGATTTAATTCCTAAGCGCTTAGCGATATCGATACTCGATTCAATAATGGCCCGTGCTTCGCGCTTACTTCCCATGACTGAAACAAAACTGCGATCTATCTTTAGCTCCGTGAACGCGACACGAGACAATTGTTGCATACTCGCGAAACCCGTCCCGAAGTCATCGATCGACAAGCCAAAACCGCGCATACGTAGGCGTGCAAGATTCTCAAGGGCTGGGGCCATCTCAGTCATTGCTGCCGTTTCTGTCACTTCCAGAATCATTCGCTCAGGACGCAACCCAGAGGCACAAACAAGGTCGTAAATTTGACTTGCTAGCTTTGTATCGGTAAGAGATGTAAGCGACAGGTTGACTGAAATATCAAGATCTAGCCCTATCTTAGTCCAGGCATGGCAGTCACGTGCGGACTGCTCAATCATGCAAAAAGTAAGTTCGTTTATTTTCCCTTCATTTTCCAATATCGGAATAAAGGCAAATGGCGCCACAATTCCGTGAATTGGATGATGCCAACGAGCCAGAGCTTCGGCGCCGACAATTTGATTCGTTCTAAGATCTATTTTGGCTTGATAGAATGGTTTGAACTCACTATTTCGGACACCGGCAACAATTTCTTCCAAGGTAAACTCTGGTAAGTTACTCGAATATTTGCGAGTGTAAGTATCTCCAACGTTTCGCACTTTTTGCAGTAAATCAGCGATATTATCGTTACTAATCGGTTTTTGAAGCACACCCAAGGGCTCGATACCATAGGCGCTACACATAGTCTGAATAGAGCTTAGGAAGGTTTCATTCCACGTGCTCGTGATCACTAGTGCCGAGGCAGACTTCTTCTCACCAAGAATACGAATGAACTCCATACCGTCCATATTCGGCATATCCAAATCACTAATTATGAGGTCAAACGTGCTCTGGCTATTCTCGATCGCTTGCAAAGCTTCTAGACCATCACTTGCATACTCAATCTCAACCACATCATTCATTTTCAACAAGCGCAACATCAGGTTGCGTTGGAAATCGTCATCTTCAACGATGAGAATTTTCAACTCACTTGTGCACTTCATTTTATTCTCTAAACAAGCGTTGCTAGACATGATGGATCCTTGCTAATTATGAGTCACGATGCGTGACTGACTAGATTCAGTGAATTCGAGCGCTTCAATACTTTGATCGTAAACATCCGTCGGCTTAGGTCGAAGTCGATAATTCAACTTCAATAGCAGTGCCAGTAAATTGTCACTTTTGGCATACACGGCGAGTGCGCCAAGCTTTTTGGCACGCGCAGCCAAAACGTCATCGTAGCTATCGAGCAAGACAACATACTGCTGTTGTTTAGGATCTTTGAGTAATTCAGTAAGCATCTCGAACCCCTTTCCTTCTGGCAGGAAAAGATCTAACACAATTAGTTCGGGTGCTTTTTGTGAGCCAATTCGTTCTAGCTGACTAAAGTTCTCTGCCTCAAAGACAGTTTTAATACCTGGCAATGATTGAACTATTCGTACCAATCTACTGCGCAGTATCGTTGAACTTTCGGCTACTAATACTTCCATTAATGTTTGTCCCAATCTTACATTTATCGCATGCTCACTAAGATAGGGGGTTACAGGGGCTAAATCATCACGGAATTGGTGGTGTTACTGTCACGAAAACGGGCGCAGTCTTGTCACGAATATCGTGACAAGACCCAAAATATTGGGGAAGGAAGGGAAATAAAGGAGACTAAACTTTTCTACTAAATCAGTTTGTGTTCAATAGCATAGCGCGTTATTTCAACATCCGAGCGCACATTAAGTTTCTCCGACACTCGACGCCGATAAGTCGAAATGGTGTTAACACTTAAACTCAGCTGCTCTGAGATCTCTCGAGTTCGTTTACCCGAAGCGATAAGTTGAACCACCTGTAGCTCTCTGCCAGACAGTGCATCGTGAGCCACTTCAAACTCACTCGTGCCTATATTGCCAGCAAGTTGTTCGGCAACAGCAGCGCTCACGTATTTACTACCGTCGACGACTTTTCTCACCGCTATAACGATCTCTTCTGCGGCGCTTTCTTTCGAGACAAAACCCGCCGCTCCAGCCTTGAATGCACGTAAAGCTACATCTCGTTCCGGCATCATGCTCAACACAAGCACTGGAAGTTTGGGTTTCAAACTTTTCAATCGCGCAATTAACTCTAAGCCGCTACGACCAGGCATATTGAAATCCACAACAAACACATCGACATCGTACTTTCTGCAAAACTCTACTGCCTCGCTTGCATCCTTTGCCGTTTCGACTAGCTCGATATCTTTTTCTCGGCTAAACACTTTGCGCAAACCTTCACGGACTAGCTCATGATCATCTGCGATAATTATTTTGATCATTATTACTCTTCCCAATAAGTCGCCATGGTAGGCAGGGTAAGTGACACGGTAGTCCCAATGTTTTTCTCACTTTCTATTTTCAATTTCGCCGCGATATTCCTCGCTCGCTCTTGCATGCCAAGCAATCCAAGAGAATGAAACTCCAAATCACCGACATAGAAGCCTTTGCCGTTATCGCAAATGTTAATTTTCAAGTTCTTATACTCATCTACGTCTATGATTACTTTTACGTAGCTTGCATTGGCATGGCGTACCACATTGGTCAACGACTCTTGAATTATCCGAAACAATTGCGTGGTTTGTTCACTATCCAGATCGGGAATGTCATGTTTGCAAATAATTTCGCAGTTTAAACCTGTTCTGGCTTGCGTATCTTTGGCCTGCCATTCCAGCGCCGGCACCAAGCCTAGTGCGTCTAGTACTTCAGGGCGCAGGTCTTGTGCAATACGTTTTACAGAGGTCAATGTTGAGTTCACTAAGGCAATGATCGAGACAATACTATCTTTCAATTGATCATTGGTCTTCTGGCCTATATCGCGATTCAATAGATCCAAGTCAATTTTTAGGGCCGTAAGGATTTGTCCCAACTCATCATGTATTTCTCTTGAAATTCGAGTTCGCTCTTCCTCACGAATTTGTTGAAGGCGAGATGCAAGACGCTGCAATGCACGCTTAGTCGTGACCGAATGGGTCACATCACGCCCTACCACTATCAATTTATCTTGCTCGGCGTGTCGTGTCCCAGTCCATCTTATATTGTGATATTGCTCATCTTTGAATTTCATACGAATATCAAGAGCGGGCAAATCACTAGTCTCGTCTTTCATTGCTTGCAGAACAGAGAATATTTTCGCGAGATCATCAGGGTGCGCAAAATCCACAATATTCAAACCAAGCAGTTGTTTACCTGAAATTCCGAAATTACGGCTAATGGCTGGATTAGTTTGGAATATGACACCGTCGTATTCAATAATCGCAAACATATCGAAGGATTGTTCGAATACTTGGTCGCGCTCTTGTTTGGCTTTTTTCTGCAAGGTGAAATCTTGAACAAGATTCATCGTCTGAATAGGTTGACCGACACTATTGTAGATTGCAGCAACTGAGGCTCTCCCCCACTTACTCTGACGATCCGGCCGTCGAATTTTTATATCACGCACTAAATTTCGACTGCGTCCGGCAAGCACTTCAGATTGCAGATACGCCATTACCTCTTTATCTTGTTCAAACAAGACAGCCCCGATATCGCGCCCTATCAACTCATGCCGCTCTCGTCCGACCAACTCGCAGAATGAAGAATTAACGTCTTCACATATTCCGTCTAATGAAGCGATAAAAAAACCTACTGTAGAGTTCCTAAAAATTATCCTATAAGTAGATTCACTCTCACTCACTACTTCGCGATCCTTAAGTAGAGTATCGCTACTGCCAAGTTGCTTAGTCCCCCTTCCATCGCCTCTCGTGGTAAACGGTTTGCGCAGTTCTAATTGTATGGCCAAAGCATTCGCTATCGTCTCTAACGCTAATGTTTGGGAGGCGCTCAATTGTTTAGGATTGGGGTCTAAGATACAGAGCATGCCCATTTTCTCGCCAGACGCGCCGATTAGCGCTAATCCTGCGAAATAGGAGATATTCGGACATTTAGTGAAGACCAATTTGTCTTGGGATCGAAGCGCTAAATTTTCAGCGCTGATTTCCAAGACACTGGCTTGCAACAACACTGCATTGAGGGCAGGAAACGCAAGCTCTAGTTCATTGAGTGGACCACCATAAGCACTGGCATAACATCGCCCAGAGTCATCAAAAGCTACAACCAAGGCCATAGCGCTGGCGCATATATCGGCAGAGTTACGCGTTAGAGACTCTACTCCCCAAGCTTTTGGAAACTCGTGCACAAGTGGTGTATTCATCTAGGTAAGTTCTTCTAATTAAACAAAATAGTGAACATAGCTTCATCGTTAAGATAACATAAATGCCTTCAAAAAAAACAACCGCATCCCGCTACCTAAGGGAGATTGCAACCTTACAGCTACGGCGCAATTTTAAAACTACGCGCGTAGTTTCTCCAAGCTCTCTAAATGCTATAATTTTGCGCTTTGTCATAAGCCCCTAATATTTGGCCCTAGTAGATGAGCGATACGAAGAGTTTCGAAAACCATACCCCAATGATGCAGCAGTTTCTGCGGCTCAAGTCCCAGCATCCTAACGAGATGATGTTTTACCGAATGGGGGACTTCTACGAATTATTTTTCGATGACGCACGTCTTGCCTCTAAGATTCTCGACATCACGCTAACGGCGCGGGGCAAAAGTGACGGTAAAGATATCCCCATGTGCGGCATCCCCTTTCATGCCGCCGACCGCTATCTAGCACGCTTAGTCGAAGCCGGCATTTCTGTAGCGGTTGCCGAACAAATAGGAGACCCTGCCACGAGCAAAGGCCCCGTTGAGCGCCAGGTTATGCGGATCATTACTCCAGGGACTCTCAGTGATGAGGCCTTGTTGAGCGAGCGCCGCGACAGCATTCTCATGGCCATCACAGGCGGTTCAGCGCCAGAAACAGGCGAGCTTCACTTTGGGCTGTCATGGCTAGATATCAGTAGTGGACGCTTTGTATTAAGTGAAGTGAACTCTGCAGAAGCGTTGCTCGCCGAAGTAGAGCGAGTACGCCCAGCGGAGATTCTTCTCAATGAAGGTGTCGCCGCGCTAGCCTGCCTTGAAACTCGACAAGGGGCTCGACGACGCCCTGTCTGGGAATTCGATTTGGAAAGCAGTCGCCGCGTGCTCACTCAACATTTTGGCACGAAGGATTTGCAAGGTTTTGGTTGCGAACACCTTAGTGTCGCCCTAGAGGCGGCGGGCTGTCTATTGTCCTATGCAAGGGAAACACAACGCTCAAAGCTTCCACATGTCCAAACGCTGCAACTGGAACAACCCAGTGATGCCCTAATTCTCGATGCGGCAAGCCGTCGTAACCTAGAGCTAGATCGCAACTTATCTGGGGGTACTGATAATACCTTGATGTCAGTACTCGACAATACTGCCACAGCAATGGGTGGGCGCCTGCTCGCTCGATGGCTGCACCGACCGCTACGCAACATCAAGACCTTGCAGCTACGACAGCAGGTTGTATCGACGCTTATAGAGCAGTATCGGTTTGAACACCTGCACCCTATCTTGCACGAAATAGGCGACATCGAGCGTATTCTTGCACGTGTTGGTCTGCGCTCTGCTCGACCACGAGATCTTGCTCGATTGCGTGACGCCTTATTAACATTGCCAAATTTGCAGTCACACATTAGTACGATTTTGGAAACAACGCCATCGCCGCAACTAAGCGAGCTACAAACAAGAATGGCAGACTTCCCAGAGCTCGCAAAGCTGCTGAGTAGCGCCATAATCGATAATCCTCCTGTGGTGATCCGTGAAGGAGGTGTCCTAGCACCAGGCTATGATGCGGAACTCGATGAACTACGCAATCTTAGTAGCAATGCAGGCCAGTATCTTATCGACCTAGAGATTCAAGAAAAAGCTCGCACAGGTCTAAGTACGTTAAAAGTGGGTTATAACCGCGTACATGGCTATTTTATCGAAGTGAGTAAGGCGCAAGCAGGTGAGATGCCGGCTGACTACGTTCGGCGACAGACATTAAAGAATGCCGAGCGCTTTATCACCCCTGAGCTAAAGCAGTTTGAAGACAAGGTTTTGAGTGCTAACAGCAAGGCACTAAGCCGTGAAAAAGCCTTGTACGAGGCATTAATAGAGACAGTCGCCGAAGACCTCAACCCTTTACTGCAGTGTGCCGAGGCTCTCTGTGAGCTAGATGTGCTCAATAATTTCGCTGAACGTGCGCGCAGTTTAGAGTTTTGCCAACCTCAGCTAACTGACCAACCCGGTATTGAAATTGATCAAGGACGTCACCCAGTCGTCGAACAGGTTACCGATAACGTCTTTGTGGCTAACGATGTGCACCTCGACGAATCCAAGCAGATGCTCATCATCACTGGCCCTAATATGGGCGGTAAATCGACTTATATGCGGCAGACCGCCTTGATAGTGCTTCTGGCCTTTACTGGCAGCTTTGTCCCTGCTCGCGGGGCTCGTATGGGGCCTATCGATCGGATATTCACCCGTATTGGTTCATCAGATGATCTGGCTGGGGGGCGTTCTACGTTTATGGTAGAGATGACTGAAACAGCCAATATCCTGCACAACGCCACGGAGAAAAGCTTAGTCTTGATGGATGAGGTAGGACGCGGCACTAGTACCTTTGATGGATTATCATTAGCTTGGGCCAGCGCGGTGTATATCGCGGAGCGTCTAAAGGCCTATACGCTGTTTGCAACCCATTACTTTGAGTTGACGGCATTGCCTGAACGCTTTTCAAACATTAGCAATGTGCATCTCGACGCATCAGAGCACCAGGACGGCATCGTCTTCCTGCATACCGTCAAACCCGGCCCTGCGAATCAAAGTTATGGCTTACAGGTAGCACAGCTCGCGGGCGTCCCTCTTCCCGTGATCGCACAGGCGCGTGAGAAATTACACACGCTAGAGCACGACAGTCTTTTACAGGTACAAGAAACACCGAAAAACCCAAAAAGTGGTCCCCAACAGACAGAATTGTTTAACGAACCGATCGAGCATCCAATCGTCAATGAGCTAAAAGCGCTCAACCCTGACGATTTGACCGCCCGACAAGCCCTTGATTTGCTCTATAAGCTCAAACAAAGCCTCTGAACGACGAATTAACTATGGGATATCGGAAAAAGCATTTTCCTTGTCAGGGCCAACCTCTTTATAATTAGCACAATTTGAATGAGCCCGAATTTTCGAGCATCTAAGATGGAGAGATCATGACATTTGTTGTAGGCGAGAACTGCATTCTATGTAAACACACCGATTGTGTGGAAGTTTGCCCAGTGGATTGTTTCTATGAAGGCCCGAATTTCTTGGTAATCCACCCTGATGAGTGCATCGATTGCGCTCTGTGCGAGCCAGAATGTCCTGTTGATGCAATTTATGCAGAAGACGAACTACCTGACGATCAGCAGCAATTCCTCACGCTCAATGCGGACTTGGCCGAAAAATGGCCAAATATCACCGAAATGAAGCCCGCGATGGAAGATGCCGAGAAGTGGAAAGGCGTGCCTGGCAAGCTTGAACACCTTGTCAAAGAAGTAGAATAAGCCTTAAAGGCTAATGGCCTTTTAGCGTTAGTGATTAGGAGCCTGCACATGCATGGCTCCTGTTATCACAACCCTACCAGCTTGCTTTATCAAACCCTGATTCCGCTGCAAACTCTTTCAACTGCGCAAGTGCTTCCAGTTGAATTTGTCGTACGCGCTCGCGAGTTAATCCTATCTCACGCCCCACCTGCTCTAAAGTCCCGACCTCATGCCCGTGAAAACCAAAGCGACGCACAATCACATCACACTGCCTCGTCGTGAGTTTATGCAACCAATTGAGGATCGTTTGGCGAACCTCACCTTCTTGCTGTAGTTGATTGGGAATAGTGTCTTCATCATCTGGCACAGTATCCATGATGGTTTGATCTTGTCCTGCACCAATCGGTAGATCTGCCGATGTAACGCGCTCATCAAAGCCCAAGATACGTTCTACCGCCGCAGCCGGTTTCTCTAACACCTCGGCAATGGCATCGGGTGTTGTCGGCTTATTGGCCGCACCGAGTTCACGAGAGACTCGCAAATACGAATTAAGTTCTTTCAAGACATGAATCGGTAAACGAATCGTACGAGTCTGATTCATTATTGCCCGTTCAATCGTTTGTCGAATCCACCATGTGGAATATGTTGAAAAGCGATAGCCTCGCTCTGGGTCGAATTTTTCAACGGCCTTGAGCAGACCTAGATTTCCTTCTTGAACCAAGTCTAACAAGGATAGGCCTCGATTTAAGTACCGACGCGAGATGCGGACCACAAGACGCAAATTAGAGACGATCATACGATGGCGACCACGTTCGTCGCCGCTTTGTGCAAGACGCGAATAATGGACTTCTTCTTGCGCACTTAGAAGTTTTGCGGCTCCTATCTCGTTGAGATATAACCTAGTGACATCGGCTTCTCGCCGATTTCCAGCTTTTGATTCAGAAGCGATGTCGAAATCTTTAACAACATCAGCAACGCCTTTAGTTTTACGCTCACTCGCTAATTTTTGAACACTTTGTAGGCAATGGCGACTCTTTTTATCTTCCATGACTTGCTCCACTTGGTCGTTTTCATTCAAATCAATACTATGCCGCCCCCCTTACAGGTCAGCACGATGATTTATTGCGCAATACTCCTTTTAATTAATAACTGATCAAAAATTCCACAATAAAAAGGAATTAAATTCCATGCCCTTAAATATAGCGGACTATAAAATAATCCGTCAAATTAAAGGGCCAAAATTTTTGTTTTTTAACGAGGAGGGAGATACTGACTCGGGTCAACGGGCTTGCCATCAACACGGACTTCGAAGTGAATAAGTTCAGAACCTCTAGGATCGGTTCCGACTTCAGATATTTTGTCGCCCGCTTGAACGCGCGCGCCTTCTGTTACTAGCATATTGCTGTTGTGCGAGTAAGCGCTGAGGTGACGAGCGCTGTGCCTAATAATGATGAGGTCTCCCTGACCTTGAATACCGCGGCCAGAGTACACGACATCTCCATCGGCAGCTGCATACACGGGATCCCCGCGCTGACCACTGATATCAATGCCACGACTAGTCGCCGCCGTGCCAGAACTAAAAGCTCCAAGGACTCGCCCTTCCAATGGCCACTGCCAGCTAACGCCTTCGACAAGACGACTTGAGACGCTGTCAGTGCGTCGGTTCGCCACTGCGGCCGCCGGTCGCTGCCCTACCGCTACCGCTGGATCACCCGCGGGTTCTGCGGGAATAGTGGGCACAGTGCGCAATGCGTTGTCGCTTACTGTGTCGATATCAACATTAAGCACTTGATTGGGATATATCGTGTACGGCGCAGCAAGATTATTCGCTAGTGCCAATGCGCGAGAATCTAAGGAGTAACGCCACGCAATAGAGTACAGCGTATCGCCTCGCACGACTGTGTGAGTCTGTCCTGCTAAGATCGTCTGCTCCGACGAGCTAGTATTAGTAGTCGGCAAAGCAGCGGTTGGGGTCGTAATAGGACGTGACGCTATTGGAGCGCTAGCCGGGTTAGTGCTACTGCCACTAATAGGCGCTCTATCGATAGTGGTTCTGCGAATAGCGCCGGAGTCATTCGCCACATTGACGTTCACGCCTGGGGCGGGCTGAACTCGCACACCGGCTGCAATGGTCCGTGCCGCGGTAGTGCTAGCACTAGAACTGGCAGCCGATGAAGTAGTAGAAGCGGTATTAGCAATCGCACTAGAAGTGCTACTCCCATCTGTGGAATAGATAGGAGGCGCTGAGCGCTCAAGGACGGTGCTTTGATCATCGAGTGGCGCCTGATAACGACCAGCACATGCTTGCAGCAGCAAAGGCAATAAGAGCGCTAACACGGGCGCTTTAATCGACGAGAATACAGTCTTCATCACTTCCATCCGTTCAATAGTGCAGTTGGCCGAGTTATTAGGCACGTTTGCGGCCGATTCTTTCAAAAAACAATACTAAAGCAAAGCCCAGTAACAGTAATAGCAATACACTCAATATTGTTGAAGGGCTGCCTGTCGCGGCCATATAGGCCGAGGGGCTTAAGTATTGTGTCCCTAATACAGCGTCTTCAGGGACCAATTTCCAAGGCCACAGTACCACAACTGAGGTAAGCAACATCCCCGTCAAAAAAGCATAGGTTCGATCGCGGTAGTGTTCAAACGTCCAAGATAATAAGTGAGCAAAGCTCAATAGACCGAGGGCGCAACCCGACGCGAACACGACGATGACCGCTAGATCAAGCCCACGCAATGCGCTCAATACAAAATCGTATACGCCCAGCAGTAGCAGAATAAATGCTCCCGATATCCCTGGCAAAATCATCGCGCAAATCGCTATAGCCCCGCAAATAAACAGATACCAATAACTTACTTGTGTCGCCATTGGATTGACAAACGCAATCAGCAGCGTCAGCCCAGCCCCTAGTAAAAATAAAAGCCCATTCGGTAAGTTCCAACGTGGGACGTGTTGCAGAAGATACCAAGTTGACGCTAGGACCAAACCGCAGAAAAAGGCCATCAATTGGGGGTAGTGAAATTCCAGCAAATATAAGACCGTGTTGGCACTAATAAAAAGAGCACTGACGATCCCAAGCAATAAGGCCAATAGAAAACTGCCATTGATACTGTGCCAAAACCCTGCGATGCCTTGTTGGCGATAACTCCAAAGCGTTACTGGATTTAGGTTTTTTAAGGAGTGTATTAGCTCCTCGTAAACTCCTGCCATCACAGCAATCGTGCCTCCCGAAACACCCGGCACCGAATCGGCTATCCCCATAGCCATGCCTTTTAAAAAGGTACCAAGGCGTCCTTTGCCTGTTTCGGCTGAGTTACTATCCATATCTCTCCAAACATCCGATCTAGTTTTGCAATGCACCAACGAACAAAGGCACAAAACGCACTGTAGCAACCACTTGCGTGTCAAACTCATCTCCTTGACGAGTGATCAAGCGAAGCTCTTGCGTAGTCTCACCCCCAACAGGGATTATGAGGCGGCCACCGTCTGCCAGTTGCTCTAGTAATTCTTGAGGAACATATTGAGGGGCTGCCGCGGCGATAATGGCATCGAATGGGCCTTTCTCTTTCCAGCCCATGCTTCCGTCTGCATGTTTAAACTGCACATTGTTTAATCCCAACACCCGAATATTGTTCCGGGCTTTTTCTAGTAACGGCTTGATGCGCTCTACCGAATACACTTTCTTTGCTAGAGAGGCAATTATTGCGGTCTGATAACCACAACCAGTGCCCACTTCTAGCACATTACCCAACTTCCCCTGTACAAGCGCTGGGTGATTATCCAATACGGTTTCGGTCATCTTAGCGACGATATAGGGTTGTGAAATAGTTTGGTTATAACCAATTGGGAGAGCCACGTCCTCATATGCGCGATGGGAAAGCGCTTCATCTAAGAAGATATGCCTAGGCGTGCTGCGAACGACATCGAGTACTCCCCAATGTTTAATGCCCTGCTCCAACAAACGCCCCACTAATCGCTCACGGGTTCGTTGCGATGTCATACCAATACCAGCCAGATTCATATTACTCACTTGTCTATCGCCTCTTTAAGCACACACACCTCACGCAGCACCGAAGTGGCGTAGGCCCCTGGGGGCAGTGCAAATCTTACTTCCACGTCACCGTTTTGTAAAAACTCCCAACGCACATCGCTCACTTCAAGGCGAAGGCTTCGTCTTGACTGCGTTAACCCTGCGTCTTCTAAACCAACGCATAAATTTTGATGTTGCGCGGCAATACTCTCTTCTAAGGTTCGCGCCTCTGCTTCGCTACGCAATTGGCCTTTCCCCCACATCGGTCCCGTAGGATGAATGTCGGCGCTTTCTAAGCGCGTCGCCAACGTAGCATCCCAGGTTTCAGGAAAGAACACCGACTCAGTACCAGCAAGGTTCATCACATCGCCAAGTAAATAGCTATCCCAACATTGCGACGCAACGCGCTGGGAAAGCACTTCATTGAATACAAAAGAACGAGCAGCAGACAACAGCATGCCTTTCTTGAAGCCTTTTCGGAGCCTAATCTCCCCACTGAAAAGCTTTTTGGCCATATCAACATTAGCGTTATTATGGCCGAAACGTTGCTCACCAAAGTAATTCGGTACACCGCACTGTGCAATTCGTTGCAAACGCTCTTCGAGCTCTCGATGAGACGCCGCATCAACATCGCGCAAACGAATCACAAATCCATTGCTCTTATGACTCCCGCGTCTTAACTTTCGAGAGTTACGTACGCGTTGCAGAATTTCTACTCCCATTGTTTCGAGAGAGCTCGTGTCGATGGTTTGTTTGTGCGGTTGGTACACGCTGAGCCACTGCACACAGACGCCCATTCGATCCTTAAGACCGGCATAACCAACGTCATGCTCGCGTACTTGTGCTACATGGGCCAATTGTTTTACTACTTGCTGAGTGGTCACGCCCGTTTTTCTAATCTGAAAACAGTGATGCTCGCCTTCCCCAGTCAACTCAAAGCCCAGGTCTTCGGTGACGCAGAAATCACTGGCTTCCTGCTTAAAAACAGCACAAACATTGGGAGGCCCAACCATAAAAGCCAACTGCGCTATCGCATCGCGTGAAGCGCTCATTCTTGCGGTGGTTCTTTATAAATGAGCACAACCGCATAAGTTTCTATCCCTTCTTTACGCCCGACAAACCCCATACCTTCAGTGGTCGAAGCTTTAACATTCACTTGTTCGGGAAGGATCTTCATGAGTGTTGCGAGGCGTTGGCACATGGCATCAATATGCCCAGCCATGCGAGGAGTTTGGGCGAGAATCGTAATATCGACATTGCCGATCAACCATTGTTCCTGCTGTAAAAACTCACAGACTTGCTTTAACAAAATACCACTGTCTATGTTGCTGTAGGCCGGGTCGGTATCGGGAAAATGCCGCCCGATATCTCCTCTTCCAATGGCACCTAGTAAGGCATCACAAAGCGCATGGATAAGAGCATCACCATCTGAGTGGGCGAGTAAACTTTTATCATGAGGGATAACGACGCCCCCTAATATAAAAGGTTTATCGGCAAGCAACTCATTGGCAAAGCGATGCGCGTCGTAGCCATGCCCTGTTCGAATTCTATTCCACATCTTGATCAACCCTTAACAAGCATCACTTGTATCCTCTGCAGCGACCTGCGCTTGCAAGATGATTTTTGCCATCAACAAATCATCCGGATAAGTAATTTTAATATTGTCTGCATTTCCGCGCACTAAACGTGGAGAGTAACCTGCCAGCTCCATCGCGCTCGCCTCATCTGTCACAAGTGTTTTTTCAGCGCTCGCCTTCTCTAACACTGTGCGTAACAATCCATAACGAAAAGCTTGTGGCGTACTGGCCTGCCACATACTATCGCGCGGCGGCGTGGCCTTAACATCACCATGTTCATCGGCCAATTTCAATGTACTACTGATGGGTGTTGCAAGCAGGCCGCCCACAGGATGTTGGGCGATCTCTTGTAATAACCGCTGTATATCGTCCAATCGTACACAAGGTCGTACCGCGTCGTGTACTAACACCCAATCATCATCGTTGGCTAGACCGGCTAAGGCATAAAGCCCATTGAGAACTGATTCGGCTCTGTGCTCACCGCCAGTACAGGTCATCAAACCTTCCTGCAATGCCAACCCATGCAAATTCCATTGGCTATCATTTGGATTTAATGCGACGACTACGGCGCCTAGGTCAGGTAAACGAGCAAGCCGCAAAAGAGTATGAGCAATCACAGATTTTCCGCATAAAGGGAGATACTGTTTGGGAGTCTCACTGTTCATCCGCGAGCCAATGCCAGCCGCAGGGACTATTACCCAAATTGCCATAAATTTCCTGCGTTCAATTTAGCCTTGTCTAAAAGCAGGATGCCGGCGTTCACCGGCATCACGTTCTATCTATTCGAGCTACTTTCATTCATCAACTATGATAAAAAGTGTTTCGCCTTCTTTGACCATGCCAAATTCACTGCGAGCACGTTCCTCAATAGCATCCTGACCCTCTTTAAGGTCAACAACTTCGCCTTCGAGCCGTTGATTACGCTCGGCCAAAGTCAGGTTCTCTTCTACTTGCAGATCAACTTGTGCATCGAGGCTTCGCAATTGCGAAAAACTGCCCTCTCCGACCCAAAGGTTGAACTGCAAGATCAAGAACAACACTGCTAGTACACTCATGAGTACTTTCATCGTGCTCCCGTCCTACCAATGCCTTCGCATTGGTTTTACGTTAACCAGCTATATGGTTGAACTCTTCAATCCCACGGTAGATTGCGCGGCTGCCCAACTCTTGTTCGATACGCAATAGTCGATTGTATTTTGCCACACGATCCGAACGGCATAATGAACCGGTCTTAATTTGACCAGCACCGGTTGCTACGGCTAAATCAGCGATCGTAGTATCTTCGGTTTCGCCAGAGCGGTGTGAAATCACAGCGGTGAAACCGGCTTTTTGTGCCATACGAATGGCTGCCAACGTTTCACTCAGAGTGCCAATCTGATTAAACTTAATCAAAATGGAATTACCAATGTTTTGGTCAATTCCGCGCTTAAGGATTTCAGTATTAGTGACGAACAAATCGTCCCCTACCAATTGCACGCGATCACCGATTTTACGTGTGAGTTTAGCCCAACCGTCCCAGTCGCTTTCGTCCATACCGTCTTCAATCGACAAAATATTATAGTCAGTTGAAAGCTTGGCTAAATAATCTACAAAGCCAGCCGAGTCATAGACTGAGTTTTCACCCTTAAGATGATACTTACCATCGTGGTAAAATTCCGACGCCGCACAATCAAGCGCCAAACGCACATCAGAACCCATCTTCAACCCTGCCTTATCAACCGCTTCGAGAATCGCATCAAGAGCCGCGGCATTAGAAGGGAGATTAGGAGCGAAGCCGCCCTCGTCACCTACCGCTGTGCTTAGACCTGATTTGTGCAACACGGCCTTAAGACTGTGGAAAATTTCAGCGCCATAACGCAGGGCTTCTGAAAAGTTCGGCGCGCCAACAGGCTGCACCATGAACTCTTGAATATCGACATTATTATCCGCGTGCTCGCCACCGTTAATAATATTCATCATCGGCACTGGCAAGGAAAGCATGCTCTCACTGCCATTAAGCTTAGCGATATGCGCATACAAAGGAATTTTGTTTTCTATTGCCGCGGCCTTAGCAGCTGCAAGAGAAACAGCCAAAATAGCATTAGCACCTAGGCTCGCTTTATTGGGCGTGCCATCTAACTCGATCATGGCTTTATCTAGCGCTTCTTGGTCGTTAACATCATAACCAATCAATAGCTCACGGATAGCTGTATTGATGTTATTAACCGCAATCAATACGCCCTTGCCTAAATAGCGTTTAGGATCTTTGTCGCGAAGCTCTAATGCTTCGCGTGAACCCGTGGATGCGCCCGACGGCGCGCAAGCAGTGGCGATGACGCCAGATGCAAGAATAACATCCGCTTCCACAGTTGGATTGCCGCGCGAATCAAGAATTTCGCGGGCAATAATATTTTTAATTTCTGCCATGGTGATTTCCTATACTCTCCGATCAAAAAATATTTTCTATTACGGTATTTAAGCCGTCACTATTTCTGGAAATGATTTAACTAGATCATCTAATGCTTTCATCTGCTGCAAAAACCCTTCGAGTTTATCCAGTGGCAAAGCACAAGGGCCATCACACTTGGCGTTTGCAGGATCTGGATGAGCCTCAAGAAACAAGCCCGCGATACCTTGACTAATACCGGCACGTGCAAGATTCGTGACATCCGCACGGCGCCCATCGGCACTGCTTGCTAAACCGCCTGGTTTTTGCAAAGAGTGCGTAACGTCGAATACCAAAGGATAGGCAAACTGCTTCATTACTGAGAAACCCAGCATATCCACAACAAGATTGTTATAACCAAAACTAGAACCACGCTCACATAACATCAAGCGCTCGTTTCCAGCCTCTTCAAATTTACTCAAAATATGCTGCATTTCTTGTGGCGCGAGAAACTGGGCCTTCTTGATATTAATGGCGGCTTTGGTCTTTGCCATTGCCATAACCAAATCTGTTTGCCGAGACAAGAAAGCAGGCAGCTGTATGATATCGGCTACCTGGCTCACAGGTTCTGCTTGCCAAGCCTCATGCACATCCGTAATTACAGGAACGTTATACCGAGACTTGATGTCCGCTAAAATCGTCAAACCTTTCTCTAAACCAGGACCACGAAACGAGTGTATCGAGGAGCGATTCGCTTTATCGAAAGATGCCTTAAACACATAAGGAATATTGAGCTTCTGAGTCAGTTTGAAAAAATGATCTGCCACTTCGAGTGCTAAAGTATCTGACTCCAGCACATTCATTCCGCCCATCAAAACGAAAGGACGTGTATTGGACAGTTTTATACTTCCAACATCGATAGTCTTATTTGTTGATGTGCTCACAGATTACCCTCTTCTTAAACCGATGCTGTTACAGGAGCAGACTCTGCTTGATGCGCAAGAGCCGCCTTAATAAAACCTGTAAACAATGGATGGCCATCGCGTGGTGTTGAGGTGAATTCTGGGTGGAATTGGCAACTCACAAACCAAGGGTGATCGGGAACCTCTACTACTTCCACTAACGTGCCGTCCATCGAGCTACCGGCAACAATCAAACCTGCGCTCTTCAAAGCGTCCACATAGGTGTTGTTGACTTCATAACGATGGCGATGACGTTCCACAATGACTTCTTTGCCATAACAAGCATAGGTCGTAGATTTAGGATCCAAACGACACTCTTGTCCGCCAAGTCTCATAGTGCCGCCTAGGTCAGAGTGTTCGTTACGTGTTTCTGTATTGCCCTCGGAATCCACCCATTCGCTTATTAAGGCGATGACAGGGTCTTTGCAGTCTGGTTTAAACTCGGTGCTGTGAGCCTCTGGTAGACCGGCCACGTTACGAGCGAATTCAATCACCGCTACTTGCATGCCTAAGCAGATACCGAGGTAAGGAATCTTGTTCTCACGGGCATATTGCACTGTGCGAATTTTACCTTCGACACCACGAATACCAAATCCACCAGGCACAAGAATCGCGTGCGCCCCTTCAAGAATTTCAACACCTTGAGTTTTCACATCAGATGAATCAATGTACTTGATATTCACCTTAGTGCGAGTCTGAATACCCGCATGACTCACCGCCTCAATCAAAGATTTGTAGGCATCGAGCAATTCCATGTATTTACCAACGATGGCAATAGTCACTTCTTGATCAGGATTTAGCTTTGCGTCGACAACACGGTCCCACTCAGTAAAGTCTGCTGGAGGACAATCTAGTTGGAATTTACGCAGAATCGTATCGTCCAAGCCGGCTGCACGCAGCAATGCTGGGATACGGTAGATAGTATCTGTGTCAGGTAAAGACACAACCGCCTGTAAGTCTACGTTAGTAAACAAGGCAATCTTACGGCGAGAGGATTCAGGAATATTGTGGTCAGAACGGCAAATCAAAATATCCGGTTGAATACCAATAGAGCGTAGCTCTTTAACCGAATGTTGCGTTGGCTTGGTTTTTGTCTCGCCTGCCGTTTCCATATACGGCACTAAGGTCAAGTGCATGAACAAAGCTCGGTCAGAACCGACCTCGACACGCAGCTGACGCACGGCTTCTAGGAAAGGCTGGGATTCGATGTCCCCAACGGTACCGCCAATTTCAACAAGCGCCACATCGAAGCCGTCAGCGCCATCAATCACACGACGCTTAATTTCATCAGTGATATGCGGGATCACCTGAATTGTGGCACCAAGGTAATCACCACGACGCTCTTTCTTGAGGACTTCCTCATAAACGCGACCAGTCGTGAAGTTATTCTTTGTGCTCATCGTTGTGCGAATAAATCGCTCGTAATGACCTAAATCGAGATCAGTCTCAGCGCCGTCTTCGGTGACGAACACTTCGCCGTGTTGAAACGGGCTCATAGTGCCAGGATCTACATTGATGTAGGGATCCAATTTGAGCATTGTGACTTTTAAACCGCGGGCTTCGAGAATTGCCGCTAGAGATGCAGAAGAGATGCCTTTACCGAGGGATGAAACCACACCACCAGTAATAAAAATATATCGCGTCATTAACGCCCCATCCAGAGTATATAAGAGAAATTCAGCTAGAAAATGGGTACTTGCGGTTGAGTTTTCGCACTTTAAATTGGCTTCAATAAAGGGCCAAAACGCGAAAACTTATCAATTCAAACAAGCACCTATAGATGGGACTACAGGGTAGCAGAAGGTCTGCATTATCACAACGCAAAATTGGTCTACAGAGCTATTCTTAATGCTCCGGCGATGCGTCTGGTGGCACCCAAATAACTTGCCATCCTGACTCTTTGCCACGCGAGCGCCAACCGTCGCAAATACCAACGCCCGGCACACAGACAAGCTCATCTCCACAGTAGACCAAAGGTAAGCGGTCACGCAGCCAAGGAGCGATATTGGCGTCTTGTAGTATCTTCTTTAAAGAACGGGTTCGCCTACCATGGAGCTTGCAAGATTCCCCTCCCAAGCGATAGCGCAAATGCAGTACGGTGCTCTCGTCAATGCGCAAACCATCTCCTTTTTGGGAAATCCCATAAACCAAGCCATTGCTTGGCAAATGTAAGACCTTTTGCGGTTCCCAAGCGATCGGCTCTATCTCGGCCACCCCTGCTATCACTTTTTGCAAATAGAGTTGTTGCCGATAACGCCGCAATACCACGCTGATCGATCCTGCCTGCCATCGAATTTCAGGCTGTGAGGCAGTGCCCGCTGGGATCAATTCATTGACGATATGGGTTAAGACATTCCAACCCGGGTCAGGAGCGCCCGCCAACGATAGCCAGTACCGAAGTGTATTACGCTGACGCGCGGGGCTTAACGCTTGGAGCTTAGTGGCATCTACAATCGTCGGAACCAGCGCCTTAACTTCCTCATAATCGATAACCGCCAGGTCATCTAATAAGATGTCCGCCTCAGCACTTAATTGCGCGCTACGCTGCCAACTCTCACGATAAGCAGGCCAGCGTGACTCCAGCACAGGAAGTACATTATGACGCACAAAATTGCGGTCAAATTGTAAACTTTGATTACTCTCATCCTCCACCCACGCGAACCATTCTTGCTCAGCATAGGCTTTAAGGTGCGCCCGTGGCACATCGAGCAAGGGGCGCAACAACATCGCTTTGCCTAGTGGCCGACGCCGCGGCATGGATGCTAGCCCGCGAGGCCCTGCACCGCGCAAACTGCGTAAAAGGAAAGTTTCTGCTTGATCATCCAAGTGGTGAGCCATCAATAGACATTCACCCTCTTGCAGTTCGCTCTCAAACACCGTGTAACGTTTATCACGGGCTTGGTTCTCTAGATTTGCCGTGTCTGCGGGATCCATTTCAACTCTCTCGACATACAAAGCAAGCCCTAAACGGGCGCAAGTTTGTTCGCAGAGTTGCTGCCATTGATTGGCATTGGGGCTAAGCCCGTGATTGACATGGATGGCACGCAAAGAATACACAGGGATGTCTTCATTGACAGCGCTAATGGCCAAGGCACTGTGCATAGCGTGCAGTAATACTGAGGAATCAAGACCGCCGCTATACGCTACCGCAAACTTGCTGCCCGGGGGAAACCCGGCCAGCTGTTCGAGCAAAGATTCGGCGCTAAAGGTCATAGAGTCAGTTAGATCTGCCGTAACTCATTAGGCGTTCATAGCGTCGAGCAATCAATTGCTCAGTTTCCATGCCGCTCAAACGATCGACCTGCTCAATCAATGCCTCTTTAATATTCGCAGACATTAGCGGAACATCACGATGTGCGCCGCCTAATGGTTCAGGAATAGTGCTATCGACGATACCTAACTCTTCTAAGCGCTTGGACGTCACCCCCATCGCTTCTGCTGCTGCAGAGGCATACTCGGAGGACTTCCATAAAATCGTGGCACACCCTTCTGGGGTGATCACCGTGTAGGTGGAGTACTCAAGCATATTCAAGTGATCCGCGATACCGATAGCAATCGCACCACCTGAATTTGCCTCTCCAGTCACTGTGGCGATCAATGGTGTCCGTACAGTCGACATCATGGCCATGTTCTCAGCAATCGCTTCGTTAATACCGCGCTCTTCAGCGTCGATACCTGGGTAAGCACCCGGTGTGTCAATGAAGCTAAGCACGGGTAGTTTGAATCTTTCCGCTAAGGCTATAAGGCGACGCGCTTTGCGATAACCTTCTGGGCGTGGCATCCCAAAATTATGGCGCACCTTCTCTTTGGTACCACGACCTTTTTGATGACCAATGACCATAACGGGGCGGTCATCTAGGCGTGCGACACCGCCTACCAATGCCATATCATCAGCAAATAGGCGATCGCCATGTAATTCATCAAATTCAGTAAATATGTGGGACACGTAGTCCAGCGTATAAGGACGCAGCGGATGGCGAGCTACTTGTGAGATCTGCCAAGGGCTAAGCGAAGCGTAGATTTTCTCCGTCAGCTTGACGTTCTTTTCCTGCAACTTCTGAATTTCATCAGTAATGTTGAGCTTATTATCAGTGCCCACTAAGCGCAATTCGTTGATTTTCACTTCCAAATCGGCAATGGGCTGTTCGAAGTCTAGGTAATTCGGATTCATACGATGTCATATCCCAGTAGTGTCTTTGCTGTACTGCATGATACCAAAAGGCAGTGCCAATTAGCGACTGGCAGTTTTCACCTCTTTAAACCCTAGTATCAACAAGGGGTAACGGTGATTAATAGCTTAATTTCACCCGCGCCCTGCCAAACTCTTCCTCAAGTCGGTGCAGAAGAGCTTGGGAGGGTTTCACTGCCCAATCTTCGCCTAATTCCACACAACCCTTGCTGCCAGGACGTTCATAAAACACTCTTACTGGGCAAGTACTCTTCCCTGACGCTAAGCTAGAAGGTGCACGTCCTTTGCCGTCACGAGGCGCAGGGGCAGGCTCAGGCGTCGGCGCAATGACGACCGGCTCTACTTTATGCGCCTCTAGAATACGCGTTAATCCTGCGGGGAAGTCAGGCATCAGGTAATCACTATGCAAATGCAGCTCTAAGCTACGGGCAAATAACGCACGCGCTTGATCGAGATTCACAATATGTTTCGCCCTTCCGCGCATCGACCCACTGTAATCATCAATGCTGACAACACAATCAATCACGAGGATCGCGTCCTTTTGCAGAAGATCACGAAATTGCTCGTATTCTTTACCAAAGACGGAGACTTCCAATCGCGCGCTACGGTCATCCAAAATGACAAACGCTATTGTGTCGCCACGCTTACTCTTCATCGTTCGCGTGGAGACGACCAAGCCAGCAACGATCTGGCTTTCGCGCTCAGGCTTCAGATTAGCAAGACGATCGCGGGTCATGCGCCCTATTTCAGGTAGAAACTCATCGATTGGGTGCCCACTTAGATACAAACCAAGCGTTTCTCGCTCGGCAGCGAGACGTTGCTGCTCGCTCCATGGGCGAACTCTTGTTGGCGCCCCAATAGCCGCCGATGGCGCCACAGGGCTGATTTCCCCAAACATATCTTGAACACCGATATCTTGATTTCGGCTACTTTGTTCGGCGGCCTTAGTCGTCTCGGCAATCGAAGCATAGAGAGTCGCACGTGCCTGATCTTTACTGCCTTGTTGCAAGCTATCAAGTGCTCCAGCTTTAATTAGCGCTTCTAAGGCACGCTTATTCACTGTGCGCCCATCGACACGCTGGCAGAAGTCTAATAGTGAGACGAACGGCCCGCCTGCGCTTCTTGCAGCAATAATATTAGCGACAGGTCCTTCCCCTAAGCCCTTAATCGCGCCTAAGCCATAGACAATTTCACGATTCTTATTCACCGTAAAATTAAACGCTCCAAGATTCACATCAGGAACGACTAATGGCAGCTTCATCTGACGACACTCTTCAATGAGCGTCACGACCTTATCAGTATTTTGCATATCCGCGGACAATACAGCGGCCATGAAATAAGCGGGGTATTTCTCTTTCAACCATGCGGTTTGGTAAGACACCAATGCATAAGCCGCAGAGTGCGATTTGTTGAACCCGTAGCCAGCAAATTTTTCCATCAGGTCGAAAATAGAACCGGCAAGCTCCGCTGTAATCTCACGTTTTGCCGCACCGGCTAAGAACAAAACGCGTTGCTTGGCCATCTCTTCAGGTTTCTTCTTACCCATCGCACGGCGAAGCATGTCGGCTTCCCCTAGCGAGTAATTGGCCAACACCTGTGCAATTTGCATTACCTGTTCTTGATAAAGAATAACACCGTAAGTATTAGACAATACTGGCGCTAGATCAGGATGCGGATAGTCTACCTCGGCGCGCCCGTGCTTACGGTTAATGAAGTCGTCCACCATGCCTGATTGCAAAGGCCCAGGACGGAACAACGCCACAAGAGCGATAATATCTTCAAAGCTACTAGGAAGGAGTCGTTTAATAAGGTCCTTCATGCCCCGAGATTCAAGCTGGAATACCGCAGTGGTTTCGGCGTTCTGTAGCAGTTCGTAAACTTTGCGCTCATCTAGCGCAATCGTAGTGATATCCAGACCCTGAGCACCGGCCTCAAACTCCTGGGCATTGATCATCTTGATCGCCCAATCAATGATCGTCAGCGTGCGTAACCCTAGGAAGTCGAATTTTACTAGGCCTGCGGTTTCCACATCGTTCTTATCAAACTGTGTGACCAGGCCCTCACCGTTTTCATCACAATACAGTGGCGAAAAATCAGTCAGTTTGGTGGGTGCAATGACTACCCCACCCGCGTGCTTGCCTACGTTACGAGTGATGCCCTCTAGTTTGCGAGCCATCTCCATAATTTCTTGCGCGTCTTCATCACTATCGATGAACTCCTGCATCGCAGGTTCTTGTTCAAGCGCTTTAGCCAAGGTCATTCCTGGCTCGAAGGGAATCAATTTTGAAAGTTTATCGGCAAGGGAATATGACTTGCCTTGCACCCTTGCGACATCGCGTACAACCGCTTTTGCCGCCATGGTGCCAAAAGTGATGATTTGCGATACAGCCTCTTTTCCATACAAATCTGCCACGTGCTGAATCACACGGTCACGTCCATCCATGCAGAAATCGACGTCGAAATCCGGCATAGAAACCCGCTCAGGATTCAAGAACCGTTCAAACAGCAAGTCATAGCGTAAAGGATCAAGATCAGTAATCCCTAACGCATAGGCCACAATAGACCCAGCACCCGAACCGCGACCAGGGCCAACAGGGATATCATTATTTTTCGCCCATTGAATAAATTCCATCACGATCAAGAAATAGCCAGGAAAACCCATTTGGTTAATAACGTTCAGTTCAAAATCTAGACGCTCATAATAGGGCTTTAGTTTTCCCGTATAACTCTCTTCGTCAGGAGACTCTTCTCTTGGCATAATCTTCTTAAAGCGCTCTTCCAACCCATCTTTACTTACTTTAGCAAAGTACTCTTCCATCGAATAATTATCGGGAATCGGGTAATTAGGAAGATAAGGAACGCCCAACTCTAGATCGAGATTGCATTGCATGGCAATGCTGCGAGTATTGGCAATCGCTTCTGGTAAGTCGCTAAACAGCGCTTCCATCTCGGCAGCACTGCGCAAATATTGTTGTTCGGTGTAATTATGTGATCGACGTGGATCGTCGAGGGTACGGCGCTCATTAATACAAACTCGCGCCTCATGGGCTTCAAAATCATCACGGGATATAAAGCGCACATCATTCGTAGCGACGATTGGGCATTGCGCCACACTCGCCAAAGAAACCGCCGCATCAACATAAGCCTCTTCGCGATCACGTCCACAGCGATGCAGTTCTAAATAGAAACATCCCGGAAACCACGCCATCCATTGGGCGAGTACTTCTTGGCCTTTTTCCTCGCCCTCTTCCAGCAAGGTACGTCCCACTTCTCCGTCACGGCCACCCGATAAAGCGATTAAGCCTTTCGCATGTTTTTGCACCCACTCCCTTCGAACTGTTAACAGTCCACTAGTGGATTTTTCGGTATACGCAAGAGAGATGAGTTCAGTAAGATTGCGGTAACCTTCTTTGTCACGTACTAGCAAAACTAGTGGCGTTGGTCGTTGCGGATTATCTTCGTTTTCAACAAGCACGTCGCAACCACAAATGGGCTTAAGGCCCGAGCGAATAGCGGCGGTGTAGAATTTAATCAAACCAAACATATTGGAGTGATCAGTCAACGCGATCGCAGGCATTTCCATTTCAGCGACTTTGCCAACAAGCTCACCAATTCGCACCAAACCATCGACGATGGAGTATTCCGTGTGTAGTCGTAAATGTATGAATTGGTCAGGCATTTTTTCTCACGAATAATTAATAGGTGTTATTTTTTAAGGCGATCAATCACTAATTGCACAGGCTTATAGGAGCGGCGATGTTCAGGACATGGTCCCAACCGGCCCAATGCTTCTAGGTGGACTGACGTCGGATACCCTTTGTGTTGCGCAAATCCATAGCCAGGGTATTGTGCGTCCATCACAGCCATTTCTCGATCTCTTGTGACTTTCGCGATAATAGAGGCGGCCGCAATACAATCAACCTTCGAATCGCCTTTAACAACAGCTAAACTAGTATAGGGCCAACGTGGACAATGCAACCCGTCCACGTAGATAAAACCAGGCTGTTCGGTGAGTGCTTCGGCGGCACGAGACATCGCCAATAAACTGGCTTGTAAGATATTGATAGCATCGATTTCTGCGACGCTGGCTCGCCCTAGAGCATAGCATAGGGCACCCTCAACGATGAGATCAAATAGCCTCTCACGCTTCAAGGGAGTTAGTTTTTTAGAGTCATTTAGCAGCGCGATAGGGTGTTTAGGATCGAGGATTACCGCAGCGGCTACGACGTCTCCGGCCAACGGCCCACGGCCGACTTCGTCGACGCCAGCCACTAAGACATGCTTGGCATCAGGATAGGGATATCGAAGCACCGACTAATGCCTTTCTGTAGATTTTTGCGCTGCCAACTCGAGAACGGCATGTGCCGCCTGAGTGTTCGCGTCACAGCGAATTAGCGCGTGTATTTTTCGAAAACCTTCGTCCAAAGACTTCTGCGCATCAGCATCTGTAAGCAAGCGCTCAATCTCGTGACTTAGATTATCAACAGTCACGTCGTTTTGAAGAAACTCTGCCACCAGGCGCTCCCCAGCCAATAGGTTCGGCAAGGACACATAAGGCACTTTCAATAACCGTGAGGCCAGCGCATAAGTCAAAGGCGACAAGCTGTAAGCCACCACCATGGGGCGCTTTAACAACATTGCCTCTAATGTCGCTGTACCTGAGGCAAGCAACACAATATCGGCCGCTCGCATGGCGTGATGAGAGTTCCCTTCAAACACATGAAACCCGTCGGAAACTCCGCAGTCTGCCAACAAGGTTTTAACTTGCGCAAAACGCTGTTCGTTTGCGCAAGGAATAAGAAACTGCAGCGCAGGGTCCTTCTGTTGCAAACGTTGGGCGGTTTGAATAAAGCGTAGCCCTAAGCGATTTATTTCGTTACGTCGACTCCCTGGCATCAATGCGACATAACGCCCATCTAATGGGACGCCAAGGCTCTCACGAGCCATCTGTTGCTCTTGCTCAGCAGCCCCATCCATTGCGATGGAGTCTGCAAGAGGATGCCCCACCAACTTCACCGGGACTTTGTGCTGCTCATAAAAAGGGATTTCAAACGGAAACAACGCCAGAACAAGATCTGTCGCTTTCGCGATTTTGAAAATACGCTTTTGCCCCCACGCCCAAACACTAGGGCTTACATAATGAATCGTAGGGATATTATGATCGTGCAGAACTTGTTCGACTCGTAAATTAAAGCCGGGGGAATCAATGCCAATAAAGACGTCGGGAGGCGAAGCTATAAAGTGACTTTCTAAGTCTCTTTTGATTCGGAATAACTCGGGAAGACGAGCAAGAGGTTCTACAAAGCCCATGACCGATAGTCGCTCCATGGGCACAAAACTATCGAAACCCTCAGCAATCATCTTAGGACCACCAATACCTTCGAAGGTTGCCTCTGGGCACAGACGTCGAAGCGCTTGAATAAGCCCTTCTCCTAGTGTGTCCCCTGAGGCCTCGCCTGCAATTATGCCAATACGCACACTGTCACCCCATGTGGATAGCCGTTCAACAGGTCAGTGAAAAATCCTTCACCGACTTAGTTTAACGTTGAATGCCTTTCGTGGAGGAATGAATTGAATCAACGAAGGCTTTCAATTCGATACTTTGCGCCGCCATTGGCTCTAAAATCTCTAGCGCTTCTTTTAAAGTATGGCCTCGTTTGTAGAGTATCTTAAACGCTTTGCGAATCTCTAAGATGACACTCTTATCAAAGCCGCGTCGCTCGAGACCAATAGCATTAATGCTACGAGCTTGAGGAGGTGTACCACTGACAATAAGATAAGCAGGGACATCGTTACTAACATGGGTCATACCGCCAATCATCGCGTGAGCACCAATTTTAAGAAATTGATTCACACCCGCATAACCACCAAGAATCGCCCAGTCGCCTACTTCTACATGGCCTGATAAGCCAACATTATTGGCAAATGTACAATGACTACCCACGATACAGTCGTGCGCTACATGCACATAAGGCATCAACAAATTGTGGCTTCCTATGCGTGTAATACCACCACCGAACCCAGTGCCGCGATGTAAAGTGGCGCCTTCACGAATTACATTGTCAGAGCCAATCTCTAGCCACGCCTCTTCGCCTTCAAATTTTTTATCAGCAGGGTCTTCACCAATTGAGGCAAATTGGAAGATCTTATTGTTCTTACCAATCTTCGTATTCGACCGCACCACGACATGGGAAGCGATTTCTGTCCCTTCGTCGATTTCAACTCCAGGACCAATAATACTCCACGGGCCAATGACTACGTTATCCGCAATTTTAGCTCGTGGGTCTATAATGGCTTGTGGATCAATCAATTTCATTCTTCCTTTCTGCACAAATAATAATCGCGGAACAAACGAGTTGGTCACCTACGGAGGCTTTGCAGCTGAACTTATAAATGCCACGCTTGCTAGTGATAATCGTTGCTTCGAGCTTAAGTTGATCACCTGGCACTACAGGGCGCTTCAAACGTACGTCATCGGCACCTACAAAATAATACAAATACCCATCTTTAGGCTTTTTCTCTTGGCTCTTAAAGCCAAGGACTCCTGCCGCCTGTGCGAGGGCTTCAATAATCAATACGCCTGGCATGATCGGTTGGCCAGGAAAATGCCCTTCAAAAAAGTGCTCATTTACCGAGACATTTTTATAAGCAAGAATCGACTTTCCTAGCTCAATTTCTACCACTCGATCCACTAGAAGGAATGGGTAACGTTGGGGCAAATATTCTTTGATTTGTTCGATGTTCATCATCATATTGATCCTGACTCAGGCGTCCATTTTATCTATTATAATATTGCTAACACAAAGGCGTTCTTATTTGCCTAATGTTAGTTTCTCTAATTCTCTTAAGCGTTTCGCCATATCGTCTAGCTGTCTAAACCGAACAATATTACGCTTCCATTCTTTTGATTCTAATAAACCAGTGCCCGACGAATAAATCCCAGCCTCGGCTATGGATTGACTCACAAGTGACATCGCACTAATCATCACTTTGTCGGCAATGGTAAGGTGTCCGATTATTCCCACCCCACCGCCTATGGTGCAATAACGCCCAATAGTGGTACTTCCAGCAATCGCGCTACATCCGCAAATAATCGTGTGCTCTCCCACTACGCAGTTGTGGGCAATTTGCACGTGATTGTCGATCTTCACTCCGCGCTCAATGATCGTGTCATCTAATGCGCCACGATCTATCGTAGAGCCTGCGCCTATCTCGACATCGGGCCCAATCTGAACTCCACCAAGCTGTGCAATCTTAATCGATTGCCGACCATCGAATGCAAATCCAAAACCATCGGCCCCGACCACGACACTAGAGTGTAAAACTGCACGCTCTCCAATATGGACACCGTGATACACACTCACGTTTGCGGAAAGCTTGCAGTCTTTGCCCAGACTACTGCCTGCACCAATATTGCATCCCGCCGCAATCACACAGCCACTGGCAATGCGCACATCCGCCGCAATCGTGACAAAGGGGCCAATAGACACATCCTCAGCAATAACCGCACTAGGATCCACACACGCGGAAGGATGAATGCCAGTAGCGACATCCAACGACGGTGCAAATAATTGCGAAGCTTTTGCGTAGGTCACATAGGGGGACTTAGAAATGAGCTGTGCGCTAGGGCAATCATCGACAAAGCCAGCGCCTAGAATTACGGCACTAGCTTGAGTGGTCGACAACTGGTTTACATATCGAGAATTACTAAGGAAGCTGAGCTTTCCTGGCTTGGCAGACTTAAGAGTCGCTAAACCATCGATTTGCAGTGAGGGATCACCGCGCAGCTCAACCTCTAGTAGAGTCGCTAGCTCACCAAGCGTATAGACAGACTGCTTGCTCACTCGGTGAGACCCTGTCACTGCCGTGCTACTGGTTTAACTCATTAAGCTTGGCAGTCACTTTACCCGAAATGTCGTAGACATTATCGAAGAAAGCAACGCTGTCCGCATTCAGAACAAGGGTATAACCCCCTTCTGCTACTACGGCTTGAATCGCCGCACCAAGGTTCTGACGCATGCTATCGATGAAGCCTTGATTGCGCTCTTGCAAAGCACCTTGAACGCGCTCTGAAATCAACTGCAATTGCACTTGCTTCTCTTGGGCGTCTGAATTGATCTTGCGCTTCTCTGACTCACTCATGATGGACTCATCACGTTGCGCACGCTCTACAAGCTCACGCAGTTCATTATTCAAGCGCTCTGCACGCTCTTGATCATCACGAAACTCTTCCTGAATCACAGCTTGTAATTCTTGCGCTGCTTGCGAATTAAAGAGAGCTTGCTCGAGATTAACTACCCCAACCACAGGCTGTTGCGCGAAGGCAGTACCACAAGTGAGCAAAAGTCCTGCAAATGCCAATACTTTAGTAATCGTTTTCACTATCCAATCTCCGAATGACCAAATTAACAGTATGAAACACTGTGTTGTTCTTGTTGTAACGCAGTGTTGATACCCAAGGGTAAACACCACTGCGATTAATATTAAGTCTCTTTAGAACCCAGCGCCGATAGTGAAGTCGAAATTCTTCTCTTCGTCATTTGGATCCTTGGAGAACGGCTTCGCGACGTAGAAGGTCAGTGGACCAAAGGGCGACAAATACGTCACGCTTATCCCCATTGAGTACCTAAACTCACCGGCATCGAAGTCGCTACAATTGTTCTGCAATCCCTGAGTCGCGGTACAGTTAGACGAAAATACGTTACCTGCATCGATAAATAGAGACGAGCGCACCCTACTCCTATCTGTTACGAAAGGAATTGGGAACAGCAATTCTACACTACCGGTTGTTAAGATATTACCCCCAAAAGCGTCTAATTCCCGATTCAAAGAAATATCTTCAACCGCCAATTGATACTGCTTATTGCCGTTGGCATCGAGTATGTTATTGCCATCGGCATCTGTTACTACGGTCGTCATATAGCCAAACCCGAATGGATCGATCTGCGCATACCCAGCGGCATCACGAATGATATTGCCGTTTTCATCTTTCAGGAGTGACGTCGCTCCAGTGGTGTAACGCTTCGGCTCCGTACTACGAGGGCCTAGGCTGTTCTCGTCAAAACCACGTACTTTACCATTCGCCGACAAACCGCCCGCAAAGAAGTTTTGGAAGAACGGCAAACCGTCGGTATTTCCGTAACCATCGCCATAACCAATATTGGCTTGTAGAGCGAGGACAAAATCACCAAACAGTGGCTTATAGTACTGCGCCGCATAATTGAGTTTATAGTACTCCAAGTCACTACCAGGGGTTGTCAGCTCGAATGATAGCTGTTGAAACGAACCCGCCGTAGGCAACTGACCTCGGTTCAAAGTGCTACGGATCCAATTAGTAGAGAACGTAAAGTTATTGAACACAGTTCCGTGCTTATCGATGAAGCCTTTATCTGCACTTTGATTCAAGTACTGTGTTGGCAGATCAGCAATAAAGCCGCCTGTAGACTCCGTCACAGGACCATTGAATGGGTTCTCATTGGCAGGGTTGATAATGTATTGATCCACACCGTCGAACAACTGCGGGCTCGACTCGATCTCTTGCACTGTGAGGCCACCAGAGCTCAGCTCCGTATGTGAGTAACCTATATTGAAACCAATTTGCTGAATCTCATTAATCGGGTAAGCAAAGTTGAACGACCCACCGTAAGACTTCGTCGAGAAGCTAGCGATATTGTATGGCGAATCTTGTTCTTGCAAGAACAGATTAAATCCACGACTAACACCATCGGCTGTAAAGTAAGGATCCAGGTAACTTAAGTTAACGCTTTTCTGGAACGTACTTTTATTAATACCTACACCGACCGTGCGCCCCGTACCCAAAAAGTTTTGCGCTTCCAAAGAGGAGCTAATAAAGAAATCACCGCCACCACCAGAGCCTACACTGAAAGAAATATTACTAAAGTTCTGCTCTTCAACAGCGTATTCGATATCGATCTGATCAGTGGTACCTGGCACCTCAACCGTATCAACCTCAACAGTTGAGAAATACCCTAGACGCTCCAAACGAACCTTGGATAACTCTATCAATTGGCTCGAGGCAGGCGCACTCTCTAGCTGGCGCATTTCACGACGCAGCACTTCATCCGCCGTCGCAGTATTGCCTATAAAATTAATACGATTCACATAGGTACGATTGCCCGCATCAACAAAGAAGGTCACATCAACTGTCTGCTCCTCTTCGTTAATTTCTGGCACCCCATTAACTTCAGCAAACGCGTAGCCAAAGTTTCCGAGGATTTGCGTCAAGTACTCTTCCGTTGCAGTCACCAAGGACTGCGAAAAGGTTTGCCCAGAAGCCACTACCGTATAGGCACGCAATATGGCTTCAGTATTGACTAGGTCACCGGCCAAATTCACTTCATTCACAACGTACTCTTCGCCCTCAGAGACATTAATTGTGATGTAAATTTCTTCGTTGTCCGGAGTGATAGAGATAGGCGTCGAGTCGATATTAAAACGGACATAGCCATTATTCATATAATGGGATGTCAATTTTTCTAAATCGCCCGTTAACTGCTCGCGAGAATATTTGTTACGACCGCTGAAGGGGTTGTACCAAGGCTTAAGACCTAGATCGAAAAGCGCCAGCAGCTCATCGTCATCAAATGCGTTATTACCCACAATATTGATGTACTGAATGCGACTTTCTTTACCTTCATTGATGGTCATATTGATCGCCACACGATTACGTGGCTGCTCTTCAATATCAATATCAACTGTCGAGCCATAACGACCGCGACCGGAATACACTTCCTGGATACCTTGACGAATAGCCTCTAGCGTAGCGCGTGTAAAAATACCGCCCTCACTGATATCAGCCGTCGCCATGTTCTCAAGAATATCTTCAGTTTTTAACACCTTGTTGCCAGTGATATTAATCTCACTAACCGACGGGCGTTCTAATACCGAAATGAAAAGAACATTGCCTTCTCTTGCGACTTCTACATCTTCGAAATACTCCGATGAGGTAATAGCGCGAATAATCTCGGCTGGCACTTGATCGCTCACTGTATCGCCAATGCCTACTGGCAAGAGTCCAAATACGATGCCAGAGGAGATCCTCTGCAAGCCGTCGATTTGAATATCTTCGATAACAAAATTTTGAGCGTAAGCCGCAGTGGATGCCACTGATGACAATAATAATGTACTTAAAAAGGATCTAGTCATGAATGTACTTCAAGCCTGAGTCTAATAGCTTTAATCGAATGGAATGTGAGAGTTGCGCAGAATATCCACGGGGCTTACAAGAGCCGACTAACATCGTTATATACCGCCAATACCATGACCCCTGAGATAAGAAGTAAACCCAACTGAAGGCCCATCGTCTGAATTCTTTCCGGCACTGGTCGCCGAATAATCGCCTCAACACTGTAATAGAGCAAATGCCCTCCGTCCAACACGGGTATTGGGAGAAGATTGAGCACACCCAGACTAATACTGAGTATCGCTAGAAAGCCTAAGTAGACTTCTAGACCGTAACTCGCGGTTTCTCCTGCCACCTGCGCTATCGTAATAGGGCCATTGATATTCTTCACAGAAATCAGCCCAATCACCATTTTCTTAATCGAGTCGAGTACAAAGACTGACTTTTCCCACGTTTCTTGTACAGCCGGAACGATGGCAGAGATGGGGTTGTAATGCACCTCTCGCAAACGCTCTGGTGGCAAACTCGCCATCAAATCGAACTCTTGTACATAGGCGCCTATTACGCCGATCCGTTCGCCACTATCAAGCTGGCTAGGCTCGGGAACAAGCGTCAAAGTCACTTGATTCGAATCACGTTGGACAACAACCTCGAGCGGCAGTTCCGGACTTGCTCGCACTCGTTGCACCCATTGCAACCATCCTGTCAAAACTTCGCCATTGGCAGAGACAATTCGATCGCCCGCGAGCATGCCAGATTGCTCGGCTGCACCGCCTTCAATCAAGCCTTCAATAACAGGGGGAATCTCATATTGCACAAAGCCCAATGAACCTAGAGGGTTGGGGGCTGCGGTGTCTGATTGCCAACTTTCTAGGGCAATTATGAAGTCTCTAGGAGCGCTCTGCCCTGCCGGTATAGCGCTAATCAGCAAATCACCGGTTTCACCCAAACGGGCCAGTAGCAACATTGTCACTTGCTGCCAAACATCAGCACTTTCACCGTCAACGGCGACTATTTCATCACCAGCACGAAGCCCTGCCTCATAGGCTGGAGAATCTTCAAGGACATTGGCAAAAACAGGTGAGGTGCCACTGAGGCCATAAGCAACATTGATTACCCAAAACACTGTAATGGCTAATAAAAAGTTAGCAATAGGGCCCGCGGCGACTATAGCCATACGTTGCCATAATGGCTTGGAAGGGAAAGAGAGGTGTTTTTCACTGTCAGGAATACCGGCTTGGCCTTCAATACTGGTGTCATCTTGGCCCAGCATTTTGACATAGCCTCCCAGTGGGATTGGCGCAATCACATACTCAGTGCCATCTTTGCCCACCCAGGTCTTTACTGCTTTGCCAAAACCAATAGAGAAACGCAACACTTTCACACCGCAGCGTCGCGCTACCCAAAAGTGTCCGAATTCATGAACCGTGACAAGAATGCCCAAGGTCACGACAAGCGCAATGATATTGATGATCAGTTGTAGAACCATAAAAATCTGTTCTTCCGTCAGGGCTCTAAACAAGGAACCCAACACGTGCGTGAATTTTGCAGATCAACGCTTTTACGTTGTTAGACGTTAAAGTCTGTCGCTAAGTTCTCGGGCTAACGCGCGAGCTTCTATATCTGCGTGCTGAATAATATCGATTGTGTCGGCTTTACGACAAGTCATTTGTTCCAAGACTCCCGCAATGATAGCAGGTATGTCCGTAAAACGACTCTTGCCCTGCAAAAAAGACTCTACAGCCACTTCATTGGCCGCATTCAAACAAGTCGCTGCGGTTCCGCCTATTTTAGCGGCCTCCATTCCTAGCCTAAGGCAGGGGAAACGCTCTAAATCAGGAGGGTAAAACTCCAACCCCCCCTGCTTCGTTAAGTCCAAGGACTTAGCGCCTGACTCGATCCGGTTAGGCCATGCCAAACTATAGGCAATAGGAATGCGCATATCAGGACTGCCCATTTGCGCGATTACTGAGCCATCGGCGTACTCCACCATCGAATGTACAATGCTTTGTGGATGAATCAACACATCAACGTGCTCGGCACCAACACCAAATAGGTAACAGGCCTCTATGATCTCCAAGCCTTTATTCATCATGGTCGCGGAATCCACTGAGATCTTGCGCCCCATGCTCCACTTAGGATGTTTGCAGGCTTGATCAGGCGTTACGCTGCTAAACGACTCCAAAGGAGACTCCCTAAAGGGACCGCCGGAGGCCGTTAACACAATACGGCGCACACCCTGCCCGCGGATATCGCCGCCAGCAAAACGCGACTCTGGAGGAAGACACTGGAACACAGCATTGTGTTCGCTATCGATAGGCAGCAGAACGGCATCACTATTGGCCAATGTCGCCATAAAAAGATCACCAGCCATCACGAGCGCTTCTTTATTCGCCAACAATATCTTCTTAGAGTGCTCGACAGCAGCTAGAGTCGCTGGAAGCCCTGCACTGCCGACAATAGCGGCCATTACAGTATCTGCCTCTGGGTGTATCGCGACGTCTATTAAAGCCTGCGCTCCCGAAAGCACTTCAGTCTCTAAGCCAAGCTGCAATAGTGACTCACGCAGCACCTGGGCGGCATCATCCTCTACCATGACTGCAAACCGAGGACTAAAACGTTGGCATTGCTCCAACATAATATCGGCACGGCTATTGGCCGTCAGGGCAAAAACTTGATATTCACTGTGCAAGGCAATCACATCTAAGGTGCTTTTACCGATCGAGCCGGTTGAACCTAGGATCGTAATCTGAGCACTGCTAGACACAGTTTTAATTGGGGAGTGATCTAAGGCCATGTGACATCTGCAAATAGACTTAAAAGGAAGAAAACGAATACTGGGGCTGCCGCGGTCAAACTGTCGATGCGATCGAGTATACCGCCATGGCCAGGAAGAGATTTACCACTATCCTTTAGCCCCTGACTTCGCTTGAGCATACTCTCAAACAGATCCCCGAGCACACTGAAGACAGCTGTAACCATCGCCACCACTAAGAACGCCGCCATATGCAAGCCATCGATTTGCACGACATACATATTCAACGGATAGAGCAAGACTACGGCTAATACTAAACACGATGCCATTCCGCCCCAAAAACCCGCCCAAGATTTACCAGGGCTGAGCTTCGGCGCTAGCTTGGCCTTGCCCCATGCCTTGCCCGTAAAATAGGCACCGATATCGACAATACTCACAAGAGCAATCAAGGCAAATACCAATGCACCGCTTGGAGCGAGGTATTTCAGCTGAATCAAGGCAATCCAAGTGGGAATAAGCGTGAGCAAGCCCATGGCAGCTGTTCTAGGAGTGGTTGCCCATTGGGGGGTATTCTCTGGAAAATGGCGTATTAACCAAAAGGCGAGCAACCAAAACAGCACACCGACGCCAGTGAGGGTCAGCACTACCGATTGAGATAACATCGCTACAGGGGAGAAGATTTGAGCTGCCGAGGCCAACAAGCCCATAATGACAACAAAGACAGTCAAATAGGCCGCTTTTGCCGCTGCGCTCTGCAACCCCATCAATCCCGTCCACTCAAGAATGGCCACCAACAAGGCAAGGCTCACAAAGACAGAAAATTGGAACGGCGTCGTCCAGACTGTGGCCATGTACAGCACAATCAACATAACAATAGCGGTAATGATTCGGGTTTTAAGCACTACGCGTGCTCCCAGGCACTGGCAATTCATCGCTGTGCTCAGGGTTATTTAGATAGCCATAACGGCGTTGACGCTTGCTGTAGTCTTGCATGGCTAATTCAAATTCTTGATCGTCAAAAACCGGCCAATAACATTGAGTGAAATATAATTCGGTGTAGGCAAACTGCCAGAGTAGGAAATTACTGATACGACTCTCGCCACCGGTGCGAATGCAAAGGTCTGGCGCAGGATCATTCGCCAAAGAGATATGCCGTTGCATTTGTGCAACATCGATTTGATCTGCCCGCAATAGGCCTTGCTCGACTTCTTCGGCGAGCTTTCGTGCTGCATTCGCGATATCCCATTGCCCGCCGTAATCTGCCGCAACCGTTACCACAGTGCCCGTATTGTTAGCGGTCAACTCTTCGACTTCATGCATGTGCCGTTGCAACGCCGGAGAAAAACTCTCTCGATTGCCAATAAAACGTAATTTAACGTTACTATTGTGCAATTGAGTAATTTCTTTGCGCTTTAAAACAGCTAGGAATAAGGCCATCAAGCCTTTGACTTCTTTGTTTGGTCGTAGCCAATTTTCGCTACTAAAGGCAAACAACGTCAGGTATTTGATATCACGATTAAGGCATGAGTAGACAATTTCCCGTGCGGCTTCCGCGCCTGCTCGGTGCCCTGCTACCCCCGACAATCCGTTCGCTTTTGCCCAACGGTTATTGCCATCCATGATGACAGCCACGTGTTTAGGCAATTGAAGGAGATCAGTTTTGGGCGAGGCTTCTTTCTGCATTAGACATCTATGTCTCTATTATATTTATCGATACTCACGTGGTGCTTGCATAAAACACCACGCGCCAGCCCACTTATAGCGGACTTATTGCCTATCATCCAGTCATAGCGATCATTCGTCAGACTTAAATTGACAGAAGATCGCTTTCTTTGGCACTGAAATGGCTATCGATCGAAGCGATATATTTGTCCGTTAACTTTTGAATCCGATCTTCAGCACGACGCTGGTCGTCTTCACTAATGGTTTTTTCTTTCTCGAGATCTTTAACGCTGCCATTTACATCACGACGGATGTTGCGAACTGCAACGCGGGCATTTTCAGCCTCAGCTTTTGCTTGCTTGGTATAACCACGACGCGTCTCTTCAGTAAGAGCCGGCATCGGAACGCGAATAGATTCGCCATTATTGGAAGGATTCAAGCCAAGATCAGATTTCATGATGGCTTTTTCGATATCACCAATCAGTGGGCGCTCCCAAGGGACTACAACCAAGCATCGGCCATCTTCCACTGTGATGTTGGCAAGCTGGTTCAATGCAGTATCAGCACCATAGTAAGGCACCACAACGGTATCCAAAATACTCGGGTGAGCGCGGCCTGTACGAATCTTATTGAAGGCCATTTCGAGTGAGGCGATGGACTTTTCCATGCGTTGCTCTGCGTCTTTGATTATCTCTTCAATCATCTTGTAGTCCCATAAACGAGGGTTATTTTGGTTCAAGCCGCCGGAGGATTCTCTATAATCGTGCCATCCGCCGAGCCCATGACGTTGTTCAATAACGCCCCTGGTTTGTTCATATTAAATACACGCACAGGAATATCGTGCTCGCGAATCAAGGCTATCGCGGTGAGATCCATAACGCCTAATTTACGCTCTAATACCTCGTCAAAGGTAAGGCGATCATATTTCACAGCGTCAGGCACAAGCTTAGGATCAGCAGAATAAACGCCATCAACTTTAGTGGCTTTTAATACTAGCTCTGCATCAATTTCGATACCACGCAAACATGCAGCGGAATCTGTAGTGAAAAAGGGATTTCCAGTACCTGCAGCGAAAATGACAACATCACCAGCTCGAAGGTGGCGAATCGCGGTACGACGGTCGTAGTGTTCAACAACACCACTCATAGGAATAGCGGACATAACACGTGTAGCGATACTCGCACGCTCTAAGGCGTCACGCATCGCCAAGGCATTCATTACCGTAGCAAGCATGCCCATATGATCGCCAGTGACTCTCTCCATCCCCGCCGCACTCAATGCTGCGCCACGGAACAAGTTACCACCGCCAATCACCATACCAATTTGGACGCCAAGGCCGACCAATTGGCCGACCTCGACTGCCATGCGATCGAGAACCTTAGGGTCGATGCCAAAGTCAGCATCGCCCATTAAGGCCTCTCCACTGAGTTTCAGGAGAATGCGCTTATATTTCTTATCTGGTTTTCCCATTAGCATTCCACCTTTATCAGTCACAATGTTTCACTCGTTTATACGTTTGAAGCCGCGGCAACTTCTGCTGCAAAGTCTAATACTTCGCCTTTATCAATGCCTTCGCCTACTTCAAAACGTGTAAAGCTTACAACATCAGCGCCTGCTTTCTTGAGCAGTGCCGCTACCGTCATCTCGCCATCTTTTACGAACGGCTGATCAAGTAGACTAACTTCCGCTACATATTTGCGCAAACGGCCTTGAATCATTTTTTCAATGATTTCTTCTGGCTTGCCGCTTTCACGAGCCTGTGCTGAATAAATCTCAGACTCTTTCGCTAGCAATTCCTTAGGTACATCTTCTGCGCGCACAACCACTGGATTAACGGCTGCAACATGCATCGCGATGTCTTTGGCTAGTGAATCGTCACCGCCTTTGATCGCTACCAATACCGCAATACGGTTATTGCTATGGATATACGTGTCAACGATGCCGTCGTTCACGTTCTTGAACTCAATCATCTCAAGTCGACGTACGCTGATGTTCTCGCCAACTTTCTGTACTAATGCTTCGCGCGCATCTTCCAAGCCTTCTGACATCAACTTAGCGACGTCTGTTTCACGCGTGTTGAAACCATGATCTAGCACTGATTGTGCAAAGTTCAAGAAGTTGTCGTCACGTGCAACGAAGTCAGTTTCACTGTTGATTTCTAAAATGATGCCAAAGTTGCCATCTTCAGAAATTTTTGTCAGTACAACCCCTTCAGCTGCGATACGACCCGCTTTCTTAGCTGCTTTCATGCCACTTGCTTTACGCAGATCATCGATTGCTTTTTCCATATCGCCGTCAGACTCAACAAGCGCTTTTTTGCAATCCATCATTCCAAGACCCGTGCGCTCGCGCAGTTCCTTGACCATACTCGCTGTAATATTCGCCATTTTACTTGCCCCTATCAATTGCTATATGCAGTGATTCAAATTCTGACTTAAAAAAAAAGGGCAAAGCCCTTCTTTTTTAACGCATTTCGACCGTATAGGGCCGAAAAAATTCAACGTCTAGTGCAGACAAAGGCCTTTTAAACAGGCCTTTGCCGCAGCAAGACTAAATTACTCAGCAGCTGGTGTTGCTGGAGCAGCTGCCGCTTCAGCGGGTGCCGCTACTTCTGCAGCTTGCTCTTCCACTTCAATGAATTCGCTAGTGCTATTCACTGCATTGCCGTCGCCTCGACCAGCAAGACAAGCATCAGCAACAGCTGTTGCGTAAAGCTCGATCGCACGGATCGCATCGTCATTACCAGGAATTGGGAAGTCGATACCATCTGGGTTGCTGTTCGTATCAACGATTCCGATAACAGGAATGCGAAGATTATTAGCTTCAGTAATAGCAATGCGCTCATGATCAACGTCGATTACGAACAAGGCATCAGGCAATCCGCCCATTTCCTTGATTCCGCCAATACTACGCTCGAGCTTCTCTTTTGAACGACGACGCTCTAGAGCTTCTTTCTTAGTCAAACGATCGAAAGTACCGTCAGTTTCTTGAGCTTCAAGATCACGTAGCTTCTTGATAGAACCACGAATAGTCTTGTAGTTTGTAAGCATGCCACCCAACCAGCGGTGATCGACGTAAGGCATACCAGCGCGTTGCGCTTGCTCTTTAACGATTTTTCCTGCCGCACGCTTAGTACCAACAAAAAGCACTTTCTTCTTTTTCTCAGCCAACACTTGTACTTGCTCTAGCGCTGAATTTAACGCTGGAAGAGTGTGCTCAAGGTTGATGATATGAATTTTGTTACGCGCGCCGAAGATGTACGGCTTCATCTTAGGGTTCCAGTAACGGCACTGGTGACCAAAATGGACGCCCGCTTTGAGCATTTCTTTCATTGTAACTGTAGTCATAATTTTCCTTTATCGGGTTAGGCCTCCATATACCCCATGGTTAAACCCGTAAGCCTCTCGGCGATTGGGCACCCAAAACACATGTGACGGTATATGTGTGACGTTAAATTGCATAAATTTTACGCTTTCTTTGGATCGATGACCCAAGAAGCGCGCAGCTTTATACCATAAAGGACTATCGACTTAAAGCATTAGCGCAATTTTCGCTCTCAATTGACCATGGCTAGAGTGCCACGTAACGAGCCCATGGCTGCGCTACACACCTGTCAATCAGCGCCCTGCTGCATTACAATAGCCCCATATTGAGATAGAACTCACCCACCCTAAAAGAGAAAACACATTACGCTATGGCTATTAGTATTAAAACGCCAGAAGACATCATCAAAATGCGGGTTGCAGGAAAATTAGCAGCCGAAGTCCTCGAAATGATTGGCCCTTTTGTAACAGCTGGGGTCAGCACAGGCGAGCTAGATCGAATTTGCCACGATTATATCGTTAATGTGCAAAATGCGATTCCGGCGCCCCTTAATTATAATGGCTTCCCCAAGTCCGTTTGCACCTCGATCAACCATGTTATCTGCCACGGCATTCCAAGCGATAACAAGTTTCTCAAGAAAGGCGACATCATCAACATCGACGTTACGGTGATCAAAGATGAGTTTCATGGCGACACAAGCAAAATGTTTGTCGTGGGTGAAGCGCCAGCGCATGTGCTGCGCCTAATCGAAGTCACGCAGCAGTCTCTCTATAAAGCAATCGACATCGTTAAGCCTGGGGTACGCCTTGGGGATATCGGGCATCTCATCCAAAGCTATGCGGAAGCCAATAATTATTCAGTAGTGCGAGAGTACTGCGGTCACGGCATTGGTCGCGTCTTCCACGAGGACCCGCAGGTGCTGCATTACGGCAAGCCAGATACAGGGGTGGAGCTCAAAGAAGGAATGACCTTTACGATTGAGCCTATGCTCAATGCCGGCACTCGACATACTAAGCTATCTAAAGCTGATGGTTGGACTGTCACCACTCGTGACCGACGACTCTCAGCTCAGTGGGAACACACACTCGCTGTGACCGCCACAGGTTGTGAAGTGCTTACGAAACGCTCAGAAGAAAATTTCTAAGCACTCCGCATTACTACACTCTATGGCTCAAACACTATGACTGACTCCTTGTACGCCCTGAATACAAGCTTTAACGACGCGCTGTTTGATATCACTACTTTTCGCCAACAGTTAAAGTCAGGTACTGACGCCGTCAGCACCTTTCGAAAGGCTTTGTCTGACACTCAGCAGCGTTTAGATGAACAGTATAAAAACAACGTCGATATCTCGCCCATTATTCACGGCCGTGCATGGTTAGTGGATCAGATATTACTGTGCGCGTGGGAACGCTATGACTGGGGTGATGCAAAAGACATCAGTTTATTGGCAGTAGGAGGCTATGGGCGTGGCGAATTACACCCCCACTCTGACATCGATTTATTGATAGTGACCCAGAATGATAATCACGACGCCTACAAAAAAAGCATAGGCGACTTCTTTACGTTCCTCTGGGATATAAATCTAGAGATTGGGCAATCCGTACGCTCCATCGAACAATGCCGACAAGAAGCGCTTAAGGACATCACTGTCACTACTAGCTTGATGGAATCTCGCACCATTGTCGGACCTGAATCATTGCGCGACGCCATGATCAAGAAAACGCAGAGTGCCGATGTCTGGCCTGCCAAATCCTTTTTTGAAGCCAAACGTGATGAGCAAACGGCACGGCATGATAAATATTACGACATTGATTATGCACTAGAGCCAAACGTCAAAACATCGCCTGGTGGTCTGCGTGATATTCAAACCATCGCTTGGATTGCTAAACGCTATTACAAGGCAGACACACTTGCCGACTTAGTGGACCTTGGTTTTCTAACTGCCCAGGAGTATGCCCAGCTAGTAGAGGGCGAGCACCTCCTTTGGAAATTGCGTTACGGTTTGCATTTACTAGCGGGACGCAAAGAAGATCGACTTCTGTTTGATAAACAAAAAGATCTCGCTGACCTATACGGATACAAAGACGATGAGAAAAGTCTCGCCGTCGAAAAGCTCATGCAAGAATACTATCGTGCGGTCGCCAATCTGCGCGGCCTCAATGACATGTTATTGCAGCATTTTGACGAAGCCATTTTACGTGCCGAAGTCACCGAAGAAATCACCATCATCAATAATCGCTTTCAAGTGCGTAGCGACTACATTGAAATTCGCAATGAAAACGTTTTCAAACGCTTTCCGTTCGCCTTAATCGAAATTTTCGTATTGATGGCACAGAATCCAGAGATCAAAGGTGTTCGTGCTGCCACAATCCGCGCCATTCGTGAAAACAATACTCTAATCGATGAAAACTATCGTAAAGACTTGCGCAACGTCACCTTATTCATGGAACTGTTGCGATCAGCGCACGAATTAACCGCACAACTTAGACGCATGTCGCGTTATGGCGTTCTTGGTCGTTACTTGCCCGAATTCGGTGCGATTACCGGCAAGATGCAACACGATCTTTTTCATATTTACACAGTCGACGCCCACACCTTGCAAGTGGTTGAAAATATGCGTCGCTTTAATTTCCCTGAAGCGGAAGAGAACTTCCCCATCGCAGCCCACATAATGCGTCGGTTACCAAAACCTGAATTGCTTTATATCGCTGGTTTGTATCATGACATCGCCAAAGGGCGTGGTGGCGATCACTCAGCATTAGGGATGGAAGACGGCGCCGAGTTTTGTCGCCTACATCATCTAAGTGCCTGGGATACTAAGCTAGTGGCCTGGCTTATCGGGACCCATCTTTTAATGTCGATGACTGCTCAGCGCATGGATATTGCTGACCCCGAAGTTATTCACAAGTTTGCTCTTCAGGTCGGGGATAAATTGCACTTAGATTATCTCTACGCCTTAACCGTTGCCGATATCAATGCCACCAATCCGACTCTTTGGAATTCTTGGCGTGCGTCATTAATGCGCCAGCTTTACTTGAGTACTAAGCGCGCCCTGCGACGCGGGTTAGAAAACCCAATCGAACGCGCAGACCGAATCAAAGATAAGCAAGAAAGTGCCTTGTTAAAGCTAACGGAACACGGCGTTGACTCGGCAATGATCGAGCAGATTTGGGACAATATCGATGACGAGTATTTTGTGCGCGAATCTACTGCCAATATTATCTGGCACACAGAGGCCATCGCAGAGAGTGGCGCTCAGAAAACCTTAATTCTAATTGAGGACCCGAGCGAGAACTTAAACGGTGGCGCCACGCAGATATTTATCTACACATTGAACAAAAACCATTTGTTTGCCAGCAGCGCAGCGGCTATGGAAAAACTAGGCCTAAATATTCAAGATGCTCGCATTTTCACATCTAGTAAAAACTACTGTATGAACACCTATACAGTGTTAGAGGACAACGACAACCCTGTAAGTGCCAATGCTCAACGACAGCAACAAATCATTGCTTTGCTCACTGAATACCTTGTCGAACCGACTAAGTACCTTAAAGTGTCAACCAAGCGTATAGCGCGCAAACTGAAACACTTTAGTAAGCATGTTGAGGCAGAGCTCATCAACTCCGATGAACGTCCCTACTCCACTCTTGAAATAAACTGCCCTGATCAACCCGGCATACTAGCGTCAATCGGGAAAATATTTGCGGAACACAATATTCAACTCCTTAATGCTCGCATCGCTACGTTGGGCGAGCGAGTTGAGGATTTATTCTTTATCGTGAACGCCAACAACGAAAAAATCATAGAACAAGCTGAAATAGACCGCCTACTCAGTGACATTGAAGAAGAACTTGGCGACTGAAAAAAGGACACATACTATGCCTAATACCACGCCAACTCTTTACGGGATTCCTAACTGCGATACGATGAAAAAAACGCGTAAGTGGTTAGAGAGCAATTCAGTGGAATATCAATTTCACGATTACAAAAAACTAGGGATAGATGAAGCCCTCGCGAAGCGCTTTATCCAGGCAATTCCCCTCGACACGTTAATTAATAAACGTGGGACTACGTGGCGCAAGCTATCTCCAGACGTACAAAACAGCTTAGATAGCACAAGTGCGATCAAAATCATTACGGAAAACCCATCGATCGTGCGGCGCCCATTGATAGAGAAAGACTCACAATGGTTAGCCGGATACGACGAAACGCAATTACGCTCTTTATTGGCGCAGTAGCGCTACCAATATTTATAGGAAAAAATCATGAATAAGAACCTCTCCTTGCATAGCTTAGGCCTAGGTGTTGTTACGCGAAACAATCAAGGTGACATTATTGAGGTGTACTACCCTATCGTTTTGCGCTCACCCGCAGCTTCGATTAGCGATGTGCTTGCACAAGCCGCCGATTATAAGGGAGGCAATACTCACCATTTACTCAGCGTTGATCACCTTGAGCGCCTAGGGGCTAGCAACGCTATCAATGAAGCACCAGAGCTCGCTAAAATCATCTCACAGCTCAATGCCGGCCAACGCGACATCATTGCCACGTTTATCGCCGAAGACCTAGCGCCAAGCTCTATTGCAGAGGTGTATTTAAAACTACATTTGCTCTCTCATCGCTTGTGCAAACCCCATACACTTAATCTTACTGGGGCTTTTGGAGTATTGCAGAATCTTGCATGGACGAACGAAGGCGCCATAGACCTTGCTGATCTTCCCGAGCGCCAATTGCAAGCACGCCTCAATGGTTCGGTGTTAGAAGTCATGTCTGTCGATAAATTCCCCAAAATGACTAATTACGTCGTTCCTAAAGGTGTCCGCATCGCCCATACGGCCCGCGTTAGGTTAGGAGCTTACATTGGCGAAGGCACCACTATCATGCATGAAGGCTTCGTCAACTTTAATGCCGGAACCGAAGGCCCAGCCATGATCGAAGGCCGTATTGCTGCTGGAGTGATGATAGGAGCAGGCAGTGATTTAGGCGGTGGCTGCAGCACGATGGGCACATTGTCTGGTGGTGGCACAGAAGTCATCTCCGTAGGCAAAGACTGCCTTATTGGTGCGAACGCAGGACTCGGCTTCCCACTAGGGGATCGCTGTATTATAGAAGCCGGTTTATACGTCACGGCTGGCACAAAGGTGCTATTGCTAGATAACGGCAATAATGTCGTGGAGACAATTAAGGCGCGAGAGCTTTCGGGAAAATCCGACCTTCTGTTCCGTCGCAACTCTATTTCAGGCGCTGTGGAATGCAAAGCGAACAAATCTGCCGTAGCCTTGAACGAAGAACTACATACACACAACTAATCGCGCCTGGCGCTTGAGAACTGCACTATGACTTCCACGCTCTCCCTGTGTTCGGCATTAATCGAAAAGGCCTCAGTGACGCCTGACGACGCTGGATGTAATCAATTATTGATCGATCGCCTACAAGCACTCGGTTTTACAATCGAATCGATGCCCTTTGGCGAAGTGAATAATTTTTGGGCACGATTGGGAGACAAGTCTCCTGTCTTTGCCTTTGCGGGGCACACCGATGTGGTCCCCACAGGCCCCGTGGAAGATTGGACTTTCGATCCCTTCACCCCGACGGTTCGCGATGGTGTGCTTTATGGGCGCGGAACCGCGGACATGAAAGGCAGTATTGCGGCCATGGTGACGGCTTGTGAGCGATTTGTAACCGCCGATAAGCCTATTGATGGCTCTATCGCCTTCCTCATTACGAGCGACGAAGAAGGAAGTGCCATTAACGGTACACGCAAGGTCATTGATGTTTTAGAACAGCGCAATGAAAAAATCGATTATTGCATCGTCGGAGAACCGTCGAGCACTAACAAATTAGGCGATGTCATTAAGATTGGTCGACGCGGATCACTGCACGGTTTACTAACGGTTCATGGCGTTCAAGGCCACGTAGCGTATCCACACTTGGCAAGTAACCCAATCCATAAGGCTATGTTGCCATTGAACGATTTAGCAATGGAAGTTTGGGACGAAGGCAATGAGGCATTTCCTCCCACAAGCTTTCAAATCTCCAACATTCATGCCGGCACGGGAACAGACAATGTGATCCCTGGCAACTTAGAAGTGAAGTTCAATTTCCGTTTTTCGACTGAGCTAACGCAAGCCGAAATCCAAAGTAGAACCGAAGCCATTTTAGATAGCCATGAACTCGAATACAGTCTTGATTGGCAGTTATCCGGCAATCCATTTCTCACGCCCAAAGGCAGCCTTATCGATACTGTAAGTGCCAGCATCAAACACGTTAATGGCGTAGAAACCGAGTGCTCTACCACTGGCGGCACTTCTGATGGGCGCTTTATTGCCCCTACAGGTGCGCAATTACTAGAATTAGGTCCATGTAACGCCACCATTCACAAGGTGAATGAGAACGTTAAAGTTAGCGATCTAGATGAACTTTCTATTATCTATGAAGAGATATTGCAGCGTTTATTACGTCCGCAGTAGGAAGTGACTAGTATTACGTTTTTGGCAGACAAACATAAACGTCAAAACGGCTAGACTTGCCTTCCTGTGAAAAGGAAGGCTTTCGCTCATCAAGAAACGGGGCGTGGCGCGGGCGCTTCACTACGACTCGCTTAGAGGCTACCTTCAAAGCATTTTCAAGAAGATCTTCAGCTTGCGGTTCCGCATGCAACAGCTGCTGCAATAAGAACATGTTCTTTTTCACTTTCGCACTTTTTTTGCGCTCCGGAAACATCGGGTCAAGATAGACAACTTCCGCCTGAGCGTCATCCCAATGCGCCATCACGGACGCGCTATCCCCATGCAATAAATGCATTCTCGCCACACTCTCACTTACACGCTCGTCAGCACTGCGTGCCGCACGCGACAAACCATCCGCTAACATGGCGTGCAATATTGGAGAACGTTCCACCAAAGTAACCTGAGCGCCAGCAGAGGCAAACAGGAAAGCATCCAAGCCCAACCCCGCTGTCGCATCCAACACTTTACTCGCCTGCCCTTGCTTGACTCCTGAGGCCTTGAGTAGCGCTTCGGGTTTAACTGGTCGCCGCTGACGAAAGCGCAGACTCTCATCATCAAAATCCACACACACGGCACCCGCTGAGTCTTCGTCTGTGTTTTGTAAACACAGGCAACCGTTCTTATAGAACAATAGAAACTCGCAATACTGGAGCGCTGGAATACCAGCAGGCAACAATGGCAATCCAGTCGCCAAAGCAAGTGCTGATAAGGATTGAGTCGCTGACTGATCACTATCAGCAATCGCAATCTTACATGGCTTGTTAAACAATTGAGTTGGCATAACTAGGGTGCATATTTTTTAGTGAATAGGCTCATGAGAATAATGGAGATGCTTTAAACGAGATAGTAGACCGAAATCAAAACTACTCCCATCACAATACGATAGATAACAAACGGCAAGAACCCAACACGTTCAATCATTCGTAAGAAATAATGGATACACAAATAGGACATCCCCGCTGACACGGCCATTGCATAAAGCAACTCACCCCACTGCCCCGATGTCCCTACTTGCCACATTTCAATACCTTCGAGAAGACCGCCTGCAGCAATAATAGGAATAGCCAGAAGGAAGGAGAATTTGGCGGCCGCTTTGCGGGTCAAGCCACAGAATAAGGCAGCGGTCATTGTCGCACCCGAGCGTGAAGTGCCCGGGATTAATGCCATCATTTGAAAAAAACCAATGATCAAACTCGACTTAATCGTGAGCTGTTTCAAGTCCAATTGTTGCTTTCCCAATCGTTCCGAAAGGTATAAAAGCACAGCAAAGACAATAGACGTTATGCCAATAATCAGCATTGAACGGGAGTACTGTGCCACGAAGTCGCTTAGCAAAAACCCTACTAAACCGGCGGGAATTGTTGCCAAAATTACAAACCAGGCGAGTTTTGAATCCGTAGAATGTTCCTGCTTTATACAAGAGCGCAACCAAGCTCTAAATAATTGTGCGATATCTGCACGAAAATAAATAAGTACGGCAATCAGACTACCCACATGAACGGCAACATCAAAGACCAGTCCTTGATCGGGCCATCCAAATAATTCTTTAGGCAGTAAAATATGTCCCGAACTCGAAATCGGCAAAAATTCGGTGAACCCTTGTAATAGGGCTAGAAACGTCGCTTTTACAAAACCCAATTCCATATAACTTAGTAGTCCATTTGTTCTTTCAGGTAGACTGGCAGCCCTAAAGCGGGATCTCCAGCTTCCCCTGCGGCAAAACGAATTTGCGCCAACTCGCTAAGACTTATTGCATCGGCTACACAGTCATCTAGAGTTTGGGTGACAAAATCTGAGGAAGCTATGAAGTTTATACTCTCGCGCCAACCATCTCCCACCGCACAACAGCTATTCTTGGACATAACTTCAGGGATTTCACAGCTCTGTGGCGAGCACACTCGCTCTTTTGCCAATAAACACATATCCCCGGCAACAAACTGATAGGCACCAAAATAAACCTCGTTTTCACGAGCTTGCATGCTGACTAAAAAGTGCTCTAACGCGACTTGCTGGCGAGCTTTAAATGCCATCACGGCAAGTGTCGACAATGCGAGTACTGGTAAGTTCGCCCCGAAGGCTAAGCCTTGAGCAACCCCTGCCCCTATGCGTAAACCTGTGAACGATCCAGGCCCATTCACAAACGCAATGGCATCAAGATCTTCAAGTGTCAGGCCGCTGTCAGTCAAAATTTCGTCAATCATAGGCAAAAGCCGACGAGCATGTTGACGGGCTTGCGTGCAAATTGCACTTTGAATGTTGCCATCACGGTTAAGTGCGACTGAACATTGGCTATTAGAGGTGTCGATTGCAAGTATGATAGGCATGGCAGGATTATACGGAAAGGAAATAAAAAAACCCCCAGAGATTACATCTCAGGGGGTTTTTTCTAACCAGTGACAAGCCACTGATTGACTAGCTTTAGCGCTTACTTAGCCGCTTTAGCTCGAGCAGCTCGCTTTTTCGCAGGCGCTTTTTTTGCAACTTTCTTAGCAGCAGGCTTTTTAGCTACAGCTTTCTTAGCTACGGCCTTTTTCGCAGGCGCTTTTTTCTTAGCCGCTGGCTTTTTCTTAGCAGCAGGCTTTTTAGCGGCTTTTTTAGCAGCAGGCTTCTTGGCAGCTGGTTTAGCGACCTTTTTAACAGCTTTAGCTGCTTTGCTTGTTGCTTTCTTAGCGGCTGACTTCGCTTTTGCAGCTGCTTTCTTAGCGGCTGCTTTTTCACGAAGCGCTAAACGCTTAGCGGCTGTTTTCGCTTTAGTCGCAGCACGACGTGCAGCGGCTTTTTCACGAGCTAGACGCTTCTTGGCGGCTGCTTTTGCTTTAACAGCTGCTTTTTGAGCAGCGGCTTTAGCTTTAACAGCGGCTTTCTTAGCGGCTATTTTACGCTTTAGGTTTTCTTTCTTAGCACGAGCAGCTTCTTTCGCAGCATCGGCGTTAGCGCGTTTCTTTTTCCAGTTAGCAGCAAATGCTTTCACTGCTTTGGCTAGATCTGCTTCTGCCTTAGCAGCAATTGCTGCTTTTCTGGCTTCTGCCGCTTTCTTAGCCGCTTCGGCTGCAGCCTTCGCTTTAACTGCAGCTTGCGCAGTTTTCACATTGTTTTCTGCAGATTTAAGTTTAGCGTTAGTTTCGCGGACTTTGGCTGCCTGCTTAGTTGCAGTAGCTTTAGCCTTTACAGCAGCTTTCTTATTTGTTGCTGTAGCAGCTTTCGCAGCTTTAGTTTTTGCAGCTTCAGCTTTGCTTTGCGCAGTAGCGAGTAGCTTCGCAGCAGCAGCGGCATCTTTTTGCAATTTCGCTGCGGTTGCTTGTGCTTTCGCAAGAGCAGCATCACCGGTTTTTTTAACCGCCGATTTAGCAGGCGCCTTCTTTGTCGCTTTAACTTTGGCCATACCGTTATCTCTCCTAAAATGTGGAACAAAACCACCTTAAATTCATCAACATGGGAGCGTCCACGTTTGAGCGGCACCTTAGCACAAAAAATATCGCTATACAGCAATGCATTCTCAAAAAGTTGAAAAAAATCAACATAATTTGACAATATTTATATAAAAGGGTGTATGGGAGTGTCGCAGAGTGTTTTAAAGGAATTTTTTGCAGAGAAGGAAATGAAAACTAGAAAGGAAAAAAAGATGAGTAAATGAAAACTCTAACGCTTAATTGAGGGCGTTCTAAGTAGAACAACGCCCCCAATTTTATTCATTCTATAAAGCAGACATTAACGAGGCAATTTGTTCACGGACAACATCTACGTTTTCCTGACCATTTAATTGCACCACTTTAACGCCCTTACCCTCGGCTTCGAGCTTTTGATAAAAGTTCACCAAAGGTTTCGTTTGTTGATGATAAACCTTAAGCCTTTTGCGAACGGTTTCCTCTTTATCATCGTCACGTTGGATCAAAGAATCACCAGTAACATCATCGATATTTTCAACCTTAGGTGGATTATTAGTCACATGATAAATGCGACCAGAATCCGCATGCACACGACGTCCACTTAAACGTTTAACGATTTCCTCGTCTTCAACACTGATCTCAACAACAACGTCTACATCGATTCCTGCATCTACCATGGCCTCAGCTTGTGGAATTGTGCGTGGAAATCCATCCAACAAAAAGCCTTTAGCACAATCTTCTTGGCTTATACGCTCTTTGACCAATGCAATAATGATGTCATCAGTAACTAAACCACCGGTCGCCATTACTTCTTTAACTAGAGCACCCAGTTCCGAACCTGCCTTAACCGCAGCTCTTAACATATCGCCCGTAGAGATCTGTGGCATAGCATACTTAGTCGTAATGAACTGCGCTTGCGTGCCTTTTCCTGCACCCGGTGCCCCTAATAAAATCACTCGCATAACTTGCTCCTTAATAGGCCCAACATAAGTTTGGGCTAGCCTTCAATGTAATACTTAATCTTTATAGTGTTCGCGCAAGTGGAGAACCTGTACCACTTGTAGAATGTGGGCCGAATGTTGAATGTCGCGCCGATTTGGTTCATTCGAAGGCAACGACCATACACTAAAGCCCTTCTCAGAGACAAGAAGACCGTGTTCTTAGCCTCCATTACCCTTTACTTGACGGCACTACTCCTGAGCCTTAACTTGAGTCCACATTCTGTCTAATTCTTCCTCACTGAACGACTCCAATGTACGCCCATGCCCAATGGCAATGCCCTCTACTGCTCGAAAACGACGTTCAAACTTTCGATTACTCTCTCTGAGTACCGACTCTGGGTCGAGTTGTAAGTGCCTTGCGACATTCACACAGCTAAACATGAGATCCCCAAACTCTTCGTGAATCTTCTTTGTATCGTTCAATAAAAGCTCTGCCTCGAGCTCTGCAATTTCTTCTTTGAGTTTATCCAGAACAGGCTGGACACTCGTCCAATCAAACCCCACTGATGCGGCGCGTTTCTGTAGCTTACGAGCTCTATCTAATGCCGGAAGACTATTTGGCACATCGTCCAATACACTATGGCCGCTTACATCGCCTTTACGTTGTGCCTTTAGGGCTCGTTCTTCGTTCTTAATTTGCTCCCATCGTGAGGCGACTTCATCAGCATTAAGATGCAGATCACTATTGCCGAAGCTCGCCAAACTCCCGTCAGGAAATACATGCGGGTGGCGGCGAAGCAATTTATCGGTAATCGAGCCAATCACATCATTAAAATCAAACCGCCCTTCTTCTTTAGCAATCTGGGCATAGAAAACCACTTGAAATAACAAATCGCCTAACTCGTCTTGTAATTGCGCATCATCATTTGTGTCTACCGCATCAATCACTTCGTATACCTCTTCCAAGGTATAGCCTGTTAAGGTCTTTAGAGTTTGTTTTTTATCCCAGTTACAACCCAACTCTTTGTCGCGCAAATTGTCCATCAGGCTCAAGAGGTCAGCAATTTCATGTGGCTTAGTCATAGTCATTTTCCGTTGGGCGCAGCGCCACTATTAAGAGGCGGAACTCGCATCAAGCCGACGCGCCTCAATAACATTATTCAGGCGGCTTATTTTCTCTAGAACACGGGACAAGGCCGGGAACGAGTCCACTTCCACTTCTAAGCTCATCTTTGCTGTGCCGGCTTGTTTATCCGAACGCGTATTCACCTGCATCACTTCGATCTTCGCATCTGCAAGTATCGTCGTAATGTCGCGCAAAAGACCCGCGCGATCGTAAGCCACGACATAGAGCTCCGCTAGCATATTGACACGCTGCTCGTCGCTCCACTGCACCTCAATGAGGTTCTCATGCCGACCGCGCTGGAACTGCGACGCAACTGGGCAATCCTCTTTGTGAATGACCACCTGATTTGAGCTCGTTAAACAGCCTACTATCGAATCACCGTGCTCAGGACCACAACAAGATGCAAATTCGATAGGCAATCGCCCTGCCCCATACACTTTCTTACCAGGCTCAGCACTTACCTGAGGTGGTAATAGGTCATCTTGTACATAGTGCAGTTGCGCTAGCTCCTGTGCGGCCGAAATGACTTCTTCAACAGTCACAGCGCTTACCCCTACTGCAGCAAATAAACCATCAGCGTTCTTACAGCCGAGTTTCTTCGCTATATCTTTATAATTGGGGCTGCGTACGGCAAGTCGCGCAAACTCTTCGTCCAATAATGTCTGACCATAAGCGATGTTCTGTTCGCGACCCTGGGTTTTAAACCACTGAATCATTTTCGCTTGAGCACGCGGAGTATTAGCAAAGCCTAACGAAGGTTTGAGCCAGTCACGGCTCGGACAACTATTGTCATCATCTAGTACTTCGACCCGGTCGCCTGTCTGTAAACGATAGTTCAAAGGCACTGTTTTGCCGTTCACACGGGCACCACAGCATTTGTTTCCAACTTCCGTGTGCACATAATAGGCAAAATCCAAAGGAGTCGCGCCTTCCATCATGTCCACAACGTGCCCTTCTGGCGTAAACACATAAACACGATCAGGCGTGCTTGAATCACTTCTTAACTGCTCTGCTAAGCCGCCCACCATGCCCATTTCATCATGCCAAGCCAATAACTGACGTAACCAGGCAATTTTCTCTTCAAAGCGATCGTTATAACTCGGATCGGCAATCCCTTCTTTGTAACGCCAATGCGCGCAGACACCAAGCTCGGCATCCTCATCCATGGCAAAAGTACGAATTTGTATCTCAAATGTTTTATTGTCAGGACCGATGACAGCGGTATGCAAAGACTGGTATCCGTTAGCTTTAGGGTTCGCAATGTAGTCATCAAACTCATTAGGAATAACACGCCAGAGATTATGGACAATCCCTAAAGTGGCATAGCAATCGCGAACCTCCGGCACAAGAATCCGGACAGCGCGAATATCGTAAATTTGCAGAAAATCGAGATGCTTGTTCTGCATTTTTCGCCAAATACTGTAAATGTTTTTAGCACGTCCGCTCACCTCAGCGTCGATATTGGCGCGTTCAAGTTGCTGGCGTAACTGTTCAGTCACTTCTTCAACAAAACGCTCTCGATCGACTCGCCGTTCGTCTAGCAAGGCAGCGATACGTTTGTAGTTTGCTTCTTGAAGGTAGCGAAACGATAAGTCTTCTAGCTCCCACTTCAATTGCCCTATTCCCAAGCGATGGGCCAGAGGAACATAAATTTCAAAGACTTCACGGGCCACTCGAAGTCGTTTTTCTGTAGGGGAGTTTTTAACTGCCCGAATCGCACAGGTGCGTTCAGCAAGCTTGATGAGGGCAACACGAACGTCATCGATCAAGGCTAAAAGCATTTTTCGGACGTTTTCCACTTGATCGTCTGTTTGGCCTAAGACACGTTTACGACTCGTATCAGTTTCATTGATGGCGGCCATGCGTAGCACCCCTTCCACCAATTTCGCCACACCAGCGCCAAACTCAGTTTCAACCACGGCCAAGGCAAGACGTGATTCGCGCACGCTGCGGTATAAAATGGCTGCGAGCACCGCCTCTGTATCAAGATGCAACTCGACAAGAATTTCGGCCATATCAAGCCCAGTGATATAGCTACTGCTTTTCTCGAACCAAGCGTGTTCCGGAGCATCGGTTTTCTGATGCGCGTCCCAACTAATATCACAGGCGTGTTTCAAGCGCTCAACATCGAGAACAACACCATTACTCTGCAAGTTATCAATCCACTCATCAAAGCAAATACTGCCATCTTCATTAAATGCGTGCTTGTCTCTTATATGAACCATTAATAAAACCCGTAGCCTAGCTTGTTATCGCTTTTTCAATACAAATTCAGCGATTGATTCGACGTGGCTGGTATGAGGGAACATGTCCATGACACCCGCTTGTGTCATCTCATAGCCTAATTTCGCCAATTCCCCAGCATCACGCGCAAGGGTTGCTGGGTTACAAGAAATATAGACAATTTTTTGCGCTTTAAATGCAGCAATACGAGGAATAATTTCTAATGCCCCAGAACGGGGCGGATCTAGCAAAATCTTGTCATACACTGGCTGCGCCCAAGTGCTTTCGTCAAACTCCACAATAAGGTTTGCCGCATAGAATTCCGCATTATCGATGTTATTACGCTTAGCATTTTCATAGCCGCGTCGCACCATCTCATCGCTACCTTCCACCCCCACGACCTTTTTACAACGCGTCGCCAAAGGTAAGGTGAAGTTTCCCAATCCGCAAAACAGATCCAGTATCGTCTCATCTTTCTGGGGATCTAAAAGTTCCAGCGCAAAGTGAATCATCTTACGATTCAACTCTCCGTTAACTTGCGTAAAGTCACTTGGATGGAAAGCCATATTCAAATTGAAGTCAGGTAAGTAGTAGTAAAGCCGCTCTTCCCCTTCGATAGGCCAAACTTTATGAATAGTGTCTGGACCTTTGGCTTGCAGATATAGCTGAATATTGTGTTGCTTAGAGAAATCGATGAGACCTTGCAGATCTTTATCTGAAAGCGGCTCTAAGTGCCTTACAACAAAGGCGAGTTGATCTGCGATGTGCTCACCACCGCTCTGTGTTTCCAACTGCTCGCCAACCGCGACCTCGATTTGGGGAATCTGCATTCGGCCATCAAAATCACTTAATAATTCACGCAGCGGCATAATAAGCTCAGAGACCGAAGCATTGAGCACTGCACAACTAGACATCTCCGCAATGAAGGAACTGTTTTTCTCGCGAAAGCCAATGAGCATCGACTCTTTCTTACTCACATATCGCAGCCCTAATCGGGCCTTGCGACGATAATGTTCGGTTTGGCTTAACATCGGCGGGATAATCTTAAATTCAGTCAATCCGCCAATGTGCTGCAGTTGATCCAGCAGCACTTTCTCTTTCAAAGCAATTTGGGCCGACGAATTAATATGCTGCATCGCACAACCGCCGCAAATTTTTGCATGGGCACAAGGCGGCTCAACACGATCAGGAGAGTCTGTGATCACCTCCACCGTTTTAAGTTTATCGTACTGTTTACGACGACCGGTGTACTGCGCCATAACGCTCTCACCACTAATGGCCCCTTCTACGAAGGCAATTTTGCCGTCAATGGAAGCTACTCCGCGGCCATCATGACTGAGGCGCTGAATATCAATGCTAATGGCTTCTTCTGGCAGTTTCTGACGCCTACGTCTTGCGTGTCTCATAATCGATCGCTTCACATTTAGAAAATTAGGGTTGTGGGGGAAATGCGGGTTTACGCAAAAACACCCGTAGATAGGTAACGATCGCCACGGTCACACACGATGGCCACTATGACGGCATTCTCGAGTCTCTTGCTCAACTCCAACGCGGCGAAAACAGAACCGCCAGAGGACACCCCACAAAATATACCTTCGACTTTTGCTAGAGCGCGCATGGTGTCTTCAGCATCTTGTTGCTCGACATCAATAATGTCATCCACGCGTGTCGCATCAAAAATTCTCGGTAGATATTCTTGCGGCCAACGTCGAATTCCAGGAATTTTTGCACCTTCTTTTGGTTGCAGGCCCACAATACTCACTTCTGGGTTCTGCTCCTTTAGGTAGCGCGACACGCCCATGATTGTGCCGGTTGTCCCCATCGAACTCACAAAATGCGTGATTGTCCCTTGAGTATCGCGCCAAATCTCTGGGCCTGTATGCAAATAATGGGCATTAGGATTGTCTTGATTAGCAAATTGATCAAGCACCTTACCTTTGCCTTCTTGGCTCATACGCTCTGCTAGGTCACGCGCGCCCTCCATGCCCTGCTCCACGGTGACTAAGATCAACTGAGCGCCATAGGCACTCATCGAAGCTCGACGTTCGCTAGACATGTTCTCCGGCATGATTAATATTAAAGAATACCCTTTGACGGCGCAGACCATTGCTAGGGCAATGCCTGTATTGCCACTGGTAGCCTCTATTAGAGTGTCTCCGGGCTGGATGTCACCACGTAGCTCAGCTTGCATGATCATGTGGTACGCGGGGCGGTCTTTGACTGAGCCGGCAGGATTATTGCCTTCGAGCTTTACTAGAACGGTATTACTAGTGTTCCCAGGCAGACGGACAAGGCGAACAAGAGGAGTATTGCCGATCTGGGATTCGATTGTGGGGTAAGTAATAGACATCGCGTAATCCCAATAGAAAAATTTGCGCGATTTTAACCTTTATTAGGGCACAGGCAAAGCATGCAGCAACCTCAAACCTACAGTTACCGATGAATACTGGCTTTCGCAAACAAGTCTCTACTGGCTAGGGGCTTGCTGCCGAGATGGGGTTGCAAAGCCATGCGAGTCAATCGTAGTGCGGCTTTGCTATGACTCTTATCCTCTAATTGACCGTTTCGCAGTGCTTTGAGGTCCGCTCCATTAAAAATAGCAGGATTATGGCGTTGCTCCGGGCTAACGATAGGCAAACGCTCAAAGCCTACCTCAGGATGAAACAAATACTGCTCTTGCTCACTAATAGGCTGCCCACTGTAGCATTCGTTCTCAAGGTCAACCCGATACCCCAACGCATCTAGCAGCTCTAGCTCGAATTTTCGCAGCACCGTTTGTAAATCTCGCTCACCACTAAGGGCCACAATAATTTCTTGATAACTACGATAGAGTTCCGAGTTACTTTCCTGGAACGTGAGGAGCCTTACAATCAATTCATTCACATAAAGTCCACTAAACAGCCTAGTGCCCTGCAACCGCAAGGCATTCACACTGTTCTCTACGGAGACTAAATTTTTAAGGTCTGTTTTGCCGCTTAAAGAAATAAGCAACGGTTGGAAAGGTTGTAGATAGGCTCGAGTCCGTGAGCCGGCACGCCTAGCCCCTTTGGCCACTGCGCGCACCCTGCCGAACTCTAAACAGAAGAAGTCAACCAACAGACTGGTATTTTGAAATGGATGAGTATGTAGAACATAGGCAGGTTGCAAGTCGATTTTGCTGCGCATAGTAATGTGGCTCCGCTAGCAAAAAGTGCCGATCTCAGCACTTAATCTTGATGATAACCTAGACTTTGAAGGGCTCGTTCGTCATCCGCCCAACCTGTCTTCACTTTGACCCACAAATTCAACATCACTTTCGAGTCAAACGCTCTTTCCATATCAACACGTGCTGCACTGCCTATGGTCTTCAATCGATCGCCTTTACTGCCGATGATAATTTGTTTCTGACTTTCTTTATCAACGAGTATCAACGCATGAATATGCACAACCCCAGCTTGAATTGTGTACTTTTCAATTTCGACCGTGACTTCATAAGGCAGTTCATCACCTAACTGACGTGTAATTTTTTCACGGATAATTTCAGCCGCTAAAAAACGTGAGCTTCGATCTGTAATCTGATCTTCAGGGTATAAGAACGGGCCTTCGGGCAAATACTTTAAGACACACTCCTCTACGGTATCGATATTGTGTCCACCAAGAACTGACAATGGGATGATCTCCGCAAAGTCTCTCAATTTCGATATACGCTCTATATGCGGCAGAAGGCGTGCTCGTGATTCCAACAAATCACACTTATTGATAAGCAACAACACTGGCGCCTTCACTTTGCGTAGTGCTTCTAGAACGATCTCGTCCTCTTCGTTAAACACTAAGCGTTCGACAACGAACAACACCACATCAACACCATCAAGCGCACTTGTTGCCGCTTGATTCATCATACGGTTGATGGCCTTTCGCTCGATCTTATGCATTCCTGGTGTATCGACATAAACGAATTGTTTATCGTCTATTGTTTTAATCCCTAGGATTCGGTGTCGCGTTGTTTGTGGTTTACGCGAAGTAATACTGATCTTTTGTTTAAGCAAATAGTTCAACAGGGTTGATTTTCCCACGTTGGGACGACCAACGATGGCGACAAATCCGCAGTAAGTGGTAGTTTCTGTATTTTCAATATCCTGCATAAATTTCCTGTATAACACTCACTGCCACGCTAAAGACCCAATGCCTGAAGCGCTCTTTCTGCGGCTTGTTGTTCAGCGATCTTACGATTGCTGCCAACACCTTTTGTAGCTTTCTTTAACAACGCAATTTGACAGGTGACAACAAAAGTTTGTTGGTGCGCCTCACCATCAATTGAAATAATTTCGTAAACTGGGAGCGCTAAGCTTTTGGCTTGCAGCAACTCTTGCAAGCGCGTCTTAGAATCTTTGCGTTTGTCTTGTTCTCCCTTGTGTACTGTCATATCACCGTACACAGACAGCACAACCTTACTACATGCCTCTAAACCACCATCGAGGTAGACTGCCCCGAACACAGCTTCAACGGCATCGGAAAGGATGGATTCACGTTGACGTCCACCACTCTTTAGCTCTCCTGGGCCCAATATCAACAATTCACCAAGCTGAAGACGAGTAGCAATATCTGCCAAACTTTGTTGATTGACCAAGCTCGCCCGCATACGGCTAAGATCGCCTTCTGGAGCATCGGGATAAAGCTTATAAAGCTGCGCGGCTATCGTAAACCCTAAGATAGCATCGCCCAAAAATTCTAAACGCTCATTATTCATAGGGTCGGCACTACAATGCGTTAACGCAAGTTGTGCTAGCGACTTGTCTTTGAACTTATACGAGAACGCGGTTTCCAGTAATGTGACAGGATTATTCATTTATTGAATCTGATCATCGAAGCTAAGAATGACATCAATATTGCCCGCTAAGGGAATTCGACGCTCATAGTTAATGTTAATGACTGAACTCCCACCGGCCCGTGTCGTCGTAATATCGTCTAGATCAAAATTACGTACATTATTGACACGCAAGCTTGCGGCAACTTCTACTCGCACTTCCTCTTGAGTCATCGAACTTGCGCGTCCACTTTCAACCAGTGTCTCGGCAACACCACGAACAAAGTTATGATCGATATACACAGGCAGTACTTTTAGCCCGAATGTAAACACACTCACAACTAAAACCAGCATGCATAAAAGGCCAAGCTTGGAGAACCCACGTTGCGGTTGTGAAAAAGGAATTTGTATTTTATTCATGACATCACCTGCCTCATACGGTAGTTTTCAACACCACTAAAGTGTCCCGTTATCGAAAGCGATTATAGCGCTGTCCTTGCATTGCACCGCGACACAGTGCTCGTTTCAACGAATCAAGCCGTTACGAGAGAAACTAGGAAAACTTAACCCTGGTTCTTTATGCATCCAGATCGCAAACGCCCTACCGACGATATTCTCCTCTGGCACAGTGCCCCAAACTCGACTATCTGCACTGTTATCACGATTATCACCCATCATGAAGTAATGACCTTCTGGCACTACCCAGACGTTGGGACCGTTGCTACGCGCTGGAGCATCGATAATCTGTGTTAGGTGTTCTACACCTCCCAGGGTTTCGTTAAGCAGTATCCCTGTTTGTAGCATACCGTTAGGCAATTCAATCTGAGCTTCTTCAACAACCTCAGCGAGCACTTCTTCACCGTTCACAAAAAGCACTTTGTTGTCGTAGCGAATCGTATCTCCAGGCAAACCAATTACACGCTTAATAAAGTAACGCTCATCATGGGGAGGAATAAACACCATCACTTCCCCACGCTTTGGTTCATTCATAGCTACCACTTTGGTTCCAATCACTGGCAATCTCAACCCATAGGTATACTTGTTAACTAAGATAAAATCGCCCACTTCCAATGTAGGGATCATAGATCCCGATGGGATTTGAAAGGGCTCAACAAGAAATGAGCGTAACACCAACACAATCAGCAACACGGGGAAGAAGGATTTCGCATACTCCACTAGCACTGGCTCACGCTCTACTTCCGCAATCGCGACCTTGAGCGCTTCTGAATGCGGTTGCTGTGCCGAACGTAGTTTATCTGCGGCTTCTTGACGATCCTTTTCACGCAATAATCGATCAAGTAACGCGATAACACCTGTAATCGCTACGAGAATAATAAGAACGAGTGAAAAATCGATATCCATTAACTATCCACCTTTAATACGGCAAGGAATGCTTCTTGAGGCACTTCGATATTACCGACTTGTTTCATGCGTTTTTTACCGGCTTTTTGTTTCTCAAGTAGTTTCTTCTTACGACTGACATCGCCGCCATAACATTTTGCCGTTACGTTTTTACGCAATGCTTTCACGGTTTGGCGCGCAACAATTTGCCCACCAATGGCCGCCTGAATAGCCACATCGTACATTTGACGTGGTATTAGCTCTTTCATTTTTTCTGTGAGCAACCGCCCTTTTTGATGGGATTTATCTCTGTGCACGATCAACGCTAATGCATCAACCCTATCGCCATTAATCAATACGTCCAGACGAACGAGATTCGCTTGTTGGAAACGAATGAAATGATAATCCAATGAGGCATAACCTCGACTAGCCGATTTCAGTTTATCAAAGAAGTCCAAAACCACTTCATTCATCGGTAGTTCATAGCGAAGTGACACTTGGCGCCCAATAAACTGCATATCTCGCTGCACACCACGGCGACTTTCACACAGAGTAATAATATTACCAAGATGTTCGTGAGGAACAAGGATACTCGCAAGCACAATCGGCTCACGCATCTCGTCAATAGAAGTCACTGCTGGCAACGCCGATGGACTATCGACTCGTACGGTTTCCCCGTTAGTCAAAAGCACTTCATACACTACCGTTGGAGCCGTAGTAATTAGCGATAAATCGTATTCGCGCTCTAGCCGCTCTTGGATGATCTCCATGTGCAGCATGCCCAAGAAACCACAGCGGAACCCAAACCCTAAGGCATCAGAGCTTTCGGGTTCGTAATACAGTGAGGCGTCATTGAGCGTAAGTTTTGCAAGGGCATCGCGGAAATCCTCGAAATCATCCGAAGATACAGGAAACAGGCCCGCATACACTTGTGGTTGGATTTTCTTAAATCCAGCTAACTGGGGAACATTGGGAGTCGACGCGTGGGTAATGGTATCCCCCACCGGAGCGCCTTTAATTTCCTTGATGCCGGCAACAATAAAGCCCACTTCGCCGGCACGCAACGCTTCGGTTACGAGTCGTTTAGGCGAGAAGACCCCTACGGCATCGACTAGATGCGATTTGCCTAGAGTCTTGGAAATAATTTTGTCGCCCTTGCGCAGCGTCCCTTCCTTCACTCGAACCAAAGAGACAACGCCGAGGTAATTATCAAACCAAGAGTCGATAATCAGTGCCTGCAAAGGTGCATCCACATCGCCTACTGGCGGCGGAATAAGACGGACGAGTTCTTCAAGGATTTCGATGATTCCTAAACCGGTCTTAGCGCTTGCACACACCGCATTAGAAGCATCGATGCCGATAATTTCTTCGATCTCTTGTCGTACTTTTTCTGGCTCTGCTTGCGGCAAATCCATCTTATTAAGGACAGGGATCACCTCTAAGCCTTGTTCGATGGCGGTATAGCACGTCGCGACCGATTGCGCCTCGACACCTTGCCCGGCATCCACTACCAACAGAGCACCTTCACACGCCGCCAGTGAGCGCGAGACTTCATAAGTGAAATCCACGTGTCCCGGCGTATCGATGAAATTAAGTTGATAACGCTTACCTGCAAGGCAGGTGTAGTAGAGCGTGACACTCTGCGCCTTGATTGTAATGCCTCGTTCTCGCTCAATCTCGAGAGAGTCGAGCACCTGAGCGTCCATCTCGCGGTCAGCAAGGCCGCCACAGGTTTGAATGAATCGGTCGGCCAAGGTAGATTTACCATGGTCAATGTGGGCAATTATCGAAAAATTGCGGATATGGCTTAAATCGCTCACAGATAGGGTCACACATCAGTAATTAAAGGGATTGGGGCATCAGTCTCGGGGTTTTGCGACAACGCCCATAGTACTGTGGCCGTTGTGATCGCAGCACCGAAGTGCACTGAAAAACAAGGCCGCAAGTCTACAGCATAAGCAATGCTTATGTCAGTGGGTTTTTATTGGCATTGCAAGGACTTGCGTGACTTTTCAATTCGCAGTCACAGAATTATTCTAGTTCGAGCACAAGTGTCGTACCACGGCCTTCACGCCAGATACGAATTGGCACATATCCTGATTCTGGCAACTCTTCTACAGCACGCTCAAACGCTCGAATATTAGGAACAGGCGTACGATTGATTTCCACTAGAACATCGCCACTCGATAGTCCTGCGCGTGCCGCAGGACCTGCGTCGAGTTCGTCAATGCGCACCCCTTGTATTCCCGCCACTTCTTGCGCTTCTTGACTAAGCTCGCTCACCGTCAGGCCTAGAGTATTAATTCGCGGCTCCCGGGTTGGCACAACGGTTGAAGCAACACCTTCGCCTGGCAAGCTCCCTACTTCCACGGGCAAATCAATCACTTGCCCATTACGCATAATGCGCAATATGGCTGTACTGCCTGGGCGAACTTGACCCACATAGAACGGTAGCTGTGAAGATGATTCAATATCACGCTCATTGAAACCAATGATAATGTCGTCATTTTCCACGCCCCCAGCCTCTGCAGGGCTTCCTGGCTGTACTTCATCCACAAAGGCTCCGCGAGGTCGCGGCATATCAAACGCTTCCGCCAATGCGAAATCAACGTCCTTGATTAGCACACCCAACAAACCTCGACTTACCGTGCCGGTTTCACGCAATTGTTCGACGACGTTCAACGCTACATTGCTTGGAATCGCAAAAGAGACACCATTAGACCCGCCAGAGCTACTTAAAATTTGCGAGTTGATGCCTATAACCTCGCCATCCAAATTGAACAATGGCCCACCAGAGTTTCCTTGGTTGATAGCCACATCAGTCTGAATAAACGACACATAATTAGTCTGATTACCGGGTACCGCGCGCCCTTTGGCACTTACGATGCCTGCAGCCGCGGAGAACTCGAGCCCAAACGGAGAGCCAATGGCTAAGACCCATTCCCCCACACGTATGGCCTCTGAATCACCAAACGACACAGACGGAAAATCATCCCCTTCAATCTTTAACAAGGCGACATCGGAAAGCTCATCAGAGCCAATCACCTCAGCCTCAAACACTCGACGATCGTTCAAAGTCACGGTGATTTTATCGGCGCCCGAGACCACATGATGGTTAGTAATAAGATACCCATCTTCGGAAATGAGGAATCCAGAACCCACACCCCCACGAGGACGCGATGGCGCTTCACCAAAGCCTGGTGGCAGTTCTTCATCAGGGCTTAGACGTCGCAAGAGCTCTTCGATCTCACTATTGCGGGCACCGCCACGAGCACTGACTGTTTGCAGTGTGGCGATATTGACGATGGCGGGGGCATTTTTCTCTACTAGGTTCGCAAAATCAGGCAATGAGGATGCCGCGCGAGCATCGATGGCCTGAACCATAAGCACTGCTGCGAACAAAGATGCAACACATTGAGTAAACGCCAAACGGCTAAGTAACTTCATACAATGACTCCCAAGAAACTGGGACCCACGGATACTGACACTTGTGGACTGCGTGGGTCAGTGTCGTAAAGTACAGCGCGCGCGAAAATCGGGCAAGCTTTGTATTAAAAGATTACAAAGTGCCATTGGGGAAGAAGCGAAGAATTGAGGCCTGCACGCAAGGCCTGACGGCACTTACGCGCAATTTAGGAACGTTTAAGGCTCGATCTGATTGACCTGACGAATAAGCTGAGAGTCTTCCAAAATATTAAACTGTGGACTACTGACGTCATTCTCACTGTATTGAATAGACACACCACGAATATAATCATTCAAACGCTGCTGCGCCTGCGCATCAAACTCAATTGAAGCCCCAGTGGCCACCATCTCACCACCAGGCACCAAGGTATTAACACCGGGAGCGTTGCTGGCCACTGGCGCTTGCGACATAGGGTTCACAAGCAAGGCTTGAAAGCCAACATAGGCGGCCAAAGCCACAGATGCCGCGATTGCGGTTCGCGCGAATGCCTGCCAACGCTGTGGTCTAGCTGTAGATTTTTGTGTCTTCTCAGCATCAGGCACATAGGCCTCTTCAGCCGCTATTGCATCAAGCAAACGACTAGACGCTGCACTGGATACCGGCAACACTTCTTCGTGCTGCAATACCGATCTGACAAGATTGAAGCGTCTCCAGGTTTGTCCCAAGGCATCATCTTCAGGGGCATTCTTAAGCAACCTGCGCATCTCGAGTTCATCAGCTTCGTTATCCATCAACGCTGATAAAGACTCCTCAAAAGGGCGACCGCGACTATTTTCCAAACTCATTCAATACCTCTGCAAACTACCACTGTTCTAACCAGTTGGGGAAAGGAGTAAACCGTTTGATCTGGGTCTTGCACTTACTGTGTACCGTACACACTAAAATATGGCACAAATCTAATAATGTTACGAGTATGACAACGTTTGTAATATTTGGTTCCGTTAGCGCTAGATAAACTCACGTATTTTTTTATCTATAGCCTCTCGGGCTCTAAATATCCGCGACCGGACTGTTCCGACCGGACAATCCATGATCTCTGTAATGTCCTCATAACTTAGCCCGGAAAATTCACGGAGCCTAAATGCTGTACGCAAATCATCAGGTAGGTCTTCAATCGCTTGATTGATCAACGCTTCCAGTTTGTCACGCTGCCACTGACCTTCTGGCGTTTCACTTTCACGCAAAGCTGGCGTGTCCTCCACCAACTCGGCCTCATCGATATCGAAATCTGTTGATGGGGGGCGTCGCCCTCTCGCCACCAGGTGATTCTTAGCAGTATTAACCGCTATCCGGTACAACCACGTATAAAAGGCGCTATCTCCGCGAAAGAGTTTCAAAGCTCGATAAGCTTTGATAAATGCCTCTTGAGAGACATCTTCGACCTCATGTTGGTCTTTAATAAACCGTGAAACTAGTGCAGCGACTTTATGTTGATAGCGCAGCACAAGAAAATTAAATGCGGATTTATCACCTGCCAATACGCGGTCTACTAACTGCTGATCAGAATCGTGTTTCATTCACACGGCTCCCAGCACCGAGCAAGTCATAAGGATCATGACTATGGAGAAATTGAGTTGCAAAGATGAGTAGACCACAGAGTTTTAGTTTAGTTCTATCCAACGTTAAAGGTTCCGTAAGTCTTTTTAACACATTCAGGCTGTCAGGCTGTAATATAGGCGACTTCGTCGACATGCAAAGTCTATTATAAGAGTTTGCAGCGTTCCTCCTCACCCATGACCTAGTGCCACTATAATGAGCGCCAAAGATACCACATCTGTTTACGACTACGACATATTGATCATTGGTAGCGGTGCTGCCGGACTCACTCTCGCCTTAAAAACGGCTGATTTCGCAAAGGTTGCGGTCATCAGTAAAGGCGAACTAAGCCAAGGCGCCACGTTCTGGGCACAAGGCGGGATCGCGGCTGTGCTCGATGATGAAGACAGCATAGAAGACCACATTACCGACACGCTCGATGCAGGAGCTGGCCTATGTCACCGGGACATGGTGAGCCATGTAGTCGAGAACAGTGGCGAATGTGTTAAATGGTTAGTCGAACAAGGCGTCCCGTTTACTACGATCTCCCCTGAGGAAGCCAAAGAAGGCGCCGCTCGTGCTCCTCTTAAACCGGACAATCTTGCCCCCCTGCACTTGACCCAGGAAGGTGGTCATAGTCATCGACGAATCATTCATGCCACCGATGCGACCGGTCGCGCCGTGTTTGAGACCTTAGCAAACCGAGCAAAGCAGAACCCCAATATCGACTTATTTGAGAATCGCATTGCCATTGATCTCATTACGCGCAAGAAACTAGGCCTAGAAGGTGAAGAATGTGCCGGCGCTTATATATTTGCACCGCAAACAGGCACTATTGATCTATTCCGCGCTCGCTTTGTGATCTTGGCCACCGGTGGCGCTAGCAAAGCGTATCTGTTCACGACAAACCCAGACGGGGCAACAGGCGATGGCATCGCAATGGCATGGCGTGCGGGTTGCCGCGTGGGCAATATGGAGTTCAATCAGTTTCACCCGACGTGCCTTTATCACCCTCATGCGAAGTCATTTTTAATCTCGGAAGCCCTGCGCGGGGAAGGCGCATGGTTAGAACTCGCCGATGGCACTCGTTTCATGGAGAAGTTTGACCCGCGCATGGAACTGGCCCCAAGAGATATCGTGGCCCGTGCAATCGACCATGAGATGAAACGCCTTGGCGCCGATTGTGTCTACTTGAACATCACCCACAAGAAACCTGAGTTCATCAAAGAACACTTCCCAACGATTTATTCACGCTGCCTTACATTTGGAATCGACATTACTAAGGATCGTATTCCAGTGGTACCAGCGGCCCACTACACCTGTGGTGGCGTTGTTGTCGACAAAATGGGGCGCACCGACATCCCTAATCTATACGCAATCGGCGAAACCAGCTTTACGGGGCTCCATGGCGCTAACCGTATGGCCAGCAATTCATTACTAGAATGCTTTGTTCTTGCGTTCAGTGCCAGTGAAGACATTCGCAGCAAGCTTCCAAGCACGCCGTTGACTACCGATATTCCTAAGTGGGATGAAAGTCTTGTGACACGCTCTCATGAAGAGGTAGTTGTGTCCCACAACTGGGACGAACTGAGACGCTTCATGTGGGCCTATGTGGGGATAGTACGCAAAGACGAACGTTTACAAAGGGCCCGACGTCGCATTCAGTTGCTTGAACAAGAAACCCAGGAATATTACAAACATTATATTGTCAGCAAAGATTTACTAGAACTGCGCAACTTGGTGCAGGTGGCCCGCTTGATCGTTGAGTCCGCGATTCAACGCAAAGAAAGTCGCGGACTACACTACACATTAGATCATCCTGATATGGCGGCAGTAGCACAAGACACGATACTGGACCCCCATGACTCAACACTCTAATTACAGGCGAAGTGATTACGTCAGCAACACCCGCTCATCAAATCGATACCAACGCAGCGCTGAGCGTAGTTGACGATGTAGCCGAGGCGGACACGAATCGGGCAGTATTATTACATTATAACGTTGCGCCTGGCCCCACCGAGCCCTCTCACCTTCTCTCGCTGGCATCACAGCGAAGCGCAAGATGATGAGATAGGGATTGCAGAAACAATGAGGGTCCAGCTGAACGGGCAGCTCTCGGTCTTTGAAGCTCAACTGTATCGTTGAGTCACTCATCAACAAGCCAGATGGGCGAGCACACAAAACATAACGCCCCCCCTCTAAAACAAACCCCACCAGACAAACACACCGCAACCATAGAGGCGGTGCGGCCCATGCCAACGCTAGGAGCGCTAAGATGCATTGCAAGGTGTATAAAGTGTTTAAAACTCGCGATGGACGAAGGGGAACGAGCAAGTACATTGGCATATCCTTATGCGCGGCTTGCGGTACTTATCGAGTACTGCGAATAAGCACTACCATCCTTTCAATATTTGCTGTGGGAGCCGGCTCGCGCATGACCAACCAGTTATACAAGTCTTGATCTTCTTCAGAGAGAAAATCCTGATACAGTTTTTGATCTTCAGCTGTTTGATCTTTCAAAAAGCCTTCGACAAAAGGCATTAGCAATAAATCTAGCTCTCGCATTCCGCGACGGCTATGCCAAGCCAGTTTCTTGTATTCAATTTCTGATAACATGTGACAACCTATGGAGTAATTTACTCTCTCTATAATAACCCAATTTACTGATTTTTTCCGGGCTTGTGCCAAGGCGAGTATGCTAACTGACTTATGTAATTTTGACCTTATTGCCGTAGAGGGTGTTGATGCGGCTAAATTTTTACAAGGACAATTGACCTGCAATGTCGATAATGCGACACCTGAGCACAGCATTCTCGGTGCTTATTGTAATCTAAGCGGTCGGGTGATTTCCGACATGCGCCTACTTCCCTATCAAGACGGGATTTATTTGCTTTGCCAACAAGGCATGGGAGAAGTGCTCAAAGCGACACTTGATAAATACATCGTGTTTTCCAAGGCAAAAACTCATATCAACACCCAGCAATTTGTCCGGTTCGGGGTTCATGGTCAAGAGGCAGCAAGCTATCTAGAAACATTAATGGAACGCGTTCCGACAACAGCTGATGAAATCGTCCGCCTCGAACAAGGCTTTGTGTACCGATGCGGCACCGATGAAGCGCGCTTTGAATTGCTGCTTCATGTCGAACAAACCAGCTTGATCGACACAATCAGACAACACGGTGTGGCTACCGAGCGCGCACACTGGAACCTAGCCGAAATAAGCTCTGGGCTTGTGCATATTAATATTGGGATGCAGGAGACCTACACACCGGAGATATTGAATTACGATCTATTGGGGCTAGTCGATTTCAAAAAAGGTTGTTACACAGGACAAGAGATCATTGCGAGAATGCACTACCGAGGTAAGGCAAAGAAGCGCCTTTATCTAGGACACATTCAAGATTTATCAATCGATGCGCAGACAACAATAAGCGATGAAAATGGCAAATTTGGCGAGATCGTACGTTTTGCCAATGAAGACAACGGCGTTAGCAAATTTCTAGCCATATTGCCCTGCGAAGCAGCAGAGCAACTTCAATCCATTCGTTTACAAGGCGCCTCTACAGAGCCGCACTCGTTAACGGCTCTGCATATGCCTGGATTGAAGTAATACTGTCGTTGAAGCCATGACCATGCACGCTAAAGTTAGCGGCATGGTCATATTTTTTAGACTTGCACCCCACCGTCTATATCCGGCGAACCCGATGGTTTGTCTTGCATTACTTTTAACTGATTAGCGACAGCCTCGGGAGAGCTTGTGTTTCTCGCCATCAGTTTATAAATCACGGGCACTACGAACAGTGTCATGATTGTCGTCATCAAGACTCCAGAGAAAATCACGACCCCTAAGAGCACACGACTTTCTGCACCGGCCCCCGTTGCATAGATCAGCGGAAGTGCCCCCATCATCGTCGACAAGGCTGTCATTAACACTGGGCGTAAACGCAGATCACAGGCTTGCACTAATGCCTCACCAAACTCTAAGCCTTCATCTCTTAACTGGTTAGCAAACTCTACAATCAAAATACCGTTTTTACTTGCGATACCAACCAATACGATCAGTCCGATATTGCTGTAGATATTCAAAGTACCGTCAGTTAAGAACAGCCCCAGTAATGCACCAAAGATGGCCAATGGAACCGTCGTCATAATGACCAAGGGATGTACAAAACTCTCAAATTGAGCCGCCAACACCAAGAACACCACCACTAACGACATACCAAATATAAGCATCAAACCGCCACTGGCATCTTTTAGATCCAACGACTCGCCTTTGTAATCAATCTGCGCGTAATCGGGAAGCTCTTCATCAACGGTTGCTTCCAGATAAGCCAAAGCTTCATCGAGACTAACCCCTGGCATTAGTGCCGCACTAATTGTAATAGCACGCACACGGTTGTAGCGGTTCAGTGAACCCGGCCCAGCGCTGTTCTCAATCTTCACAAGATTGCCCAAAGGAATGAGCTGACCGGAAGACTCTGAACGTACGTAGATATTCGTCAGGTCATCAGGGGAGGCTCGTTGTGAGTCCTCGGCCTGAAGAATCACGTCATACTCTTCTCCACGATCGAGATAAGTAGTGACACGGCTCTCGTTCATCATTGCCTGTAGCGTGCTGCCGATTGATTGAATCGACACGCCCAAATCCGCTGCGCGTATTTTATCAACGACTATGGTCAAGCTCGGCTTCGTCTCTTCATAGTCAGATTGAATACGTGTAAACATTCCGCTTTCGCGTGCCTTGTCCATGATCACGTCACGCCATTGGGCAATCTCATCGTAATCACGCCCACCCAATACAAACTGTACTGGCAATCCGCCACCACCGCGTACCAAGCCCGAACGCATGAAAGTGCTCACACGCAACGCTGGATACTTAGACCATTTCTGGTTGAGCTCGCCCATAATCTCTTGTGTCGAAAGGGTTCTATTATCCCAATCAGGCAAAGAAATAATGGCCATCCCGCTATTAACACTACTACCGCCACCAAAGCCTGGCACCATCGTGACGATGTTCTCGATCTGCCCTGCTTCGACATAGGGCAAAGCCTCTGCCTGCAACAAATCTATTTGTTCTTTCATGAATTCAAGACTAGCGCCCTCGGGGCCACTGAAACGCGCCATGAACACACCTTGATCTTCTGAGGGTGCGAACGTTGAGGGAATATTGAGCAATAGATAATAGATTGCCATACAAACTAGTACTAATACGGCGAATACCCAACGCGCATGTTCGAGGCACACTTTCAATGTATCGTGATACGACGACTGCAGCTTACGAAACACGCGATCCACATTACGCGTTACCCAACTTTCATGGGCGTGAGTCGTGAGTAGCTTTGACGACATCATAGGGGTTAAAGACAGAGCTAACACAGTGGAAAAAATCACCGCGGCGCCAATGGTCACCGCCAACTGATAGAACAAAATACCGATGCTGCCTTCCATGAAAATGACAGGCACAAATACAGCCAAAAGAACCGCCGTTGTAGCAATCACAGCAAAGCCAACTTGGCGAGAACCGTTATAAGCGGCTAGCAATGGCGGCTCACCTGCCTCTACCCGGCGTTGAATATTTTCCAACACCACGATTGAGTCATCGACTATCAGCCCGACACACAACACCAGCCCTAGAAGCGTGATCAAGTTGATCGATAGATTCAAAGCCGAAAGCACAATAAACGAGGCCATGATACACACCGGTATCGTGACCACTGGAATGAGCATTACACGAAAAGATCCTAGGAACATGTAAATAACAATACTGACCAACAACATCGTCAAGGCGATGGTTTCGTAAACAGATGCAATAGAGCTTTCGATAAATACCGCGTCACTAGAGGAGGACATCAAGCTCATGTGATCGGGCAATGTGGCGTTGATCTGCTCCCCTAGCGCACCTGTAGCGCGCAAGACATTGAGACTATTCGCCGTTGATTGCTTAACGATACCAATACCAACTGATTCAACGCCATTGCCTTTATTCGTACTGCGCTCGCTTGCCGAGCCCACTTCAACCCGTGCCACTTCTCCCAGTGTAACAAGGTGGCCATCGCTTCCTCTATCAATGACCAAACGCCTAAAGTCATCAGCCGTTTGATAGATACGTTCAACACGCACTGTAAATTCACGTTCTGTTGAATCAATTCTACCCGCTGGCAATTCAAGGTTCTGTCGTCGCAGTGCCCCTTCGACATCAGTAACCGTCAAGCCACGGGCTGTAAGCGCAACGCGATCCAGCCACACACGCATTGCAAACCCACCGTTGCCTCGAACCTGAACACTAGCCACGCCATCTACGACGGAGAATTGATCCACAAGAAAACGGTTTGCATAATCATTGAGTTCCAAGAAACTCATTTCAGAACTAGTGAGACTAAAATTTTGAATGGCACGGGCATCACTGTCCGCTTTTGCAATCTGTGGAGGATCTAGATCGTCAGGCAATGATCGCGTAATACGAGAAATTTTATCGCGGACATCGTTGGCCGCTTGGTCGATATCTCGTCCCACAGCAAATTCGACAGTGACTCGAGAGCTACCATCACTACTGCTAGAGTTAACCGAAGTCACCCCTTCGATCCCATTGATTTGATCTTCAATACGTTGCGTAATTTGTGTTTCGACGATCTCCGCCGAGGCACCAGGATAGCTCGTGCTAATAGATACGATGGGAGGGCTAGTATCGGGGTATTCGCGCAGGGGTAATTGCATAAAAGACAGCACCCCAAAGCAGATCAAAACCAAACTAATGACCGTTGCAAAGACGGGCCGTTTTACTGAAATGTCGGAAAGAATCATCGTGTCACCAATGCGCAAAAAGTGTTAGGACTGTGCCGTAGTTGTATCGCTATTAACGCTAGCGTCGTTGCCCTGCGAGGAGGTGTGTTGCGTCGGATTATTCAACACCCGCACATTCATACCAGGCCTTAGCTGTGCCATACCCTCTGTTACTACTCTATCCCCTACTTGCAAACCACCAAGCACTTCGACTTTCCCCGGCTGACGTCTTCCGATCAGCACTTCTACTTGTCTAACCACATCTTCATCGTCGACTACAAAAGCGTACTGTCGACCACCACTAGGCACTAACACTGACTCATCAACAACCACAGAATCTGACTCGTTTAAGGCTAGTGAGACTGTGAGCAACATCCCAGGACGCAAGACTCCACTTCGATTGTCAATGTGCGCACGTACTTGTACTGAACGGGTCACAGGGTCAATCCGAGAACCAATAACCTGTACGACGCCTTCGAATGCGTGATCCGGATAAACAATACTTTGAGCGCTCAGTAGTTGCCCTATCTTAAGCTGAGCCAAATACACTTCGGCAATAGTGAAATCCAATTTGATGATGGAGATATCATCCAGGGTAGTGATTACTGTATTGGGGGTAACAAGTGAACCATCGCTGACATTACGAAACCCAAGCATGCCCGAAAATGGAGCTCGGATAAGATAGTTGTCCATAGCGACAGCTACCCCTTCCAATCGCGCTTGCGCAGTTTCGGCTCGAGTACGAGCGGCATCTAGGTCGGTTCCGGAAATAAGATTATCCGCCAACAAGCTTTGTAGGCGCTCATACTGGCGCTGAGCCTCATCGGCAGTAGATTGCGCCTCGGCTAGACGAGTCGCTTCAGAAGAGCTAGTGAGCTCGACGAGTATTTCGCCTTTTTCAACCATCCCACCTTCTTCAAAGGTGATACGGCTTATGGTGTCAGAGATTTTTGGCGTTAGATTTACTGATTCGTTGGCCCCAGCCGTTCCCACGGACTCGACTCGATCAACAAATACTTCACGGCTTACCGTCGTAACCCTAACTGCAGTGGCGCCGCCCCCAGCACCTCGTGCACCGGCCACAACATTATTATTTTGCTGCACTTTACTAACAACGGCATATCCTAAACCGAGGACGGCAATTGAAAAAAGGATCGCAATGGGGTGTCGAAGCAAAAATCGCAATTTATATCTCCCTGAAAGGATTGAGGAAACCTCAATAACAACCACCACTATTAGCTTTAGGATGGCATAGTGTTCTTAGTCACTTTGCCATAGGCACATGACAGTTTTAGAGCTACTAATAACGTACATCTTTAGAGCTACTAATAACGTACATCGTTATAACTACGTAGCTCAGGGTGTTTTCCGTCGCAATAAAGGCAAAAATACTTTAATTAGAGTGAGGCACTTCAATACTTCCACAAACTTAGTGTTTAAGAGCTACAAGAGAGCATCGAACAACCAGCGCGACTACGTGCCCAATCTGGACGCTTATCTGCGAATCTCGCAAAGCGCGAGTCTTCTACATACGGGTTGCGAATCGCCTCTTCTAACGCCTGCAACAGGCTAAAATCTCCGGTATTGGCCAGATCGATCGCTTCCTGAGCTAGGTAATTGCGCAGCACATAACAAGGGTTAACGCCTCGCATCTGTGTACGACGCTGATCAGGGTCTTGCTGCTGTGCCGCAATGAGTTGACCGAGTTGTTCTCCCCATTCATTCATTCTAGCGATAGTCTCTGCTTCTAAGGTCTCACTAGCGTAAAAGGCAGGAGCTATAACCTCAGTTAATACTTGGCCAGGCCGGTAGTCACACAATAATCGATAGAACAGAGTCATATCGGTTTCATGCAATTGCAAGACAGCATCAAGCTCTACTAAAAAGGCGTCTGCGGACTCATCATTTGCAAGGCTCACACCGAGCTTACGCCCCATCATGGTTTTCCATTCGCGCTCATAATAATGAGCATAATCCGTCAAAATTTCTTGAAGGGCTGTGCTATCGTCGATCACCGTCAGCAACGCGTTCGCCAATTGGTATAAATTCCATTGCCCAATCGCCGCTTGTTGCCCGAACCTGTAACGACGCATTTCGGCATCCGTGGTATTAGGCGTCCAATCCGGATCGTAATGATCCAGCCATCCATAGGGACCATAATCAATCGTCAGCCCTAAAATCGACATATTGTCAGTATTCATCACGCCATGAACAAAACCAACCCGTTGCCAATGCACTAACATATCAGCCGTTAGACGGCACACTTCTTTAAACCATCGTAAATATAGACCGTTCTCTTGCTCCCCCCCTCTGGGAGTTTGCTCCAACAAATACGCAAAATCGGTTTCAATAGTATGGTCCATCAACTCTTTTAGTAATTCGGTTTCGCCGCGATAGGCGCATAACTGGAAATGACCAAATCTGGTAAAACTCGGTGCGACACGGCACACCACAGCCCCAAGCTCTTTTTGCGGATTACCATCGTAAAACATGTCACGCACTACCTTGTCACCCGTAAGCACTAGACTCAGCGCTCTGGTGGTAGGAACTCCTAGATAATGCATTGCTTCACTGCACAGGTACTCGCGCACAGACGATCGCAGCACAGCGCGTCCATCAGCGCCCCTAGAATAAGGAGTAGGCCCGGCCCCTTTCAATTGCAGGTTGAGCATTGTGCCGTCTTGACCAGGAAGCTCACCAAGATTAATTGCACGACCATCCCCAAGCTGACCGGCCCAGTTCCCAAATTGATGCCCTCCGTAACGACTCGCGAAGGGTTCTGTGCCTGGGAACAAACAATTACCTGACATCAATTGAGAAAAACGAGCACTAGTGCAAAATGACTCATCAAAACCTAGACTACTGGCGACATCGCGCGACCATAAAACAAGCTGAGGCTCAGCCACTGGGGTTGGCATCGTAATCGAATACAAAGCGTCATTAACCTGCCGCATTCCAAGCCCTTGGATTGGGTCTTTGGGCATGGCAAGGCTAAAACGAGATTGCATAATCGGCAACTCAGACAAGTTTTCATCAAAAGGTGATTGGGACATAAAGACTGCTCCGGACACTAGGAGTACAAGTTTAACACACCGCCTAATAACACTAGATAATATGCCCCAGCCGAGGCCATGATCACGGTGATACTGAATAGGTGGCTGCTTTATAAAACTGGAAGAAAACCGAGGATGTTCGCCAATAAATACAGGGCGAATTTATTCAATGCACTATCATTTATCCAGGTCGAGAGCTGATTCAATACACTGCCTAGAAGGTATTATTATTGTTATAGCGCAAATCGAGTTTAAACAGTTGAGGCTTTAGGATTGCTATTGTTAAGAATGCTTAAGATAGCTTTCTCGGCCACTGGTCTTGAAAAATAAAAGCCCTGCGCCGTGTCACAGTTTAATTCGCTTAACAAATTGGCTTCTTCGATTTCTTCGACACCTTCGGCAATAATATCGATTTCTAAGTTTTCGCTAATAGTCACAATCGACTTAATCAGCCCTAATACCGATTTATTACTACGCATGTCGCGTACAAAGCTACGATCGATCTTGAGTGTATCGATAGGATAGCTATGCAAATAACTTAGTGACGAATAACCTGTACCGAAATCATCTATGACAACGCTCACCCCTAAATCACGACAGCGATCTAGTGTCATCTTCATATCGGTAGGTTTCTTTAAAAGTAATCGTTCTGTGATTTCAATATGAATACGCTTAGGGTCCGTGTTTGAATCTACAAGGATCTCATTAAACTTTTCAATAAAATTACTTTCTTCAAAATCAGTGGCTGACAAATTGACGCTAACATACAACGCTTTTAAATCAGGACGAACAGCGTCTAGCCGGCCAAGCATCGCGCACACTTCACGCAGGGCCCATCGGCTTGCCTCAATGATCAAACCACTGTCTTCGGCTAAAGGGATGAACTCATCAGGCGGTACGATTCCTCGCACAGGGTGTTGCCAGCGCATAAGCGCTTCCATACCCAGTACACGACCAGTGCTTATTGAATAGATTGGCTGGTAATGTAGGAATAATTGACCAGTAGCGATGGCAACTTTAAATTCGTTTGCGAGCTTAATCGACTCGACCACGTTAATTTGTTCGGCATATTCGCGCTCAGAGTCTTCTGGCGAAGGGCCATCACAACTTTCGAGAGAGAGTGTTTCAGAGCGGCGCAGAATATCGCGGTAACGCATTAATATCACTTGCGAAATGAGGCGCACAATGGGGTCAGCCCCTTTAACACTGCGAGCAAAATCTTCTTTAGTGATCTCTAATAGAGTGCAAGGCTCAAGAGCTTGTATCGTGGCACTACGCGGTTGGTTGTCGACAATGGCCATTTCTCCGATGATGCTGCCCGGGCCACGAGTGCCCATATCCAACATTTTCCCATCAGATTTTTCGAGTACGATTTTGACACGCCCTTCTTGTATGAAATAGGCGCAAGCCCCAAGATCTCCTTGAGACATAATTACTTCACCGGCTTTAAATAGCTTCTCAGCCTTCGGTGTATCCATACATTAGCCTACTATACTCACAATGGCAGGAATTAAGGCACAAGCTGTTGCCGGCACAACCAAACGAGCCCCATCATAAAGGAAAGGTACAGCGATTGAAACAAGCAGACCGATCAGAAATAAGCCGTTGAATACGCATCAAAAGCTTTGATTATCGTCGCTACATCTTGCGTCGAAATATCCAAATGCGTCACTAAGCGTAATCGGTCAGACGAACTAATCTTTACTTTGAACTGTAAGAGTGTGTCTTGTAATTTATTGGCGTCTAATTCGGAGCCTTGTACAAATACCATATTGCTGTGCACTGGCTCTACGACGAAGCCAAGTTCGGACAAACCCTGGGCAATGAGCCGCGCATTATTATGATCATCGGCTAAACGAGCAATATTATGCTCTAACGCGTACAGACCACCGGCCGCAAGAATCCCTGCTTGACGCATCCCACCCCCAGTAATTTTGCGCCAACGATGCGCCATGCCGATAAAGTCTTTACTCCCAAGCAAAACGGAACCGATCGGAGCGCCCAAACCTTTCGAAAGGCAAATAGACGCACTATTAAAACCCTGGAGTAATTCAGCAATACTAACGTTAGTTGCGACAGATGCGTTAAATGCTCTAGCGCCATCCATATGCAACGCGAGCTTGTTGTCCTGACAAAACTGCCCGGCAGTCTTGAGATAGTCCAAGCTCAACACTTTTCCTTGCATTGTGTTTTCCAATGCCAGCAAACGAGTATTAGCAAAATGATGATCCGCAGGTTTGATTGCCGCCTTTACTTGCCTTAGATCAAGCTCGCCCGCCGCATTGAAGTCTAACGGTTGAGGTTGGATTGCTCCCAGTACGGCGGCCCCTCCTCCCTCATATTTATAAGTGTGAGCTTGCTGCCCTACAATATATTCATCACCACGCGCACAATGAGTCATCAAGGCCACTAAGTTTGCCTGCGTGCCGGAGGGCATGAACAACCCTCTTTCCATGCCGGTCATTTCCGCTAACACGGCCTCCAAGCGGTTGACGGTCGGATCCTCTCCGTAAACGTCATCACCCACCTTGGCCGCGAGCATCTCTTTGCGCATCCCATTCGATGGCTCAGTGACAGTATCACTGCGCAAATCGATTATTCCTTCACTATTCACTGCGACTCCTTGGAGTGACTCTCAAGAGTTGAAATCTCCGGCATAGTTTCTTGCTCAATATTGATCATACTTCTTAGCACTTCCTCGCACTTTATCGGCGGGATACTTTTCAGCGTTCTCTTGCATCTTGATGCTTACCGTTTTCAAGATGTCGATACTCAACACATCCGCTAGGCGCACTAGATACACTTGTACATCTGCAATCTCTTTTGCGACCTTTGCCAAGGTATCAGAATCCAAATTACGTGATTGCTCCTCGCTTAGCCATTGAAAGTGCTCCATCAACTCTGCAACCTCGACACTTAACGCCATAGTGAGGTTTTTGGGAGAATGGAATTGGTCCCAGTCTCGCTCTAGAGCGAACTTAGCAACATGTTGTCCTAATTCACCTAAATCCTTCATTCCCAACAAACTCCTTTTTTACATCACGCTCTCAAATATCGAGCATTTGTTCCACCCCTGTTATCAAGGGCAGTTATCACTAATTGTAATTTTGCGATTTATTCGAGCACGAGCTTGAAATAAAAAGTGTCAGTTGCCGCCCTTATTGTTAGCATCTTACTTACTGATTGAATTAGCAAAATTAGTGCATTATTCTGTTCATCCATTTTCGTAATCGAGGGAGAGTTCTCCGCCGTGTCAAATTATAATAAAACCATCAAGTCTGCATTTATAGGCATCACTGCAGCAGCAGCCATATTTCCTTTAATGAGTCTCGCACAGTCTACAGCTGATATGGAGCCTGTGAATTCTCTACCTAACCCTTACCAGACTATAGAAGGCTACGCCAAGATGCCTGCCGGTCGTGAGTGGGGTTCTACCAGTTCCGTCGATATCGATCCTGATGGCGTAAGCATTTGGGTTGGTGAGCGCTGTGGCGGAAACGTCGGCGCTTGCGTGACTAGCGGTGATGACCCCGTTATGAAATTCGACGCTAATGGCAATATTGTCAAAAGCTTCGGTGCCGGCCTAGTCATGTGGCCACACGGTATCCACGTTGACTTCGAAGGCAACGTTTGGATTGCTGATGGCCGCGACAACCTTGACCGCGAAGGTAATGTCATCGGTGGCGGTGAGTTAAAAGGACACCAAGTTCTTAAATTCAGCCCAGACGGTGAGTTGCTAATGACTCTTGGTGAGCCTGGCGGCGCACGCGCTCCTGGTTACCTGTTTCAGCCTAATGATGTCTACGTAGCGCCAAATGGCGACATCTTCGTAGGTGAAGGCCATGCAAATGGTGAAGGCTCTACAGCTCGTATGTTGAAGTTCAACAAAGACGGCGAGTTTATCAAGGCATGGGGCCAGCTTGGCACAGGTCCTGATGATTTCATGCAGCCACATTCATTAGCGATGGATTCACAAGGTCGTTTGTTCGTTGCTGACCGTAGCAACAACCGCATCGTGATCTTCGATCAAGACGGCAACCGTCTAGATACTTGGTATCAATTCAGCCGTAACAGTGGCATCTATATCGACAAGAACGATATTTTGTACGCTGCGGACTCTGAGTCTGGTTCAATCAACCCTGATCACGGTCATTGGTTGCGCGGTATTCGTGTAGGCAGCGCTGTAACAGGCGAAGTCACTGCGTTTATCCCAGATCCACAGCCTGATTGTCGTGGTACTTGTACTGCAGAAGGCGTTGTTGCTGATAGCAATGGTGTGATCTACGGCGCTGAAGTGGGCCCAGTAGGCGGCATTAAGCGTTACGTTAAGAATTAAGCACTTCGGTGTTTAGGAAAAAGGCGCCCTTGTGGCGTCTTTTTTTTGCTTGAATTTTAGGTCTACTGGGATTGAGGACTTTGGGAGACACCCTGTAGGCCGCCATCACAGAGGCAACATGCATTCTGGGCACGCCAAAAAGCGCACGTCCCTGTGCAGGCTCAGCGAGCGCCGTCCTGGCGCTCGATGGCCCCGAATGCATGTTGCCTCTGTGAAGGCTTGGATTGAGGTAAATTATTAGTGTTGAAACTTATTTAAGGGCGAATCTAGTATCATTAGTTCCTGATTGGATTAGATCGTTTAGTGATATTACAGAGGTAACCGATGGATGAGTTCAAACCCACAGCTTTAACTGCCGAGTCTAGAAAACCTTGGAAGCTTGAAGCTAATTATGCGAATTGGATCGATAGCGATACAGGGTATAACTGCATCATTTTTCGAGAAGAGCACGACGCATTGTGCGCGTTTGTCTGCATTGAGCGCCCCCACCCTTTCTACGGACGTAATACTGACGGACAAAGCGGTAAGAACACGCCTATCGCCAAAGATGAAAGTGCCGCCTTAGCGAGCTTTCGTGCAATCGAAGTCCATGGAGGGATAAGCTATTGTGAACCCTTCTTGTACCACACGAATACCACAAGCGTGGTGAGCATCTCATCATGGTGGATAGGCTTCAATTGTTCACACTCATCAGATTACGTGCCGAGCTACCTAGAGATTATCGACCTCGTCCCGCCAGACGACGATCTGACTGCCACAGACATCGAAGAGTTAAGACAGTCTATTCTCAACAACGATACCCCTGAGTCGGCCTACAGAACCTTCAGCTACGTCGAAGAGCAATGCCGATTACTAGCCAAACAACTAAAAGCCAACGAACAACCCTTCTAAGCCAGACTTGACCACCGCACTGAAGTGATGCGCAGCGAGGGTGTGCTGTACGAGAGCATCGGCCGCCAAGGATGGCGGACGTTGAGCCTGCACAAGGATGTGCGCTTTTTGGCGTCTCTCCTACAGCACACCCTTGCTGCGCATCACGCACAACAGCGAACTCAACAAAATCCAGACGGAAAAAAAGGGCATCCAATAGGACACCCTTCTTTTATTTTGGTCGGGACAGCAGGATTTGAACCTACGACCCCTACACCCCCAGTGTAGTGCGCTACCAGGCTGCGCTATGCCCCGAATTTAATGATATAGATAGAGTTCTTCTGAAGTGGATCTGAAGTAAATCTTTATATCGATGTCTGGTCTGTCGTTTTCTGCGGCGGCAATTCTACCGCATTTTCACAATAGTTCTATGACTTCTTCGAGATCTTTTATTAACTCTTTATAGACCTTCTCATCAACGTTTGTCTTAACAGGCTCTTCGGCTCCGCTCATGCGTTGCCTCGCACCGCCAATCGTAAAGCCTTGATCATAGAGTAGCGATTTAATCTGACGAATCAGAATAACGTCTTGTCTTTGATAATAGCGGCGATTACCGCGACGCTTCACCGGCTTGAGTTGCGGAAACTCCTGCTCCCAATAACGCAGAACATGGGGTTTAACCGTGCATAGCTCCCCTACTTCCCCGATAGTAAAATATCGTTTTGGAGGAATTGGAGGTAGCTCATCGTTATTGCTTGGTTCCAGCATAACTTTCTACTCTTGCCTTCAACTTTTGACCTGGTCTAAAAGTGACCACTCGTCGGGCTTTAATTGGTATCTCTTCGCCAGTCTTAGGGTTACGACCCGGTCGTTGTTTCTTGTCTCGTAGATCGAAGTTACCAAAACCGGAAATCTTGACCTGCTCGTTTGACTCAAGTGACAAACGGACTTCTTCAAAGAACTGTTCAACCAGTTCCTTGGCTTCTCTTTTATTCAGCCCAAGCTCTTCAAACAACCGTTCGGCCATTTCAGCTTTGGTTAGTGCCCCGTCTGCCATAGTTAATTCCTTAACTTTGCATTAAATTGCGTCTGTAGCTCGTTGACACAACTGTTAATTATTGCATTTATATCTTCGTCGCCTAGAGTGCGTGAAGGATGTTGTAAGGTCAAGCCCAAAGCGATGCTTTTTTTACTTTCTTCGACTGCATCACCTTGATATACATCGAATATTCTCAAGTCTACTAAGCTATCCCCTGCGCAGGAGCGTACACACTCCAAAACTTGCTGCGCTGAAACATTTTGATCAATGACGATCGCCAAGTCTCGACTAACCTCTGGGAACTTAGAAAGCTCATGGATCTTTGGTACGACGGATTCTAGCAAAGAATTCATATCAATTTCAAATAGATACACCTTATTGCTAATATCCAACTTGCGCTGCAATGAAGGGTGCAACGCACCGATCAACCCTACCTGCTTGCCGTTAAGCTGCAGAGCTGCACTTTGTCCTGAGTGCAGTGCCGGATGCGACGCGGACGCAAAGCTAAACTGAAGTGCATTGCGAGTCAAGCCCAACAAAGATTCGATATCTCCTTTTATATCAAAGAAGTCGACTGGTTTCTTAATGTTAGACCAAAGTTCTTCTTGTAGATTACCGTACGCCAAACCACTCAACATGGAAGGCTGAACAAGCGCCCCATCGCGTTGCAAAAATACCTGCCCTGTCTCAAACAGACGAACACGGTCTTGCTGGCGATTCGCGTTATATTGCAATGTCGTTAATAAGCCCGGCCATAGGCTCGTGCGCATCATGGACATATCCGCCGATATAGGATTTTGCAGAGCAGTGGCCTTAACACCTGGGTTCACTAATTCAAGCAAACCAGGCTCTACGAAACTATAAGTAATGACTTCTTGATAGCCTAAAGACACCAATCTGTCTTTCAATCGCGGAAGCTCTGCACGCGTTTCAGTGCGCGTACCGAGACTATTGCGGCTTAAGGATTTTGTCGAAGGAAGGTTGTTGTAACCAAAAACTCTAGCCACCTCTTCGATCAAGTCGACATCTAAAGCAAAATCGAACCGATAAGACGGTGCTCTCACTGTAATCCCAGCGGTATCGACCGAGAGGATCTGTGCCCCTAATCGGCTAAGAATCCCTTCAACTTCAGTGGCAGGAATCTCAACGCCTAAGAATTTGGTGAGCTTAGCAAACGACAGGCTTATCTCAACGCTTTGCGGTAGGTTACCAAGCGTTTCTACGACAGGGCCTGCCGATCCACCCGCAATCTCGATCAACAACGCTGTAGCACGTTCCATAGCCTTGGCTTGGATATTGAAGTCAACGCCGCGCTCATAGCGATGAGACGCATCGGTATGCAATCCATAGCGGCGCGCCCGCCCAGCGACTGCTAGTTGAGAGAAGAAAGCACACTCAAGAAAAACGTCTTTGGTTTCTAGATTAACGCCAGAGTTTTCCCCACCCATAATACCGGCCAGAGCGAGCGCTCCGCTGTGATCAGCAATCACAAGCACATCAGGAGTAAGGGTAATTTCTTTACCATCTAATAGCGTTAGCGTTTCGTCTTGTTTAGCCAAACGCACTTCGATGCCTTGCTCTAAGCGAGCCAAGTCAAACGCGTGCATAGGTTGCCCAAGTTCGAGCAAAACATAGTTTGTCACGTCAACAACAGGATCAATGCTGCGAATACCACTTCGACGCAGTCGCTCGCTCATCCATAGGGGAGTATCTGCTGCAACATTCACGCCCTTGACCACACGACCTAGGTAACGAGGGCATTGATCAGCAGCGCTGATTTTTACGGGAAAACTGCTGTCGTGTGTCGCTGGGACAGCCTTAATTTCGGGCTCTTTGGATGCAATAGCGTTCAATGCCGCTATTTCACGTGCCACACCAATAATCCCAAGGCAGTCACCACGATTAGGCGTTAAATCCAATTCTAAGCTTTTATCATCGAGTGCGAGATAGTCACGAATATCTGAACCGACAGGCGCATCTGCTACGAGCTCTAAGAGACCATCGGAACTGTCTGCCAAGCCTAATTCCTCGGCCGAACACAACATGCCATTGGACTCTACACCGCGAAGCTTCGCTAACTTAATCTTAAAACTTTTTCCGTCAGCGCCAGCGAGCTTAGCGCCTACCTGCGCATAAGGCACTTTAAGCCCCTCTCGCACATTAGGAGCTCCACATACGACTTGCAGTACGGATTTGCCGTCACTGACCTCACAGACACGTAATTTGTCGGCATCAGGGTGAGCAGTAACTTTGAGGACTTCGGCGACAATAACGCCAGAAAACTCACTCGCAACACCATTTACGGCATCGACTTCTAAGCCGGCCATCGTCAATTGCTCAACCAGCGCGTCTGTGTCCAGGGCTGGATTGACCCATTCACGAATCCACTGTTCGCTGAATATCATGCTGTTTTCTCTATCTGACTGGGATTGCCTAATGCAAGCAAGGCCACTAAGGCCTCACCTACTAGTTAAATTGCTTTAGGAAGCGTAGATCGTTCTCGAAGAACAGGCGGAGGTCGTTTACGTTATAGCGCAACATCGCTAAACGTTCGACGCCCATACCAAAGGCGAAACCTGTGTATTGCTCCGGATCAATGCCCGAGCTCGTCAACACATTAGGGTGCACCATTCCGCAACCCATAATTTCTAGCCAACCGGTATGGCTGCAAATACGACAACCTTTGCCTTCACACATAACACAAGCCATGTCGACTTCCGCAGAAGGCTCTGTGAACGGGAAATAGGACGGTCGAAAGCGAACGGCCAGATCTTTCTCGAAAAATGCTTGAAGGAACTCTTCAACCGTTCCGCGCAGATCAGCAAAACTCACATCTTTATCGATGAGCAAACCTTCGACCTGATGAAACATAGGGGTATGGGTAATATCTGAATCACAGCGATACACACGGCCTGGACAAATCATGCGATAGGGAGGCTTGGATTGCTCCATAACACGCACTTGAACAGGAGAGGTATGTGTACGTAGAACAGTGCCCGGATCAATATAAAACGTATCGTGCATAGCACGCGCTGGATGATGATCAGGAATATTTAAGGCACCGAAATTATGATAGTCATCTTCGATTTCTGGCCCTACGGCTACAGAATATCCTGCGGATTCGAAAATGCTTTGAATACGTTCGATCGTGCGGCTAACGGGATGGATTCCGCCGCCAGATTGCTTGCGACCAGGCAGTGTTACATCGACCGCCTCTTTGCTTAATTGCTGATTAAGAGCTTCTTCAACTAAGTGTTTTTTGCGTAATTCTAGGGCATCTTGGACTTGGCCTTTGGCCAAGTTGATACGCTCGCCAGCCTGTGGACGCTCCTCAGGGCTTAGTTTACCTAAACCCTTGAGAAGGCCAGTTAGACTGCCTTTCTTGCCGAGGTAATCGACGCGCAATTGCTCCAATGACCTTTCGTCACTGGAGTTTTCAATCGCACGTAATGCCGACTCTACCAAGGAAACAGTGTCTAGCATGGTATGCACTCTTGCCTTAGGCAGCCAGACTCGCTTTCGCCTGATTGACCAATGCAGCAAATGCCGCTTTGTCATGAACTGCCAAGTCTGCCATCACACGACGGTCAACTTGAATGTTGGATTTTTTCAATCCAGCAATCAATTGGCTGTATGTCATGCCATTAGCACGTGACTGAGCATTGATTCGAGTAATCCAAAGACGACGGAATACGCGTTTCTTCGCCTTACGGTCGCGATAAGCGTATTGACCTGCTTTGATTACGGCCTGCTTGGCAACGCGATACACACGCGAGCGTGCACCATAATAGCCTTTAGCAAGCTTGAGAACTTTCTTGTGACGACGACGTGCGGTGACGCCTCTTTTAACTCGGGCCATCTGTATATCCTCTCAAAATTATGATGTTAGAAACGTTTACCTAGCATGCGATCGATCAAGACTTTATCAGAGGGGTGAACCAATGATGTGCCTCTTAACTGACGCTTACGCTTCGTAGTCATTTTGGTGAGGATGTGGCTTTTGTTAGCACTTTTACGCTTCCAACCACCAGCAGTTAGTTTGAACCGCTTAGCAGCACCGCGATGGGTCTTAATCTTGTTGCTCATTATATACTCCGCATTTGTCGCTTCTTACAATCCAAATCATAAGAAACAGTCGAAGGTTAATTTAATAAAGCTGTAGTCACAAAAAATCCACTGTATGCAGGCCTTTTCACCGCGAACGGTGCTCAAGCAACGTACAATGGACTTCTAACTACGGCTTCTTCTTTTTGACAGGCGACAACACCATTACGATCTGTCGGCCTTCCATCTTGGGTTCTTGTTCCACTGTGCCGTACTCCTCGAGATCCTTCCCGATTCGACGTACTAGCTCCAGCCCAAGATGTTGATGGGCAAGTTCTCGGCCGCGGAATCGTAATGACACCTTGGCTTTGTCCCCATCGACAAGAAAACGTGTCAGGTTGCGTAGTTTTACCTGATAGTCTCCCTCTTCCGTCCCTGGTCTAAACTTAATCTCTTTAACAGTCGTTTTACGCTGTTTCTTTTTGTTGGCCACTTTTTGCTTTTTCAAGTCAAAAATGTGCTTACCATAGTCCATGATCTTGCAAACCGGAGGCTCTGCATCCGGTGCGATCAATACTAAATCCAACTTCACCTCAGTGGCGGCAGCTCTGGCTTCGTCTATAGAAACGATACCGGCTTGATCTCCGTTGGCCAACACCAGGCGTACTTCACTGGCGTCTATATGCTCGTTAATAACGGGCTTCTTAGAACTACTCCTCATAGGCGCTTGTATATTCTCTCCGAATTCTATTAATGGTTTGGCCCACGGCCACCCAAGTTTTACAAAATGAACTATCTACAGTATGGCTTAATTAGCCTCAGTGCGCCCTAGTCGAGCCTCTGCTGCTGTTAAATACTCTGCGAATGCATCAACACTCATGCTTCCAAGGTCTACGCCTTCACGCGTACGAACAGATATATTGCCTGTTTCGACCTCTCGATCCCCTGCAACTAGCATAAATGGCGTTTTCGCCATCGTGTGCTCGCGGATTTTAAAGCCTACCTTCTCGTTTCTCAAGTCCGCAGACACTCTAAAGCCTTTATCTGCCAACATTTTTTGTACTGAATCACAATATTCGGCCTGCTTATCGGTGATATTCATGATCACCACTTGCTCAGGAGCCAGCCAAACTGGCAGCGCACCGGCGTAATGCTCAATCAATACGCCAATAAAACGCTCGAATGAACCTAGTATCGCGCGATGCAACATTACAGGAGTCTGGCGCGAGCCATCTTCAGCAATATATTGTGCCCCTAAACGCTCAGGCATAGAGAAATCGACTTGAATGGTGCCGCACTGTTGAATACGCCCCATACAATCTTTTAAGGAAAATTCGATCTTAGGGCCGTAGAACGCGCCTTCACCTGGTAGTAACTCCCAAGGCAAACCGCTGTTATTCAACGCCTGCTTCAATGCTAGTTCAGACTTATCCCACAACTCGTCGCTGCCAACACGCTGCTCTGGGCGAGTGGATAAGCGCAGAATAATGTCATCAAAACCGAAATCTTTGTACACGCCGAAGAGCAACTTCATGAAGATGCCTACTTCGTCTTGAATACTGCTTTCTGGACAAAATATGTGTCCGTCGTCTTGTGTAAAGCTACGCACACGCATCAAACCGTGCATGCTGCCTGATGGCTCATAGCGATGACAAGAACCGAATTCGGCTAAACGTAGCGGCAAATCTCGGTAGCTTTTTAGCCCTTGATTAAACACTTGCACGTGACAAGGGCAGTTCATAGGCTTGATAGCATAAAGACGGTTGTCAGACTCAACACTAAACATTTGATCTGCAAATTTGTCTGCATGACCAGATTTTTCCCACAAAGAGTAATCGACTAACTGTGGAGTGCGAATTTCTTGATAGCCATTGGCTTGCTGCAGTTTCTGCATATAATTTTGAATCACTTGATAAAGTGCCCAACCTTTAGGGTGCCAAAACACCATGCCAGGGGCTTCTTCTTGGAAGTGAAACAATGACAACTTCTTGCCAATTTTACGATGGTCGCGTTTTTCCGCCTCTTCTAGGCGCTGCATATACTGCTCTAATGCTTTCTTATCGCCCCAAGCTGTGCCGTGTACGCGCTGCAACATTTCATTGCTTGCATCGCCACGCCAATAAGCGCCAGCAACACTAGTGAGCTTAAACGCTTTGAACTTGCCCGTTTCTGGCACATGAGGGCCGCGGCAAAGGTCAATAAATTCTCCTTGACGGTAGAAGGACAAGTCCTCCTCCCCTGGAATCCCTTTAATGATCTCTACTTTGTATTTCTCGCCCATTGACTCAAACATCGCAATTGCTTCATCGCGAGACATCACTGAACGTTCAACAGGGAGGTTCTCAGAAACAATTTCTCGCATCTTCGCTTCGATTTTTTCGAGGTCTTCAGGAGTAAACGGACGCTCATAAGCGAAGTCGTAGAAGAAACCGTCTTCAACTACCGGTCCTACCGTTACCTGAGCTTCTGGAAATAGACGTTGCACCGCTTGTGCCATTAAATGAGCACATGAGTGACGTATTACTTCCAAGCCATCTGTATCGCGCTCAGTAATGATGGCCAATTCACAGTCGTTTTCAACTACAAACGAGGTATCGACCAGCTCACCGTTAACTCGCCCTGCCAATGCAGCGCGTGCTAGCCCAGCACCGATGGACGCTGCAACTTCTGCAACGCTAACCGGACCTTCAAAGGCACGTGAACTTCCGTCTGGTAATACTACTGTGGGCATAACATTCCTAATCGCAATAACAATAAGAGTCAGGGACCTTTGTTCCCGACTCTTGATGGGGCTAATTATAGATTTTGACGGAGCTCACTCTGGTAGGCACGACCAGATTCGAACTGGTGACCTCTACCATGTCAAGGTAGCGCTCTAACCAACTGAGCTACGCGCCTAGAATGAGCTTCCGTAAAAGAACGGCGATTATAGGGGCATGTATTTAAAACTACAATACAATCACACTGTTGCCCCAACAAAATAAGCCGGTTTAGGAGTTTTTTTTCAAAAACCCACCTTTGTTAGGCTTTTAGCAACGCATCCTTCAAAACACCGAGCTGATCACGTGTCGCGGCAGCCTCTTCAAAATCTAGATTTTTGGCGAGTTCATACATGCGAGTCTCGAGCTTGGAGATCTCCTTGGTCAATGCTTTCGCATCCATGCTCTGCACGTCCAGAGCCATACCCGCCCCTTTATCGCCACCCTTGCCTCGCTTCTTGCCCTTTGCCTCACTAGAGGAGCCATAGGCCCCTTCCATGACATCAGCAATACGCTTACTCACACCCACCGGAGTAATATTGTTAACCCTATTATGCTCGACTTGAATTTCACGCCGCTTTTCTGACTCGGCAATGGCGCGCTCCATAGAGCCCGTCATACGGTCAGCATACAAAATCGCCCTACCCTGTAAATTTCGCGCAGCTCGCCCAATAGTCTGAATCAATGATCGCTCTGAGCGCAGAAACCCTTCTTTGTCTGCATCAAGAATTGCCACAAGGGACACCTCAGGAATATCCAAGCCTTCGCGAAGTAGATTAATCCCAACAAGGACATCGAATTTCCCTAAGCGCAAATCACGAATGATTTCAGTACGCTCAACCGTGTCGATATCAGAGTGTAAATAACGCGCACGCACATCGTGCTCCGCAAAGTAATCTGTCAAATCCTCAGCCATCCGCTTAGTGAGGACCGTAACAAGGACTCGCTCTTCTCGCGCCGTCACCATGCGAATCTCAGAAAGCAGGTCATCCACTTGCGACAAGGCCGGTCGCACCTCTAGCACCGGATCAAGCAAACCCGTCGGGCGCACGACTTGCCTTACTAATTGCCCGGCATGAGCATCTTCGTATGGCCCCGGCGTTGCCGAGACATAAATAATCTGCGGAGTCAGCTGCTCCCACTCCTCAAAACGCAGCGGTCGATTATCAAGGGCAGAAGGCAATCGAAACCCGTATTGCACCAAGGTTTCTTTACGTGATCTATCGCCTTTGTACATTGCACCAAGCTGAGGAATCGATACGTGAGACTCATCGGCAATCACTAAAGCGTTCTTGGGCAGGTAGTCATACAACGTGGGAGGTGGTTGCCCCGCTCCGCGACCAGAAAGATACCGCGAATAATTTTCGATCCCTGTGCAATAGCCAAGCTCTGCAATCATTTCCAAATCAAACTTAGTTCTTTGCGATAATCTTTGCGCCTCTAGCAACTGATGATTGCCTTCTAACTGCTCCAATCGCTCATTAAGCTCGATCTTTATATGATCCATTGCATCGACCATCGTCTGCCGTGGCGTCACATAATGCGATTTAGGGAAAACAGTCAGCCTTGGCACTTTCTTAATCAACGCCCCTGTGAGCGGATCAAAATAAGACAGGGATTCGATCTCATCATCAAACAGTTCTATTCGAATGGCATGCTTATCCGACTCCGCGGGATAGACATCGATCACGTCCCCACGTACGCGATACGTCGCGCGCTGCAGCTCCATATCATTACGGGTGTATTGCAGCTCAGCCAAGCGACGCAAGATAGTACGCTGATCAACTTTATCGCCACGATCTAGATGGAGCACCATTTTCAAATAAGACTGGGGATCACCAAGACCATAAATCGCTGACACTGTTGCGACCACAATAACGTCATTTCTTTCTAGTAGTGCTTTGGTGGCCGACAAACGCATTTGTTCAATGTGCTCGTTGACGGACGAATCTTTTTCAATAAAGACATCTGACGAAGGCACATAGGCTTCGGGCTGGTAATAATCGTAATAGGACACAAAGTATTCTACGGCGTTGTTTGGGAAGAACTCTTTAAACTCGCCATAAAGCTGCGCGGCCAACGTCTTGTTAGGCGCCATCACTAACGCGGGTCGTTGGGTGCGCTCAATCACATTGGCAATCGTGAAGGTTTTACCGGAACCCGTCACCCCTAAGAGGGTCTGTGCAGCCAAGCCACTATCGAGACCGTCAATTAAAGATTCTATTGCTTGAGGTTGATCGCCCGCAGGCTTAAATCGAGAATGAATCTTAAAAGGTGTATCCATTGACTATAATCCGCATCGGCGTGGGTAGAAATCTGAGCCGAATATTATAGCAGCAATAGAAAGTGACTTACTCAAGTCGATAAGGGGTTGACCACCGAATGGTTTGTGATTAGTATACGCACGCTTTGAAGACATACGAAAATCTTCGATTCACTGCCCAATAGCTCAATGGTAGAGTAGGTGACTGTTAATCACTTGGTTCCTGGTTCGAGCCCAGGTTGGGCAGCCAATTTTATGGCTTGCATCCTTTCTTTGTAACACCCTCATAATTGTTAATACCCCATTAAGCCAATACACACTATGCTGTATTGGCTTGGCTTCGCGTGTATTAAATTCTACGATTGCCAACACTTATCCACTTGGCTGCAATCAGGTATAGTGGCAACAACATTAACCAGCCTCCACAGGAGATTGAAACGCATGCGCACATTATTACTAGCCCTTATCTTCAGCCTTAGCAGCTCTGTATTTGCTGCAGAAAGCGCGAACCCGATCGTTGTTATGGAAACAAATAAGGGAATTGTAAAAATCGAATTATGGGAAGACAAAGCCCCTATAACTGTTGCCAACTTCCTGCGCTACGTCGATAGCAACTTCTATGATGGCCTTATATTCCACCGTGTGATCCCTGGTTTTATGGCACAAGGTGGCGGATTTACACCTGATATGATGCAAAAGCCTACGCTTGAGCAGATCAAGAATGAAGCCACAGCTGAGCTAAAGAACGACCGCGGCACGCTTGCCATGGCTCGTACACAAGTCGTGGACAGTGCCACTAGCCAGTTCTTCATCAATTTGGTCGACAATGATTTCCTCAACCACACGAATGAAACTCCACGTGGTTTTGGTTATGCAGCCTTTGCTGAAGTAATCGAAGGAATGGATATAGTTGACGATATCGCCGATGTCTCTACTGGCAACCGCGGCATGCACCAAGACGTGCCTCTTGAGGATGTAGTGATTATCACGATCACAAGAGAGTAATGACTAAACCCTGTAGTGCCCACTCGGCACTGCAGGGTCGTTGTAATTGATTATTTATAAAGCGTTGTGACTTTGCCATCTGCGTCAGTGCTGGCTTTTTCTTTCCCGCCTTCCGACACATCCAAATCAGGCTGCCATAGCGGATCAGTAGGCCCTTCTTTCGGCTCAAAGCCATCGACAGCGGTCATGAGAATTTCACGAATCTGGTTCAGATCTAGTCGCTTGCACGCAATCTGCAGTCGAGCAAGTAGCGCCTCTATCTCTTCTAAGCTTAACGCCTCTTCCTCTGCTCGCATGATCTTAGGGTGCTCAGTCCCTGTAACAGACTCTCCTATCAGCAGCTCTTCGTACAACTTTTCCCCAGGGCGCAAGCCCGTGTACTCAATCGCAATATCCCCTTTATAGGAATTTTCATCTTTGACGTCATAGCCCATGAGATGGACCATTTTCTTGGCTAGATCGACGATCCGAATTGGCTCATTCATATCGAGAACAAATACATCGCCCCCCGTCGCCATTGATCCGGCCTGAATCACCAACTGAGCCGCCTCTTGAACCGTCATGAAATACCGCGTGACTTCGGCGTGCGTTACCGTCACAGGGCCTCCTAGGCTGATCTGGCGCCTAAACAGCGGCACCACAGACCCCGAGGAGCCAAGCACATTGCCAAAGCGAACCATGCTAAAGCAGGTTTTGCTCTTGTTATAGGCCATGGCCTGTAGAACTTGCTCGGCAAAACGTTTCGTTGCGCCCATAAAGTTAGTAGGCCGCACCGCCTTATCTGTTGAGATCAGAACGAAATGCGTGACCCCGGTTTTCTCAGCCGCTTGTGCTGACACGAGAGTCCCAAAAATATTATTTTGCACCCCTTCAATGATATTACTCTCGACCATGGGGACTTGCTTGTATGCCGCCACATGATAAACAGTGTGCACTGAAAAGCGTTTCATGGTGTGTTCCATCAACTGCGCATTGCCCACATTGCCAAGCAAGGCGATAAGCTCTATCTGGTCTCCGCCGTCCACTGCAGACTTAATCTCAAGCAATTCGTTCTCAACGGTATACAGACCGTACTCAAAACTATCGAGCAACACCAAACGTGAAGGTTTCAGCAATAGAATCTGACGGCACAATTCAGAACCAATAGAACCCGCGGCCCCAGTTACCATCACAGAGCGACCTGTAATACAGGCACCAAGCAGCTTGGGGTTAGGTGGAACGATGTCGCGACCTAATAGATCTTCGATATCGATATCTCGTATCTCGTCCACCCCTACTTTCCCTGACACCATGTCGAACAAGTCAGGCACTGTTTTGACATGCACAGGAAGATGCTCAAGCCTGTTTAATATTTCTTTGCGCTCGACATGTGTCGCCGAAGGGATCGCCAACAAAATTTGGCGAACGGAAAAATTCTCCACCAAATCGGACAAAGCACCAGGACTGTAGACACGAATCCCGTGCACAGTGCTACCGACAAGACCTCGACTATCATCCACAAAGGCAACAGGAAGGTATTGATCGCCGTTCTGCAATGCCGCCACTAACTGCATTCCCGAACTGCCGGCTCCATAGATAATCACGGGTTCTTTCGGGCGGAAATTCTGAATAAGGTTTTGCAATGCCACCTTGGCCACAAACCGGCTCCCCCCAACAAACAATAAGGAGATCATCCAATAAATTGGGAAAATGGCGTTGTCGTAGTTCTCTGCTGGCAGGAAAAAGTAAGAGGTGCCAACCAATAACCCCGTAGAGATAGTGACACCTTGAAGAACGATAAATCCGGACTGCAAACCCATATAAAGCAGGATGGCGCGGTATAAACCGATTCGCAGGAAAACTATTACACTCGCGATATTGGCCAATGCAAAATAGAGCGACACACCTTCATTGACGGCGAAAAACTCCACACCAAGTAATGCAAAGGACAGCCACAGGGCTAGCCCAAGCATGACGCTATCCGCGAGCATCATCAGCATCTGTTTAACAGCCCGAGAAAGCGGTACCGTATACAAGTTCATAGATTTTCCCCTGAGAGGAGGTCGCGCTGCATTAAAGCGATTTTGAATGCAGCCATGTCGCTAATCGACCTTTCGATTCCCTGCCTGCGCCGCAAAAAACTGCCAGCACCCCTAAAGGTACAACGCCTAGGACGGTGAAATATACCCCATATTCGGGGTGTTTACTTGCTAAAACCGCCAGCGGCAGCAAGTAAAGCGTATTTATTAATAACACATAAAGTGAGACAGTTTTGTGACCGTTTTTACAATTAGCCATATGCTGATAGGCATGCTCCCTATGCGCATGAGCCCAAGGCTTACCGGAAGCTACCCGACGAACTAGTGTGATGGTGGCATCAACCACGAACACCGCAAGCAGAATGAACCAACTCCAAAGACTCATCGTCCCATGAGTGTGCGCAATTAGCGCGATCACGCCCAGGCTCATACCCACAAACCCACTGCCCACATCGCCCATAAATATACGTGCCTGAGGCCAGTTCCAAACGGTAAACGCAACGCTCCCAGCAAATACGAACAAGCTCAACAAGGCGACGGAGAAATCGCCGTTACCAGCCATGATAAAGGCCCCTGCCAAACTGACAAAAGCCGTCTGCAGCCCTGCCAAGCCGTCAATACCGTCCATGAAATTATAAAGATTGGTTAACCATAACAAGCATAACGGGGCTAAGAAGCCCCCTAATAACACTCCGCCTAAAGCAAACGGGCCCAACGCTAGATCTGGGAGAGGGCCAAGCAATATTAGTGCGAAGATCACGCAGAGAGCTTGCAGCAATAAGCGTATTCGATGGTTTAAATCACTGCGGTCATCGATAAAGCCCGCAACGGCTACCGGCAAGCTCATACAAAGTGCGAGAACCTCTCTCATGGGCAACTGCCTCTGCAGCGACAGCAGAGCAATACCAAGCGCATAGGCAAACACAATCGCCACACCGCCCCCGACTGGAGTCGCTACTGTATGAGAGCTTCGCTGTGTTGGAATTGCCAGAATTTGAGCTTTTTGCGCAAAATTAAACATAATGGCCGTAAGCCACAGCGACAAGAAAAACACAGGAATGATAAGAAACACATCGAACATAGTGAGCCCTAGGCATCACGCTTTAGAATAAAACAGGGCGTAAGTGCTACGCCCTATTCTACAACAAATGGTGAACCTTATTCTTTTGACACAATCAGAATCTTGTCGCGATTCCGTGCAATCGTAGCAGGGCCAATTCCCCGCACTTTTTCGAGATCATCAAGATTCTTAAACTCACCGAACTCTTCACGATGGGCCACAATATCTTGCGCCTTCGACATACCAACCCCTTCTAACGCTAACGCCAAAGTGGCTGCGTCAGCGGCATTGATATCCACCTGTGATTTTGCAGCGAGCATTTCTGCGATCTGTTCATCTTCTTGCGCAAACGCAGACACTGAAAGCGCAGGCAGGCACGCCAATACCAAAGCAATACAACATAAAATCCTTTTCATGATTGATTCCTTACATAGTCTTAGGGAATTACGATTAATACAGCGTTATGGCTGTATTAATGACTCTAGCAAAGATCGCCAAAATCGCCACGAATCTGTTGATAGATCGTGTTAAGTTTTTCCCTCGGATTGCTCGCCTGCGTTATTGGGCGACCAATGACCAAGTAATGACTCCCTGCCTTGAGAGCTGCGGAGGGAGTCACGATACGCTTCTGATCGTTGGCGGCATCCCCCTCTGGTCGAATACCCGGAGTGACTAGAATAAAATCTTCCCCTAAGGCTTCTCGTAAACTCGAAACTTCTTCGGCAGAACAAACAACACCGTCCATGCCACTACGCTGTGCAAGCGCAGCTAATCTTTGTACTTGTTCTTTTGGCGAGACGTCTAGACCAATTTCAGCGAGATCTGATTGGGTCATACTCGTCAATACGGTCACGGCAATCAGAATCGGTCGATGACTCTCATTACGCACAGCCTCAGCGGCCGCCGACATCATTTCACTACCACCACTGGCATGAACATTCACCATCCATACGCCAAGCTGTGCTGCGGCCAGTACAGCTTTAGCAACCGTATTAGGAATGTCATGATATTTCATGTCTAGAAAAACATCGAACCCTAGGGCAATCACTTCCTCGACAAAGCTCGGACCACTTCGGGTGAACAGCTCTTTGCCAATTTTGACGCGACATTGTGTGGGGTCGAGTTGGGCAAGTAATAAGCGAGCCTGGCTGGCATCAGGATAATCGAGTGCGACGATGATCCTCTTCGTATCAAATGCGCTCTGTGTCATAAATCGCCAATCCTCTAGAGTAAAATTAAATTAGGGTTTAACTGTTACTTCATTTGCCACGCGCTTCTCTCGCTCATGCGCAAGCGTTTGTTCCAGCTTATTCACTTGATTGCGTAAGCGCTTGATCTCGAGCTTAGTGCGCAGGTTTTTCACTAAACCAATCCCAAGCAGTAGCCCCAACACTCCCCCTATCGCGAAAGAGGCAATCACCCACACCGCTAATGGCTGCGGGGCCAATGTTGTGATGCCAAACGACAGTGCTATCGTTTGCGTATTAGAGAAAGAGAACACAATGCTTACGACAAACACGATGAATATAAAACACCAGACCAAGATACGTGTCAGCTTATCCATAAAACTGTCCTCTTATGCCAAGGTGATAAATCAACATAAAACAATTATACGCAGTCCCAAAGAAAAAAACGGCGATACCCTTGCGAGTTCGCCGTTTTTTTAACCGATCCAATCTGCTAAACGCTGATTAACTCGGGTATGTTTCCAGACTGAGGTTGACGCGATCACGCAGCTCCTTACCAGGTTTGAAATGAGGCACGTATTTACCACTAAGTTCCACCGGAGTGCCTGTCTTAGGGTTACGACCTATACGTGGCACTCGATAGTGTAGTGAAAAACTACCGAAGCCTCGTATTTCAATACGACCACCTTCGGACAATACCTGAGACATATATTCAATAATTGCCTTCACTGACAACTCTACATCTTTCGATGAGAGTTGACTTTGCTTTCCTGCAATTCGATCAATAAGTTCAGACTTAGTCATGGCCTATTCCTTGTAAATTACGCCGCGATCTGTAAACAACAGTACATTCAGTCACACATTGCGTAGAGATTACTTCTTTTCCATCTCTGCTTTAATCAGGTCACCAATTGTGGTCGGTGCAGCCGAAGTAGGCTCCTGATTTTTGTGATCTTGAATCGCAGATTTTTCGTTATCAATCTCGATCGCTTTAACAGAGAGGCCAAGCACTCGGCTCTTACGATCAACACTGACGACTTTAACTTCAATCTCATCGCCTTCTTTCAATACGTTGCGAGCATCTTCAACTTTGTCGCGGCTGATTTCTGAAGCACGTAGCATGCCTTCAACGCCGTCTTTCAAAGTGATCATTGCAGATTTCGCTTCAACAGACGCTACCACGCCTTTCACGATGCTGCCTTTCTCGAACTCACCAACGTAGCTGACAAATGGGTCATCAGAAAGTTGCTTGATACCAAGAGAGATACGCTCACGCTCAGAGTCGATAGACAGGATAACTGTTTCGATCTCGTCGCCTTTCTTGTATTCACGTACCGCTTCTTCGCCTGGCTCGTCCCAAGAAATATCGGACAAGTGCACGAGGCCATCGATGTTGCCTTCAAGACCGATGAAGATACCGAAGTCAGTGATAGATTTGATGCTGCCACTGATCTTGTCGCCTTTCTTGAATGCTTCTGCGAAACGATCCCATGGGTTCTGGTAGCACTGTTTGATACCCAGTGAAATACGCCGACGTTCTTCGTCGATATCCAAAATCATGACGTCTACAACATCACCAAGTTGTACCACTTTAGATGGGTGAACGTTTTTGTTAGTCCAATCCATTTCTGAAACGTGTACCAAACCTTCTACGCCTTGCTCAAGCTCAGCAAAACAACCGTAGTCAGTCAGATTAGTCACAGTTGCTTTAACAACAGACTTCTCTGGGTAACGCGCTTTGATTGCAACCCAAGGATCTTCGCCCAATTGCTTGAGGCCTAGAGATACACGGTTACGCTCACGGTCATACTTCAGGATTTTTACTTGAATCTCATCGCCGACATTAACGATTTCGCTTGGGTGCTTGATGCGCTTCCAAGACATATCAGTGATATGCAACAAGCCATCTACGCCGCCCAAGTCAACGAATGCGCCGTAATCCGTAAGGTTCTTAACTACACCTTTAACAGACATGCCTTCTTGTAACTGAGCCAACAACTCATCACGCTCTTCAGTGCTAACTGCTTCAAGCACAGCACGGCGAGATACAACAACGTTGTTACGCTTCTGATCCAATTTGATCAGTTTGAATTCTAATTCTTGGCCTTCAAGGTGCGTAGTGTCACGGATTGGTCGAACATCAACCAATGAACCCGGCAAGAACGCACGGATGTTGTTTAGATCTACTGTAAAGCCGCCTTTGACCTTACCGTTGATAACACCCATAACCACTTCATTTTTCTCAAATGCTGCTTCAAGATCCATCCACGACTCGGCGCGTTTCGCCTTCTCGCGGGACAGACGAGTTTCACCGAAACCGTCTTCAACACTTTCGAGTGCAACTTTCACTGAATCGCCAACTACCAACGCGAAAGAACCATCTTCCTCTAGGAATTGGTTACGTGGAATAACACCCTCGGATTTTAATCCGGCATGGACTGTTACCCAGTCCGAGTCGATTGCGATCACAACACCGGTCACAATCGCACCTGGTGTCATATCGATATCTTTTAAACTTTGTTCAAATAATTCAGCGAAACTCTCAGTCATCTTAGGTCCTGTATATTCAACATTAACCGCACTCCAGCACGCACGGGTCTATTACTAAAAACGCCGTATCCGATCTAGGCTGGTGGACTCGGAAACGGCGTATTAAAACTTTCGATCAATTACTAGTAAGCGCTACTTTCTGACGAACCAATTCGAGCACTTTTGCCACCACCTCTTCGATGCTCATTGCAGTGGTATCAACCACTACCGCATCTAGCGCAGGCTTCAAAGGCGAGATAGCACGTTGACTATCACGTTCATCTCGGGCTTGGATATCCAGAAAAAGGGCGGAGAGATTAACATCATTCCCCTTAGCAATCAACTGCTTATAACGCCGATTTGCACGCTCTTGGGCGCTTGCCGTCAGAAACACTTTGATTGGCGCATCAGGAAAGACCACCGTTCCCATGTCTCGCCCGTCAGCGACAAGGCCTGGGGCTTGGCGAAAATCCAACTGTCGGTCCAGCAAAGCCGCGCGCACTGCGGGTATCACTGCAACCTCAGAGGCCAATGCCCCTGCAGATTCGTGACGAATTGCGGCAGAGACTTCTTCTTCTCCAAGCCACACAGACCCATCTTCTATGCCAAAGCGAATGCTTAATGAGTCTACTAGTGCTAATACTGCGGGCTCATCACTCGTAGCCACTCCTGCGCGCTGAGCGGCGACGCCTAAAATACGATACAAAGCCCCACTATCGAGATAATGCCATCCCAAGGTCGCGGCGACTTTAGCGCTAATCGTGCCCTTTCCTGAACCACCAGGGCCATCGATCGTCAAAACAGGAACTACACTCACCTGGGCACCTTCTTCTATTTTTGAAAAGTGCGTATCAATAAAGTGATTACGCGCTGTTTTGGCATCGTTAAATGCCACTTCCAAGGTCGCACCATCCCGATCGAGCAAGGCCTGACGCATACGAGTCAATTCAGCCATATAGGCGTCGAGCACCTCGACTGTAGCCGGGCCATTGGCAAGAAAAATATCGCGCCACATTACAGGGTCACTGCCAGCAATACGGGTAAACCCAGCAAAGCCACCGGCTGCAAATTTAAAAATATCGTCAATCTGCGTTTGCGTACGCAGGGTGTTAACGAGAGAGTATGCAAGCAGATGCGGCAAATGGCTCGTAGCCGCAAGAATCGCATCATGATCTTCAACACTCATCTGACTGACTTGCGCTCCAAGCCCCTGCCATAGAGCACAGACCATCTCTAGCGCTCCTACGCCCGTTTCCTTTACCGGCGTTACAATGACTCGCCGCTGCTCATAAAGGTCAGCAAAAGAGGCTTCATAGCCGCTGCGCTCAGAGCCGGCAATGGGATGTCCTAAGACGAAGTTTTCTGGGACCTTGCCCCACACTCGGCGCACATCCTCTAACACACTCCCTTTCACGCTAGCCGCATCTGTAATCACCACATCGTCAGAGACCACGTCGACTAGCATCTCAAGGATACGCCCCACACTCAGTGTAGGCACAGCAATCAGAATCAAATCAGCCTTAGGAGCAATATCGCGCAGATCGGTTGACCACGCATCGATAACACCGTCTTGTTGTGCTTTTCTAAGCGGTACGGAGTCTCGACCACACGCTAGGATCTGTCCGCCAATCTGCTGCTTACGCAAACCACGAGCAACAGAGCCACCGATCAACCCTAAACCGACAATGAGGATGTTCTTATTACGCAACACACTCATGCCATCACCTGAACCATAGGGTAGGAACCTAACTGTTTGATTTTAACCGTACGCTCGCGTAGCTGCTCAATAACGTGCTGCACGGCTTGGTCTTCAATATGCCCTTCGAAGTCGATAAAAAACACATAAGCCCAAACACTATCAGGGGCTGGCCGCGTTTCAATCTTGGTAAGACTGACTTGGAAAGTGTTAAAAGGCTCTAGTATGCGAAACAAGGCGCCAGGTTTGTTCTCGGTATAAACCAAAATGGAGCACTTATCATTCCCTGTAGGGGCCACACCCTTAGGCGCTAGCACTAAAAACCTTGTGCAATTACTTTGCTGATCTTGAATCCCTTTATGCACAAGTGTTAAACCGTACAAGCTCGCGGCACGTTCACCGGCAATTGCCGCCGTATGAGGGTCTGCAGAGGCCTGACGTGCAGCCTCTGCATTGCTGGAGACCTCTTCCACGAGCGTATTAGGCCAATGCACCGACAACCAACGGCGGCACTGTGCTAAAGACTGTCTGTGGGAAACAATTCGGGTGATTTGAGTGGGATCTCCACCCTTTTGCAACATGAAGTTTTGAGCGATTGGAATCACAACCTCAGCAATGATTTGCAATGAGGTATCAATGAGGCAGTCTTGAGTATTATTGACAGCCCCTTCGGTGGAGTTCTCCACAGGCACAACCCCGTAACTTGCTCGCCCAGATTCTACTTCGGCAAAAACATCGTTAATCGTGGTCATGCTGTGTTTATTGACTTCTGTGCCGAAGTGCTGATCGACAGCTGCGTGAGTAAAAGTCCCTAACGGCCCTAAAAAAGCGACCGTCGCGCTGCCGGGCATTGCATTTTGTACAGAATCAGACAAAGCATATTCTCAAAAAAGTGAAGAAGGTCAGCATTGAGCTAACCCTCAATCTGTAGATGCATCGCCAGCCACATCATTAGTAGGCTGCTCAGACTGTTCAGAATCCTCTGCATCAACCCCCTCAACAATCTCAGGCTCGTCTACACGCTCCAAACCAACGAGTTTCTCGTCCGTCTTAAGCTTGATGAGTCGCACCCCTTGCGTGTTACGACTTAGCACAGACACTTCGTCAACGCGGGTACGCACTAAGGTGCCACGATCAGAAATCAACATGATCTCGTCTCCGTCTGCCACTTGTGTCGCCCCTACAATCTGACCATTGCGCTCACTAGTCTGCATTCCTATCACCCCTTGCCCTCCACGACCGTAAGTCGGGAAGTCTTCGGTGACAGTACGCTTACCATAGCCATTCTCGCTCACGGTCAAGACCTGCTTGCCTTCCTCTGGGATGATCAATGAGATCATCTCGTGACCTTCCGCCAAACGAATACCTCGGACACCACGTGCCGTACGGCCCATTTCACGAACATCACTTTCTTTAAAGCGGATAGTCTTACCACTACTACTAAACAACATAATCTCACGTTCACCATTGGTCAGGGCTGTGCCTACCAAGCGATCACCTTCGTCTAGCTCGATCGCGCGTAAACCGACACTGCGCTGACGAGAGAAGTTAGTAAGAGATGTTTTCTTCACCGTACCCATGGCAGTAGCCATGAAGATGAAATAGCCTTCGGTGTATTCCCGAATAGGCAGCATACTAGTGATGTGTTCACCTTCCTCTAATGGAAGAATGTTCACGATCGGCTTGCCCCGTGATGTGCGACTAGCCAACGGAATATTAAACACACGCAACCAAAACACTTTGCCCGTACTGGTAAAGCACAGCAACGTATCATGACTGCTGGCAATCAATAGGTGCTCAACAACATCCTCGTCTTTCACCGATGCAGCGGCTTTACCCATACCACCACGACGTTGCGCTTGATAATCAGCCAGTGGTTGCGATTTAGCATAACCACTGCGTGAAATAGTCACGACACGATCTTCTTCGGTAATAAGGTCTTCGATCGACAAGTCTAGCTGCGAAGTTGTGATTTCAGTACGACGTTCGTCGCCATAGTTTTCACGCACTGCTGCCAACTCTTCCCTAACTACCGAGAAAAGACGAGCTTCGCTGCCCAAAATGTCTAGATAATCGCTTATCTGACGAAGTAACTCTTGATAATCATTAATGAGTTTTTCTTGCTCTAATCCCGTTAATCGATGTAAACGAAGATCCAAAATCGCTTGCGCCTGCACAGGCGAGAGATGATATTCCTCGCCGCTCATGCCGTATTCTGCTGGCAATTCATCTGGACGACAGGCATCAGCACCCGCATCACCCAACAACTGCAATACGCTTCCAGACTGCCAAGAACGAGCAAGCAGTTTCTCTTTTGCCTCTGCGCTTGTAGGAGACTCTTTGATCAATGCGATCACGGCATCGATGTCTGCCAACGCTACCGCCAAACCCTCAAGGATATGGCCTTTCTCGCGCGCTTTACGCAGCAAATAAACTGTTCTACGTGTCACCACTTCGCGGCGATGACGGATAAAGCATTCAATGATTGTTTTAAGATTCAACAACTTTGGCTGACCATCAACCAAGGCCACCATATTGATCCCGAACACTGACTGCATTTGAGTTTGAGCGTAAAGGTTGTTGAGGACGACCTCCCCTACCTCACCGCGACGAAGCTCAATGACGATACGCATACCGTCTTTATCTGACTCATCACGCAACTCTGTAATGCCTTCGATCTTCTTCTCTTTGACTAACTCTGCAATACGCTCAATGAGCCGAGACTTATTAAGCTGGTACGGAATTTCCGTGACGATAATGGTTTGCTTGTTAGTTTTAGCATCTTCGATAATTTCAGCACGCGCGCGCATATAAATGCGCCCACGACCTGTTTTATATGCATCCACGATGCCCGCACGGCCATTGATGATACCGGCAGTTGGGAAGTCTGGGCCATGGATATGCTCCATGAGCTCATCAATTGTGATGTCTTCGTTATCTAAAAGCGCCACACACGCATCAACTACCTCACGCAAGTTATGCGGAGGAATATTCGTCGCCATACCTACCGCAATACCGGAGGAACCATTAATAAGGAGGTTTGGCACCTGGGTGGGGAACACGTCAGGAATTCTTTCAGTACCATCGTAGTTATCAGAGAAATCGACTGTCTCTTTATCGAGGTCTGCCATCAAGTCATGGGCAATTTTGGCCATGCGGATTTCTGTATATCGCATCGCAGCGGCCGAGTCGCCATCAACAGAACCGAAGTTACCCTGCCCGTCCACCAATGTGTAACGCAACGAAAAGTCCTGCGCCATTCGCACGATAGTGTCATACACAGCGCTATCGCCATGGGGGTGGTACTTACCGATAACATCACCGACCACACGGGCCGATTTCTTATAAGGCTTGTTCCAATCGTTGGATAGCACATTCATGGCGAAAAGCACGCGCCTATGAACCGGTTTCAAGCCATCTCGAACATCGGGCAATGCCCTGCCCACAATGACACTCATTGCGTACGCAAGGTACGACTCGCGCATTTCGCTTTCGAGTGATACTGGCGATACTTGTTTTGCAAATTCAGACATAAAACTCTAATCCCTCAACGACACAGACACCGGCGATGCCATTGGATAATTACGCAAACTACAACAGCACTCGAGCCATGTATTCCTAACAACTTAATGCTTTCAGATCCCGCCCTAGCCACAAGGGCACAAAGCGCGGAATCACTAGGTCTACAGGCTATCAACTCTTGCCTTATATCTAGCAAGAATCGCTCTTCGCAAAAGTGGGTAATGTTAACACAAAGTTATGCCTAACCGACACTAATTCAGGCACTTAAACCCATTCATCGCAGAAAATTCACGAAGCTTCAGGCACTTGCTCAAGCGCAGCTTCAAAACGGGCTATTTGTAAGCGCTTTCGCTATAATCGCGACCATTTTAAGAAACTCAAAAGGAGCTTCGCTGTGCAGCCCAATTCACCCGAATCTGTCGATCTATTGGTACATGCCCGATGGATTTTGACGGCCGACGACACCCAAGCACTACTGGAAGAACACTGCATCGTAGTTCACCAAGAGCGCATCGTTGAAATATTGCCCAGCCTGCAGGCCTCACAGCGCTTTAAAGCCACGCAGGAAATCTCCTTGATGCAACACGCGCTAATGCCAGGAATGGTCAACAGCCATGGCCACGCTGCGATGTCGTTGTTGCGAGGCGCCGCCGATGACCTCCCCCTGAAAACGTGGCTTGAGAATTATATCTGGCCAATGGAAGGGAAATGGGTCAGTGAAGAGTTCGTTTACCACGGCACACAACTGGCCATTGCTGAGATGCTGCTATCGGGAACCACCTGCTTTGCGGATATGTACTTTTTCCCAAACCAGTCCGCACGCGCAGCAGCCGAGATAGGGATGCGCGCACAACTTGCCTGCCCCGTTATAGATTTCCCCACAGCATGGGCACAAGACCCAGAGGAATACATAAGCAAAGCCACGGCATTAAACGATGATTACCGACATCATCCTTTGATTAGCATAGCCTTCGGTCCTCACGCTCCTTACACAGTGTCCGACGCGCCGTTATTAAAAATAGCGAGCTTTGCCGAAGAGCTCGACATCCCAATCCATATTCACGTGCACGAGACCGCACATGAGGTCAGCGATGCATTGATCGCCACAGGCAAACGCCCCCTGCAACGCCTAGCCGACCTCGGCTTAATCTCGCCTCGACTGATCTGCGTTCACGCGACCCAAATGAGCGAGGAAGACACGCACTTATTGCTCGAAAATGGCGCCAGTATTGTGCACTGCCCCGAATCCAACTTAAAACTGGCAAGCGGGTTCTGTCCCGTTGCACAATTATTAGAGGCTGGCATCAATGTCGCACTAGGGACTGACGGTGCTGCCAGCAACAATGATTTAGACATGTTCGGCGAAATGCAGACAGCAGCGCTATTGGCCAAAGCCGTAGCGGGTGATGCCGCCGCCCTCCCAGCTTTGCAAGCATTACGCATGGCCACAATCAATGGCGCTAAGGCAATGGGATTAGAGTCTGAAATTGGCACGTTGGAACCAGGAAAGTTTGCCGATATGATTGCGGTTAAACTCGACACAATGAATGCAATTCCCATTTACAACCCACTCTCTCAATTGGTCTATAGCACTAAGTCTAGCCAAGTGAGCCACGTGTGGGTTGCGGGAAAACTGCTCGTCGACTCAGGACAATTAACAACAATAGATGTCGAAGCCTTACGAGCCAACGTGCAGAGCTGGCAACAAAAAATACAATCGGATGCCCGACAATTAGGGTAAAAGGAAGCGCATGAACAGTGCAAAAACAAACGAAGAATTCAGCAATCACGATGCGGCCGAAATCCACAAGTTTGAAGCCTTAGCTTCGCGCTGGTGGGATGCCAATAGTGAATTCAAACCCTTGCATGAAATCAACCCTTTACGCATGGGGTTCATCAGCAGCAAAGTCAATTTGGCTGGCAAGCGTGTGCTTGATATCGGTTGCGGCGGAGGCATTCTCAGCGAAGCTTTGGCACAACAAGGGGCCGTGGTGAGCGCGATAGATCTTGCTGATGCGTCACTAAAAGTAGCCAAACTGCACCAATTAGAAAGCGGGCTTGATATCCATTATGAGAAGATTTCAGCCGAAGCGATGGCCGCGCGCGAGCCTGGCAGCTTTGACGTGGTGACTTGCTTGGAGATGTTAGAGCACGTTCCAGACCCAGAGGCTATCGTGCGTGCATGCGCCGCACTCGTAAAGCCTGGTGGTCATTTATTTTTTTCAACAATCAACCGCAACCCTAAGTCCTATTTATTCGCCATCTTAGGGGCTGAGTATGTCCTGAACTTGGTACCCAAAGGCACTCATGATTACGCCAAGTTCATCAAACCATCTGAGTTACTTTCTTGGGCTCGATTGCAGAGCTTAACGGCTGGCGAATTAGTCGGGCTCGCCTACAACCCGATCACGAAACGTTACTCCTTAGAGTCTAATGTGGACGTCAATTATATCGGTCACTTTGTGGCACCTGACGCGGTGCCCGAGAACTCATGAGCAAGCCTTTTCCACAGCCGGTCAAAGCTATGTTGTTCGACCTAGATGGCACCCTACTCGATACCGCTGCAGACTTCTGCGCCGTTCTCGATGACTTGACCGGTGCCGCCGGAATAGCAGCCGTACCTCACAGCGCGATTCATCAGACGGTATCCAATGGCGCGCGGGCCTTGGTAGAGCTTGCGTTTGGGATTACCCCTGCGGACCCACTCTTTCAGAGTCAACTTGATGCGCTGTTGCAACTTTATAGCCAACGCATAGAGCAGACCAAGGCAACGCTATACCCTGGCATGGAGTCATTACTGCAAAAAATGGAGAGTGGCGCTATAAAATGGGGAGTCGTGACGAATAAACCTACCTTATACAGCCGTCCTTTATTAGCACGCATGAAACTATTGGAACGTTGCGCAAGCTTAGTGTGTCCAGATGACGTAACACACACAAAGCCGCACCCTGAACCTCTGCTATTGGCTTGCACGCAGCTTGGCGTCACGCCCGAAAACGTCATATACGTAGGGGACCATCCTCGCGATATCGAAGCAGGAAACGCCGCTGGCATGTATACCATTGCGGTTACTTACGGATACCTACCACTCACTCCTCACGTTGATTCGTGGGGGGCCGACCTCATCGTTGATCGGGTCGAACAAATACAGCAATGCCTAGCTGTTTAGGCAATAAATTAGTCATTTAAAGAGTTTATTTGGAAATTTTTATGGATACGTATAGCGCCCCCATTGATTTACTTAAAGGCAAAACCATACTTGTAACCGGTGCCGGCGATGGCATTGGCAAGGCCGCCGCGCTCGCCTATGCGCAACATGGCGCAACCGTCATATTGCTCGGCCGTACGACTAGCAAACTGGAAGCCATATACGATCAAATCGTCTCTGCGAATTATCCGGAGCCAATCATTCACCCTATGGATCTGCAGCATGCAAAAGAAGAAGACTTCAAAGTCTTGGGCCAGAATGTTTTAGAGCAATTCGGAAAACTAGATGGAATTTTACACAGCGCTGCACGACTAGGGCCTCGCTCTCCCATTCAGTTCTTCGCCTACGAAGAATGGATGCAAGTCATGCAGGTCAACGTCAATGCCGCGTTTGCGCTCACAAAAGAGCTCATCCCGGCCTTACAAGCGGCACCGAGTGCCAGCGTCGTGTTCACCTCATCAAGCGTCGGACGCAAAGGACGGGCTTATTGGGGTGCCTATGCGGTCAGCAAGTTCGCTACCGAAGGTTTGATGCAAGTCCTTGCCGACGAACTACAGCAAACGAGCCAGATCCGCGTCAACAGCATAGACCCAGGTGCCACTCGCACCAACATGCGCAAAGATGCCTACCCCGCCGAAAACCCTGACTCCCTGACCACACCTGAGGAGCGCATGCCGCTATACCTTTATTTAATGGGGGGTGACAGTACAGGCATCACAGGAGAAGCCCTAAAAGCATAGAGCGTCAGCTTTACAACCACCCTGGCGCCGCAAGGCGTCAGAAAACCGACACGCATACTTTCTCACGACCAGCAATGGGACAAATATTGCCGCTTTTTCTGACGCCTGCGGCAATATTTAAGCTTATCCTCGCAACAACCCATCATTCAATATTACGCCAAGCAATTGTTTTACATACAGTTAACAAGACTCCTCCCGCTGTTGGCATGATCCTCGCTTAAGGTGCTTAGCAGGCATTAATTTCGATGCGATCTGCAGAACTTTGCCGTATGGGCAAGAAACAAGGACCGAAGGAGCGCTATTCGAATGGCAACGCCACTACAAACATCGAATACTATTGATTTCAATAGTGCCAGACTTAGTCTAAGCAAACCGCAGACTCCGCCTCCCAGCGATTTTGTGCGCGAAGATTACAGTGAAAGACGTTATCGCATGGCGGCGAGCCTTCAAACCACTCTCGATATCGAGCAGTTATTGCATACGTTTCTAGCAGAGCTAAAACCAAACGTTGAGCTCGACGGGCTGCAATACATCAATGAGAACCAAAAACTGCAAACAGTGACAGGACGCAAAGCCTCGCACAGCTGTGGTTATCGCCTTATTACGGCAAACGATCACCTCGGTGAAATCGTGTTCTACCGCAATACTCGATTCTCAGACAAAAATTTACAAGCGATCGAAGTCATGCTGAGCGCACTTATTTGTCCGCTCCGAAATGCACTGACTTATCGCGATGCCCTAATGGCATCACTAACAGATTCTTTGACAGGCGCTGGCAATCGTATAGCGATGGATAACGCACTGGATCGAGAAATAAACCTGGCTAGCCGTTTCAAACAACCCTTGTCCCTTCTCGTTCTCGACATCGACCGTTTCAAGTTCGTGAACGATACCTACGGACACAGTGCGGGCGATGCAGTCCTCAAGCACTTGGTCGACACGCTTAACAAAATCAATCGCAGCACCGACCTCACTTTCCGTTATGGCGGAGATGAGCTCGTGGTGATCCTCAATCGCACCAATGCTGATGGCGCATTGATCATTGCAGAACGGTTACGAACTGCTTTCGAAAGCAATGCACTACATTTTGAAGAAGACATCATTAGTACTAGCGTCAGTATTGGCGTGACATCATTCAACGCCAAAGACAGCGCAGAAACAATGTTCAAACGCGCAGACAAAGCGCTGTATTTGATCAAGAGCGAAGGCGGCAACAAAGTCATCGGGCTCTAAAGAAGCAAATTAAACAATAGCGACGCTATCAAGGGGTAAATCATGGTCGTCTCCGTACATGCAAAAATGCAGTCCGAGGCTAATGCAGACAAGACAAAACAAATTCTGCAAACCGACGCTTTCAATGGCGACAAGCTTGACTTGAAAATGCAGTTGACTGAAGCACTGCAAGCATCAATTGATCTTAACGAATTACTGACTATTTTCTTGGAAAGGGTCAGTGCCGTTGTGCGCCTTGATGGGATTCAATACATCAATGAAGATGCCAATGTCAGATCAAGCGTAGCCAAACAAGCCACTCACAGTTGCGGTTATCGCCTAATTACCAATGAAGACAATCTAGGCGAGATTATTTTCAAACGTGGACGCAAGTTCACCGAAAAAGAACTTAGCGTTCTAGAGACTTTACTATCACCATTGATTCACCCATTGCGCAACGCCTTGCTTTACAAAGAGGCGGTCAAAGCTGCATTTGCAGATGTTGTCACAGGGGTCGTGAACAAGTGTTATTTACAAGACAATCTTGAGCGCGAGATTGATTTGGCCAAACGCCACAATCAAGCCTACTCAATATTGATGATAGAAGTGGATAGCCTAGGGAAAAATTCCAGCAGCTCGCTACTGAAGCAATCCAAAAAAGGATTGACTGATCTTGCCCAACGAATTGTTAAGCTCTCGCGATTAACCGATACAGTCTATCGATGTGAATCAGGGCTATTTTTGGCGACATTAAGCAATACTGATCGCGCAGGCTCTCACGTGATTGCTAAACGCATTGCAGAAAGCGCTCACAATCTTGTGTTAATGGAAGATGATAAAGCCGTGCAGAAATTAACGCTGAGTGTTGGTGTGGCGGTAATGACTGGTACTGATACCAGTGCAAGTTTAATCGACCGCGCTAGCAAGGCATTAGCTAATGCCAAGAAGCGCGGTGGCAATCTAATACACAGTTAACGCCGTGAAGCCGTCTGCTTACGCTGACGCGGTTTAAGCGGCAAATTAACTGCATTATAAAGCAAGGTCATTTCTTCGCGGGGCAGTTCATAGAACTCGCCTCGTTTTACTTTGCTCGGGATAAAAATTGGGCCATAGCGAACACGCTTAAGGCGACTAACGCGAATCCCTTGCGACTCCCAGAGTTTACGTACTTCCCTGTTACGCCCTTCCATAAGCACAACGTGATACCAACGGTTCGCCCCTTCTCCGGCAAAATATTGAATATCGGTAAAACGACAAAGATGGTCGTCAATCACGACACCTTTGTGCATAGCGTCTATCACCTCTAAAGACACGTCACCCATAACACGCACTGCGTACTCACGATCCACTTTTGACGATGGATGCATTAGACGATTAGCCAATTCACCATCTGTCGTGAACAACAGCAGTCCGCTGGTATTAATATCAAGTCGTCCTATTGCCACCCAACGACCGTGAGTGATTTTAGGAAGCTTATCGAACACCGTGCGACGACCTTCGGGATCTTTGCGTGTGCAAACTTCGTCTTCAGGCTTGTTATAAAGAAGCACTCGCTGCATATCCACCGCAGCACTACTAGGATTGACCTTCTTGCCATCGACAAGCAAGGCATCTCCGCTCTTAACCCTGTCACCAATATTGGCGACTACTCCATTAATCTGAACGCGCCCAGCCTTAATCCAACCTTCTAACTCACGCCTTGAACCAAACCCTGCTCTAGCCAATACTTTCTGTAATTTTTCGTCCATAACTGCCTCTGCTGTCTCCCGACATGAAATCAAAGTTGCCGATTAGCAACTCACTGTTTTACTCGTTTTCTTTAGGAGCTTCTTCGCTACCATCTTGTTCTTCAACACTATCCTCGTCTTCAGGATCTAATCCTTCATCCAACTCTTTTTGCGCAAACTGGCCTACCCCAAGAATCTGATCCAATGGACGCTTGGCCATTGCCATCGCCTCATCTTCGTCAATCATTTCTTCCTCGTCCAAGGCTTCACTGCCCTCAGCACGCTCTTCGTGTTCGTCGCCTTGCTCACCTTCGCCAGGCAACTCCAATACGCGCATATCGGATAAATCATTTTCCTCTAGCGCAAGCTCTGGGTTCAATTTGTCCAAATCCCGGATCTCAGACAACGGAGGCAAGTCTTGCAATGACTTCAAATCGAAATAATCCAAAAACTGTCTTGTAGTGGCAAACATTGCAGGGCGACCTGGCACATCACGGTGGCCCACCACGCGGATCCACTCTCGATCAAGCAAGGTACGCACAATCGTAGAGCTAACACTCACACCCCGAATCTCTTCGATATCACCGCGCGTAATAGGTTGGCGGTAAGCCACTAATGCCAAAGTTTCCAATAGCGCACGTGTATAACGTTGTGGTTTTTCATCCCATAAACGGGAGATCCATTCACTCAACCCTTGGCGAACTTGGAAGCGATACCCGGAGGCCACTTCTTTGAGCTCAAACCCACGACCCTCGCAATCTTCTGCGATCTGCGCCAACGCTGCCCGCAGCTCGTCGTCACTAGGACGTTCCTCTTCGAGAAACACTTCAGAGATAGCCGTAAGAGAAAGTGGTTTACCTGCACTAAGCAGCAAGCCTTCAATAATTTGCTTTAGTTTGTTTTCGTTCTCACTCATTCACTTCTTGCCTTCAAATGGATTGGGCCAAAAGGTTCACTCTGGACGATTTCAACTAGGGAGTCTTTAATCAACTCCATAACCGCTAGGAATGTGACGACTACTCCTAGTCGCCCTTCTTCTCGCATCAGCAATGAGACCAAAGGAACAAAGTGCTGACTAGAAAGTCGTACAAGGATTTCGGACATTTTTTCACGAGTCGATAAGGTTTCGCGTTGCACATGATGACGCTCAAACATATCCGCTCGGCGCAATACCATCGCCAGAGAAACCAGCAACTCTTTGAGATCTACATCCGGCTCCGGTGCCGTTCGCTCCATTTTCGGAGTTTCTGCCTCGGCAACAAAAATATCACGCTCAAGTCGAGGCAGCTCATCTAAGTCTTCCGCGGCTTGTTTATAACGCTCGTACTCTTGTAAGCGACGAATGAGCTGCGCACGCGGATCCTCTTCGTCCTCTTCATCAAGACTACTACGAGGCAATAACATACGTGATTTGATCTCGGCTAGCATCGCCGCCATCACTAGATATTCGGCCGCCAACTCAAATTGGCTCGCCTCCATGAGGTCCACATAAGCCATATATTGATCAGTAATGTCGGCCACGTTGATATTAAGAATATCGATATTTTGCCGCTTAATTAAATACAGCAATAAATCTAACGGTCCCTCAAAGGCCTCAAGAAACACTTCCAAAGCGTCTGGCGGAATATAAAGATCTCGCGGCAATTCGGTGTAAGCCTTGCCGTCGATGAACGCGAAAGGCATTTCCTGCTGCCCAACGTCCCCCTCTTCGGATTGCCCTTCTTCCGCTTTGACACGCTGCATACCTGCCGTCATGCGTCGCACAGTCTCCACATTAATAGTGTCGAGCGCCGGCTCTGAGGGCTCGGGCTGTTCGCTTTGTGTTGGTTTGTCGTCTTGCATCGCTTTTGCGTTACCTGTATTTCAGCCCCATGGCCTGACGAACATCATCCATTGTTTGTGCGGCGGTTTCACGAGCGGCCGCCGTTCCTGCTGCCAGTATTTCTCTGACCGCGTCTGGGTTCTTCTCATACTCACTAGCACGTACTTGTATAGGCTCTAACTCAGCGACTACGGCATCGATCACTGGACGTTTACACTCTAAACAGCCGATACCCGCACTTCGACACCCTTGCTCAACCCATTGCTGAGTCGTTGCATCAGAATACACTTCATGGAGCTGCCACACTGGGCAATTCTTAGGATCACCTGGGTCTGTGCGGCGCACTCGCGCTGGGTCCGTGGGCATTTTTGAGATTTTCGTGCTCACCTGATCTATCGGTTCACGCAATGAAATCGTGTTGTTGTAAGACTTAGACATTTTCTGTCCATCCAAGCCGGGCATCTTAGAAGCGGGTGTTAACAAGGCTTGCGGTTCAGCAAGAATGATCTTACCACTGCCCTCTAAAAAGCCTTGTAGACGCTCCCTATCACCGGCCGAAAGGTTCTGCTGTGCGGCAAGCAATTCTCGGCCTGTCGCCATCGCTTCTTGGCTACCCTGCTCTTGATAGGCCTTACAGAGCGCCTTGTACTGTTTCGCTGCCTGCTTGCTCATCTTACGAATAGCCGCTTGAGCTAAGGTTTCGAAATCGGGCCCTTTGCCAAACATGTGGTTGAATCGGCGTGCCACTTCCCTTGTGATCTCTACATGGGCGACCTGATCAGCCCCCACAGGCACGCGGCCCGCTTTGTAGATTAGGATATCGGCGCTTTGCAGCAATGGGTAACCAAGGAAACCATAGGTTTGGAGATCTTTGTCTTTTAGCTTGTCTTGCTGGTCTTTAAAGCTTGGTACTCGCTCAAGCCATCCCAACGGGGTGATCATCGACAGCAATAGGTGCAGCTCTGCATGCTCTGGCACTTGCGATTGGATAAATAGCGAGGCTTTCTTTGGATCCACCCCTACAGCCAACCAATCGATCACCATGTCGAAGACGCTTTTCTCGAGGATACTCGGGTCATCGTAGTGGGTTGTCAGTGCATGCCAGTCAGCGACGAAGAAATAGCATTCGAACTCAGATTGTAAGTTGACCCAATTTTTTAGGACCCCGTGTAAGTGGCCAAGGTGCAGCTTTCCCGTAGGGCGCATCCCCGATAACACGCGTTGACTCGAATCCGTGCTAGACAAACTTATTCCCTCTCATAGGCGTTAGATTTTCAAGTGCAGCATTATCGCAGATGGCCTAATCGAATACGACTTTTTTGCACGCCTGAGCATGCCAAATTCATCGCAGAATCAGGCACTAGGGTGTTGATTGCAGAAGGATTAGAGAAACGGCGCGGGGTCGCCTTTGCCTACACGGACCACTTCGGCAGCACCAGTGGATAGGTCCACCACTGTTGTCGGCTCAGAACCACAGGAACCGCTTTCGATGATGAGATCTACCAAGCCACCGAGCTTATCTTCGATATCGTAGATTTGCGTAAGCGGGAACTCATCTCCGGGCATAATAAGACTCGTGCTCATAATGGGCTCACCGAGCTCGGCGATTAACGCTTGCGCCACTGCGCTATCGGGCACGCGCAAACCAATAGTCTTGCGCTTTGGATGCATCAAACGCCGTGGCACTTCGGCTGTGGCGGACAAAATAAAAGTATAAGCCCCCGGAGTGAACGCTTTTAGCAACCGATAAGCACTATTGGGCACTTTCGCATAGGTCGCGATTGCCGAGAGATCAGAGCATACCAAGGTGAAATTATGCTTATCACCCAACTGTCGAATTCTACGAATACGCTCTAGCGCGGACTTGTCCCCCATGTGACAACCCAGTGCATAAGTTGAATCGGTAGGATAGATAATCACCCCGCCATTCAATAGGATTTGCGCGGCCTGCTTAATGAGTCGTGGCTCTGGGTTTTGCGGATGTATTTCGAGGGTTTGCGCCATGCCAGTCAAATTCCAATAGTGTCTTGGGAGAAAATGCGGTTCGAACAATAACAGACTGACGCAGACAAATCGATTACCATTATGGGCTTCAATTTCAACCCAATGGAAAAGGATAATCCCAATGCTCTACGCTATTATCTCTGAAGATGTCCCTAATAGCCTGCCGTTACGCCAACAAGCCCGGCCAGCTCACTTAGAGCGACTTCAAGCCCTACACGCCGAAGGACGCATCATTATTGCTGGCCCACACCCTAGCATCGATGCAGTAGATCCAGGCGCAGCAGGGTTTAGTGGCAGCACTATTATTGCCGAATTTGACTCCCTTAGCGACGCACAACAGTGGGCTAAAGAAGACCCGTACGTAGCCGCTGGCGTCTATGCCAACGTTATCGTAAAGCCCTTCAAACAAGTCCTACCATAACAATAACGCTCAAGGCTGCGCTGGGCGCAAATCTGGAAAATTGGTATCCAATACAGCGTTCCATTTTTCAAGATCTGCCTGCTTGCGCGCCTTGAGCGCGCTCGTATCACCACTAATGCTGATACTGCGAATAACATCACCGCGATTAATTTTGTAAATTGTATCCAGACCGCTGCTAATACGTCCGAAAACTGAATGTTTGCCATCTAGGTGTGGCGTGGGCACCAAGGTCAAAAAGAACTGACTCCCATCGGTGCCTATCCCGCTATTAGCCATCGATAGTGTCCCAGGGCGAGTGTGTTTCAGAATCATCTCACCTGTAAATTGATACCCTGGACCGCCGGTACCATTACCCTTCGGATCTCCACCTTGAATGACGAAATTGCGTTCCACCCGATGAAAATTTAAACCATCGTAATAACCCCTTTGCGCCAAGTTAACGAAATTAGCGACTGAAGTGGGCGCCGCGCGTTCGTTCAGCTCCACTTCGATTGTGCCTTTATCAGTCACAATGGTGGCCTTTAGACCTTGTGCGAACGCCCCTTGCGACAATAAGCCCAGTACCAACACAACACACAAATGACGTATAGCGGGGATAGTTTGCCAGATCTTCATATACTCAACCTATATTCGATAGTGACGGGCGCATGATCTGAGAACATTTGCCCTGTGTAAATTTCAGCCGATACCACTTTATCTGCCAAAGCAGGTGACACCACATGATAATCCAAACGCCACCCGACATTGTTCGCACGCGCTTGGCCTCTGGACGACCACCAACTGTACTGTTCGGCCTCTTTGTTCACGAGCCTAAATCCATCAACAAACCCTAGGTCATCATAAAGCGTATCCAACCACGCTCGCTCTTCCGGCAAGAATCCAGAATTTTTTTGATTAGGTTTCCAGTTTTTCAAATCGATTTCTTTATGGCAAATATTCCAATCACCACAAACAATATAATCGCGATCATCTTCACTCAAACGCTTCATATGGTCCATAAAATGACCCATAAAAATGACCTTGCGCGCTTGCCGCTCATCACTACTGGAGCCTGAAGGCAGGTACAAGGATGCCACGCTTAACTTGCCGAAATCTGCCTGAATATATCGCCCTTCTTCATCGGCAATATCAAACCCTAACCCCGTGTGTACGCGATCAGGTTTTACACGCGCGTACAATGCAGTGCCTGAGTAACCTTTTTTAACGGCATCAAAATAATAGCAATGAAACCCAGCAGGCGAGAACATTTCATCGCTCAACTGATCGATTTGCGCCTTAGTCTCCTGCAAACAGACCACATCGACATCACTGGTTTTCAACCAGTCGAAAAAACCTTTCCTAGCAGCAGCTCGTATACCGTTGCAATTTAGAGTCATTATTCGCATTAAGGCGTTTCCCTATTTTGTTTCAATTGTTTGCGCGCGCCAACTTGACGAGTTCCGTCACCATTGGCTTCATAAAAAACGAGGATTCTGGCATCACCGAGACACTCACACCCGCTTGCTGCAACTGTTCGGCCACGATTGGGCCGACGGCGGCAATACTCACTTTCTGCAATCCTTCGCGCAACAGCGTTTCGCACTGGTGACGCTTAGCCACATCGACTAAGCGCTTATATTGCGGCTGACTAGTAAAGCACATCATTGTGATGCGCCCCGCTACCAGATCATTAATGAGCGCCAACACTTTGCCTTCATCGCTATTAGGCGCATAGATATAAGGCGCCACAGCAAGTACATGCGCCCCTCGCTCCTGCAGATAATCAATTAACAGTCGGTTCGGCTCTTCACCATAAAGTTGTACCGCCACCCGCTTAGCCTCCAGAGACAGCTCATCCAAAGTCTCAATAATCCCCGGCGTGGTGGGCGTTTTGCCTAATAAGCCTGGTTTCAAACCAAACTCTTTCAACGTACGACCAGGCTTTGGTCCGCGGCACACAGTGATTACGCTGGCCAACGCAGCAATAAATGGCGCTTCAATATCGTTACGCTGGGCCAATGCCTGCAAGCGCCTTAGGCCCTCACCGGTTAGCACAACGAGATAGTCAGGTGGATTTGCAATAAATGCGCGCATCCAAGCCAGCACGGGCACTGGATCTGGCGCATCTAGGATTGACACCAAAGGGACGCGACGCACCACCGCGCCACGCTTTACTAGCAATTGCTCGAGAATATCTAGCTGACGACTTTCCGGCACTGCTACGACTTGGCCTGCTAAGGCATTACTTAAGGAGTCGTTTTCTTGCTCTGTAGTCATAAAACTCTCTTTTACCCGTCGCGATACGCCCAAAGTGAGACGAACTGCACACTTGTTACGTTAAATCACATCAGAAAGATATTGTTACCTATACCCCCAAATGTGTTACCATACGCCCCGTTGCTTAGATACAACAAGGTAACACACACATTAATCACAAGGAGATCCAAATGAGCGAAGTAATCATCAATGCACGTGCTGTACTAATTTCTGTAGCTGTAGTGGCTGCATCAGTAGCGGTACCTGTTCTAACAATGCTAGCCACAGCGTAATTGCTGATCGGCCCATTGGGCTTATATCCAATTCGATCAGGGAAACGCGCTTATGTTAATACAGAACAGCAATCCCATAAAAATTAAACCCGACGCAAAAGCTTGAGTAATCTCTGCCTTTTACGCCGGGTTTTTTCTTTAAACCTTCTTTAATTTATCCACAAAATTACATGGCTTATGACGACTATCCAGTTGCTGCGCCACTATCCCTTCCCAAGCCGTCTTACAAGCACCCGGTGAGCCAGGCATGCAAAACACAATAGTGCCATTACTTAACCCTGCGAATGCTCGCGACTGAATCGTTGAACAACCGATCTCAGCATGTGAGAGTGCACGGAACAGTTCTCCAAAGCCTTCAATATGCATATCAAGCAAAGGTGTTACCGCTTTCACTGTGTTATCTCTAAACGTAAACCCCGTCCCGCCAGTCAGCAATACCGCCTGCACCGAATCATCGGCCATATATGTGGCCACTACCGCCCGTAGCTTGTAGGTATCATCCTTCACAATGCGTTTTTCAACTAGATGATGGCCAGCAGTTTGGACTTGCTCTAAAAGATACTGCCCTGATTTATCCGTAGCCTCAGTGCGGGTATCGGATACAGTCACAATAACTATGCGTAATGGCGTAAGTACAGGAGGGGTTGCAGCACTTGTAGTCGACATGTCGTTCTCTTTAATGATGATTCAATAGGAGGCACAGCAAAATAACAATTTCGCTGTTAGAGGTATCGCAGTAGAGATTGTAAATCAGCCGCCAGTCATATTCATCAATCGAACAGGCTGTACATGATCTTTGTCATAGAAGAAGTGACGCTCTGGCTTCAAGACCATTGAATCGACAATGGCACGCTTTAGTGCCACTAGGTCACCTTTCTGTTCTCGCAGGATGGCTCGCAGATCAATCGAATGTTCATTTCCTAAGCACAGCAATAAGCGTCCTTCGACGGTGACACGCACTCGATTACAATCAGCGCAAAAATTGTGGCTTACAGGGGATATAAACCCAATGCGACTGCGCTTGCCTGCTACTTGATAATAACGCGACGGCCCGGCTGTCGTCTCGGCACTTGCGATAAGCTCATAATGCTCCTCAAGTACACCGCGCACCCAATCGTTACTGCAAACAGTGCTTTCACGATCGTGATCTGAGGCATTGCCTAGTGGCATTTCTTCAATAAACGAAATATCCACTTCTTTGGCTAAGGCATAATCAGTCAGCGCCAAGACTTCATCGTCGTTATAACCTTTCATGATGACGGCATTGAGACGAATACGCTCAAAGCCTTGTGCGCGTGCCGCATCAATCCCAGCAAGGACTTTATCAAGTTTCCCTACTCGAGAAATACGCAGAAAACGCTCAGCATCAAGGCTATCGACACTAATATTAATACGATTAACACCCGCTTCACGCAAAGGTGCCGCAAATTTATCCAATTGCGCCCCGTTAGTGGTCAGCAACAGCTCTTTCAAGCCATCGAGCTTGCCTAGCCGCTCGATTAGCGACATCACGTTATTCCGGACTAAAGGCTCTCCCCCAGTCAGACGAATCTTATTGACGCCCAGTTCAGTGAACGCTTGCGCCACCAAATAGATTTCTTCGAGTGAGAGCACTTGGTCGCGTGGCAGGAAGGTCATGTCCTCCGTCATACAATAGACACAACGGAAATCGCAACGGTCTGTGACCGACAGACGAATATAATCCACACGCCGACCGAACGTGTCGATCAGCTCTGTAGGCATTGTGTCTGTGGTACTTGCAAGGCTCATATTTATTCCCGCCCCTACTGGAGCATTACGACACTATTGCGTTGAATAGTGATCTACAAATTTAGCGCGCACTTCGGTTTTCAGAAGCTTTCCTGTCGCAGTATGAGGAAGGGTCTCTACGAACACAACATCGTCCGGAATCCACCACTTCGCCACTTTGTCAGTGAGGTAATCAATTATATCTTCTTTAGTACAGGAAGACCCTTCCTTACGGATAATCAGTAACAACGGACGCTCATCCCACTTAGGGTGCGCAATGCCGACTACACAGGCTTCTACGACGCCCTCGTGCCCTACCGCATAATTCTCTAGCTCTATGGAGCTGATCCATTCGCCTCCGGATTTTATTACATCCTTACTGCGATCGACGATCTGCATATAGCCCAAGGAATCAATCGTGGACACATCACCGGTATCGAACCAGCCGTCTCTAAACGCGCTGCGATCATCGTTTTTGTAATAACCACTGGCGACCCAAGACCCGCGAACCATCAATTTACCGAAGGTAGTGCCGTCATTGGGTAGTACTTGATCATTGTCATCAACAATGCGCATTTCAACCCCAAAAACTGCACGCCCTTGTTTAGACTGGATTTTTATTCGCTCTTCTTTATCGGCCTTGCCTAGATAAGGGGTCATTGCACACAAACTGCCCATTGGGCTCATTTCCGTCATACCCCAAGCGTGAATGGGAAAAACACCGTATTTTTCGCTGAACTTTTCCATCATTGAACGCGGAGCCGCCGAGCCACCAATCACAACGTTCTCTACGCTATCAAGATTTCCTTTTATGGAATCTATGTAATTGAGCAGCCCTAACCACACCGTTGGCACGCCCAGCAAAGAAGATGCTTGTTCAGTATCAATTAACTCATAAAGCGAAGCGCCGTCCATACCGGCACCGGGGAACACGATGCTCGCCCCCGCAATTGGAGCAGCATAAGGAATACCCCAAGCGCAAACGTGGAACATAGGGACTACTGGAAGTACTCGGGACATTGGCCCCAGATCCAACGCTGAGGAACGGCAAGAAGAAAGCGCATGCAGCACAGTGGAACGGTGCGAGTACATCACCCCTTTAGGATGGCCTGTGGTGCCAGAGGTATAGCAAAGCGCAGCAGCCGTTTTTTCATCGAACTCTGGCCAGGAATACTCAGAGGACTCCTTCGCTATTAGGTCTTCATAACAAACAAGGTTTGGGAGCGCAGACTCAGGCATGTGGTCCGCATCGGTCATCACGACAAATGCTTTCACGCCTTTGATTTCGTCTTTGATCGCTTCAAGCAAGGGAATGAACGTCAGATCAACAAAGATAACTTGATCGTCTGCATGGTTAACAATATAGACAATTTGCTCTGCAAACAGGCGCGGGTTAATGGTATGAGTAATAGCCCCCGTACCAGAAACGGCATAATAGATTTCAAAGTGGCGGTAAGTGTTCCAGGCCAAAGTGCCTATACGATCGCCTTGTTCAACCCCTAAGGTCTTCAAGGCATTCGCCAATTGTTTCGTTCGATCTAAGGCATCACGATAGTTGTAGCGGTGAATACCCCCTTCTACCTGTCGCGTAACAATTTCAGCATCCGTGTTGTATTGCGCCGCGTACTCAAGGATATCCGCAATATTCAATTGCTTATCCATCATGATTCCAAACATATCAGCCCCCGTTGTGGTGTTGTTCTGATCTGGTAGGAGATATTCCGAATCCCCCGCGGTATCAGTGCGTTAAGCTGCACACCAGCATCTACCTACTGTACTTGGTCTGCAATCTCTACTCGAATAATAGCGTGTTGATTTGAATGCGCAAATCCTTCTGTGCGTGATTGATAATCACCCGTTTGTACATTAGCGGTTCCGCTCAATGATGCTGTCGCCACAACATAGATCATTTCCGCTGAAGAAATATTAAAAGGCCCGACAGCATCGCTGTTATCCAGAGTAATGGTCGCTGGCAAATCAGCAACGGTTAGCAACTCTGCCGCTAGTGGCTGACCGCGACCGTTAAGCTCTAGGGCTGAGACGAAGACTCGTGTATTAGGCGGCAGATCGACACCAGGGGCTAAGCTCACCTCTACATCGATCTTAGGGCCATCACCCGCTACTGAGTCTTGTCGATCCGACGCGGAAATCTGCTGCTGTGCATTGGCGATCATCCCTTGCAACAGCTGCGCTTCCTCTCCAGGAGGAGTCAGTTGCAACATTCGACGCCAATAGGTTAACGCCGATTGGTAATCCGCACGCTGCTCAGCATCCATTCCCAGTATCTGCAAAATAAGCAGTTGGTTTGGATCAAGGCGTTGAGTCTCGTCGACAATACTTTGTACTTTTGCGGTTAGCTCTTGTTCTGCAAGCATGTATTCGAGGAACGCATACTGACTCAGCATCACAACACGGTCAGCCGGCTCTTCGATATAGGTACTGGCGCGTTCTAAGGCCATAGATGCCTGTGGGAATTGCGATAGATTGACGAGATTCTGTGCAAGAAAATACCACGCCCAACCATTCTCACGATCCGTTTCAATAATTGCACCAAGACTGAAAACAAGGTCTCGCGCTTCTTCCGGATTATTCACACTTGCGCGGGTTCTATCGTAGAGCGATGCAAGCGCCAACTCGTCTTGGTAACCCCAGGCTTTATAGATCACATAACTCGTAGGAATCGAAGCGAGTATTAACACCAAAGGCACAAGTTTTGAAGTCGAAAGCCAACGGGCGCTTTTAGCTGACTCGCCATCATCTTTTTCAACAGTGTTTTGAACATCCGTCAATAGACTACGCTCGAGCTCCCCTTTAAGTTCATTGAAGTCCGCTTGCTCTAAGCTCCCAGCGGCAAGTTCAGCCTCTAGCTCAGACATACGGTCTTTAAAAATAAACAAATTGGTACGTTCGCGTTGGGCACGAGAGGACTCGCTACCACGATGGAATTTCCATAAAGGAACAATGACAAACAATGTGGCGATTAGCAGCAGCGCTGCAGCATAAAACCAGAACAAATGACCCCCTGCACCCACCGCTCAGTTCGAAACTGTTACGGCTGGAATAATGTTGGTATACAAAACACGTTAATGGCTAAGGCTTAATCGCGATCCTTAACCGTTTCTAATAGATCGCGTAAACGTTGTTGTTCCGCGTCGTCGAGAACAACTTTCTCGTTTGAACTTACCTTGGCTCGGCGGACAATTCCCAACACAATCCAAGCGCCCATTATGAAAAACAATAGAGGACCAAACCAAAGCAGAATAGTCTCAAACGTTAACCGTGGACGATAAAATACAAAGTCGCCATAACGCTCAAACATAAACTGTTCTATTTCCGAGTCTGTTTTGCCATCCATGATCATGAGATAAATTTCACGGCGCAGATCTTCAGCGACTCCTCCGTTGGACCCTGTAAGGCTAGTGTTTTGACACATAGGGCAACGAAACTCATCGGACATTGTACGAAAGCGCTCTTGTTGCTCGGGGGTTGCAAACTCAAATGTATCCACCGCCGCGACGGCACTATTTGAGAACCCCAAATCAACTAATAGCATCATAGAGAGCAAAGCAAACGCCAATAGGCGAGGTGAAGAAAAACGATGCGTTATCACTGGTTGCTTTCCGCCTTAACTGCCTGAATCGCTGGCATGATCTCGTCTTCCCATGTCTCGTAATCGATCACGCCAATATGCTTGTAACGAATGACTCCATTAGCATCTACGACGAAGGTTTCAGGCGCTCCATAAACACCGAGGTCGATTCCAAGCCGGCCACTTTCATCCAGAATACTGAACTCAAAGGGACTGCCATTATCTTCCAACCATAATTGTGCCAAATGGCGCTCATCTTTGTAGTTCACCCCAACGATAGGGACTATGTTGTCTTTTGCCGCTGCCATCAAAATAGGATTTTCCTGCAGGCACGGCAGACAATAACTTCCCCATATATTCAGCACGAACGGTTCATCAGGAAGGTCAGCCTTTCCGACTATTTGATCGCCTAATTCAACAGTTTCCAGAGCAAACTCAGGCAAAGGTTTATCGATCAGCACTGATGGCAGTGTGCGAGGGTCTAAGTAAAGACCGCGCCACAACATTACCGCTAATACGAGAAACCCTATTACTGGAATATATAATTTTAATCTCGACATACAAGCCTCTAGTTCGTATTTACGTTGAAACCGGTTGCAAAGGTTTATCCTTTGATTTGGCTTCAGCGGCATTGGCCGTTAACGCTTTCACTTTTAGGTTGCGATAACGTTTATCGGTGACGGCAACAATTGCGCCTAGCGCCATTAGGATTGCGCCTAACCACACCCAACGGACAAAGGGTTTGATGTACAAAGACATTGACCAGGCACCTGAATCGCGCTCTTCACCCAAAGTGATAAACAAGTCTCTTGTAAACCCTGCGTCAATCGCCATCTCTGTAGAAGGCGTCATGCTTGCGGTATAAATACGTTTTTCTGGATGCAATTCACGAACGAACTCTCCCCCACTAAGGACCTGGAAGGTCGCACGCTCCGCCTCAAAGTTCGGCCCTGAAAGATGTTCAGTTCCTTCGAACAAGAACTCATAGTTGCCTAGTGCGACTGTCTGCCCTGGGCTTAACAACACACTTTTCTCTACGCTATAGATACTAGTGAGTCCGGCTCCCGCTAAAATAACAGCGAAACCAAAGTGAGCAATCTGCATACCCATATAGCTCACTGGCAAAGATTTAAGACCAGCAAGCTTGGATGCCTTGTTCGCAATCTTGACACGAATATCTTGAACGATGCCGAACAGAACCCACAAGCCTAATGAGGTAGCGATAGTCGCACCAAACTTAAACTCTAGCGTCAGTGTTAGGGGTAAGACTACCCCTAGCGCGATGGCCGCGACAGCGACCCACATCAATTGCTTCTTCAAGTAAGCGAAAGAGGTTTTCTTCCAGCGACTGATAGAGCCCATACCAAGCAATACCACCAGAACCGACATTAACGGTACGAAGATAATATTGAAGTACGGTGGGCCTACAGACAGCAGTTCACCACCCGAAACAGCTTGGTAAACCATTGGATACAAGGTACCAAGCAATATCGCCGCGCTTGCCACTACCAAGATGATGTTATTGGCCAATAGAAACACTTCTCGTGATATTGCACCAAAGCTGAATTCACTCTTCATCAAAGGCGCACGTATGGCGAACAATAATAACGAGCCCCCAATGACGACACCGAGGAAGCCAAGAATATAGACCCCACGCGTAGGATCACTGGCAAAGGCATGAACCGAGGTTAAAAGCCCTGACCGGGTAATAAACGTGCCTAGCAAACTAGCTGCAAAAGCCATAATCGCCAATAACACTGTCCAGCTCTTAAAGACGCCACGCTTTTCTGTGACAGCCAAAGAGTGAATCAAGGCCGTACCGATCAACCAATTGATCATCGGTGGATTCTCAACTGGATCCCAAGCCCACCAACCGCCCCAGCCAAGCTCGTAATAGGCCCACCAGGAGCCTAGGGCAATACCGATCGTCAAAATTGCCCATGCGGCATTTGCCCATGGTCGCGACCAACGCGCCCACGCAGAGTCCAAACGTCCACTCATCAAGGCCGCAATCGCGAAAGCGAATACTACCGAAAAGCCTACGTAGCCCATATACAACGAGGGTGGGTGAATAATAAATCCGAAATCTTGAAGAGCTGAGTTCAAATCAGCGCCATCAACAGGAGATATCGGCAATACGCGATCGAACGGGTTCGAAGTCGCGAGCATAAACATGGTGTAACCAGCGCCGATAAGGCCCATCACGCCTAGAACCCGTGCGACAAAATCATCAGGCATCGCTTTACTGAAAATACTGACGGCCAACATCCATCCCGCGAGCATCCATGTCCAGAACAAGAAGGAACCTTCATGCCCGCCCCAGACCGCTGTAATTTTGTATCGAAGGGGTAATAAAGTGTTCGAGTGTTGAGCGACAAACTGCACAGAGAAATCGTCCGTGACAAAGCTATAGCCCAAAATCAACATACACACAGATAGGAAAACAAACACGCCTGCCGTTAGTGGGCGTGCCAAGCTAATCCATAATCGATTCCCCGTGCTAGCCCCAATTAATGGAACCGTGCCAAGAATCGCACACAAGCAGAATGCGAGAATTAGTGAAAAATGACCGAGTTCAGGAACCATTAGCGCCTCCTTCTGTTGCCATCACTGGCATAGCGCGATCGCGTTCCGCTGAATCCAACGCCGCTTTCACCTCTACTGACATATAATTTTCATCGTGTTTGGCCAGCACTCGGCTCGCCATGAACACGCCATTTTCTACCATACCTTCCGCCACAACGCCCTGCCCTTCACGAAACAGGTCTGGCAAAATTCCGTCATAACGCACTTGTAGGTCATGACTATAATCCGTGGCTATGAAGTCCACATGCAATGATTCTTGGCTTTTAACAACAGAGCCTTCTTTCACCATGCCGCCAATGCGAATACGTTGTCCGTTTATCACTTCGCCCGCCGCAACTTGGGTAGGAGTAAAAAACAGATCAATGGTGTTACTTAGGGCATACAACGACAAGCCAATGGCTACCGTTAAGCCTGTGGCGATAAAGGCGATAATGGTTAACTTTTTACGACGATGTGGCTTCATTCCCCTCTCCTAGCGCGTCGACGCGCTCCTGCTCTAGACTCTGCTGGGCAATTTGCTTATCACGCAACGCTTTCTGACGCTGTTCACGGATAAATTGGCGGCGCTGCATAAGAGGCTTAAATAAGTTTACGAACACAAATACAGCGAATAGTCCGTATACAGACCAGACATGGAAGGAATATTTTCCCATTTGGAGAAATTCTCCTACACTTTCGAACGCAATACTGTCGAACATCCTTCCCCCTTTTAGATTCGCTCGTTCTCGACAATGTCTACAACCCACTGTGAACGGCGTTCGCGCTCTAATATTTCGTTACGGGTGCTTAGAATCAAACTAATGACAAAGAAGCAGTACACCGCCGCGATCATAATAAGTAACGGCACCCAGATCTCGGGCCCCATAGGGCTATCCTCTGCCATAGAAAAGCTACTGGCAGGTTGATGGAGGGTGTTCCACCACTCAACAGAATACTTGATGATTGGCACATTGATCGCCCCTACAATCGAGAGTAAGGCGCAGGCTTTAGCCGCGGCATCTTTGCTCTCAATTGCTGAACGTAGGGCAATGACGCCAATAAGTAAGAAAAATTGAATCAGCATCGAGGTAAGACGCGCATCCCATGCCCACCAGGTCCCCCAAATAGGCTGTCCCCAGATAGCGCCAGTGGCCAACGCGACTGCCGTGAACCAGGCGCCAATAGGAGCGGCACACTTAGCCACCATATCGGCAAGCTTCATCTTCCAAACAAGGGTAATCACACCGGCAACCGCCATTAGCGGGAAGCAGGCCAAGGAGATACTCGCCACAGGGACATGGACATACATGATGCGAATGGTGTCGCCCTGCTGGTAATCTTGTGGCACGTATAATAAGGCCCAAACGATGCCCACAGTCATGAGTGCGGTCATTAATACGAATAGCCAAGGCAACCACTTGCCTGACATTTCATAGAACCACTTGGGCGAGCCCAGTTTAAAAAACCATTGCCACATGTTTACTCTCTCTTATGTGCAGGCGATACGTCGTCGCTCGGCACTTATACGGTCAGCGCGCCCGAATATAACACGCTAAAATCACTGCTTCGTGTTACTTATTGTAACTCACAAGCAGGTTAAATCCTTCAATTGACGCTTATCTTCAGCGCTGCCGCGGAGGCCAATGGCGCCAAGCTCAATGACAGCGCTAACAACGCTCCCAGCAGTGCAAAATGCATCCCTATTGGCAAACCTAAGCTAGCATCAGTAACAGCTTTCGCACCAATTATAAGCACCGGCACTGTAAGGGGTAAAACGATTACGGCCAATATAAGGCCACGACTGCCCAGCCCTACGGTCAATGCCACGCCAATGGCGCCAAAAAGGCTCAGCACTGGTGTGCCCAATAGTAGGCTCAACACCAATGTCCAGTAGGCATCGGCAGGCAAATACAACATATAGGCCAGCAAAGGCGATAACAGTACTACCGGCAGGCCACTAATCAGCCAATGACTAATATTCTTCGCCAACACCATGAAATAAAGAGGTTGCGGCGACAGTAGCAGCTGTTCCAAAGAGCCATCTTCGTAATCTGCTCGAAATAGATTGTCTAATGACAGCATTGAGGCCAGAAGAGCCGACACCCACACGGCACCTGCCGCAATACGAGTGAGCTCCTGCGGGTCGGAGGAAACGCCTAGTGGAAATAAGGACACTACTATCAAGAAGAACATCAATGGATTCAGGAGGTCATTACGCCGAGTCAATGCAATCAGCAAATCACGACGAAGCGTCGCGCGGAAGGCCGCAAAGGTGCTGACCTGTTCAACGCAGCCTGTGGCACTGCCGATAGGTTTTTTAAAAACCGATGCGTGGGAAGTCTTGTCTGAAGCATTCATTGTTTGCGGCTTTGCTCCCATCGCTATGTTCGATCCAAGTTAAGGCGGCGCAATACACAGGGCACTTCAAGCGTATGATGAGTGGTGACCAAGACTGCTCCGCCTCTGGCCACATGCTGCGCTAATAGGTTTTCGAGCACTTTGACACCTCGAACATCGAGAGTCGTAAAGGGTTCATCCAGTACCCATAATCGTGCCGGGCTCAGTAACAATCTGGCCAGGGACACTCGTTGTTGCTGGCCCGCCGACATATTGCGACAGCTGATGTCGGCATAGCCTGCCAGACCAACGCTGAACATAGCCTCATCGATATCCGTGTCAGTAACCGGCGCATGCAACGCACAACTCCAACGCAAGTTCTCTCGTGCCGTCAGGATTTTATTAACGCCGACGCGATGGCCTAGATAAAGCAAGGAGGCTAAAAAGCGCTCTCTATCTTCGTCAATCGGGGTCCCATCCCAGAACAGTTCCCCTTCGTAGTCGCCATTCAGACCGCACAATATGCGCAATAAGGTGGTTTTCCCACTCCCATTACTACCCTGCACTTGCATTAACTCGCCAGCCAGCAGTTGGAAACTCAAACCTGTAAATAGCACGCGATCATCACGTTCGCAGAAGAGATTCTCTGCGCGCAACAAAGGAGCGGGCTGGGCCTGCGATTGGGGTTCGGAGCTGGTGTGAATGCTAGCAGACATAAGTGTTTGACGGTCGCCGCATAGCGGCTGTAACAAGTGGACGACAGGCTAAAAGCAGGCAGGAGTATAACTGAGTATTCGATGGAATGCTTTAAACCCAGGTGGGTTTAGGGCAGGCGAGAACGCCTGCAGAGATAGAAGCGTAGAAAGTACGCTTAAGCGGCGTTGCGGTCCGTGGTTTTCGCACGAGAATGCATAAGACTGAGCAAAGTCGCTTCTGCTTTAGAAAGCCCGCAGGTGGCGACCAATTCTTCCGCAGCAGCGCCCATTTGCACTAATTTACTAGCATGAGTAATGGCCACATCACCCACATCTTTGAATTCAAGATCTTCTTGACGACGCTGAGTATCCTTTAGCCCTTCTTGCACAAGCTTCATACGCTTGCCAAGGCCCACGGCTCCGCGGCCAATCGCTGTGATTTCACCCCTTAAAGCACGCATATCGGTATCCAATCGCGTCTGTAAATGTGCGACTTTACGCATGATATGAATACTTAGAAACAACATACTAGCGCTCAACATAAGTGCCAAAGTGACGCCGATAATCAATAAAGGTGACATTGATAATTCCCTCAATTCCACTGGGTAAGTCGTGCGCGAAGTCGCAGAGCGGCTTGCGAGTGTATTTGGCTGACTCGGGATTCGCTCACCCCGATAACCTGCCCTATTTCTTTCAAATTTAGTTCTTCGTCGTAATACAGTGAAAGCACCAACTGCTCTCGCTCTGGTAAAGTGGAAATCGCCTCAGCGAGATTCTCTTTGAACGCGTCGTCTTGTATCCCATCCAATGGGTTCGGAGCATCACTAGCGACTCGATCAATAACCGAGTCTTCGCCGTCTGATACCTCATCAAAACTGAACAAGCGACTACCAGAGGCATCTTGCAAAATACTGTGATACTCATCCAGTGACAAACCGAGCTCTTCAGCCACATCGACATCTTTGGCATCAGTTCCCGTGCGCATCTCAATCACTTTGATCGCAGCGGCTACGTTTCGCGACTTTCTGTGTACCGATCTTGGTGCCCAATCCCCTTTGCGAATTTCATCGAGCATTGCACCGCGAATACGAATACCCGCGTAAGTTTCAAAGCTTGCACCCTTAGTGAGGTCGTATTTTTTTGCCGCCTCAAGTAAACCGATCATGCCAGATTGAATGAGATCATCAAGCTGTACGCTCGAGGGCATACGCAACAGTAAGTGATGAGCAATACGCTTCACGAGCGGCGCATACTGCAGCACGATATCGTTCATGCTTTCAGTCTGCACTTCGCTATACATTAACGCACCACTTGTGGATGTCACCATGTGCTTAGCCCGTTGTCTCACTCATCAATAAGCGCTCTACAAAAAACTCTAGTCGCCCACTCGCTTGTCGATTGATCGGCCAATCCAGCACTTCCTGGGCCAATTTACGATAAGCGATAGCGGCTTTACTGGAAGGATATGCATCCAGCGTGGCTTTTTGTCGTTGCGCAGATTTACGTACCGCGTCATCCCATGGTATATCCCCTGCATACTGCAAAGTGACATCCAAGAAACGCTCAGCGACACGCACAAATTTATTAAACAGATTACGTCCTTCTTCTGGTGTTCTCGTCATATTGGCCAGCACTCTAAAACGCTGAATACCATAATCACGATTGAGCAATTTGACCAATGCATAGGCATCGGTAATCGAAGAAGGCTCATCGCATACCACAACAATTATCTCTTGCGAGGCACGCACAAAACTCACCACGCTTTCAGAGATCCCTGCAGCCGTATCGATTACGAGCACATCGAGTTGATCGTCCAGTTCACTAAACGCACGAATCAAACCGGCATTCTCTGCAGGGCTTAAATGCGTCAAGGATTGAACTCCAGAGGCAGCAGGAATCACTTTCAAGCCACCAGTCGTGGTAATCAGTACATCGCGCAAAGAACACTCACCACTCATCACTTCCGCGAGTGTTTTCTCGGCTTTAATCCCTAGTTGAATATCAACATTCGCCAAACCAAGATCAGCGTCCATCAAGATCACGCGCTTACTAGCCTCGACTAGTGCAAGGCTAAGGTTTACAGAGACGTTGGTTTTACCTACCCCGCCTTTACCGCCTGTTACGGCGACTACTTGCACTGGCTTCATCGAGCCACTCCCTGTGCGACGCCTTGTAGGGGGCCATCTTGATTGAATGGAGATAGTTCATCACTATATACACTGCCAAATTCGTACATTAATCGCTCACTCTCTTCTTCACTGTGGACAGACAAGGCAACAGCCTTACTAACCAAATTATGAGCTTGTGCGACCTTGATGTCATCGGGAATGTTTTGACCGTGTGTTTCATAGGCTACTGGCAGTGCGCGTTCGATCACCAGCGAAAGTGCTTCGCCCATCACGCCCGCCTCATCCAATTTACTCAGGATGCAACCTTGCAAACCGGCAGGTGCATAGGTCTTGCACGCATTGGCAAGCACTGAGGCCTGACTCGTACAAGCCATGACTAAGAGGTTTTGGACTTCAGGGCAATTACGCAGCGTTTGTAATTGGAACTGTAAGCTAGGGTCATTGGCATTCAAGCCTGCTGTATCAACAAGCACTAAAGACTTATGACGCAATGACGCTAAAATTTGCGGAAGACTATGAGTCTCATCGACCACGCGAACGCTTACGCCAAGAATCCGGCCAAAAGTGCGTAGCTGTTCGTGAGCAGCAACTCGATAGCTGTCTGTCGTAACCAAGGCTACGGAATCAGCACCGTGCTCTAACACGTAGCGTGTCGCTAGCTTGCCGATTGTCGTTGTCTTGCCGGCTCCAGTTGGTCCTAGAAGGGCAAATATCCCGCCTTTAGCGGCAATATCTGTCCCTGCAACGGGCACTTGCCGTGCCAAAGAGGCAATGGCGAACCGCCATGCTTCCGCTGCACTCATGTCTTCTCTCAAATTATCCAATAAGGTTTTGCTAAGAGGGGCTGGCACTCCCATGGCATTGAGGCGCTCCCAGATACTGGCTTGTACAGGCGTTCGACGTGCGAACTGCTCCCATGCCATACCACTAAGGCGTTGTTCTAATAATCGACGAATCCCATTGAGCTCGGAGCGCATGCGATTCATTTCACGAGACTCTGCCTTATGACGTTCTTGATCATCCAGCGCTTGTTGCGCGGCCTTCTGAGCTGTCTCTAGTGCTTGTCGTTGTGCATTGGCTTGTCGCTCGGCAGTCACCGCCGCATCAAGTTGCATCTGCTGGTCTTTGATCGCTTTCAAATAAGGCGTTTTGGCATCGTGTTCGGCCGTGCGCTGCTTGCGTTCAAGGTCCAAGTCGCTCTTGGCATCCTTATTAGCTGTAACAGGTTTAGCACCGGCTTTAGGGGCCTGCACTGGGCTCGATGGAGATTTTTTATCTTGGGAGGCCACGTTATTCGCGGGGTTGGCCGCTTTCGGGCTAAGACTTCCCGACGAGGAAAACGAAATATCTCCAGGCATCGCAGCGGCAACCACTTCAACACCGCCGTCGACAGAGCGATTCGAAAGGATGACTGCATCCACACCCATCTCCTCTCGGATTTGAGCGATCGCACGGCGCATGTCTGGCGCTAGATATCGTTTCACTTTCATCTGTTTATCCTCTTGCCTTGGTGACACTGAAGCAGTGCGCTATCAAGACTGTTTTGATCAATTGCCAATACTTGCCACAACCGTAATCTGTTTGTTGTCAGGAATTTCTTGATAAGAAAGAACCTTCAAACCATTGATCGTAAAGCGCACAAACCGACTTAATACTGAACGTAGCGGTCCTGGCACTAACAACACAGCAGGCTTACCTGCCGCTTCCTGAGTTCGTGCTGAGCTGAGTAAGGAACTTTGTAAGCGCTCCGCCATCGCAGGCTCAATCACCATCCCATCTTCATTCCCACCGCCCATTGCCCCTTGTTGCTGGTTCTGTTGTGCGGACTGTTGTACAGACTTAAGCAATAATTGTTCCAGAGATGAATCCAATGTCATAACAGGCAGTTCTGCACTGTTTCCATAGATGTTTTGGACGATTACGCGAGAAAGCGCAATTCGTGCCGCAGCAGTCAAAGCGCCAGGATCTTGACTCTTTGTTGCAGCGGCCGCCAAAGCTTCGGCGATTGTGCGCATATCTCTGATTGGGACATCTTCAATCAGAAGGTTCTGCAGCACTTTCAGCAATACATTCGTATTGACCATTGCAGGGAGCTCTTCAGCCAATTTCTTGGAGGTTTTCCCTAGCATGGCTAAGAGTTCATGCACTTCGTCATGCCCAAGCAGTTCATGGGCGTGTTTATGCAATATCGTGTTGAGGTGTGTCGCGATGACAGTGCTGCTATCCACGACGGTATAGCCTAAAGTTTGCACTTGGTCTTTCTGCGTCGGTTCGATCCAGAGAGCCTCTAGGCCAAACGCAGGGTCTTTGGTCTCAATTCCTGTGGCTTTGCCAAATACTTGGCCAGGATTAATGGCCATATCTCGCTCAGGGATCACTTCCGAGCCACCGACGTTAACGCCCATCAATGTGATGCGGTATTCGTTTGGGGCAAGATCGAGGTTGTCGCGAATGTGTACCGAGGGCACAAGAAACCCAAGATCTTGCGACAATTTCTTGCGAATCCCTTTAATACGGCTCAGCAACTGCCCCCCTTGTGCTTTGTCGACCATAGGGATTAGTCGATACCCTACCTCTAGGCCAATCACATCCACGGGCAGCACATCGCTCCAACCGAGGTCTTGTGGTTCGTCTTCGGCATCATCAAGTGCCTTTTGATCGGCGGTTTCTTTATCTGCAACATCGCTATCTGTCCGTTTCTGGCGCCAATAGATCAAATAAGCGCCTGCTCCGGCAATCGCACTCAGCGCTAAGAAGGCAAAGTGCGGCATACCAGGCACAATGCCCATGATGAACAACACACCAGAAGTAATGCCTAATGCCCGAGGTGTCGCGAACATCTGTCCAGTGACCTGCGCACCCATCATCTCGGAGCTGTTATTACGCGTTACCATGATGGCAGCGGCGGTAGAGAGTACGAGTGCAGGAATCTGTGCAACAAGCCCGTCACCAATGGTTAACAGGGCATAGCGTTCCATAGCCATCGCAAAACTGAGGCTGTGCTGCATCATGCCAACCCCAACCCCGCCCACAAGGTTAATGACGAGAATCAAAATACCTGCAACGGCATCCCCTTTAACGAACTTACTTGCCCCGTCCATCGACCCATAAAAATCAGCTTCTTGGGTGATGTCTTTACGGCGCGTGCGCGCTTGTTCCTGATCAATTAGCCCAGCATTGAGGTCAGCATCGACGGCCATTTGCTTACCTGGCATCGCGTCCAAGGTAAAACGTGCGCTTACCTCTGCGATTCGGCCAGCACCTTTGGTGACCACCACAAAGTTAATAATAATGAGAATAATGAAGACGATCAGGCCCACGGCATAGTTGCCACCAATCACGACCTCACCGAAGGACTCGATTACTTTACCCGCGGCGCCCCCGCCGTTATGACCTTCTAATAACACCACTCGCGTGGACGCCACGTTCAAGGCAAGGCGCAACAAGGTCGCAATAAGCAAAATTGTGGGGAAGACTGCGAAATCCAGTGGTCGCATGGCATAGACCGCGACACACAGCACAACCAAGGCGATCGTGATGTTGAAGGTAAAGAATACGTCGAGCAGGAATGGCGGCAACGGCAAGGTCATCATTGCCAGCATGACGAGCAATAATATCGGGATCCCTAGATTGCCGTTAGCAAGCATACGGGCATTATCTAAGAACACATTGCGGTTAACGCTGGCGCTTTCGCTCATTTGTTACTGTCTGCCTTTATTCAGCCCCGTACATTGCGGAGACATTTTTGCTGCTCGTAAACGTCAGTTTCATTGACGCTATTGGTTGGGTGTCATGATTTGTATTCAAATTCTTGACGCTTTGAACCCCAATTTATGGCGCTTAGAGCCCATTGGGAGGCGTTTTGACACTCACTAATAGAGACTGTGCAAAAACCTGGCCTACTTTCGAGGCCAAGCGAAATAAATGCTTTAGTCGTGACGAAGTTCGTCGGGGATAGTCAATTCATTCTGCAGGACAGGCCGTTTACGCAAACGACCCGCAGTGAATTGCTTAAGTTGATGCAGATAGGCAAGCACTTGTGCGACGGCAATATAAAGCCCATCGGGAATTTGTTCGCCCACTTTGGTATTGAAGTAAATGGCCCGCGCCAAAGGGGGCGAAGAAACAATAGGAATTTTATGTTCTTGGGCGATCTCGCGAATCTTCTGTGCCGCGAAATCTCCGCCCTTAGCCAACATTATCGGGGCGTCCTCTTTGCTCTGATCGTAGCGCAATGCCACCGCATAATGCTCAGGGTTGGTAATAATAACGTCTGCTTCAGGCACATCAGACATCATTCGATTTTGTGACATTTCATATTGAAGTTGTCGAATGCGTTGTTTTACTTCTGGCCGCCCTTCCGAGTCCTTCATCTCGTCCTTCACTTGCTGCATCGTCATCATCAACTTCTGCGTGTGTTGATGAATCTGAAAGGGAATATCAATCATCGAGATGATGATCATGGCGCATGACATCCATAAAACCGACCATACAATCAGACTTACAGCCTCAGACATCGCGGGAAGGATCGGCTGATGCTGAAACCCTAATATGCTGTTGGTATTAATATTGAGAACCAGCAGTGCCAGCGAGGCCACAATAAGCACCTTGCCGATTGCTTTGATAAGCTCTACCAAGGCGTTGCTACCAAACATACGCGCTAGCCCCGCCATCGGGCTCATTCTATTAGCTTTTGGCGCAACCGATTTAATACTGAAGTTCCACCCACCTAAAGCAATTGGCGCTACAAATGCCAGTAATAATAGGATCGCGAAAATAGGAAATAACGAGAGGAAGCCCGCTTTAAAGGATGCACCAAGGTGAGCAAGCATCGCATTAGGGTCAAACAATGAGGCGCGCTCAAGAACAAAATTCGTTTCCATGATTTGTGTAAGCGCAGCTGCAACTCCCCCACCGAAAACGATCAGCGCCCCGGTGCCACCCAGCAAGATGGCAGTCGTATTGAGCTCGCGAGAGCGTGCAATATTGCCTTCTTCACGCGCGCTGTCTAAGCGCTTCTGGGTGGGTTCCTGACTCTTTTCCGCCGAGGAATCTTTATCTTCAGCCATGATGCCTACTCGTTAATGGGGAAAGCGTGAGTCACGCATTAAATCAACTCTCGCGCCATTGCAAAAAACTCAGCAAATATATTCTCTGCCGAATCCAAAAAGGTGCCTAAGGTGATCCAAATTATGAACAACCCGAACATCAATGCCACAGGGAAACCGAGTGCAAAAATATTCAACTGCGGGGCTGCTCGGGTCATGATCCCGAAAGCAAAATTAGTAATTAACAATGCAGTTAGCGCGGGCAATGCCAACACTAAACCACTGGAAAACACCCAACTGAGAGTATTAACCACTCGTATCATCAATCCAGATTCCACACCGAAGGTGGAGATCGGCAATACTGTGAAACTTTCTATCAAAATTTCCAACATCACCAAGTGACCGCCAAAGGTTACGAATAACAACATGACCAACATCATGTAGACCGTACTCATAATAGCGACGTTTACCCCATTCGCAGGGTCCATCATGGAAGCGAAACCAAGTCCCATCTGCATCGCGATTAACTGTCCGGCCATTACGAACACCTGAAACAGAAGCTGCATAAAGAAACCCAGCGCCGCTCCGATCAATAACTGCTGTGCCACGATCAACAAAGCACCAAGCGACACGCCTTCGACTAAGGGGACAGGAGGCAATAGAGGTGCGAGCAGGACTGTGATCGCGACAGCCATGACGACACGAATTCGCATGGGCACTAATTGCGATCCAAAAATTGGGGCAGCGAGGAAAAACCCCATGATCCGAAACATAGGCCAAAGGAAGGCGCCGATATAACTACCTAACTCCTCTGAACTCATCGTGATCAATTCCACAGAACGACCCTCAGCCCAACATAAAAGGAATGCTGGTAATCAGCTGTTCGGTGAAATCCAAGACTCGACGTAACAACCATGGCCCTGCAAAGATCACAGCCATTAAGGTTGTGAGAAGCCGGGGAAGGAAGCTCAATGTTTGTTCGTTAATTTGCGTTGCCGCTTGAAAGGTACTGACGATCAAGCCCACAATAAGGCTAGGCATGACGATGACGGTCACCATCACCACAATCAGGAACATCGCTTCACGCCAAATATCTACAACAGTATCGGGAGTCATGTTAGGTTCCAAAACTCGCTGCCAAGGTGCCAATCACCATGGCCCAGCCATCCACAAGTACAAACAACATAATCTTAAACGGTAATGAAATAATAATTGGCGACAACATCATCATACCCATTGCCATCAAAACACTGGCTACGACTAAGTCGATTACCAAAAAGGGAATGAAGAGCATAAAGCCAATCTGAAATGCGGTCTTAAGCTCGCTAGTGACAAATGCAGGCACAAGAACAGTAAATGGTATTTCATCTTGCGTGGCTACAGGGGCAGATTGCGAAAGATCCATAAACAACGACAAATCCGACTCACGTGTTTGCGCCAACATAAAGCCGCGCACGGGTATCTCGGCTTGGGCCAATGCCTCCCCAGCCGTCATCTCTTCGCTTAGATAAGGTTGCAGCGCTTCTGTGTTGATTTGCTGTAACACTGGAGTCATCACAAAGAAGGAAAGGAATAACGCTAAACCAAGAAGAATTTGGTTGGAGGGTGTTTGCTGCAAACCTAGCGCCTGGCGCAAAATTGCAAACACTACCAGAATACGAGTAAATGAAGTCATCATCATTAACAATGCAGGCAGCAAGGTTAACAACGTCATTAGTAGCAATATTTGAATGCTCACAGAATAGTTTTGCAAACCATTCTCGTCTGTTGAGACCGTTAAGGCAGGCACTCCCAGATTGGCATTTGATGTCAACATATCAAACGCGTACTGGGGGCTTAAATCCGACGTCGAAGTGGCGGTAGTGGTACCGGCATCAGGCTCTTGTGCCGACGCAGGCACGGCCATCAACAACAGCGCTGTAAGGGCTAATAAAATAGTGGCGAACTGCAGAGTGCTCAATCTCACTTTTTCTGATCCTTATTGAGGAACCCTTGCAGTTTGACTGCAAATTCACTTTGAGTATTATTGTTTTTATCTAAATTAGTGCTTAATTCAATGGCGGGTTTATCAAAGACATGAAGGGTGTTGATCTGAGAACTGGTGACGCCTACTAACAATTGTGTTTCGCCAACTTCGACTAACGCAATTTTTTCGCGATTACCCACCGAGATAACACTGCGTACCTTAATGACTCCCATAGGAGCCAGCATGCCACCATTGAGTCGTTTGTAGGCCCATGCACATGCCAAGATAAATCCGATCACGACTACTAACCAAAGCAGCATCTCCAACATAGCCGATGCGCCCATCGCCGATACGCTTTGCTCGCCGGCGGCACTTGCTGCCACTGCCATTAATAGACTATTCACGGTAACTCCTGCGCGAGTCTCATCCATTCCCTTCTAGGGTGCTGAGCCAGACTTTTGCGTTAATGTTTTAGCGCAGTTTCTTTATACGCTCAGAGGGGCTGATGACATCAGTCATACGAATACCAAACTTATCATTAACGACAACCACTTCACCGTGCGCAATCAATGTGCCATTGACTAGTACATCCAATGGTTCTCCAGCCAATCGATCTAACTCGATGACTGAGCCTTGGTTGAGTTGCAGTAAGTTTCGAATGGTGATCGAAGCGCTGCCAACTTCCATTGAAATTTGTACAGGGATGTCCAGAATAACGTCTAAATCTGGACTTCCATCGTCAGGGGTTTTAGTGGGCGGTACGGCACCACTGCCATCCTTTGCAATCCCTTCGACAAATTTATCGCCGCCTGCGGGATTTTTCCTGCCTTCGTTCTGTGGTTCATCAGCCATTTTATTTCCCCTTGCTTGCTGCATTGCCCTTGGTGGCAATAAAGCTATCAATTTTTAGTGCTAAATTGCCGCTAGATACGCCAATTTTAGTATTAAACATCGGTATTCCATTCGCTTTTAGTACGACTGTGTCAGGCATATCAACGGGGATAATGTCACCCGCCTCTAAATCGACAACATCTCGTAGTGTAATCGCTTGCTCAAACATTCTGCAGCCAAACTCTACTCGAGCATCCATGATGTCTTGGCGAATAGCCACACCCCACGTTTCGTCGACTTCATCGACATCAACGCGGACACCCACCTCGAGTAACTCGCGAATCGGTTCGATCATTTTGAAAGGCAACGCAATCTGAATTTCACCACCACCGCCACCTTCAAATTTCACGGTGAAAACAGTGATCATAATGAGTTCACTCGGGGCGAGAATAGTCAGATCCTCAGGATTGACCTCTGTACGCTGAGGTTCTATCTCAATCGCATAGACTTTCTTCCATGCTTGCGTAATGTCGGCGTAGGCCTGGTTCAATACCATTTGCAAAACACGTTGCTCGGTTGGCGTAAATTCTCGGCTCTCGATTTTAACTTCGCGCCCAGTGCCTCCGAAAAAATTATCCACCAAACGAAACACTAAAGCCGCATCCATGGACAATACAGCTGTTCCGCGTAATGGGCGCATCTTGAATAGGTTTAAGCTGGTCGGCATATAGAGCGAGTTTTTATATTCGCTGAATTTGCCAATTTTGGTTGCGGTGATACTGACATCTGTTTCACGGCGCAAGAGCTTAAAGAGATTATCGTGCAATGCATTGGCAATGCTCTCATTGATAATCTCGAGCGTTGGCATTTTATGCCGAACCACATGTTCCTGGCTGGTTAGATCATAGGAGCGCACATTCTTCGTGCCATCTTCGCTATTAACATCGACCTCGCCTTCGTCGACGCCGTGTAGCAGCGCATTGATCTCGTCTTGTGATAGGAGGTCTTGCATGAAACTTACCTGTTTACCTTAACAACTGGCGTTGATAGGAATCGCATTTATTGAGTCACGAATGCGGTAAAGAGCACTTCTTCAATACCGTCACGACCGATTTCTTCGTGCAGGATATGCTTCACTTCTTCTGTCGCTAATTGACGCAACTCTTCGATACCCGACGAAGGTGACTCCGCCACGCCGAGCATCTGCGCCGTAAAAAGATTCAATAAGTTGTGCCGAATAATAGGCATATGCTCAACCACGGCATCCATTGCCCCCGGGTCGCGAGACATGACCGAAAGGCTTGCCTGCAAATAGCGCTGACGACCTTGGTAAGGGTAACTGACGATAAAGGCTGGTGACAGGTCGAGATATTCAATTGGTCCCGTTGGGATCACAACAGCGGCCGGCTCTGTGCTTTCCTCAGCTGGAGCACTGCTGAGCAAAAAGAAGTAGGCTCCCCCGCCACCGGCGAGTACAAGCAGCACTGCACCGACGATAATCAGTAACAAATTTTTGCTTTTAGGCGCTGCGCCTTCAGCTGCATTATCTTCAGGAGTGTTCTCTGCCATATCTTCACCGTCAAAAACTGGAATGTCAGTGGATTGTAGCAAAGGCTGTGCCAGTGATCTGCCTTCTTAACAGATTATTTGATATAGCTCTAAGGCCTTATTTTAAAGGCCTTAGAGCAAATTGGGTAGAGGATAGGAGAAGTGACTGCCTATTTCATCAGCCGGTATGGTCAATTATCACCCTTTACGAGTGACAAATTACTGACGCTATGCCTATGCGTAGTAATCAATTAGACCTTTGGCCACCTGCACGGTCTGGGAGCGAATGAGCGTCCCTTCTTCGTCTGCCATGTGCCCATCGTTGTGAACACCGCCGCCAGCTCTTCCAGAGGAATCTTGTTGTGCAGAGGATTGATCAGAGACTTGTGCATCCGAAAGTTGAATCCCTTGCTGACCTAGCATTTCCTGTAAGCGTGGAAAGCTCTGCTCTAGGGCATCACGCACGATCGCATGGGGGCTCTGAAAACTAACGGTTGCTTGATCGCCATTCACAGTCACTTTTACGGTCATAGCCCCAAGCTCTGGAGGATCCAATTGAATCTGCGCTGAAGTGACCTTTTGTCCAGCCATCAACGAAACACGTTGGGCAATACTCTCACCCCATGCGTTTTGCCCCACCTTCTCACCTAGAGCCTGACCAAAGTTAGAGGCCTGCATAGTTTGAGCAAAAGCACTGGGCGTCCCATTGCCACGCGCGGTACTCGTTGTGAGATGAGTTTGCGCGGTATCTGCACGCCAAGAGCTTAGTGATTCCGCACCCGAAGCACTGGTGCTCGAAGCGGCTGAGGTGCCACGCTCACTGCCAATAGGTGTCGCGCTACTGTCGCCTTGTTTTACCGCTAAACGCAAAGACTGTGCAAATTGCTGAAATTGTCCAGTGTGCTCAATATTGGAAACGACAAGCATTGAATCTTGTCGCGTTGACTGGGTTGTGGGACTTTGCAGTTCTTGTCCATTGAGCCCGCGCCATGCGCGAATGCGATCGGCTTGCTCTGGTTGCCGTGCCTCTTCAGTACCACTTTGCTTCGATGCGTTCTGAGCCGCAGATGCTTGAATCGTTGCCGCAGGCTTAAGCGTGTCCCCATCCGTATCAGTCGGCGCCGTTGTTGGAGCGACTAACTCAGCAGCATCATCAGGTGCCTGCACTAATGCTGACGGCGTCGACTCTTGTTCACTAGCAGCACTCGTTAGCGGTGTAATCGCTTCTTTAGGGTCTGGCGCTAAATCTTGGCCGTCTGCGCTCGCCACTAATGCTGACTGCGTCTCGATGTCGGCACTAAGCACTTCCATGGTTTGAGCTTCAGTCTCATTGAGGGTTGTTGGAGTTAAAGAGTCTGACGAGGGTAATTGTTCCGCATCAAAGGCGGCATTGTTTGCAGCGACGGCAGGCACTGTCGGCAATGTCTCTCCCGTTAACGGCAGGGCATTTCCGCTGGCGGCAACTTCAGACACAGCATCGTCTTTCATCGTTTGTCGAGCCAATTGCTGTTTCTTGCTGTTTTTATCGGCTTGCGCCTGCTCTTGTAGTTTCTCGCCCAAAGCCTCATCGAAACGCTTTTTATCGGCCAACTTCAGCTCTTGTGAATCTTTCTCTAAGCCTTTGTTTTCGGGCTTTACAGACTCATTAGCGGGGGCCGTTTTGGTTTCATTTTCACGACTGTGCGGGCCTTCCTTCTTGGCCGCTTGGGAAGAAATGACAGGCAATAAAGCATTGATTGCGGGCATAGCTAATCCTCTAACGCTTGAGCACTACCATAGGCTCAAATCGATTTCCTACTAGAGTAAGAGCAATAAGTTTGCCAACCTTTAGAATAAAGGCTTTTTTAAGTGCCAGCGGCCTGCCAACTCATCGAGTTCCTTTTGCTGCTGGCGCTCATAGAGAACCGCTTCCGCAATGATGGCCTTGTCTTTAAGCTTGAGGAGTCCTTTGTGCCGCGCATCGAGCATCTGCCAATGCTGGCGAACTTGCATGATTTGCTGCTCTACAGTGCTCACTTGCTGAGACTGCTGTGTAATCGCTTTGGCGACGTTTTCACTAAAATCCACATAACGACGAAAGGCTTGTACGCTAAGCCCCTTGCCTCCAGCGCTTTTGATAGTCTCTCGGTATTCTTGCAGGTATTCTTCTAGCTGCGCTAGTTTGTTTTGCTCGTCACCCAATTTTTGCTGAATAAACGCTAACGCTTGCCCTGCTTCATCTAGCTTGCGCTTGGCCAAACTGACCACCGTATCTAAACGTTTTGAGCGTTTCATCCATTGCCTCTAGCCGCTGCATTGCCATGACTTAAAGTCCTCGACTGCAAAGGGGTGACGTTATTGCCTGCCATGTTAGGCCGCGCTGCTGGCACCACCACTCGTGAGAGTTTCTGTAGTGCTTCCTCAAAACTAACTTTATCCTTGAGGCCTTGCTGCATGAACTGACGCAAATGCGGCATGCGTTCGATCGCAAAGTCGATGTCTTTGTCTGTGCCAGGCACATAGGCTCCAACACTGATGAGATCTCGATTTTGTTGATAACGGGAATAGATTCGTCTGAACAATTGCATCTTGGCAAAATGATCGGCATCCACGACAGACGGCATAACCCGACTAATCGACGCCTCGATATCGATGGCAGGATAATGCCCTTCTTCGGCCAAAGTACGTGACAACACGATATGTCCATCAAGAATTGCGCGCGCGGAGTCCGCCACTGGGTCTTGCTGATCGTCCCCTTCCGTTAACACAGTGTAAAACGCCGTGATGGAGCCTTGCCCATGATCCGCGTTTCCCGCACGCTCTACTAACTGCGGCAGTTTTGCGAAAACCGAAGGCGGATAGCCTTTCGTCGCTGGCGGTTCACCAATGGCCAATGCAATCTCTCGTTGAGCCATTGCATAGCGCGTAAGCGAATCCATTAACATCAATACATCTTTGCCTTGCTCGCGAAAACCTTCAGCAATACGAGTCGTTAATACTGCAGCACGCAAACGCAATAACGGAGAATCGTCAGCGGGTGAGGCCACCACTACTGCACGGGATAAACCTGCAGTACCAAGAATCTCATCAATGAACTCTTTGACCTCTCGTCCTCGTTCACCGATTAGCCCCACCACGATGACATCAGCATTAGTAAATTGCGTCATCATGCCGAGCAGCACACTCTTACCCACGCCACTGCCTGCAAACAAGCCGAGTCGCTGTCCACGACCGACTGTTAACAAGGCGTTGATGGTCGCAATCCCAACATCCAAGGGCTTACGAATAGGTTGACGTTCAAGTGGATTAATTACTTTTTGGACTTGAGGGCCATGGGCGGCCGTGTCATGAAGAGGTACAGCCCCTTTGCCATCAATTGGTATTCCTAAACCATTAAGCACTCTGCCAAGCAAAGCCGGCCCTACCGCTATATGGTCACATTTCTCCATAGGCAAAACACGAGCACCAGGCTGCAAACCTTCAATCGATGTTAAAGGCATTAAAAATATTCGAGGGCCATCAAACCCAACCACTTCGGTTTCGATCTCACGACCGCTGCCATCCGTGACACTGCATCGTCCACCTAAGGTCACGTTGCAACCGACCGCTTCTAACGTCATCCCCACAACACGGGTTAAGCGCCCTTCAACAGGAGGCAAAAGGTTGGCGTCCTTTTTAGGCTGATACTGGCGAATCCTTTGCGCTAAGCTTTGACGCACAATCTATGTCCCCGAACGTAAGATAGGCGTCGCTGAGGACGGTACGCTTTGGCGTAAGTGTTCAACTTGCTCTAAGAGTCCTGGCTCGTCGTCTTCTTCGTCGACTTGTGCCATCACTGGCTCTTCAGGCTCCACAACAGGTGCTGGCGTGCGAGGTTTAGCGACAGGTTCCGGTGCAAGCTCAAGCGCTTGCTCAGGTTCGCCTTGGAGTTGCTTATCTAACAGTTGTTCAATCATAGTTTCAAACCGGCGCTCAACGGTGAACTCCACTAAACTTTGATCGGTCTCAACACGACAACCGCCTTTGCTTATAGTCTCATCAGGTAGTGCGCGCCAACTTTCACCGGCACGCTCTTTTGCATCTGCGAGCACCGCGACATCGGCAGGGTTTACAAAAATCCGTACATTGTCACGACTAGGAGGCAATGCGCCAAGAGCTTGTCGTACAACATTGAGTATATGGCTAGAATCGATTGTTAGCTCGCGACCAACGACGGTACGCGACACCGCAGTCACTACATTCAATAGTGCCTGCTCTAACATGTAATCTTGTTCGTTCAGGGAATGAGTCAAATGAGTCATTAACTCATCCATCGCGGAGACCTTCGCATCAACCTCAGCCTGTGCACGCTGCAAACCATCTTGCATTCCTTTGGCAAGCCCTTCTTCTTGGCCTTGCTGAAATCCTTCTTTTTTTCCTTGCGCTACCCCTTCAATACGACCTTGAGTTACGCCTTCTTGATAACCCGCATCCACTTGCTGCTCTGGCGTCTTGCTTTCAACAGGACGACGCTCGTCTCGCGCCACTGCGGGCACAAGGTGGCCTGCCTTATCGATCGAAGGCGGTAACCACGCATGAACATTCAAAGCCGCTAGATCAGCACTGCTTACTCGTCCTACGCCATCAAATGGATGTCTTTCCATGGTTCTTTCTCCGTCTCTTTGCGCTCGATACAAGGTATTGCATCGAGCCTGAGCCAATGCGTTGGCTTTAGATCATGTCGTCGCTGCCACCACCAAGCTGTATTTCGCCTGACTCGGACATACGTCTTGCAATCACTAGGATCTCTTTCTGTGCTACTTCCACTTCGCTGATGCGCACAGGCCCTTTTGCTTCTAGATCGTCGCGCAGCAATTCGGCCGCTCGCTTGGACATATTTCCGAATATTTTTTCCTTCAAGAAATCGTCGGCGCCTTTCAAAGCCAAAATCAATACTTCCGAGGACACTTCGCGCAGCAATGCTTGAATACCGCGATCATCGACTTCCCTTAGATTGTCGAAGACGAACATTAAGTCTTGTATGCGCACGCCGAGATCTTCATCGACGCCCTTAATCGCTTCCATCAATTCGGCCTCTACCGTTTTATCCATGCTATTCATGATATCGGCAGCCAATTTGGTACCCGCAATATTCGTAGAGGGTTTTGCCGTTTTTCCAGAGAATTGTTTCTCTAGCACAACATTCAACTCTTTTAGAGCGTCTGGCTGCACGCTTTCCAATGTCGCTAATCGCAGCACGACATCAAGGCGCTCTTTCTCAGGAAATTTCCCTAGAATACTCGCCGCCTGATCAGGCTCGAGATGACTCAGCACTACCGCTTGTATCTGTGGATGTTCATTACGAATTGCATCAGCCACTGAACGGGCATCCATCCACTTTAGACTGTGAATACCAGAGGAAGTGTCGTCGGTAAGAATCCGGTCCATCAAACCGCGCGCACGACTTTCGCCTAACGCTTCGGTTAACATATTTTTAATATAGCCTTCGCTACCAACACCCATACTAGTTTGCCCACTACAATCGGCCAAAAATTGCGAGAGCACATTCTCGATACTTTCCTGGCTGATTTTGCTCAAACTAGACATCGCGGTACCCACTTTCTGTACCTCTTTCGGGCCCATCTGTTTAAGTATTTCCGCAGCATCACGCTCGCCCATGCTCATCAGCAAAATGGCGGCACGGTCTACAGGCGAGAAAGTTTTAGTGGCATTAGGGTTGGGTAGTGCATTTTCATTAGGCATCGTCGCTAATCCATTGTTTAACTACTTGAGCGACCCGACCTGGGTCTTGTGCAATAAGCCCTTTGATGGCATTAAGCTGACGCTCGTACCCATCAGTAGGTCCTGACAACATCATGTTCTCTCCACCGGAAAGCGTCACTTTGTCACCATTAATATCGAGATCGGCATACTCACCTTGCGCCGCGGCTTTCGCGAGATCTTTTCCTGGCTTGTTCGAACCAGACAAATTACGCAGTACTGGGCGCAACACACCGAAGACAATCAACACTACCAGCGCGATACCAAAGAACTGTTTAAGCCCACTGATAAGCCAATCTTGTTGCCAAAATGGCAGCGCTTCAAAGTCATCAAACACAACAGGTGCAAAGCGGTTATTGATTACGGTCACGCTGTCTCCACGTGCTTCACTATAGCCAACCACATCGCGAACTAAAGCTGTGACTCGTTCAAGGTCTTCAGGGCTCCAAGCCTCAGAAGCTGTATTGCCTTCAACATCGGTGGTAGTTCCCATACGATCATCTAGCACTACCGCCACACTTAATCTGCGTACAGACACTGGGTCATTAGAGGTATAGCTAACCGTACGATCCAATTCGTAGTTACGCGTGGATTGTTGACGATTATTGCCATTTAAAGGAACCGCTGTGACCGCACCTGTCACGGGGTCTGTAATAGCCGCAGCATCTTGCAGCGTGCCATCGACAGGAGGTTGATTGCTCAGCGCACCAGGAATTCCTCCTTCTGCGCCATCTCCTGCTCCTTCTCTATTTTCAGCAAGGGATTGTTCACTGCGCAGTGCGCCCTCTGGGCTATACACTTCCGCGGCTTGTTCTGTATGAGTGAAATCGATGTCTGCACTAATCTCTGCACTGAATCGTCCCACACCAACAATTGGCAATAAAATACGATTTAGGCGTTCAACTAACGTGTCTTCATAACGACGCGTATAGTCGAACTGCTGCCCAGCAATGACCAATTCACTCGTGTCATCTTTGCGTGAAAGTAAATTGCCGCGCTGATCTACAATGGTGACGTTCTCTGGGGTTAGCTCAGGCACACTAGAGGCTATGAGGTTTTGGATCGCCGCGACCTGCGAATCACCAAAATCACTTCCTGATTGCAATGTTAGAAATACTGAGGCTGTTGGGTTACGGCTACTGCGGACAAACACAGAGCGCTCCGGTGTCGCCAGATGGACACGGGCCGATTGGACATTTCTAAAGCCCATGATCGTGCGTTGTAGCTCGCCTTCTTGACTACGTTTATAGCGATTGGCTTCCATGAACTGGCTAGTGCCCAAGCCTTGCTCAGCGTCTAGCGATTCATATCCATAACCAGTGTCACGTGTGATCCCTGCTGATGCGACTTGTAGACGTAACTCGGACACACGATCCGAAGGCACCAAGATCACGCCAGTAGAAGGCTCAATACGGAAATTAAGATTTCGGGCTTCTAACACCTCGACTAGCGACGACATGTCGTAACCATTCATATCGGCATACAAAGGCTGGTAGCTTTCACCACGCGACCACAACACTACTGCAAACCCAATCGCAACACTCGCAGCGAGTCCAGTCATCAAGCCTAACTGTCGTAGGAAATCCAAACGCATAAATCCGCCAAGGAAATTACTTCCCATGCCGGCACCCGTACTAGGCAAACCTGCCTCTCCTGGTCTTGTACTTGCGTCAGTTGCTGTAGCCATGTTGTTGTCTTCTACTTAGTGCTTGATTACTACAAGCGATATTTAAAGTGGCATATTCATGATGTCTTGATAGGCACTCACGAGACGATTACGTACTTGCGTCATGGCCTCAAAAGACACACTCGCTTTCTGCATTTGAATCATGACTTGTGTGATATCGACACTCGTATCACCTAATTCATAAGCGGTTTGTAGTTCGCCAGAACGTGCCTGAGTCTCGTTAACTGAATCCACTGCTTGTTTTAAAAGATCTGAGAAACTCGCCTTATCTGATGAGTCAGTCGGGTTGATCATGTCTGATCTTGCCGCGCTCTCAAGAGAGTTTGCAGGGTTTATCATTCCTGGGTTCATCATTTGCGTATTGGAGGAATGCACTTGATCACGCATATCGCGCATCTGCATAAGCACTCGATTGATATCTACACGACCACTCACATCAGTCATTGTGGTTTCACTCCCCTTCAGTACACGTTCAACATTGTGTCTATATTGATTCCGCTATCGCGCATTCTTGCCATCTTGTAGCGTAGGGTCCTTGCACTGACTCCTAACACTTCCGCAGTTTCTTTACGTCGACCACCTTGTTGACGCAATGTCTTCAAGATAATTTCATATTCACGTTGTTTCAGATCGCTGCCCAAGACGCCAAATTCATTGTCTACTTCTGCACTTGCATTTTCCGTGCCTTGTTCTTCCGTCAAGCTCTTGACACCCTCGGCTGGAGCCGCTTGTGAGGGGCTAATTGATTGCGCCATGGAGGTCACGTTTTGGCTCGCAACGCCTTCTATTGCAAGGGCTGCAGCCGGAATCACTTTGCCATCCTGGATGATCAATGCGCGCTGAATAACATTATCTAATTCACGTACATTCCCAGGCCAAGAATAGGCTTCTAGTAATTGCGCCGCGCTATGATCAAAGCTCAGCGGGCCACGCGCCATTTTTTTGCCATGACGTTGAAGCAGTCTATGGGCCAGTGGCAGAATGTCTTTACGACGTTCACGCAGTGGCAGCCATTGCAAAGGGAATACACTTAATCGGTAGAAGAGATCTTCACGGAAAGTGCCATCCACCACACATTGGCGAAGATCACGGTTGGTAGTAGCGATTACGCGCACATCTAGGGCGATAGTGCGTCTTCCACCAACACGCTCTACTTCTCGCTCTTGCAAGACGCGTAATATTTTCGCTTGCAGACCGATATCCATTTCGGAGATCTCATCAAGCAAGATAGTGCCGCCTTCGGCTTGCTCAAACTTTCCTTCACTACTTTGCAAGGCGCCTGTAAAAGCCCCTTTTTCATGACCAAACAAAGTGGCTTCGAGCATGTTTTCAGGGATTGCCGCACAGTTAATCGCAATAAAAGGCTTGTTAGCACGAGGCGATTTACGATGAATATAGCGGGCCAATACTTCCTTACCCGTACCACTCTCACCGGAGATCATCACCGTGGCATCACACGCGGCTACTTTGCGTGCTAGCGATAATACTTGCTGGCTAGAGGCCTCTTCGGCGACAGGCTCATCGTCGGTTATTTTTGCAGGGGCCACGACATACTGACGCACCGCATCAACGAGAGTCTGCGGATCAAAAGGTTTTACTAAGTAGTCCACGGCCCCGTTACGCATAGCGGCGACGGAGCGACTAATGCTGCCGTAAGCGGTAATTAATAGCACTGGCAAGGTAGGAAGCTGCACTCGTAGGCGTTGTAGGAGTTCATAGCCATCGATGTCACCCATGTTGACGTCAGTGACCAGCATATCGACATGCTTGCTCCCTAATAGCTCTAATGCCTCTTCTGCAGAGCAGGCAGGAACCACACGAAAGCCTGCGAGTTCCAACGTGTCGCAAAGCGCTTCCCGTAGATCCCAATCGTCTTCCGCTACCATGATTGTGGCCTTACTCATAACAACCTCACCTTTTGACTCTCAATAGACTGATTAGATAACTCGTCATTCGCGATGACGGGCAATAGGAATCCAGCACTCGTACCCGTTTCGGGTTTAGCCGCGTTCTTGGGTTTAATGAAGAACTGTCCCTTGTGTGCTTTAGCAACGACCTGTGCCACGGACAAGCCAAGGCCTGTGCCCTGTGCTCGGGTAGTGAAAAATGCTTCTTTGATTTGACCTGCTAAGTCAGGAGAGATGCCGGGGCCGTTGTCCTGAACTTCCAGGCACAATTGGCCATCGGTATTTAGTTCAGCCATTATTTCTAAGCAAGCGCTAGGGCCGGCTGCCTGCAGGGCATTCTCAATAAGGTTTAACATGGCGCCAATCAAGGACTCGTGATTACAACGCAGTGACACCTTGGGACAATTGTTCTGCCACTGCCATTTGATGCCATGACGCATCAGTACTTCTGCAGCGATCTGTAATTCTTCAAACAGCGCAGTCACAGTAATAGTTTCATCCAGTACCGCATCTCCGCGTGCGAAGACCAACATGTCCTTTACTTGACGCTCCATATTGTTCAGGCGTGACATGATTTTGCTGGCGTAACGACCTACTTGCTCGGCGTTGACCTGCGGATTCTCAAGTTGGCCGGTATATAACATGGCTGCCGAAAGGGGCGTTCTGATTTGATGCGCGAGGGAGGACACCATTTTGCCCATTGCTGACAGGCGTTGATGTCGACTTAGATGCTGCTGCAGCTCTCGGGTTTCTGTCTGGTCGGTTAGCAGAATGATCTGCCCAGGCTCGTCGTTCAATGAACGAGTCGCTAAGCTGATGCGCTTACCGTTTTTAAGGGAGATTTCATGGCCGTCATCTGAGCGCGGTGCAAAACGTTCCGCGATAATGTCGCGCCAGAACTGCCCTTCTAATGGCTCACCCAATAGCTCAAGGGAGGCAGCATTACAGGAGGTCACTTGTCCTTGGCTATTAAGCACAATGACGCCACCTGGAAGAAGTTGTAGCAAATTCTCTAGACGGCTAGCGATTCGTTCTTTCTCGGAAATCTCTTGCAAGCGTTGACGGTTAGCACTTTCCACTTCATGGGTCAGTTGCTCTACACGACCTTGCAGCAACTCATAGGCGCTGCTCAGCTCATTGGAAAGATCATTAAATGCTCGGAACGCAAGATTAAGTGCCTCAGGGTCGGTGAGCTCTAACGGTTGTTCCATCAACGGGCGTATTGCACGTAATGCTGCACTTTGCTCGGACTGAATTCTGTTCGCGACTGCCGCCATAATGCTTCCAATGAGTAGTAAATGTGCCGCGATTAAACGAGGCGTGTCTACTCAGAACAGCAAAGTCTATGCCATCATGGAATATTACTTATTTTTCAATTAGTTAACAAAAAAACATTATAAAAGGGTCAATTTTTTGACCTATAAACGGGGAGGTTTGGAGGGGGTTTGGCAGTGTACGGTGTCAATTTTCCGCACACTGCCTAAAGAGTAGGATAAGGGATTAGGCTTTTGGAGGCGTTACACCGGTCTGGCCCATGTATTTCCCATTACGTTGCTTATAGGTTGTTTCACACTGCTCATCTGATTGATAGAACAGCATCTGTGCAACGCCTTCATTAGCATAAATTTTGGCAGGTAACGGCGTGGTGTTAGAGAATTCAAGGGTGACATGCCCTTCCCACTCAGGCTCCAACGGCGTGACATTGACGATGACGCCACAGCGCGCATAGGTCGACTTACCAAGGCATACCACCAATACGTCACTTGGAATGCGGAAATACTCTACCGTACGAGCCAATGCAAAAGAGTTTGGAGGAATGATGCAATAGTCCTCTTCAATACTGACGAAGCTGGTTTCGCTAAAATTCTTTGGATCCACAACACTAGAGGTATGCACATTGGTGAAAATCTTGAACTCTCGTGCGCAGCGCACGTCATAACCATAGCTAGAAGTACCAAATGAGATCACTTTATTACCGTCAACACTACGCACTTGTTTAGGCTCATAGGGTTCAATCATGCCGTATTTCTCAGACATTTCATTGATCCATCGATCTGACTTAATGCTCATCTTTGTTGATTTCCTTTGACTATAGCGATTGGCTTGTAAGAGAACCGAGGACGGTTCAATAGAATCACGAAGCCTGAATTTTTAGATTGGTGGCAGATGATACGGGAGATATCCAAGAGTGCCAATGGGTTTTTGGGGCCTCCTAGAGAAGGATAAGCCCCATAGGCTCACTCCTTGAACAAGCCTTCCGAATACGCTGAAGGGATTCGGTATTGTTGCAAGATTCTTTCTTCTGACTCTAAGGCCTCCTCATGATTAACGACTACTTGGTAGCCACTATCGTTTCGGAACACTACATGAGACTGTTCATTGTCTTGCAACAATTGGGTGAACTGTTTGAAATCACGAATAGGCACGTCATTTATCGAGTCGATCACCCAGTTACGCAAGTCGTGATAGCCCAAATTGACATCAGAGGCTAGCACCTGCAACGCCACTACGAGCTCCCGTTTCTCAGGCGAACTCCACTGGCTGCGTGCCTGTAATAAGCCCACAGGAGCCGTACGATTCCAATCCGGACCCCAGCGCATGATAAGGTTCATATTAAGCGGGACAAAAAGCACTCCCCCATAAATATAGTATTCTGGGATCTCATCAAACGCTTCTTGTTTAACAAGGCTATAGCTTTGCTGGCGCTTCTCGGCGACTAACTCTTTCGTCATTAGCTTGCCATCACGGGCAAACTCGATATCAATCCCCTCGCCAATTTGACGCATGTCGATTGCATACTTGAAGTTGGTTTGCAGCTCAGGGTTGACCGTAATAGTGCTGTCACCCGCGACAGAGAAACCGTCAATTTTAGTGACTACGTCATTCTCTTGAAGAATTCCCGCAGCCGGTGAGTCTTCAAACACTTTGATGACTAAGACTCCACTTTGCTCAGCGCTTAGGCCATAGGCCTCTTTGGCCGCCGGACTTTCTAAATCTTGAGTTCTAAAGCCTAGGTCAGGAAAACCGTCATAAACGCCATCCTCTGAGTCCGTCAAAACATGTTGAATGATGTTTGGAGGCACAAAATAACCTAAGTTTTCCGCACGCCCACCAGAGTTAGCCTGCATGACGACGCCTACTATCTTCTTATCGACAATCACCGGCCCGCCACTATTGCCAGGGTTGATAGCCGCATCAATCTGGCCCGCCAATAAGAAATCACCCGAATGGGCATAAACCTGTTGTTCCACTCGGGATAGGATGCCCTTTGTAATACTTAGCGTGCGTCCTCCCATGGGGTACCCAAAGACAAACACCTCGTCTTGAGCATTAGGTAAGTCACCAATGCTTAACGGTTCTAAATCGGTGAAGAACTCCGGATCGTCTACGGTGACAATCGCAAGGTCTGAAGAGTGGGAGACAAATACCACTCGAGCCGTATAGCGATTAGGGTCATTATGCTTTTGAACTTGTACATAACTCGCATCGGCAATCACATGCGCATTAGTCAGGATGCGATTACCGCTGATCACGCTGCCCGAGCCACTGCTCTGAGTAGGCGTTAGCAAGCGCCATGGCGTAAAGTAATCCGGTGCCGCCTGAGTGGTATAGATTTTAATGATCGAGCGCTCAACAGCACGGATTTCGTCATTAATTTGGGCTGTCGCAGCAAATGAGTACACGGTAGCAATAAGGAATAGAAAAGCAGCAAAGCTGCGACGAGCGAGGGTCATGGGCAATCCTTCAACGAGAGTCTCTTAATTTCTTGGAATTATGAAGTATCAGCCTTTATGTCATAGGTGTTGCTAGGATGGCAAGTTTCCTACGCCCTCTCCTGCATTGAACTGAACAAGTTGGTAATGTCCATCGTGCTTAAAAGTTGGTAATAATCACTAACACCGCTCAGATAAAAAATCTTAAGCATTTGTTTTTAAAGGATATGTAGATTGGCACTCGAAATGCTTTACACTTAGGTAGCCAGCACCGCAAACACTCAACTGTGCGGCCCATTAATCTAAACAAGGGGATATCGATGGATGTATTTATATTTATTGTCGCAATAGTGTTTATTGCCAATTACTTCAGCTATAAGAAAGAAATGGCCAAATTAGGCACTAAGGTCGATCACGTTGAGGATAGCGTGACGCAAAAGGAATTGGACAATATCAAACAGCGACTCATCGTCTTAGAACGAATCGTCACTGACAAAAACTATGAGCTCGAAAAAGAGATCTCACAGCTAAATCAGTAGTACTTTAGACAGTTTCCATTCAAGGCTGCACCGTGTCTTGAATGGACAATGACACAATCTTAGCGGTTCCCAGCACAATCGCCATAGCCAGCAGAGATTTCACTGTCGAGCCCAAATAAAACGGCGCTATGCCATTATCGTAAGCCGCAGACATACCCATTAGGGTCGACATCCACGCCCACCCGCATAAAAGGATCACGGCATGACCTATAAGCATGCAGACCACACCGGTTAAAAACCGATCGCTCCAGCCGTTTTCTTTGCAAAGCCCAACAAACGCCGCGGCAATGATAAATCCAAACAAATACCCGCCACTAGGCCCTGTCATTACCGCCACCCCTGACGCGCCCTCGCTAAATACAGGGACGCCAAGCATTCCTATCAACACATACAAGGCAACACTTGCCGCGCCGAGGAAAGGCCCTAGCAAAGCCCCAGCACAAAGCACTGCAATCGTTTGGCCTGTCTGCATGATGGTTGTACCTGGGATTGGGAACTCAATAATCGTGCCCGCGTAAATAAGCAGCACGAATAAAAGTACTGTTCCTAGTTTTTGCATGGAGTTTAGCTCTTGGAGAGGGGGCGCCTGAAAACAGGCTCACACAGGTTCAACGCAGGGCAATGCCAGAGAAGTATTTCTGTCATTGCCCTGGTTCATTTACATCACACGCATTCCGGGTTGCGCGCCATTGTCCGGTTCTAATAGGAAAATATCACTGCCCCCAGGCCCAGCGGCCAGAACCATTCCTTCCGACATGCCGAACTTCATTTTACGAGGAGCAAGGTTTGCTACAACCACCGTCAACCGATTGATCAATGTTGCAGGATCGTAAGCGGACTTGATCCCAGAAAACACATTGCGGATACTCGGATTACCTTGTTCATCTAGACCAAGATCAAGTGTGATGCGCAAAAGCTTATCAGCCCCTTCTACGTGCTCGGCATTAATAATTTTTGCAATACGCATATCGACTTTCGCAAAATCAGGAAACTGGATCTCGTCACAGATGGGTTCTTTAGCCAATGGCGAATCCACAACAACGGCCTCAGCTTTTGGCTCCGATTGCATAAGCGCCTGCGCTTGACTGGCGTTTACGGTTTCCATCATTGCGGCGACATCGGCAGGATCAATGCGCGTGATCAACGGCTTAAAGGCGCCAATCGTGTGCCCATTAAGAGTTGTATCAACACTGTCCCAAACAAGGCTTGGCACAGCAAGGAACTCTTCAACACGTTCGGCCATCTCTGGTAATACAGGCTTCAAGTACACAATCAGCATGCGGAACAAATTAAGCCCTGTACTGCAAATCGCCTGCACCTCTGGCGACTCCTTATCCGTTTTTGCAACAACCCACGGGGCTTTGTCAGCAATGTACTGATTAGCTTTGTCGGCAAGCGACATAATCAAGCGCAAGGCTTTACTGTACTCTCTAGCCTCATAAAGCGCGGCGATTTCATCTTTGGCTGCTTGGAACTCAGCAATAAGTGCCGGCTCGCTAGGACTGTCAGCTAACTTGCCAGCAAAACCCTTGTTGATAAACCCAGCACATCGACTGGCAATATTAACCACTTTTCCAACAAGATCAGAATTCACACGAGCGACGAAATCATCGAGATTCAAATCCAGATCATCAACACCACTACTGAGTTTTGCCGCGAAATAATAACGCAGATACTCCGGTTCCAAATGGGCCAAATAATCTTCAGCGTTTATAAACGTGCCACGTGACTTAGACATCTTCTGACCGTTCAGTGTGACAAACCCATGCACAAACACAGCCGTAGGAGTGCGATAGCCTGCGCTGGATAATACTGCAGGCCAAAAGAGTGTATGGAAGTTCATAATATCTTTGCCTATAAAGTGATAAAGCTCTGTATCACTTCCGGGCTTCCAATAATCATCAAACTTATAATCGCTGTTTGCGCAAAAAGCTTCAAAACTGGCCATATAGCCGACTGGCGCGTCGAGCCATACATAAAAATATTTACCCGGTGCTCCAGGAATTTCGAAACCAAAATAAGGGGCATCGCGGCTAATATCCCATTCTTGCAAACCGCTCTCTAGCCACTCGTTCAGCTTGTTAGCGACTTGATCTTGCAAGGTCCCGCTGCGCGTCCATTTCTTAAGCATTTCCGTAAACTCTGGAAGCTTGAAGAAATAGTGTTCGGAGTCACGCTCAATAGGCGTCGCTCCCGACAAAGTGGAGCGTGGGTCGATGAGATCCGCAGGACTGTATGTTGCGTTACAACTTTCACAGTTATCCCCGTATTGATCGGGCGTTTTGCACTTAGGGCAAGTTCCCTTTATAAATCGATCGGCCAAGAACAGGTTTTTCTCAGGATCAAACAATTGACTAATCGTACGCCGACTAATATGTCCGTTCTCTTTAAGCTTCAGGTAGATAGATTGTACGAGTCGTTTATTTTCAGGCGAGTTCGTCGAATGAAAATGAGAGAAACCAATATTGAATTTCTTGTAGTCACGCTCGTGCTCTTCTTGCACTCGGGCAATTAAGGTCTCAGGCGTAATGCCTTCGTTTTCTGCGCGCAACATAATGGCAGTGCCATGGGTGTCATCGGCACAGACATAGACACAGTCCTCGCCTTTAAGACGCTGGAATCGAACCCAAATATCTGTCTGCGTTGCCTCTAGAATATGCCCCAAATGAATCGGACCGTTGGCATAGGGCAACGCCATAGTGACGAGAATGTGACGCTTATTAGCCTTGTCTTGCACTTGAATATCTACCTTCTATTAAGAATTGACGTAATGGACTTAAGTTTACTGCACTTCTACCATTTCAAAATCTTCCTTACCTACGCCACAATCAGGACAACACCAGTCCTCTGGCACATCTTCCCAACGTGTTCCTGGCTCGATCCCCTCATCTGGGAGGCCAAGCGCTTCGTCGTACATAAACTCACACACTAAACACTGCCATTTCTTCACGTCTATCACCGTCATTGAATTATCTAAAGGCTCGCCCATCACAACTTAATGAACAGATAGGCGCTGAAAACGCAGATAATACGCTATGAAGCGCGGCAATTCAGCCCCGAAGAAAAGGAAAAAGCATCAGGTGAGAGGATTATTCTGTTGAAGGGTTTCTAAATAGCCTGCTGCGACGGCATCGATATCGGCCATTAGGGCTGCATAGTCTTGCAAGACAGTGCGTCCCTCCTCTGTCAATTGGGCGCCTCCCCCGGATTTGCCTCCCGTGGCAGTGGCGACCAATGGGCTGACAAAGCAGCTATTCATAGTCTCGACCAGAAGCCATGCACGGCGGTAACTCATACCCATTGTGCGTGCGGCACCGGAGATAGAGCCTGCTTCACCAATCGCCTTCAATAGCTCGATCTTACCAGGCCCCACCGCAATATCTTCGCCGCGCTTGACCCTGACTTTACACTCAACTTGGGGATTTTGCGTAGACATAGCCCTTCCCTTATTCTTCTAAGCGCAGGTCTTTGGCTACAGGCATTTGCTTTATGTGAATGTCGCGTTGAGGGTATGGAATAGTAATGCCAGCCTCTTTAAATTTCTTCCAAATGGCCAGATTGATATCAGACTTCACAAGCCCAAAGCCTTTCTCAGGATCACAGATCCATACGCGCAGCTCAAGATTAATGCCGCTATCAGCAAACTCGATCAACCGAGTCATTGGCTCTGGGTCGGTCAATACTCGTGGTGAGGCTACAGCGCATGACAATAGAATCTCCATGGCTTGCTCGGGGTCATCGTCATAACTGATTTGGACAGGAATTTTCATACGGATATTGCGATCCAAATAACTCCAGTTGATAACCTCAGAAATGATTAAGTTTTCATTCGGAATGAGGGTATCCACGCCTTCTCGGTTACGCACTACGACATAGCGCGCTTTTAGCTCCTGTACCCAACCGAATTTGTCCCCGATGGTGATGACATCCCCAGGCTTTATCGAGCGATCTAACACCAAAATAAAGCCACTAATAAAATTCGAGGTGATCTTCTGCAATCCAAACCCTAGACCAACACCCAATGCACCGCCAAATATTGCAAGAGAGCTTAAGTTGATGCCCACCGCATTAAGTGCCAGTAAAAAAGCGAGAGTCAAAAGCAGGAAACGACTAAATTTACTGATACCCACGCGCATACTGGGAGATATATGCGCGGAGCGTTCCATATAACGGCTTATGGCTTCAGAGAGCCAGATAGCCAAAGTAAACGCGACACCCACAATTAACATGAACTGGATGACTGACAGCACAGACACGCGAGTCTCGCCTAAGCTCACCGCCATAGCATCAAGAAAACCAAGGATGCTCGGCAACCAGCCGACAAGGTGCAATATCACTAGTACCCAAACCACGAAAACGAGTGCGTTCTCTGAAGATTTCAAAAAGGGGTTAGTAGAAAAGGCTTTACGTAGGACATACGCCGAGACTCGCACCACCGCCAATGCCACCAAGATGGGCACTAGGATATCGAGCAGTAATACGGGCACCCCTTCTAATTCGAGTACGGCCCTGCCACTGACTAACACGATTAACGTGGCAAGAGGCCACAAGACACGCTGTATTGTTCGTACCGCTAAATGGCGGATGCCGGAGCCTGTATTACGTGCTTCCAAGAGTGATTGAACACGCTTACTCAGCAGCGAAGCCACCACGACAGCCAAAAATATGACCACAGCTTGCCACCAAAATTGAGCCGTCGTCACTTGCTCCAAAAAGGCATTAATACGAACGGTGATTTCTTCAGGCATGCGATATGCTCCAGCACTTATAATTAGAAATAAGGATACCTTAATCGCCCTGTGCGGCACAGTAGCGCATTCTTATACTGAGACAAACACCGTGTCAGAGTACATCTACACAACGGGGCCGTGTTAGAATTCTCGCCTTTACGATGCACTAGAGTGAGTTAGTCATGAACGCCAACCTTATTGCCACTATTGACGCACTATTGCCCCAGACGCAATGTGGAAAATGTGGCCACTCTGGCTGCCTTCCCTACGCCGAAGAGATCAGTGCCGGCGGAGCAATTAACAAATGCCCTCCAGGGGGAAGCGCCACCATAGCTCAATTGGCAGGATTGCTGCATCGCGACATAATTGCATTGAATCCAGAAAATGGCGTTGAGTCCGAACGTCTTGTCGCCTATATACGTGAAGATGAATGCATCGGATGCACTAAATGCATCGCGGCATGCCCTGTCGACGCGATATTAGGCGCCTCGAAGCGCATGCATACGGTAATTATCGACGAATGCACAGGCTGCGATTTATGCGTCGCTCCCTGCCCTGTCGATTGCATCGATTTACTACCCGCCCCTACACAATTAGAAGATGCCTCTTCACGGCAAGCCTTAAGCCAGCACTGGCGGCAACGGTATGAGTTTCGCAATGAGCGGCTAGCGAAGACACGGGCGGCACAGATTGAAAAGCGTAAAAACGCCGCAGAGCTAGCGACGCAGTTACTGAAACAGGAACCTAGCAAACCCTTTGAGACCGGCACGTGGACTCCACCACAGAAAGCGCCCGCGATTATGACCCAAGAAAAAGCAAAAACCGACATAGCCGCCGCTCTGGCTCGTAATAAGGCGCGTAAAGAAGCCTTGAAAAAACTCTCATGAATAAACTAACACGCGCGGAAATGTTCCGCCGCTTACACGCCGAAAACCCCGAACCCAAAACAGAGTTGGCCTACAACTCTACCTTTGAACTGCTCATCGCGGTCATATTGTCGGCACAGGCCACCGATGTCGGTGTCAACAAAGCCACTGGGCCCTTATTTGCCGTCGCTAACACACCAGAGAAAATCTACGCGCTAGGAGTGGACGGGCTAAAACACTACATCAAGACGATCGGCCTTTTTAATACCAAAGCTGAAAACGTCATAAAAACTTGCGCGGCATTAGTGGCTCACCACAACGGGGAGGTTCCAGCGCAACGAGAAGCCTTGGAAGCACTGCCTGGAGTTGGCCGCAAGACCGCTAATGTGGTTTTGAATACAGCCTTCCGACAAATCGCTATGGCTGTAGATACGCATATTTTTCGCGTTTCTAATCGTACCGGCCTAGCCCCAGGAAAAAATGTATTAGAAGTGGAACGTAAACTAATGAAGAACGTTCCGAAGGAATATCTTTTAGATGCTCACCACTGGCTTATCTTGCATGGCCGCTATGTGTGCGTGGCCAGAAAGCCAAAATGTGGATCTTGTATGATTGAAGATTTGTGTGATTTTAAAGACAAAACTGAAGATTAAAAAATATTAAAAAAATGCAGGCTGCCCCTTTAATCGGAGTCAGCCTGCACTTTGCAGCGCTTACTTGAAAGTACGCCCTTTTCCAGCCGCAATGCGCATACGCAATGCATTCAACTTGATAAAGCCTGCCGCGTCTGCCTGATCGTAGGCACCCGCGTCATCTTCAAATGTCGCTATTTTCATATCGAATAGAGAGTCAGCCGACTTACGTCCAACAACAATGACATTGCCTTTGTAAAGCTTCAAACGAACCGTTCCATTCACATAGTTTTGCGAATAATCGATTAGCTGCTGCAACGCTAAGCGCTCAGGTGACCACCAGTAGCCGTTATAGATCAATGTCGCATAGCGTGGCATCAAATCATCTTTCAAATGCGCCAACTCACGATCCAGCGTGATCGATTCAATAGCACGGTGAGCTTTTAACATCACAGTGCCACCAGGGGTTTCGTAGCAACCACGGGACTTCATGCCTACGTAGCGATTCTCTACGATATCTGAACGGCCAATACCATTCGCGCCGGCCACTTTATTCAATGTTTCCAATACTGTTGCTGGAGACATTTTCTCGCCGTCGATAGCGACGATGTCGCCCTTAACGTATTCCAAATCCATATAGGTAGGAGTATCAGGCGCATTCTCAGGAGAGACTGTCCACAACCACATATCCTCTTCAGGCTCAGCACCTGGATCTTCCAACAAATCCCCTTCATAGGAGATGTGTAGCAAGTTCGCGTCCATTGAATAAGGAGACTTTGTGCCACGCTTTTTATCCACGGCAATATCGTGCTTTGCACAATAATCCATGAGCTTTTCACGGGAGTTCAAATCCCAATCACGCCAAGGAGCGATCACTTTTACGCCAGGCATCAACGCATAGGCGCCAAGCTCAAAACGGACCTGATCATTGCCTTTACCGGTCGCGCCATGAGAGATCGCATCAGCACCAGTGGCTGCTGCAATCTCAACGAGACGCTTAGCAATCAATGGGCGTGCAATAGAAGTCCCTAATAGGTACTCGCCTTCATAGAGGGTATTGGCACGGAACATTGGAAATACGAAATCGCGTACGAACTCTTCGCGCAAGTCTTCAATGAAGATCTCTTTGATGCCCATCGCTTGTGCTTTAGCGCGCGCAGGCTCTACTTCGCCACCTTGACCGAGGTCCGCTGTAAACGTTACGACTTCACAACCGTAGGTCTCGCTAAGCCATTTCGCGATGACGGATGTGTCCAGACCGCCGGAATAAGCCAGCACGACTTTATTGATGCCAGACATCATTGACTCCTTGCACTTATCAAATTGGAAAAAACGGGGAATAAAAAGAGGGGCTATTGTACAGGGAAGCGAGCGTAAATTCGATGGGCTAAGCGAAGGAAAAGGCTTAGTAGCGACGCAATAGTAGGGTAACGCGGCGATTTCGGTCACGATCGGCACTTGAACGCTCGTTGCGCACGATCAAATAGTCTTCAGTTTCGCCAAAATAACGGGTTTCCAGCATCGCGTCATCAACGCCGGCATTCACAAAGTACTCATGCACAGCAAACGCCCGTAGTCGGGAGTTCTCGAGGTTATCTCGGCTACTGCCCGCGGTATCGGTAAAGCCATTAACTTGAATGGAGTACACGCTGGAGTCCGCTTGCACATACTCGACGATGTCGTCCAACATCGCTCTGTCTTGCGCATCGAGGGTCATCTGGCCGGAATCCCAGAACACTGTAGAACGCTCTATCTGCCCAAAATTGACGGGCAGGAGATCCTGCACACAAGATTGGTAGTTACGATAGGCGCCTTGGAAATTAACCGGTGAGACTGCGACTCGAATGGAGTCCATCTCGTTATACCAAGTTTGTCGGGTTAATGTGGGCATCATGCCCTTGAACAGCTCAGCTAGAATGATTCTAGTACTGGTCTCATCAAGCGCTACAGGACGCTGGCTTCGAATCACATCCACATACCCTATATCTTGCTCGGCCACCCCCTGTTTCCACACGGGTGGCGCTGAGGTCAAAAGTGCCCGGCCTGCCGCCATTTCCGTATCAAGCGCGTCTAAATAAAACAGCAACGGTTCCCCTGCCTCGCGGAAAAACACAGCATTTCCAAAATCTGGAATCGACTGCGTTAACGCACAAGCAAATACCGAAGACTCAATACGCCATTGCGACGTATCAAAATCGGCATTATATGCAAGTGAGCCCGGCTGCACCGTAGGTGCGCAGAGCAAACTCACAAAAGATAAGGTAAACTTCAGGCTGTTTTTCATTCGCCGCTTCTGGTCAATTGGGTTTTCTGCCTATGGTCACCCTGCAGCGGTGTACACAATAGACAGTGCCTCAGTAGACAAACATCGGCAGGCTCACTTAGAACTTTACTCTTTTCACAAAAAATATTTGCAATACAAGGTAGTCAAGCCCGCATGAAACAGATCACATTGCTCCAACCCGACGACTGGCACGTGCACTTGCGCGACGGCGATGCGTTAACCCACACCGTTGCCGCCACTGCACGTTATTTTGCCCGCGCCATCGTGATGCCTAATCTTAAACCTCCTGTGATCGATACGGCTAGTGCTCGCGCCTATCGCGATCAAATAATTGCCAACATTCCCGCAGGTTTAAGTTTTGAACCCCTAATGACACTTTATCTGACCGATGCGATGCAGCCCGAAGAGATCGCCGTCGCTAAAGCCAGCGGCTTTGTGAAGGCAGTAAAGTATTATCCAGCTGGTGCCACCACGAATTCAGAGAACGGTGTCACCCACATCGACAAAGTCAGTGCCGTCCTCGAGGCTATGGCAGAAGCCGGCATGCCCTTACTCATCCACGGAGAGGTGACCGATTCTCATATCGACATCTTCGATCGTGAGAAAGTCTTTATCGACACGATTCTGGCTCCTTTGGTCAAGCGCTTCCCTACGCTTAAAATCGTCCTCGAGCACATCACAACTAAGCATGCTGTCGATTTCGTCAATGCCGCTGGCCCTAATATCGCCGCCACGGTCACCGCGCATCATTTGCTTTACAACCGAACCGATATGCTTGCTGGAGGCATTCGCCCCCATTTGTATTGCCTGCCTATATTGAAACGCAATATTCATCAACAGGCCTTGATCGATGCAGTCACCAGTGGCAATCCTCAGTTCTTCCTAGGCACTGATTCAGCCCCTCATATTCGTGGCACAAAAGAAACCGCCTGTGGATGCGCTGGCTGTTACACTGCTTTTGCTGCGCTTGAGCTATATGCGGCGGTATTCGAACAGGCTGGCGCACTCGACAAATTAGAAGGCTTCTCGAGCCATTACGGTCCAGATTTTTACGCTTTACCCCGTAACACTCGACAAATACGCTTAGAAAGATCCCCTTGGACAGTCCCTGCCGATTACGCTTTTGGCCCCGAACGCGTTGTGCCACTTCGCGCCGGTGAACAATTACAGTGGCGAGTCGCGGAGATCAGCGCATGAGTTTTGACACGGATGAAGAAACACTAGATTCCATAATGGCTGCGCGATTTCGCGGATACTTGCCTGTCGTGGTGGATATTGAATGTGGTGGGTTTATAGCCAAGACCGATGCCATTCTTGAGATTTCGGCAGTTATCTTAGGTTTCGATGAGAAAGGCATTCTTGGCATTGAACAGACATTCTTTCAACGCGTCGTCCCCTTTCAGGGCGCGAATATAGAAGAGGCTGCATTGAAGTTCACAGGAATCGACCCCTACCACCCTCTACGCATCGCCAAAAGTGAGAAAGAAGTATTCGAAGATATGTATCGAATGATACGCACGGCCATCAAGGCTAATCATTGTAAGCGGGCAATCCTTGTCGCTCACAATGCGCACTTTGATCATGGCTTTATCAATGCGGCTTCCGATCGCCATAGCATTAAGCGCAACCCGTTCCACCCGTTCTCAAGCTTTGACACCGCCACCTTAAGTGGACTCGCCTACGGGCAAACGGTCTTAGCAAGAGCCTGTGAAGTGGCGGGCATTGAGTTCAATAGCGCAGAGGCCCACTCGGCCAAGTACGACGCCTATAAAACAGCCGAACTATTTTGTGGCATCGTCAATCGCTGGCAAAGCCTTGGCGGCTGGCCTCTAAAGTAGCTCGAATAACCCCATAAAAAAAGGCCACTGCAACAATCATTGTGAGTGGCCTTTTTTATTGCTAAAGCAATAAGCGCTGAGTTTATTCAGGCACTTCTACTGCATCAACCATCTTTTGCAACTCACCGCTCTCAAATAGGTCAGTGATAATATCGCATCCGCCCACTAGCTCTCCGGAGATATAAAGCTGTGGAAAGGTCGGCCAATTCGCGATTTTTGGTAATGTGCTGCGAATTTCAGGGTTAGACAAAATATCCACAAATGCGAAACGCTTGCCACACGTCATTAGACACTTGACCGTCTGTGCAGAAAAGCCGCACTGCGGTTGGTCTGGGCTGCCTTTCATATATAGTAGAATCGGGTTGGAACTGATTTGTTCATTGATTGTCGTTTCTATGCTCATAAGTTTTCCGGCTCTGTTTGTAGTAATTGCAAGGTTTCAGTCACTGCCTATCTGGCTCGTTCAGCATGGCGAATAGTATAAGTGCCTCTAACCATGGCTAAGTGGGGGCATTCTACACGAAAGCAAGCGGGATTTTTACCAGAAGATTACGACCGATGGCACTCACATTGCCACTAGCTCATAAAGTAATATAAGATAGCTGCTTGCTTAATTTTTAAGCGTTTGGAATGTTCAAACACCCCCGTGCATTTGGGGATTTTTGCATAAGAGTTGCAGTGCGCTGCTAAGGTCATATGCAAATTCGCGTATTCTCGTTATTCTCCGCGCCGCTAAAAACTCAATCACAGCGTAATCTGGTTGTTACTTTTTAGATAAAGTGCGGAAGTATTTCGATTATTAGACAAGGACAAACAAGAAGTTAATTCAATGACTACTCGACATTTTTTGACACTGATGGATCTTGAGAAAGATGAGCTGCACACCATTATTCAGCGTGCAATCGCTCTCAAGAATAGCCCGATGCTGCATGCGGATTCCTTGCAACACAAAACCTTGGCGATGATTTTTGAAAAATCATCCACGCGTACCCGTGTGGCTTTCGAGGTTGCGATGACTCAACTTGGCGGTAATAGCGTCTTTTTGGCAAGTGGCGATTCCCAATTAGGCCGCGGAGAACCGCTGGAGGACACAGCGCGAGTACTCTCTCGAATGGTCGATTTTGTCAGTATTCGTACCTTCGAACACAGCAAATTGGAGCGCTTCGCACAATACTCTAATGTTCCTGTCATTAACGCTTTAAGCGATGATTACCACCCTTGCCAGTTATTGGCCGACATGCAGACTTACTTTGAGCATCGTGGCGATATTAAGGGCAAGGCTGTGACTTGGGTAGGCGATGGGCACAATATGTGTCAATCCTATATGAACGCAGCACAGCAGTTTGAGTTTCAATTGACGATTGCGTGTCCTGAAGGGTTTGACCCAGACCCAGCGCTGCTTGAAGCACGCAAAGATTACGTTCGCATCATTCGTGACCCGCATGTTGCTGTGCGCGATGCCGACCTAGTCACCACAGATGTTTGGGCCTCGATGGGCCAAGAAGAAGAACGCCTCAAGCGTTTAAAAATATTTGCTGACTACCAGGTCGATGCGGAAATGATGGCGCTAGCTAAACCAGACGCCTTATTCCTTCATTGCTTGCCGGCGCATCGTGGCGAAGAAGTCTCTGCAGAAGTCATCGATTCACCCGACTCAGTTGTCTGGGATGAAGCGGAAAATCGCCTGCACACGAAAAAAGCATTATTAGAATTTTTATGCAAAAAGTAATCGTGCCACAACATAGTCGCGCCTCTACTCGGCATAATGGGTCTACATTTTTTAATGCTTAAACTCCTTTCGAGTTAGGACTCAGTGATGAAAACACCAAAGCAATTAAGAACAGATAGGAAGGCCACTCTCGTTCTTTCGGCTTTGGTGTTAATCGCTGCATTCGGAGCTGTTCTAATCACTGCTTGGTTCTCTTTTCGCGGAGCCACCGAACAAAGCCAAAATCTTCAACAACTTGCCGACTACTTAAGCACCGCATTAATGCTACTCACCGTAGCCCTCAGCAGTTACATGCTGTATCGGCAATCTCGCGCCTTGGACGAAACACGCTTTCGTGCCATCACAGAGAACGCGAATCACATTACCCTTATATTCAATCCCGATGGCACCCATCGTTATACAAGCCATGCTTTAAAATTCCTGCTTAAAGCACAATCGAGCCGTCAGATACGCCCAGAAGATTACATTCACCCGGACGATATCGAAAAAGTCAAAAAAGCCATTGCAGCGGCGATGAACGAGACTGAAACCGTCACTATCGAGGCCTTGCGTTGCCAGCGTTTTGATCAACAATGGCGAACGATGGAAGCCGTGTTCACCGACATGCGCAGCATCTCTGGCGTTAACGGCATTGTGGCCAACTTACGCGATGTCACCGAACAACGTGATGCCGAACGATCTATGCGAATTCTTTCCAGTGCTGTTGAGCAAAGTCACGGCGCCGTAATGATTACGGATAAACACAGCATTATTAAGTACGTCAATCCTCGCTATTGCCAAATTACCGGGTACAGCAAAGAAGAGCTTATAGGCGAGACAGCTCGCTTGCTTGAGTTTAGCGATGCTCTGGATAGCGAACAAAGAGGCATGCGCGAATGTATCACCACAGGGAAAAGCTGGACTGTCTCGATGCGCGGCACCCGTAAAAATGGCGAAAGCTATTGGCAAGCGATTTCCGCGTCTCCTGTTCTGGATGAAAGTAACGCTCTGAGCCATATTGTCGTTAGCGTTGAGGACACCAGTCAGCAGCGAGAAATTCACGCGCAAATGGAACAGCTCGCTTTCTATGACCCACTAACAGGATTAGAGAACCGTCGTTTGTTCAAAGACCGCCTAGAGCAAAGCCTCAAACAAGTGCGCCGCAGCAAACAATTAATGGCGCTCCTGTTTATTGACCTAGATGGCTTCAAGCATATCAATGACTCTTTAGGCCATGATGCCGGTGACGAGTTACTGACTAAAATCGCCGCTCGGTTAAAACAATGTGTTCGCGAAGAGGACATTGTTGCACGTCTGGGGGGAGACGAGTTCACGATCATTCTTTCCAACTTAAAGACCAATAAAGCCGCCAGTGGGGTTGCATCTAAGATCATTCAAGCGGTCCAGAAACCAGTCACCATCGCAGGCCAAGAAGTCCTAATTAGTTGTAGCATTGGCATCAGCATCGCTCCGGATGATGCGATGGAGTCCAATGCCTTGATGCGCAATGCAGATTTAGCCATGTACCGGGCCAAGGATCTGGGCAAGAATAATTCACAGTTCTATACCGATGATATGAACCTGGAAAACGAAGCACGCAGCAGTCTTGAAAACTCATTGCGCGCCGCGTTGGCACAGCGCAGCTTTGCGGTCTACTTCCAACCACAGGTCGATATCAACGAACAGCGCATTAGTGGTTTCGAGGCTCTGGTTCGCTGGCAACATCCAGAGGGCGACTTACTCCCTGCCCGTTTCATTCCCATTGCCGAAGAAACTGGGCTCATCTTAGAGCTCGGAGAACTCATCCTTCGTAAAACTTGCGAACAGATGAACCTGTTACGCACCGCCGGTTTTATTGATCAAAAAGTATCAGTCAATCTCACAGAGCGTCAGTTCCGTGACAAAAACCTCATCACCATGATCAACAAAGTATTTACGGACACGAGGTTTGATGCCAAAGGCTTGCAGATCGAGATCACCGAAAGCATGTTGATGAACGATATCGAGAAAGCCATCGACATCATGCATGCACTTAAAAACCTGGGTGTGAGCATTGCGATCGACGACTTTGGTACCGGCTTCTCTTCTCTCAATAACCTTGCACGACTGCCTGTGGATACACTCAAGGTCGACCATCGCTTCATTAGTCGCTTAACAGCCTCCAATGATGAAGATGGCATCACCTCATCTGTCATTGCGCTGGCCAAGCACATGCATATGACAGTTGCCGCCGAGGGTGTAGAAAGCCCAGAGCAACTCGAGTTTCTGCGACAGAACAATTGTTCGTTGCAGCAAGGTTTCTTGTTTTGCGCCCCAGTGGCCATAGACGACCTTATTCCTCGTCTATCTCGCTTACAGCACGAACTGACTGCTCAAACCAAAGGCCAGTTCGAGCGAACGCACTAAGTTTCCACCGCTAAGCTCTCTGCATACACAATTTTTTTACGCTCTCTAAACCCTTTGCTATCGATTGACGTCTTATAGGCATTCAGTTGCGATAGGGAAAACATGTCTGACGACTTACAAACTTTGATACACGCGTCCAAACGCGGTGATATCACGTCATTTCAGCGCTTACATGCCCTTTTCGTCAATCGCGCCTATAGCGTCTGCTTCCGTTTGTTAGCAGACGTGCACAAAGCCGAGGACGCCTGCCAAGAGACGTTCATAAAGGTATGGCAGCAGTTACCGCAATTTCGGGGCGATAGCAGTTTCGCGACATGGCTGCATAGCATTGCCACACGCACGGCTATTGATGCTTGGCGCAAAGATAAGAATCTACGATTAGTGGCCACGACTACTATTGAAGAGCTGACGGCTCCTTCCGAAGAACCGGTATCGAAGAGTCTGGAACAGGCCATCGCGCAGCTGCCACATCAAGCACGCGCCGTTTTTATACTATTTGCCATTGAAGGCTACACCCATAAGGAGATTGCACAGTTGTTAGCAATCGCAGAAGGTTCATCCAAGGCCCATTATCATCGGGCCAGGCAAATTTTGCAGGAGGTGCTAAGTGAACAATAAAGAGCATCCCAAGCTTATAACCGCGGACGAAGACAGATTGGCACAAGCCCTAGACGCGTTAGCAACTGACATCGCGCCTGAGCGAGACCTCTGGCCTGAGTTAGCCCAAAGGTTGCCCGAGCAGAACCGTACGAGCACGATCCCGCGCTGGGCGGCCGCTGCGGTGTTAGCCGCAATTGCTCTGAGCTTTTGGCTCATCCCAAGCCCACTGCCTGAGCCGGTGGCCACCACATCGCCTATTAACTCGACCGCCGCTAGCCTTGCTGTGATGTACGAGCAACAGAAAACAACTCAAATGGCGATGTTGAGTGGGGTTAATCCGAACATCGATCGACAATTAGCAATCTGGGACGATGCAATCGAACAAGTTGAAAATGCGTTGCAATATTACCCAGATCAAACACAGCTACTGCAGCAATTAAATCGACTTTATCAACAACAACTACACTACCTAGCAGGGCTGTCACGATTGCCCCCTCAGGTGATTGCCCTTTATTAAACAGGAGCCTTATTTTATGACATCTACTACTTTGAAAATTCTCGCACTGTGCTGTTTGCTGCCGCTAAGTGCACACGCACAAGAGATCATCGATGAAAGCCGTGTGGTCAGCAGTAATGAACATGTTTCTATTGAAATACTAAACGGTGAGGTAACCATAAGAGGGTCACAAGACAATGTGTTCCGCGTGCGGGGCACTTTGGCTGAGGACGCAGAAGGCTTTACGCTGAACTCTGACAATGGTTTCACGCGCTTTGAAGTCAATATGCCCCGCCGAGGTCTATTTAACTGGGGCAGCAACGACAATGATGAGTCCAACCTAGAAATAGAGCTCCCAATCGGCAGCACTGTGGAGTTTGCAGGCGTCAACATCGATATCAATATTCAAAATATCAGCGGCGGCAGCGACATAAGCACTGTTAACGGAGACATCGATGCCAGCGACTTGAGCACCGTCGTCTCACTGAGCACCGTGAATGGGTCAATTAGGAGTAATGGGGCCAGTGGTCGAGTCGAGATGGCGACCGTCAGTGGTGAGATCTCTGACCGAGAGTCTGAAGGGCGTATTGAGTACACTACAGTCAGTGGAGACATTGTCGGTCATTCTCGCGCGCAGGAAGTCAATGTCGAAACCGTTAGCGGCGAGGCTGAGCTAGACCTCGTAGGCACCCAAGTGATCGAAATGAGCACCGTGAGCGGGGACATCGAAATTCTCTTAGCCCAGTCGCTCAGCCCACGAGTTGAAGGGAGCTCTGTCAGTGGAGGACTTTATCTCGCAGTGGACCCCGAGTTGAGTGCCCGCATCAGCATTAATGCTCACTCCGGCGGAGATATAGATAACAACCTCAGCAACGAACGCCCGACTAAAGACAAGTATGGCCCAAGCAGGCATCTTATATTCAGCAAAGGCGATGGCCTTGGGTCAATAAACCTCACTACAGTTAGCGGAGAGATAGAACTCGACGAGTTATAAGCGCTCTTCCTCTACATTTTTTCAATTATTACGACAAAATCGATTGACTAAGCCACGCCCAACCCATGGGCGTGTGCACTAAATCACAGTACTTCCCGCCCCTTCGATTTATCAACACTTTATCCACAACATGTACACACAAAAAGGGCTTGCATTAAGGCTCTTTGCGCTCTATCTTGTGCTCTTGATTCAGATGGGCCCTATATATAGTATTTGAATCAATTCCGCATTCTGGATAACGTAAGACGATACAGCCGTTTTTTTCTTAGTTTTTAAGGAACTACGCGGCACGCAAGCACACGGCACAGTCGACAACAAAGTCATGCAGTCTTCGGTATCCGTCATCCCAGCTAGTCCCGGAACCGAATAGACATAAAAACATCATGGAGATCCACATGCAGACCGAACCCCAAAGTCAATCTAGCGCTTCCGCTTCAGCGCAGACGGACAAAAAGCAGCAGTCCTCTGCCAGCTCAACAACAGCACCAGGTCAAATCCGGGTAATTAAACGTAATGGCGCAGTCGTAGGCTATGACGAATCTAAAGTCGTTGTCGCCATTACCAAAGCCTATCTAGCCGTTGAGGGTGGCACTGCTGCCGCGTCTTCACGCGTGCATGACACAGTAACTAAACTTGGCAAGCAGATCACGACGATCTTCCGTCGCCGTATGCCCTCTGGTGGCACTATCCACATTGAAGATATCCAAGATCAAGTGGAATTGGCCCTTATGCGCACTGGCGAACACAAAGTGGCGCGCAGCTATGTGCTCTATCGTGCTGAACGCGCCAAACTGCGTGATCAACAACGTCCGTTGGAACAAGACGACACCCCTTCTATCTTAGTGACCTATGCCGACGGCACACAGGGTCCTTTGGATACGGCACGCCTTCGCACTGTCATTGACGAAGCTTGTGAAGGCTTAGAGTCAGTCTCCGCTGACGACATTTACGAAGTCACAATCAAGAACCTTTACCCTGGTGTGCGTATTGCGGACGTAAGAACGTCCTCGGTGATGACTGCACGTACCATGGTTGAGAAAGACCCTAACTACTCCTACGTCACGGCGCGTCTACTTCTCGACACACTACGCTCCGAAGCACTGGGTTTCCTTGGTCTAGCAGATAGCGCGACCCATAGTGAGATGCATTATCGCTACTCCATGACGCTACGCCCTTACATCGAGAAAGGCGTTGAGCTTGGCTTATTGTCTCCGCACTTGCTTGAGTATGATCTTGAAGTTCTAGGACAAGCACTACAGGCTGATCGAGACAATCAGTTTACCTATCTTGGCCTGCAAACTTTGTATGACCGTTATTTCATTCACAGCGAAGAGACTCGCTTTGAACTTCCACAAGTATTCTTCATGCGTGTCGCGATGGGTTTGGCGTCCAATGAAGAGAACCGTGAAGAGCGCGCAATCGAGTTCTATAACTTGATCTCTAGCTTCGACTATATGACGTCGACGCCGCAGCTATTCAATTCCGGCACTTTACGTCCTCAGCTCTCCTCTTGTTTCTTAACAACAGTACCTGATGACCTATTTGGCATTTATAGCGCCATCCGCGACAACGCGATGCTCTCTAAGTGGGCCGGAGGCTTGGGTAACGACTGGACGCCAGTACGTGCATTAGGCGCTCATATTACGGGCACTAACGGCAAGTCACAGGGCGTTGTTCCTTTCTTGAAGGTTGTGAACGATACAGCCGTGGCAGTCAACCAAGGCGGCAAGCGCAAAGGCGCTGTTTGTGCCTACCTTGAAACCTGGCACTTGGACATCGAAGAGTTTATCGAACTGCGCAAGAACACTGGGGACGACCGTCGCCGTACGCACGATATGAACACGGCTAACTGGATTCCAGATTTGTTCATGAAGCGTGTCTTCCAAGACGGTGATTGGACTCTGTTCTCTCCAAACAATGTTCCAGATTTGCATGACCTGCATGGTCGCGCGTTCGAAGAGGCTTATTGCGAATACGAACGTCAGGCGATTGCCGGTAAAATTGACGTCTATAAGACTCTCAAAGCGAAAGACTTATGGCGCAAAATGCTCTCCATGTTGTTCGAAACTGGCCACCCATGGATCACTTTTAAAGATTCATGCAACGTGCGCTCGCCACAGCAACACGTAGGGGCGATTCACTCATCAAACCTATGTACAGAGATCACGCTGAACACAAGCCAAGATGAAGTCGCGGTGTGTAACCTTGGCTCTGTCAACATGGTCAACCACGTCAACGAAAATGGTTTAGATATCGAAAAGCTGCAACGCACTATTAAGACTGCCGTGCGCATGCTCGACAACGTCATCGATATTAACTACTACTCCGTTGACCAGGCGAAGACTTCTAACTTGCGCCACCGTCCTATCGGTATGGGCATCATGGGTTTCCAAGACGCACTGTATTCGTTGAAGATTCCTTATGCCTCAGATAAAGCGGTAGAGTTTGCCGATTCCTCTATGGAAGCGATCAGCTATTACGCCATTCAAGCATCGACTTATTTGGCAGAAGAGCGTGGCACTTATAAGAGCTACGAGGGTTCGCTTTGGGATCAAGGCATCCTACCAATTGACTCGTTGAAGAATTTGGCACAAGAGCGCGGTGAAGAGTTCCTAGATGTGAACTTGAATGAAACCATGGATTGGCAGTCATTGCGTGATCGCATCAAAGCGGTCGGCATGCGCAACTCCAACGTACTGGCCATTGCACCAACCGCAACGATTGCCAATATCAGCGGCGTGTCGCAATCGATCGAACCGACTTATCAGAACTTGTATGTGAAATCGAACTTGTCTGGTGAATTCACAGTGGTCAATCCGTTCTTGATTCGTGACTTGAAAGCCCTAGATCTATGGGACAGCGTCATGGCCAATGACTTGAAATACTACGAAGGCAGTGTCGCGAACATCGACCGCATTCCTGCGCACATTAAAGAGCTCTATGCCACGGCATTTGAGATCGAGCCGCGCTGGTTGGTAGATGCAGCAAGCCGGCGTCAGAAGTGGATCGACCAAGCACAGTCTTTGAACCTGTATATAGCCGGTGCGAACGGTAAGAAGCTCGACGTGACTTACCGCATGGCTTGGTTACGCGGGCTCAAAACGACGTATTATTTACGTGCTTTGGCCGCCACATCAACGGAAAAATCGACAGTCGATAACAACAGCCTGAATAAGGTTTCGAGCCAAATGGCGAGCGACAATGCTGCAGATGTGCCGCAAGCCTGCTCTATCGACGATCCAGATTGCGAAGCCTGCCAATAAGGCAGGCGTTTGCTCCGTTCATTTAAGAGTTAGAAATAAAGAGGATTCATTATGTTGTCATGGGAAGAGTTTGATGTGGAGGAAGCTCCCTCCACTACATCAACAACCAAGACCAATACAGATGCGGCCGACGCACAAGCACGCAATGCTCGGGCAGAACAAGAAGCTGCCGCACAGAAAGCGGCGGCTAGTCGAGCTGCCGAGCCCGTTGCGCCAGTAGTCGCTCCAACGCCTGCAGCAACGCAGCCTGTGAGTGAGGCGGCGGCAAATGATGCCGTGCAACAAGCAATCGAAGCATTGGCTGAGCTCGAAGTCGAGATCGGTATAAACGAACTCGAAGAGTCTGCGCAACGTGTCGCGGTTGATGACAAGCGCATGATCAATTGCCGCGCTGACTTAAACCAGTTAGTTCCTTTTAAATATGACTGGGCTTGGCAGAAATACTTAGACGGTTGTTCAAACCACTGGATGCCCCAAGAAGTAAACATGAATGCGGACATCGCATTGTGGAAAGGCAAAACGGGTTTGACTGACGACGAACGTTTGATTGTTAAACGTAATCTTGGGTTTTTCGCGACAGCCGATTCATTGGTAGCCAACAACCTCGTGCTTGCGGTTTATCGTTTGATTACAAACCCAGAGTGCCGCCAATACATCTTGCGTCAGGCATTTGAAGAGGCCATTCACACCCACGCGTATCAATATTGCATTGAGTCACTGGCGATGGATGAAGGTGAAATCTTCAACATGTATCACGAAGTCCCTTCTGTTGCGAAAAAAGCATCATGGGGTCTTAAGTATACGAAAGAGCTTAGCGATCCTAAATTCAACACAGGCACACGTGAGACTGATCAGGCACTACTGAAAAACTTGATCGCTTTCTATTGCTGTTTGGAAGGTATTTTCTTCTATTGTGGCTTTACGCAAATCCTGTCCATGGGCCGCCGTAATAAGATGACTGGCACCTCTGAGCAATTCCAATACATTTTGCGTGACGAGTCTATGCACTTGAACTTTGGTATCGACATGATCAATCAGATCAAACTCGAAAACCCAAGTCTATGGACCGACAAAATGAAAGAAGAGTCTACGCAGATGATTCTGCAAGCGACTCAACTTGAAATTGAATATGCTCGTGACACGATGCCACGCGGCGTACTCGGTATGAATGCTGTGATGATGGAAGAATACCTACAGTTCATCGCTAACCGTCGACTGGTGCAAATTGGTCTGCCTGAGCAGTTCAAAGGCGTTAAGAATCCATTCCCATGGATGTCTGAAATCATGGACTTGCGTAAAGAGAAGAACTTCTTCGAAACACGCGTCATTGAGTATCAGACTGGTGGTGCATTAACCTGGGAGTAATGGTTACCCCTGCCACAGGAGCGATACGATGAGTCAGCAGAAAAACTCTGAGAACAGCACCCAGAACGCCACTATGTCGCTCGATCAATTGAGCGACACCATTGAGGTGATGACAGGCGTGATCAATCGTTTAAAGCATCATTTGCATGTGCAATTGTCGAAAAACGATACAGAGAATAAAGCCGAAGCGCTTAACAGCGCCCTGCTTAGTAACGAGCGCGAGCTGCAAGAACTGCATCGGCTTGCGCAGTTACAAAAGCAATCCGTTGATTCGCAATTGGATGCCCCTACGCGAGAGGCAGACACTACGAGCAATGAAAGTGACGAGGCTACACTAGAGCAAACTGTTGCTCAGGAAAGTAGCTTCATTATTGAAATAGCCCAGCACGAGGAAAGTGACGATCTAAGCACCGACCGTATATTGCATTGATCACACAGCCCATGAGCTAAGGCAACCCTATGCCGTCTGACAAGCACAATCCCCCCACGCGCCTACAACAAGCGCCAACTAAAAAGGTTGGCGTGATTGTGCTTGCAGCCGGTTTCAGCCGCCGTTTCGGCGCCATTAAACTCAACGCTAAACTCAATGATGGCTCTACTGTCATCGCTCAGACTTTATCCCGCATCCGCGCGGCAAGCGACAATGTCGTTGTCGTCACGCGCCCAGAATTACTCACATTAGTATTAGAGAACGGGAGTGATTCACTCACGACCTTAATCTGTCCCAATTCCGACAAGGGCATGGGACACACTTTAGCCTATGGCATCAAACACATTAGAGATTGGGCCGGTTGTTTGGTGTGTTTAGCGGATATGCCGTTCATCACAACCGAAACCTACCAGATGCTCCTCAATCAGTTACACGAAGAGTCGATCCTTGTTCCTATGTTTGAGGGGCAACGGGGTAATCCAGTGGGATTTGGGGCACAGTGGTTCGAGCAATTAGCCAATTCTAGTGGCGATGTTGGAGCACGAGATTTGATGAAGCAGGAGCAGGTGAATATCACTCGGGTCGCGGTTGATGATCCGGCGATATTGCAGGACATCGATACGCCTGAGGATTTGGTTCGTTATCAGGAGGTTTAGGGCTTTGTAGGTCGAGTGGTATGTGCTTCGTAGGACGAGTGGTGGTGTGGCAGATACGCTGTGGACACGCCGTGAATACATCCGTGTAGGCTTAGCAGCCGCCATCCAGGCGGCTGATAGTCCACCTCGCATCTGCCACACCACCACTCTGACAACAACGCCACTTCAGACGCTCATTCATTGGCACCTGTCGCGAGGAGAGCCGAGGCGCTTCTGCATTTTGGGATATACGCGGCCCGGATGGCCGCGTCTAAGCCCCCATGGATGGGTTCACGGCGGTCCCAGAATGCAGAAGCGCCTCGACTCTCATTCCACTAAAACGATGGCCGCGTCTAGCCCCCACGGATGGGGTCACGGCGTTCCCAGAATAGTAGAAGCGCCTCGGCTCTGACCCACAACACCATCCCTCTCGACTTCCGTCAAAACAGTGGTAATATTTTAACTCTATTACCACTTATGGAGTCATGGAATGAAGCCTCTTGTATCGATCACCCTCGCCTTATCAGCCATTATGTACTCCTGTTTCGCATACAGTGAAAACCCCGAATATGCCTCATCAAGACTCACTATTCCTGCAGTAGATGCCAATGGTAAACCCGGCTTTTTCCAAGATGTTGTGATTGAGCCTGCCGGAGATAATCTTTGGCGCGTCGCTGAACTGTACGAGGCGGTCCCTATCAATGTGATTGAGCAGGTCGAAGTCGTTAAGACTGATTCATCTCCCGTGCAAATTTTTCTAAAGTTGTCGGGTACATTCCGGAGCGGCTGTGGAAAAGTAGATCAGGTGAGTCACACAGTGAATGACAAACACTTCACTGTAATGGCCTATTACAAACTCGATAAGCTGCCTGGGCAAATATCTTGCACGCAAGCACTGGAGCCGTTCACTTACACTATTGCATTACCAGTCTTCGGGCTTTCTGCTGGTGAATACCAGTACACCCTGAACGACTCTTTTTCAGGCTCATTTGTGCTCAGTGCGGATAATTCTTTGTAGTTTGAGCTTCGTAGTACGAGTGTCGGTATGGCAGATACGCTGTGGACACGCCGTGAATACGTCCTTGTAGGCTTAGCAGCCGCCGTCCTGGCGGCTGATAGTCCACCTCGCATCTGCCACACCACCACTCTGACAACAACGCCACATTCACGTCCAATCGCTGGCGCCATTGGTGAGGAGAGCCGAGGCGCTTCTGCATTCTGGGATATACGCGGCCCGGATGGCCGCGTCTAAGCCCCCATGAATGGGTTCACGGCGTTCCCAGAATGTAGAAGCGGCTTGGCTCTCATCTCACAACTACACAAAACCCCCACTCTGACAACAACGCCACATTCACGTCCAATCGCTGGCGCCATTAGTGAGGAGAGCCGAGGTGCTTCTGCATTATGGGATATACGCGGCCCGGATGGCCGCGTCTAAGCCCCCATGGATGGGTTCACGGCGTTCCCAGAATGTAGAAGCGGCTTGGCTCTCCCAAACAACAATCCCCGATCACTCATCGACTTTAATTGCATTACCCACATCAACCCCCCTACAATCATTGCAAGAAACTGAGCACATTGATCGCTCGTCACCATCAAACAGAGACACCACTAATCTTATGCTTCGACTGTTAGCCTACAGCCTTATATTTCTTACATTGAGCACTGGCTCTAACGCCTTTGCCGACGTGAACACTGCCACTGCGAATATGGACGACCCATCGCATCCGCTTATTCTCATGCGCACCTCTCGCGGTGACATTTATGTCGAGCTTTTCCCTGAATCAGCCCCTCGCAACGTCGCCAATTTTATCGCCTTAGCCGAAGCACAAGTCACCCTTTTCGATGTAACTACCGCTCAAGAGGTCGCTCCCCATTATTACGACGGCAAAGGTTTTAATCGCATTTTACGTAACTACCTCGTGCAAGCCGGTGCGCCTCTCAATGACTTAGCGCCCCAGCCCGAGTATTTCGTTGATGACGAAATCAGTGCCCAAGCGTTAGGGCTTAACGACACCAAGGTGCTCGATGATAAAGGTCAACCGCACGCATGGCTGAACCTACAAGATCGTGAAGACTTTGAAGATCAAATTCTTGCCCCCTTGTATGAACGCCTCAACATCAATACACCTGCGGACGTGGAAACGCGTCAGTTTGATATTCAAGATGCGCTCAGCGAGTTAACACTAAGACAAGCCTATGAGAGTCAGGGCTATCGTTATAACGACCGCCTTATTCCACGCGCCCCTATTCGTGGCAGCATTGCTATGGCCAGTGCGGGGCCTAATATGAATCGTGCGGAATTCTTTTTCATGCTCGTCGACGCGCCGTGGTTAGCAGGAAAAGCCACGATTATTGGCGAAGTCGTTGAGGGCATGGAAATTGTCGATCGTATAGATCAAGGTGCGGTATTGCGCGGAGACACGACGGCCCCAACACCAAACACCGCCACACTAATTTTCGATGTTCGCCAAATTAATGCATTACCCAATCAGTAGTCAGTATTGTGTATGAGGAGAGTCCATGTCTAAAAAATCTAAAAAAGTAAAGGCCACTAGTTTCCTGCCAATGGCCGCAACAGGCGGTTTCTTTATCGGACTAGGGTTGGGCGCACTAACGGGCAATGCCCTACTTGCGATGGGCATTGGTGTGGTAGTCGGTGCGGCGATCGGTTATAGCATCGATAAAAAGAATGGGATTACTTACGGTCGACGCTCACACTAAGATTTTCTGGGAAAATCTCGCGAGTGTAAGGTGGCAAGGATGCCATGATAGAAGCCCCATAGAACTTGCTAACAATACGCTCATCAAAAAGCGTAATGCGGCCAGTGTCTTTTTCATTACGCAATAAGCGCCCTGCCGCCTGCACTAATTTAAACGCGGCCTCTGGCACAGAGAGGGTCATAAAGGGATTGCCGCCTTGGGTTTCAACCCATTGCGCCAACGTCGCCTCGATCGGATCATTTGGCACAGCGAACGGAATCTTCGCAATCAAAACGTGCTCGCAATACTTTCCAGGCAAATCCACGCCCTCTGCAAAACTGGCTAAGCCAAAAATGATACTTGGCTCCCCTGCATCGATGCGCTGCTTGTGGAACTTCAACAGTTGAGCCTTCTGGTAGTCATCTTGGCAAAGAATAATGTCGCGCCATTCTTTGTCTAAGCCTTCCAGCACATCCTGCATTTGACGGCGCGAACTAAATAACATCAACGCCCCCTCTTTCTTATCTAAGACTTTCGGCAGCAAATCAATTATCGCACTGGTATGTTCTTCGCTTTTCCCTGGATCACAGGGAAGTTTAGGCACAATAAATCGCGCCGCTTTCGCGTAATCGAAAGGACTCGCTATGCGGTGATAAGTAGTTCGATCCGGTAAACCCGCGCGCATTTTTAACACGTCGAAATTTCCGAGCGCAGACAGAGTCGCAGAAGTCAGCACGGCTCCTGCACACAAGCGCCATAGGTTCTCTTGCAAGGTTGTAGCGGCTAGCACTGGGCTACAAGACAAGCTTATGTCGATCCCACCCGCTTGCTCATTGAGGCTCATCCATCGTGCCCAAGGAGCATCTCCTTTTGGGTCCTGCCGCGCGAACTGCTGCCACAGTTTCTGACTACCCCCAGCGCGCGCATGCATATTGCCTATCAGTGGGTACCAATACTCTGCTCGTTGCCGTGACTCCAGGGAACGGGCCTCTTCAAGGTTCGTTTTTAACTCATCACTGATCTCTTGTAACTGCCCTTCTAAGCGCGTGTATTGTGCATTAAGGGCTTCCGCAATTTCACGCAAAGGCTCTGGGACCACGCCTAAAGAGAATGCATGTTGCTGTGCTTGATCGCCCCCACGCCCCGGCTCGGCTTGTTCAAGAATTTGCTCACAAAGGGGCCATATCTCATTCAAGCGTATTTCTGCCATATCCACGGTTTCATCGAACAGTGACAAATTGCGCTTTAAAGCACGGGTTTCTTCAAGCACTGTATCGCTGCCGAGTTTTCCCAAGGTCTTGCGCCATTGTTCTAGAGCGGACAGACTGGCCTTAAGGCGTGTAAAACTAGAGAAATGGTTATTGCTCTTCAATGGCAAATGGTGGGCTTCATCGAAGATATAGATCGTATCTTGTGGCGCGGGCAAAATAACACCACCCCCTAAGGCCAAATCGGCCAAGACCAAGTCATGATTGGCCACGACACAATCGGCTTTTTGCACTTCTTCGCGAGCTTCATAAAAACAGCAGTTGCTAAAGTTCGAACATTTTTGCCCTACACATTGCCCGTTATCAACTGTGACGGGTGACCATTCCTGATCGGTGAGCAGGCTATCCCAGTCGTCTCGGTCTCCATGCCAATCACCGGCATTAATTTTTCGAAACATTTGTTCATACAACGCCAGTGAATGGGCGTTAGGAGGACTAATAGTATCGCCGTATAAATCGGCCATGGCATTCAAACTGTCACTGCCTCTTAGCAACATATCGAGTTTGGACAAGCACAAATAACGCCCGCGCCCTTTCGCCAGAGTAAACGTGAAATCCAAATCACTATGACGCTTAATATCAGGCAGGTCTTTAAGCGTGACTTGCTCTTGCAGTGCCACCGTAGCGGTCGCGAGCACGACTGTCTTCTTAAGATGTTTCGCCACAGGCAGTGTTCCCAACACATAAGCCATCGTTTTACCTGTACCTGTGCCTGCTTCTATGACACAAATAGGCCCTTCACCTTGCTCGGGGCCACCTTCATCCCCCCCAGTTAAGCTTAGTACCTCTAATTGCCCTAAACTCTTGGCGATCTCGGCAATCATTAATCGTTGCCCATAGCGTGGAGTGAGAGATTTACTCTCCAATATTTGGCGATAGGCGCTTTGAATGGTCTTTTTGACTTCGTCGGGAAGCATAGGGGTAAAAATCAACTACATTGGGAGGGTTAAGGGCGTTTTATTAGCCCTGAGAGTATAGCACTGTAGACGCATTAGGCACCGTGAAAGCAATAGATGTCGATTAAAGACACTTGATTGCTATCGGGGCCGAAAAAACATCTGCTAGAATGACCGCACTTCTGTTGGCCAGGGGCCAAAGCTCAACACAAACGCAGTTCATATCCGCTAAACTCGCGGTACACCTGTCACAAGCACCCTAGAGAACAGCACCACAATGATTTTTCAGACGTTTCTACAAAGTAAAAATTGGCAACATAAAGAATCCAGTGTCCGCCTTGAAGCTGTGACTGAACTGAATCAGGCGATCGACCCTCATGAACCTGAGGCAGTTGATGCTGTGAAAATTCTCGCTGACATGGCACAAAATGATGGAGATCAGGCAGTTAGAATCGCTGCAATCCATCATGTTCGCAGCACTGAGGTGCTCGAGCTATTGCAAAAGGACGACAACGAAGAGATTCGTAATGCTGCCTTGATGCAATATTGCCGTCTTGTTTCCGGGTCTGCGCCTAGCACTTTGGACGCTAACCAGCGTCTAGCGCTAATGGAAGCAATGGAACAGCGGCCAATGTTGCTTGCTGTTTTACATGATTGCGCATGTGATGAAACGGGCCTAGCCACTCTATTACGCCTACAAAGCAAGTTCGAATGTGATGCCAATACTCTGCTCGAGATAGCGGCACACTCAAACAATCACACTATTCGCCACGCCGCCGCCATTCAGATCGACTCACCAGAGTTATTAGAGCAGCTCAGCGGCTTGGTTCGACATAAAGACAAGTCAGTGCTGAAGATATGCAAAGACCGATTGCAGGTGATTCACGACGCAGAGGCGAAACTCGTCGCAGACCAAGCACTTGCTTTGAAAATTTGCGATGACATCGAGTCACTCACTCATAAAGTGATTGGCGGCTTGAGCCAAGCACAGTACGAATACAAGGTTAGTCAGTGGCAGGACGTAAGTGCGATTGCCGATACTGCATTGCAACAGCGTTTTGCCGATGCCTGCAAAGGCTTGGAAGAAAAGCTTCAAGCTCACGCTCAAGAGGAGCAAGGCAAAGCACTACAAGCGAAGAGTTTTACAGACCTTGCACAGGCATGTACGGCCACTGAAGCGACTGTAGCGAGCTTAACGACACCATTGGATTCCGAGCAGATCGCTCAACTGGAAACCCAACACCACGCTCTTGTGGCGTTACGCGCGCAAAACCAAGGAGCATCCGAGGAAGCAGACCCTATCTTAGCTCAAGCGGACACGCTTATTGCCAGTCTGGCATTAGACATTCGCGCCTTCAATGCCTTACAGGCCAAGCAAGAAGACCTCTCTGATTGCTTTACTCATTTGCAAAAGTTAACGGCCAAGAACACAGCTGGACTGAAAAAACGCCAAGCGCAATTTGAAAAACTTTTCCAAAAGCAAGCCTGGCCCGAAGCACTGCCTCCTAGTGAATTGTTCAATCAATGCCTAGAGATGGAAACCTTATTAGAGCGCCTAGTCATCCGTAATCGCGCTTACCTTGACAAATTACACAGCGATTCGCTCGCGCATATTACCGCGCTAGAAGAACATATCGAGCAAGGGCAAGTTAATGAAGCTCAGCGTTTATGGGACAAAGTGCAAGGGGCGATTAAAAACGCTGACGACTCCTTAAAGAAAACTCTGCATGATTTGTTAGTGCCATTTAAGCCTCGCATCAGCGAGCTAATCGATTGGAAGAATTTCGCAGCAGCGGAAAAGAAAAAAGAACTGATCACGCAGATGCAAGCTTTGGTCGAAAGTACAATGCATGCTGGCGACAAAGCCAAACGCATTAAAGCCTTACAGGAAGATTGGAAAAACTTAGGGCACTCCGTGCTCAACGATAGTCTTTGGGCGCAATTCAATGAGGCCGCTCGTAAAGCCTTCGAGCCTTGCAAAGAATACTTCAAAGAACGCAAAACAAAGCTGCAAAGCAATCTTGCTGAACGTAATAAGATTTGTGAGGCCCTAGAAGCTTTAGTCCCCACTTTGCAGGAAGAGACCGTCAATATCAGCAACCTCAACAAAATTGAGAGTAAGGCTGTGGCCGACTGGAAACTTTACGCACCTGTCGAACAAGCAAAGATCAAAAAATTGCAAAAACGCTTTAACGCTGTGTTGACCGATATCCGTCAATTCAAACGCAAAGTGTTGCAGGGTAATGCCGTGCGTAAACTTGATCTCATCGCACAAGCCGAAAAACTTGATGAGCTTGAAGACGTACAAGAAGCCATGAGCGAGGCCAAGCGCCTACAAGCCGAATGGAAATCCATTGGACCATCGCCGTTTAAAGACGACAGAACTCACTGGAATTCCTTCCGCGCTGCTTGCGACAAACTCTTCAACAAGCGCAAGAATGATGCACCCGCCAAGTCAGCACGCGGCACAGGTAGCACTCATAGCACTTCGCCGGCCGTTGCCGCAGTCAAAGGGGTTCTCAGTAAGATCAGCGATCTTCTGCGCTCCAGTACTGAAGAGCTAGTCAATTCTCGTCGCGAATTCAAAACCCTCGAAGAATCTTTTTATGAACATTTGAAGGCAGACTTAAAGCACGAGAAGCGCGCCTTACAAGAACAGTTCAATAAGCTCAGCCGTCAATACGAAAGCAAGCTGAAAGCGGCACCAGATAAGAAAAGCTTACAGTTAATTGGTCAGGTCAAAACGAAAGCGCAATTTTTAGAAGCGCTTGAAGCCGCCGTGCTCGCTGGCAAAGAAGCCTCATCGGATGTCGATGCCTTAAGCGAACAATGGCAAGCACTTGGCCGAGTCTCTGATCTCAAGCAGGAACAGGCTTTAGAGCAACGCTTCCAAGCTCTATATCGCGGTGTCGACAAAGCCTTGCTTAAACGCCAAGCCAAAGATAATGAAGAGAAGGCCCGCGAGCTTTGCATCAGTGCAGAGATTATAGCGGACCTAGAAACCCCCGCCGCCGACAAAGCCTTGCGCATGCAAGTACAGCTCAAGCAGCTTAAAAATAGCTTTGGCAGCCGTGAGAGCAAGAGTGCCGCACAGCAGGTCAGCGAATTAGAAATTCAAATGCTATGCCTTGGCCCTCTCGAGTCGACAACGCGTAAAAGTTGCGACCAGCGTATTGAGAAATCCCGCAATAAAACTTAGGACAAGCAAGCCAAAACATGGACAGCATCACACTCCCACCCTTGGACTCGATCCAAGGGGAAGTCACATTGCCTGGCTCTAAGAGCCTTTCTAATCGTATTCTTCTATTGGCTGCCGTTGCACAAGGGCAAACCCGCATCAGCAATTTGCTCGACAGCGACGATGTGCGGCATATGCTCAATGCTCTCGAGCAATTGGATGTAGGCCTAGCACTAAGTGAGAACAAAACTGAATGTCTAGTCACGGGCCGCTCAGGCCCGTTAACACACACAGACGCACTGACTTTATTCCTCGGCAATGCCGGCACAGCGATGCGCCCCTTGTGCGCGATGCTCTGCGCTGGACAAGGCCAGTTCACTTTAACCGGTGAGCCACGCATGTCCGAGCGCCCCATTGCCGACCTCGTCGATTGCCTGCGCGCCTGTGGCGCTAAAATCGACTACCTAGAAAACGGCGGTTATCCCCCACTGACAGTGAATGCCACCGGCTTGAACGGCGGCACAGTCCACATCAAGGGCAATATCTCTAGCCAGTTTTTGACCGCCATGCTCATGGCCGCCCCTTTCTGCAAAACCGATCTTGAGATTGTCGTAGACGGCGACTTAGTGTCTAAACCTTATATCTTGATCACACTCGATGTGATGGCGCGCTTTGGTGTCCAAGTTGAAAACCATGACTACCAACGCTTTGTAATCTCTGCTGGGCAACATTATGTCTCCCCTGGTGACATCATGGTTGAAGGAGACGCCTCCTCGGCCTCTTACTTTCTCGCCGCCGCCGCGATTGCAGGCGGTAGTGTGCGCGTTCATGGTAGCGGTTCTACTAGTGTGCAAGGAGATGCCCGCTTTGCGGAAGTCTTAGAACAAATGGGCGCCAAAGTGACATGGGGTGACACCTGGATAGAGGTTAGCCGCGGCACATTAAAGGGTGTCGATGTCGACTTAAACCACATCCCCGATGCGGCGATGACCATTGCCACTACAGCGTTGTTCGCACAAGGACCGACAACTATTCGCAACATCTACAATTGGCGAGTCAAAGAGACCGATCGTCTTAGCGCCATGAGTACCGAGTTACGAAAATTAGGGGCGACAGTAGAGGAAGGCGAGGATTATCTGTCGATCATACCGCCACAGAAGATTACCAGTGCCGCCATCGATACCTATGACGATCATCGTATGGCGATGTGTTTTTCATTAGCGGCGTTTGGCGATAGTCCGATCACGATTAATGATCCCGGCTGCACAGCGAAGACTTTTCCAACGTATTTTGATTTGTTTGGGAAGTTGACGAGCGTCAAATAATTTGGAGCGGGTGATGGGAATCGGACCCACGTCTAAAGCTTGGGAAGCTCTCGTTCTACCATTGAACTACACCCGCAAGGTGTGACCATCTAGTCGCAGCGGATAATAATCTATATCCACTCTCTATTCCTAGTAAGTTCTTTATTTTCAGACATAAAAAAAGCCCCGCGAGCGGGGCTTTTTTGTTCCTATTACTAGGAGGATTACATGCGGTTACAAACTGTATACGCCGTGTCTACATCATAAGTAGTAGCTGCACCCATAGCGCCCGCAACTGGGTTAACGCCAGCAGTCGCACGGAAGTTACCTGTGCCCGGTGCACCGTCATCCAATCGACCGTCGAGTGCCAATGCAGCAGAGCCACCAACATTGCTCATGCACAGCTTGTTTACACCCGCTGGCATACCCTGAATAAGTACAGAGTTAACGCCAATCAGACCGCCAAAGGGGTTCTGAGGAGCCGCTGCAGCACCGGTAGTTGAGGGGTCGCCAGCGATGAAGCCAGACGCACGTAGGTGCTGCCAAAAACCAAGCAATTCACCATTTGGGTTAAATGTATTGTTGATATTGCCAGTTACCGAACCATTGTTATTACCACCAACAGTAACATTCGCCCAAGCACCGCCACGTGCCTGCACTGCAGCTAAGTCACCATCATCACCAGGAAAACGACGGTATCTATCCATATACGAATATGCCGCTGCTGGCACACCGTTGAAATCGTTAACGGCTGCACGAACACGTGAGTTCTCAATCAATTGCTGACCCTGTAATACGCCGCCCAATAGTAGACCAACGATTACCAATACAATTGCGATTTCGATCAATGTGAAACCTGATTGCTTCTTAGAAAAACTTTGCATTTTATTCATAAATACTCCAAATATTAATTCTGAAAAAAGCCTACGCCCACTGCGGTGCTTTTTTGTACATGGCTATAATATGGCCTGACCATTTATTAGACAATATGTAGGTTTTTTCTACACCCACTTGATTTGTAAGAATTTTTACGTAAAAACGAGAACCCCGTCACAGATTAGCGGGAAGGGTTAGTACAAAGCGCAGCGGACTATCCCGATGGGCGACGGCTTCAAGATTGCCGCCTTCTGTCTGAGCAAGTTGTCGAGACTGGTATAGGCCAATTCCACGCCCCTGCCCACGCTCACTCCAAAATGGTTCAAATAAACGCTCAGGCGAAAGAAATGGTTGGCCATTGCGATCTTCCATCTCTATTACGATAGTCTCTGAGTCTTGACGCACTAGAATCTGTAAATCCTGAGTTTGATCCTCGTTACGTGTGCGCAATGAGGCATAGTTGCCTAATAAGTTTTCAAAAATGCTATGAAGGGACTCTTCTGAGATAGTCGCCATCGCCCCTCCATTCACATTAATAGGCAACTCCAACATAGTGGCCGTTTCTTGCAACATCTCCACCACATCAATAGAAATACTTTTGCCTCGGCTTTGCGAATTAGTCAATGCATTCAGCATATGCTGAGCACGATCGCGAACTGCTGGAATCGATTTCTGCAAAGACAGCAATAGTTTTTTCTCTTGCCCAGGCATTTGATTTTCAAGCTGACCAGCCGCAAGGCTAACGAGTTGCATGAGGTTTTTCATATCATGCTGTAAGAACACAGTCATTTTAGCGGTTTGATCGAAAGTGCCTCGAATGGTGCCAAGCTTGATCCAAATATCCATTCGTACTAATAAGAAAAAATTGTCCGCCATTACCTGACTAAAATAGCGTTGTTCCCATCCACGTTTGCGGTGATAAAGACGAATATCGAGATTAATTTCCTGCACTTCAAAATGTTGATATAGCACCCCTTCTGTTACGCTGCCTTGCTCACCGGAGATAGAAGCGCCAAACCATTCTAAACGCCAACTCAAGCCTTCAAAGCCACCCGATTCAAGTGCTGGCCAGCATTGCTTCAAAAAATCCGGCAGATCAAATTGGAGTTCTTCATTTAGGCGAACAAGCTCTTGCGCTAACTTTGTTTGTGCTCGCGCACGATAAAGCAGCCACCCCGTAGCAGCAATAATAGAGGCACCAACAAGAATCAGGTAAGGATAAAGACTAACTGTCGTCACGTTTGATCTCGAATTTCTTCAAAAAATAATAGAGACTTTCACGCTTCAATCCTAATCGCGCTGCACTGGCATAGATATTAAAGCCTGTGTCTTTCAATACTTGACGTACGAGCTTTTCTTCAGCGTCTTCGCGTACAGCCTTCAGCCCGTCGGATATTTTGGCATTAAATTGCAAACGAGTTGTACCCTCTTCCGCCAATGCCTGCTCCTTACGATAGAACAGTTGCGCCCGCTTAACCGACTGTAGAATATCTTCAACACTGGCAGGTTTAGAAAGAAAATCGAACGCCCCTTCGCGTATGGCTTCAAATGCAGATTGCTCGTGGTCCTGCCCCGTTAAGACAATTATTTTCGCAGGATACATCATTGCACTAAGGGCTTTAATAACAGCCAAACCCTCTTCTGTACTATGGACGGCCGGAGGCATGCCTAGATCAAGAATGATTACCGCCACATCTGTTTGTGATTCAAGAAGCTCCAGTGCGGATTTACGCGAGTCTGCTTCAAGTACATCGTACCCTTGCATATCGAGCACACCGTTGAGTGCTCCGCGCAGTGCTGGGTCGTCATCAACAACTAAAACCTTTACTGGCTGATTAATTGGAGCTTGCGGATCAACACTACTCATATTCTTTATCAAGGGAGTTTACCGGCAGCAATCAAGCGACTGTTTAACGTATTGACCGACATCCACACTAATATGTCGTCAAATTGATTAGCGCCCTCTGCCGCATAATCTCTAGTCACAAAATTATTGTCTGTAGCCATTAGAAAACCAGCCACTCCCTGAGAGGCGTTTTCTTCTTGATAAGTTGTGCTCGGAACCAACCCAAAATCCTCTCCCATCGAATAGACAAGTGCTGGCGCAATATCGGTTAGTATCGGTGCACCACACGCCACCTCGGCGGACACACACAAAAGATTGGCATCGCCCGCAGGTAGTCCATTATTGGCAAACTGTGTTTGTGTACCTGCAACAGTCGTAAATGCTGTAATGGGTTGATTAGGCCCAGTAGGGTACGTTGACACAGAGTAACGATAAGGATTGCCCCAAGGGTCTGTAAGTAAGTTATTGGCATTGACCGTGCCTTGCAGCCCTAGTGATGATGCTGGAACAAAACCATGCGGTCGACGGCAAGATGTATTTGCACGAACAGATTCTAATCCATTGCTAGTGGCAATGGCTGGACACGGTATCCTACCTGTAGTTTGTGCGAAGCCATAAAGCGCTTCGACAATATTATCAATCTGTGTTTTTGCTTCGCTCCTTCGGCGGTTGGTATCCGACTCTCCTAGTGCAGTGAATAATCCCGCCAATAAGAACCCGAGGATAAGCATGACCATCGCCATTTCGATAAGACTAAACCCACCGGATTTTCTTAAACTTAAAACGCCTTCACTTGTTTGCTTATATTTAATTAACATTCTGAGGGACTCCTAGAAATACTCGCCGCCGCAAAATCGAACGTGTATACAATGGCGCAATTGGTATAAGAAACAGTAGCAGTATCATCATCAATGTAAGTATACGCTGTAACACTAGCCCAAGAATTATCGCCTATCCACGCAGCAGTAGCTGCGCCTGGGTCGCTCACGGCCACAGTAAACTCGGCTGTATCTATTGGGTATCTATCGTTTCCGGAGTTCACATGAAAATAATCCACGACACGTTTCATTTCCTGAGCAACACGCAACGTCGATAAACTCATGACCTCACTAACTGTGATCGGGACTATCATGTCATTGAAATAAGTGGGATCAACAGTATTAACATTTAAAAAAACTGTACTAGAGTTTGTCGTCGTTGACTCTAAGTAACGGTCAAATTGACTGAGCAAGTTCCGCTCTTGGCCTCCTAATGCTGGACCAGGAGCGATCAACAATGCGGCATAGTTAGTCACGCCGTTCAGACTAATTAGCCGTGTGTGAGTGCTTGTATTTAAACTTGCAACATCCTGCCGAAAGTCTCGTGATACGGCAAACCAATATTGTTGATCAATACCAATATAACTATTACTTAGTTGTAATGGACTAGTCAAAAAGGCATCGTCGATAGACGCAGGTAATCTTCCCACAATTCGATTAGTACCACACTCCATAACACCATCATTATTGCGATCTAAACAAGGCAACCTACCAGGCCCTAGGTTCGCTACACTGTAGTCTGGCAGACTCATCGCATAAGTTAGCAATGATTCCTTTATTTGCTGCATTTCTGCTTGTTTTCTAAGCTGGTCTCGAAGCTGAGGGCTACGATTACTCATCGCGGCTAAAAAAACCGTAGTAATAGTCATGATCATTGCTACAAAAAGTAATATTATCACTGCGCCTTTTTGCTTCTTGAGACTCACAAAATTCATTGCGCACCACCTTGTAGTTCTTGGGCTTCCTGCATCAATCGCAAGGCCTCCAAAATAGAACCCATCATTTCAGCAGCATCGTCCACGTTTTCTTCTTCTGTCGCAGCAGCGCTAGTAGTATTTGCAGCTGCGCCATTACTATTGTTTGCGCTTCGCCTTAGCGCATCACGCTCAGCCAAAGTTTGGCGAATCGTCTCAGCTTCTTCCTGCGTCAATTCGTAATCTTCGCGTATCGCCCCGTCATCGGCGTTCAGAGTCTGACCGGGTCGTACAATGTACTCGCCGCTGACTGAGCGAACACGAAGCATGCCCATGCCGCGTTGAAATTCTAAAGATACATTAGACGGAAGATCAAAGCTGTTCACTGGCACACCATTTAACCAGACTGTGTGATTCCCATTGGCTTTACGAACCACCCCGCCCATGTGCACAAGTCTTGGTGCTAACTCTAAGCTCTCCGAAACTACGGGTTGCGCTAGCACCGCCAAACGCTCCTGTTCATTGAGCTCTGACAACAACTCTTCGCGTTGCCTATCTAAATAGGCACGCTGCTGCGCAGTACTGAATATCTTGCCAAAATCCTGGGCGTTTGCTGCACTCGAATTCGTCCCGAATGCTAAGACGCAAACAAGCCAAACCCTCGCATTAATACTCGTCATAGACAGGCTCCGGAGGGGTCAAATCAAACGTGTACCAAAACATATTACAACTAGCAGACATGCGTTCATCAATTGTAGAAAAATCATCTCCAAGGACATCATCTTGGCTCATCTCGCATTGAGTCGGTAGCAAAAACGCACCTGAATCAAGCAATGTTCCAAGTAGCCTCGTAAAATCTTCTTCGTGTAACAAGGAGTAACCAAGTTCCACATTCGAATAATTAATATTGACTGGATCGCCTACATTTAAGTCTAGAGGGTCGTATTCCAGCGAATAACTGTTTTGTTCACCGATGTCCATTTCAATTGGGAAAAGGTTAAAGTCATTACGAATATCAGCGACAGACTCAATTAGTGCCAAACGTTCCTCTTCGAATAAGTAGCCGCTTTCTACAAACTCCTTATAGCGATCAATGTAGCGAACAATCGTAGCCTCTTCCTCTGCAATTAACTGCACGGAGGCCAATGCCTGGCTATATTGAGAGCGTGCATTCTCCACATCTAGTGTGGCGGCATCATTTATTCGGTTAGCACCAAAATATAATATTAACGCAGTCGAAACACACATCAGCAAAACAATCGCAGCGGCTCGTAACAATTTATAGTCTTGTTTCTCGAAAGGCAGATTAATTTTCACTAGCCACCTCACGACGAATCTCTATGCTGAATTCACCACGCGCACCACTTCCATCGAGGGTGGCCGCTACGCTCCTATTAAGCCCAACGTCCATAGGCAGGCTTAAGGTCGACACTGTAAGATTGCTATGTTGAGCAATCGCATCTGCAAACAAATTGATTTGTTCAGTGGCCTCACGAAAACTCCCTTCGGATTGGACTAGCCCATAAACAGTGGTTACCAATAGCGTTTGACCAGATACAATCGCTCTTTGTAGTAACTGTACTTCAGACACCACTTCACCATAGGGCACTTCGACAACTTCTTGTTCATTCGCTACAAGATTCCACTCTATTGACGATATCAGTAGTTGCGGTGCGGCCTCCAAACCTTCAGAGATTATTGCCAACATCTCTTGCGGGTAAGAGACTTGCGACAAAACCCTATTTGCGGTTTCTACCACCAATTCCATTTGCCCTGAAGGAATCGGCGTTTCAGGAAAACGTTCAGTTAGTGTTTGATACTCCGAAAGCAAAGGTTCAGTGCGTTGACTCACCTCATATTCCTGCTCCCACTTAGCAGTAGCATCTAGAACTGTTGGCCCAACTGCGACTGCCGACCCAAATACCGCCATCGCACTCGCGGTATACATAACGCGCTTTGCCTGCTTGATAAAGGCAAATCGACGCGTCTTAGCCGGAGCATAAACGTTTGGAACGCCTTTCTTGGTTAAAGCACTTATCATCGAATAAGCAATCGCCCCTGGCGCTGAATCAACAAGATTAATTCGCTTACTCAAGGGCATATCCGAAATTACGTGATATTGGTAGCTCAAGTTTTCACGTTCCGTGCTTGTCTCATCCGAGAATTTTTCTGCCGTGAATACGTGAATTTTCAAATGCGTTTCATACGGTAGCTGCTTAATGCGTTCGAGATATTTTCTTGTTTGATCACATTGCTCTAAAACTAACTCGGAAAAATTATCGCTCTCACTCACACTTGTGGGCGTTAGACGACTAAAAACTACACGCCCGTTCTGCAAATAGGTCTGCCTTAAACCGCTATTAGCCTCTTGGTTGACCATCAACAAGTGCGCTTCTTGCCCAAATCCTAGTGATTTCGCGAATAGCTCCATGACATAAGCGGCAGAGGTAATCGCTAGCAATGGGACTTGATTATTAAGCACTCTCGACAACCATGGCTCGATAACATCCGGTTTCGTCAAACCTGTTAACAGGATGCGATCATCTTTTCGACCAGTGGTTTCTCGACCAACAACACGGGAGGTACGGTAGGGAGTGGTTCTGAAAATGTGAGCAAGTTTGCGTTGCATCATCGCTTGACGATCAGCGCCGGTGACATGCGCCACCGTTTCATTGCGAAAATCCTCTTCAATAACATCGAGCACCAACACAAACGGGGTATTATTATCCCCTTCCAGAAACACATGAAACCGATCAAAACCATGTTGATCAACACTGTAATTTTCTTGAAAGTTTAGACGCCCCTTATTCCAAATCAAATGAATGACTTCATCTGAATCAATAAGGAGGATATTAAGCTTGGAGGATGATAAGAGAGACATTTTGACGTTTTCCCTCTAGATCTCGATACTACTAATAGTATCGTAAATTGGGCCAAGGATAGACATCATCACCCAGCCGAGTAAAAGACCAAGCACGCCCGTCATGATTGGTTGAATCATTGATTGTACTTTGTCGATGGAGTCTTTAATGTCTCGCCCGTAAAAGTAACTGACATTCAAAAGGGCTTTGTCTAACCCACCAGTGGTTTCGCCCACCTTAAGCATCCGCACCACTAAGGGGGGAAACAAACCGGTATTCTGAAAACTTTTTGAAAGTGGCTCACCTTCACTAATATCTTCACGCGCTTGCTTAAGGGCCGCACGAATAACCACGTTGTCGATAATCCCTTCACTAATTTCAAGACACTTTAAGATTGGAATGCCGGCGGCATACATCATGGCAAAAAAGTTGGCGAATCGAGACAGTAGTATCTTTTGTAACACTGGACCTATTTTCCACGCACGTAACTTGTAACCATCTGCGGCAAAGCGCGCTTTCGGGTTGACCCTTACTAGAGTACTAATACCAAAAAACAGACCAATTGGTATTCCTATACAGAGGTACCAATAGCTCACCATAAAATTTGAAGTCGCTATCAATGCTCGTGTATGCAGAGGAAGCTCTTGCCCCATACTAGTGATAAAACCCACCAATTGCGGCACAAGATAAACCATCAAAAATATTGTGACCCCAATAACAGCGGTGCCTACAAATATTGGCGATGTAAGTAGTTTCTTAGTCGACTTCCCAAGTTCATCTTGCCACTTGATGGTGTCAGAGAGTGATTCGAAAATCGTGGCCAATTGACCACTAGCCTCACCGGCTTTGATCAAGTTAACAAATAGATTATCAAAAATAAGGGGGTGCTCAGCCAAAGCTTCAGAGAGACTTTTACCCCCTTCAATTTCATCAATAATATTGGCTATGATTTCGCGAAAACGTGGATGTTCAAGACTATCTCGCAGATCAGACAAGCCCTCCAACAAAGGTACACCCGCTCTAGTTAATTGCTCCATATGGAAACAAAAATTGATCAGATCGGATTTTTCTACCTTGCGTTGTCCAATACTGGCGCGTTTCTCTTCGGTCACATCACAGCGAATCAGGTCAAGGCTCATACGAGAGAGTCGTTGTTCAAGATCGACTTCATTAACAGCGTCGAGAGAACCATTGCGTATTTTTCCATCACGGTTCATCGCGCGATACTTGAAAAGTGCCATAAAGACCTACCCCGTTATGCGGTCTGTGAGGTCAACAACCCGTGAGATTTCTTCAAGGCTCGTTGTACCATCCAATACTCGTCGACTGGCATCATGAGCAATTGGTTTGAACCCTTTCGACTTCGCCTCGTTAGACATCTCGCGCATACTGGCGCGACGCCCTATCAAGTCATCCATTTCACCAGTAATTTTCAAGATTTCAATCACTGACGTTCGGCCTTTATAACCTTGGTGGTCGCATTCTGGACAGCCTACAGGGGTAAATATGGTGATCTCTTCCAGCGTGTCAGTGACGCCAAGTAGCTGTTTCTCGAAATCAGCCGCAACATTAGCAGCTTTACATACACTGCATAATTTACGCACTAGACGCTGCGCGACCACGCCAATCAAATTACCGGCGATAACATCGGGCAATATGCCGATATCTAAAAGTCGAGGAATGGCACCAACGGCCGAGTTGGTGTGTAGCGTAGAGAACACTTGATGGCCTGTCATAGCGGCTCTAAAAGCCATTTCGGCGGTAACATGGTCACGAATCTCACCGACGAGGATGACGTCAGGGTCTTGGCGCATCATGGAGCGAATGCCCTCCCCAAAGCCCATCTTGGCGGACTCGTTGACTGAAGACTGTCGGATCATCGACATGGGGTATTCCACTGGATCCTCCATGGTCATGATGTTCACTTGTTCGGTATTAATATTATTGAGCACCGAATAAAGAGTGGTTGTTTTACCACTACCGGTAGGCCCTGTAACAAGAATAATTCCTTCTGGTCGCGCCAACATCAAACGTAGCAGGTTGAGGTTCTCTTCACTCAATCCTAGCTTCTCCATCGCGACGATACCTTTTTTACGATCCAATACTCGCAAAACTATATTCTCGCCATGAGTAGTAGGTTGTGCCGCAACTCGGAAATCAATCTGACGGCCAACTAGCGACATCGAAATACGCCCATCCTGAGGCGAACGCGATTCCGCGATGTTCATCCCGCTTATTACCTTGAGCCGAACCACCATCGCGGGCCAATAGCTTTTATGTAAACTACGCACTTGTCGCAACACACCGTCGATACGATAGCGAATTCGCAGGAACGCCTCTTCAGGTTCAAAGTGAATATCCGATGCGCCAAGCTGCACCGAGTCGGCAAGCAAAGCATTGATTAGCCGAACCATTGGGTGGCTGTATTCATCCTCTTCCATTAGCAGACTTTCAAAGTCTAGCTGCCCAGTTTCGATCTCTTGCAAAATACCGTCAATCGAAAGATCGAAACCATAGAACTGCTCAATAACACGGACGATCTCTCCTTCACTACCTAACACAGGCGTAATCTTAAGATCGCCCCCGTTGAGGGCACGCACTTGGTCTAACGCAACAATATTGAAAGTATCAGCCATTGCCAAAGTAAGATGTTTGGCACGGTCATCATAGGAAAGAGGAAGAATAGTATAGCGACGAGCTAAGTCTTGCGGCACGATCTTAATGGAGGCTGCATCCAATACCGCATTGGACAAGTCCACACTGCGCTGCCCTGTGTTCTCACTCAAAATGTCACGAATGATAGATTCAGTAACAAACCCAAGTTCAATAAGGACAGCACCAAGTGGCTTACTAGTACTCTTTAACTCAAGCAAACCAATGCGAAGTTGATCTTCACTGAGAACACCGCGCTCGACGAGCAGGGCCCCTAACCGCATTTTAGGCGCTGGACTATCGCTCATGGTAGCAACCTCTCTAATGCATCTAAGCGCTCGCGTAGAATTCGAGGGTCAAAAGTTGGGTTCACGTCACGTGATTGCTCTAGCGCTTCACGATAAAAGCCGTAAGCAGGACGTACTTGATTCAAGCGTTCTAGGCTCACCGCTAAGTTAAACGCGTAATCCGGACTCACTGGACCGGCACTACCCGACTTAGCAGCAAGCAGTGCATCGTAGTAAGACTGCTGAGCTTCATTCCAGCGTCGTTGTGATGCATAAAGATTGCCCAATGAAAATGCCAAATGGGCAACTTCTGGGTGCTCTTCAAAAAGAGACTTTAGTTCAGACTCCAGAGCAATAGGGTCACTGGCAGGCATTGTTTCCAATAGACCTACACGAGCCATAACGTCACGAGGGTCGAGTTGTAAGAGGCGCAAATAGGCTTCGCGGGCATTAACGCTATCACCTACTTTTAGCGACACGGCAGCTAGCCCCATAATCGCATCACGATTATTGGGTTTATCTCGTAATGCTTGCTGGTAATGGGCTCTTGCCGCGATGTAATCGTTGGCCTGGTATGCGTCGTAGGCTTGTAATAATTGCGGATCAACTTTTGGCGTCGTATCACTGCGCACTATGGTAATTGGATTTGGCGCTACTTCCTCAGCAATAGGGGTTTCTATCACTGCTTCAGCGACTTCTTGTGGCTCAACGATGGGCACTGCAGCGTTAACTGTCTCAGACTCTGCACTCGCAGGTGGAGCCACCATAGGGCTAGCAACTTCCATCTCACTTACTTGAACAATAGCGGGATTGATTGAGGAGACCACTGACTCTAATGCCTCGGTTATCGCCTCTTCCCCACCTAACAAGACTAGCGCTCCCGCAGGACTCACATCGGGCAACACAGCTTGGTCAATTTCGGTATCCGCCAATTCGGCGACATCTTCGAATGAGCGCTCCCCTGGCGTGTAACTGGCAGGGATACTGTATTGATTACTGCCCCCCAGCACACCAAGTTCGTTGAGCAACAAATACGATCCCCCTGCTAGAGGAATTAGCGCCAATACAGATGCCGCTATTAATAGCTTTCGTTTCTGACCTGCAGATTTTCGGTCTGATTTCGCACTAAAAACTGCCCGTGCGGACTCTCGAGTTCGTGACTCTTCAGCGGCACTTTTTGCTCCAACCTTCTGTGTGGTACGAACGGGTTTTCGTTCCTCTGTCTGACGCGCTAACTCAGCGTCGTCATCGTCTCTACTCGCTCTAATACTTTCTTCTTGCAAGGTAGCGACTGCGTCATTCTGAGCTGGTTCTTTCTCTATAGTCGCAATTGGCTCGATAGCCGTTTCGAGCACAACAGGGCTAATTGTTTCTTTAGGTGCTTCGGGTGTTGGCTCAGGTTCTGGCGCGGCGGGAACCACAGGCTCCTCGACAATCGCCTCACTTGGCTTCTCAGTAGATAGGCTTGGACTAAATTCTATGGTATTCGAAGACTCATCTATCGAGCTTTCTGAGGCAGAGCTAACTTCATTGTTTTCTAAAGTTAACGATGATGGCGCTTCAGCATCAATTCCAAACGATTCGTCTATTTGAAAATCAAAAGGAATATCGAGATTGCTGGATTCAGCTTCTTCAGTGGCAAAGGAAAACTCAACGTGAGGCTCATCGGATGGCTCCTCTTGAGATGTAGCTTCCTCATTATCAGTCGTCGATAGCTCAATCGCGGATAGTTTTTCATCCTCAACAGTTTCACTGAGTTCCACTAAATTTTCGACAGGCAGAGTCGATGAAGGCAAAAGTTCACTTTCATTGTTAACGCTTTCTTTTGCTTTTTGCGCTGCTACACGTTTAGCCTCTTCGGCTTTGCGTAGCGCTTCCATCAATAGACTCATCTAGTTTTACTCTTGCGGACTATCTCAACCCAGCACGGCGAAATTGTGAGGTTAATAGGCCATCACCATTGGCGCCGCCAGTTGGTAGGAACTCTTTATAATCTTGTAAGTCACCCTCTAAAGAGGGTTGCTTTATAACGACTGGACGAATAAAGACGATTAGCTCGGTTTTTGAAGCGATGTCGTCTCGATAGGAAAACAGATTGCCAAGACCTGGCAATTTAGAAAGCCCCGGTAGCCCTGAAGTACTGGCGTCTAATGAGTCCTGCATCAAGCCACCTAGAACAGCCGTTTGACCACTGAAGACTTTCAAGATCGATTCGATTTCACGAATCTGAATCTCAGGAATCGCATTGACCACGCCGGCATCTGTAAGTGCGGGGCTTGGATCATTAACATAACGAAGAATACGCGAAATGGTCGGGCGTACATTCAGTGTAACTTGATCGTTTTCACTAATCTGTGGGGTCACACTCAACACAAAGCCCACAGGAACAGTGTTGATCTCACTGGTATACAGCGCTGGAGTGGCCGGAGAATTATCCGTTGCAGGGATACCAGCTGTCACCTCAATGGTGAAATACACTTTATTGTCGACAACACGCAACATAGCGGCTTGATTGTTCAAGGCCATAATTTTCGGACTTGAAAGCACGCGAATATCACCGAACTGCGCAAGCATTTTCATCGTAGCGCCAACGCCGTCAGCCCCTGCCGTTTTATCGATCGTCAACATGCTCGCAGGAGCATCCGTAATATTCAAACCCGTCAAAGATTGCAGGAAGTCCACCTGCCCACTATCACGACTCACGAGCGCCCAATCAACGCCGGCTTGATACCGATCATTAAGAGTAACTTCCACCACCGTGGCTTCGATCATGACTTGATAAAGCGAACGTGTTTTTACTGTATCGATGAAGCGACTAATTTCTTGGTGCTGTTTTGAGGTTGCCCGTACGGTGACCAAACCACTTTCGGGACTGCTTATAATTGACGATGAGCTTGCAGACTCCTCACCTCCAGATTCTCCCATTATCGCCGACAAGTTCGACGTTAATGTTGCCCAAAAATTATTATTACTACTTTGATCTAGGTTGGCGATAGAGTTGTTGGAGCCGGCACCAGCGCCACCACCGCCAACAGTAGTGATGGCTGTTGATACGTTAAACCCTGTACTTGATTCACGGTTAACGTTCACATAATCCACTCGATAACTCTTTAAATACGGAGAGTCCGGTTCAACCATCACCCCATTAATAGCATCCATACTCCAACGCATATCCACTTGTCGTCCGATACGCTCAAGTATTTGCGGGAAAGTCTGGTCTATGGCATTGATACTGACTGCGCCTATGACGTCTGGGTGCACATCAATATTCACACCCGCATCGCGAGCAATGGCAAACAACAGTTCGCGCACAGAGACATCTTGCACGACCACAGAGAAAAGCTCTGGAGCTTCTCGAACTGTAGGCTGAGGAAGAATGGACGGAGAATTCACAATATCGGGAATTTCATCGGAGGAAACGGTTTCCTCAGGCAAAATATGCCGAATAGTTTGGTTCTCTTCAGGAAGCGTGGTTCCACAAGCTGCTAGCGTACTCATGCTTAACGCAATCAGTAGCCTCAACAAGTTTTTAGGCTTCATACATTTTCCCCTAGTTATTAATTAGTGCCCATTGCATCGATACAATCCAAGCGTTGGATTCTTTGTACAAACGGGCCATTACTGCGGATATTGGCAGGCAAATTACTGATCACAGCCCGAGCCTGCGCCGCAGTCGCGAAATCACCATAAACCACTTTCCAATATTCTTGAGTTTGATTACCAAACAAGCAGGTATAGGTATTGTCTAATAAATCTGCTTGCTGCAAACGCCGCAGGACACGGCTCACATCGTCAATCTCATTGCTGCTAATTGATAGTAACTGCAAGGTAAAGCTCTGTGGATTCACATCCACTAACCAACGTTGCATTGCCTCACTACGTTCGCGTAACAACACTGGCAAGCCGGATAAGTCTTGAGCATTATTTGAATTTAGCACCACTGACGGTTCAGAGACTGCTTGAGCAGTAGGACTGGATTCAGATTCAATTGGAGTTGTTGGCGTAACTTCTCTAGGCACAAGCCGTTCTCGCTCCACTTGTGTCGACGATGCCACCTGTACTGGCGCCTCTACAGGAGAGTCCTGAAGTTCGCTCTCGTGCTCGACCTCAGTCACCTCTACGCTTTCTTCAACTGCGCTAGTAATGGGAGTTGCTGTATTTGTGTTGGAAGGGCTGATGGGCGCAGGGCTTACTAAAGCTTCAACGTTAGCAGCACGTTGCGCCGCATTGGCCGCAGCACTTTCTTGTAGCTGTGCCGTTAACTCTGCATTTTGGCCGGCAAGATGCCACCAACCAGCAAACACGATCGACGTGAGCACAATCAGGCTCGCTAAAACAATTCGCGGCCAAGTAAATACGCTAGGACGATAACCACTATCACTAATCGCGGCTTTAACGTGTTTAGGCAATACCGCTGGCTGTAATTGATTATCGATAGTACGAGGTCGCTGCCCTGTCGCCGACTCTGCATAGGCTGAAAGCATCGCCTTATCGGCAAGAATATTGATTCGGCGCGTCAGTCCACCGGATGCTTTCGCAATCAATTTCTCGGCAGCACTACTAAACACTTGAGGTGCAGGACACCCCGCCGCCTGCAAACGGAAGCGAATATAATCGCTAACCTCTTCTGCATTGAGCGGACGAAGGTCAAAACTATGAGTGATACGTTCACGAAGTTGTCGAATCGACTTGTCTTGGAGGTTTCTATCCAGCTCAGGTTGGCCGAATAACACAATCTGCATGAGCTTGTGCTGGTGGGTTTCCAGGTTACTGAACAACCGCACTTCTTCCAAAGTGGCCAGCGGCATGCTTTGCGCTTCTTCGATTATGACCAATACTGATCGATTAATCGCATGCTGTCTCAGCAGGTACTCCTGCAGATGTTGCATTAACACTAACCGTTGCGTGGCGTGATCTACTGGTAGTTTCAGCTCAAACGCAATGGCATAGAGGATTTCGTGTGCGGATAGATTCGGGTTCGCAAGGTAAACGACTTCCACGGAATCGGGCAATCGCTCCTCGAGCATGCGGCATAACATGGTTTTACCACTGCCGACTTCTCCCACAACTTTAAGGATACCTTCACCCGAAGTCACGGCATACAGCAGGGCCTCAAGTACAACGCCACGACCATTCGCCCCACCTGTGTAAAAAAGGCTGGGGTCAGGCGTGATTCGGAACGGCGGTCGATCTAAGGAATAGTATTCCAAGTACATTTGAAAATCTTCATCCTTCTTAATGGCTTAGGAGCATCTTTTCACTAAGCGAATTAACTCATACTTTGTAATCAAAATATAGTCTGCATAGGGGTCAAATTGAGGGCAAATAGCCGTTTTGATGGGATAAAACGTTGTTTTACCACTATATTGGCGGGCAATAGGTGACCCAGTTGTCAAAAACCACCTCATTTCTTCCATACGGATATGGCAAGGAATTGGATTAATTAGGTTTTTTTCTGGGACTTGGCGAGGGAAAGTACAGGATTGGCATACATTTTCAGCCAATAGGGAAGTATTTTAGGGTCGACTTTGGCCATGCGCTCTTGGAATTGCGTGACGGTCTGCGCATCAATCACTGGCACTTCGACATTGGCAGCGCACAATTGCGCACTCGTTGCGTCTTCGCTGCTTTGTAGGGCCTGCAAGGCAAGAAAGTTACTAGGCTGCAGCAAGTAGTTCTCTATTATTTGCTGGTCAATGCAAAGCGCCGCTTCATCAACGTCATCACTTTGCAAAGTGATCTCTTTACCAAAAGAGACATGTACATGGCCTTTATCACCCACCATCCCTGTCACGATACTGTTGATATCACTCTGCTCGTCTTTGCTATACGTACCAAGCTCACCCTTTTGATAGAGTTCATCGGCCTTTAGTGAGTCGCAAGGATCAAACTCGTAGGAAATTGAAACAGGCACAATGTGTAGCGCCGACAGCGCCTCTTTAAAGCCTTCACTGCGCTTGGCCAAAGTCAGCATTTTTAACAAAGCGGTATCAGTGCGATCCACCCCGTCCTTTGCTCGCCCTTCACGCTGCGCAATCCAGACACTGTCCTTCGAACCCACCATGTGATGAATGTATTCTGAAAGTTGTTTGGAAGACTTTAGTAGGTCACGCCCTTTCAATGATCGCTTCACAATAAAGCTTTTGTTTAAACGCATGAGGTCGGTAACAAATGGACGCTTCAGGAGGTTGTCGCCTATCGCAATAAATAGAGTACTAAAGCCTGCGTGGTAGAGCACATAATTGACAAAAGCAGGGTCCATCGCGATATCACGATGATTACTCACGAAAAGGTAATTTTTGTTTTTGTCTAAATTGTCCAGACCCGAGTGCGTCAATTGAGAAGTTGTTTTCTCTATCATCTGATCCATATACAAAGCGATAACGCCTTGCATCGCACTGACATCGTTCACATGTTTTAATTGCTGCGTGAGCTTACGCTTGGTTAAAAAGCGCGCCAAAAACGGTAGGCTTTTATACAACTTAGGCACAGCAAAACTAGCAATGCTACTGATGAACTCAGAGTTAACGAGCAGCGCGTCGATGACCGGCCGCACTTCGTCGTCGTTATAGGGGCGTATGTCCTGAAAGCGATCCATAAAAGGCACGTAATTAGTTAATTGAGACACCGTTTAAAACAGCACTTAAATGCACTTTTTCTTCCAAGGACCGTGCGGGGCGCGATTCTACTCACTTTGCTCCCCCACGGCAAATAGCGCTTAAATCTCAGTGCTAGGCGCGTTTTCCTCTGGTGCAAATTGTAAGGTGGCCAAGTTGGCATACAAAGGACTACTTTGTAACAGCTCTTTGTGAGTCCCTTTGGCGACCACCTTTCCTTCCTCCATAACCACGATAGCATTTACGTTTTTAACAGTGGCTAATCTGTGGGCAATGATAAGCGTCGTACGTTGCTTCATTAGTTCATCCAATGCCAACTGTACCTTACGCTCGCTTTCCGCATCCAAGGCGCTTGTTGCCTCATCTAGCAATAGTATTGGCGCATCTTTGAGAACCGCCCGCGCGATCGCGATACGCTGCTTCTGACCGCCTGACAGGCGTATGCCAGACTCCCCAAGAAAGCTGTCATACCCTTCTGGCAATTCATCGATGAAGTCACTCGCAAATGCCGCTTTTGCAGCGGCGACCACCTCTTCATCACTAGCATCTGGACGACCATAACGAATATTGTCACGGACATTGCCTGTAAACATCGCCGGCTGTTGCGAAACGATCGCTATTTTACTGCGCAGGGTTTGCAAGTCGAGCTGGCGAATATCCACACCATCAATGCTGACCACCCCTTCTTGAGGATCATAAAAGCGCAGCAATAGTTCGAATAATGTTGATTTACCGGCACCCGATGGACCTACGAGCGCGACGCTAGTGCCAGCCTTTACCTCTAGAGATAAACCATCAATCGCTGCCGTATTGGGTCTTGAGGGATAATAGAAGCGCAGTGCATCGATACTAATCGCGCCGTGAAACGGCAATCCGAAATCTACTGGCTCGGCAGGAGATAATATATCGCTCTTGGCATGCAGAAGCTCCATTAGACGCTCTGTGGCACCCGCTGCGCGCTGCAAGTCGCCAATCACTTGACTGATCGCACCAACAGCGGCGGCAACAATCACGGCATACACAACAAAGGCGGAAAGCTCACCGGCCGATAAACGACCGTTAATTACATCCTGCCCACCGGACCAGATCATCGCGGCAACAGCGCCGAATACGAGTGTTATGACCACTGTAGTCAAAATAGAGCGAGACCAAATCCGCGCACAAGCAACTTTGAATGCTGACTCTACGTGCTCTTCAAACGCACGCTCATTAGAGCCCTGCTGATTATAGGCCTGCACGGTTTTAATATGTTGAATGCTCTCACCAACGTATGCACCCACATTGGCGATCTCGTCTTGCGAGCTACGCGATAGATGGCGGACTCGGCGACCAAAAATGATGATAGGGCCCACCACCAATGGAATGCAGATCATGACAATGCTCGTCAATTTTGGGTTTGTGATGAACAAAAAAATCGTTCCCCCAAGCATCATCAAAATATTGCGCAGTGCTATCGATACAGACGAACCAATCACTGTTTGCAACAAGGTCGTATCAGTGGTTATACGCGACTGGATCTCACCGCTGAGGTTCTCTTCAAAATACCCAGGATGCAATGTCATCAAGTGCGAAAACACCGCCGTACGGATATCGGCCGTGACGCGTTCCCCTAACCATGACACCCAGTAAAAGCGAGCAAACGTGCCGAAAGCCTGCACGAGCGCCACGATCAGAAACCCTACGATCGCAAGCCCCAATGACTGACTTGAGCCTGCTACAAACCCTACATCGACGATTACGCGTACAAACTGCACAAGGCCGAGAGTAACGCCCGCTGTGAAAACGAGCGCCACCATCGCTAATGTGATCTGTTTTTTATAGGGTTTAAGAAAAACAAAGGCTTTGCTTAGGCTTGAATAGGCCGAAACATCGGGTTGGCTTGGGGTTTCACTCATGTTGGTTATCTCAGGTGATGTATGGCAAAAAGCAATGATTGGGTCGCCTGCAAGCGATCGCAAGCCCCATGAAAGCAATGCACGTTAAGTCGATGTCAATTCACGGCCATACGTTTCAAGGTCGTCAAGCAATGCGACAATACTGGGGTCGTGATGTTCTTCTCGCAGTCTCGCAATCTCGACAAAATATTCTTCTTTCGTCGCCCCGGCGGCACGAACTTCCACTGAACGAGTCAGGCGCTCTTGGCAAAAATCTTGCCAGGCACTTAACTCCTCTGGGCGCAAAGTCGATGGGAAATTACGCGCTCGATAGCGAAACAGCAAGGTCTCAAGTCTTTTATCCACAAATGACTGTGGCCAAACACTGAGTTGCGCACCATTGGCACCGCGAATTTGTGCCATTGCCTGTTTGTCTTGCGCGCCGAAAAAACCACCACTGTAGATCATATAATCGGGATCATCGTCACCAGGACGATCGACATAGGCGCGATCGAATGCAGAGGCAACCTTGGCGATTGCCTGCGGATGCTGCAATAACAACTGCCAATACTCAGCCGATTGACTCTCGTTTATTTGATATTGTTCGGCCAAGGCTTCGGTCAGCAACGCTTTAGAGGCCACTATAGGGCAGCGGTTTACATGCAGTACTTTCAAAGGAATGCGCTTCACCCTTTCCGGGAGATCATCTTGTCGGGTAAACAAACGCTCTTGAATTTGCTCAACAGACAAATCCATCCACACACGCGGATCCTCGCGCAGGTCATAGACTATGACCCCATTTTTATCCGTCGGGTGTTGGGTTAATGGGGCTACAAGCGCAAGACATCCTTGCGTAGCAGGATACATAGAGGAGACATGTAAAACAGGTTTTTTACTAATGATATCAAGCTGCTCTTGCACTTTTTTCTTATTCCGCAGGCCATAGGCATACGCATAAAGCTTTGGCTGCTTTTGCTTGATCAGCTTCGCCATCGCAATCGTCGCAGTGACATCCGATAGCGCATCGTGCGCGGCCTCATGGGCTATGCCATTGGCCTTAGTGAGTTCCTCTAAACGAAACGAGGGCGAGCCATCTTCTTTCTTGGGCCACACAATGCCCTCAGGCCGCAGGGCGTAACAAAGCCGAACCATGTCGATGATATCCCAGCGTGAATTGCCGTTTTTCCATTCACGCTCATAGGGGTCGTAAAAGTTACGGTATAGCAGTTGTCTGGTGACTTCGTCGTCGAAACGCAGGCTGTTATAGCCCGCCACACAGCTTTGCGCTTGCGAGAACTCATGATGGATGCGGGCAATGAACTCTGCCTCTGACTTGCCTTCTTCCCGCGCTTTATAGGGGCTAATGCCAGTGATCATGCAGGCCGCTGGGTGCGGCAACATATCAGGGCTTGGGCGGCAATACATAACCAATGGCTCACCGACGATATTGAGGTCTTCATCGGTCCGTAACCCTGCAAACTGAGAGGCGCGATCGCGGCGCGGATCAACACCAAATGTTTCATAGTCATGCCAGTAAATTGTATTGCTCAAAACCACCTCTATAGTCCAATTGCGAAAACGACTCCCACATTATAGTGTGCATAAACCACTAAGGGGCCGCCAAATTGCAAATCTTATAGCATATTTGCTCCCCAAGATTCCTAAGCAGCGCCCATTAGTTTAGTATTTGCCTCCGAACACCATTCTCTAAATTGCGACAGTAGATACTCATCATGCATTTCCCCGGCGCCCATATTCTTAGTGTTAATCAATTCGAGCTTGCAGATGTCGAACGCATCTTCGACGTGGCGGACAGCATGGTGCCGTTTGCCCACCGTGAGCGTATGACCAAGGTGCTTGATGGCGCTATTTTGGGCAATATGTTTTTCGAACCAAGCACAAGGACGCGCTTGAGCTTTGGTTGCGCGTTCAACTTGCTTGGTGGTGAAGTACGCGAAACCACCGACGTCAAAACCTCATCAATCTCCAAAGGCGAATCCCTTTACGATACCGCCCGTGTGATCAGTGGCTATAACGACATTATCGTTATGCGGCACCCACAAGGCGGGTCTGTCGCTGAATTCGCCAAAGCCAGCCGCGTGCCGGTCATCAATGCAGGCGACGGCCCCAATGAGCATCCTAGTCAGGCCCTGTTAGACCTCTATACCATTCGTAAAGAACTGGGCAGTGCTGGAAAAAGCATTTCCGGCATGAACATCGCGATGATCGGTGACCTCAAACATGGCCGCACGGTGCATTCGCTATCTCAGCTGATTCAGCTATATGACAATATTCGCTTTACGATGATCTCCCCTACCGAACTGCGCATGCCCGAGGAGATCGTCGAAGAATTACGCCTTAATGGCCATACTGTGATTGAGACAGAAGACATGGAGCAAGGCTTGGTCGACAATGACACGGTCTACCTCACCCGTATTCAAGAGGAACGCTTCAATAGCAAGATGGAGGCCGATATCTACCGAGGCCGATTCCGCTTAAACGAGGCTATCTATACTCGCTACTGTCAGCCAAAGACTGTCATTATGCACCCACTGCCAAGAGATTCTCGCGCAGATGCCAATGAGCTGGATAATGACTTAAATCAGCACCCTAACCTGGCCATCTTCAGACAAACAGACAACGGCGTCTTGGTGCGCATGGCTTTATTTGCGTTGTCACTCGATGTCTGTGAGCAAATCCATAAGAGTGCACGTGAAGTGAACTGGTACACCGAACGTCGATTCTAAGAAGTCGCTTTCACAATAAAGGGTAAAATTATGGGTTTTAAAGATCTCCTGCGCATCATGATCCAGAAAGACGGTTCCGACCTATTTCTGACTACAGGCGCACCGCCCAGCATGAAAGCCTTTGGAAAGTTGATGCCGATGTCGACGCAAGCGTTGCCACCAGGCGCCGTAAAGCAGATTGCCTACCAAATCATGTCGCCAGAGCAAATTAAAGAGTTTGAGATTAGCCCAGAAATGAATCTGGCGATCTCCGACCCTGATATCGGCCGTTTTCGCGTCAATATTTTTCAGCAACGCGGCCAGATAGCGATTGTCGCCCGTAATATCAAAACTGAGATCCCCAACTACAAAGATCTCGGCCTGCCCGAAATTTTGACTAACCTCATCATGCAAAAACGCGGACTAGTGTTATTTGTAGGGGGCACAGGGTCGGGTAAATCCACCTCTCTCGCCGCTCTGATTGATCATCGTAATACCAATAGTGACGGCCATATCATTACGATTGAAGACCCAGTGGAATTTGTACATCAGCACAAAAAATCCATCATCAATCAACGCGAAGTAGGCGTGGATACCAAAAGCTACGAAGACGCTTTGCAAAACACCCTGCGCCAAGCCCCTGATGTCATTTTGATTGGTGAGATTCGCAACCAAGAAACGATGGAGCACGCTTTGGCTTTTGCCGAAACGGGCCACTTATGCCTTTCGACTCTGCATGCGAACAATGCCAACCAAGCGCTAGATCGCATCATCAACTTCTTCCCAGAGGAGCGCCACAAACAACTGTTTATGGACCTGTCCCTCAACCTACAAGGCTTTGTGTCGCAGCGACTAATCCCCACTGTTGACGGCAAACGTGCAGCGGCCATCGAAATCTTGCTGGGAACTCCACGGATATGCGAGTTGATCAAACAAGGCAAGGTCGACGAAATCAAAGAGGTCATGACCAAGTCAGAAAACCAAGGCATGAAGACTTTTGACTCTGCGCTGTTTGATCTATACAAGGCAGGCAAGATCACGTTAGAGGAATCCTTGAAAAACGCTGACTCTAAAAACAACTTACGCCTTCGCATTCAGTTATCCGAGGGCAAAAACGGAACCGAAGAGGACGAAGAGTCAGAACTCAATGGTTTATCGTTGCAACCCAAAGACGATAGTAGTCGAGGGCATTAGCACACACACTAATGGATCTTAAAAGTATATTGATCTTGCTATTCCTATGGCTAATCGTAGTGGCTGCTGTGCTATTACTTTTTGTATATCCGCTCTATCGCCGTAAGAAAGTAGACACGTCGCCCTTCCCAACCTCATGGCTACAAATACTGCGACGCAGTCTGCCTATCTATAAAACCATGTGGCCCAACCAGCAACAAGAACTGCGACAGCTTATTAAGCGTTTTGTCGGCAGCAAAGAGTTTATTGGTTGTGCCGGTCAATTGATTGATGATGAGGTTCGCGTCACGATTGCCGCCCATGCTTGCCTACTAATCCTAAACCGACCCAGTCATGAATATCAGGATTTACGAGCGGTACTCGTGTACCCGTCTACCTTTAAAGTAAAGCACGATAAGCGCGATGAATTTGGCTTGGTCACACCAGGGGAGCACTTTCTCATTGGTGAGTCTTGGAGCAATGGCAAGGTCATTCTTGCTTGGGACAGTGTGCAAAAAAGTGTGCAGAATTTTGCTGACGGTCACAATGTGGTGCTGCATGAGTTTGCCCATCAACTTGACCACGAATCAGGGGTAACCAATGGAGCCCCGCTCATGTACAACAAAGGGGCCTATGGCGACTGGTCGCGTATTTTTTCGAAAGAGTTCACCCAATTGCAGCATTCTAGTGCCGCGCATCATCAAACCCTGATCGATGCCTATGGCGCCAGTAATCCCGCAGAGTTTTTTGCGGTTGTCACCGAAACATTTTACGAACGCCCTTACGATCTGGCGACCCGTCACCCAGCTCTCTTTGAAGAGTTGAAATCTTATTACTGCGTAGATCCTCGTGAATGGCAACGCGCCCCAAAATCAATGGACCCTCACCATGCGACTCGATAAATTTATTGCCCACGCGGCCCCCATGCCCCGAGACCTCAGCAAACGCGCAGTGCGTAAAAAGCGAGTGACCGTCAACGGTGAAATAGTAAAAAGTGCTGCCTATCAAGTAGAAGAAACTGACACCGTGTGCTTAGACGGCCGTGCTGTGCAACTGCCTAAGCCTCAGTATTATATGATCCACAAACCTGAGGGTTATGTCTGCGCGACCCAAGACAGCGACCATCCAATAGTCTTAGACCTATTAGAGGACATCGATGTCACGCAACTAAGCATTGCTGGACGTTTGGATATTGATACCACCGGCATGGTGCTCGTGAGTGATGATGGCCAATGGTTACACCGGGTGACTTCACCGCGACATTTATTTTCAAAAGTGTACTTCGCCACATTGCAAGATCCCGTTAATGAGGACACTATTGCGCAATTCGCCAATGGTATTTTGCTGCGCGGGGAAACCAAAGAAACGGCTCCCGCTCAATGCAAAGCTCTTGCCGACAAAAGGGCCGAAGTAAGCCTGAACGAAGGGCGTTACCACCAAGTAAAACGCATGTTTGCCGCCTGTGGCAATCATGTTTTAGCCTTACATAGGCAACAAATTGGCGCCGTAGTCCTAGATGAGAATCTAGCCCCTGGCGCCTACCGTTCTTTAACTGAAGAGGAGATAGAGAGTTTCCAACCATGAGTATCCACATCGAACACCTGCTAGTCGATTTACTCAATAATACTGCGCAGCAAACCCCAACACTTTGGATTGCTGACGAAAGTCTAAGTGCCGAAGAGATGCATGCCGCCCGTCCAAACGAGCATTTGCATGTCCTCACTAATCGCTTCGATCTTTGCGAGACCATGCGGGCGATCGGTCATCAAGTCATTTTATCCGACTTCGATTTCTCGCAAGCTTCTGTGCAAGCTTTCACGCATATAATCTATCGAGTTTCCAAAGAACGCCCCTTGGTGCATCACTGCATCAACGAAAGCTATAAGCATCTAGTTGAAGGTGGCCAACTGCATCTCATTGGTGCCAAAGATGATGGTATTCGCACCCATGGTCGCAAAGCTGAGCAGGTATTTTCAAACCCTGAGCAAGCCAAAAAACACGGTGACATCTACCATATCCAATTAACTAAACCGGCCGCGGATACAGCGGACGAGCCACAATGGCTCGACTGCAAAGACTATGCGAAATTGCGCCCCTGCACAGTCGGTGACTTGCACTTTATGAGCAAACCCGGTGTATTTGGTTGGAATAAAGTCGATCGCGGCAGTGTGTTACTCAGTGACCATGTTCGGACCCTACTTCCCAAGAAAAAGGATCTGGGCAGCGTATTGGATATGGGGTGTGGCTATGGTTATCTATTATTAGCCAGCGCAGCACTGCCATTTAGTGAACGCTACGCCACAGACAATAATGCCGCAGCGATTGATGCCGCCACTGCAAGCTTTGCGAAAGCGAACCTTAATGTGCACGTGAGCCTTGATGACTGCGCGCAGAACTTACAAACCCAAGTCGACTGGATTCTCTGCAATCCGCCATTCCATCAAGGGTTCCAGACCAGCAGCGCCTTGTCAGAGAAGTTTATTCGGCAAATGCGCCGAGTACTAAAACCGAAAGGCAAAGCGTTTGTCGTGGTCAATCAATTCATTCCTTTGGAGCGATTAGCACAAGACGTCTTTACCAATGTTGATCTCGTGGTCCAAGAACATGGTTTTAAGCTTATCCAATTGAGCTAAGGGTGCTGGACTCAAGGCCACCGCAGGACTATTCTGGCGCCATAACAACAATGACAACCCTCAAAGCAGGGCAAAGGAGTACACAATGACAAGGCTTTATAAAAAGGGGCTAGCACTCGTCCTTCTCTGCGTTATGCCAGTATTGGCGCAAGCGCAAAGTAAAACCTACCTCTATGACCACGTCCATATGGCCGTCCCTGAACCTCTAGTGGCCGCTCAATGGTATAAAGACAATGTAGGCGGTGAGTTTGTCGACGGACGCACTGATCGCCTTCTATTCGGCACCACACGCATCATGTTTTTGCCTAGCACACCGGAGACTCGCCCTAGCGAAGGTGGCGTTGTGGATCACCTTGGTTTCTCAGTTCCTGACTTAGAAGCCGTCGTGGCCAAAGCCCGAGCGGCCGGTGCGACTATCCAAGGCGATATTCGTGATATCCCCGGCCTGTTCAAACTAGCGTTCATTGTGGATCCTTTTGGCTCACGCATAGAGTTGCTACAAGACGAGCAACACCTAGGGTTCCATCACATTCACCTGCGCTCCACTGATCCTCAAGCGACATTCAAGTGGTATGAGGACACATTCGGCGGCATTCGCACCAATTTACGTGGACGTCTTGATGGGATTCTTTACCCAGGCAATGTTTGGCTGCTCATCACCGAAGGGGAGAACTTCCCTAGCCGTGGCGCGTCGATCGATCACATTGGTTGGAGAGCATTAGATTCTGCCGAAACCATTGCGGACTTAGAGAGCAAGGATGTGGAGTTCACTTCCGAGCCTGTCGACATGACTCTGCCTAATGGCATGATCAATTACTTTTATGTGCAAGGCCCCGAAGGTGCTCGCGTAGAGCTCGTTCGACGTGCAGCGGATATGCGCTAAACTCCTTCGCATTCACTATTAGTACAATGCTCCAACATAAAGGCTAAAGCGCTGATTGCCTTGCGCTTTAGCCTTTTTCATTAATAAAAACTGACAACCCATTGCCCAAATCGCGTTCTAGCCCGTGCGTTTTCTAGAGGCCCTGCTATAATGCGCGCCTTTCATCCACTCGCCCGATTATAATAAAAGCACTGGGTTACGACACAACAGGTACCTGAATGAAGAAGTTTCCACCACCCTTTTACCGTTGGCGCCCGCACCCGTGGCATGGCTTAGAAGTTGGACCAGATGCACCTCGTCTTGTTCACGCGTTCATCGAAATTTGCCCTTTCGATCTCGTCAAATACGAAGTGGATAAGACCACTGGTTACTTGCGAGTTGACCGCCCACAGCGCTCCTCATCACAGCATCCAACGCTTTATGGTTTCGTTCCTAGAACCTATTGCGGCACTCGTGTACGTGATCTTATGGAAGGCGCAATTCGTGGCGATGGCGATCCTCTCGACATCTGTGTCGTTAGTGAGCGACCAATCTCTAAAACAGAGATTATCCTTAATGCGAAAGTCATTGGCGGCTTGCCAATGTTGGACGGCGGCGAAGCAGACGATAAGATTATTGCGGTCCTAGAAAACGACCCATTGTTTGCTGACATCGAAGACATTAGCGAACTGCCTCCTGCGTTGATTGAGCGTATGCGTCATTACTTCATGACTTATAAGCTTATCCCAGGCGAAGAAAACAAAGTCTCTATCGGAGCTACCTACGGTTTTGAACACGCTAAAGTCGTGATTCAAGCCGCTATGGACGACTACGATGACGAGTACGGCAACGTGTAATCACACGCTGCATTAAAAAAGGGACAGCTGGCCTTGCGCCGACTGTCCCTTTTTTATGCGTGATCTAAAAGTCTGGCGTTAGCCGCAGACAGGCCCATCGCTATCAAGGGCGCATTCACTGCCCTCACGCTTAGCATCAAAACTATGACGCACCATCGTGACTTCCGCCATCACTGATATCGCTATCTCCGCAGGGGTTTTACTGCCTATCTGTATGCCGATGGGCGCACGCAGACGATCGATCTCCTCACTGCTCAACCCCAGTTCCGGCAATCGCAAACGTCGATTAGCCGATGTACGCTCCGAACCCATAGCTCCCACATAGAAGGCTTGAGTTTTAAGTGCTTCCATCAAAGCCATATCGTCGACACGGGGATCATGGGCTAGGGCAATAATGCCGCTGTAGGGATCGCTGAAACCGTCACGAACCACATCGTCTGGCAACTCAGGCGTCACCTGCACGCCATCCACATGCCAATTGACTAAATAGTCTGGCCGAGGATCGCAAAGGGTGACGTCGTATTCTAAGGCCAAGGCCATTTCGGCCACATAATGGGCCACATCCCCCGCGCCCAGAAGCAGCAGTTTGTATTTTGGGCTAAGTGCGTGCAAAAGAGTCTGCTCAGTCAACACTACCGCCTCATCCGCGACACTGTGCCGTATGCTGACTACGCCTGTGCTCAGGTCTAACTCACGACTGATGCGCTTATGAGCCTCCAATGCGTCCGACAGCTGCCCGAAGACGGCTTTGTTTGCCGCGCTAGGCGTTAGATATTCCAACAAGACATGCAATTGTCCGCCACAAGGCAGACGCAAGCGTGCGGCCTGTTCAGCGGTTATGCCATATTTCACAACGAAAGGCTTTTGTTCGACGTCGTATTGCGCCTTTAAGGAACCATCGCGCAATTGCTCCAGAAAATCTTCCTCGATGCAGCCACCAGAGATTGACCCTGCGATCTCGCCATCGAGGGTACAGGCCATCATCGACCCAATCGGCCGCGGAGAAGAGCCCCAAGTCTTAAGAATGGTGCACAACCACACGGGTTGATCCCTATTCAAACTGTCGGAAACCTTAATGATGATATGTTGCTGTCCGCTCTGCATTCGGGTGCCTCTATAAAGCTTTTTTTGCGAGTGAGGAGCTTACAGCATCTGCACTTAGCTGCACAATGTTGCTGACAAGACACCCCGTAAGCCGCGTTTTTGATGATGTCCGAAAATGGCCAGAAAGCACGCCCTTCCTGTGTTAAATTCTACAACATTGGCTACCAGAACTAGCGGAGACTAACGTGCTACTGAATCCCGACGACTATGAACACGCGCGACAAGCTCGGGATCCGCATTTCGATGGGCGTTTTTTCGTTGGCGTGATCACAACGGGTATTTACTGCCGTCCGATTTGCCCCGTGCGCGTTCCCCGCAAAGAAAACGTTCGCCTTTATAGTACAGCGGCAGCGGCTGGAGAAGCAGGCTTTCGTCCCTGCCTACGTTGCCGTCCCGAATCATCGCCTGGAACTCCCGCATGGATGGGCAGCTCTCATACAGTATCTCGCGCCTTACAACTCATTGCTCGTGGGGCTATGCAATCTGGTTCTGTCACTGAATTGGCCGCTCAACTGGGCATCGGAGCACGGCAACTTAGCCGCCTGTTTCAACAACATCTAGGTGTTGCCCCTATTGCCGTTGCCAACACCCAACGTCTACATTTCGCTAAAAAACTGATAGACGAAACCGATATGACAATGGCTGACATTTGCTTTGCCGCCGGGTTTTCAAGCGTTCGTCGATTCAATGCCGTGTTTCAGCAAACCTATAAACGCCCTCCCTTAGCCCTGCGCAAAAAACGCGCCTCAAGCCAAGCCGACAGCCCTGAGGGCATTCAAATTCGTTTGAGCTATCGTCCCCCCTTTGATTGGAGGGCCATGCTCGCCTACCTTGCTACTCGATCAATCCCTGGCGTCGAAAAAGTCGAATCCAATACCTACTCGCGCAGCATCGAGATCGACGGCAGTACCGGTGAAGTTAGAATTGAGTTTCTGCCCGATACCCATGCCGCTTTGTTGACAATTTATTGCGCACAGACTCGCAACCTGTATCAGATCGTGGAACGGGTGCGCATTATGTTCGACTTAAAAGCCGTTAGCACTGACATTGAGTCCTTCCTCAGCAAAGATCCATTACTACACGACCTCATCATCAAGCACCCCGGCATTCGCGTCCCTGTCGCATGGGACGGCTTCGAAGTGGGAGTACGCGCGATTTTAGGCCAACAGGTCTCTGTGAAAGGTGCCACGACGCTTGTTTCGCGTTTAGCCAAACGTTGCGGAAGCCCCTATCAAACCAATCATTGCCCAGACTTAGATTGTATCTTCCCTAGCCCAGAACAAGTCATCGCTAGTTCACTCGACGGCCTAGGCATCACCACCCGACGTATAGACGCTATCAAAGCAATGGCAGCCGCGGTTATTGAGAAAACATTATGTTTTGATGGCAGTATGAGTAGCGACGAGTTTGTGGAACGCAGTACACAAATCCCTGGAATCGGCCCATGGACAGCGCAGTACATCGCTTTGCGCGCATTGAACGACCCGGATGCATTTCCTCACGCAGATCTCATCTTATTGCGCGCAGCCGCTGCTCCTGAAGAGGCGTTAACCCCTAAGCAACTACTAGAAAAATCCCAAGCATGGCGCCCATGGCGAGCGTATGTCGTCATGCTGCTGTGGCGTGATTACGCGATGCAAAAACAATAAAACACAGGAGCGACACATGTCTAAATTTTACAGCTATTGCCCGTCACCCGTTGGCGATTTATTGCTAGCCGGAGACGGTATCAATCTGCAAATCATCGGGTTTCCTGAGGGCAAAGCTCGTACGCGCCATGAAGCCGACTGGATACTGGATGACGAAAAGTTTCTACGCGTGAAACAACAATTAACGGCGTATTTTGCAGGGGAGCGGCAGGAGTTTGATATAGCCCTTGCCCCTGAAGGAACACAATTCCAACAATCCGTCTGGAAGGCATTGACCACTATTCCCTATGGAAAGACTTGTAGCTATGGCGACATCGCCCATCAGATTGGCAAACCCAAAGCCTCACGAGCGGTGGGCGCCGCCAATGGGAAAAACCCCATCCCTATTATCATCCCCTGCCATCGCGTTATTGGCAGCACAGGAAAACTCACGGGGTTTGGAGGAGGTTTAGAAGCAAAAGAGACGTTATTGGGCCTAGAACAACAGGCACACGATTTTCAATTAGAGGCTTAAAGCTTGACGTATTTAGGGATGATCATTAACCCCAATCCGATCAACACAAGCGCATACACATTGTTGAAAAAATAAGAATAAAACATCAACCCTAGCCCGCAAGACAAGGCCACGCTATTGGATTGCTTTTTGCCATAAATGAAATAGCCCAAACCAATTGAGCTAAAGAGCAACGCCCAGAGCATCGCCGACGGATCTGTTAGATTCATGTAAACCTTTATTGAGTGTGCGCAAAAAGCGAAGTGTAGCACCATTGCAAGAGTCAGAGTGACTCCAGTCACACAAGTGGCTATTCCCCTTATAACAGGGGAATTAATAGAGACAGTGAAAATCCCTTGCCCTATAATCTCTGCACTTAATTTTGACTAATAATAGTCAGGAGAAACGCCCAATGGATATTTCACGCCTCTAAGGACTTCGGGTTTTATTGCGACCCTCGCTCTGACTCGCCTCGTATTGCGCCACGTTGTAACACTTGTTGCCCTCGTGCGATCAGCTCTAATCCAGAAGTCCTCTTTCGCCAAACGCTTAGCGTTAGTGTTCACGACACAACGCTTGATTTGCTTAGATATAAAATTCTGGATACAACATGACAATAACAAAAATACGCGCAGGCTTTAGCTTGTTCCGCCAGGCCCTCTTGGGCAGCTCTACCATCAACTACACCGAAGGCTCGATAGCACGCGCTACCTTCTTGCTCGCTGTGCCCATGATTCTTGAGATGTCCATGGAGTCAGTGTTTGCCATCGTCGACATTTTCTTCGTGGCTAGCCTTGGGGCACAAGCCGTCGCCACGGTTGGACTCACCGAGTCCGTCATCTCATTGCTCTACGCAATCGCTATCGGCTTATCCATGGGCATCACAGCTATGGTGGCACGGCGCATCGGCGAGAACAGCCCTGAGGCCGCCGCGTTTGTTGCTGGGCAAGGGCTCTGGATAGGTTTCTTCGTCTCCTTAGTGGTGGGGGTCTCCGGCTATTTTTATGCCGAAGACATTCTGCGCATGATGGGAGCCCAAGACGACGTCCTGGCAGTAGGCACCGACTATACCCAGATCATGCTCAGCGGCAGTTTCACCATCGTGTTCTTGTTTCTCAACAACGCGATATTTCGCGGCGCAGGGGACGCCAGCATCGCGATGCGTTCGCTGGTATTAGCCAATGGCATTAACATCGTACTGGACCCCTGCTTGATCTTCGGTGTTGGCCCCTTCCCCGAGATGGGCGTAACCGGTGCCGCAGTAGCCACAAACATCGGGCGCGGCATTGGTTTGCTCTATCAGACCTATTATTTGTGCTCTAACAGTCGACGCATTCAGCTAGTCTTGAGCGACTTTGTCATCAAGCTCTCTGTGATCATGACATTAGTAAAAATTTCGGTAGGCGGCATCGCACAGTTTTTGATTGCCACGGCTAGCTGGGTTTTCCTGATGCGCTTAGTGTCAGTTTACGGGAGTGACGCAATCGCGGGCTATACGATTGCAATACGGGTCATGCTGTTTGTGATCCTGCCTGCATGGGGTTTGAGCAATGCGGTGGCGACATTGGTGGGACAAAACCTTGGAGCACAAAAAATCGATCGCGCAGTCAACACGGTGTGGCAAGTCGCAAAATACAATGTGACTTATATGATGCTGGTCGCGTTGATCATCATTCTTTTCCCTGAGGCTATTATGGGTTTCTTTACGACGGAACCTAATGCATTAGCGTATGGCGTCGATGGGTTAAGAATCATGAGCTATAGTTTTGGCTTCATGGCGTTGGGAATGGTGGCCATCCAAGCCTTCAATGGGGCTGGCGACACGGTGACACCGATGTGGATCAATGGTTTCTGTTATTGGATTGTACAGATTCCCGTGGCGTATTGGATGGCGACGATGTTGGAGATGGGACCTTATGGGGTGTTTTGGTCGATCTTTATCGCGGAGATTCTGATGGGCGTGGTGGGGGTCATATTCTTCATGCGGGGACGGTGGAAGTATCAGACGGTTTAGGGTGTCGTTGTTATGTGTTTCGTAGTTTGGTGCTTCGTGGGCCGAGCCAAGCGCTGAGTTTAGAACCTCAGGACACGCCGTGAATACATCCTTGTAGGCTCAAGCGCCGCATCCATGCGGCTTATGGTCCTGCTGTCCTAAACCCAGCACTTGTCTCTGACATTGGTGTTGTCTGGAGGTTTCCTCAAAACTTGAGAGCTCGGGTCCGACTTCCTTTGATATGACATTAAGGCGCGGCATGGATGCCGCGTCGAGCCCCCACGGACGGGTTCACGGCGAGTCATAGCAAAGGGAGTTGGAGGCGAGCTTCTACCACTAAGCTTGGTGCTTCGTGGGCCGAGCCAAGCGCTGGGTTTAGAACCTCAGGACACGCCGTGAATACTTCCATGTAGGCTCAAGCGCCGCATCCATGCGGCTTATGGTCCTGCTGCCCTAAACCCAGCACTCGTCTCTGACATTGGTGTTGTCTGAGGGTTTGCACAGCGCTTGTCTCTAGCACTGTTGCGAACTATTGAATTCCACAAAACTTGAGAGCTCGGCTTTGAATCCCTGTTCGGTGACATTAAGGCGCGGCATGGATGCCGCGTCGAGCCCCCACGGATGGGTTCACGGCGAGTCACCGAACGGGGAATCGAAGCTGAGCGCTTACCACTAAAGTAGCCCGCGCCAAGCACTGGGTTTAGAACCTCAGGACACGCCGTGAATACGTCCTTGTAGGCTCAAGCGCCGCATCCCTGCGGCTTATGGTCCTGCAGCCCTAAACCCAGCACTCGTCTCTGACATTGGTGCCGGCTGAAGGTTTCCTCAAAACTTGAGGGCTCGGATCCGGCTTCCTTTGATATGACATTAAGGCGCGGCATGGATGCCGCGTCGAGCCCCCACGGACGGGTTCACGGCGAGTCATAGCAAAGGGAGTCGGACCCGAGCTCCTACCACTAAACCAAACTTTCTCCGCTACAAAAAAAAGAGCGATACCTCTCAGCATCGCCCTCTTCTTCTAAAGCAAAAACTCAATCATTACTGCAATGGTGCACTCGCTGCAGTTTCTCCAGCTTCACGATCGATATGCGCTCGCGAGATAATATAGGCACGAACCGCATCTGGATCAGTGGCTTCTAAAGTGCCTTCGAATGACACCATACCGCCAGCTTCAAGCTCGCCACCTAGAACGACTGAATTCCACATTTCTGCACTCGCCAAACGTTGGCTATAACGCAAATCTGGGAAAGTGCCGACACTTGGGCTTACGCCTGCAGGGCCATGACACACACTACAGTAGCGTCCGTACACTTGCTCACCATGGGCAACAGTTTCGAAATCTGCTGTCATGGGCGGTGGATTCAAATTACCTGTACCGCTCACTTCCTCTTCTGCAAGTTCAGGAGGCAACTGCGCAGTCCCGCCACGTTTGAATACAAGCAAACGAGAGTTATTGTTAGAGACTGTCGTTGTCGAGCCAATAGCGCCGGCTCCTACTGTTGGCAAGGCACGACCACCGGCAAGAACAGCTACATACTGCTCACCATCTACTGTATAAGTGATTGGCGCAGCCACTGTCATTGCTTGCGTCATCGCGCTCCAAAGCAATTCGCCCGTGTCATCTTTATAAGCACTGAATTCACCAGAAGCATTGCCCTGGAAAACTAGCCCGCCTGCCGTACTTAAAACACCGGCCGCATCGACAGAGACTTCTTTTTCTACTCGCCACACTTCACGCTGAGCTACTGGATCCCAGGCTAGCAAATGGGCTGAACGTACAGGAGCTTGATCGCCAGCCTCGCGCACTAATGCGCCACCTGCTGCAAAATCGGTCCCTGTGTTCCAGCCTGTTTGCGACACTTCGAAGTTCTCTGGTGCCACATAACCCATGAACTGTTCAGTGGCTGGTAAGTACACCAATTTAGTACGCTGACTAAATGACATAGGGTGCCAGTTATGCCCCCCTTGTGGACCAGGCTGGACAATAATGGCAACAGATGTTTCGTCATATCGCGCTTCAGGATGTTCTACAGGGCGATCTGTTTCTAGATCAATATGCGAAGCCCAGCTCGTAGGAACAAACTTCTCAGCGGAGATCAGTTGACCAGTCGCGGCGTCCAACACATAGAAGAAACCATTTTTAGGGGCTTGCATCACTACGCGGCGAGGCTGACCATCGATCTCAAGTGTTGTCACGATCATGTGCTGAGTAGCAGTGTAATCCCACGTCTCCCCTGGAGTTGTTTGATAGTGCCAGCGGTAGGTACCGTCATCGGGATTAATCGCCATAATCGAAGACAGGAACAAGTTGTCGCCGCCACCAGGGCTTCTTAGGCTTTGGTTCCAAGGAGATCCATTACCTACACCGATATAAAGCAGGTTCAGTTCTGCATCATAGGCCATGGCATCCCATACTGTTCCGCCACCACCAAGATTCCACCATTCACCGTTCCAAGTCTCAGCAGCCATCTCTAGCTCTGGCTGTTCAAAACCATCGGCTGGGTTGCCAGGAACTGTGTAATAACGCCAGTTCTGCTCACCTGTCTCAGTATCATAAGCTGTTACATAACCGCGAACACCGTATTCAGCACCGCCGTTACCAATAAGCACTTGGCCTTTTACAATGCGAGGAGCCCCTGTAATGGTATAGGCTTCGCTTTCGTCTACAGTCATCACACTCCAGAGCTCTTCTCCGGTAGTGGAATCCAACGCAATAAGACGACCATCGATTGTGCCGACAAAGACTTTGCCTTCCCACACAGCAACACCGCGGTTAACCACATCACAACAAGCATCGACGCCTTTGGCAGGGTCTACTTCTGGATTAAACGCCCACAGTGGACGACCTGTGCGCACATCAAACGCCTTTACATGGCTCCAAGCCGTGCTCACATACATCGCACCATCGACAACGATCGGCGTTGCCTCTTGCATACGACTAGTGTCGATATCGGCAGACCACACCAAACCGAGTTCGCTGACGTTATTGGTATTGATCTGGCTTAATGGGCTAAAGCGCGCTTCGCCGTAGTCACGGCCTGTGCTCATCCAATTACCAGGCTCATCATCCGCGGCCATGATACGTTCACCATTCACGTTTGCCGTATAAGGCAGCACCACCGCTGGGCTTGCAACAGCAGGTTCAGACGCATTCATTGTCGAAGGGCTTTCTGCAGGGCCACAGGCCGCAAGCAATAATGCCGCGGCCGCTAATGTGGAAACATGCAACAATCGTTTATTCATCCATATCACCTTTTATTTTTTTAAAATCCCTACTGTCGACCCATTCAGGGTAACAGCTTAAAAACCAGTAACGCATTACCGGGTAGTTGACCGAAAGTAGCGTAGCCGCTATTCACAATCATGTAGTCACCGGAAAAAACCGGCCCTACAGAATCTATTGCTCCGCCTTTGGCTGCGACGCCATTGACGGTTGTGTACTCTTGTACGGAATCGTATTCCCATACCACTTCACCAGTGCGTTGATCATGAGCAAAAACCACTCCGTTCAATGCACCTGTTACTACTAAATCTGCCGAGGCACTTGCGGCCGCCGAATACGCATCCATACACGCGCGCTCGTTAGCGTCACAGCGCTCAGGTGCCTGACTATACCAGAGCAGCTCGCCAGTTTTCATATCCACTGCATGCAAACCGGGTTTAGCCTCCGCAGCACCGTCTGCACCCGTTGAACGGTCCGAGATCGGTACAAACGCCACATCACCCACAAAACTCATTCCCCAGTGCACACCCCCTAAAGGGCCACCACGACCTAAACGTGTTTGCCAAAGGATTGCACCATCGTTGTCAGGGTCTAAGGCATATAAAACCGCGCCCTTGCTTCCTGCCACGAGAATATCCTTTCCGGTGCTCAGCGTTACGGCCATGACCGACGCGCCTATGTCTAAATCTGGCCCCGCATCAGGGCAATTGGGGTGATCAACCCCCATCGAACAAGCCATCGTAAAGACGTCATTGCTCGTAGTCTGTCGCACCCAATCTATCGCTCCAGTCTCTATATTAAAAGCGATAATGGCATCACTCGTAACGCTAGCCGGTCGGGTATAGTTCTGCCCTGTCCCTGCATAAACACGATTGCGCTTCAGATCGACCGTGGGAGTATCCCAGATTGGCGCCCCTGAAGGAGCAAAGACTCGACGATCTACCCTATTAGTTCCGACCAGTTGAGCCTCGTCCATAATATAGGTATGCCAAAGTTTTTCTCCCGTATTTAGATCAAATGCTCCCATATTTCCGCGAAACTGACAGCATTCGTACTCTGGATCCCCTGCGGCAGCCACTTCAATGGATGAAACAGGCACAAAGACTATGTTGCCAGCCACGATTGGAGAACCGGTGCTGCGCGCCAAAGGAAATGCATCTACATCAGCGTGCCACACACGCGCACCTGTTGCCGCCTCCAACACAAACACTCGATTGGAGTTATCGGTGCCAACCACTAAAGATTTATTCAACACTTCGGAGTAGACAATACTCAGCGCTCCACGCACCTCTGATGTCGCTAGGAACGTCCAATGGGAACAACCAGTGGCTAGATCTAACGCATAGACTCGACCGCTAGTGCTGCCCATATACATCACCCCATTGACGATACTGGGTTGAGCTCTTGCGTTGGAGCCCTCCTCAAACCCAAATACCCAGCTCAGCGCTAGCGAGTCTATGGTCTGCGTGCTGATATTGCTGCCGGCACTATCTTGCGAGCGCGAATTTTGAAGATCGTTACCCCAGCCATTCCAATTGCTAGCGCGGCTCAGATCCGCCTCTGGCATTGCAAAACCGCACTGGGTCAATTGTTCGAGTGGATCAGGGTTATAACTTCGCCCTGATAAGTACTGTGCCACCGCTATTTTGTCGTTCTCACTCAATGACTCGGCTTGCACCCGCATCAGACCGTCATTGAGGGCGTGGTAAATGCTATTAGCGGTAAAGGAGCCTAAGGCACTACGAGGCGGCGTACGTAAATCGGTGGGTTGTGCATGACAGCTAGCACAATTTTGCTCATACAACGCCTCGCCTTCTTGCGCGAGTAACACGTGAGAAGCAGGCCAGAAGGTGGAGGATAGGAAAAAACTGAGCAGCCAAAAACCTGTGTTTCTTTTCATTATTATTCCCCGGTTCTAAGACTCAAAACAGCATCAATGCTCGCTTTGAGAATTTGTGTTGATCAGCGAGTGACAACAACAGGCCGCATTCTTTTAATCATCCATTTTTAAGCAAATGCGCATAGGTTTTAATCTTACCTGATGGCAGTTCCAATCCCGAAGAAATCGCGGACAAAATGCGGTAGAAACCGCCTTTTTTATAGCTCAGTGGAACGGCTCTAGTGTATAGTTCACTAGCGGTTTCCCAAGTAATTCAGTGCGTACACACCGCTTAGAGCTTGTGAACTAGCTGTCACACGTTTCACGCACCAATGAGATACACTAGAACACAATGCTAAATATTTACGACCTCAATCAAGAAAAGTACCTCGTCGCCCGCACAGATGAGGAAATGACCGAGCCTTTGGCGCCTGCGCTATGGCTTGATCTTGTGGACCCTTCTGACGAAGAGCGCCGCCTTGTTGAAGTCCAGAATAGACAAAGCCTGCCTGAAACCGGCGATGTAGAAGAAATCGAGGCTAGTTCGCGCTCTTATCAAGATGAGGCTGGTGGCCTCCATGTCCACTCCATGTTCTTACACCATGTCGAGGACCGTCCACGAAACACCACTGTTGCCTTCACCCTGATAGGCGACCAGCTCATTACCTTACGTGAACGAGAAATTCCCGCCTTTCGCCTATTGCGCATGCGTGCCAAACGCCAAAAAGGCTTAGCACAAGACAGCGTCGCCATTCTCTTAGCGCTGTTCGAAATCAAAATTGACGACTTAGCCGATACATTGGAAGAGGTGTACACCGGTCTCGAGAACACGAGTAACTCGGTACTGGAAGAAAACGACAACCCCATAGAAGATGCGATAGACGAGCTGGCCCGTCATGAAGACACTAACGGTAAAGTGCGTCTGTGCTTGATGGATACTCAGCGCGCCCTCACCTTCCTTTTGCGACATGGCAAATTGGCCATTGATCACGCGGAAATCGCTAGAGAATTGCTGCGCGATATTGAGTCACTATTACCGCACAACAGTTTCGTTTTTGACAAAATTAACTTCTTGATGGATGCCGCGCTGGGTTTCATCAATATCCAACAAAACCAAATCATCAAAATATTCTCGATCGCCGCCGTGGTATTTCTACCGCCCACATTGGTGGCAAGCGCCTATGGTATGAACTTCAAGTTTATGCCGGAGCTTGATTGGTTGTTGGGTTATCCATGGGCAATTACCTTAATGATCTTGTCTGGTATCGCGCCTTACTGGTATTTCAAACGCAAGGGCTGGTTATAAGTCCTGCAACAATAGGGGATTCACCGCATGCGCAAGACTCTCTTAGGACTTTTCTTCACAGGTATCTCCGCCTCTATCTCAGCCCAAGACTCCGCCTTAACACTGCCAGTCCAAACTCTTGTCGATCGGGTCATGCCGCAAGTTATAGAGTGGCGTCGTGATTTTCATCAACACCCAGAGTTAGGCAACCGCGAATTTCGCACCTCTGGCATTGTGGCAGAATACCTTGAACACTTAGGCTTAGAAGTACGCACAGGCATCGCCCATACTGGCGTCGTCGCGGTACTACACGGTGGCCGCCCAGGCCCTGTTGTTGCGTTGCGTGCGGACATGGACGCCTTGCCAGTGGTCGAACAAGTCAATTTACCTTTCGCCTCAACCCAGCGTACTCAATACAACGGACAAGATGTCGGTGTTATGCACGCCTGTGGTCACGACAACCATGTTGCAATCTTAATGGGCGTCGCTGGTGTACTCGCGCAAATGCAAGAAACCCTACCTGGCACTGTATTATTTGTTTTCCAACCCGCTGAAGAAGGCGCGCCAGAGGGTGAGGAAGGCGGTGCAAATTTAATGCTAAAGGAAGGCATTTTTGCAGACCCTCGACCAGACGCAGTATTTGGCCTGCATGTTTCGCCTATCCCAGTAGGCGCTATCGCGGTGCGCAAAGAAGGGATGATGGCCTCCTCTGATGAATTCAAGATCACCGTTAATGGCCAACAAACCCATGGGGCACAACCTTGGGCAGGAGTCGACCCTATCGTTGTCGCCTCGCAAATTGTTTTAGGGCTGCAAACAATTACTAGCCGACAACTCAATGTGACATTAACGCCATCAATCGTCACGGTGGGAGCTATCAACGGCGGTATGCGAAATAACATCATTCCAGAATCTGTAGAAATGATAGGAACCATCCGCACTTTCGATGCCGACACCCGTGCCGATATTCATGAGCGTATCACCCGCACAGCCACACAGATCGCCGCCAGTGCAGGCGCCAGCGCGGATGTTGAAATTAATATTGGCTACCCTGTTACGCGCAATGATTCGGCATTAACAGAAAGGATGATGCCGACACTACGACGCGCGGTAGGCCCAGGATTGGCCGAGTCACCTCGCGTCACCGGTGCAGAAGATTTCTCTTATTTCGCCGAAGAAGTCCCAGGAATGTTTTTCTTTTTGGGCGTAGCACCCGATAACCCCGAGCTCGTATTCCCTAACCATTCCCCTAATTTTTTCGCAGACGAACGCGCACTGCCCATCGGAGTACAAACGATGACAGCGTTGGCTTTAGATTTTTTAAACGGGGAATAAAACAAACTGCACTAGCGCTGCAATATCGCAGGCTAGTGCAATTAACTAAGCCTTATAATTGCAAAGTAGCAATTTCGATACGAGAGGCCGCACCGTAAATAACAGAAGGCTCTGTCGTTAATGTCGATGGCGCACGTAGGCCAGGCCAAATAGGCAGCAATGAATCTAGCTGTGTACTGATCGCCATGAGCGCCGCACTGTTATCACTCAGCGTTTCAAGTTGAGCAAACTTCTCTTTGGCAATACGAACAAATCCTAAAGAGTCTTGATACTCATGTTCGTTCTCTAGCTGACCCTCATCACCTACGGCAATGTCATACTCTGCCGCAGCAGTACGGACTAGGTCGACCATTACAGTACCCAATGTGCGAGCATTAAGATCGCTGACCACGTTCTCTGCATCGGTAATTGCGCTCAACAATGCTGAGTAAGCAGCTTCCACTTCGGCGATTGCTTTTTGCTGTGTCACAGCGCTCGCAAGCCCTTCCAACTGATCAGCAAAATCTAAAGCCCCACGAGATTCCATGGCCGGTAATAAATCCGTATATAGCTCGTCGCCTGGGTGTTTCATATGAGTCGCTGAGGCGTCCATCTCTCTTTCACGGTAAAGATTGACCCCCACATTCAAATGCCCACGAATAAAAGAAAGCTGTGCTAAATACACTGCATCATCGGCAATCGCATCAGCAGTGCTCGCACCTTCGCCGCCCTCTCCTCCTTCATCTGCCATGGCGTCCATGTCATGACCCATATCGTTTTGGTCACTATTGGTTCCCATATAAAACGCGGCACTTGCCACAACAACCACGCCCAAACCAAGCCATACTCTATTTCTGATTTCCATAGCATCTCCGCAAGCACATAAGGCAATATCACAGGGGGTTTGAAATTCTTGCAAACGCCCACTAAACTGGATCGCACTATACACCTAACAAGAATCATTCTCAATTGAGATATATCAACATGTTGCTACAGATTGCCCAAGCCATTCCACCCGAGCTCCTTACCCAGTGTCTCGCTTTGACCAAAGATGGCACTTCCTTTGTCGATGGAAGGGATACGGCTGGTTGGCATGCTCGGGAGCGCAAGCATAACTTGCAGGCTCGCCCTAGCGTTGCGGTGGATGCGTTATTGAAGCAGGTAGAGAAAGCCTTGCTCCGGCATGAGTTAGTCGCTGCAGCGGCGCGGCCTAAGAATATTGTTCGAATGCAGCTAAGCCGCTACGAAAAAGGAATGTCCTATGGCGCTCATGTTGATGATGCCATTATGCAAGGCCAGCGTACCGATCTGTCCTTTACCCTCTTCTTAAACCCGCCTGAAGCCTATGAAGGTGGTGCGCTGGTGATTGATGAAGCGGCAGGTGAGCGAGCCTTTAGGATGGAGGCTGGCGCATTGTTGCTATACCCTTCAACCACCCTGCATCGAGTCGAAGAGGTCACTAGCGGAGAACGCTTAGTGATAGTCGGATGGATTCGTAGCTACATCCCTAGTGCGCAAGACCGAGAGTTACTATTCGACCTTGAGCGCATTATCGCCATGCATCGGCAACAAGCCGGTCAAGAAAGCCCTGCTTTGGAGTTACTCTTGAAGACCAGAAGCAATTTATTACGTCGATGGGCCCAAGACTGATCGATTGACCAAGCCCAGATGAAGTCACTTTTTTCACAGGAATCTATCAATGCTTAAATTTTACTATGCACCGAAGACATGCGCCCTTGCTGTTCACCTAGCGCTAGAACACATTGGCGCGCCTTATGAGGCGATACAGCTCGATTTCAGCCAACAATCCCAACGCTCACCTGAATTCTTAAGTATTAATCCTAAGGGACGCGTACCCGCTATCGTCACAGACGAAGGGATCTTGACCGAAACGCCAGCATTACTGCTTTACCTTTGTCAGCGTCATCCAGAGGCCGAGCTAGCGCCTTTAGACGATAATTTCGCGACAGCACAAATGCAGGCTTTCAATAGTTACTTATGCGCTACCGTTCACGTGGCCCATGCTCATCGCGTGCGCGGCATTCGCTGGGCAGATGATGAAAACGCCATTGAGTCGATGAAGAAGAAGGTGCCTCAATCAATGGGCGATGCCATGGCCTTGATCGAAAACGGCATGCTCAAAGGCCCTTGGGTGATGGGCGAACAATACACCGTTGCCGACATGTACTTATACACTATCTCCAATTGGCTAGAGGGTGATGGCGTCGACATCAGTAAACTGCCAAGAGTCATTGCTCATCGAGAAAAAATGGCGAATGACCCTCTTATACAGAAACTAACAGCCCTTTACGCTTAAGCCACTGCCCTGTGAGCATCAGTTATAAATTGATGCTCATTGGATGGCGGGCGCTAATAGACACATCCCCCCAAAGCATCAATAAGGCCTCTTCCTCGCCATCATTGTCTGCGCTCCTCTGGTCGACCGGATAGAGTGTGTCAAAGCAGTCCTGTGATCGTCCATCCTTGGCCTGCTGCTCCCGTGCAACACCCGCTGAAAACTCAACTGACTGCAACGCATTGTCGTTTAACTTTGCTAGCATAATCTCAAACTCCTTTATCACGTACTCTATCTGATCGTGGTGACTACTATGCCTAAGAAATGTGGCAGTCTGATGTAAGGATTCAGGCAGATTGTGTTTTTTTCACCCTAAACGAATGATTGTTGCCTATGGTGGATGCTTCCGTGCATTTCACCTTTCGCGTACGATGTCCAAGTGGCTAGACTTTCTCAACCCGCAGAAAATCAGGATCATCGCTATGAATAAAAAGAATAAATTCAATACCGCGGTACTGAGCCTCATTGGCTCTGGAGTATTATTAAGCGTTTTCGGCTTTGTGAACGCACAAGGGGAACCCCCTACTGTTATCGAAACCAGCTCCCACATCTTCACGCAGATGGCCGATGGCGTTTATCAGATAACCGGCACTGGGGAAGTCTTCGTGATGAGCAATGCACTGATGATTGTCGGAGACGACGATGTCCTATTAGTGGATTCTCACGTGACCCCGAATGCCGCCAATGCCTTATTACGTTCGGTACAGGCAGTCACTGACAAGCCTGTACGGTACTTGGTGAACTCGCATTATCATTTCGATCATGCACACGGCAATCAAGTATTCCCTAATCAAGTGGAAATCATCGGCCATAGTTTCACGCGCCAAAAGCTCAACGGGGAGCTAGGCAATGTTTTAACTGAGAACACGATGGTGAGCTTTACCGAAGGCGTGCCAGCCTTAGTGGAAAACCTACGCGAACGACTAGAAGCGGCCACGACGGACACCCAGCGCACCAACTTGGCAGCCCAATTGAAATACCAAGAGGAGCATATGATGTCCTTGCGGGAAATTGTGCCTACTCCGCCAAACATTACACTTGAAACAAAAATGACGCTCTACCAAGACGTCGGTGGCGGTAGTCGCGAAATTCAAATCCTGCATTTAGGTAAAGCCCATACTGCCGGCGATGTAGTCGTGTTCCTGCCGGCTGAAAGGCTCGTATTTACCGGCGATATGATGTTGCCTTTTCTTGCCTATATGGGTGATAGCCATCCCGTAGAGTGGGTCGATACGCTAGAAGCCCTAAAGGACATCGAGTTTGATGTGATCTTGCCAGGACACGGCGCGCCGTTCCAAGACAAAGAGATCATCAGCCATTTCCAAGCCTACCTGACTGATTTATGGCAAAAGACCGAAGCCATGAAAGCTAGAGGGATGACTGTTGCACAGACCGCTGCCCAGATTGATCTTAGTAATCATGCGCAGAACTACGCGCAGTTAAGCTCCCCCGGCGCGGATCCGCGTGCAATTCAACGCATTTACACATTGCTGGACCAATAAAACGCCCATAAAAAAACGCCTGCAAACGATACTTTTTCGCATCGCTTGCAGGCGTTTTTTATTGTACCGAATAATTACTCTTGTTGAATCTCAGCGGCTATGCGCTGTACATCGTCAAGGACGCGTAGCAAATTGCCACTCCACATCTTGTCGATTGCCTCTTCTGAGTAACCGCGACGCACGAGCTCAAGTGTCACGTTGAAAGTTTCAGAAGCATCATTCCAACCAGACACCCCACCACCACCATCGAAATCTGAACTAATACCAACGTGGTCAATCCCAATCAGATCAACCATGTAATCGATGTGATCAACAAAATCAGCCACATCTACTGGCGGAGCAATCGCATCAACTTCTGCGGCGATACGTGGCTCAACAATAGAATCTAGTTGATCGACCAACGCATCATATGCGCTGCGCTGCATATCATTCATCGCACGAACTGCAGCAAAATCTTGCAGTTCAAACCCAAGTGTTTCCGCCACGCTCGCACGTAACTGTACCAACAGCGCACGATTGGCACTATTTTTTTCAGTGTTTAGGTAACTTCGAAACGCAGTGGCTTGCACCACGCCGCCATTGTCACGCACTGCCAAAAGTTGCTCATCGTCCATATTGCGGCTGACATCGTTCATCGCACGTGCAGACGTATGAGAGGCGATCACTGGCGCTCGTGTTAATGACAACACTTCCATATTAGAAGTCTTCGCAGGATGGGAAAGGTCAATCATAATGCCCCAACGGTTAAGCTCGGCAACAGCTTCGCGACCAAGATCACTTAGACCATTATGCAACCAAACACCATCACGCTCTCCAGTATTAGAGTCAGCGAATTGACTGTGTCCGTTGTGCGAAAGCGAGGCATAACGTGCGCCCATTTCCTGGTACCGTTTTACGTTGCCCAAATCCAAACCCATTGGGTAGGCATTCTCGACACCGATCATCGCGACCTTCTTGCCTTCACCGGCAATACGACGCACATCATCAGAGGTATAAGCCACTTCAATCGTATCAGGAGCAAACTGCTCCGCTAGACGGTGAATGGCCGAGAACTTGTCTAACGCGTTCTCTTCGGCAGCAGCATACCCTTCAGGCGTCAATGGACCCTGGCCGGTATAGACGATGAACCAGGCCACATCCAAGCCCCCTTCAATCATCTTAGGCAGATTCACTTGCGTGTCTAAGTCTGAAGTATAGTTGTTGCCTTCCATGAAGTTAGCCGTATTGATATCGGCATGGGTATCCAATGTGATCACACGATCATGAATACCACGGGCTCGAGCGATCAATTGCGATTCGGTTTCAGAGGCATTTGTGGCGGCCGGCGCTTCTACCGCTGCGGGAGTCGGTGCCGGGGTGTTCGTAGTTTGTTCAGCGGGGCTGCATGCGGCAAGCAGCAACGTACCTGCCATCAATAGTGTCGCTTTATTGGACATAAGGGGAGTCTCTGCGTAAATGAAAAAGTCGCCAACATCCTAGCAGCGCTAAAAGGGTTTTAAAAGCAGCATTCTCGGGCGATTACGGTTTCCTCGCAAGACAACTTCCGTTTTCCCTTAGAATCAGGTTTACTTCTAGCATCCTCAGTCAAAATGATAATAAATCGATGGAGATGCCCATGTTGACCACCTATTCTCGCTATGCAGTGAGCACCCTCTGTTTAGTGTTTGTTCTCATCAGCTGTACACCCGCCACGGAGCAAACTCAACTTCCTGTCCAGAGTGAGTCTGAACGCTTACAAGAGATCGCGGACCGCGTCACGATTATCCGTGACGATTTCGGGGTAGGTCACATTTACGCTCCTACCGATGCCGACGCAGTCTTCGGCTTGCTTTACGCCCAAGCCGAAGACGACTTTGCCCGTGTCGAACGCAATTATATTTGGGCCACTGGTCGACTGGCAGAAATAGAAGGCGAAGCGGCGCTTTATAGTGATCTTCGTGCCAAGCTCTATATGACCGAGGAAGAAGCCCACAAAGCCTATGCCGATGCGCCAGTGTGGCTACAAGAGTTATGTGATGCCTTTGCCGATGGGCTCAACTTCTATCTAGCCAAAAACCCTCAGGTAAAACCCCAGCTGCTAGAGCGCTTCCATCCATGGATGCCGTTTTACTTCTTCGAGGGCTCTATTGGCGGCGACATCGAACAAATTCCTCTGCCGCGTATGGAGGCGTTTTATTCTCAGATCGAAGCGATGCAAGCGAATCTCCCCATTGCCGCGCAAACACCTGAGTCGTCCTACCCTGTTATCGCCGCACAAAATAATGATTTAGCTCGTACCATTTTCGAAGAACCCGCAGGCTCCAATGGTATCGCGGTCGATGGAACCTTAACCGAATCAGGCAACCCAATGTTGCTCATCAATCCTCACACGAGTTTCTATTTCCGTGGGGAGTACCACGTTGTCAGCGAAGAAGGCTTGAACGCATATGGTGCCGTGACATGGGGACAGTTCTTCATCTACCAAGGTTTTAACGAACACAACGGCTGGATGCACACCACCACTGCCGCCGACTTCATGGATGAGTTTGTCGAAGACATTGTAAGAATCAACGGACAACTGCAATACCGTTACGGTGATGACCTACGCCCAGTGCAAATCAGTGAGATTAGCCTGCAAGTAAACGAAAACGGGCAGTTAAGTGAGCGTCGCTTTCCAGCCTTTCGCACCCATCACGGCCCTATCACTCATAGCATAGAGGATCGCTGGGTGGTCACCCGTATCAACTGGAACCCAGTAGATGCTCTGCGACAATCGTACCTGCGCATGAAGACAGCCGATTATTCAGAATTTCGCGAGATGATGGACATTCGCACTAACTCTTCCAACAACACCGTCTATGCCGACGACTCTGGCAACATCGCCTATTTTCATGGCAACTTTATGCCAAGGCGCGACCCGCTCTTTGATTACTTGCAACCGGTAGACGGCAGTAACCCCTCTACCGATTGGCAGGGTGTGCACCCCGTGGACGAAACCATCTTCATTCACAATCCTAGCAGTGGTTATATTCAAAATAGTAACTCGACCCCCTTCACAGCGGCTGGTGCGCAAAGCCCTAAAGCCGAGGATTACCCCGCTTATATGGCACCTGACGCGGAAAACTTTCGCGCAGTTCATTCAATTCCATTGTTAGAGAACGCCCAAGCGCTAACGCTCGATAGTTTTTTGGATCTTGCCTATGACAACTATATGCCCGGTTTTGCTCAACTCATTCCAGGCCTAGTCAGTGCATGGGATGCAAACAGTGATAACTGGCCACACATAGAAGCCCCTATACAGAAATTAAGAGAATGGGATTTGCGTACCAACACCGAATCCGTCGCCATGTCACTGGCTCATTTCTATGGAATTATGGCCGCACAGAATATCGACACACCCAATGAGATGACACAAATGGAACAGGTCAACTGGATGGGTACTGATAGTGCGCCAGAGGATCGCTTGCAAGTGTTCAGCGACACAGTGGCGCAATTGAATGCCTCATTCGGTAGCTGGGACACGCCTTGGGGAGGGATCAATCGCTTTCAGCGCTTAAGCGGCGATATAGCCTTGCAGTATGACGATAACGCCCCTAGCCTGGCCGTAGGGATGGGCTCTGGTCGCTGGGGCGCCTTAGCCTCCTATGGTGCTCGTGCCTTCCCAGGCACTAACCGCATCTATGGCAGTTCAGGTAATAGCTTTGTTGCCGTAGTTGAGTTTGGTGAGCGCGTAAAGGCTAAAAGCATTCTAGCGGGTGGGCAAAGCTCGAGCCCTAACTCCGTGCACTTTGACGATCAAGCTCAACGCTATGTGAATCGAGACTTTAAGGAGGTAGCCTACTACCGCGAAGACGTTGATCGTCGCGCTAGCTCAAGCTACCACCCCGGGGAATGAATCTAGCCTTCGTCTTGGAATATTTCCTCGATCGTTAAACCAAAGACACGGGCCGCTTTAAACGCTAACGGTAAACTTGGGTCAAACTTTCCCGTCTCAATGGCGTTGACTGTTTGTCTGGACACTTCCAGCTGTTCGGCCAGTTGCGCTTGTGTCCATTTTCGTTGCGCGCGTAATTCTTTTAGGTAGTTTTTCATTTATAACGTTTAGCCCCAAGCAGAGAAGTGGCCATAAACGTCAAACCCATAATGATGAACAAGATTGATATCTCCGCATCCATAGGTATCAAATTGCTATTGTCGAGATTCGAATAACTCATCCCTACTACCAACACAACACCAAGTGTTATCCCCATCGCTTCCAATTGAATCTTGCGCTGCAATTCATCCAAGGATTTGATGTGTTTAATATGAGCCAACACCATCCCAACTCCCATAGCGGTATTGAGCACAATAGCGCCTAGGGTTAGCCATTTATTCTCCATCCAAAAAAATTGCGGCCCAAAAGTGGCCAACGCCATTGTTAGCACCCATGCGAGAGTCCAGCGACTTAGGTTAACGGTTGTCGAGGCGACTTTACGCTCCCATTTGTTCTGTTGGGCATTTTCAGCACTCATCTCTTACTCCTCGTCAATGTAAAGTGAACTTGACATGAATAATAAATACGACGCCACTTCGTGTCAAGCACGCTTTACATTAAATTTACGATTTACTATGGGCATGATAATTGCGATGTACTCATTAACTTCATCAATTTGTTATGAGTTAAGAGGCAATACATCAGTACCATCATTGCAGTATCAAGGGCTTGCAGCATTGCACCCAAACCGACCATCGCACCACTTTGGTGCCGATTATGCACAATTGTGCATCAGTGCTCCATTTTGGTGAGAAGACCTCGCGTCATCGACGGAGAAAGCTTATGACCATGCAGCGTATTATATTTACCGACCTCGACGGGACCTTATTAGACAAAGAGACTTACTCCCACACCGCTGCACTACCGGCGTTGCATAAAATCGATGCGCTGCAAATCCCACTGATCCTCAACTCCAGTAAAACCGTTCCTGAAATTCTCTCGTTACGAAAACAGCTTGGGAACCAGCACCCCTTCGTTGTCGAAAATGGTGCGGCGGTGATTATCCCTAGCCATTATTTTACAGAGACAAGCACACTGGAAAAATTGCAACGTTATGAGAATGAAGACACCTATTGCATACGACGTTTTACACAGCCGCACTCCAAGATTATTGAAATCCTATTAGAAGCACGACGCCATGACTTTCAGTTCTCCGGTTTCTTTGATTGGAGTGTTGAGAAACTTGCGCAGATTACAGGGCTACCTCAAAGCGGCGCCCGTAACGCCAAAGAGCGTATAGGCACAGAACCGATATTGTTTAATGGCGACTTACCCGCATTCGAACAGTTTTTGGCAGAGCATGATTTACGTGTCGTCCAAGGCGGACGTTTTCTGCATGTAATGGGCCGGTTCGACAAAGCAACAGGCGTTAACTTTCTTCTTGAAGCCTATACAAAACACTATGCCCCTAAAGCGCTCACCTCTATTGCCTTAGGCGATAGCCATAACGATGAAGCGATGCTCAACTGTGTCGACACTCCCATCGTTATTAAAAGCCCGCACAGTGCACAAATACACATAGAACATCCCGACCAAGCTCGTTACAGCCAGGCCACTGGAGCCAGTGGTTGGAATGAACAATTACTCGCGTTACTTAACGAAGTTGAAAATTAAGAACACGATCAACGTACCACACATAAGGAGACTACTATGGGCGATTTTTATCAGAACGGCGTCGTCACAACACTACACAATTTATCGCATAGCTCTGTTGAGGACTTGGAAGAAAAGCTCTTGGGTTTTCAAAAATCCCGGCCTATGTCCTTAGTGCTTCCTTCGCTTTACTCCGAACTGGAAACCGATGCACTAGCGACTATCGTGGACGAACTCACCCGCGTGCCCTATCTCAATCAAATTGTGGTGGGATTGGATCGCGCCAGTCAAAGCGAATACGAACATGCCTTGCAGTATTTCTCAAAGCTTCCTCAAGATCATCGAGTCCTCTGGAATGAAGGCCCACGTTTACAAGCGATCGACAAATTATTAGAGAAGAACGGCCTTGCCCCCGCAGAGTTAGGAAAAGGACGTAATGTTTGGTATTGCTTAGGCTATGTACTGGCCTCTGGAAAATCCGAAGCTGTTGCCCTTCACGATTGCGATATTAAAACCTATACCCGCGAGCTCTTGGCGCGTCTAATTTATCCTGTGGCCAACCCAAATTTCAATTACGAGTTCTGTAAAGGCTATTACCCTAGAGTCGCCGACGGCAAGATGAATGGCCGAGTCACGCGTTTATTAGTCACACCATTACTGCGCGCTTTGAAAAAAGTGTGTGGCTACAGTGAATACTTGGAGTTTCTGGACAGCTTCCGCTATCCGCTTGCAGGAGAGTTTTCATTCCGCCTTGATGTCATCAGTGACATCCGCATTCCTAGCGACTGGGGTTTGGAAGTCGGTGTTTTATCCGAGATGAAACGCAACTACTCCACTAACCGAATCTGCCAGGTAGATATTGCCGACAATTACGACCACAAGCATCAGATCCTTTCGCAGGAGGATTCAAGCAAAGGCTTGTCGAAAATGAGTACCGACATCTCTAAAGCGATTTTCAGAAAATTGGCCACCAATGGCGAGGTTTTCTCTAACGAGAAATTCCGCACCATCAAAGCTACCTACTACCGTATAGCACTAGATTTCATTGAAACTTATGCCAATGACGCCTCAATCAATGGTCTGAGTTTTGATCGCCATGCAGAGGAACAAACGGTAGAACTCTTTGCACAGAATGTGATGTCCGCTGGATCGCGTTTTTTAGACAACCCAATGGACACCCCTTTTATTCCGAGTTGGAACCGCGTCATTAGCGCCATTCCTGATATTGGCGAACAATTGCTTGAGGCGGTGGAAGCCGACCACAAACAATACTTCAAGTAACGAGATCGACATTTATGGCCGCTAATCTAACTGCTCGTTTGCAAGAGCATTTACGTTCTATTTATCCCCATCATGATGCCGAAGGTTTAGCGGCGACATTGATCAACACCATGAACTTGCATACGAATGCTAGCGGCCCTGTGCCGCATCAAAACCATTGGAGCGAAAGCGATGTTCTGTTGATCACCTATGGAGACACGATTCAACAAGCTAATGAGAAGCCCCTGTGTACGCTGCACGGATTCTTAACGAAGCAATTAGCCGACACGATCAGTGATGTGCATATATTGCCTTTTTTCCCCTATACCTCTGACGATGGTTTCTCGATCACTGACTATCTAGCCGTCAACGAAGCGTTAGGGGAGTGGGAAGATATAAGTCGCATCGCCGATGATTTCAAACTGATGTCTGATTTGGTCATCAATCATATGTCCTCGCGCAGTCGTTGGTTTGATAATTTCAAAAAACGCATTGATCCTGGCAAGGACTACTTTTATGAGGGCAACCCAAAAGCGGACCTTGCAAAAGTAGTGCGACCACGCACCTCGCCCTTGTTATTACCCGTGACAACCGAAGACGGCGAACGCTTTGTGTGGTGCACATTCAGCGAGGATCAGGTCGATCTCAATTTTAAGAACCCGCAAGTGCTCGTCGAGTTCGTGAACATTATCAACCACTACATGGACCGTGGCGTGCGCATATTCAGACTGGATGCCGTGGCGTTCTTATGGAAAGAAGAAGGTGGGCCGTGCATTCATTTAGACCAAACACATGAGATCATCAAGGTGCTGCGTTTGCTCACTGAGCATCGCGATCACGGCGCCGTTATCATCACCGAAACCAATGTCCCTAACCGAGAGAACCTCACCTATTTTGGCAACGCCAATGAAGCCCATGTCATTTACAATTTTTCATTACCACCGCTACTGCTAAATACCTTACTAACGGGAAACTGCCGACATCTGAAAACGTGGATGATGAGCATGCCCCCTTCGCAAAACGGCACGGCCTACCTTAACCTCATTGCCTCCCACGATGGCATTGGGTTACGTCCCGCCGATGGTTACTTGGATGAACAAGAGAAGCTGTCCTTAGTCAGCAGCGTGCTGCGCTTTGGTGGGCAAGTCACCATGCGTCGCTTAGAAGATGGCAGTGATTCCCCTTATGAGATGAACATCAGTCTGTTCGATGCCCTCAAAGGGACCATCGATAACGGTCCTGATCAGTGGCAAGTCCAACGTTACCTATGCGCTCATATCATTATGCTGGCCTTAGAGGGCATTCCTGCGTTCTATATTCATAGTATGTTTGGCACCGAGAACGACCACAATCGTGTGACCCATACGGGCCGTGCTCGCTCTATCAATCGTCACCAATGGCAACTGGGCGACTTAGAAGCGCAATTAGAGAACCCCTATAATCACCACGCCAAGGTGTTCAATGAACTAAGCCGCTTAATTAAACTGCGCCGTAAACAATTGGCATTTCATCCTAATGCCACGCAATTCACTTTGCATCTTGGTTTACACATTTTCGCCTTTTGGCGACAAAGCATGGACCGTAGCCAGAGTATTTTTTCGGTGAACAATATCTCAAGCAAACCACAGAAACTGGCATTGTCTGACCTAAATTTGATTAGCACGGACCATTGGAAGGACTTGATTAGCGGGCGGGTTTTTGATGAGCACAGCGAACAATATGAGCTTCAACCCTATCAAAGTCTGTGGCTGAGTAATGTAGGCTAGCGCGCTTTGTTGCTTTCCCTTAACAGCGCTTGTAAGATCCCGTCAATAGTAAGAGTTAACGGTTTCGGTGTTTACTAAAGCGAAAGGGAGTGACGGATGCTCAGGCACATTAGAAAATTAGCCCTTCTTGCACTAATCGGCTGCGGTTAGCAGGCGATGGCAGACGGCGTCTACACTTACGGTAGTGTGCCCCGCTCCCCTATTATTTAGCTTCAAATAAGTTAGCGCGCACTTAAAAGTTTAGGGTCGTTTCTCATGCCACTAGCAACACTCCAATGGACTAGTGAATTGAGATTCGCCCTATCTATCTTACTCTTCTACCTTGCTCATCTGCTTACCGCAGCAAGTTTCGGAATGAGGCATAGTGCTTGGACATGGACATCCCTGCACATAAATGAGTTCAGCTTTACAAGAATCACAGCGATATCGATCACCCGTTGCTCTAGACATTTTGAGACTCTCCTTATTAGAAATTGAGGTACAGGCGGTACTGCCTACACGGTTAAATCCTCGCATGAACAAAAGCTCAGTTCTATGCGCTGGATCAATAAACGTTAGTGAGCGCTTGAAGAATGAGCCGAGTGATCGTCGCCCTGCCAGCCGGTATGATTAAAGTACTGGCCATAGGCTTGTAAGGCCTCTTTAAGCGCAGGCACTCCTTCAGAGGACATCGGCGAGGACTCTAGCGCCGCAGCCCCTGAAAGCAGCATTGCTAAGATGCTATGTAGGTTCGCGTCTGCCTCTGGCTCTAATTCACATTGGGCAATCATCGTATTAACACTACCCTGCACCGTTTCGCTTAGCTGTTGGGCTTGCGCAAGGGCTAGCTGCCCCTCATCGAATGTAGTTGCCACGCTTTCTAGCGCTGCACGAATCTCCGTCATCCCGTGACGCAACGCTGCATCGGTTTCCCATTGAACTCCATTGTTTAGAGACAGCCCGCTACTTGCGTGATCTTCATGCACGTGCGCCTCTGCGTGTTCGTGCTGGGCCTGCACTGGCAGGCTTATTGCGGATACAGCAAACACTGCAGTCATTAGAAAAGGTAAAGCTAAGTGCGTTCTCATTGGAGCTCCTCATGAGCGTGGTAGACACTTCATTCTATGCCTGGTTCAAGATTACTTTGCTACGAATGGATCAAACTAATGAGGCATTTCTATTGATATAGATAGATAACCCCCACGAATTTGGCGATAATATTGACCTTAGAATAAGAAGACCAAGCCTAATAGGCTCTATTTGTACCTACAACATCGTGCTCTCTTAAGCGGGCATTGCCAGTGTTATTAAATCGTTACAGAGGTTCAGAAGCGTCTTAAGTATCCAATAATTAAAATGTAGCATTAATGAATACACGGAGAAAAAATGCTCAAATTTCGCAGTATCATTTCGTATTTTTCACCCACATATGTACTAGCGATATTTACGACGCTAACTTCTAGCCAAGCATTGGCCAATGACATTTACGATGCGGCCACTAATCAGCTTTATATTCAGTCTGTAGAAGTCGGGAATGATATTTTTACCGATGTAGTAATTACTGTAGGTGACCTTATTAGTATTGGAGGCTCAACAGAGATTTCCAAAAATACTTATAACCTAAAAACTGTGTATGAAGGATTGGTAACCGAATCTGAAGGTAATCAATTTAGTCTAAAAGGCACCGTCAACGGAGTAACCGTATCTGGATCAGGCAACCAGACAAGTGGACGATTAGTTTCATCTTCCTTTGAGGGAGTCCCAGCATTGGCAAAGACAAGCCACGGAACAATGACCATTAATGTATTTGGCGAAAGCATTCCTCTAGCCGTATCAACCCAAGCTTTTTATGACTCAAACTATAATTACTTAGGACTTTCCGGGGACGAGTACGAGGTTGTCACTAGTAGGAACCCTATCCCTACTGCTGCGAAAATAAATGATGCGGGAGTTCTCTACACAGCCACGGTGTATACATCCTCATCCAAAGTTTCGACTATAGGGACAGTGACTGCGTCATATTCAATTACATATGAAACCGAAAACTCCATAATTCTCACACTGATCAACATTAAGAGAAACCTGAACGGATCGGTAACTCAAACATCCACAGCAAACCATAGAGTCACGAAGGACAATGTTTTCACGAGAATATCTGAAACGTCTGGGGACAATACAACATTTTTATCGATCACTTTTTGAGACGTTTTTATAGAAATAATCATAGCGTCACTAAGGATTAACAATGCCTTCAATCCAAATACAAGAAAGTGATCTTAAAGTGCTTTGCAGAATATCCAAGACATCCATTGTGCATGCAGTTGATGCGCCTTCAAACGTACTAAAGGATATCGTTGCTCATTCTAGGAAGAACATTGAGCTTTGTATTGCTAACGCTGAATGTGCGTTTCTAGCGCTCTAAAGAATACTTAGAGACCAGCACTCGCTTACTGAACTTCCAGCCATCTGCAGTGCGCACAAACTCGTCGTGATATTCGCCCATTAAGGCAAAACCACTGACTGAGCTCACACCTGCTGGTGCGCTATATATAGTGGCATAACTTACGCCGGTGGCGTGATCAGCATCGATAGGCACGATCCGAATAGTGCTCATTTCGTGACGGATCGTCGAGCCTGTCTTGAGCCCTTCAATGCGTTGTTCGATCTCTGCTCTCCCGACCCACGTTTGGCTTACCACGGTTAGCGAAGCATCTTCGGTGAACAAATTAGCGAACTCTTTGGCGTTGAACTGATCTCGATGATAAGCATAGTCCGTGACTAGGTTGCTACAGGCCCAGTAGACATCGTCATCGGCAAAGCTAGAAGGAGAAACAGTGAATAGCAGCGCGGTGATCAAAAGTATTTTTTTTATCATTATAATTATCCCTTTAGGTGAAAAAGCAATAGGCACAGAAGGCCCTAATAAAGGTCATTCTAGTGTAATGAAGTGATTCGTCAAACTGCCAAAGAACATCCATCTGCAGGAAAATCTTTAATCGATTACTGACACAACATCTCCTAGCCGTTCGCGAATGATACCTCGTAGACAAGCGGCAAACTCACGGAAGAATACACGACTAGGTGATCCCACGCGCCAGACTAATGCGTGCTGTCGCAAGATGGGACGGCCACTTAGTTCAGAGACACGCAGTGCTTCCGGGTCGTGCATTTCAGAGTGAACATAGAGAGCGGGTAAGAATGCCACCCCCACACCCATCACCACCATTTGCCGGAGAGTATCAAGACTCGTGCCCTCGTAATCCCGATGCACGTGAGCACCAAGGCGCTGGCATAGCTCCTGTATCTCGTGATGAAAGTGATGTTGTCCCTCCAACGTCAACACTTTCTCTCCCCGTAAATGGGAGGGTGAAATCCGTGCCCGCGCAGCGAGCTTGTGATCAGCGGGCACCACAAACTTCAGCGGCTCCGTAAACAGAGGTTCTATGGCTAAGCCATCAACGTGTAATGGCAACGGGACAATCGCTAGGTCATATTCCCCTTCCACGAGTTTGCGCTGGAGCACAACTGCGGGAGCCTCTCTGACATAGAGTTTAAGATCATGATAACGACTGTGCAGTGCCGGAAGGACGTTCGGTAACAGATAAGGCCCAAGTGTGGGAGGCACCCCGAGCCTGTAGGTGACCTTATGGCCTGTTGCCATAACACTGGCCTGATCCATGAAGCCTTGCATACTCATTAAGATCTGGCGAGCCTCCTGTAACAACTCCCTCCCCTCCGCCGATAACAGTGTCCCCGCGCGCGAGCGCTCAAATAGGCTAATCCCAAGAGTGGCTTCTAAAACAGTAATCTGAGTAGTCAATGCTGGTTGGCTAACCTGCAGTACTTCGGAAGCGCGACGAAAATTGCTGGCATCCGCAACTGCAACAAAATACTGCAATTGACGAATAGTGGGCGGCTTACGATGGCTGTACATGACGCTTCAAACCTTTTCTGATAACTAATTATTATCAGTAAAGCACATATTTTGCTATAAAGGTATCAGAGAATAATGCTTACCTTTTCCGCCACGCAGAATTAAGGAGCATTATATGGATCATGTTATTTCAGGTGTCGCCAGATTTCAGCAAGATATCTTTCCGGGCAAAGAGGATCGATTCAAGAAACTCGCTACAGGTCAAAACCCCGAAGTTCTATTCATCACTTGCGCCGACTCTCGAATCGACCCCAATCTGGTCACCCAAACAGAACCAGGCGACCTTTTCATTTGTCGTAATGCAGGCAATATCGTGCCTCCTCACACCAATCAGACTGGCAGCATGACTGCTTCGATCGAGTTTGCCGTAGCAGCGCTAGGTGTCTCACATATCGTCATCTGTGGACATACGGACTGCGGTGCCATCAAAGGCGCAATGAACCCAGAAAACCTCAACAGTCTCCCGCACGTACGTGAATGGTTAGGACATTGCCGATCAGCCACCGAAACAGTACGTGAGCGCCACGGACATTTGGACAAGGACAATCTCGCAGAAGTGACTTGCGAGAACGTATTACAACAGTTACAGCATTTGCGAACTCACCCTTCCGTAGCCGTTGGTCTTGCCAACAAACGCATCACTTTGCATGGCTGGGTTTATGACATCGGGACAGGACAGATGCTCTGTTACAACGAGGAAACCGGAAGTTTCGATCCTATGGATGAGCAATACAAAGCCCTGTTCGCCGATGTGCAATCACTAAAGGAAGCGTAATATGAAATTCGATTTATCATCTCTGCGGGGAGACATAACCGGCGGTATTACCGCCGGCGTGGTGGCTTTGCCGTTGGCGTTGGCATTAGGGGTAGCCTCAGGCTTAGGCCCAATTGCAGGCATTTACGGCGCCATCATGGTGGGGTTTTTCGCTGCCCTATTTGGCGGCACTGGCCCTCAAATTTCAGGTCCAACAGGGCCAATGGTAGTTGTACTGGCAGGTCTTTTCGCCTCTTTGTCCGGTGACGTAACACTCATCTTCACCGCTGTAATGCTTGCAGGGGTTATACAAATATTATTTGGCGTACTAGGCATTGGACAATACATTCGTCTAGTTCCCTATCCAGTGGTGTCCGGATTTATGTCCGGCATCGGCGTCATCATTATCATTCTTCAGTTAAGCCCACTGCTCGGACATGACTCTCCAGCGGGCACCTTAGGCGCCCTAGCTTATCTGCCAGAGGCGCTATCGAATATCCATATTGCCAATCTCGCTCTAGGTCTTGGAACTTTGGCAATGGTTTATGCCTGGCCATCAACTTGGGGCAAGTACCTGCCCGCTCCACTGGCTGCATTGATAGCAGGAACATTGCTAGCGTACTTCACACTTCAGGTGCCTGTACTCGGCGCAATACCTACGGGATTACCTGAGTTACACCTTCCAGTGTTCGGCGGTGACCAAATGCTTCTTGTTATTGAAGCAGCGATTATTCTCGCGATCCTCGGATCAATAGATAGCTTGTTGACCTCGTTAGTGGCTGACAACATGACTCGCAAACGTCACCACAGCAACAAGGAACTGGTTGGCCAAGGTATCGGCAACTTATTCGCTGGCCTGATGGGAGGCATCGCGGGTGCCGGTGCGACTATGCGGACAGTTGTTAATGTACGCTCCGGTGGCCGGACTCGTATTTCAGGCATGATCCACTCGTTGGTTCTTCTGACAATCGTATTGGGTCTTGGCCCTCTCGCTTCGAACATTCCTATGGCGGTTCTTGCCGGTATTTTGGTTAAAGTCGGCTTGGATATTGTTGATTGGAGTTATTTGAAGCGTGCACACCAAGGACCACGATGGGATCTATTGTTGATGGTGCTTGTGCTCGTATTGACGGTGTTTGTAGACCTGATTACCGCAGTGGCCGCAGGCGTGGTTCTGGCAGCCCTTGCATTTGTCAGACAAGTCGCGCAGTTGCAAGTCGCAAAACTGCGTAACTTGCCGGAGTATATAGACTCAGCGGAAGACAAAGATATCCTGCAACGCCATAGCACGGAAATCGTCTTGTTCGAATTCTCGGGACCACTCAGCTTTGGTGCCGCAGCGGATCTTGGGCATCAGGTCAGAGAGCACTGCGAGCCAGGGTCACGCATACTTATTTTGGACTTGTCAGCGGTTCCAAGTCTCGATGTATCAGCAATCATGGCAGTAGAGACTATTGCCCAAGATGCAAAGTCCTCAGGCAGAAGTTTGTTCATATCTGGCATGAGTGACGATGTGAAGAAAGGCTTATCTGATCTAAGCGGTGGATTGCCAGCGGATGCAGTGTTTGCCGACCGAACAGCAGCTCTTCGTCATTGCGACAAGACACTAAAGAGTAGTAGAAGTGATCAAGGAAACACTCACGATGGGGTGCTAGCTAGCGCCTAAACGTGATCTTGATCTTTTGTGCCGGCCACAGTTGTGGCCGGCTTTTTTATTCCCTCCCCGATCTAATTTTATACCCCTACCCTGAAAATCAATTAGTGCTTCCAACAGTGCTCCCTCCAGCACGATTATTCAGCTCCCTTACAATTACTAAAAGTCACTATTACGTCACTGCTAATTGACATATCATCCCGCCAATCTAGCGATACTGCTATTTATTTCTAATCTTTAGCCAATGCAGGGCAATTACGATGACAATTTCCTCTTTTTTCATACTTTTCATAATACTCATAGCTGTTGTCGTGGTAATTAAACTAGGCTTCAACACAAGCGGCACAAAGAGTAAGGCGTGGAACAATACACCCCCTGCTTCGGTTGGACTGCCATATGAGGCAATTACCACCCTCTTTACTCCTGCAGAAAGGTCTTTCCTCGGAGTATTGGACAATGCACTTGGAGAAGAATTTCGAGTTTTTGGAAAAGTCCGTGTAGGAGATATTGCAAAGGTGAAATCTGGCTTAGGAAGGTCGGCAAGTCAAGGCGCCTTGAACAAGATTGCCTATAAACATTTTGACTATATAGTCTGTCGGGCCCGTGACCTAGCAGTGGTTTGCGCAATCGAGCTCAACGATCAATCTCACTCTACTAAACGTGCGCGCAAAAGAGACGAATTAATTGAGGGTGTTTGTAAAGTGATCTCACTTCCCTTAATGCAAGTTACTGCAAAAGAGTTCTATTCTTCTCAAGAAGTTTTAGATCAGTTTATCGAAACCATCAAAACTACGATTGAAGGGAACAACTCGAATTAGCCCACTTTCAAGGCAATATTACTGCTTACCAATCAACAAGCTGCAACCCTGACCTCACATTGAAGTTTCGTAATAGATAGCGTAATTTGAAAGAGATTAACAATAAATTGATCGCAATACACAAAAGACAGTTAACTGGACTGGAGTCAAAACGTTGAAAAAGTCAGCCTTATTGCTTTGTATTATTTCCTTGGCTTCAGCATGTACGCCAATGCCGACAACACAGAGCGATACTCATTGGTATGATGTTATGCCTCGTCCCTCTTGGTCGAAGTACAACTTAATTGACAGCAAACAAGATTGGTTTGAAGTTTACCAATTGAATGAAGACACTTATGCCATCTATGAGCCCTATCAATGGCAAGAAGCAATAAGTTACTTGTTAATAGGAACTGAAAAGGCAATGTTGGTTGATACCTTGCAAGGTATTGGCGATCTGAAAACGGTTGTCACCCAGCTTACAAATTTACCCGTGATTGTCATTAACACACACAGTCATTTTGATCACGTAAGTGGCAACTATCAGTTTGACAACATCTATGGTGTGGATAAACCATTTACTCTAAACAATGCTAAAGGTCATGACCATTCAGTGAATGCTGGAAATATGACAGCCGATACCTTTTGGAAAAACGTGCCAAAGAGTTTCTCCGCCGACACCTACGAGAACAAGCATTATAAGATCAGCAAATACCTTCAAGATGGTGAGGTTATTGATATAGGTGAGCGCCCTATTGAAGTCGCTTTCGTCCCAGGTCACTCCCCAGACAGTCTGATATTAATTGATAAAAAAAATCGCATGATGATGACAGGCGATAGTTTTTATCCCGCCTCGTTATATGTGTACTCAGAAACCTCAAGCTTCCGTGATTTTGCCAACTCCGTGCAAACGATGCTGAAGTATCAGAATGATGTCGACTTTCTACTACCAGGTCACAACGAAACAATGCAGCCAGCGACATACCTAGCCAAGCTGCAAGCCGCCACATTGGCAGTTCAAGACGAGAGCACTCCAAGCACTATTAATGACGATGGCATTCATACATACCAGTTTGAGGACTTTGGTTTGATGGTAAGAAAACCGTTGGATTATTAATCCACCCGTACACACCGTTCAGCAGGATTGGTATAGCATTTGTAGTACATACTAGTTAACACAATTTTCCATCAGCACATGACTACTCTTATGAATAAGCTAAAAACATTATCGTTTTTTAAGCTCGCGATACTTAGCATGAGTGTCATTACTGCTGTGGCAAGTGCCAGCTTTGATACTCCGCGAACAGAACTCGATGCCAAAGGGGCAAGTGACCTAGGAATAAAACTGACAGTAGATAATTTCGATTATCGTTTGATGGATGAACCATCTCCATTGTTCTTCACGCTGGACTTAAGCGCTTTCGACGCATGTGAAATACATAGCGTAGGAATGGATGTTTGGGATTCTACCGGTACCCTTGTCTTTGGCACTGGCATTTCAAACTCATTCGGCCCGACCTATTCATTTCGCCTTGACCGAAAATACTTAGATACAACCCATGTCGGAATGATGTGTCAGGGAGGAGCAGACCTATTTCCCGAAGGGCAAGACCTATTTCCTCGTGTGTATCAATTCACGTTGGGTGATTTGGTTCAATTTCCTTAGCCACTGGTTCAATCTAACGCCAATCCTCAACCGGCACGATTGATTCCCATACTGGCTTAGCCAGCATGCTCACCCCTGCGGGGCAGCCTTTGGCTGTCCCGATTGCGATGCAATCGGTCGAACAGCACGCTCTTCGGCTGGGCAAACCATACGCAAAAAAAAAGGCCTGCATAAATGCAGACCTTTTCTTTTCTTCGTATGGTGCGCCCGGCACGATTCGAACGTGCGACCCCTTAGTTCGTAGCCAAGTACTCTATCCAGCTGAGCTACGGGCGCTTAAAGAGGGGCGTATTATATAGAGTTTGAGGCTAATGCAAAGCCCTTTTTAAAAGAATTCGTGTATTTCCGTCTTTTTGGCCTCGCGTGTTAACATCAGAGTCACTTCCTGGCCCTTTGGCTAGGCTTTGATTTCACACCCTGACAGTAGCAGGTAGGTCAGAAGAAAATGAAAAAAACTATATTTACGGCCCCACTCCTAATCGCAGTCCTTAGCACTTCGTCCGCAGCCTTTGCCGATCTCGATAAAGGGCTTGCTGCCTTTGAGGCGCAAGACTATGAGACCGCGTTAGTAGAGTTTACTAAAGATGCCGAAATAGGCGTGGCTTTAGCGCAGTTCAATCTTGGCTTGATGTATTACTCGGCCATGGGCACAGAGCAAGACTACGAAAAAGCAATGCAGTTGTTTGCGCTATCCGCGCAACAAGGCATGGCCAATGCGCAGTATTACCTTGGCAGCATGTATGACAACGCCCAGGGCACGGCGCAGGACTATAAAGAGGCCTACTACTGGTATGAGATGGCGGCAGAGCAAGGCGATGCGGCAGGGCAATACGCGGTGGGCACCATGAACTTCTACGGCCAAGGTAAAGATGAAGACTACGGCCAGGCGGTGCGCTGGTACGGATTAGCGGCAGAACAAGGTCATAGGGACTCTCAGTACAACTTGGCTGTTATGCATGCCAATGGATACGGGACACCACCGGATGCCGAAGAAGCACATAAATGGTTTGTCGCGGCAGCGGAGAACGGCAGTGCCGATGCTCAGTACAATCTTGGGATCATGTACCAGGACGGTGTTGGTGTGGCTCCTGATGACGCTCTGTCTGTTCGCTGGTTTACTCGTGCGGCGGAATCCGGAATCTTTGAGGCACAAGCCCGTGTTGGCATCGCCTATGCCTCTGGCAAAGGCGTAGAGCGCGATTACGTTAAAGCGCGTGAATGGTTCACTCTGGCAGCGCAAGGCGGCGATGTGCCCGCTCAAGCGTTCCTAGGTCGGCTCTACATGAACGGTTTAGGCATGGACGAACAGGATTTAGTCTCCGCTTACATGTGGTTTAAAGTGGCTAACGATAATGGCGACGCGGATGCCGCTAATGTCATAGCGACGCTGCGCGGCTATATGGAGGCCGAGGACATCAGTAAGGCCGAAACCCGCGCTGTTAACTGGGCGAACACACACCAATGAACACATGGCTGCGTGGATTGACCCTAGCGTTGTTGCTGGCCCCCTTCTCTGCTTTAGCACAAGAGCCTGTATCTCTGACTGAGCTAACCGCGGCCGCGCAAAGCGGTAGTAGTGATGCGCAGTTTGCACTAGGCAATCGCTACCTTTATGGCGAGGGTGTTATTGCGGATAACTTCGAAGCCGCGCGTTGGTTCACTAGCGCAGCGGAACAAGGCAATAACAATGCGCAATATAATCTTGCTGTGATGTATTTGCAGGGCACTGGCGTGATTGCCGATAATAAAACCGCAATCCAATGGTTCCGCCGGGCCGCCGAACAAGGCGATCCACCCGCACAGTTCACACTTGCCACTCTTTACGTGAATGGGCGTCTACTCCCAGCTGACCCTGTACAGGCGCATTTGTGGTTCGCGCTAGCCGCGGCAAGCGGACACAAGGCGGCGGCAGCGAACTTGGTACTCTATCAAGAGATGCTAAGCGACGATCAAATCACTGAAGCTCAACGTTTAGCCAATGAGTGGGTTGAAGCCTTTAATCAACGCCGAGACTCAGACGACTCTGCTGGCGCCGCGCAAATACGAGAAAGTGAATAATGAAAACGCCTGCGCTAAGGCACCTTGTTCTCGGCTGTACTCTTCTAGCGTGTATGCAGACGCACGGAGATTATGAGGATGGGATTGATGCGGCGCAAAATGGTGATTTCGCAACAGCCTTGCATGAGTTCACCATCGCGGCTGAAGAGGGCTTAGATCTCGCGCAGTACAATCTGGCGATTCTGTATTTCACAGGCAACGGAGTGGAACAAGATTTCGACAAGGCATTTATGTGGACCAAAGAAGCCGCAGAACAAGGGCACACTAATGCCCAGTTCAATCTTGGAGCTTTGTATTACACAGGCACCGGCGCAGACGTTGATTTCGAAGAGGCACTTCGTTGGTACACCTATGCGGCGCAAGCACAACATGCCGTCGCACAATACAATCTCGCCACGATGTATGAAAACGGCGAAGGGACTGAACTGGATTTAGTCCAAGCCTATTTCTGGGCAAATGCCTCGCAATACAATGAGCATTCCGAGGCTACCATCCTATTACAGGCACTTGCTGCCAAGATGCCTTCTGAGCAACTTATTGCGGCCCGTGGGGAATTTGCTCGTTGGTTGCTGGCGCAATAAGCTGCACCTCACTGCCCTTGCCTGTTAGCAAACGAATAAAGTCATCTAACACTAAGTACAGCGATGGAATCATCACTAGTGTGAGCAAAGTCCCAAACACAATCCCCCAACCTAATGACAAGGTCATTGGTATCACTAACTGAGCTTGCATACTGGTCTCAAACATTATCGGCAACAAGCCCAAGAAAGTAGTGAGAGTGGTTAACATGATCGCTCGGAAACGTTTCGTACCCGCCTCCACTACGGCGTCATGAAGATCCATTCCTTCGGCTCGAGCGCGGTTAACAAAGTCCACCATTATCAAACTGTCATTGACCACCACCCCGGAGAGCGCCACCAACCCGAACAACGACATCATGCTTAACGTCGTGTCGAAAATAATGTGACCGATCAAGGCGCCAATCATCCCAAATGGAATCACTGCCATCACAATCGCAGGTTGTAGATAGGATTTCAAAGGGATGGCGAGTAATGCATAAATCAAAAACATCGCCGCACCAAAGAAAATTGCGATCCTGGTAAGGAGCTCTTGCTCCTCTTCACTAGCACCCCCAAGATTGAAGTTTACACTTGGGTATTTTGCTAATAATTGCGGAATAAAATTTTCAGTAATATCACGCACCACAGTAGCAGATTGCGCCACATTGGCATCGACATCCGAAGTGATACTGACCGTACGCTCGCGATCGATGCGATTAATGCGGGCAAAGCCTTCACCAATTTTGGCTTCGGCCACTTGATCAAATGGCACTTCCTCACCTTGTGCCGTACGAATACGCATCTCCTCAAGATTCGCGATAGAAGCCCGTTCCGCTTCTGGGTAGCGAACCATGACTTTCAGCTCGTCGCGTCCGCGCAATAAGCGCTGCGCTTCTTCACCATAGAAAGCCTGTCGTACTTGGTTGCCCAATATATTTGCGGTCAAACCAAGCTGTTCTGCCCCAGGCTTTATGCTCAAGGTAATTTCTTCACTGCCACGAGCGTAGGAGTTCACCACATCAAACACTCCAGCGTAGTCAGCAAGCTTGGCTTCTAACTCACCGGCTGCCAGTTCCAGTTGATCATAACGTGACCCGGTTAGGCGCAGATTCACTTTGGCCCCGCCGCCAAGGTTCGTACTGGAGTAAAAACGTAGTTCCCGTGTATTAGGAATATGGCCTACTTTTTCACGCCAGTGACTCTCGATTTCAGCGGCAGTCACTTTACGGGTATCCCCTAATTTTGTGAGTTCCACCACCACAGCCCCACCGGTATCCCCATTGGTGAAGACCATCACATGATCAATCGGTAGTTCTTCAGGGAAGTCCTCGTTGAGTGACAAGACGCCCTGCTCTACTCGCATCAATGCATCGTTGCGCTCCTCAAACGATACGCCATCGTTCATCACCAACTCAGCTTGGATAAAGTCACTAGGAACATTAGGGAAAAACTCAAACCGCACAATATTACCGGCGATCAAACCGATAGCGATAATCATTGTGGCCACAAACATTGCCAGTGTGTTGTAGCGATTACGCAGCGTTTTCTCGAGAAAATTTCGATAAGTAGTGTGTATAAAATGGTCGAGTCGCTTAGCGACTGCATTCTGAAAGCGTTCAAGAAGATTAGGTTTACGCGTGCCATCATTAAGACGTGCATGAGCAAGATGCGCCGGCAGAATGAGTTTGGATTCGACTAACGAGAATATAAGGCAAAGGATCACCACCATCCCGATCGACTCGAAGAAAGGCGCCGCCTGTCCCCCGACTAATAACATGGGTGCAAATGCCGCGATGGTCGTGAGCACCCCGAAGGTTGCCGGCACTGCCACGCGGTGTGCGCCCTTAATCACATTGTCTAAACTATGCCCATGCTGGGTGACCTCCGAGTGCACACTCTCAGCGGTGATAATGGCATCGTCCACCACTATCCCCAGTACCAATATCAAGCCAAACAGGCTGATCATATTGATATCCACAGGGAAAGGTCCGATCGGCATTAACCATATCGCGCCAAAAAAGCTGATAGGAATCCCGACCATCACCCACAAGGCAATGTTCAATCTCAGGAACGTCGTCAATACGATAAAAACCAATGCGGCCCCCATCGCAAGATTGCCCAACATCATGTTCAACTGACTTTCCAAGTAAAAGGCTTGCGAGCCCCAGCTATCGACATTGATACCCGCAGGCAAGGTGCCTTGGCGCTCTTCAATATACGCGGCAACTGCTTCTTCGATATCCAATACGTTTTGTTCACGCGTAGCCTCTACCTGGATACTCAATGAACGATTACCATCAAAACGCGAGAAGCTTTCGGACTCGACAAACCCATCGATCACTGTGGCCACATCACTAACAAGCAGACGGGTGCCATCACGGTTAGTACGCAGTACGATATTCGCAAAGTCTGCTCCGGTGTAGGCTTGTTCTTTGGTACGCAATTGGATTCGCCCAGTATCAGTACGGATCGCACCACCAGGTAAATCGATTGACGAAACTCGTACGGCGTTAGCCACTTGTTCAAGCGTTAAACCATATTTGCGCAAATTAGTTTCAGAGACTTCTATGGCGATCTCGAAGTTGCGATCGCCTTGTATGGTCGCCTGGCTTACCTCTGGTAAGGCTAGAATCTCTTCACGAATTTCGTTAGCAAACGTTTTTAACGCCTTATCATCAAGCTCGCCATAAATAGAGACATTCAATACCGCTTGAGTGATCTCTAGCTCGCGCACTGTTGGTCGCTCAACCCCCGCAGGGAATGTAGAAATACTATCGATGCGGCTTTTGATTTCGTCCAAAATTTCTGTAACGTCGTAACCTTGCGATACTTCGATGGTCACTATGCCTGCGCCTTCGCGCGCTAGAGAATTAAGCCGACTGATGCCGTTCAAGCCCTGTAAGGACTCTTCAATCGGAATCACGATGGCCATCTCGACTTCTTCCGGCGCCGCGCCAGGGTAAGCCATATTGGCTTGAACGACATTGGTTTCGAAGTCCGGAAAAATTTGTACTTTGATTGCCATCGCCGAGGCAATGCCCGCAGCGAGAATAAACATCATCAATAAGTTGGCCGCGACACTATTAGTACTGAACCAAGCAATGATGCCTTTTTGGCTTGTGGTACCAGGGATGCTCATTGTGTGTTCTCCGACGCCATGACGAAGCCTTCTTCTGTCGCGACGCGCATGCCCTCAATAGGGACTTGCACAGGGCTCACAATCACTTGCTCGCCATTGCGAATCCCGTCGCTGATATAGACAAAGTTTGTGTCCGTGCGCAGCACAGTAACTGTGCGCACACGCAAGCGTTGCTCTTGGTCCATCACCATTACTTGATCGGAATTACGCACAGCGCTGTGCGGTAAGGCAAAGACCCCCTGCGCACTGACGCCTTGTAAAACGGCATTAACGAAGCTGCCAATAGAGAGGACATTGGCATTACCACTGGCACGTAAGTTATAGGGATCATTTATCTGGGCTATCGCGTAATACACGCGCGAGCTGCTATCAATCACGCCGTCGGTGCGTACGATTCGAGCATCCCACTGCACCGGTTTGCCGCCCACAATAGCGCTCAACTGCACTGGTGTGCCATGGGCTTTGGTACCGCTTGGCTTGCCTTCACTCGCTGCGGCAGGGATCACTAATTCACCTGGCTTCGGCAAATTAAGAAAAGCGATATCACGGTCAGCCAAAGGCAATCTTACTTCTGCGAAATCCACTGCAAAGGTGCGCGCTAACTGCGTGCCTGTGCCCACGTACTGACCAATGTCGACCATTTTCTCACGCATCAAACCATCATAAGGGGCACGAATTTGTGTGCGCTCTAATTGGCGTTGAGCGCGTGCCAAATCAGCTTCTGAAAATAAAACACGGGCCTGTGCTTCAGCTAGAAATGGTGTACGCAAAGCTAAAGGAGGAGCAATTGATCGGGCACGACCAGACAAGTCCCATTCTCTGCCCGCTTGTTCCGCTTGCGCCTCTTGCTGGGTCAATTGTGCTTGGGCCGTTAATAGATTCGCGCGGGCTTGCTGCACGGAAACCTCATAATCGGCAGAGTCTAAACTTAGCAGCAACTCGCCTTCTCGGAAAAAACCCCCTACTACAAACTTATCCGATACCGATAGCACCCGGCCCGATACTTCCGCGACTAGCGTAGTTTGTGTGCGCGGCTCAACGGTGCCTTGCGAGTCGACAGTGAAAACCATATCGCGTGACTGCGCTGTGGAGACTTGAACCAAGGTGACACGCTCTTCGGGTGCCGTAATCTCTGGAGCAGGACGGCTCATGACCAAGAGCGTCGTTACTGCAACTGCCACCGCTACGATTAAAAACGGCATGATGATTTTTTTCATTGTCCAAGATCCTTTAGGAGTTGTTCATTGCTTTGCACGGCGGTCTCATAGAAATGTCGCATCTGAGCTAAGCGACTGTGAGTCCCGTGCATATGAGAAGGAATAGTGTCATCGGCTTGTTGCAACAAACCCTGCATCGCTTTCATGCGTTGCAAATAGGCTTCAATCATCCGCAGATAAGGCGAAGTCGCCAGTTGGTAATAGTCTTGACGGTCCCCTGGGCGAGCAACCTTTTCGATCATGCCGTAGTCGCTAAGAGTTCTAACATTTGTGCTGACGCTGGCCCGGCTGACTTGTAACTCTTGCGCAAGTTGCGCAAAACTCACGGGGCCACCATGTACGATGAAATAGCCAATGATGCGCCCAGCAATTCGCGGCACGCCATCGCCCTGTGCTTGAACGCCCATTTGCTCAATAAAACGGACGATGGGATCAACCGCCTCTGCGTGATTCCCCCCCCATTCTTTACTGGTTTCGCGACTATCCGCGATGCCTTTGTCTTTAAAACTGTCTTCCATTCTCTATTACTCAAGACTCATAGGATGCTGCATTCATACTGTTCAATCATAACTGAACAAAGTAAATGGAGTGTATAGAAAAGTAACACACGCGCAAAGGACGCTGAGTTATTAAGATAGGGAGCTGCGGTGAGCTGAAAGGTGCTTATTGCGCCTTAGCGGCAATACGCTGGATCTTTTGCACCATGGCCTGTAGACCATTGCCACGGGTGGCACTGAGGTGTTTAAGCAGGTTGAGTTCTTCAAAATAGGCATCGATGTCGAAGGCCGTGATTTGCGCAGGTGTCTTGGCGTTATAGGCCGCGAGAACGACTCCTAACAATCCTTTGACGATGAAGGCATCGCTATCGGCTTCAAAATAGAGCTTGCCGCCCTCTTCGTTATCGACCAACCACACTTGGCTTTGGCAGCCGCGCACAATATGTTCATCACTGCGTTTGGCAGGGTCTAACGCAGGAAGCTCCTTGCCAAGATCAATGATGTATTTATAGCGATCTTCCCATGTATCAAAAAACGCGAGAGTTTCTAAGATGTCTTCTGGGGTGATCTCTGTGCCAAAGCGATTTGCAGTCATTACTAAAATCTTCTATCAATTGAATCAATACGGGTTAGAAAAACATACCCGTTTCAAGTTGGGCTTCTTCGCTCATCATGTCGCGATTCCACGCAGGGTCAAACACTAACTCTACGTCTACCGCTTTAACATTCGGTACACGTTTGACGCGATACTCGACGTCACCAACCAACACAGGGCCCATGCCGCAACTCGGCGCTGTGAGAGTCATTTCAATTAGCACTTTTTTAGACTCTTGCTCAACGACCACTTTGTAAATCAAGCCAAGGCTTACCAAATCTACCGGGATTTCAGGATCGAAAACCGTGCCTAGCGCTTCCCACACTTGTGCCTCGTCGATCTTGTCATCTTTAGGCTCTGGAAAACTTAACTTCTCGGATTCTAAACCCAAGATGCTGGCATCAGTCCCATCAACGCGCAGCATTTGCCCGTTATGTACTACCGTGTAATTGCCGCCCAATGCTTGAGTAATCGCCACAAAGCTATTCTTAGGGATCGTAACGGATGTTCCATCAGGAACCCGACGCGCAGGACAATCTTCCTGCGCCAAAACCATTCTTCTTTCCATATTAACTCACGTTGAAGCTTTCGCCGCACCCACAATGATCTTTGGCGTTAGGGTTAATGAAGCGCAACTGACGATTCACGCCTTCCGCCACATAATCAATTTGTGTTCCATCAACAATGGCCACACTGCTCTTATCCACTAATAGCTCTACACCCTCTTCAAGCTGCAAATGCAGGTCATCGGGTTGCGCCTCTGGAACAAGGTCAATCACATATTTAAAACCAGTACAGCCACTTTGCTTAACACTTAAGCGAATAGCTTGGGCGTTTTTATCGACACCAAGCTGCGCACGAAAATGGGCAATGGCCTCAGCCGTAACATTGACGGTGCCGCTGGGTTTGGCGAGAACGGGGTCGAACGACTCTACGCTCATCAGAATTTCCTCTCAACAACGCTGGCGAATTTTACAGGAGAAACTGTTTGGCTTTCTCAAGTGCCGCAAATAGGCGGTCTATTTCTTCAAACGTATTATAAAAACTAAAGCTGGCGCGAACAGTGCCAGGAATACCGTATTGATCCATGATTGGTTGCGCACAGTGATTACCCGTGCGTACCGCTATGCCTTGCTGATCTAACAAGGTACCTAAGTCCGCTGGATGTACGCCCTCTAACACAAAGCTTAAAACGCTGGCTTTGTGGCTAGCGGTACCAATCAAACGCAAACCAGAGACAGCCAATGCTTTCTTCTGTGCGTATGCTAATAATGCTTGTTCGTGTCTTGCTGCGCCGGCACGGTCGAGACTCTCAAGGTAATCCACTGCAGCGCCTAAACCAATCACACCAGCAATATCGGGTGTACCGGCCTCAAACTTATAAGGCAATTGATTGAAGGTCGTACCGGCAAAACTCACCGATTCGATCATCTCGCCACCGCCTTGATACGGAGGCATTGCTTCCAGTAGTTCGCGTTTGCCGTACAACACTCCGACACCGGTTGGGCCAAAAAGTTTATGGGCCGAGAACACATAGAAATCACAATCCAACGATTGCATGTCTACCGGCCAATGACCAACCGCTTGCGCTCCATCGACTAATACTAATGCTCCAGCTTCATGAGCAAGACGCGTAATCTCTATGACTGGATTCACACTGCCAAGCGCATTGGAGACATGACCAATAGCGACCATGCGTACGCGTTCATCCAACATATCTGCATAGGCTTGTAGATCGATAGTGCCGGAACTATCGACTGGGATAGCTTCTACACTCGCCCCCATAGCCTGAGCAATTAGCTGCCAAGGCACGATATTCGAGTGATGCTCCATCGCCGAAACTAGGACTCTATCCCCTGGCTTAAGCTGGCTACGGCCCCAACTTGCGGCTACAAGGTTAATGGCCTCTGTAGTGCCTCTCGTCCAGATGACTTGCGCTGAATCTTGTGCATTAATAAAGCCGGCGACCTTCTTACGTGCGCCTTCAAAAGCGGCTGTCGCACGATCGGCCAAGGTATGCGCGCCACGATGCACATTACTGTTGTCATTGCGGTAATAATCGCTAATGGCATTGATAACGGCCTCTGGCTTTTGCGTAGTTGCGGCATTGTCTAAATACACTAACGGTGCCCCATTGACCGTTTGATGCAGAATAGGAAAGTCATCACGCACTTTCATCACATCAAACTCTAAAGGAAGCTGACCTTTAATGCTGTCGTTGCTCGCGTCTAAGCTCATAACCCTAGATTCTCTTTGGCGAATAAATTTGCCAAATGTTCATGCAAATATTCTCGCACCGCGGCTTGCGGTAGGTCTTGCAATAGTTCGTTGATAAAACCAAAACTAAGCATCGTTCGTGCTTGTGTCTTGGTCAAACCGCGACTCTGTAAATAAAACATTGAAGTCGGATCAAGCTGACTGACCGTTGCACCGTGAGCACATTTCACATCGTCTGCGTAAATTTCCAACTCTGGTTTTGTGTCTACTTCCGCGGTATCCGAGGTGAGTAGATTTTTATTGCTCAGCTCTGCCAATGTTTTTTGCGCATCCGGATGAATATGAATACGGCCATTGAATACTGCTTTGGCGTGATCGCTAATAATGCCTCGGAACACTTCACTAGTCGTGCAATGCGCCACTTCGTGTTCTACGTTCGTGTGGTAATCCAGCAGCTGTTGGTTGCGCGGCAAATAGACACCGTTGAGATTGCCTTGCGCGCCACGGCCTTTATAGCTGATTTGATAATCAAGACGCTTGAGCTTACTGCCCTCTGCCAGCGTGAAACCGTGATACTGCGCGTCGCGATGCAAATGAATATGCACGCCGCCAACATGAATCAAATGCTCTTCTTCTAGGTTGATACGGTAGTGATCACATCGCGCATTCGCCGCGACATTGATCTCAGTCAGGCTATTCACAAAACCATTCTGCTCTTGCGCATCAGACACAAAATGCTCAATCAATTCGGCCTGCGCACCTTCTTCAAGAACCAGTAGCACGCGCGTGTTCGCAATTGCAGGCTCTGCTTCAGGAGTAGACACATGCAACACATACACCGGCAAATCTAATTGAGTATTCTTTGCTACATGAATCAAGACACCGTCTTGTAACCAGGCATTACTCAAAGAGGCAAACAGGTGACGCTTGGTATCGACGATCTTACCAAGGTTATCCGCGATGATGGCTTGTTGATCTTTATTCGCCTGACTAAAACGCACTACTGAACCGTTCAGTCCCGTAGAGGCCTGCGCATCAAACTCGCCATTTACAAATACGAGGCGAATAGCCTCCAATTTTAACGTCGCGTTATCATCAAGGGTGTGGGCTTGCGCACTGGCCCACTGCGAGAATCCACCGCGTTGCAAGGCTTGCAACGGAGTGTACTTCCACAGCTCGGTGCGTCGACCTGGCCAATTTGCCTGCAACCATTGCTCGCTGCCTTCAAAACGCAAGGCATCTAACCAAGGGGCACTAGACTGATTGCCAGCCAACTGCAGCGCTAACTGCTGAAAATCTTGTGTATTGCTCTGCGTCATTGCTTCAGGCGTCCTCATCTTCCAGCCACCCGTAACCCTTAGCTTCAAGCTCTAAAGCAAGCTCTTTGCCACCGGATTTAACGATGCGACCAGCCGCGAGGACATGGACGTGATCAGGAACGATAAAATCAAGCAAACGCTGATAATGAGTAACGACGATGAAGCTACGTTTCCCGTCTCGCATCGTGTTCACGCCTTCGGCGACCACTTGCAAGGCATCAATGTCGAGGCCTGAGTCAGTTTCATCTAGGATACAAAGGCTTGGCTCCAACAACATCATTTGCATGATCTCGTTGCGTTTTTTCTCGCCACCAGAAAAGCCTTCGTTAACACCGCGCTTTAAAAACGCCGCATCCAAACTCACACGCTTTGATGTTTCACGCGCAAGCTTCATAAAATCAAACGATGACATCTCAGGCAAACCTAGGTGTTTGCGACGAGCATCCACGGAAGCCTTTAGGAATTCCATGTTGCTCACCCCTGGAATCTCTACCGGGTACTGGAAAGCCAAAAACAAGCCTTCACGAGCACGTTCTTCGATTTCCATTTCTAGCAAATCTTTGCCATTGAATTGAATGTCACCAGAGGTCACTTCATATCCAGGACGTCCTGAAAGGATGTTGCCTAGCGTGCTCTTGCCGGCCCCGTTAGGACCCATGATGGCATGCACTTCGCCTGGTTTGATCGAAAGGCTGAGATTGCGAAGAATTTCTGTTTCTTCGACTCGAGCATTGAGATTACGAATATCCAACATACTGCCTGTTTCCTAATTCTTTGTGCGATTTTGGAATAATGTTTGGTGACTACTGCTTAGCCCACCGAGCCCTCAAGGCTCACTTCAAGAAGTTTCCCCGCTTCTACGGCAAACTCCATTGGCAATTCTTTAAACACCTCACGACAAAACCCGTTGACGATCATCGACACGGCTTTCTCTGCGTCTAAGCCACGTTGCTGGCAAAGAAACATTTGGTCATCACTCACTTTCGACGTGGTGGCCTCATGCTCGATAACGGCTGTGGAGTTCTTGCTCTCAATATAGGGGAAGGTGTGCGCGCCACAGAGATCGCCAATCAAGAGCGAATCACATTGGGTGAAATTGCGCGCGCCAGAAGCACCGGCATTGATGCGGACTAGCCCACGATATGCACTGTTGCTTTTCCCGGCCGAAATACCTTTGGCAATAATGGTGGAGCTTGTGTTCTTGCCTATATGAATCATCTTAGTGCCGGTATCGGCTTGCTGATAATTATTAGTCAGAGCCACGGAATAAAACTCACCGACGCTATTGTCCCCTTTCAAGATACAGCTAGGGTATTTCCAGGTGACCGCGGAACCGGTCTCAACTTGTGTCCACGAAATGCGTGCGTTGCGATGACAGATGCCACGCTTGGTTACGAAATTGTAGATGCCGCCCTTGCCTTCTTTGTCGCCGGGATACCAGTTTTGCACAGTGGAGTATTTGATCTGCGCATCGTCCATAGCCACTAGTTCGACTACTGCCGCGTGCAATTGATTCTCATCGCGCATCGGAGCAGTACAGCCTTCAAGGTAGCTCACATAAGAGCCCTCATCGGCCACGATCAACGTGCGCTCAAATTGCCCAGTGTTCATTTCGTTGATTCGGAAGTAAGTCGATAATTCCATGGGGCAACGCACCCCTTTTGGAATATAGACAAACGAGCCATCGGAGAAGACAGCCGAGTTCAGTGCCGCATAGAAATTGTCTTTCTGCGGAACCACGGAACCAAGATAACGCTGCACTAACTCAGGGAAACGTTTAATCGCGTCGGAGATCGGACAAAAAATAACGCCCGCCTCTTCGAGTTTGGCACGGTAAGTCGTGACGACCGACACCGAATCGATGACCGCATCCACGGCAACACCTGCCAAGGCTTCTTGTTCATGCAAAGGAATGCCGAGCTTTTCATACATCTCAAGCAGCTCAGGATCAACTTCATCGAGACTCTGTGGCTTGTCAGCCATGCTCTTCGGTGCACTGTAGTAAGACAGGGCTTGGAAGTTGATGTCCGGATAGTGAACATGCGCCCACTCAGGCTCTTCCATTTCTTTCCAGGCACGGAACGCTTTGAGTCGCCAATCCAGCATCCACTGAGGCTCTTCTTTCTTGGCAGAGATGAATCGAACTACCGACTCATCGAGCCCTGGCTTGAGCGTATCGGACTCAATGCTGGTATGAAAACCCGCTGCGTAGTCCTTGCGGATCAAGCTTTCGACTTGTTCTGTCACTTGCTTACCTCTTTGGTCGCGTCCGCCGCTACTAGCCTTATGCTAATGGCGAACCAACGTGTTTTACCGACGTGAATAACACACCGGAGCCGCCGCTATCGCGCCAGCGTTGTGCCTAATTAGGCGGAAAGGAAATAATATTTGAGACCGTGATTATCGGATATCCGAGTATTTCAGTCAAGTATTGCAAACCCCGTCCAAACGGGGCTTATAGCCCAATTTCATAGCAGGGATTATATACCTTGCCGCCTAGTTTCATGCGCCCATCGGCGACGAATCCCCGCAACAAAGCATCCATTGCCGCCAAAATCTCGGAATCGCCTTGCAACTTGAATGGCCCGTGCTCGCGAATCATTAGCAAACCAAAGTCTTTGACGTTGCCCGCCACGATCCCAGAGAAAGCGCGACGCAGGTTGATTACCAGCTCTGTTGCCGGAAGATCTTGGCTCAAGGAAAGCTCGGCCATACTCTTGTGACTCACCAAGAAATGCCGTTTCATCTCGGCGGGGATATGCAATGTCCAGTTGTAATAGTAGGCGTCACGTCCTTTGCGTCGATTCGCCATGACTTTATTCATCCCTTCACGCATCGCGATCGCTACCGCTTTAGGGTCATCCTCAATGATGGTGTAGTACTGACGCACCTGTTCGCCGAGTGTCTTCACTAGGAACGCGTCGATTTCTTGAAAGTACCCCTTGCTCGCGCCACCAGACGTAAAGATCAATGGCAAGACCAAGGCTTTGTTCGCCGGATCCATCATTGTCCCTAGAATGAACAGAATTTCCTCTAAGGTCCCTACCCCTCCAGGGAACACGATAATGCCGTGCCCTAGACGTACGAAGGCTTCTAAACGCTTTTCGATATCCGGCATGATGACCAGTTGATTAACGATGGGGTTTGGCGACTCTGCGGCAATGATGCTTGGCTCGGAGATGCCAACATAGCGACCATCGCGATTACGTTGCTTAGCATGACCGATCGTAGCGCCTTTCATTGGTCCCTTCATCGCGCCGGGTCCGCACCCCGTGCAGATGTCTAACCCTCGCAGCCCCAATTGATAACCCACTGATTTGCAATATAAATACTCATCTCTTGAGATCGAGTGCCCGCCCCAACATACAATCAACTTTGGCATTGCTCGAGGCCGCAGCAGGCGCGCATTACGCATCATATTGAAAACGAGGTTAGCCGCTGGACGCGTATCCTCAGTGTCCGTTGAGGGATGACCCTGAGCGTCAGTGTTCGGGGTTAAACTGCGATCAGACAAGGCATAGGGATCTCCCGACATAAACACGATGTCGCGCAGCACCGCAAAGAGGTGATCACGCACACCATGCATGATCACGCCATCGACAAAGGCACAAGCGGGGGCATTCTTAAGAATAAGTTTGATACCTCGGGCGCGTTGCGAAATCTCAATACTGAAATCGGCATAGCGAGAATAAACCTCGGAAGCGTTATCCGTACTGTCATCGCAATTGAGCACCGCGAGCGCACAACGGCGAAACAACTCATAAACCTTTGAATCTTCCATATCACGCAGGCGATCAACCTCCCACTGGGAGAGCATCTCCAGCGTGCCTCTTGGACTGATCTGCGCATCAATAACGCCACTGCTCTGAAAATCGTCTATTTCTAGAGGCTCGTTTCGTGCCTCGGTCGTGTTTCTATTGGTCATCGCTACCTCGTGATAAGATTTTTTTCAGATGAATCATCTAGCACTTTGCCATTTTGTCGCTGTGTTCCCGCGCAAGGCTGAGTTAGAATTAACACAAGCCCGTACACATTAGTTGAGGATATTATGCCCGGACAGTCCCCTGAAAACATTACAAGCGCTCTGACTGACGACGAAGAGGCCAATTACGACCTGTTTATCGAAGAAATTCAGAAAACCGGCCAAGTTTGGGGTCTCAAAGCGGAAGATGGTTGGGCGGTTTGCCCATCATTAGAGTTTGAAAAAACTGACGTCTTTCCTTTTTGGTCTAACGAAGCAGACGCTAAATCTCATTGTTCGGAAGATTGGGACATTTACACCGCTTCTTCACTTACGTTGGAAGACTTTGTCGTCAACTGGCTCCCAGGCATGCATGAAGACGAAGTGATGGTTGGTCCTAATTGGAACAGCGAACTCAGCGGAGTCGAGATCGAACCCGCTGATGTCGCAGAACGCTTAGGCAACGAAGGCTAAGCATCTTCGAGCGCCGCTTGTCGGCGCTCAAGTTCTAACGCCGCTTCTTCACGGGCATGCTCAATGACCTGCAATACCTCTTCCACGTTCGCATTTTCCAACTTGCCCTCAAAGTGACCTGTCAGCTTGCTGTCGGGGTGCAGATTACCGCGCTCGTATAAACTCCACATCTCTGCGCCATAGTTCGTAGTGCGAAGCTCTGGAGCAAAACGGCCGAAATAACTCGCCATATTCTCTACATCGCGCAGTAGCATAGCCGCTGCACTGTTATTGCCTGAGGCATTGACCGCCTGCGGCAAGTCAATAATCACCGGCCCACTCTCTGCCACCAAGACATTGAATTCGGATAAGTCGCCATGAATCAAACCTGCGCACAGCATCTTGACCACGTCGCTGATAAGCCGTGCATGGAAATCCCGGGCTTGCTCTGGAGTCAATGTCACATCATTGAGGCGTGGAGCTGGATCGCCATCGGCATCACAGATCATATCCATCAATAGAACGCCATCAACAAAGCCATGCGTCCCTGGCACAGTCACTCCTGCAGCGGCTAAACGGCGAAGCGCTTCCACTTCGGCTGTCAGCCAGGCCAGCTCTTGTTCCTGTTGCCCATAACGACTACGTTTGCCTATCGCCCGTGCACTACGGCTGTTTTTGACCTTGCGACCTTCTTGATATTGCACAGCTTGCTTGAAGCTACGCTTGGATGCCTCTTTGTATACTTTGGCGCAGCGTAAATGCTCACCACAGCGTACAACGAATACTTGGGCTTCTTTGCCGCTCATCAATTGGCTCACAACTTCGTCTATCAAACCGTCATCTAGCAGTGGCTGCAATCTTTTCGGTACTTTCATGGGCTCCTTCGTTTCGAATAAAAAAGTCGTGCCTAATGCAATTTATTTACGCAAGCATATACTACACCGGAATAACAATAATTACTGAGGAAGTACTATGCCACTAAGCCCAGAGATTATCGCTGAACTGAACACACTTTTACTTTACAACGTTACTGACCCCCAAGAAGGCATAAAGGTCCATAAAGATGCCGGACCTGTTCGTATTGATGCCGCAAAACGTCTATTCGACAAAGGGCTAATCACCCAAGCCGACGGAGGTTATCTAACTATTCTTGGCCGTGAAGCCGCCGAACATCTGCAAATGGCGCACTCCATTGTGACAAGCGTCTAACACACAAGTTCAATCCGGGCTTGTCGTTTCCCAACCAAGACGAGCGGCAAGTCCCGAACTTCTCTGTACTGGCGTTCGACAAGCCTTCGCTAACGCCTCCGTGCTGCTATGCAGCAATAGCCGAGTGCGCGCTCGCGTAATCCCCGTATACACTAACTCCCGTAGCAGCAAAGGGCTCGTCGCTTTGCTTGGTAGAATCAATAACACCTCATTAAATTCCGAACCCTGTGACTTATGGACTGTCATCGCCCACGCACTGACATGCTCAGGAAGGCTCGCGGCAGGAATACGTCGCACTTCCCCATCCAGATCGGGAAAACAAGCCTCAAGAACGCCTTGTTCCGAATACCATAACAAACCGATATCCCCGTTGAACAAGCCCATCTCGTAATCATTGACGGTCACCATGATGGGCGTCCCGTGGGTTTCGTCTGCGCCCTTAAGTGCTCCAACCCTGCGCAGCCTATCGGCTACTTGTCGATTAAGCTCACGCTCTCCCAACGGCCCCTCATGCGCCGCACAAAGAATTCGCGTCTTGGCAAAAATAGCCAATGCTTGCTCGACCTCGGTGCATTCAAAATAGGGTCTATATTGCGCCAATGCCCACTGCAACACTTGACTATGCAACGGAGCATTCGGGTTACTTGGTGGGGAAATCCACACGATATCGCTGAGCGCCAATGCGTTCACATCGACATTGGCTTGGCGCAGCAATTGTTGAGCGATTTCCACTTCGCCATTATTCACGGCGCTCGCTAACGCGCCTATTCCGCTGTCTGCTGCGAAACGATGACTTGTCCGCAGCAAAGCGAGCGAGTCAGCAATAGCCGGCACATTGTCGGACACAGGCAATAAGCTCGCCTCCACGCCAGTTAAGGATTGTAATAGATTCACCATGTCTTGGCTGTAATGCAGCGCCTGACCGTGTCCCGTGATATCACCAAGCACATTACCGGCCTCTACCGAAGCAAGCTGATCGCGGTCCCCTAATAGAATAATGCGCATATCCGTAGGACACGCTTCCAATAATGACCACATCAATGGCAAATCGATCATAGACGCTTCATCAATCACCAGGCAATCGAGCAATAAAGGGTTTTGTCGATTATGTCGAAACCCCCTATAGCCATTGCCATCTTGATAGGCTAATAATCGATGCAGGGTACTGGCCTCATCGGGCAACAAGGAGGCGATCTCCGGTTTTAGATCAAGGCGTTGCCTTGCCGAACGAATCGATTCCACCATTCGTGCCGCAGCTTTACCCGTGGGCGCCGCCAACTTAATGCGTAGCGCCGGATTTTGCTCAAACAATAACGCCAGCACTTTGACGACCGTAGTGGTTTTGCCAGTACCTGGCCCACCCGAGATCACGGCAAAACGTTGACTCGAGGCTAACGCTGACCCGAGTTTTTGCCAATCGACAGGACTTGCACTAGCTTGTGCAGGAAACAGACGCTCTAGCCCGTCACGCAATAGGTCTTGTTGCAACGCAATGTTCTGCCCAAGGCGTGCATTAATCGCCTCGTACACAGCACATTCATAATGCCAAAAACGCTGCAAATAAAGCCGGCCGTGCTCGACGATCATCGGGACCGAATCCCCAGGACCACCGACACATTCGCTCTCTAATAAGAGTTGCTGCCACTGCTGCGCACTCGGCGCCACAATGGCGTCATGTCCGACTTGTGCTGTGAATAGCGTTTGCTCCGCAAAACGGTTCAGCTCCAAGCACACATCCCCATGTTGATTGCGTTCACTCAGCAACGCCGCAGTCATCACCAAAAGGCTGTCCTGCGCAACATTGCAATGCCGTGCAATAAAGCGGGCAAACACACAACTCAAGGGGCTCAGCTCACCCGCGGTTTGTAAACTACTAAGCAGACTCATCCTGACACCTTCGCATTTGCGCTCGAGTACGCAAACATCACTTCGTCTAATTCTTTAATCAGCTCTTTAGGAGGCAGATCGAAATACACGCCATATTGATGCCCCCGTTCTGGCCGCATCCCTCTTAAGAAAAGATAGTACGCTCCACCAATGTGTTGATCGTAATCATAGCCTGTAATCCTCTGCCCCAAATAACGATGCAGGGCCAAGAGGTACAACAAATATTGAAGGTCATAGCGTCTATCAAAAATAGTTTTTCGAAGTGCGTCTGGTTGATAATCTTCCAGTCCATAGCCCAGTAAATTACTTTTATAATCGGCAATGTAATAACGCCCTTCGTGCACAAACACTAAGTCAATCACTCCAGTGATCATGCCGCGGAAATCATCTACCGTTAACGCCTCTACTGGGCCACCTGCCCACTGTTCGAGGCGTTGATTCAACGCGCCTACACGCACTTGGTCAATCGCAAAATCAAAGGCTAGCTCGTTAAGACGTTGTCCATGATTCAACTGCGACAAGCACAAACCATTCGCGTTTAGAGGAGTCGCGACTATATTGTGCAACCATTGCTCGATTGTGGCTTCCTGCTCTTTCGCTACCAAGCCAAATCGTTTCGCATGCGCTTCATTGAGTTCGGCGGCTTGGGCACTGATATCACCTTGGAAGTCCAAGTCCTCTAACACCGCATGCAGAAAGAGTCCGACTTGGCTCCCTGCAAGAAAATTCATGATGGGGTCTTCACTTGTACGTTCACGGCGCTGCATCGGCGGCTGATGGACATCCCGAGTCAAGCTACTAAAACTATTAATACGCCAATCCGTTGCCACTCGCGCGTGGAAAGCGCGCACAGAAAGTGTTTTCCTCACATCATCCGTTCCACCAAGGCGCAATCGCTCAATGCTAGGCAGCGGCATCACCTCTATTGCTCCATCCGAACCCACGGCGATCTCGTTCAACGCTTGCGTAACGACGTCATTGTTAATCTTCGCAAACGGTTTTGCTTGGCCTAAATCTGCGGGACTTTGATCGGCATGTAACAACCAGGCTAACGCAGTGGACGCACCATTAGCGGTTGAGGCTGCAGCGCCCCAAACCAAATAGAGTTTCGCTCGAGCGCGGGTCAACGCCACATAGGCTAGTCGCACGTCTTCCGCCAGTCGTTCTTTCTCGGCGCTCAATACATTGGCATCCATCGCGGCGCTATTAAGCGCGAGGCATGGTTGCTCATCAGCGTCATGAAACGTGAAGCCATACTTATCAAAAAGATTTTTGCCCTTCGGTTTGCAAGCCCACAGAAAAGGCACAAAGACGATAGGATATTCGAGACCTTTACTGGCATGAATCGTTACTATTTTCACTAACGCCTCATCACTCTCCAGACGCATCTCGCTTTCTTCATCTTCGCTTTGTTCTAGTTGCTCTTGATACCAAGTTAATAGCGATTCCAAGCCCGCATGAGTGCGCGAACTTTGCTGTAGTAACTCGCCAAGATGCAACAAATTGGTCAGGCGCCGCTCTGGGTCTTGTTGACTGGCCAGCTTGCCACCGATATCCAAGCCCTGCAGCAAGGCAGAAAACATCGCCATAAATCCGCGTTGCGTCCACTGGGCATTGAATGCCTTCATCTGCGCAAGCCACTCTTGCCAGCTGTCTTGCTCATTCAAAAGGGCCGCCATCTGCTCGTAGTTCAATGCCAATAAATGGCTACTCACAGCGGCACGAAGTACGCTGCGATCTCGACAATGCACAACCGCCTTTAATAACAACAACAGGCCATGGGCCTCGTCACTGTTAAACACACTATCGCGTCCTACTGTCACAGCATTGATGCCGCGACGCTGCAATGCTTCTCGCACCATTCGCCCTTCAACGGCGCGGCGTACAAGGATCGCAATATCTCCAGGTTTTACGCCTTTCTCTCCCAAACAGGCTTTGTTCTGTCGCCCTGCTATTAATAAGCGTGCCGTTTCATCAGCCACGGCTTCTGTGACTTGATGCTCTATCGCTGACTTCGATTGAGGCTTATTGTCGTCACCATTGCCAAACTGCCAGAATGTTAACGCACAACTTTGCTGCGCATCTTCCACTAACAGTGCATGGTCTTTCTGCGCTGAATGCACAGGGTGAAAATCAATGACATTGTCATACACAAAGGCACTAGGACGATGTTGAAATAAAGTATTAACGGCAGACACTAAGGGTGGCACGGAGCGCCAGTTGGTATCCAATGTGTACAGCTCGTCTCCCACATCGTGGCGAGCCATCGCGTAGGCAAATATATCACCACCACGAAAACTGTAAATTGCCTGTTTGGGATCGCCAATCATTGTCAGCGCACCTAAGGCGTCATCACTTAGAACATCATCGGCTGCATTTTCTGGCGGATACATTTTACGGAATATTTTATATTGCAGCGCATCGGTATCTTGAAACTCATCAATCATCGCTACAGGAAATTCATTGCGTAACACTGTCGCCAATGTATCACCCGAATCAGCGTAAAGCGCATCGTGCAGTCGAGTGAGTTGGTCTTGAAAGGACAAGGTGCGGGTTAGATCTTTTTGAGTCTCTATGGCCTCGTGAGCTTGCGCTGTCGCCTGTTGCAACGCCGCGATGTAAAACTGTTCACGCACTTGATCAAGCTGGCTCTGCACCTCCTGACAAGCATAGAAAAAACCATTGTCCAGCCCAGGCTCTTTGCCCACCTTCGTCGGCTTCGTACCGGCGACAATATGATCAATCGCAAGGATCTCAAATGCTTTAGGAAGCGGCGTGTTGTCTGGGTCGGCAAAATACTCATCCAACTCATCAAGCGACGGTTGTAACTCTGCAAGTCTATACCCTGAACTCGCGTTACGCGCCAAGGCCGCCGAGGTCAATAACAACTCCTTCAACGCAAGCCCTTCCTCGGCCCAACGTTGCGCCAAGACAAGCAACGGAGCATGTGTTTTTTCTACTTCGCCATACAATTGCATTAGGCTCGTGCTTATCTCTGGCAGTATTTTCTTGCCACGACTGTTTCTTAGAATCGCTTGGCTTTTAAGGAACGCGTCTAAATTCGGAAAAACGCTCATGAACAGCGCGAGTTGTGGCTGCGTTAACTCATATACAGATCGACGCCACCAGTCTTTCAATGCCTCACGCCAAAGCGCGTCATCGTCTCGTATCAGATCCATCTGAAACGCTTGACCGCTATTGAAGGCGTGATCACTTAGAGCACGCTGGCAAAAACCATTGATAGTAAAAATGGCGGCCGTTTCCATACTGCGCACAGCAAAGCGTAAACGTGCGATTGCTTCCGCCAAGGCCTCATCAGTGCCTTCACGGTAATGCTGAATCAGCTGTGCTAGAAACGCATCGTCACTTTGAGCCGTATTCGTCTCGATTGCTTCTAGCACCCGTTGCGCCACATACAAGCGCGCCCGAATCCGGCCTCGTAACTCTTCAGTGGCCGCATTGGTAAACGTGACCACCAAAATTTTATTGACGGTGAAACCGGCTAGTACATAACGCAAATAAAGGTTACTGATCGCATAGGTCTTGCCCGTACCCGCACTGGCTTCAATCAGCTTGATTCCGGTTAAAGACAACGACAATGTTTGGGCCGCATCAAGTACGATAGGAGCGTTCATGGTTGCTCCTGCGCATGACGTAATGTGGCATACACTTGATAGGCAAGATCCAAATGCCCCTGCTCTGCGAGAGGATCTGTCGCACAGTGGCGATTCACTAAATTGATATAAGGATCGTCTTCGTCGGCAGCATAAGAGTATTCGCTGCTATTCCACTTTCCGCGGGCTTTTTTAATCGCGCTCTCATCATCCCCTAAGCCCAACTCAAAACTTGAAAGAGGAAACAACGGTAATGGGCGAGTTAAACCCTCGCGGTAAATACTCACATAGCCGGTTAACTGCGACAAAGCCATGGCTGGTTCGATCATCGAAAACTGTACTTCTTGATCTTTGCAAATCAAGACGCTCTTGAGACTTTCATCTCTCGCGCTTGCCGCACAGAACGCTAAGTGTTCCAACCAAAGCGCCAATAAATGTTTCGGTTTCATAGAAGACGGCGTGTAGTGCAACAGTCCCTTTGACGGGTAGAACTGAGTCAGGTGTGCTGTAACAGCCACAACTTCATCACTATTGGGAAGCTGACAGGCCAATTCAATCGCTAAAGGTTCCACGTCTAATGACTCATACGCTTGCAATCGCTCTAGTAGGTCACTGGCTTTTTCACGCATGGTGTCATAAGCGTTCTGCGCCATTGCGCCATGAGGTAAAACGCCCTGTGCTTGATACAAGGCTAAAAGCTCATTACTTGGCTGTGCTTCGTTTTTCAACAAGGTACTAATAAGCCCTTTGTGCATCAGCCAAGTCGATAGACCATCTATGGCAAAATTTTCTTCATCGTCACTGGCATCACCGTCATGCAAATAAATACCTAGCCGTAGATTGAAAAACCCTTTTACTGGGTGCTGCATGAAGCGAATAAGTCTGCCTAACTCAACCTGCTCTACACTTTCCTCTGGCATTGGAATAGCAGTGATAGGCCATGCCTCTAATCGATCTGGCGCGCGTTGCTCGCTTTGCAAGGTTTGCGCGACGTCGCACCACCACGAGTCATAGCTTTGCCGCGCACTATCACCAGCTAAGGCTTCAAACTGGCGCCAGCTAAAAGCTTGCATTGGATATTCAAAAGTCAGTTTCTCGCTAATATTGGCGTCATCCGAGCCTTCAGGAATATAGTGCGCATTGAGAAAGTCCATAAATTCACGCAGTAATACAGAGGCCTGCAACTCACTATTGTCTTTGAGGCTCCTGCCTGTATAACTCACATACAGTTTATCTCGTGCACACAACAAGGTTTCTAGCAGCAAATAGCGATCTTCATCGCCCTTACGCGGGTCCCCTGCCTGCCAGTGTTTCCCCATCGCATCGAAGGATTGATTTTGTTCAGTTCTTGGGAAAGCGGCATCATTAAGGCCAAGTACGCAGATCATTCGGAACGGTAAGCTGCGCATCGGACGCATGCCACAAATACTCACGCCACCACTGAAGAAACGATTGTGTTGTGTACGAGCACTCAAGGATTCCTCTAAACACAGGCGTAATAGCTCGATAGACAGTATTTGTTCGCCAGCTTGGGAGGCGAGCTCATCAATGGCGTCTCTGATTTGCTGAAGCCGGTCGTCATCATCACGCTGAGTGCCAAACAGTGTTTCCAACATAGCATTGAGTAGTTGCTGCCATTGTTGTGCGCTGCGTGATTGATTTAACGTGAGGTGCCATTGCTTTAGGGTTTCTAATAACCCACAGAACCTACCTAATGCGGCTGCACTTGCGCCACCAACACCATTCATCGGAGCAATGTTATGCCACAACGCAATATCGGACATCGCATAACCTGCGATCAATCGATCAATACCATGTTCCCACGTATTTTGTTCAATCTTGGGCAAATCCAATGCTTGTTTATGCGCGGCATTAATCCCCCAACGCACTTCACTCTCGCGCAGCAACGCTAGCAACTCATCTTGTGTCGACCCCTCTAGCTCAAACTGAGCCGCGATCTGCGGGACCTCAAGATAGGATGCAAGTTCTGAGAAGGAAAACCTAGAGCTCGACAGCGTTAGCAACTGTAGAAAAATTCGCACCAAAGGGTGTTCATCGGCTACGTTTATATCCGAAAGGTTCCATGGAATGAACGGACGATCAGAATGTTCATCTTGACGAAAGACAGCCTCCACATAGGGTGCATAACGGCTTATCTCTGGCACCATCACCAAGATATCCTCAGGTTTCAGTGTTGGGTCAGCGTCAATGGCCGCCAAAAGGCGATCGTGTAACACTTGGCATTCGCGCATAGGGCTATGACAAACGCTGATCTCAACCGATTCGTCCAATGGGACTTCTTGGCTCGTATTCGTAAGCGCTAGAATGTCATCCTGCAAGCGATGCAATAGACTATCACCCCCTGCTTGCAAATAGTCTTCCCAATGCGTGGATTCAATACTGTCATCATTGAGCAATAGATCTTGAAAGGCTTGCCCTTGGCGTCCCCATGAGGCCAACAATTCATTGCCCGTATCGTAGTAGACAGCCTCGGCCGGTTTCTCTAAACGCAGGCGTGCTTGATCTTTTTGACTGCGCAGATCGGCCCAGTATTGATCAGTCGGACTATGGAGAAACAAGAAAATATCGGTGTATTGCGCCAAGGCATGCAGTACCTGGACAAACAATGGCGGCAACGAAGATAAAGCAAAGCAACTGATTCGCTCGGGGACGAACTTTAATAAGGTGTCACGCGCAACAGGGTCATTAAGCACTTGTAGCAAATTATCAATTAGGGCGACACGGTGACTATTGGGACACTCTTGCACCAAGCCCTGCCAAAGCGCCACTTGCCACAATGGCACATTGGCACTCTTTGCCTGTGCATTGTGTTTGCCTGTGCTCCAATCACGAATCCAGTCAGGACGATAATATTGGTAGCGATCGAAAATGTCGGCAAGGCGCTGCGCCAATTGCCAGCGCTTAACCCCGCTCTCATCGTTATGTAAATAGCGTTGCAGCTCTTGAAACTCTGCTCGTTCCAACAATCCAGGCAATAACGCATAGATGCGCCATGCGGCGTTCTCCCGCGATAACGGGTCTTCCCCCTCAATCAATTCATTAGGGTTAGTGCGAGCCGCGAGACTCCAAATCCAAGCCGCCGGCAGAGGGTAGTGAATGTTCGCTGCAATGCCATGTTGCAAGGCAAGCTGTTGATTGACCCAGCGTTGCATGGTCATGCCGGGCACGACAATCACTTCTTCTTGGAGCGGGTCCTTAAGCGGTGCAAGCTTCAGCAAGCGCGCAAGTTGCGTATGCAACTCCTCTACGCGGTTCGAACAACTTAGAAAAAGCGGCATCTAGTTCCCTTAGTGCATTAACGCAAAGATCGAAAAAACGCACGCACATCTTCGAGCAATAAATCAGGCTCTTCCATGGCAGCGAAATGCCCCCCTTGAGGCATAGGTGTCCAGCGCACAATATTATACTGCTGTTCGGCCCATAATCTTGGAATGATATAAATCTCAGCAGGAAACACTGCCGCGGCAGTGGGCACACTGACATAACCCGTAGGTTCATTCGCTGGGAAATTACGGCTTTCATAATAAATACGCGTAGAGGCCGTGATGCTCGCGGTAAACCAATACACGCTAATGTCCGTTAATATTTCGTCTTTTGTAAACTTCGCCTCTAAGCCATCGACACTTTGTTGATCGATATCGCTCCAGCCATGAAACTTCTCTACGATCCACGAGGCCAGCCCCGCTGGTGAATCGTTCAGTGCCACCCCTAGAGTTTGCGGTTTTGTGCCTTGAATCTGTTGATAGCCCACTTCGTTAGCCATAAATTGTGCACGCGCCACCTGCGCCGCAGTCTCTTGTGCTGGAACAGCGGCTCGAATAGCCTCATCTTCGGGAGGGCTTGCCAATATAAAGTTGGAGTGCAGACCAATCATGCGATCGCTATAACGCGCCGCGTGCACGCGATTAATAATGGCTCCCCAGTCGCCCCCTTGTGCTCCGTAATGCTCATAACCCAAGCGCGCCATAAGACCGGCCAACACATGGGCCATGCGCTCAGGATTATAACCACGCTCTTGGGGCTCACCGGAAAAGCCAAAGCCTGGCAAAGAAGGGATCACCACGTGAAAGGCATCCTCAGGGTTGCCACCGTAGAGTTCAGGTTGGGTCAACGGACCGATAATCTTACGAAACTCAACAAAGGAGCCCGGCCACCCATGAGTAATGAGCAACGGCATGGCATCAGGATGAGTCGAACGCTGGTGAATAAAGTGTATCGGCAGCCCATCGATCTGAGTCTTAAACTGATCAAACTCGTTTAAGGCTCGCTCCTGCTCACGCCAGTCAAAGTCATTCGCCCAATAATCCACCAACTCGCGCAAATACTCGGCGTTAGTCCCATACTCCCAAGCTGTACCGGGGATCTGAGCGGGCAATCTTGCATTAAGAAGTCTTTGCTTGAGATCGGCTATATCAGCGTCAGGGATATGAATTTCAAAGGGCGTAATAGCGTTAGCGTCATTGCTCTGGGTCATGGCGACGGGGCTCATAGTCAATAACAGGAATAGGCAAAATGCGAAGGGAGTCTGGCGAATAGCTTGCTTCATGGAGCGTCCTCTTTGGGGGCTTTGGGCACGTTTATAAACACCGTGCTTCTAATGGCATTACTAGGAGTATGGTGTCACAAGAGGGTTGAAAGAAACAAGGAGACACCAGGTCAGAATGGCGTAGGATAAAAGCAGCTTGTCGCCACTAGACTCGCACGTCGGGCAATAGCTCACGCCAGCCACTCACTTGTGGCGACAGGCGAAAATGATAAGATCGAGACGAGTCATAGTCGCTAAAAACTACGCTATCAATTTCATCGCCCATGCTTTGAAAGCGATCTCAGAGGACACGCGCTAGGGAGCGGTAAGGTAATATGTCACACCTAAAATACATGTTTCTCTTGATGTTCGTTCCAATTATTACAGCCATCGCATGTTGGCTGATTTGGATTTATCTCCTATAGATCTGTATTTGCGAAGATTAACTGTCCAAACCTATGCAACGCTTTGATATTTAAGGGGTTTAAGCTTAGATAAGGCCAATCAGCGGAAATGAATGACGCTTGAGGTCAGGAAATTGTAATTTCTTTGGCTTGGGGAGCTAGGAAAGGGGGAGGGATTGATTGGATCGCCCTTGCGGCCGCCCCAACCCTGCGGGCATCGCGCTTTGCGCT
>JBPOFS010000004.1:0-323819 GCA_051252515.1 Gammaproteobacteria bacterium
CTCTCGTATTGGACTACTGAGATTTTTATCGAGGGTAGATTTGCGGCGAAGTACCGCGGATATTAAATATGGCGGAGCTAGGAAAGGGGGAGGGATTGATTGGATCGCCCTTGCGGCCGCCCCAACCCTGCGGGCATCGCGCTTTGCGCTCGTCTTCGATTGCGATGCAATCGATCAAACCCTCTTTCGGGTTCGAACCCCTCTCTCGTATTGGACTACTGAGATTTTTATCGAGGGTAGATTTGCGGCGAAGTACCGCGGATATTAAATATGGCGGAGAGAGAGGGATTCGAACCCTCGATAGGAATTACCCTATACGCCCTTAGCAGGGGCGCGCCTTCAGCCACTCGGCCATCTCTCCAAAATTGCGCGCAGATAGTAACATACATCATGGGAAATGGCAGTGGCTACTGGCTTTTTTTACTCACTCTTTTGTATCAGTTTCCGGGTTTTCGTTTTCTCGCTCTTTCTGGATGCGCTGATATATTTCTTCACGGTGTACCGCCACTTCTTTCGGGGCATTAACACCTATACGTACTTGGTTACCTTTGACGCCTAAAACAGTGACAGTAACATCGTCACCAACCATCAAGGTCTCACCAATACGCCGAGTTAAAATTAACATTCTTTTCTCCTTTCCTGCTTGCTGTGTCCTTGTTCTTTCCGTAGTTGTTTATAGACACTACGTCGGAATATCACACTCGGATGTACTGTTAGCTTACGTCTATTTGCTCCGCAACGAAAATCGAGCGTCTAACTCGTCTCTCTTGCGCCCCCAAATCCAAGCAAACGGACATGACACAGACACCGAGCACTATCGGCAAAACTAGAGAAAATCAGCTAAAACTAGCCCTTTTCCTCTTCTCCTAGCTCAAATGCACTATGCAGCGCACGTACCGCTAACTCTAAATATTTCTCTTCAATCACAACAGAGATCTTAATCTCAGACGTTGTAATAATTTGAATATTAATAGATTCATCTGCCAGCGTTTTAAACATCTTGCTAGCTATTCCTGCGTGTGAACGCATTCCAACGCCTACTAGAGAGATTTTAGCGATTTTCTTATCAAGCGTAACTTCTCTCGCTTTTACTTCCTCACCAATACGACCAATGATTTCACGAGCTTGTTCGCTATCGGCACGTTTTACGGTGAAAGTGATGTCAGTTGTACCATCCGCAGATACGTTTTGTACAATTACATCCACTTCAATACCGGCGTCACTGACCGGGCCAATCACTTGATAGGCTACTCCGGGGACATCTGGCACTCCGGAGACAGTCACTTTCGCCTCGTCTCTCGTGAACGCAATACCCGAGATAATTGGAGCTTCCATTTCGTTTTCATCCTCTAAACTGATTAAAGTACCTGGGTCGTCTTCAAAACTGGAGAGTACACGCAACGGGACTTTGTATTTCCCTGCGAACTCAACGGATCGAATCTGAAGAATCTTGGCGCCTAGGCTCGACAGCTCTAGCATCTCTTCAAATGTAATCGTCCGCAATAAGCGGGCGTCTTCAACGACACGAGGGTCTGTAGTATAAACGCCCTTCACATCGGTATAAATTTGACACTCGTCAGCCTTTAGCGCGGCAGCTAAGGCCACGGCAGAGGTGTCTGAACCACCACGGCCCAACGTCGTGATATTGCCGTTATCATCAATACCTTGGAAACCGGCCACGACAACGACTTTGCCTAGCGCAAGTTCCGCACGTATCTTTTGATCATCGATCTCTTTTATACGGGCGCGAGTGTGAGATTCGTCGGTTAGAATCCGAACTTGTCCGCCAGTGAAAGAGCGCGCTTTACACCCACGTTTCTCGAGAGCCATGCTCAACAAGGCAATCGTGACTTGCTCACCGGTAGAGAGCAAAACATCCAACTCTCGCGGCGCGGGTTTCTCATCGATATCATTTGCCAACGCTAACAGGCGATTGGTCTCTCCACTCATAGCGGAAACCACAACGACCACATCGTGGCCTTGTTTTCGAGTGCGAATCACTCGCTCCGCGACAGCTTCGATGCGCTCAGTTGAGCCTACAGAAGTACCACCAAATTTTTGAACGTATAATGCCATTTTCGCTACATAGGTTAAAACGGGTGCAAATTAAACAAAATTGCAGATTGTAATGCAAACGCTATTTAAGGGCCCGTATACCCTTAGCCACGTGCTACTGCATTTGTCATGAATATTAAAGTTTTTCTTCGACCCACGCTTGAACACTCGCAAGCGCTTGCGGCAAGGTTTCAGGAGTTGTTCCACCTGCCATTGCCATATCGGGACGACCACCCCCTTTACCACCTACTTGAGTGGCCACCATATTGACGAGATCTCCGGCTTTAATCTTCGCAACGAGGTCTTTACTCACCCCAGCGACTAGACTCACTTTGCCTTCTTCGACACTTGCCAATACAACGACGGAAGTTCCTAATTTGTTTTTCAACTGATCGACGGTATCGCGTAGTGTTTTCGCGTTAAAGTCGCTGACCGCTTTGACGAGCAATTTAATGCCGGCCACATCGATTGCTTCGGATGCAATGTCACTTCCTGCAGCACTCGCTAGTTTAACTTTGAGTTGCTCGAGCTCTTTTTCAAGGCCTTTGTTACTTTGCATTAGCTGCTGCACTTTCTCCACAAGGCTCTCGGTGTTCGTTTTCACGACCTCAGCCAAGTGTTTCAGCGTGCTCTCTTGCTGCGCCACGATAGCTAATGCGCCCTGCCCAGTCACAGCTTCCACACGCCGAACCCCTGCGGCTATGCCCGATTCTCCGACAAATTTAAACAGCCCGATGTCGCCCGTGCGCTCAACGTGAGTGCCACCACACAATTCTGTAGAGAACTCACCCATGCTTACTACGCGCACTTCTTCGCCGTATTTCTCACCAAACAGCGCCATCGCTCCCGCATTCATAGCTTCGTCGATACTCATGACCTGTTTAGACACTAAGTTATTCTTTAGAATCTCAGCATTCACAAGCGCTTCCACTTCGGCCAACTCTGCCGCTGACATGCCCGCTTGGTGGGAGAAATCAAAACGCAGACGATCAGCGGTGACTAGGGACCCTTTCTGAGTAACGTGGTCTCCCAGAACGCTGCGCAGCGCCGCATGCAATAAATGCGTAGCCGAATGGTTCAAGGCTATCGCCGCACGATTTTGCGCCCCGACATTCGCCTGTACTTGATCACCCTGCTGCAAACTGCCAGAGCGCAAGATTCCTTTATGGATAAAGTGTTCGCCTTGTTTTTGGGTATCCACTACATCAAACAACGCCTCGTTGCTTGCGCCGATATTGCAACGCAATACGCCTTTGTCGCCCGCTTGTCCGCCAGATTCAGCATAAAAAGGACTAGCATCGAGAATCAATAAGGCTTCACCTTCCCCTGTAATGGCCTCAACTTGCTGACCATTGCGATAGATTGCCAACACTTGTGCTTGCCCATCTAGACGATCGTATCCCGTAAACTCTGTACCCTTCTCCACTTCGATCACAAGCTTCTCAACGGCATTAAACTTACCGGCCGCTCGTGCCTGTTGTTTCTGTACAGCCATTGCTGCATCGAACCCAGCTTGATCGATTGTCAGGCCCTGCTCACGTGCCACGTCAGCCGTTAGATCCACCGGGAATCCAAAGGTGTCATAGAGACGGAACACAGTTTCGCCAGGAACCACTTTTCCTTTCAAACCGGCAATAGCCTCTTTAAGAATCGCCATGCCATTTTCAAGTGTGCGAGCAAACTGCTGCTCTTCTTCTTTTAAGACTTTCTCGACCATGGACTGTCTTGCTTTGAGCTCTGGGTAAGCCTCGCCCATTTGCTCAACAAGCGCGTCCACTAAACGATAGAAGAACAAGTCTTTAACCCCTAGCTGATAACCGTGTCGCACAGCACGACGGATAATGCGTCGTAGCACATAGCCTCGCCCTTCGTTGGAAGGCAAAATTCCATCAACGACAAGGAAAGAGCACGAGCGAATATGGTCGGCAATCACACGCAAGGAAGTATTAGTGGTATCCGCTGTGCCTGTGATTTGCGCCGCAGAGGCTAACAATGCTTGAAATAGATCGATCTCATAATTGCTATGCACATGTTGCAACACAGCAGCGAGACGCTCCAAGCCCATTCCTGTATCCACAGAAGGCTTAGGCAATGGAATTAGAGTGCCGTCGATCTGTCGATCAAACTGCATGAACACCAAGTTCCAAATTTCGATATAGCGATCGCCATCTTCGTCAGGACTGCCAGGTGGGCCACCGGCGACATCCTCGCCATGATCATAAAATATTTCGGTACAAGGGCCGCAAGGACCGGTATCGCCCATGGACCAGAAGTTGTCTTTCTCGCCAAGTCTAGAAAAACGCTCTGCCGAAACACCGATCTCATTCAACCAAATCGCTGCCGCTTCATCATCATCTTGATAAACCGTGACCCATAGCTTCTCTGGAGGGAGCCCTAGCTCTTTAGTCAAAAAGTTCCACGCATAACTCATCGCTTCCTTTTTGAAGTAATCGCCAAAACTGAAATTCCCCAGCATTTCGAAAAAGGTGTGATGACGTGCGGTGTAGCCTACGTTTTCCAAGTCATTGTGCTTGCCGCCTGCACGAACGCAGCGCTGGGAACTAGTGGCTCGATTATAGGAACGCACTTCATTGCCTAAGAAAAGGTCCTTGAATGGCACCATCCCTGCATTGGTAAATAGCAGCGTCGGATCATTCGCCGGCACCAAAGAGCTGCTGGCCACAATCTGATGTCCTTGGGACTGAAAGTAATTCAAAAATTTCTGGCGAATCTCGGCAATTTTCATCTGTGAGTCCAATAACAGGTTTTTCGTGTAAAAAGGCGCGGAATTATAACGGTTACTACGCGGATTTGCAGGTCAATCTTCAGAGACAATGACATGACCGTTACTCGACAAGAGAATAGCGATTGGCCGCGTTTTCGGGAAGTGTGACATGACAATGGTAGTGATGATCAACAATGGCACACAAAGGAACATACCCGGCACTCCCCATATCGCTCCCCACAAGGCTAGATTGAAGAGGATCACGACAGGACTTAGGTTCAAAGACTTTCCTGTAATACGAGGCTCGATGATATTTCCTATCAATACCTGCAATGCTGACACCCCAAAAAGAACGGTAAAGAACAGGCCAAAATCATCATTGGATTGCGCCAAGGCCATAAGCGAAGGAAATATAGTGGCAACGATAGAACCAATGGTTGGGATAAAATTGAGCAAGAAAATCAACAATCCCCATATTTCAGCAAAGTTGATGCCCAACGCATCAAGCAACAAGTAGCTCAATGTCCCTGTAGTCGCACTCGTAAGAAACTTAATGCTTAAGTACTTCTGCACATCGGCTTTGATCTGCGCAAGAATCCTTAACATGCGCTTTTCTTGTTGCGGATCGCCCAATAAGGCTGCCAATTTACGGTTGAAATTACCCTGTTCAAACAACAGAAACATCACATAGATGACAATCAACAGGCTGTCACGGGCAATGCTAGTGAAGGAGACTGCGACAGTCGTGATGATCGCCGACAGGTCCAAACGTGTCGACATACTCTCGAAAAATCCTTCAATGGGAAGGTATTCGGCATAAGGAAGGCGTGCCCATAGTGAGCGTAGATTCGCTTCATAGGTGGTCGCTACCGAGCCAAGGTCGTTCAAACTACTACCGACAAACTGCACTAGGGCAGAGATCGTAAACATGAACGTCAAGATAGAGGCGACAAAGCAAAGGAACTTCGGAATAGCGAACCTGCCGAATCGAATCTTGCCAAAACCACTGGCCAGCAGGTTGATCAAATACCAAATAGCGATGGCTATTACCAAGGGCAATAGTAAGTTTTGACCGACGATCAAGAGAGTGAACACCAAAGCGGTGATCAGCATTCCCATTGCAAACTTCATTAACTTCATCGTGCTGTGACTCTCATCCTTGTCGCATTGGCGCAGTCTAATTCGATTTATGCAAATTTAGCGCATAGCAAAGCGCACTGCGAGCTAAAGCGCAGAATAGCACACCAAATCCAAAATAAGAGAGGCCCAGCCTTGAGTTGCAAGTCTGGGCCTATAAAACGACATACCTATACGTCTATACGCTAGATATTCTCGTTGAAAATATCAACAACGATAGAGGGAGTCAGAATTTGCGGCAGAATCACAGGCTCTTTACCTGCGCCTGGGTACAACACATACAACGGCACGCTTGGACGATTAAACTGATCAAGAACTCGGCTGATCTCAGGGTCTTGGTTAGTCCAATCCCCTTTAAGGTAAGCGATATTATGTTCTGCCATCGACTCGATGACGCGATCAGTGCTTAGCGTGGTCTGCTCATTGGCAAGACAAGTGATACACCATGCGGCCGTCATGTTCACAAACACCGGTTGCCCCGACGCTTGTAACTCATCCAAACGAGCCGAACCAAAGGCTTCATAGTTGGCATCGGCATAGCCATCTTCGCCACTGGCCATAGATTGACTCATCTGACGCGCTTCAAGCATAGGAGACTGCAGCGCATAGAAAACAAGCACAACCGCTAACCCTGATAACACCGCATTAGCTGCACGCCAGAAAGGTCCTGCGATTGTGCGTTTTTGCAGCAACCACAAACCAAAGGCCAGCAACAAGCAAGAGCCCACTACGATAGCCATGCCGTTGACGCCTACTTGATTCCCTAATACCCACAGCAACCACAACACAGTCGCGTACATCGGGAACGCCATGAATTCCTTAAAGGTATTCATCCACGCGCCAGGCTGAGGCATGTATTTAAGCAATCGAGGGCTAAACGAGAGGACTAGGAACGGCAACGCCATGCCTAAGCCTAAGAAGAAGAACACCACCATGGCCACGAGCCAAGACTGTGATAAGGCAAAACCCAAGGCAGCTCCCATGAATGGAGCGGTACAAGGACTTGCGACTACTGTTGCCAAAACACCAGTGAAGAAAGAGCCTTTATACCCGGACTTCTGAGTGAGGTTATTGCCGATGCCCATGAAGCTAGTGCCGAACTCGAACACACCGGACAGGCTTAAACCAAAGCTAAAGAAGACATAAATGAGGAGCGCAACAAACCAAGGCGATTGTAGTTGGAACGCCCAACCGACTGCTTCACCGCCAGCCCGCAACGCGATCAACACACTCGCCAACAACATAAAGGTGACGACAATGCCCGCTGTGTAAGACAAACCGTGTAAGCGTTGCTCAGAGTGCGCAGATTGACCTTTCGAGGCCAAGCTCAACACTTTCAACGATAGCACTGGGAACACGCAAGGCATCAAGTTCAGAATCAAACCGCCCGCCAACGCAAAGAAGATGACACTCAATAGCCCTGGACCGCCGCTAGAGCCATCCGTGCCAGTGAATCCATTTGCCGCTAATGCGGTGACTGAAGACAGGTTAGACGCACTAGCCGGAACCGCCGTCACTAAATACCCTTGGATATTGCCTGAGCGATCCTCAACGGACAAAACGCCCTCAATTTGGTCGTTCTCTGTACGAAAACGTCGCGCTTGAACGTGCGTAAGTTGCACCATCCCAGGGGATAACGTGAGATCACGTAAAGGGGCTGGTTTCAGAATGCGTTTACTTTCTGGGAAGAACCACACGTTTGCGGCATCTTCAAAAATAGTGTCCTCTGACTGGAATGAAAGACTGATACGGTCTCCACCAGCGGCATACAATGACTGAATATCGTGATCTGCTAAAGGCAATGTCGCACGCGTGTCAGCAAACGCTTGTGCCCACTGGGGATCAGTCTCAAGGGTCAGCCCGCGCACAGGAAGATCAATGCCTATTGTGGCCTCGCCAAGTAAACAGATCTCATCACACACTTGCCACTGGACAAACACAGAGGCGGAAAAATTATCGGCTTCATAGTCATCAGGGATTTGCACAGAGACAGGCAGGAAAACCTCCTTCTCATAAGCAAACGTGACTAGGTCAGAACCTGGGAAAGGTAGCCAAGTTGGTGTTGGGAATTGTAGCTCGCCAGGCACAGCGCCTTCGGGCAATTGCCAATCGGCTAACGTAGTAGCGTCGCCACTATCACCCTGCCAACGAGAATAGGTATGCCAATGCTCAGATGGGTCCAGTCGAACTGCTAACCACAGTGTCTCACCAGCCACAACATTAGTGCTTTCAGATACTAGCTCTACATCGATCTCTTCCCCATGGAAGACCTCGGCCATTGAGGCATGAGGTAATACCAGCATCGAAGCAAACACTAGCAATGCACTGACTAGATTCCGCATATTCCACTCTCCCATAATCGACCTTATTGCATCGATTGTAACGCTAAGACCCCAAAATAGGCTTAAAACATTGTGATAAAAGGTAACACTGATACTTTACTCTAAATGCTTGTTTTAAAAAGACGTTTAGCTACGTTTTTTTATTCGCAACGCTCGAGATGCTCTATCATTAGCTGCAAGTTACGCTGTCCGCGAAACTCGTTAACATCAAGCCGATAAACGACTTTAACGCGCCAATTGTTACAGTTTGCCCATAGCTCGGTCTCGACATTGAAGGCGATAGCATCCAGCAAACACTGCTTATCATCTACAGGGCACAAGACTAACTTAAGATGCGCCCCGCCCAAGACTCGGTACTGCGCGATGAGAAATTCCCCATCAAAGCTGGGCTCTGGGAAATGCTGGCCCCAAGGACCGTACTGCCTTAGCAGCTGCGCATTAGCTAAAGTAAGCTCCGCCCCATCTAACGCCCCATCGGTCACGATGCGAGCCTGCAGATCATCCTCTCCTAGCTGGGAGGTGACAACCTCTGCAAACGCCGCGCTAAAACGCGGGTAATCTACTTTGCGCAAACTGAGCCCTGCCGCCATCGCGTGACCGCCAAACCGGCTAATCAAGCCAGGATTTTGGGTAGCCACAGTATCGAGCACATCGCGAATATGCAATCCGGGTATCGAGCGTGCCGACCCTTTGAGCTCTTCGCTCGCCTCCCCTTCAACGCCAGCGTCAGCGAATGCAATCACAGGACGGTGATAACGCTCTTTGATACGCGCCGCAAGAATCCCAATGACCCCTTGATGCCAAGCCGCGTTATAAATACATAAGCCCGCCGGCATTTGTGCCTCGTCGATGGCCAATGTCTCAAGCGTCGCCATAGCCTGTGTGCGCATATCCGTTTCAATCGTTTTACGTTGCTGGTTCATCCCATCTAGCGCTTGCGCCATTTCCAGCGCTTGCTTGGGGTCATCACACAGCAGGCATTCTATTCCTAAGGACATATCATCCAGTCGACCCGCTGCATTCAATCGCGGGCCTACGGCAAAGCCTAGGTCACTTGCTACTAAGGTTGCAGGGTCGCGCTTGCCAATAGTGAGCAAAGCCATCACTCCGGCACAAGCACGTCCTGCACGAATGCGCTTCAATCCTTCATTGACGAGAATGCGATTATTACGATCAAGGGGCACCACATCCGCCACAGTGCCGAGTGCCACTAAATCTAAGTAACTTGCAAGATTAGGCTCGGGAATGGCGTTTTGTGAAAACCAATGACGCTCGCGGAGTGCACTGCGCAGTGCTGCCAACACATAAAACACCACCCCTACTCCAGCAAGTGCTTTGCTAGGAAAGTCACAAGCATGTTGATTGGGGTTAACGATGGCATCCGCCTTGGGCAATTCGCGGCCTTGTAAATGGTGATCGGTGATCAACACTTTCATGCCAATGGCTTGCGCCGCGGCCACGCCCTCAATACTCGAGATCCCATTGTCGACGGTCAACAACAAGTCTGGTCGCTTCCCTTTTGCTAACTCAACGATCTCTGGGGTCAGCCCATAACCGTATTCGAATCTATTGGGAACGATGTAGTCAACGTTCTTAAACCCCATCGCGCGCAATGCCCGCAAAGCCAGGACACAACTCGTCGCACCATCGGCATCAAAATCGGAAACGATTAAGACACGGCCCTGCCGATCAAGTTGCTGAATCAGCAACGCCACCGCAGCGTCGATACCATTAAGTAATTGGGGGGCAAGCAAGGTGCTAAAGGACAGGAGGATATCCGCATCCGAGGTCACTGCGCGTGCGGACAAAATGCGTTGCAGTAACGCAGGCAGTGTCGCAGACAATTGATGTGTCTGCGGCACTGCTCTACGGCTAATCAGGGGGTTCACAGATGGGACTTAACGTAATCGGTAATCGCATCCAAGGAATTATCAACGATGTCATACCGCTCTTCACGCTCAAACAAGTCATTCAAATGTTCAGGCAACTGCGGCGTATCCAACCCTGCGCGGGCAACCGCATCAGAGAATTTCACCGGATGTGCCGTCGCCAGAGTAATCATCGGCACTGCAGTATCCGTGTTGCAATCACGCGCTGCTTTCACGCCAATAGCCGTATGCGGATCGATCAAGAACTCGGACTCTTCGAACACTTGTTTAATCACAGCACAAGTGGCGTCATCATCTACGGCTGCGCTAGAGAACACCTTCTTCGCCTGCTCCCATCGCTCAGCAGAGACACTTTGGCTGCCAGTGCTTGAGTTAGACATGAACTGCGATAAGGCTTCGCCGTCACGGCCAAACAAATCGAACAGATAGCGCTCAAAGTTACTCGACACCATAATATCCATGCTAGGAGATAAGGTATGTTTTAGCTCTGACAACGAGTATTCATTGCGGTTGATGAAGCGATGCAAAATATCATTGCTATTAGTGGCCACGATCAATTGACGCACTGGCAAGCCCATTTGCATGGCAAGATAACCCGCGTAGATGTCGCCAAAATTACCCGTTGGAACAGAGAACGATACTTGACGGTGCGGACCACCTAATTGTACTGAGGCGTAAAAATAATAGACGATCTGCGCCATGATTCGCGCCCAGTTAATGGAATTCACCGCCACTAATTGTCGACCACCAGGAAGAAAGGACTGATCACCAAACGCTGCTTTTACGATGCTTTGGCAATCGTCGAAATTACCCTTCACCGCAATATTGTGCACATTGTCGCCAAGCACGGTCGTCATCTGACGACGTTGAACTTCGGACACTCTTTGGTGAGGATGCAGAATAAAGATATCAACGTTGTCGCTATGTCGACATCCTTCAAGCGCAGCAGAACCGGTATCTCCGGAAGTCGCGCCAAGAATCACTACTTTTTGATCATTACGCTTGAGCACGTAGTCTAAAAGATTGCCAAGCAACTGCAGTGCAAAATCTTTAAAGGCCAATGTAGGGCCGCAATACAGTTCAAGCACCCACTCATTTGCACCTAACATGCGCAGTGGTGCCACAGCCTTACTCGCAAACTTTGAATAGCTGCGGTCAATAATTTCTTTCAGCACGTCGTCGGGTATCGCCCCATCAACAAACGGCGTAATAATTTTATGAGCAAGCTCTGGGTAACTTAACCCTGCCATCTGCTCCATTTCTGCCTTACTAAACGTCGGCAATTGCTCTGGCACATAAAGCCCGCCATCAGGAGCAAGCCCTGTCAGCAATACCTGTTCGAATGTTTGCGCCGGCGCTTTGCCGCGAGTACTGATGTATCTCATGAAGTTTGCCTATTTGCTATCAATACGAGACTAACTGTCTTCGCCATCGAGTTGTTCTATGCGTATGCGAGTTACTTTCTCTACTACTTGTTCGAGCGCATCAATCGCTTTTATCGCTTCATTCATGCGTCGCTCTAATACTTTGCCAGTAAGAATGACAATTGGCACGAACACGTAAGAATCCAAACTAGCGTCTGGTTCTTTTTGAATCAAGGCTTCAATGTTGATGCCATAATCCGTTAACAATTGTGAGATCTGCGCCATGACACCAATTTTGTCATACACCGATAGACGTAAATAAAACTCACATTCAATGTCTTCGATATCCAGTACAGGGATATCCGTACGAAGTGAGTTAAACGCTAACGAAGGCACATTACCAGGAGATCCTTTGGACGCATCGCCAGCACTTCGAACGATATCAATAAGATCAGCCACTACCGAAGACGCTGTTGCCTTCGCGCCGGCTCCTGCGCCGTAATACAAGGTTGCGCCAACCGAATCACCCTTAACGACAACAGCATTCATCACGCCATTAACATTGGCGATGAGACGTTGCTCGGAGATCAGCGTTGGGTGCACGCGTAACTCGATCCCTTTATCGGTCATGCGGGTAATACCAAGGTGCTTAATGCGATACCCTAGCTCGGAAGCATAGTTAACATCATCGCTGGTGATCTTGCTGATACCCTCGGTATACACTTTGTCAAACTGCAAGGCGATCCCGAATGCATTGGACGCCAGAATTGTTAATTTATGTGCTGCGTCGATGCCCTCAACGTCAAAAGTAGGGTCCGCTTCGGCATAGCCCAAGGCTTGCGCCTCAGCCAATACATCGGCAAAGTTACGTCCCTTCTCAGCCATTTCAGTAAGAATAAAATTGCCAGTACCGTTGATGATACCTGCTAACCATTGAATAGAATTGGCGGCTAGCCCTTCGCGCAAGGCCTTGATAATGGGAATACCACCAGCGACCGCACTTTCGTACGCAACTGTCACCCCTTTGCGCTTTGCAGCGGCAAAGATATCGTTTCCGTGCACGGCTATGAGAGCCTTGTTGGCAGTGACCACATGCTTGCCGTTTTCAATGGCACGCAAGATCAAAGAAAGAGCGGGCTCCATTCCGCCAAGCACCTCTACCACCACATCGACCTCTGGGTCGTCTACGACCGCAAACACATCGGTGCTAAAACGCACACTGGACGTGTCATAGAGTGGATTCTCACGTCGCGAAGCCACATGCGTGACGCGCAACTCTTTCCCGAGGCGGCGAGTGAGCTCAGCCTGATTAGCTTGTAACAGGTTAAAGGTGCCGCCGCCGACGGTGCCCATTCCGCAAATTCCAACATTGAACTGCGCTTTATGCTCTTGTACTGAATCCTGTTTCAAGACTATCCCTCTACACCAAAGTTAAGTGGCGCATATTGTACTAAAATTTGGAAAACAAAAAGCACCGTTCACTACATTTTTACGCAGCGAACGATGCCATTGAAGGGCTTTAAGCTAGTTACCTACTGACCGAAGACTGTGGCCGCCAATTGTGTGGGCTCTAAATAACCAGGAATGACTGTTCCGTCTTCCAGCACTATTGCAGGTGTTCCGGAAATTCCGATTTTATTACCTAGCGCATAGTGTTTTAAGACCGGGCTATCACAATTTCGACTAGGGATGTTCTGACCATGTTTAGCCTGAGAGATCGACTTATTGCGATCATCTGAACACCACACACTGATCATTTTCTGATAAGCCTCAGAGGCCTCACCACCGCGTGGGTAAGCGACATAGCGTACGCGAATACCATTAGCGAGATTAGTCTCTAGATCACCATGAAGACGACGACAATAAGCACAATCAACATCCGTGAAGACAGTGATAGTGCCCTTTGTTTGTTCTGGCTCGAAAATCACCATTTCGGACTCAGGAACATCGGCAATCCACTGCGCAACATTCTTTTGACGCTCGATGGCCGAAAGATTGATCAAGCCATTGCTTTGCGCCTTAAACAGGTCACCGGTCACCAAATACTCACCCTTAGTATCCGTGAAGAGCCTTTCACCAGTGGAAAGTTCAACTTCGATCAAACCTGGAAACGGAGTTTCAGTCACATTGACGATATCGACCATCGCGCCAGTGGCTTGACTCAAGGTCTGAGTCAGGGCCGTTTTAAGCGATTGCGCCCAAGCTTGATCTTGAGCAAAAGCCGATGGAGTAAGAACAAGCAAACAAACAGCGCTTGCAAGCAGTGTACGAAGTAGATGTTTCATGAAAAATATTCCTCACGAGCGTGCATTCAATTAGGCATAAAGCGGGAGACCGACATTTTCAATAATTTGTCTCCTTTTGCAGCAGATTTCGCTAAATTTAATGACGTAACTTAACACAAGGCATCCCTAACGGGCCACGCCTTAAATCAGCGCCAATAAAAAAAGGAGGCACTAGGTGCCTCCTTTTTATTTGTCTGCCACACAACAATGGGGGTAAGCGCTTTACGCTTAGCTCCCTTTTGTTGAGAGTTAGACTGATCTTTTCTGAAGCTTCTCTGTGATTCGAGCCGCTTTGCCCGAAAGTTCACGCAAGTAGTACAGTTTTGCTTGACGCACATCACCGCGACGCTTCAACGTAATGCTTTCTAGTAGTGGGCTGTGAGTCTGGAAAGTACGCTCAACACCAACACCGTGAGAGATTTTACGTACTGTAAACGCAGAGTTCAGGGCACGGCTACGAATACCAATCACAATGCCTTCAAATGCTTGCAGACGCTCACGATCGCCTTCCTTGATCTTTACTTGCACAACAACAGTGTCGCCTGGACCGAAGTCTGGGATATCTTTTTTAAGTTGTGCGTTTTCAACCATCTGAATGATTTTGTTCTTGCTCATTGCCTTACTCCCGGGTTCAAGACTCAGTGCGATTGCGCCGCGCCTCGTAATCATCAATAAATTGTTCTAGCAAAATTGTTTGTTCCGCGTTTAGCGTTAACTTTTCTAACAAATCTGGTCGTTTCAACCATGTATTACCGAGACTTTCTCTAAGGCGCCAAACCCTGATTTTCTCATGGTTTCCGCCAAGTAATACATCAGGCACTGACTCGCCTTCGTATTCTTGTGGCCGCGTATACTGCGGACTGTCTAACAAACCGTCTGCAAAAGAATCTGCAGCGGCTGAACCATCATGGCCTAATGCTTGTGGTTGGTAGCGCGTTAACGCGTCGACCATTACCATCGCGGCCAGTTCACCGCCACTGAGAACAAAGTCCCCAATAGACCATTCTTCATCGATCTCGTGACGCAACACTCGCTCATCAATTCCTTGATAACGACCGCACACCAATACCAACTGCTTACGTTTGGCTAGTTGCTCAACCCCTTCTTGATCTAGTCGTCGCCCCTGAGGGGACAAATAAATCACAAGCGGTTTGTCGTCTTGTGTTTCGCCTAAGCCTTCTTTGGCTGCATTAATTGCAGCTTGCAAAGGTTCGGTTTTCATCAGCATTCCTGGACCACCACCAAACGGGCGATCATCCACTGTGCGATGCTTATCGGTTGTGAAGTCCCGAGGGTTCCAACACTCTACCGATACAATTCCGTCGCGATTAGCACGGCCGGTAATCCCGTAATCCGTCACTGCCGCGAACATCTCAGGAAACAATGTGACTATGCCAATCAGCACTTTGCTCCCCTTCTAAAAATCTAGGCCAGATAATCAGGTTCCCATTCAACGCTTATACAACGCTTTGAACGAGACACTTCTCGTACTACTTGGTCTGGCAAATAGGGAATTAATCGTTCCCGTTTGTCGATACTGCCCTCTGAGGGCTGTACCACCAGCACATCGTTCGCACCGGTTTCTAACATTTTGGCGACAGTCCCCAGTAATTGGCCGGACACTGTTATCACCTGCATTCCATTAAGCTCACGCCAATAGAACTCTTCTTCATCCAGCTCGGGTAGCTCTTGCACGCTAACGGCAAGCTCTACCCCTGTTAGCAATTTGGCATCATCGGGATCATCGTAGCCTACAAAATGCGCGACCAACCCTTTGCCATGAACCTTGCTTTGGTCCATCTTGATAGTCTGCCAACGCCCGCCAATCTTGGCGCTCATCTGCTTAAAATCAAGAATATTGTCTTGTGGATCCGTGTAAGAGATCAGCTTGAGCCAGCCTTTGATGCCATAAAGACGGCCAATACGGCCCATGGTCACCAATTCCTGCTGTTCAAGCTCCATCTAACAACCTCTATGTCACTTTCGTGCACATGGACCCGCAACGCTAGATTTCGCTAGCGTTGAAGTCAATTACGCCGCTGTAGAAGCAGCTTTAGCCGCATCTTTAAGCAATGCTGCAACACGTTGGCTTGGCTGTGCGCCTTTGCCTGTCCAGTATTCTACACGATCAAGGTTGAGACGAAGACGCTCTTCCTGACCTTTAGCGAGTGGGTTGAAAAATCCAACGCGCTCAATAAAGCGACCATCGCGTGGATTACGCTGATCTGTCACTGTGATGTAGTAAAAAGGCTTCTTTTTAGCACCAGCGCGAGCCAGTCTGATAATGACCATAAACTTATGATTCCTGTTTGTGCAATCGATCGAAAACTGTTCCAACCTCAATACGTTATCGGCACATGCCGAAACCCATCATTGCTTGCGCACAAGCTGAGGGTGGAAAAAGGCGGGTATTCTAAGGGAAATAGACTCTATATGGAAGGGAACTTTCAAGTTTTTAATACGCAAGGCAAAAACCCACGAAGCAACAGAGAAGTCCCGTCAATGAAGTCATTGGAGCGCTCCCCGAGAACGCCCCAACATGCTGTATTTATAAGCGAGGAGGCCCACCTGCCCCTGGAAAACCACCAGGACCACCCATGCCGCCCAAACCGCGCATCATGTTGGCCATTCCGCCGCCCTTCATCTTTTTCATGACTTTTTGCATTTGCTTGTGTTGCTTTAGAAGTCGATTGAGGTCTTGCAACTGTGTCCCAGAACCCATGGTAATTCGGCGCTTACGGGAGCCATTTAGAATCTCTGGATTAACGCGCTCTTTCATCGTCATGGAATTAATAATCGCTTCCATTTTACTGAACAAAGAGTCGTCCACCATTTTGGCAGCACCTGCAGGAAGCGCACCCATTCCTGGGAGTTTGTCCATTATACTGCTCATTCCCCCCATGTTCTGCATTTGCTTAATCTGTTCTTTAAAGTCTTCAAGGTCAAAACCTTTGCCCTTTTTGATCTTCGAAGCAATGCGCTCCGCTTTCTCTTTATCGACTTTGCGCTCGACCTCTTCAATCAAAGAAAGCAGGTCACCCATACCAAGAATACGTGTCGCGACACGATCAGGGTAGAACGGTTCTAAGGCATCAGATTTTTCGCCTACACCAATAAACTTAATGGGTTTGCCCGTAATTTCGCGCACGGACAATGCCGCACCGCCGCGGGCATCACCATCCGCTTTAGTCAGAATCACACCCGTCAATGGCAAGGCATCATTAAACGCTTTAGCCGTATTGGCTGCGTCTTGCCCTGTCATAGCATCTACAACAAACAAAGTTTCGACGGGGTTTAACACTTCATGCAAACGGCTAATCTCGCTCATCATGCTTTCATCAATAGCAAGACGACCCGCCGTATCGACGATCAATACGTCGATAAATTTATTCTTTGCCTCTTGTAGGGCCGCCTTGACGATCGCCTCAGGCTTCTGTCCTACATCGCTTGGGAAGAATGCAACACCGACTTCGTTAGCGAGGGTTTCAAGCTGTGCGATCGCGGCAGGACGGTAAACGTCGGCACTGACCACCATGACGCTCTTTTTCGGGTTCAGGGTTAGCCAACGCGATAATTTCGCTACCGTTGTTGTCTTACCCGCCCCTTGTAGGCCCGCCATCAGAATTACGGCAGGAGGCTGTGCTCGCAAGTCGAGCTCTTCATTCGCCACGCCCATGACCGCTTCTAATTCGGCCTGCACGATCTTGATAAAGGTTTGCGTTGGGCTAAGGCTTTGCTTGACCTCTTGGCCTACCGCACGCTGCCTAACACGCTCAATGAACCCTTTCACGACTGAAAGCGCTACATCGGCCTCCAGCAAGGCACGGCGCACTTCACGAAGGGCGTCTTGAATATTGTTATCTGTTAGCGTGCCTTTGCCACTGATTTTGCGCAAAGCCCCAGATAATCGGTCGGTTAAGCTTTCAAACATAGTTCACTTCCAGCGTGATGCCATCATTAAGAAATAGATTGGACGCGATTATAGCCAAATGCGGCGCTATGTTCACTGTCAGCGAACATACGATCTTCAATTAGCCTATTTGCGAGAAAATATCGCTTCAACCCCCACCGTACATATGAGAAACTTTCGCAACAACGAGGCTGTACGACCTGCCTACAGAAATTCTTCTAGCACCCCCAGAGATAGTCGATGTCATTAACCACCGTTTCAGGACTGATTGCGATAACGTTTTATTTTATCGCCTCAGTCTACCAAGCAAAGCACTTGCAGGTCAGAGCGCAAAAAGAGAGCTCTCAGTTCACAGTGTTTGGCCTCGGCTTAGTGGCCGTCTTGGCTCATGCCTTCAGTGCCAGCGGTGTAATCCATCAAGGTGATGGTTATCATTTTGGTATCGTGCAGATTAGCACGCTGATTTGCGTCGCCATCTCATTGCTTGTCCTTTTAAGCGGACTTCGCAAACCCTTCGGCATACTTATTCTTGGCTTGTTTCCATTGGCGATGATTTCAATCATTGCCTCGCTGACCTTGCAAAGCACCTATCCAGCCAGAGACCTAGATCCAGGCTTAGTGAGCCATATCCTGCTCTCTATCCTCGCCTATGGCATGTTCACTATTGCCGCCTTACAGGCAGGATTTTTGGCTTTCCAAAATTACCAACTTAAGCACCGTCATGCTGCCAAGCTGATTCATCGTTTCCCTCCCCTTCAGGATATGGAAACTTTTCTATTTGAATTACTTTGGGTAGGCCAAGGGCTGCTGACTCTAGGCGTGGTCGCAGGCTTTTTGTTCATCGACGACATGTGGGCCACCGGCTTATTGCACAAGACGTTTTTCTCGATGCTGGCCTGGGTAGTTTTCGCAATCTTGCTTTGGGGCCGTCACAAACTAGGCTGGCGTGGTAGCACCGCTATTCGCTTTACTCTCACAGGGTTCTTGCTACTTATTGTTGGCTTTTACGGCTCGAAAATTGTTTTAGAGTTCATCTTGAACTAAACGCTCGCTGCAACGTATCAGCTCTAACTCTTGCGCTTGGACTTCATTCCAAGCGCATAAACGAAACCCTTGCAGCCTCGAGGCTTTGGCAGGCGCTATAGAGCCATAAGCAATGGCCGCTTGATGCACCGAAGAAAGTTGTACCTGCCAAAACTCCCAACGCGCCGCATTATCTTCTCGGCCCGCAGCAAAACCCACATCAATGCCCTTCTCAGAAAATCGATACGAAAAACTCGCCAACGATAGCGCCAAGCCCATTCCACAGGCCTTGATATAGGCCTCCTTTAATGTCCATAAATCAAAGAACTGTGCTTTTTGCAGTGACGGTTCTAGGCGTTGTAATTGCGCCACCTCGTCAGGAGAAAAATAACGATCAGCTAAGGCGATAGCGCGGGCCTGGCGCTGAGTATATTCAACATCGACCCCTAGATCACCGGCCTGTGCAAACCCTATTACCAATGCCCCACGGGTGTGTGAGATGTTGAATACGAGCCCATGCTCAAAGTCATCACCCACTAAAGCGGGCCGACCATAATCGTTACGGGAGAATTGCCAATGAGACGGTGCCAGCTGTCCGTGATAGTGACTCAAGATGTGGCGAAGGGCTAAGCGGGTTTGGAGGAATTGGCGCTTAACACGAGGAGCCGTGATCCGTGCATACCGCTGACGCTCTTCTTGATTTAACACCGTAGTCAACGATGCTTCAATTGGGAAGTCATCTATTGTCCAAAAATGCACCTCGTTCGAATGGGGACAGTTCATACTAATATTACTACGATTGAGGTTCAAAACTTGACGACACAAGATTACGGCCGCGACGTTTCCCATCATACATCATCAAATCTGCTCGCTTAATGGCGTCGTCCAAGCCTTCGCTCGACAATCTCTGCACTAGACCAAAGGTCATCGTGACTTGAATTTCCAGCCCCTCATAGACAAATACTTTGGATTCAATAGTGTGTCGCAAACTCTCAACTAGAGCTTCCCCTTGCTCCCAAGAATGCCCCGTTAAAACCAAACAAAACTCTTCGCCACCCCAGCGCGCCACGATCCCATTGCTAGTCAATTTTTCTTGCAGCAAACTGGCCACCTCTCTCAAAATATAATCACCGCAGTGATGACCATGGGTATCATTTAACCCTTTAAAATGGTCAAGGTCCGCCATGCCAATAATGAGAGGTTGAAACATCGAATCTATTGCAGGAAGGTCTTCTACCCAATCGATTAGTGCTCGTCGGTTAGGTAATTGGGTAAGCAGATCAGTATGCGCCAATCGACTAATTTCATCTAAAGCCCGCTGGATTTGCGTCACATCCGTTAGAATCACCAAACGTCCAAGCTGCTCGCCTCGATACCCGTTAATGGGCATGCTGCTAATCTCAAACTGACGCGCACGGTGTCTTGAAAGCAACCGCCCGGAATAGCTCCGGCCCACCACATGCATGCCCTTTGTATTAAAGGCGATATCCAATACTTCGTCGAAGTCTCGGCCAACCAACTCGTCCACATGTAGCTTCGCCACTTCTGTAAAGGCAGGATTGACGTCTGTGACTTTTTCAAGTTGATTGACCACTAGCACTGCACTATTAATATTGCGAAACACTAAGTCCCGCGCAATTGGAGAGAGATGCAGAAAGAAATAGTTGCGTGTCGCAATCGTGATGAGAATCGCACTAAACACAAAGAATAGTGATGTCGGGTCAAACCCTCCAGAAAAATCCACTCCGAACAAATACATCACATTGGCTACAAATGGAATCGCGGCAGCAAATACTATAAGCGTGCTTTGACTGCGGTATAAACTAGGCTTACTTAAGCTGTAAGAGATTAAAATCACAGAACCAGCAAGGGTATACAAATAGCTGGAAAATATAACCTGCGCCCAGAAGCCAACTCCGTACTCTAACTCAAGCACATAGTAAGAGTTACGATAAACGAGAGCGGCGTTTTTATAGAAAAGCGTGTGCCATTCGAGTGTGCCAACAAGGATTAATGTGCTCACTGGCACGATCAACATCACCACAAGCACTATTGGGGTTAACCAGTGACTATTGCCCGAGAAACGTATCGCGAAAATCACCCAGCTTACGACACCAAGAACAACCCCTAGATAGACCAAGCGTTGAAACGCCAATTGCCACTCTAGCGTAGTTCCCATGTTGGCAATTAGCTCACCAAAGGTCCAAATAGCAAAACTGAAAACAACCATTACCCAAGAGCGGCCAGCGCCATCAACCGCCTGTTTGTGAGTGATATAACTCAGGACAGACGCCAAGATACACGCTAGCAAATAAAGATAATTGATCGCTGGAAATTGAAATTCCATGACACCTCGTAATTTAAACTAAACCAAGACGACTGCGACTACTTAAACGCAGAGATACGCAAGTGTTCATCGAACTAGCAATATAGCACGCAGGACGCTATTGAGATTGAAGCAGCGCGCCTATTTTCACCCCAAAAGATCATATTTTCGCAGATACCCACGAAGCTGATGGTAGCTCATTTGCAAAAACTCAGCCGCTTTACGTTGGTTGAACTGCGACCGCTTCATGGCTTGTTTCAAAACATCGATTTCATAGGCTTGGATATGCTTGATGAAATCCAAGGTGTCAGCATCACTGAGATCCGGCACACCTTCTACTGCCACTCCCGTATTTTGATGAGCCGGGGCCGCAGGCGCATCGGCCTCTGCGTTTTGACTTAAGCGGAAGGGAGATTCAAAGGGGTTAAACACAAGCCTAGAGATTTGCTTGTCAGGACATTGATACACAGCGCGTTCAACAACATTTTTAAGCTCACGCACATTGCCAGGCCAAGTATGGGTCAGTAGCATTCGCTCCATATTGGCGTTGAACCCATGAAAGAGCTCACCTCCTAGCTCTTTCACCATGCCTACAGCAAAGTGCTGAGCTAGAATCATCACGTCCTCAGCCCTAGCACGCAGAGGCGGCAAGGTGATGACGTCGAATGCCAATCTGTCGAGCAAGTCTGCGCGAAACTTACCACGTCGCGCTAGGCTGGGGAGATCCTCATTGGTCGCCGCCACGATGCGTACATTCACTTTCAGCGCTTGATTACCGCCTAAGCGCTCCAACTCTCCGTACTCGATGATTCGCAAGATTTTCTCTTGCACCGCCATCGGCGTATTGGCCAACTCATCCAAAAACAGCGTGCCCCCATCGGCCCGTTCGAAATAACCTTTCTTCTGAGCACTGGCACCTGTGAACGCACCAGCTTCATGCCCAAACAGCTGCGCCTCCAGCAATGAATCGCTAAACGCCGCACAGTTAATCTTAAGAAACTCTTGTTGCCAGCGCTGAGATAAGAAGTGCAGACGTGCAGCAATCAATTCTTTACCCGTGCCACGTTCTCCAACAATCAGAACCGGTTTATTCAGCGGAGCAACCTTAGAAACATGCTCCTGCATCTCGAGAAAAACAGCAGACTCCCCTATCATCCGTGGTGCGGAGGTTTCGGATGGCATAATGGACTTCCTCAATTTAGGCTTAGGGGGATTATTTCAAAGTATGCGAAAAATACCACTTGTTGAGATTTTTCACCACGCATCAACCTAGCGCTTCCCAAGCTTATTTAATATATTTAATAATTACAAATACTTACAGGAAGATAAACTTCTGGCACGCTTTCTGCTTTATCCCTGTTACTAGCAACACGAATACGTCAAATCACTGAAAGATTGTTTTATTGAGAGGGTAATAGGCACATGAGCATATTTTCACGCTTGTCAGACATCATCAACGCCAACATTAGCTCACTGCTCGACAAAGCAGAGAATCCTGAGAAAATGATCCGCATGGTCATTCAGGAAATGGAGGAAACACTCGTCGAAGTGCGCAGCGGCACAGCCAAAGTCATCGCTGAGAAGAAAACACTGCATCGCCGCGCAGAACAATTACGCAAACAGTCAGATGATTGGCAGAAGAAAGCCGAACTGGCCATGAGCAAGGAGCGCGAAGATCTTGCCAAGGCAGCCCTTGTAGAACGTAATGGCATTAATAATACGATCGAAATGCTCGATGGCGAGATGGTGAAGCTTGATGAGACTCTCGACAAGCTCAGCAGCGAGATCGATCAGTTACAAGCTAAACTCAATGATGCTCGCGCCCGTCAAAAGACAATTGTGATGCGTACCACGGCGACCCAGTCCCGCGTTGACGTCAATCGACAGCTGCACAATTACAATATTGATAACGCCATGAATAAGTTCGAGTACTATGAGAAGAAGATCGATCTTATGGAAGGACAAGTTGACAGCATGAATGCGCAGAACAAAGACTTGCATAGCGAATTCGAAGAATTGGCACGTAGTGAGAAGATCGATCAAGAACTGCAAGACATTAAGAATAAACTCAATAAGTAATACGAACCGCTAAAGGGCAATGCCAATGGATTTTTTCACATTCGCAATCTCGCTGATCTCCATCATTGGAGGCTTCATAACGCTTTGGATGTTTATCCTCTATCAGCGTCGTGAAAAGAAGGTCAAGCTCTCGTCTGATACTGAATACGATATCCGAGAGCTTTCAACAATGGCGAAATCTCTCAGCAATCGTATCGATACACTTGAATCAATTTTAGATTCCGAGGTTCCGGATTGGAGGGAGCAGCATGAACGCCAAAGCTAACCCCTTCACATTGGATACCGAAAACAAGAAATTTCTGGGCGTTTGTGCAGGGCTTGCGAACTTTTTAGAAGTGCCCACTGTCGTCATCCGCGTCATTACGTTTCTTGCCTGTATCACCTGGCCGACGCTGATCATTGTTTATTTTGTGGCCTATTGGTGGCTCAAACATCAAAGTAAGGACGACAACGTTCATCATTTCTTTACAGATTCAAAACCAGGTCGACACTTTCGCACGGTAGATTTTCACAAAGAGATTTACCGCAATCCTTATAATTCACGCATCGCCGGTGTCTGTAGTGGCATAGCCGATTACCTAGAAATAAAAACATTCTATGTACGCGCACTGACCCTGCTTTCGTTCTTTCTTTTTGGGCCGTTCACATTTTTTGCCTACCTCGTCTGTTGGATAGTGCTAGAGAAGAACCCTGAACCACCCGTGCGCATGTCCCGTAAAGGCCGTCGCCGTGCTCGTAAACAACAAGCGAAAATGGATGCTGAAGACTCGGATATGGCCGATGAGATGGCGAGTGAGTTTACCCAAAGCCAACGGGCTAACAAAGCGACTGAAGCCAACATCGCGATGTCACTCAAGGAATGTGCAAACACATTCCAAGCCACAGAAACTCGTCTACGAGACGTCGAAGCGTTCATCACGTCGAAAAAATTTAGACTACATTGCGAAATCAATCGTATTTAGTACCGGTCGTCTCTGCACGACAATCATAACCACGGTATAAGGTATACGATGTTTCGCAAAGTACTCTTGAACACAGCCCTAATCTGTTTTTGTGCACAGAGCCCTTTGTTATCGGCCCAAGAGGCTTCGTTCTCCGCCCGCTTACCGCAATCTATTCTAGACGTGCTCCCACCCTCTGAGCGAGTCTCAGGGGCGCTTGGGGAGATGCGATTTACACAGCGTGATTGTCGAGAACTCCCCACCACTCAAGTACGCCGCCGGATCGTAAACACCGCGGTACAAGAATGGGCCTTCTTTGGTTACAGCACTGACCTACAAGCGCGCGAGCCTAATCAAGACAGTTCTGGCCCACGCCGCCCTTTCGTTTACCCAAGGCTTACTCCAAGCGAATCAGAACGCTTAGCTAGCTCCATCGCAGGGTATTGGTCTGCCACACCGAATAGCGAATGGATATTGCAACGACAAAACAGTCGCTGGGAAACCGATGGGGCAGGCGCTCGTTGGCGCGATGCTTGGTCTGCGGCGTTCATTTCATGGGTGATGTGCGAAGGCGGCTTAGGTGAACCCCAACAGTTCAAACGCGCCATTGCTCATCACAGTTATATCGATCAAGCCATTCTCGCAGCTCAGGACAAAGACGACGCAGCGCTCTACAAGGCTTTCCCTTTGGGCAGTCACACTATCGTTCCAGGTGATTTACTATGCCGCGGTAGCCGCCCTTTATATCGCACTATCGAACAAAGAGCGGCACAACTAGGAGAAGGTGCCCGTACGCACTGCGATATCGTAGTTAAAGTCGATGTTAAGAATGAGCAAATTAGCGTCATCGGAGGCAATGTACGCGCCACCGTTCGCATGAAGGTCTTGCCTGCAACCGCTCAGTCAGGACAGGCATTGCGGCCCATCGCCGACAATGGCCGACAATTGTTCGCCCACCTCAAGCTGATGACTCCAGAGATTGAGGCCAACGCCTTCGATCTCTCCCCTACTATTGAGCACTGCGATTGTAATCCCACGCTCTGACCCCCACAAAACCACCGTTGGTTGTAAGCGTGCGACAAACGCCTTCGCAAGCAATCGAGTCTAGCACCCCCTGCGTTATACAATGCCGAGGTTATTTACCCTCCATGGAGACAAATTATGTTTCGCCTTTTACTCAGCAGTATCGTTGCCTTAAGTGCCTCTTCCGCACTTGCTCAGCAACTTAGTAATGATCCGTTTCCAACCCCCATTGAAACCACACAAGATGTGATCTCTGCCAATTTTGTAGAGTTCGCGCATATTCCGCACGACGCGGATGGATTCGCTCCTCGCATCATGCATATGGTCACGGAGCCTGGCACAGATCGTCGATTTGCCAGTGTTATGACAGGCCCTATCTATGCGATGAACGCAGACGGCTCCAATGTCACTCTTTATGTTGATATCAATGATGAGCAATGGGGTGTCCAAGTAATGTCCGCCGGCAATGAGCGCGGTTTACAAAGCATTTCTTTTCACCCCCAGTTTAATGACGCAGGCACTCCAGGTTACGGCAAATTTTATACGTATACTGACACTTCAAATACAGAGCCAGAAGCAGACTTTGTCTCCGGCGGAGAACGTCGCTCTCATGACACCCTGTTGCTTGAGTGGACAGCTAATAACGCTAGTGCAAGTCGCTACGACGGCAGTGCACCGAAGCTATTGTTCCGAGCAGCACAACCCTTCCCTAACCACAACGCAAGCCAGATCGCATTCAACCCATTAGCAATGCCCGGTGATGAAGATTTTGGCCTGCTATACGTTGGCCTTGGTGATGGAGGCAGTGGCGGTGACCCAATGAAGGTCGGACAAGACCTTAGTAATTACTTCGGTAAAATCCTGCGCATAGACCCATTAGGTAATAACAGTGACAACGGACACTACGGTGTTCCGCAAAACAATCCCTTTGCCGATGACAATGATGCGAATACCCTTGGCGAGATCTATGCCTATGGCGTACGTAACCCGCAGCGATTTAATTGGGATTCAAAGACAGGTGGCATCTTACTAGCCGATATCGGACAAAATGTCGTCGAGGAGATAAGCCCAGTTACAGCCGGTGCCAATCTCGGCTGGAGTGATTGGGAAGGCAGCTATCAGTTTATTGAATGGCAAGTAAACCTTGAGAATCCCCGTAGCGATGCAGCCCTTACATGGCCGGTGGCTGAGTTCGATCATACTGACCCCTTATTCCAACGTCAGGTTGCCGTTACTGGAATAGTGATCAACCGCAGCGACAGCATCCCTGCGCTCACCAACAAGGTGATTTTCGGTGACAACCCCAGTGGCGAGTTGCTATACATTGATGCTGATGCGCAAAACAATGGCGGCCAAGCGGCTATCCGACGCATTATGCTCAATGACGCCGGCACCGCAAAAACATTCTTACAAGTCATTCAAGAAACCAATACGGCTAATGGGAAAGACCCAGCAAGTCGAGCGGATTTGCGCTTTGGCTATGGCCCTGACAATCAAATCTATCTACTCAACAAACATGACGGGGTGATTCGCTTACTAGTCCCTTGATAGGCAAAAATGTCATACTAGGACCAAGCCGCTCAAGTGACTGACTGAGCGGCTTGTTTGTTTCTAAGCCTATTAAGTGAGTAATTATGCGCTACTGCCAGCATTGTGCCGGACCAATTGAAGAGCGGATTCCCCAAGGGGATGACAAGCTGCGCTTCTGGTGCGCACAGTGCAACGTCGTGTTCTATCAAAATCCCAATAACATTGTCGGCACCCTTCCCGTCTTCGGCTCTGCAGTATTGCTGTGCAAACGCGCCATAGAACCGCGTTTAGGAAAGTGGACTCTGCCTGCAGGGTTCATGGAAAACGGCGAAACCACGTTGGAAGGCGCCATACGAGAAACTCAAGAAGAAGCCGGTGCACTCGTACGAGGACAAGACTGCCACCTCTACACACTTTTCAATTTGCCTAATATTAATCAGGTTTATTTTTTCTTTTTAACAACGCTGCAAAGTATGGAATTCTCCGCAGGAGAGGAAAGCCTTGAAGTGGCTCTTTTTGAAGAACATGAAATCCCTTGGGATGAATTAGCCTTTGCCGTTGTAAAAACCACCTTGCAACAATATTTTAAAGACAGAAAAAACGGTTTATTCCCAGTGCGAATGTTCGACTTACATTACTCACCCGAACGGCAGTTAAGCACGCAGTTAATTAGCGACAGCCACCACAAGTCTAGCGAAATTGACTAAATAAACACGTCAAACAAGCAAACACCCTCCTCTACCCCTTTGATTTACAAGCAAATAATAATTGGCACAAGGATTGCTATCTCATTAATAACTAATAATGAGGACATACCCAATGAAACGATTCAATCTCTCCGTATTACTCCTAGGCCCAGCAATTCTGACCGGTACCGCACAGGCAGACGAAAATCATGTGATTCAACATTATAGTTATTCCTTAGACAATATAAGCGAAGTGGAGATTGATGGCGGCGTTGGCGAGATGGACATCGTGCATACCGATGGCGACGAAATCAAAATAGAACTAGAACTCGAAGGCAAGCGTCGTTATTGGATAATGAACAAACGAAGTGTTTCTGAAATAGAGTTGGAGCAATCCACCCGAGGCAACAAACTGAAAATCAGCATGAACGATGAAGATGTCAAACATGTTGATATTCATTGGCGGATCGAGCTACCAAGTGTCGCACATACAAGCATCAGCCTTGGGGTAGGGAAAATCACAGGCGACTTTGCAGATACAGAACTTGAACTTGATATTGGAGTGGGTGCGGCAGATATCGCGGTGGCTCGCAGCAGTGCTGGCCGCTTAGAGCTAAACTCTGGAGTAGGCAGTGCATATTTGCACGGGGCCAATAACGTTGTCAGCAAACGTGCGTTCACCTCCGAACAAACCTACGGTTATGGCGATGGGCAATTGCCTATGGATCTCAATGTAGGCGTAGGAGAAATGAAGGTTCATTTAACCGATAGAACCTTAGTAAGCTTCTAAGCGGACAACATCTAAGGCAGGCTCCTCATAAGGATGCGCCTGCCTTAGCGCTGCAACTGCCGCTTCTATAGATTCCTTCGAACAGACTAACTCTACACGGTATTCGGCCACCGACTCTAAGGTGTCTTGAGACCCTATAAACGGCTGACTGCCTGCCAATGGCCGAAACTGCCCCTGCCCAAGCACTTGCCAGGCGCAGTGCTCGTAGTCTCCGATGCGCCCACCCCCAGCCGCAAACACTGCTTGTTTCACTTCTTCGAGATGGCTTTCTGGCACATAGAAACACAGTTTGAACATTGGCTTAGCCTAACCACACCCGTGCATTCCTAAACATCCGCAGCGATGGCGCATCTTCTTGCCAATCTTTGGGGCTGTAAGAGTTCTGTACCGCACGGGTCACACGCTCAGGGTGAGGCATCATGATAGTCACACGACCATCGCTGCTGCACATCCCAGCAATCCCCATAGGCGAGCCATTAGGGTTCTGTGGATAACGCTCAGTGGCTTGCCCGTAGTTATCAACGTAATTAAGCGCTAATAACTGTGACTCCATTGCACGTTTTTGATCCACATCAGAACGGAACTCTGCTCGCCCTTCGCCATGTGCAACGGCTATTGGGAAGCGAGAACCTTCCATTCCCTGAAGGAACACGGAGGCACTTTTCGCGACCGTCACCAAACTGGTGCGCCCTTCAAACTGTTCCGATTCATTGCGCACAAAACGAGGCCAATGCTCGGCACCTGGGATGAGTTCATGTAACAGAGACAGCATCTGACAACCATTACAAACACCAAGCGATACCGTCGATTCACGCTCAAAAAACTGCGCAAATGCCGCTCTCATTTTGTCATTGTGCAAAATCGTTTTCGCCCAACCACCACCGGCACCGAGTACGTCCCCATAAGAGAACCCACCACAGGCGACCAAGGCATTAAACTTATCGAGAGACACACGGCCAGACAATAGGTCAGTCATGTGCACATCGATGGCTTCAAAATTAGCTTTATCGAATGCGGCCGCCATTTCGACGTGACCGTTGACACCCTGCTCTCTTAGAACCGCAACGCGAGGTTTTGCCCCAACGTTAATGAAAGGGGCGCAAATGTCTTCATTAAGATCAAAGCTCAGCTCAACATTGAGTCCTGGATCTTTATCATCAAGCAGTGTGTCGAACTCAGACTGGGCGCAATCAGAATTATCACGTAAAGACTGTATGTGATAACTCGTCTCACTCCATTTTCTTTGCAGTTCTACTCGAGTCGTTTCAAACAACAATTTGCCACCGTTAAGTACCCGCACTTCGTCACGCTGATTAAGCGTGCCGATTTGACGCGTACAAGCGGACAACCCGTGTTGTTCCACCATTTGCAGAACCGAGTTCATTTGTTCACGGCGCACTTGAATGACAGCCCCAACCTCTTCACTAAACAATACGCGAACCGGGTCTTTATCATCCATGCCTAATAGTTCAGCTAGCTGAATATCGATACCGGTATGGCCACTAAACGCCATCTCAGTAAGTGTCGCAAACACACCGCCGTCGGATCGATCATGGTAGGCCAATAACAGGCCTTCTTTATTAAGGCCTTGTATCAAAGCAAAGAAACTTTTCAATTCTTCCGCACTATCCACATCAGGAGGCGTGCATCCGAGCTCTCGATACACTTGCGCTAAAGCAGAACCGCCAATACGGTCTTGGCCATGACCAAGGTCGATAAGCAATAGATCCGTATCACCTTCGTCTGTCTGCAGCTGCGGGGTTACCGTAGTGCGGACATCAGTGACCGGGGCAAAGGAGGTAATGACCAATGACATCGGAGAGGTCACACTCTTGCGCCCTTGCGCATCGTCCCATACCATTTTCATCGACATGGAATCTTTACCAACCGGCACACAAATTCCTAGCGCTGGACAAAGTTCCATACCCACGGCCTTCACCGCTTCGTATAATTTAACGTCTTCACCTGGGTGCCCTGCAGCAACCATCCAGTTAGCCGATAATTTAATATCACTAATCGAACTAATAGTGGCGCTAGCAATATTCGTCACAGACTCTGCAATAGCCATACGAGCAGAGGCTGGAGCATCGAGCAACGCAACGGGTGTACGTTCGCCCATCGCCATCGCTTCGCCTGTATAGCCTTGTAAAGCCGAGGCCGTCACAGCGGCGTCCGCAACCGGAACTTGCCAAGGGCCTACCATTTGATCTCGAGTCACCATCCCTGTGATAGAGCGGTCAGCAATCGTAATCAAGAAACTCTTACTCGCCACAGCAGGAAGGCTCATGACGCGATCTATCGCCTCATCCAGCGCAATCTGCTCAGTCTCCAACTCAATAGGGTTGGCTGTCACGCTGCGCACATCACGGTGCATGCGCGGAGGCTTGCCGAACAAAATACTCATTGGAAGGTCGATAGGCTTATTATTAAAATGCGTATCGAGCATTTCAATATGATCTTCTTTTGTAGTTTCGCCAACTACTGCAAACGGGCAGCGTTCGCGCAGACACATGGCCTTAAACTCAGGCAGATCTTCGCGATTCACGGCCAAGACATAACGCTCTTGCGCCTCGTTGCACCAAATCTCTAATGGCGACATTTGCGGTTCGGCACTGAGGATATCGCGCAATGAAAAACGTCCACCGCGCCCGCCGTCTTTCACTAACTCTGGCAAGGCATTGGAGAGGCCGCCCGCACCCACATCATGGATAAAGACGATAGGGTTGTTATCCCCTAACTGCCAACACTGATCGATCACTTCCTGGCACCGGCGTTCCATCTCTGGGTTGTCGCGCTGAACCGAAGCAAAATCCAAATCTGTATTGCTAGAACCTGCCGCCATAGAAGAGGCAGCACCGCCGCCAAGTCCGATCAACATCGCTGGGCCGCCAAGCACGATCAGTTGAGCGCCGACTGGAATCTCACCTTTTTCGACATGGGACTCACGTATATTACCGATACCACCGGCGATCATGATGGGCTTGTGATATCCGCGAACTTCGTCGCCATTACCACTGTCGATGCGCTCTTCATAGGTGCGGAAATATCCGCAAAGATTCGGTCGACCAAATTCATTATTGAATGCAGCGGCCCCTATTGGACCTTCAATCATAATATCCAAAGCGGAAGCAATATGGTCCGGGCGACCGAAGTCTTCCTCTTCCCATGGTTGCGCCAATGCCGGAATACGCAGATTAGAAACACTGAATCCAGAAAGCCCAGCTTTGGGTTTAGAGCCGCGCCCTGTGGCACCTTCGTCTCTGATCTCGCCGCCACTGCCTGTTGCCGCTCCTGGGAACGGCGCAATCGCCGTTGGATGATTATGGGTTTCCACTTTCATCAGGATATGAATAGGCTCTTGGGTGTAGCCATATTGCTTAGTTGCAGGGTCCGGGAAGAATCGCCCGCCTACGCTGCCCGTCATCACTGCTGCATTGTCTTTATACGCAGACAGTACATTGTCAGGGGCTAGCGCATGAGTATTACGGATCATGCCGAAAAGGGAGATATCTTGATCTTGCCCGTCTAGAGTCCAACTGGCGTTGAATATTTTATGTCGGCAGTGTTCGGAGTTGGCTTGCGCAAACATCATCAGCTCGACATCGTTAGGATTACGATTCAGATGATTGAAGCTTTCGTAAAGGTATTCGATTTCATCTGGGGCTAATGCTAAGCCCATCTGAGAGTTCGCCTCGCTCAACGCGACTTCGCCACGGCCTAGAATATCGACGTTCTGAAGTGGTCGAGGTTGTGCGCGCTCAAACAAGCTCATTGCCGCGTCAAAATCAGGCAGCACTGCTTGTGTCATGCGATCGTGAAGCAGAGTATCAAGCAAAGCGATCTCAGTCATATCGAGGCGCTGTTCTGCTTCGACCCGATAAGCAATTCCGCGTTCGATTCGCCGAATTTTGCTAAGCCCACAGTTGTGCACAATATCGCTAGCTTTGCTCGACCATGGCGAAATAGTGCCGGGGCGCGGAACAACTACACGAAGCTGAGCATCAAGTGCGCTGGTATCAACTGCCGACTGGCTAGTCGAACCGTAATCAAGCAGAGCGTTTATGAGATCCAGCTCATCTGGCTCTAAGGTCACATCGCAATCAGCGAAATGAATAAAGCGGGCGTTTAGCGCGCGTACCTTAGGGAGTCGTGACTGGATAGTGGCGAGAAGTTTGGCATTTTTGAAGGCAGAAAGTGCCGACACACCGGGCAGTACTAGCATCGTAAACAAAGGCCTTGAGTAGAGTTAACGGTGGATTCGCAAGGCTGAGAATGATACGCGAAACAAGGTTAAAAAGTCAGGCTTAATTTGCTCAGGCTTGCTTTATTGATCGGATTGAAACCGGCCTTCTTCGCGTGTAAGCACTACTTGGCCGTCGCTGTCCTCTACCCAGAAATCAACATAATCTAAAGACGCGATGTCGCCGGGGTTGCCGCTGAACACGGGCTCGGCTTTAACTGAATAGATTTTTCCTGGCTCTACTCGGAACTGCAGGGTACGACTAACGGTGTCACGACTAGAGGCATAATTGGCCAGAGCGGGTGCAAGACCGATACGCGCTCCCATATCCCATGAGTAATAAACCTCTAGTTCACGCAGCCCAGGCTGCATCACTACCTCCCCCCATGCACGGCTATTTTCAATCGGATGATCATCAACGCGCTGAAAGCGCACGGCATCGACGTAACTGTTGAGCCAGTCTTTGCGGTAGTAAAAGTCTCCTTTGACTAAGGCCAATTGAGAAAGTGGTAGCTCGGCCCCGTCATAAGCGCGGTAGGGGACATCAATAATCGCACAAGCACTCAACAAAAAGCTGCACAGCACAACACCCCATAGCTTTGCGCAATGGCGAAATACACGGCGTTCTCGTCTAATTGGAAAAGTGTTCGTCATTGATTATTCGTCTTGAAAGGTATCTAACAACGGTACTCAGATTAGAGCCTAAACTCAACCCTTAGTTCCTTTTTGCCCTGTACTTCTACGCCCTTTGAAGAAATCGCGCATTAAATCCCCACATTGTTGGGACGCCACTCCTCCCAAGTACTCAACGCGATGATTGAACGCCCCTTCATCTAATAAGCGACGACTACTTTCAATGGCACCAAAACGAGGTTCAGAAGCCCCGTAAACAACCCGAGCGACCCTTGAATGCACAATAGCCCCCACACACATGGTGCAAGGTTCAATCGTTACATAGAGTACACAGCCGGGAAGACGGTAATTAGACATTGCTTGTGAGGCATTGCGAAGCGCCATGATCTCGGCGTGCGCGGAAGGGTCGTGTGTGCGTATAGGTTGATTGAAGCCGCTACCAAGCATTTCACCGGCAGCCGAAACAACGATGGCGCCTACAGGCACCTCACCAACATCTGCCGCCGACTGCGCAAGAAGCAGCGCTTGCTCCATCCAATATTCGTCAGATTGCGCTTCATGCATGGGTCGGCTCAAACGTGAATTAGAGAGAGCTACGGTTAGTCGTGACTTTCAATACTTGGCCAATTTGAAGGGCATCACCTGCAAGATCATTCGCTTTAGTAATCGCTGCGACCGTAGTGCCATAACGCTTGGCAAGACGCCAAAGGGTATCACCGCGACGGACTCGATGACTGAGTTCAGCATACGAGGCGACTTCATTGCTGCGAGAAGTGTTTACAGGATTACTGTTAGTGGCGGGGATTTGCAGTTTTTGCCCAGCAATGATCATGTCACCACGCAGCCCGTTGCTTGCTCTAAGCTGTGAGACCGATACGCCAGTAATAGAAGAGATTCGTGACAGGGAGTCGCCTCGACGCACAACATACTCGTGCTCACTCGTCGTGCCGGCATCGGCAAACTGATGCACGACTTCTGGAAATACTGCGACATGGTAATGCGGAGGTCGACGCTCACGCGTGACATCTAATACATCGGCCGCTTCCAAGGACAACAACGTGCGCTCTAACCATGCGCGGCACTTGCCCACCTGCGGAATGCGTAAATCGACTGCCATTCCCGTTGGATGCACAGAATCGCTGGCGGCGTTTTGAGGCTGTTTGTTGATCGGGCGAGTGAGGCTTGTAACTGTCAGTTTTTCACCGCAGTTAGCAAAATACTGGGCGCTGATTTGTTCAATGAAATTCTTTACAGGAGGACGAGCATAGGGAAAAGAGACATCGTGAAGATCAAAAAAGCGATTCTTAGTGACTAGGACCAAGTCACCTGCACCAACAAATTGATCCACTAGTTTCGCAGTCTGTGCAAAGCCGTAGCCATTTTGCACCGCGACTTGATACTGTCGCTCCATTGAAGAGCGCGAACCTTTTAGCGTCTGTGCTTGAACTTGTCCTACAGAGAACAAAATGGCAGTAATCAGGGACGCAAGGGCGATTTTTGGCATGTCGACCATCCTACAATGAGCTATTTTTTGTTATCTGACCTGTGCGCTGCGATAAAATAACATCGTATATTCAGCCTCGCGCGCACAGTGCGAATAGAGCGTGACGCCGATTCTATTGATTTTCATAGAATTCTGTCAAGCATTCCCTCATATCTATCTGTTTTTTTTAGCAATACCAAGCCAGTGTTTACCGACCAAGAAGCTTTCACGAGCGCTTTACAGACGCCTTAAGGCCTTGAATACTCGCCTGTGCCCATGCAAACACTGAAGATTGCGCGCTAGAATGGCCGCCCTTTGACGCAAAACGCTTACAGTTAGCACGACGGTCTCACTCAATTAGGCATTTATCATGAAACGTTATGAACAACTGGCTCATGACATCGCAGATCTCATCAATACCGAAGTCCTGAGAGTGGGCGAACGAGTGCCATCGGTACGACAAGCCAGCAATACCTACCGAGTGAGCCCCTCCACTGTCTACCAAGCCTATTACCTACTTGAAAACCGTGGATTGATTAGAGCCAAGCCGCGCTCAGGCTACTTTGTGTGCAAGCCTAGCAAATCGCCTAACTCTCAATATAAAAGAACATCGCGCTCAATTACGCCCACGCAAGTAGATGTTAGCGAATTGGTGTTTTCAGTACTGGGCTTGGTCAGCGACCCTGAAATCATGCCGCTGGGCTCTGCATTTCCTAGCCCTACGCTATTTCCCATGAATAGATTGGCGAAATCATTAACGAAAACCACTCGATCGATGGATATGCGTGCGGTCACCGCTCACCTACCCGCAGGGAGCCTTGAGTTACGTCGACAAATCGTACAACGCTATGCCATTGCCGATGTACAAGTGCCTATCGATGAAATCGTCATTACCGGCGGGGCACTCGAAGCTTTAAATTTATGCTTACAAGCTGTCACACAACCTGGTGACTATGTCGCCGTTGAAGCCCCAGCCTTCTATGCTAGCTTGCAAGCCTTAGAGCGCCTGCAGCTGAAGGCCGTCGAAATCCCTGTGATTTCTGGCGAAGGGATTGACCTAGAGACCCTCGCGTCGGCGATTGAAAAATATCCCATTAAGGCGTGCTGGATGATGAGCAATTTTCAAAACCCTACCGGAGCCACGCTGAGCGATGAGAAAAAGCAGACTCTGGTTAACTTGCTGACCGAGCATAAAATTCCATTGCTAGAGGATGATGTCTATAACGAACTCTATTTTGCCCGGCGAGCGCCGAAGCCCGCTAAAGCCTATGATCGCGAAGGCTATGTAATGCATTGCAGCTCCTTCTCAAAAAACCTCGCCCCTGGCTATCGCGTAGGGTGGACTTGCGCGGGACGCTTTACGCAAAAGGTGGAAAGGCTCAAATTAATGACAACGCTGTCCCCTTCTGTTCCTGCGCAACTGGCCATTGCCGACTATTTGCAGTTCGGTGGTTTCGATCGCCACTTACGAAAACTGCGACACCAGCTAGAAGTGCAACAGAATCAAATGCGCGATGCCATCGAACGCTATTTCCCCCAAGGAACTGTGGTTTCACAGCCCGATGGAGGTTACTTCTTATGGCTGGAACTTTCTGAGAACATCGACTCTTTGCTTCTCTTCCAAAAAGCCCTAGAGGCAAAAATAAGCATTGCTCCCGGCCCCATTTTTTCTGCAACACAGCGCTTCCGTCACTGCATACGCATTAACTACGGCTGCGAATGGTCACCTCAAATCGAAGCCGCTATCGAAACTCTTGGGGCAATTACCCACGCTCTAGACGTCACCGCCAAGCAACACACTCAAACCATCTGATCCGGTTTTTATTCACCAAACTGCAACTGTTTATTCCTTCGCTAGCGCTTTACCATTGCTTTGTCGCTATCACATCGACCAAGGGGAGTAAGCCAATGAAAACACCAGAGAAGCAGCCACCAAAGGTCCTGAATTTTTTCCAAATAGTGCAGAATATTTTAGCTGCGGGGTTAGGCGTTCAATCTAGACAAGAGCGCGAGCGAGCCTTCAGTTCAAAAAGCCCAATGCCTTTTATAGTTGGAGGCATTGTGTTCACGTCGGTGTTTTCAGGACTACTGTTTTTGATCGTGATGGTCGTGACGAGATAAAGGGAGAGGTATAAAGCAGATTAGGAGCTTTCAAGCGTATACAGGTCTAGGAATTCGCTCCATGTAGGGCAGACAGATTTTGTCTGCCCTTTTCTTTTATTCCAAATTAAGGGGCTTTAGCGAAACGCAAATAAGGCAACTTAATATCAAGTGGGCCAAATTTTTCAATAGCGGCCTCATCACTGACACTCAACGCCACAATGACATCTTGCCCTGGCACCCAGTTGGCAGGCGTGGCAATAGGCTGACCATCCGTAGCTTGTATCGCCTCTAATGCTCGCAGAATTTCAGCAAAATTACGTCCAACGGCCATTGGGTATGACATTGTTAGGCGGATTTTTTTATCTGGCCCTACGATGAACACGGTGCGCACTGTAGCGCTGTGAGCAGGTGTGCGACCATCAGGCAAGTAAGCGTCAGCAGGCAACATATCGTAGAGCTTGGACACGGTTAAAGACGTGTCATCAATGATAGGAAAATCTGCAGGGCTTCCAGAAAACGCTTCGATATCTCGCTTCCACTTCTTATGCTCTTCAACACTGTCAACAGACACACCAATCACCTTGGTGTTACGTTTTTTAAACTCACCCGAAAGCTGCGCCACGGCGCCAAACTCGGTAGTACACACGGGAGTGAAGTCTTTTGGATGCGAAAAAATAATCGCATAACTATCACCTATCCAGTCATGCAGTTTAATCTCGCCTGCTGTGGAATCGGCTGTGAAATCAGGGGCAACATCATTGATTCTTACGGACATATCTCCTCCTTTATAGGAAACGTGAATGAATCGAGAGCTCAAATCTTAACAAAATTACAGGACAATACCCGCACCAAACTCAAGAGTTTCTACTAACGATGAAACTCTACATAAAAACGGACCTTGCCTAGAGGTTTGACCTCATGGCGAACGGTTGGTTCTACGACGCCAAAGCAGTTTGGATCGAGAACAATGACTTCGACCTCAGGCTCGTTGATCGTATAGCGCAGCTGACCTTCGAGCACGACAATCTTTCCCCAGACTGATTCTTTGGTTTGATGTTCACGCAATAAACCTGCGGGCACACTCGACTCATCGAACTCGGGCGTTTTTTTATAGGGAACAACATCACTGGGTAAATTTTTCATTTATAAGCTCCTATCGAAACCTATTACGCGGCTTGCGCGTCTGCCTGTTTCGCTACTTTATGCTGATCTTCAGTATTACCTGATTTCCAGTAACTTGAAATATAAAGATGGCTCTTTGGCAGCTGACGCTCTTGTTTAAAATAGGCCCTTAGCTCTCGCATACACTGAAATTCACAAGCGGCCCACATAGCTGCCTCCCCAGGCAACCACGACAGTTGTTTTATGCGCTCCAGAATTGGCTGTTTATGTGTAGTAGCGCGAGTATTAATCACCCAATGTATTTCAATATTCTCAGGAGCCGTGAGTGACTGAATATCTGCTTCGCTCACCACCTCTATCACTACATAACCTAATGCATCACTGGGCAATTGCTTCAAATTAACAGCAATTGAGGGTAACGCGGTCATATCACCAGCAAACAAAAACCAATCTGCATCTAGGTTAATCAATTTTTTCGGACCCGGCCCCGCCAGTGAAATTTGATCACCCGCTCGCGCGTTTTGGGCCCACATTGATGCGGGCCCTTGCGCACCATGTAATGCGAAATCGATCGCTATTTCATCACTACGTTGCTGACTCACAGTATAAGTTCGCATTAATGGACGGGGCTCACCAAGCTGTGGGAAGAGTAATTTTACATAGGCGCTTTCTTGATCATCTGGGAAATTTTTTAACTCTGAACCACCTAGAGTAACGCGGAGCATATTCGGCGTAAGGTATTCAGAACGAATCACATCCAAATTCATAGGAGCTGGTTTAGCCATTTTAGTTTGTCCTCTTATTCATTGAAGAGTTCTGTTCAATACTGTCAATCATGGTTTTACTGACACGCAGGAAAAACGCGAGATCTTCCGCTGACAGTTCACTGGTGAGTTGCTTAACCGCTTCTTCCTCCGCCCTATCGATCTGAATCATGATTTCTTTGCCGCGTGGGCTCGGCCTTAATAACTGGCTTCGACGATCTAGGGGGTTATTTTCTTTAAAGATTAAATTAGCGGCTAGTAGGTCATTTAGTGCGCGCGTGATCTGCGCCTTGTCTCGCTGCATGCGTTGAGCGATTGACTGTGCGGTTGCTTCAGGGTTCCGACAAATGCCTTTTAAGACACGTATGTGGGTAACAGGCAGGGTAATTTGCTGTTTTCGAATTCCTTCACGCAATAAATACTTATACGCATGCATCAGCTGATGCATGGCTTCACTCAATGATAAATTTGACATACGCGGCGACTCACATGATTGACACTGTCAACTATATAGGTAGTTAGATGACAGTGTCAACCATATAAAGGGCGCCTTAGCCTGCGGCCGCTTCCGCGACATACGCCGCAAGGGCGCGCATTTCAGCCTGACTGAGCTGAGCAGAGTACGCTGGCATTGCCCCAACGCCTTGATTTACGGCAGCAAACACCTGCTCCACCGTGGGTTGTAGCGTATTGAGATTAGGCCCGATCGCGCCAGCACTGCCCGCATCCGAGAGCGTGTGACACACGGTGCAATTAGGCTGAGCTTTGCCCATAAAGATGTCACGCCCCTGAGCAGCCAATGGCGACAATGCCATTGCTCTGGCCCCCTGCACTCCCGCCGCAGCTGGCGCCGCCGCCATTGCCACATTAGTGCTAGCCGGATGGCTCGCCACTACTTCAATTTCTAAGGCAGGGTCATTCCAACCATTGTGGCCATAGCCACGGTGGTTGGGAATTGCTTCCTGAGGTTGAGTGTCTCCGGATCGATCAGTGGCACGGGAAACAAACCGGTGTTTGCCCAAGCTTAGATCCACAGGCATCACAAAACTGCGCCATGCATTAGGCCCCAGATCAGGACCAACCAACTGGGCTTCGCGCCAGCTTTGCCCACCGTCAGCGGAAATCTCTACTTTTTCGATACCACGCTCACCTGAGAACGCAACACCGTGCAATGTATTCGGACCGGGGACGATCGATGCCCCATCAGCGCCAGGGCCATTGAGCCAAGATTTCACTGTCATACGGTACATGGATGGGTGCGCAGGACTTCCCGATTCGCCGATGTCGCGGAAGCGATAGCTTGAGGCTTGAATTGACGCGCCAGTTTCGACCTCTGTCAGCCCGATACGTTTGACCCACTTCACATTGTTAACACCGTAATAACCCGGCACGAGGAGTCGCACGGGGCCACCATGAACCAAGGGCAACGCCGCCCCGTTCATCTCCCATACTAATAAGCAGTCATTCAATCCTTTATCCACGGCCACGGATCGCTCGACTACAACTTGAGAAGGGTCTACGCCCTCGGGCAGGGTTTCAGCACCCGTGGCCGTGAGGAAAGGTTTACCATCACTAGGTCCACCAAAATGTGCAATCACATCACTGACTCGAACCCCAGTCCATAAGGCGCAACCTGCAGCCCCTGTCGCCCACTGCGAGCCTGATGGGTTGTGAGGGAAGTACGCTCGACCATTACCAGAGCATTGCAATACCGCTGCCTCAACATGCACTGGCAGCCCCTTAAGCTCTTCTAGTGTAATTGAACCACTGCGCTGCGCACCGACCACTTCGATACTCCATGCATCCGCATTTGCGACGATAGACTCATCAGGCGTAGGCAGATTATTACGCACGAAAAAAGCCGACTGAGGCGTGATCGGCCCAATACCAAAGGCAGAGCGCAATGTCTCCAAAGCCCAAGGCTGATCATTGTGCATTACAAAACTAGCAGACAGTTTGCCTGTCGGCATCGGGCGCTCCATGGCTTGCGCACTGGCAAATCTTGCCATTGGGGCGAGAGCGGTGGTCATGCCCCCTAGGACGAGAGCTTTGACTAAACTGCGGCGACTAAACGTGGTCATGACGATTCCCTATAGATCATTTATCTTGTAAAACTACATACGCGAAAACTACTACTATTCGAAAAGGAATCATAGGCACAGAAAGGTCTTATTTTCCCTACTCACTTTGCCATCCACGTAGCAGTGGTTTGCCTAGTGCAGCCCTAGCGATTAACATGCCATCAGCAAAACCAAGGAGGCTAGCTCCTCGCGTTCATACACTCTTATTTAAGAAGAAATTACCCCATGCAGATTGCTACAGTTTTCACGATCATTGCCCGGTTTGAGGCATTTACTTGGGCAGGACTACTCATTGGCATGTATCTAAAACATGTATTGGAGGTCACTGAGCTTGGGGTTTGGTTATTCGGCAGAGTACACGGATTCGCGTTTCTCGCTTATGCCGTCACGGCGCTTATTGCAGGGGTACGTTTGAAATGGCCTTGGTGGGCGACTTTGCTGGCATTGCTTGCCGCTATTCCGCCATTAGTGACATTTCCGTTGGAAATATGGTTTCGGAAAATCGGATTACTAGAGTCAGAAAGTGCAAGTGACATGCAATAACATGCGCACCTGCACTTCAATCAACTGACCGACTATTCCCACTCAATAGTGGCAGGCGGCTTGGACGAGATGTCATAAGCCACGCGGGATACATCGGCGATCTCATTGATGATGCGATTGCTGACCGTCTCAAGCAGCTCATAAGGCAAGTGCGCCCAACGTGCCGTCATGAAATCGATAGTCTCTACCGCACGGATCGTGATCACCCAAGAGTAACGTCGCGCATCACCCACTACTCCTACCGAGCGAACTGGTAGGAATACGGCAAAGGCTTGGCTCGTTTTATGGTAGTAGCCCGAGTTATGCAGCTCTTCGATGAAGATTGCATCGGCCCTACGCAAAATATCGCAATACTCTTTTTTCACTTCACCAAGAATTCGCACACCAAGGCCTGGGCCTGGGAATGGATGGCGATGCACCATGTCGTATGGAAGGCCTAGCTCTAAACCGAGTTTGCGCACTTCGTCTTTGAACAATTCACGCAGCGGCTCCACTAATCCTAACTTCATGTCTTCGGGCAGGCCGCCAACATTATGATGGGATTTAATAACGTGGGCTTTGCCGGTTTTAGAACCCGCAGACTCAATCACATCAGGATAAATAGTGCCCTGTGCTAACCACTGCACATTGTCGATTTTGCTCGCCTCGGCATCGAAGATTTCGATGAAGGTGTTGCCAATCGCTTTGCGCTTTAACTCTGGGTCACTAACGCCTTTAAGCGCGCCGAGGAACTGCTCTTCAGCATCAACGCGAATAACCTTTACGCCCATATTCTTGGCGAATGTCGCCATGACTTGCTCGCCTTCATTCAAGCGAAGTAAGCCGTTGTCGACAAAGACACAAGTTAGTTGGTCGCCAATTGCTTTATGCAATAGCGCCGCAACGACCGATGAATCCACGCCGCCAGACAAGCCTAGCAATACGTGATCGGTGCCTACTTGCGCACGCACTTTCGCTATAGCATCTTCAATAATATTCGCTGAAGTCCAAAGCGCATCACAACTACAAATGTCGCAAACAAAGCGTTCAAGAATTCGTAAACCTTGCGCCGTGTGCGTCACTTCAGGGTGAAATTGAATGCCATAAAATTTGCGCGCTTCGTTAGACATAGCGGCAATAGGAGCACTTCCCGTGGCGGCAATAATATTAAAGCCTTCTGGGACTTTAACGACTTTATCACCATGGCTCATCCAAACATCTAATTGCGCTAGACCTTCTGGCGTAATTCGATCTTCGATACCTTCAAATAATGCAGTCGGGCTACAGACATTCACTTCGGCATAGCCGAACTCAGACTTGCTAGAGGCTTCAACTTTGCCGCCTAACTGTTCTGCCATGGTTTGCATGCCATAACATATGCCTAATAGTGGTAGTGTGCCGTTGAGTAAAAACTCAGGAGCACGAGGCGAGTCCTCCAACGTGGCCGTTTCAGGACCGCCGGAGAAAATCACACCTTGCGGTGCAAACGCTTCGATTTCTGCTTGTGTAGACTGGTAATCCCAAATCTCACAATACACACCCAACTCACGTACGCGACGCGCGATGAGCTGGGTGTATTGAGATCCGAAATCCAGAATAAGAATTTTCTGGCTATGAATATTCAAGATGTTTTATGCCTACTTATTGGGTTCAGCTCATCCGATAGTTCGGGGCTTCTTTCGTGATACTGACATCGTGCACGTGACTCTCGCTCATTCCAGACGCGGTAATCTTGACGAATTGCGGTTTAGTGCGCATTTGCTCCATGTCTTCGCAGCCCGTGTAACCCATGGCAGAGCGTACGCCCCCCATTAGCTGATGCACGATAGCGGACATTGGACCTTTATACGGCACTCGCCCTTCTATGCCTTCAGGGACTAGTTTTTCAGTCCCTGAGGAGATGTCTTGGAAGTAGCGATCACTGGAACCTTGGTTGTGAGACATCGCTCCCAAAGAACCCATGCCGCGATAGGCCTTGTAACTTCGACCTTGAAACAGCTCGACTTCACCTGGGGCTTCTTCAGTACCTGCCAGCAAACTGCCAATCATCACTACGTGTGCACCGGCGGCTATCACCTTAGCGATGTCACCCGAGAAACGAATGCCGCCATCAGAGATGACACATACGCCCGTTCCTTTAAGGGCTTCCGCCACATTAGAAACAGCACTGATTTGCGGCACGCCTACACCTGTCACGATGCGAGTCGTACAGATTGACCCGGGGCCAATACCGACTTTAACTGCATCGGCGCCAGCATCGGCAAGATCCTTGGCAGCCTCGGCTGTAGCGATGTTGCCACCCACTACTGCAATCTGTGGATATAAGCCTTTGATTTGGCGTACCCGATCAATGACACCCTGAGAGTGACCATGAGCGGTATCGACCACAATGACATCTACTCCTGCCTCTACTATTGCCGCGACACGATCAGGGGTATCAGCCCCAGTGCCCACAGCCGCAGCCACACGCAAGCGACCAAATTGGTCCTTACAGGCATTGGGGTAGTCTTCAGATTTACGAATATCTTTCAATGTCACGAGCCCGCGCAACTCGAAGGCGTCGTTAACGACGAGAATCTTCTCAATGCGATGCTTGTGCAGGAGGTCTTTCACCTCTTTATTAGAAGCGTTTTCCTTAACCGTCACTAACGACTTTTTCGGCGTCATGATGGAAGAAACTGCGGAATCGTAGTTCGTCTCGAAACGTACGTCTCGGCTTGTCACGATACCGACAAGATTACTGCCTTCTACAATAGGCATACCAGAGATGTCGTTTTCACGCATCAAGGCAATAAGCTCGCGTATTGTGGCTGTAGGGGCGATGGTTATAGGGTCTTTAACAACCCCACTTTCGTACTTCTTCACCATTCGAACTTCACGAGCCTGCTGCTCGATGCTCATGCTCTTATGAATAACGCCTAAACCGCCTTCTTGGGCCATCGCGATAGCGAGGCGAGCCTCTGTCACGGTGTCCATAGCAGACGATATCAAAGGGATATTCAAGGAGATAGACGAGGTTAACTCAGTCTTGAGACTAACCGTCTTTGGGAGCACGGTGGAGTGTGCAGGAACGAGGAGGACATCATCGAATGTCAAAGCTTCTTCAGCAATGCGCAACATAAGATTTCCACATATCAACAAAAACGCGATTATACAGATGTCAACCGCGCATGTACACATGCAGCTGCAGAGAGTGCAAGATTTCCGAACCACCAAACTGGCTAACCGGGCGAAAGCCGTGTTTCGCAAACTCCGCATGCAATTGCCCGGCAGTCACTGGGTACTGCTTTATGGGCTTGCCAAAGAGGCTGAAACGCAAGCGTCGACGCAGGGAGGTCACGGAGTACGGGGAAATTCGTGACATAACGACATAACGCCCGCTAACGCGACACATTTCGGCGATTAACCGTGCTCGCAAGACTTCACTTTCGAAGTGATGTAAAAGCCGGAAGCACAAGGTGGCATCGTATTGCTGGTCGGTATAGGGCAAATCAAAAATATCATGGCTTGCAAAATCAACGCTCACACCCGCCTCTGCTGCCAACTCTCCGGCCAGCGTTAAGGCGGCTTTGCCCAAATCGATACCAGTGACTGTACGCCCCTGCTCAGCCAGCCAAATACTCGCCCTGCCTACTCCGCATGGTGCATCCAAGACTGTATTGATATCGGGGATTTTCGCAAACGCCTTAGCCAGCATGCCCATCTCTTGGTCATGTTTATCCTGCTTGCGATGGCTATAGGTCTTGGCTGAGAGCGGATCTGATTTCACACGGGCATAGCTAATCTGTTCTACCATTTTGGAAACTCCACTCTATTTAAGATTAATTCGATTAGGGAAACGGCGACTGAGTTTAACGATGAGTTGCGGCATCAATTCTGTATGAGCAGCCAATAATGCGCTGACGGCATCATCGGGCAACCAATCACAGCGTTTAAAAAATTGCGTGAAATCCGACACGGCGGCGCGCAGCGGAGTGAACCTTTTACGCGCCCTTTCCAAGTCAATCAGGCAAATCTTGCCAGTGGATAGTTCGATAAATATGTGGATCGGGAAAAACGCACCGTGTTGCCAACCACTTTGGTGCATCGAGAGCATTTGTTCACCCACTAGCCGTAACTGCGGCAAATAATCGTTCCAGTGGCTAATACTCTGGGAATAAGACTCAAGACAAGGCCACTCAATTTTAGGAGTCAGTAGAATTGCTTGAGACGCCCCTTTAGAGGGATGAGTGCGCGTACCGAAAGCCCCCAACTCTACGCAAGGCCACTTTTTTTGCATCGCCAATTGCAGTGCGTCCGCTTCAAACTGAAACGTAGGTGCACCGCTTAAGTAGCGCAGTGAATAACGGGCTTGGTTCTCTTGTCTCTTGAGATAATAACTTCGAAACTCGCCATCGCGCTGTTGTAAGCGCACGATGGACACTCCGCTCCAGCCATTGCGTCGAATGTTCGGAGGCTCCACAAACTCATGTGGCAAATCCCATAACTGGTCGAAACCTGCGAGACCAGCCGTCGTTAATTGTGTGACTAGGTTATCGCCTAGTATATTCAGATCATTCGTTTTTATTCTATTCAGTGTTGCAGTTAACGAGTTCATGAGCAGAGTCTCAATGATAAAAACGCGAAACTTCGCGCGCAAATTGGCCCAATGGGGTCCTGTAGTCGGCTTTTGTTTTTCTTAGGTCGATGGGCTCATCATCTAACGTAGTAGCAAGCTCATCGTAGGCAGCGCCTTTTTTACTAAATACCATTTTCATTTCGGGTGTTACTAAGGTATCACCATGCCAATCACTAACCACCGTGTAATCGCGATCAAAGTCTGGGCTTAATAAATCACTTCCAAAACTGTAGGTTTGTGAGTCTAGCTCAACACCCAATAACGAAAGAATCGTCGCGGGTAGGTCATGATGACTCGTCATTACATTGGTCGCACTAGGGGCTCTACCAGGAACATGGATTAGCAGTGGCACTCGAATTTGCTCTTGACTGAACGTAGAGTTATGCCCCCAACGTCCGTTCTCCATAAACTCTTCGCCGTGATCCCCTGTCACCACCACAATCGTGTTATCGAGCAAGCCTTGCTCCTCTAGAGAGTCGTATACTCGCCCCAACTGACTATCGAGATGATGAGTCGCATTAATATACCGATTCCGGATACGTTCGATCTGTGCAGCAACATCAACGGTCAAATAATTAAAGTCTTCGATATAGTCAGCACGTATGATGCTTTCTGGCGGAAAATAATAATTGGCATGGGCTGACTCAAAAAACATAAAGCTAAAGAACGGTGATGTCGCCGCCTTCATGTTCTCAAGCATGTCAGTCACATTCTTACGATCTCGCTCCCATCCCTCGCCTTCGGTATAGGATTGCAATTGAGAATCCTTTAACCCTGCGAAAATAGTTTTATCGAACTCCGGATAGGAGAACCGTGAACTGGTATATGCCATCATTGAATAATTATTCTTTTTAATGAGATCTACCAACAGTGGTGATCTATGTGCATACAAAAAATCAAACCAATACTGACCATATAGACCATAGAATTGTGCAAACATTCCCATCCTCGTTCCATTGCCTCCACTATAATGCTCAGTGAAGCGTTGGGCATGCTGAGAAAAGCGCCATGTATTAGGCATTATTTCTGGATCAAGCATATCCGCACGAAGCGATTCAGACACCAACCAAACAATGTTATACGGTGATTCAAATTTGAGGTCTGGCGTACTCGGGTAATCAAGACTCCCACCTGTCTCGTAGGAATCAAACTCTAAAGAGTCCGGCCTATTGATTGTAAACCCTCTATTCTCAAAGAATGATCGTGCCGTAACAGGGATATACCATACAATTCGATCTGCTGTACCCAAGATGACACGATTGTAATTAAACTCTGAGAATGCATACCAAGTAGACTGTGTGATCAATAAAAGCACAAATCCGCTTAACAGCATACGTTTACGTAAAAAACTTGGGTAAAACCGTTCGAACGGAATGATTCGCAATAACAAGCCAATAACAATTGCTATGACTACAACCGCTACGCCTATGGTTTCATTTGTAGAGGCTGACGCCCCCATGGCCTCAATACCACCGGGTGTTACTAACAGATTAAAAACGAAGAAGTTGAAATAGAAGCCATACATGTCGCGCAGTTTGTAATTGGCGACCATGAAAATAACGATGGCGACGCAGACAACATACATGAGAACTTGCAGGTAGAAGGTTTTATAGCCGCGTTGCCGAAGGGACTGCTCGAGGCCATAGAGAACTAACAGAGGGCTGGTTAATATCATCGCCTGCACAAAGGCTGCGATCAGCAAGAACAAGTCGGCAGGCACGCCCATCACAGGCTGCCACGCGAGCCACAGGGTCGTGAGGAAAACAACACAAAAACTAAATACTAATGTGCGGAACGCGATAGCCTTGGGCATTGAGCAAGAATCTCCTGAAATAACAAAGTCATTCTTTTGTCACATCATAGAAACACTTACTTAAGCCAATATTAAATTAGGCCATTAAAACTCAAACTCCAACAAAAGCCGGAATGTACTGTCTGGAGTTGTATCGTTCAGCGGCGCAATCACGCCAGCCTCCCAATACCATTTCTGCTTATTCTTCCCGCGAATCAGACCTGTCAGCACAGGACCAATCCCACGAGTAAACTCATCCGCGTATAACTCAATTCCTGGCTCTAAGGTTTCTTTAAAGCGATAGCGCCACTGCATCGAGGCAAATCGGTCAAACTCATTTTCTATGTTTGATCCAAACTCGTACTCAATACCAAGGTTTAAGGTAGCAATCCAATTGCCCCATTGCTTGCTGGTGAGCAATACCGCCGCGACTTCGGCAACGCTCTCGCTGATTTCACGCTCATATTCAACGAGCAAACCCCAATCCGCACTGTACTCACCTTGTTCGGTCAGTTGAATTTTGGCCTCTAACTCATAGGCTTCCAGCTCGAAAGATTGACCGGGCAGGCGCACCCCTTTGATGTATGCCTCAGCGAACACCCGATCATTCAGCGCAAAGCCATAGGTAATACTTTGCCTGAGCAAACCGTTTTCTTGCTTATCACTATCGCGCTGATAAAACGTGCGTAACTCGATCTCTTTCTCTAATGCTTGCACATAGGGATCGTTCACTCTGGAGACGCCATTATGGTGCAAAGGATTATCGGCGATTGATGGGGCACTCAATAAAAGAGCCCATAGCGTCAATAACCCAAGAGCGGCATTGTTCGACATTAAGCCTTCCTTGACAGTAGACGTTGTTTTGCGAGCCACCAGGCCAGAATCATTACTGCAAATGAAACCACAAACGAACCCGAATACATGAGGGCTTGGGACAAGGTTGGACTAGCCTCATATCCTAGCGCAGCATGCAGCAACTCTCCGATTAAAGAAGACTCGGCCACAATATTACTGGTATCCCAAAGTGTAAACTGTGAGGGTAGAATATCCGCTTGGGCCAGATACAAAGCCGCTTGCGCCATCATTCCCGCGGCTAATACTAGACTAAGGATGCAGCAACTGATCAGCCTTTGTCGTTGATCTAACGCACTCAAGGCATAGTAGAAGAAAGTGCCTAGGCTTAAACCGATCCCCACGCCAATAGCCCCTCCTGAGAACACAGCACTCATATTGTCCGCTAGGACTCCATAAGCATAAAGGTAGAGATAGATCTCCGCGCCTTCGCGAGAGACGGCCATGCTCACAGTACCAATACAAATCAATAGCAATATCACCAATGGAGTTTTTATTGTGTTATCCACGATTCGCTGTACAGCCAGAAAGTTATGGGCCGCCAACATCAGTGCAATCAGAATCAACAAGCCCGAATTGACCAGCTCTTGACCGAAGCCATCGAAGCTCATCGATATCCACTCAAGATTCAAACCATAAAGACTTGCACCCAAGCAACCCAACACAAGCCCAATGACAACCCACCTTGCACGCACTCCCATCGCCCTAGAGGACGCCATCAACATGCAGATGAGCAGCATGGCCTCCAATACTTCGCGCAGCACTATGACTACAGCATCAGTCATCTTTAACTTACCTTTATGTCGGTTTTATTTTGCAATGATCTTGCCCAACGCCGTTTTAAGATTAAACTCTCCAAAAAACGGGTATTCACCAGGCTTAAGGGGCCCAATAAACACCACGCCCTGACTATTGCCTACGATGACTTTCTCTCGATTCAGCTCATAGCTTTCAAACTCTTCCGGCGTTGGATCACGATTATAAATAATGAGCTTTATTTTTTGATTGGCAGGGATTTCGAGCTCAGCAGGAAAAAACAGATGTTCACGAATCTCAATTTCAAACACAGGGGTTTGTGCAATAGCTTGCCCCATGGGTAGCAACAAAAGTGCAAACCACACTGAATAGAAAGTTTTCCACTGCAATGCTTGATTGCCCCTCATGATTTTAGATCCTTTAGCGCCACGCTCTCACGAAGAGCTTTAAAAGTTATAGTCACGCATAGGCCACCAAGGGCTTTAGAACGACTCAGGCGTATAGTACCGCCGTGCATTTCAACGATGTGTTTAACGATAGCAAGCCCTAAGCCTGAGCCACTGACTCCCGAGCTATGGCGATCCCCATCTAAACGATAAAAGCGATCAAACACTCTCTCTAACATGTCCTCGGGAATTCCCGCACCAGAATCATCAATTTGAATACTCGCGTTCTTGCCTATTCTCTCCACTCGTACGCGTATCTGTGCGTTTTCTGGGGAATACTTAGAGGCATTGTTCAGCAAATTAACAATCAATGAGCGCAGCGCTGTTGCATCACCAGAGATCTCTACTCGATCACCCTCTAAGCTGAAATGCTGCCCTCTATCCAGTATTTGTTCATATTCATCGCTAACGACATCTTGCACCAAACCCAACAGTTCAACGTTAACAAACTGCACCATATACTGATCGGGTGCCGTACGATTAAGCACCAGAATTTGTTCGACTAAATGCCCCATTTGATCGATGCTTTGTTCTAGCTCCGACACAGTCGCGGTGGGTGATTCCATCTCATTCAGGAGATTATGCACCTGCACTTTCAACGCGCTAATCGGCGTGCGCAACTCATGGGCAGCATCTGCCGCAAAACGCTTTTCTCTATTAAACGAGGAGTGTAATCGGCGTAGTAAATCGTTAGTAGAAAGTGTCAATGGAGCCAGTTCGTGGGGCACATCATCCAAGCGCACCGCGCTAAGATCAGTGACCTCTCGTTTACGCACTTCTTGCGCCAAGCGCCCTATTGGCCTCAACCCATAGCCTACAATAAACCAAATCAACAACGCCGAAATCGGAATACTTAACACCGTTGGAATGACCGCCTCCAATATCACACTCTCAGCCAGCTCATACCGCACATCTTGGCGTTGAGCGGCCATAAACCAACGTTGTGTATCAGGAATATGCACCGTTAGCACACGCCAACGGTAGGCATTGAAGTTACGATCGGAGTAACCCACTTGCATCGGTGCCATTGCAGTGGGCGGTGCCAGTACCGAGCGCAATAATAAACTGCCGGATTCGTCGAGTATTTGATAGGCAATCACGCTTTCGGCACTTAACTCTAGATCAACTTGTTTGGGCAGCTCTAGCTCATTCAAGAGCTCAACCACACCCGGTGCATTAGCGCCAATATTCACAAGGCTCAGAAATTTGACATGCTCCTGCAGCTGCATATCGAAAAGCATATCGGCTTCGCGCATACTCTCGCGATACCCACGCAGAGACGAGAGAAAGCTCACCAATACGATAATGGCAATCAGCGTTAACGTAAGAAACAGTCGAATAGAAGCCATAGAGCCTTATGCAGATTTCGGTTGGGTTCTGATGACGTAACCGACGCCACGCACCGTTTGTATAAACCCCACGGGTAATTTTTTGCGCAAATTATGAATATGCACTTCTACGGTATTACTACTCACTTCCTCGCCCCAACTATAAAGCTTGCTGTCTAGAGCATCCCGAGTTTGAATTTTATTAGCACTTTCCATCAGGGCTTTAAGCAACATGTATTCGCGCCGAGACATTACGACATCGGCACCTGACACAATCACCTCATGGCTATTCGTGTCGACCTCCACATCATCTATGGCAATTTTGTGACTTTTGACACTGCCTAGACGACGCTCTAAGGCTCGCAAGCGCGCTAACAATTCATCAATTTCAAATGGCTTGGCTAGGTAATCATCCGCGCCAGCGTCAAGGCCAAGGACTTTGTCAGGGGTTGAATCACGGGCAGTTAGAATGAGAACGGGATTGCTAAAGCCCTCCTTACGCGCCGCTTTCAAAACCTCGAGGCCATCCATATCTGGCAAACCTAGATCTAGCACCAACAAATCGGGTCGAGCCGTTTTAATTGCAGACAATGCCAATTTGCCCCGCTCTACATGATTCACACTAAATCCTGCATTTTTTAGTGCGCGTACCACCGCTTTCGCTAACAATGCATTGTCTTCGACTAACAATACTTGCATAGACAACTCCCTAGTTACTGCTGATTTTCGACCTCACGAAGCATCTCATCGATTTCCCTGCGCCGCCCCTCGTCCGCTAGTTCGCGCCCTAAACGAGCGTCTGCGCTTAAGGCTCTTAACAAGTACCGTTGAGCTTCTACTAATTCGCCCTCGTTATAAAGGTATTGTGCATAGAAATAGTTAGAATCAATACCGGTAGGTGAGATCTCCAAACCTTTTTTTAGCAACTGAACACCGACATCATCATCGCCAAAAGCAATTGGCCACCCAGGCACGTTCAAATAGAGCACTCCTAAACTAGTATACGCCGCACCTTCCAAGACACCGGGATCAAGCTCAAGCGCTTTCTCTAGGTCCACTTTCGCCGCTTTGGCTGCCGACAATGCCCCTAAGCCTCCTTTTGCTCCAGCATAGCTCGAACGGATAATTCCGCTCCATAACCATGCTTCTGCTGTCTCTGCCTGTGCCTGCGTGATAACCCTAGCGTCTTCAATAAGAGTATTAAACGCCTCTATCTGGTTTTTGTCTTTCAGGCGATAATTCACTTCGGCCCAACGTTGCTGTAGGTCCAGTACTTCAGGTGTGAGCTCTGCCTGCACCGGAGACAAGCCACAAAAAACCGTAAGAATGCTGACAAATAATAATGTGAATTTTTTTGACATAATAATTCTCCTATTGGGAATTTTTACTAAGTGACGAGTTGGACTCTGTTTTCGCAAACTGCCTAATTTTTTTCAATTGCTTATGAATGGCCCCACTCGTGACTTTGGGCAACAAGGCATTGATTTTTGCATAGAAGGATTCTGGCCATCCTAGGACAATGTTCTCCCAACGATCGTTTCGTATCTTGCTAAGCAATGTTGCAGCAACCCATTCTGGTTCATCCATCTGGGTCCCTAGCGCTGTATTCATAGCAATAACGTTGGCAGAGTTTGATGCGGTGTTTGTAGCGCGAGGTGCCAAGTGCATTACCCGCACAGCACTGTCCCCAAGCTCTCTACGCAAGGCTTCACTGAAACCACGCAGGCCAAACTTGCTCGCGCCATAGACGCTATAGGCGGGGTAGCCAATCGCCCCTAAGGCAGAGCCAATGTTTATGACCGCCGCTTCGCCTTTTGACTGCAGATAAGGTAGGAGTAAATGACTAAGCTGAATAGGCACGGTTAAATTCAAATCGATTAGCTTAGCGATAGAGAGCTCATTGGAATCCTCTAATAGTTTAAACTCACTCATTCCCGCGTTATTGATTAGCACATCCACCTCAATGCTTATACACATCTCAACCAATGCCTTGCGTGCAGTAGCATCTCGGAGGTCTCCGACAAAATAACGATGCGGTTTCGACACTGGTGGCAGTTGCTCAAGCAGCTGCTCTAACGCCTCATTATCACGCCCTACTAGTAACAATTGCACTCCGTTCGCGGCTAGCGTTTTCGCAATGCATTGCCCAATACCGCCAGTGGCTCCGGTAAGGACTGCCGTTTTGTTTTCTACACGCATCGTCGCTCCCGTTTATGCCGCGTTGCGTATCAGGTTTTGTTCGGGTGTTTTCAACACACTATCGAACACTCCTTTGTACAAGTGGTAAAACATCTTAGTACTGTGCAAAATCAATTCTTGTTGGGCAGGATCTGAAAACTTGTTCATCACTTTGGCCAAGTGTTCAATGTGAGACTGATCGATACTGCCGTGAGAACGAAGGTAACTGAATGCCGTTTCAGGAAGATTAAGAGCCGCTTGAATTTGATCCGCCGCGTAGTCCGCTAGGTTGACACTTGTCCCCTCAAGAACATGCACCATGCCAAAGAACCCAACTGGGTCACCGCGATTAACCACATCCCATGCATAGGCAATCATTAGCTCTGTTCCCATTGCAGGCTGGCTATTACGCACGGCTTCTTTATCACCTCCGCAAGCCGCAATATCATTCAACACCCACTCCTGGTGCCCTAACTCTTCTTCGATATACTCTGCTACCGCTGCGCGTAACCATTCCATATTATCGGGCAGTCTTGCCCCAACAGCCATTAACAGAGGCACTGTGTTTTTCACATGATGGTAGGCTTGCGTCAAGTAATCGATATACTCCTGCAAAGTCACATTACGCGCCATGCAACGTTCAATGATCTCGCTGTTTATCAACATTAAGCGCTCTTTTTCTGTCTCTTTTTTCAATTGTTCGTAAAACATATATTCACTCCCACAAGAATATTTAGATCACATCATCATTGGTATAAAGCAGGGCTAACTCTCGTTTAAACGCCTCTTCGATTTGCGCTCGTTTAGGCCTACCATTGCTAGTAAGAAGATCGGCATCCTCACCCGTTCCACGCGGCAACGGCGCCGATAATCGATGCCACTTTTTGGCGCGAGCATAACTAGGCAGTGTTTGATTGGCTTGTTGCACTAAGGCCTCAATAGCCTCATCACTCATGCCATTGTTATATACGGCTAGTAACGCTACGCAGTAAGCTTGCCCATCACCAAACACGAAACTTTGTACAATCATGTCTTGCGCATTGAGCTCAGCCTCTACCCACTCAGGATTGATATTGCGACCAAAACTCGACACCAAGACGTTCTTCTTTCGTCCGTGAAAGAAGAGGAATCCGTCATCGTCCAACTGCGCTAAATCCCCAGTCTCTAAGCCTTGCTCATTGTTGGCGTTTTCCCATGACGCTTTGTCTGCGAGATAACCTAGGAAACGAGGGCCTGTGACTACGATTTCACCATCGATTAAGGCAACACTCGTATGAGGCAACACCTTTCCTAAACTGCCATTTCTACGTGCTTGTGGCGTATTAAGAGTAACAACCGAGGCGCATTCAGACAGGCCATATCCCTCGAACACAGGAAGGCCAAACTGCCATGCTTTTTCTAAGAGTGTAGGACTGACTTTAGCGCCGCCAACAGCAATGAAACGCAGACTATCGGGCAACTGCCAGCCTGCTTCGCAACTGGAAACGAGTGCTTCAAGTAATTGCGGAATCAGAATCATGCTATTGGGTCTACAGCGGGACAATACATCTAGGAAAACAGGTAAAGCAAAACCAGAGGCTCCGTTGAAACCCAACGCCTCTTCACTAGCAACTACTACTTGCGCACCCGCCATTAAGGGCACATACACCCCAGCAATATTTTCTAATAAAGTGGCTAGTGGTAGGACACAAAGGTGGCGTTCGACGTGACACTCTGTCGTGGCCGCCACCAAAGAATCAGTGACTTGATCGATGAGCTCTTGGCCTAGACATACTCCTTTTGGCGACCCAGTAGAGCCGGAGGTAAAAGTGATTTTCTGAGTCGAAGCTGGAAGCAAGTTGTGATTATCAAAAGAGCTTGAATACAACTGCGGGGCTTGCAAATATGACAACCCTACATGCTCGCCTTGCTCAATGAACGGACCATTCACGGCGCTAGCAAGTCGTTGTGGACAATCCGTTAATACAGAATCTATTCCCAGTGAAGTGAACACGTGTTGCCATTGGCTATCCGAGAAAAAACTGGGCACTGGCAGTAGAACAACGCCCTGAAGACGACACGCAAGATCTACCACAATCCATGCGGGACTGTTGGCGGCCAAAAGTGCCAACACTTGCACGCCTTCACTCTTGAATGTTCGCGCCAGTTGTTCTGTTTCATCGCGTAGCGTTTTCCACGTATAAGCGCAGTGCAACTTATCGTCGAAAGACAGGATGGCGACATCGTTTGGTTTTCTCTGCGCTTGCTCACAAAGGTGTTGCCACAATTTATGCATGAGCAAAACCCTCTAGCGGCGCCGCGAGAGTCGCGACAATAATGTCTATTTCTGTCGCGTACATTTGCAGAGTTTTTTGGGCTAACTCATTATCTTGCAATGTGCGGTAAGCGCACTCTAGATCGCCAATAAGTACTGAGGGCTTTGAGTCATAGTAGCTTCCCCATTGGGACGCTTGTTCGCCAAGCCGACTAACATCGGCCATGCAGATTCGCTCTGGTCGCATCCCAAGTCGCTGCAACAGACTATTAACATGGGAGGTCGCGGTGAACGTAATCCAACGAAAATTGGCGCGATACAATACTTCGGTCAATAACAAGAAGAGTAATGGGCTACCGCCTCTAGCCGCCGCCAAGTTGCCCGTCTCGACAATATGCGCACGAGGCACTTCTACTCCCTGCTTCTGGCTTAAGAGTGTTTCGATTGGGCTATCGAGGTATTGCTCTACAAAGAATGCTCCACTGGCCCCTGGTCGCAGGCCCACAACGGCATGCAGAGCCTCTACTTGTTGAAGCGCTAATAACCAAGGCAAGTAATGAGCGACATTCGCACCGTAAACTTGCGCATAACGCTCATGAATGAATTTTTCCAGGACGTGGCGCTCTGGAGCAAGGCTACCGTGGATAGCCACACTGGGCTTAGAAACAGCAGTATCGCGGTTATGCAGTAAAAAAGCGGGCATGTCGTGGGCTCCATCACATTGAATCATGCCAGCCAATGTAATGAGTAAATCTTAATGCAATCTTAAGCCTTGCCAATACTTGGGTGTGTGCGGGCTTTATTTGTACTTGCTCCCTGCACTATCATGGCGACATGAACTTTACGCCTCCTAACTACACTACTGCGCCACGCGACGTGCTCTCTGTCACCAGCCTTAACCGTATGGCGCGCTCCCTGCTTGAGAGCCATTTCGCCACCGTTGTCGTCGAAGGGGAAATATCCAATCTTTCGACCCCCGGTTCGGGGCATTGGTATTTCACCCTAAAAGACAGCGGCTCTCAGATCCGCTGCGCCATGTTTCGCAATCGCAATATGGGCGTCCGGTTTCGACCTCGCGATGGCATGCAGATTGTGGTGCGCGGCAGGCTTAGCATCTACGAAGGACGCGGCGACTACCAATTGATTGCGGATGGTCTTGAGGAGGCGGGAGCTGGCGCATTGCGTCGACAGTTTGAAGAGCTAAAACAACGACTTGAAAATGAAGGCCTCTTTGCGCAGGAACGCAAACGGCAGATGCCCACGCATATACGCCATATTGCCGTTATCACTTCGGCCACCGGTGCAGTCATTCGCGATATCGTCAGCGTGTTAGGACGCCGTTTTCCTGCCACTACCATTACGCTTCTACCCGTTGTGGTGCAAGGCGCTGATGCCCCCGCGGCTATCGTCAAAGCGATAGGCATTGCTAATCGCCGGGCAGCGGCTCTTGGCTTCGATGTCGTGATCGTTGGCCGCGGCGGCGGGTCATTAGAAGACTTACAGGCATTCAACGAAGAAAGTGTGGCACGTGCCATCTTTGAAAGCGCACTGCCCGTGGTCAGCGCCGTGGGACATGAGAGTGACTACTCAATCGCGGACTTTGTCGCTGATTTACGTGCACCCACTCCATCGGCGGCGGCAGAAGTCTTAAGCCCCGACCAAGAAGAGATGCTGCAAACCTTTGTAGGCTTTGAACAGCTGTTGCACCGGCTCATCAAAGATCAACTTCAGCGCAGTTCACAGCAATTGGTATGGTTGCTCAAACAACTAAAGCATCCTGGGCGCCGACTACAAGAACACGCACAAACCTTGGACATCCTTGAGGGGCGTCTATTACGGGCCACAAAGTTACGCCTGTATACCGCGAGTAATGATACCGAGGCGCTTAACCGCCGCTTACGAGGTCAATCACCCTCGGTTGTGATCCAACAACAAAGCGAAAAGCTGAAAACCACATTGCACCGACTCCAACGTGGCGTTAAACAACGCTTTGCCCAACAACAAGCGCAGCTCGCCCAATTGGCGAGAAGCCTCGAGAGCGTTAGCCCTCTCAATACATTGAATCGTGGCTATAGCATCAGTTTCGATGCCAAAGACCATGTCGTACGATCCGTTCAAAGCGTCAAAGTAGGTGATACACTCAAGACTCAATTAGCCGACGGCGGCATCGAGAGTGTCGTGACTGCTTTTCACGCATCCACACACACTACTGTTGAATCTAAATAGGGACATTGTGATGAACCTCTTGCGCGTCTTAGGCCTTCTCCTGTTCAGCACCTACTGTGTCAATGTTGCATATGCGGTAGAAGTCACGAGTTTACCCACTGAGTCTGCGGTTCCCGGCGGTGTCGCCGTTGTTCCGGTCGATCAAGAAGCAAGCACTGCACGTTACAACGATGCCGCTGTGCTCTTGGCCACCTTTGAAGGACAGCAATATGCCATTATTGGCATCCCGTTAAGTGCCAGCGTAGGCGCTCACACGATCGAACTGAGAAACTCCCAAGGAGACGCGTTCACAAGCCAATTTGACGTGGCCGACAAACAGTACGTTGAGCAGCGCCTTACAATCACCAATCAACGCCAAGTAAACCCCAACAACGATGATATGGTACGAATCAATCGCGAAAGCGCTGAGATGAGAACGGCCTTCAATAGCTGGGACGAGGATCTACAACCGGTTTTCAGTATGAAAGCCCCCGTCGATGGAGTGCGTAGTAGCTCTTTTGGTTTACGCCGCTTTTTTAATGACCAGCCCAGAGCCCCGCATTCGGGTATGGATATCGCAGCGGCAGAAGGAACACCGATTTTCGCTCCCGCCCCTGGCGTTGTGCGCGCAACAGGCAATTATTTTTTCAACGGCAACACCATCATTCTCGATCATGGCCATGGACTCATCACACTGTACTGCCATATGAATACCATCGATGTGGAACCCGGCAAACGAGTGGAGTCAGGAGAACAAATTGGCAAAGTCGGACAGACTGGCAGAGTCACTGGCCCACACCTGCACTGGAGCATTAATCTCAACAATGTCCGTGTTGACCCTGCGCTATTCTTACAAGAGTAAGTCGTAAACGTACCCCGAAACGACCCTGAATATTACTTCTATTGTTAGGCCCATCCCCGTACCTTCCTAAGAGCGCCGTACGCATCTGCCCTTTGAACATAACAGCAATTGTGAATCCACTCGCAAATAGTTCATGAAAAACAGGGTATAAGTAGTACACGCGGGTCATTTAATAAAAAATGACAGCACTAGAAACTCAAAAGTCTTGGTCAATCCAAGCGCTGCTATGGAGAGTCACGTTTCATGTTTGGTTTTGAATTATTTTTCCAACTACTCGTAGGTCATGCACTCGCTGATTTCGTATTACAGTCAGATGCCATGGGTAGAGGTAAAAATCGCCATAATGACATGCAGAAAAGCGCTGGCTCTAACTTCCCACGTTGGTATTACTGGCTTAGTGCCCATTCACTAGTGCACGGCGGGATCGTCTACCTAATCACTGGCAGCCTAACCCTAGGGCTGATCGAAACATTCGCTCATGGCTTAATCGACTTTACGAAATGCGAAGGCAAGATCGGAATAAATACAGACCAAGCCCTGCATATCGCCTGTAAAATCGCTTATGTGTTCGCTGTCTAAGCTCCCTAGGCACTTTGCGCGTTGGTTTACTCTGCAATTTCTTTTATAGTTAGCGGTCTCATCATTGACGAGCCCAAGCTCGGCAATACACCCGCCTAACCAACAGGAATGTGGCTAATGAACAAGCGTGAAGAACAGCGCCGAATCCGTGAAGAAAAGCAAAAAGCTGCGCAGCTTCGAAGTACACGACAAAAACTCATCGCCAAAACAGCGATGTTCCTCATTGTGCCTCTCTTAGTGATCACGGTCCTATACGCAATAATGGGACAGGGTCGCGTCTACTCCCCTATAGAAATAGCGCCCTACGATCATACTCGTGGCAATCCCAATGGCGTCAAGATGGTCATCTACGCAGACTTCCAATGCCCTGCCTGCGGCACAGAACACGGGGTTGTGGCACAAGCTTGGAATGCTATCAGCGATAAGACTCAAATGATTTTCCGACACTACCCGCTGACGGGCTCGCACCCCCACGCATGGGAAGCGGCTACCTACGCAGAGGCTGCCGGCAATCAAGGCAAGTTTTGGGAAATGTATGATCTTTTGTTTATCAACCAAGGCTACTGGGCCGGCTTATCCGACGTTGACGCTGAATTCGATGGCTACCTCACCCAATTGGGCTTAGACCTAGAGCAAGCCCATATCGACTTGGAATCAGATGACTTGATTCAGAAGGTGCGTAATGACCAGCGCAGTGGCACGCGCTCTGGTGTGCGCTCTACCCCTACGCTGTTCCTTGATGGTCGTTTAATGCCAACACCCCGCAATGCAGTTGAGTTGGTCAGCATGATCAATGAGGCGGCGGCCGATTAAGCGGTCGCCAGCTGTACAAATTTTTGCAATAAGCTTGTCGCTTCGGGTGTGTTGATCACACCCGCAAGCAAGCCGTCTAAATCCAAACCTTCCTCTAACAATTCATCTTGGCGTGCCTGAATATAGCCCGTCATATGGGTCGCACTAAACTCCGGATGAAACTGCACTCCCCAGGCACACTCCCCTAAACGAAACGCTTGATGGGGATCATGTGCACTTCTAGCGAGCAAGACCGCTTCAGGAGGCAAACTCAGAACCGTCTGGGAGTGCGTCGTATGTCCACTAAAGCGACTTGGCAAACTCCTAAAGAGCGGGTCAGTCTTTGCTGCCTCAAACAGGTCCACATCCACCGTGCCAATCTCCCGTCCTTGAGGGTGATACCCAGCCTCGCCACCACAGGCATGAGCCAACAGTTGGTGCCCATAACAAATACCTAACATGGGGATACCCTGACTATAGGCCTGACGCATATACCGCCCACACTCCTCACTCCACGGTGCCAACTCTGTGACCATAGCGGGCGACCCAGTCACGATGATTCCAGCAAGGCTCTCTAATGCTGGCAATGGAGCACCGGCATAGGCATCTGTGACACAAAACTGCCCAGGTAAAAGTTGTGCTCCTCGTACTATCCAGTCTTCAAAGTCTTCGCCGTGACGTAGTAATTGCGCGATCGTCTGCCCTGTCTTTAGAATCAAGATCGGCTTCATGGGGGTGTTCTCTCCTTCATTTTAGCGCTATCGCTGCTGTTCAATCGTAGTATGATGTGGCCAGTTTTTACTGCAAAACACCCAATCAATCAGGAGCCCAAACATGAACGCCTTAGGTAATCTACTCAATACTATTGCCAATAAAATCCAACCGCTGGCATGGGCTATCCTGCGCATTTTAAGCGCCGCGATGTTCATGACCCATGGCTATGCCAAAATATTAGGCGATAACCCTCAGCCTTTTTTAGGAGGCATGGGGTTTTTCGGAGTGGATTTAGGAGTCAATATGCTTTGGGTTGCAGGAATCATTGAGCTTGTCGGTGGCGCCTTGCTTGTCCTTGGCCTTTTCACCCGCGTTGCCGCCTTCTTTGCAGCAACGCTAATGGCAATGGCCTATCTCACAGCCCATGCGGCCTGGTTCCCCACATTAAACAACGGCGAGTTAGCCGCGATGTACTTTATTGTGTATTTAGCCATTTTCGCACAAGGCCCAGGCGCCATTAGTCTTGACGCCATGCTGCGCGGCAAACGCTAAACACTCACTTTTACATCTTCGGTCTTGGCGATCTTTATTTGCGCCCATGCAAAGAACATCGTCATGAACGGGCTAATAAGACAGAACAAAGCCCAAGGGGCGTAGCTCAGTGTTGCGACCCCTAGTACACCCGCATGAAACGCTCCGCAAGTATTCCAAGGCACCAGGACCGAAGTCACAGTGCCACAGTCCTCCAATGTGCGACTCAAGTTTTGCGGGGCTAAGCCTCGATCTTTGTAGGCATTGGTAAACATTCGACCGGGCACAACCACCGATAAGTACTGATCTGAGGCCGATACATTGGTCAGCAAACAAGTGCCCCCAGTCGCGGCCACTAAGCCACTATTGCTGTGCACACGGCTAATCAACACCCGAGTGATTTTCTGCAAAAACCCCGTCGCTTCCATCACTCCACCAAACATCATCGCCGCAATAATTAGCCAAATGGTATTGAGCATGCCAGCCATTCCTCCTGACTGCAGAAGCTCGTCTAACACTACGTTGTCGGTGGGCAGCGCAATATCGCCGTACACCGCCTGCATAATGACTTGATAGGAGCTGCCATAGGTTTCGCGTAACTCGATAAGCAATGGGTATTGCAGCACCAATGCCGCCACCGCCCCTAGTACAGTCCCTACAAATAATGCGGGCAATGCCGGCACACGTTTTACGATAAGGAAAATAACGGTGAAGGGGACAAACAATAATAGTGGCGACAAATTAAAGCGTTCAGCCAATACAGCCTGAGTTTCCACTGTTGTGCTGTCTTGCCCACTTGGCGTTCCTAAGTAGAAACCAATAAAGAGATAGAGCACTAACGTGATCAAGATCGACGGCACACTAGTCATACTCAAATAACGAATATGGGTAAATAAATCGACACCGGTAACCCCAGAGGCGAGATTGGTGGTGTCAGATAAGGGAGACATCTTATCGCCGAAATACGCCCCTGAGATAATAGCGCCGGCGACCAAGCCTGGATTGAAGCCTAGGGTATAACCAATACTCATCAAGGCCACACCAATAGTGGCCGAAGTGGACCAAGAGCTACCAATCACTATTGACGCAATAGCCGTTAAAACACAACAACTCACAATGAATATAGAGGGGTTAAATATCTGTAAGCCGTAGTAGATCATGGTAGGGACAATGCCCCCGATCAACCAAGTCCCGACAAGAGCGCCCACCATAAAAAGAATAAGAATCGCTGGGGTGGCAGCGCGAATATTCTCTAGCATTTTCTCTTGAATATCGTGCCACGGTACCTTCAGATATAGCCCGATCCCCCCTGCAACCGCTGCCGCAATAATCAAAGCGGTCTGGTTGGCCCCTGACAGCGAGTCGTCGCCATATAACGCGACATTAAGCCCAAGCAATGCAAACAATACGAACAAAGGGACAAGCGCCAACCACAACGAGCGATCGGCATGCACTTCATCCTCGCCCTCACTGCGTCCGGTACTTTGAGTCGTGCTCTCCTGCATGCCTGTTCTCCTGAATCTTTGACGCAGTGTCATTAAAAATAGTAGCGATGGATACTAACCCGATACTCGCCACATGAAAACGCCTTAATGCGTCGGAATACAATTGGGAACGCCTAGCACTTTGCGCTATCATTTCAGGCATTCCAAAATTATCTGGCCAGTAGGAGCTAAACGAATGCGCATGCCATTTCCCTCACGTCGTTTGACCATAGTGTTATTGCTCGCCGCCTTAACTCCAAGCGGTGTTATCGGTGACACAGTCAGGCAAACGAAAGGCGACTTTGAAGACAAATTCCGACAGTTAGATGAAGCCTTGCCCACTCCTAATGTCTGGCGCACAGCCGGTGGCCAGCCTGGCCACCAATATTGGCAGCAAAAGGTAGATTACGAGATCAAAGCTGTTCTCGACGAGGATAACCGTCGCCTGAGCGCCCAAGAGACTGTCACTTACAGCAATAACTCGCCCGACACCCTGAGTTATTTGTGGCTGCAATTAGACCAAAACGTATTCCGCACAGACTCAATGGCTGAGATGAGCCTCGACTTCGGTGGGGTTGGACGTCGCGGCCCCGCGGTCTCCGCTGGCACCAATGGTTCTCCTGCACGCTTAAGCTTAAGCGAACTACGTCGCCAACAGGCCATGGCCGATGTTGCTATGGGCTATGAAATCAACTCTGTTGTCGATGCTCGTGGCAATGCCTTGAACCACACTATTGTGGGCACCTTGCTACGTATCGATCTGACTAGCCCTCTTCGAAGTGGTCAAAGTACGCAGTTCAGTATCGACTTTGCCTATAACATCGTCGAAGAAGACGCCGTATCCGCACGCGGAGGGTATGAGCATTTCCCTGATGACGAACGCGAAGGCGGCAACGACATCTTCTTGATCTCTCAATGGTTCCCTCGCCTAGCCGCCTACACCGACTACGAAGGTTGGACGAACAAGGAGTTCTTAGGCCGAGGAGAGTTCACATTAGAGTTCGGTGACTACGACGTCGAAATGACCGTGCCCGCCGACCATATCGTCTCCTCCACTGGCGCCCTGCAAAACCCAGGACAAGTGCTAACCTCAGAACAACGTCGGCGCCTTAGCGAGGCTGAAGATTCTGAACGCCCTGTCTTTGTAGTGACAGCAGAGGAAGCATTAGAGAACGAAAAAGAAGGCACCGATGACACCAAAACTTGGCACTTCACGGCGGACAACGTTCGTGACTTTGCTTGGGCGTCATCGCGCAAATTCATCTGGGATGCCAAAGGCTACCAACAAGGCGGCGAAGTACGCCCCTTCGTCATGGCAATGTCTTTCTATCCAAAAGAAGGCGAACCGCTCTGGTCGAGCTACTCAACCGAGTCCATCATTCATACGATGGAAGTGTATTCTCGTTTTTCTTTCGACTACCCCTACCCGACTGCGCAGTCAGTCAATGGGCCAGTAGGCGGTATGGAATATCCGATGATCACCTTCAACGGTCCCCGTACTAATCTACAAGATGATGGCTCACGCACATATTCTCTAGCCACGAAACAGGGTTTGATCGGCGTGGTCATTCACGAAGTAGGTCACACCTATTTCCCTATGATCGTGAACTCCGACGAGCGTCAATGGACTTGGATGGACGAAGGACTCAATAGCTATATGGACGGCGTTGCCGGCCGTGAGTGGGATCCAGACATCCCTTGGGGCGTTGAACCTGCCGACATTACCAACTACATGCAGTCGCAAAACCAAGTGCCCATCATGACGCAATCCGATAGCGTGTTAAATCTTGGCCCTAATGCGTATTCCAAGCCTGCGGCGGCTTTGAATATTCTGCGTGAGACCATCATGGGACGCGATCTTTTCGATTTCGCCTTCAAGCAATATTCCAATTTATGGATGTTCAAACGCCCGACTCCTGCCGATTTCTTCCGCACCATGGAAGAAGCATCAGGAGTAGATTTGGATTGGTTCTGGCGCGGTTGGTTCTACAGCACCGATCACGTGGATATCTCCTTAGACCGTATCTATGAAATGCGTTTAGATACTGAGAACCCTGACATCGACAACGATCGTACCCGTCAACAAGATGCGGATAAGCCTAGTTCACTTTTTGTGACCCGTAATGCTGCCGAAGGCAAACGGACTTGGGTAGAGCGTAACCCTGATGTCAGCGACTTCTACGATGATAACGACATCTACACGGTCACTAACAAGGAGCGCAATTCTTACAACGATTACATGGAAGGGTTAGAACCTTGGGAAAAAACCGCATTAGAGCGCGCCGTAGCCGAAGATAAGAACTATTACGTCTTAGAGTTCTCTAATCTTGGTGGGCTTGTGATGCCGATCATTCTCAAGGTGACCTATGCGGACGACAGCAGCGAAGAGATTCGTATTCCTGCAGAGATCTGGCGTCGCAGCCCGCAGCAAGTACGTAAACTTATCGTGAGCGACAAAGCGGTTAAAGAAGTCGTGTTAGATCCGCATTGGGAAACAGCCGATGTCGATATCGAAAACAACTATTACCCACGTCGTTTAATTCCTTCACGCATCGAGTCATTCAAATCGGAAGGCCGCAGTGGTTTCCGTGCTCGTGACCTCATGCAGGAGTCCAAGTCAGAGCTCAAGAGCGATGATGAGGAACAAAGCGAGGACGATCAGTGAGTTTAGGCTTACGACACCGCATAGGCGCAGGAAAACTTCGCCTATGCGGCGTGATATTGATTATGCTTGCCAGCGGCTTAACGTCAGCCCATGCGCATCAGAAAAAAGAAGCGTTAACCGAAATTCTTTTCAACACCCGCAGCGGCAATCTTGAAGTCATGCATCGTTTTTTACTGCACGATGCAGAGCACGCCGTTAAGGTTTTACAAAACCCCAATGCCGACATCATCGCCGATGAGATCACTCGCGAGCAATTCGCGCAGTACGCCGTTGAGCGATTTACCTTATTAGGCGATGACGGTGACACCTTGAAGCTGCAATATGTTGGCTACGAACTCGATAGCGCGTTCATTTGGGTTTACCAAGAAGTCACATTACCTGAACAGCTCCATAGTCTAGGGGTTATTCATAATGCATTGAGAGACATCTGGCCCGAGCAAAACAATCTCGTCAATATTCGGCGCGACAACACCATCCAGACTTTAAATTTCAATGGCAGTACAGAATGGCTCAGCGTTCAGTTTGACGACTAAACCCTGAACCCTAAACCTATTCACGATTTGTTAGTTCAAAGCCTTCCAAAATTTGCTCCTGACTAGCGCTTTGCAATGCAGCAAGACGGGCATCGTAAGCCGTTAGGAGTTCCTGCTCCAAGCCTTTGCGTAAATCCAAAAGCCCCGTGCTCATCGTCTCAATCAAATCGTCGCGATTAATAGCTTCATCGACCTGCAGTAGGAGCCAATCCGTCGCCAACCACGTGGCAATGCCCGCTCCTGCCGCACAAGCAATAGCCAAAGGCCCGCCAGGTGCGCATATAACCGCGCCACCCGCCGCACTTGCGATACGAGCACTACCACGCGCCCCAGTGCTCGCAAGCACCCGAGACGACGCTAACGCATTACGCGCGGCGACAGCGCGCCATAGAGCCGGCCCTGCAAGTCCAGCCGCCCCAAGACTGCTTAACGCAATACGATTATCCAAGGCAGAGATCTCTTCTAACGCAGAAAGCTGTTGATTCAATGCATTGAGATTGAGCACGGGTAGTTGCCCTTGCAAGTGATCAATTGGCGCGGGCACTCGCTGAGCATTGAATCGACCTTGTACCTGTTTTAGCCACTCCCGGCGTGTACTCTGATGGCTGCTTAATAGACTCTCGTTACTGCTTACCTCCAATGCTCGCAATCCACTTTCCCATATTTGTTCCGGAAACAATAACTGCGCGGCACGTCGTGCAACATAATCGCCATCGGCCAAAGAGGTAGCACTCAATGCCGCCATCGCTAAACGGCTATACTCCCCCCGCAAGGAGTAATACCAATCTGCGAATACAGGTAACCGCTCCTCCACACGCGCGAAGCTACTGTCCAAATGCACACTGATTTGAGTGTGTACTTGTTCGCGGTTCACCAGTTCTGCCGCCGCAAAGTATTCCGCAGTAAATGTTTTCAGCCACGATAGCTGCGTTGAGGACAGCGAATAATATTGCGTCTCCACCTGCACGGTTTGCGCCTTGCCCTCCTCCCATAGTCGAGGCGTTTGCACATTAATCTGCCAAAGCAAAACGACAATTGCTAACAAGAGCCCTAGCCCCAATAGACTGTTCTCAAGCACGAAGTGTCTCGTGAAATGTTCAGTGTCACGTTGCATCATCGTCTCCTGTATTATGACTAGACGTCGTGCGACGTAGAGCCTGCAGCCGTAAAGCCCCGCTGCACAGTAATAGATAAGACCACACAAAGAGCGCTTCTTGTGCAAGCACTAAGCACCATGCAAGCCCTTGCCACAGAGAGGTGATTGGTGCGGGCAATACACGTTGTGCGAACCATAAACGTATTGCCTCAGCGGCCGAGGAAAGCTCTAAGATTCCCAATAAAAACTCGCTTCGAGCTTGTTGTGTCGACATCATGTACCAAATGGCTTGATCTAAACTGGCGCCACGAAAATCCGGATAGCTGGCGTGATAACTCTGATAGATCAATCCTCCCCAAAGCAGCACCCCTAAAAATAATGCCGACAACCTGAGACTAAGCGCGTCGCGATAAATGGTAGGGGCATGGGCTTCGAGTCGTTTTGAAATACCAAGAGCTAGCAAGGGAAGCAATAACGCCGCCAACAAAAAACTGACCCACACCCATAACGAGTGCGAGCGTAACAACGCCGCCGCCAAAACCAATCCCAGTACAACGGCGGTGACACCCTGTACAAGCCCCATCCATAAACCACCCTGTAGTAGCCTGTGCAATGGGCTGCCAGGTAAAAAATAAGCATTGAGCCACACACGTCTGCGGGTTTTTACGCGGTACCACAAACCCACGGCAATGAGTCCGACAAACACAACGAGACTTGCGATCAACCCAGCATTGGGCAACACGCGAGCGAGCATTTGCCACAACCATAATCCAGTCGTCACAATTAACATTATGAACATTTGGCGTAACAACGCGTTTATTTGCATCTTTTGCCTTTTTAAAACTAGTGGTTTACTTCCCGTTCAAGGCTATAATCCTCGGCCGTCCAAGGATTTGTCAAATCCTCCCCATTTGCTTTAGGAACTGTGTTTGACTCACTCACCCCACATTAACTCCATTATGGCCCTACGCGCCACGGAATTGCTGAAAACAAAAAAGCCATTTCTGGCGCGCGGTAGCAAAGTGAAACGTTGCCCCGAGTGCCTAATGCCACTGGTGAATTGTATTTGTGACGTGCGGCCAGCGGCGCTTAGCGGAAGTGCATTTTGCTTCATCATGTATTGGGGCGAAGCTTTCAAACCTAGCAATACTGGGCGACTCATTGCGGATGTCGTGCAAGACAATCATGCCTTTGTTTGGCAGCGTACGCAGGTAGACGAGGCGTTATTAGCCCTCATCAATGATCCCCAATATTGCCCCGTCATCGTGTTTCCCAAGCAGTATGCAGAGCCAGAGCGCTGTATCGATACCTTAAGCGAACTCGGCCCAGAGATGGCGGGAAAAACACCTCTGTATATCATGCTCGATGGCACTTGGCGTGAAGCCAGGAAGATGTTCAAAAGCCCCTATCTCGCCAAATTCCCCGTGTTAGGAGTCGAGCCTAAAGAGAAGTCGATCTATCAATTACGCGAAGCGGTCCACAAGCATCAATTATGCACGGCAGAGGTGGCCGCATTGGTGTTGGCACAAAATGGGGACACATTGGCGGCGCAAGCGCTTAGCACTTACTTTGAAATATTTAGAAGACGCTATATAGCGGGAAAACCGCATATGGTTCTACGTGAGGCCGAAAGCCAAGCCGATTAGTCTGGGGTTTTATGTGGATTCTGCAACTGTAATTCTATTACGCCCTTCATCTTTAGATTGATACAGCGCTAGATCGGCGCGCTCCATAAGCTTGGAGATTGAGTCGCCCATTTGGTACTGGGCGACCCCAGCACTCACTTCGATTTCGAAATGTCCTTTACTGCTTTCAAGTCGTAAAGACGCGACGCCTTTTAATAGTCGTCGCAAAATAATCAGCGCACCCTCCATATCAGTATCGGGCATCAACAGCGCAAACTCTTCCCCGCCAATACGCGCGAATACATCAGTGCCCCGCGCCTCACCAGAACAGTAAAGTGAGAATTGCCGTAAGGCATTGTCACCGGCTTGATGCCCATAGTTATCATTGACCTCTTTGAAGTGGTCTAGATCTAACACGGCTAAACACATAGGTCTGCGTTGACGCTGAGCCAATTGTAAAGCCCGCGTAAACAACCCGTCGAACGAACGACGATTGAGAATTCCGGTCAGTGAATCCATCGTCGCGAGTCTTGTTAGCTCATCCTCTAGCGCGCGGCGATGACTGACATCTCGCAGTTCAATCAGAAAATCACCGCTTTGATCCGTTAATGGCAAGACACGAAGTTCCGCATTAAGAATGCCTCCATCGCCTCGCTCCACATCAATGTCGATATGATTGCCGTCGGCTAAGGTCATTGCTTCCCCAAACTCTTCCCTCGACCCCTTCTTAAAATAGAACATAAACTCGCTTTCGAGTAACGCCTTACGTTCGACCCCAAGTAAAGATTCCAACTGCACATTGGCATCACTGACACGGCCATCTCGAATAACCGCCATGCCGGCACTAGCGACGTTTAATAATCTTTCAAATCGTTGAGCGTTGAACTGGGCCCGTTCAGCATTGCTGTGACTCCCTGCTAATACTCGCTGCATCGTCATCAGGGTCATGCCAATAAAAGCCATCACCAATACGGGAATGCCAAAATTATAAGGAAGGAGATAACTAAAAGATTCGAAGGGTTGAGTGTAGGATTGTCCGCCAGCATAGGCCTCCCAAGAGAACCAAGCCCGCAAAAAAGTAACGATGGAGTACAAGCCTAAACAGATGCCGACCAATAATCGGCCTAGCCGAGTGTCGGGCTCATCCTTAATTAACAGCAATAAGTACACGGCTTGTAACGGCAATAAGCCTGCAACCACGGCGTAGACCGACATCAACAAATCAGAGTTGCCATCGTACAACCAATAATGTGTATTGACGCTGCCCACGATCAGCACGCTGACAGGGATGATCCAATAAGGAATAGGTCGACCAATAAAGCGAAACACACCAAGGACTAAAACGGCCTCTCCTACCAGCTGCAGCGCATTGCCAATGACATTCAAAACAGGATTACGGGTGACAACAAAACCCGCGAAAACGAGGATACCGACCACGAGTGACCAAGCGCCTAACATCCAGAATACTGGAGCAGAGATTGGACGCGTGGTGTACCAAAGTGCTGTTGCACAGATCGCTACAGCCACAATCAGATTGACGCCCAACAGCATTGGTGAGAAATAGAACGCTTCCATTAACGGGTATTGTCGATAAAACGCACGACCTCTGCGAATGTCTCGGCATAGTAGGGATTAAAACTACCTCGACGGATTAGTTTACCTTCATACCGACCGTCTTCGCCTAAACCAGTTTCACCATAGACTGTCTGTTCGTCATTGCTGACACATTCGCTATAATCGGTGGTATCTACACCATAGTGCAAACACATGCGGTAGCGACCCTCCGCGCCATAGTGAGGGTTCTCTGGTGAAATACTAAGACTCGTATGGGCAAGATTAACGACGCGGTATTCTTCAGAGGCGGCTTGTAGCACTTGCAACCCTGGGCATAGCTGCTGCGGAGCGCTATCAGTTGCCTCGGCACGAAACCACAACATACGGCTTTGATCATTGGGCGCTTTTGCACAGAAAAACTCCCGTGCGGCCTCCATATTCACAGTGCTGTCATCACCACTTCCAGCCATAAAGACAGGAATAGTCAACGGTACAAATTCATCGCGGCTTAGCGCTTGGGTTAAGGTATAAAACTGTGCGCCGGCGTTTACAGAAAACGATTCATAACGGGCAGAATCAGATTCTGAGTTTTCAGACAGCCAATCTCGAAACCAACTTAAATACGGAGAGAGAAACGCTAAGCCACTGCGGGCTTGGATCGCAGGAGAGTACATGATTAATCCATGCACTAAAGTGTCGTCACGGTGAGCGTCCATATAACGCACGGATAGCGAAGTGCCTGTGGAGAACCCCACCATGTATAGCGCCTCGACTTCACCACGAAAACTATTCACTCCATACTCAGTGACGGCAATCCAATCCTCATTCGTCATGGAAAGCGTGTCTCCTGGCACGGTGCCGTGCCCTGGGAGTAGCAGCCCGCGAATAAGCGCACAGGGGTACTGTGCGCGCAGAGACTGCGCCACATCACGTAATAGATACGGAGAGTCCGTCAATCCGTGTGTTAATAAAAACCCCGTCCCTGCCCCTGCTGCAGTGCAATTTGTCTCAGGTTTCAACTCATAGGGGGCGCGCATTTTGAGCACAGTATCGATGTCATAACCGGCACCGAAAGGAGTTTCTCGATCTTGAAAGTAATGCTGCGTGAGCACATCGCGAATATGTGCCTCATTGATAGCAACATAATCACTGAAGGGGGTTTGTGCTGTGGGAAGCGGGGCTTTCGCCCCTGAAGACTGAAATAAGGGTGAGTCAGCAGCAATAAGGATATTGCTGCAACAAAAATACACAATACTGGCCATAACCCAGCGTAGGGGACTACTCAACATCTCACTTAACCTCGTTGATCTTTTGGCCGCTAGTGCCCTGTCAACTCTTAGCCGCGTCTCGATTTTTCTTGATACGTCTTTTTCGTCCAATTTGCTGTGGCGTTAAATCTTTTTCATGACGAATATAGGGGTTGTCATCACTGCGATACTGGATACGAATCGGAGTCCCTTCTAATTTCAAAATTTTGCGGAATGTTTTTTCCAAATAACGTGTGTAGGAATCTGGCACCTTCGTCGTCTGCTTGCCGTGAATCACGATAATAGGAGGGTTATGCCCACCGGTATGCGCGTAACGCAACTTGATTCGACGACCATCAATCATTGGCGGTGCATGTTCTTCCACTGCCGCCTGCAACACCTGTGTAAGAATACTGGTGGTAAGGGTTTTCTGAGCCGCGGCATAGGCCGCATGAATAGACTCGTACAAGTCGCCCACACCTGTGCCGTGCAGTGCAGAGATGAAATGAATTTTCGCGAAATCAACAAAGGCAAAGCGACGTCGGATATCCGATTTCACTTTATCTTTTCCTTCAGTATCCATGCCATCCCATTTATTAATGCCGATCACTAACGCACGACCTGCGTCGATGACATAGCCTAATAAATGCAAATCTTGTTCTACGATGCCTGTTCTTGCATCGATGATCAGAATCACCACGTTAGCATCGTCAATCGCTTGCAAGGCTTTTACCACCGAGAACTTTTCAACAGTCTCTGTGGTTTTGCCACGACGACGTATCCCTGCGGTATCGATAAGCGTGTAGTTCTCGCCATGACGCTCATAAGGGATGTAAACACTGTCACGCGTGGTGCCAGGCATGTCATAGACAACGACACGGTCCTCGCCAAGCATACGATTCACAAGCGTCGATTTGCCCACATTAGGACGACCAGAGATCGCAATCTTGATCCCGTTTTGGAAGGCAGGCGTTAACTCCTCTTCTTTAGGAAAAGTTGAGAGCACGCTGTCGATAAGGCGACGAACACCTCGACCTTGGCTGGCCGTCACAGGAAATACTTTTTGAATCCCTAGCCCAAAGAAATCTGACATAGCGACATCTTCGTCGATGCCATCTACTTTGTTAACGACTAGGCACACTTCTTTATCGCTTTTGCGCAAATGCTCAACAATAGCGGTATCGCCAGGGGTAAGCCCAGCACGACCGTCTACTAATAAGAGCACGCAATCGGCCTCTTCAATCGCCAGTAGCGACTGAGATGCCATTTCGAAATCGATTCCTTCCTCTTCGCCAGCAAGACCACCCGTATCAATGACGATAAAGGGACGATCTGCACCACGTCCTTCGCCATATTGGCGGTCACGGGTAAGCCCGGAGAGATTCGCCACCAATGCATCGCGGGTGCGAGTTAAGCGATTAAATAGTGTCGATTTACCTACGTTGGGTCTACCAACTAGGGCTAGGACTGGCCTCATACGGATACCATCAAATAAAGTGATTTGCTTTGCTGCGGCCCCAAAGGGAAGCCGCACGCATTAGCGAATAGAATAAGCAGCTAAACGGCCGCTATTACCGAAGACGTAAATTGTGTCGTTATCGACCACTAGATTACCGCGAACACCGTCATTGTCCACGCGAGTGCGGCCAGCAAAATGCCCATCTATCTGAGAAAGTAGATGTAAATAGCCTTCGAAATCTGCAACAGCGACATAGTTTCCGATAGTACGAGGAGAGGTAATCTGGCGCAGACGCAAGCCATTGTTTTCCCATACCTGATCTTCGGAGTTATTGCGTATCGCTTTAACTTGGCTCTTATCATCTACGTAATAAGTATTACCAAATCCTTGTGCCAAACCATGGTAACTGGAAGCTTCTGTGCCCCACACGATACGGCCAGTCTGTACATCAAACCCCATCAAGTTGCCTTGATAGCTAGAGGCAAACACTGTGTTGCCTGCTAATAATAGATCACCGTCCACATCAATCACACGTTCGATGTCGTAACGACCCTGAGGCACGGCTACTCGTTCTTCCCACATGAGGAAGCCGTTAGTGGCATTCACCGCCGCTACCATGCCATTAGAGAAACCAGAGATCACCACATTGCCAGAGATAATAGGGCTGCTGCTGCCGCGTAGTGTCAAGGCCGGCACTGTGGATTCATAAATCCAACTTTGCTCACCTGTCACGGCGTCCAGGCCAATCAACTTGCCATCCACTGTCTGCAACACAACAACCGAACCGTTAGTCGCCGGCGCTGATAACACTTCACTGGAAACTGAGGCCTGCCAAATTTCACGACCTGAGAATTGGTCTAGAGCAACAACCTCTGCCTCACGCGTTCCAAACAACACTAGACCATTGCCAGCCCCTACGCCGCCAGAAATTGTCTTATCTGTGCGGCTGCGCCATTCAACATTGCCTGTGCTTCTGTTAACCGCTGTGACAGTGCCATTGGCACTTGCCGCAAAGATCAAATCACGATCAATCGCGGGGTGTAGCTGGCTATAATACTTGCCTTGCCCGTCACCGACATTAACGCTCCATCGGCGAGTGAGATTCACGTCTTCCGAGAAATCCACTAACTCTGCAGGCTGTTCTGACTCATCATCGGAAAATAGATCCGCAATTGGCTGAAATATGGTGCAGGCACTCAAAGAGAGCGACATAGCCACGCCAACTACGAACTTAAAGTAGAGACCACTTCGACTGCGCGTTGCCGTGTTTGCATGCGCTAGCGCCTGCGGAGTCGAGACTGCTGTGTTCATACCATTTTCCTTAACTTTCTAATGCAATATCATCTAATTTCATTTGCAGTGTGTCACTCGTAGAGCCCGCATCACGTGCCGTTTGATAAGAAGCCTGCGCTTCACTCAGTCGACCCAGTGCAACATACACATCACCACGGATTTCTTCATACTCGGCTTCAAATGCTCCGGCAGACATACCCGTAAGTACATCTAACGCGCGTTGTGCCTCGTCTTTAGCCAATATTACTCGTGCTAAACGCATCTTGGCCGTAATCAACAAGGATTCGTCTGTTGATGACAACAGGCCAGATTGGCTGTTATCTAAAATCCATTGGAGCTCACTTTCAGCGAGATCGAGATCACGATCATCGACAGCCAAACGGGCACCGAAAAGCGCGCCGTAAAGTGCGTACACCGAACCACTGTGCTCTTCTTTTAGCTCAGAAATCAGAAGCTTAGCATTCGCTATCGCGTCATCATTGAGCTGCACACCTGGTCCAAGTACCACGGTGACGCCAATCTGTTCATAGAGGTCTGAGGCACTGGCGGAGCTTGCAGTCTGCATATTCTGCCACTGTATCCAACCCAAATATCCCACGCCGAAAACGATGACACCAAGTGCCAGTGATTTTCCGCTCTCATTCCACCATCGTTTAATGCTATCTAGTGTTTCTTCTTCTTCGGTGCTAAAAGCCACGGATCACTCCTGTATCAGTCTAATTTTGCTTGTTTCTCAATCTACTACGTTAATTCTTAGCGGCCGGCTCGCACGCTGGGTAGGGCATCCTGAATTAGCCTTCAAGCGCTGTCAAGCATTGGGGTACAAGGCCTGCAACTTACTGGCTAATTCATTGATACTGACCGTCTCATTCTCGGTTTCTTCACCTAAATGGCGAATTTTTACCTGTTCGATGACTGTATTGGTGTCCGCAGAGTCGGACTCTATGACTACCGCAATGCTGGCACCACTATTAAAGGCACGTTTCAATTGGTTGCCCAATTTACCACCCCCACAATGAAACTGTATGCGTAAACGCGGCATCTCGTTACGAAGCGCTTCAATTAAGGTCATGCCCTGCGCACTTAGCCCTGCTCCAATCGCGACAAATACATCCACTTGTTGCTTGGCTTGTGCTGGGACTAACTCTAGCTCTTCCAACATCAATACTAAACGCTCGATTCCCATCGCAAAGCCTACACCTGGCGTCGCTCGTCCGCCCAACTGCTCCACTAGTCCGTCATAACGGCCACCGGCACAAATCGTTCCTTGCGCGCCCAGTGCGTCCGTAATCCACTCGAACACCATGTTGTTGTAATAATCCAAGCCTCGGACCAACTTAGGGTTCACGACAAAATCAACGTTGGCACTGCGCAGCATCTGGGTCAATTCGTCGAAATGCGCCACGGTGTCCGCACTCACGAAGTCACTCAACACCGGTGCATCGGCTAACAAGGCCTGAGTCGACGGCACTTTGCTGTCGAGGATACGCAGTGGATTGCTTCCTAGACGGCGCTTACTGTCAGCATCTAACTCATCTTCATGAGCTTGCAAATAAGTTACTAAGGCCGCACCAAACTGCTTGCGGTCAGCGCTGGTGCCAATATTGTTCAGCTCTAGACGAACATGTTCCGTTAAGCCTAGCTCTTTCCACAATCGCGCCGTCAACATCAGTAGCTCAACGTCTATATCCGGGCCATTCATGCCAAAGGCTTCTACGCCAATCTGATGAAACTGACGATAGCGGCCTTTCTGAGGTCGCTCGTAGCGGAACATCGGGCCTTTATACCAAAGCCGTTGTTGTTGGTTATACAACAAACCATGCTCATCAGCAGCGCGCACACAGCACGCGGTTCCTTCTGGTCGAAGGCTCAAGTTTTCACCGTTGCGATCATCGAAACTGTACATCTCTTTTTCGACGATATCGGTAACTTCACCGATGGAGCGTTTGAACAATTGTGTTTGCTCTAATACGGGAAAGCGAATCTCTTGATAGGCATAGCTTTGCACCACGCGTTGCACGGTACGTTCGAGGTACTGCCATGTGGGAGTATCACTAGGAAGAATGTCATTCATTCCCCGTATTGCTTGAATCTTTTTCATAAAACCTTGCCGTTGCGTCTATTGAGAGTGTCGTGCGTCTAATCCGTTGCGATGATATCCGGATGTCGATTCGCCACTCGTTCTGCTTCGGCACTCAATTTAGCGGCCACACGGGCCCGTACCATTGCTTCTAATTCGTCTACCAAAGTAGCATTTTCGATTTTATGATGAGGCTTACCCTCTACATATACGAGGTTGCTAGGGCTGGCACCCGTTAGGCCGATCTCAGCGACTTTCGCCTCGCCCGGACCATTCACAATACAACCGATCACGGCGACATCGACAGGAGTAATGATGTCTTCAAGTCGTGATTCCAGCTGGTTAACAACACTGATCACATCAAAATTTTGTCGCGAACAACTAGGGCACGCCACTAAATTAACGCCTTTGCTGCGAATGCCTAAACTTTTAAGAATATCGAAACCGACTTTGATCTCTTCTACTGGATCGGCGGCGAGTGAGATACGAATCGTATCGCCAATGCCTTCCATCAAAAGCGCGCCGAGTCCGATTGCCGATTTAACGGTTCCCGAACGCAAACCACCCGCTTCGGTAATACCAAGATGCAATGGTTGATCTATTTGTGTTGAGAGCTTTCGATAGGCTTCAAGTGTCATGAATATCTCTGAGGCTTTAAGGCTCAGTTTGAAATTCTGAAAGTCATACTTATCGAGGATATCGATTTGCGTCAAAGCCGACTCAACCATGGCATCTGCCGTAGGTTCAGGATATTTACGCAAGATGACCTTGCCTAAAGACCCAGCGTTAACCCCTATGCGTAAAGGAATGCCTTTATCCTTTGCCGCATCAATCACCATGCGAATCTTTTTCTCACTACCGATGTTGCCTGGATTAATCCGCAGGCAATCGACTCCATACTCGGCGACTTTCAACGCGATCTTATAATCAAAATGAATATCGGCAACCAACGGCACTTTGGATTGCTGGCGGATAAGATGAAAAGCATCTGCCGCTTCCATCGTCGGCACGGAAACGCGCACGATATCAGCCCCTGCCCGCTCAAGGCGTTGAATCTGTGCCACTGTCTCGGCAACATTACAGGTTTCAGTGTTAGTCATGCTCTGAACAGTAATCGGCGCATCGCCGCCTACCGGAACATTCCCTACCATTATCTGTCGCGTCTTACGTCGCGGAATCACTGTGTGTGCGCTCATGATCTACTTATAACCCAATAGTCAGTCTTGCAGAATTGTCGATACGGATATTAGAACGAAAATCAATTTGAGCGCCATTCAAACTCAGTTCAGAGTTAGAAGCATCGCCCAATAACACGTTAAAGGGGGCCGTACCATTGATGCGCAGGGTATCGCCGGCCACTCGCACATCGCGGTACAACTGAGCGTCATTGGCATCGTCAACCTGCACCATGCTCTCGCCCGTAAAACGGATCTGAACGGTGTCATCACCACCACCATCCACTGTAATTAATCGCTCTGGAATAGCCGGTGCTGGCGCCTCTACTGGCGCTGAATCCTCTACCGCTACTGGAGCATCTACTTGTGCTTCCACCTCTTCAACAATGCTCGACTCAACACTTATAGCGGAGTCTATTGTGTCCTCTACCGCCTCAACTATTGGCTCAACAGCGAAGGTTTGCGGTGCGCTAGACACTACAGGCGTTGTAGCGACATCTCCAATATTGGCATTGGCGGCATTAATCGTGCGCCCGTTAGTCGCAGGCCTTGCATTGCTGGCCGCTGGCTCTGAACCTGATGCACTGAAATACCACAAGGCGATCGCCACCACGACAAAAGCAATGCCGGAGATCACAATCCAAGGCAGGTTCTTATTGTATCGACGACGGCCGCGCGTGACTGAGTTGGACTCTGCGCTCTCACGCTGACTGGCGTAATCGTTATACACATTGATAACGATTGTAGGCTCTAGGCCCAATAGGCTGGAATAAGTACGTAAGTACCCTCTAATGAAGACGTCTCCAGGCAATTTGTCATGAGCATCGGTTTCCAGTGCTCGAACGTAATGCATGGTGATATGCATGGTGTCTGCGACTTCTTGTACGCTCATACCCAACGCTTCGCGTTTGTTATAGAGCAACTGACCTGGGCCAGTAGAGGTCGCTTCTTCCTGCTCTTCTTGTTCTTCTTGTTCTATTATTTCTTCTATTGATTCACTATTCATTAATTTAGGTTCAAATATTGTTGGTATTCCAATGAGTCTCTGTACAAGCTCTCTAGCATTACCGCATAGATCGCTGCACCCTCTTCGTTGTCGAACCGACGCTCTAGTTGTACGCCTAATAATAGGCTGCGTGGTGTTTGGACAACATTAAAAAATTGGCTACTAGTGACATACTGTTTGTAGTAGTTCATAGCTTGAGCGAATTCGCCCTTTTCAAATTTGATCTGCGCCATCTCTAAAGAGGCGGGGTAGGCGTTGCTATTAAGTTGCAGCGCTCTTTCAAATGCATATTCTGCGCGTTCTGGTCGTGAAGTGCGCAATGCACTAACGCCTAGGTTAACAAATGCACGGTCCCGTGACTCATAAGTAGTGTCATTCGCGACAGTCTCTAATTGTTGATAAGACTGTTCGTACTCCCCTATCTCATATAGAAACGCTGCGTAATTATTACGGGCCTGCGAATTGCTGGCATCCAATGCCAATGCGCGCTGAAAAGTCTCTTGCGCGAGGTCGCGATCGCCTTCGCGCTGCAACACTAGCGCCAAAACATTGTGGGCACTCGAGCTACGGTTATTGATCGCCAATGCATTGTTCACATTGCGACGCGCAGCGAACATATCCCCTGCCTCAAAATATCCCGTCGCTAGCTGCACAAAATCGCGAACAGCGCGCTCTTCGGAAGGCTCGGTATTAAAGCCGCCCGTCGTCGTTGTGACGCATGCATTGAGTAGCAGCGCACACCCCACTATCGCCATAAAAGCCTTAATCACTGCCATGCTTACCTTATTGTTACTTAACGGCTTTAAGCCGAATGATCGAATAATCAGGCGCCATGTTGATCGACAGACACCGCTAAGTTGTCTGCCTTCGTGAATTCTCTTTTTGCGGCATTCGCATCACCCTCTACTTGGGCGCGCTTCGCTGCGGCATCCGCATAGCGCTGACTGCGACGCGTATTATCACCCACCTCTCCAACTAGCTGGCCACAGGCCGCGCCAATATCATCGGCACGCGTAGTACGCACAGTCACCGTATACCCAGCTTCGTGCAGGATTTGACGGAAATTGCTTATCGAAGAGTTGCTCGGACGTTCGTAGTCCGACAATGAAAACGGATTAAAAGGTATGATATTGATTTTACAGGGGAAATCTTTCAACAGCTCGGCCAGTTCTCGCGCATGTTGACGATGATCGTTAACGCCGGCGATTAAGGTGTACTCGATCACAGCGACGCGACGATCCCCTAGCGTGCTCATATAAGCCGCTGAGCTACGCAGTAATTCTTTGATAGGGTATTTTTTGTTGATAGGTACAATTTGGCTACGAAGCTCATCATTAGGCGCATGTAACGAGATCGCCAACGAAGCATCCGTAAAATCTTTTAGCCTATCGATAGCTGGCACGACACCGGAAGTACTGATGGTAACGCGACGCTTGGACAGACCATAGGCCTGGTCTTCCATCATCAAGCTCAAGGCATCCATAACATTGTCGAAATTAAGCAAAGGCTCGCCCATGCCCATCATCACAACATTGCTGATCGGACGTGGCGCTTGTGCCTTACGAGCACCCGATTCATCCCACTCCGCCGCAGGTTTCACCCCAAAACCGGCTAATTTTTGATTAGCCCACCACAATTGACCAATGACCTCAGCCACCGTCAGATTGCTGTTAAATCCTTGCTTGCCCGTTGCACAAAAAGTGCAATCGAGAATACAGCCCGCTTGGGACGACACACACAAAGTGCCTCGCCCAGCCTCTGGGATATAGACCATCTCGACACTACTGCCGCTGGCCACTTGTACGATCCATTTGCATGAACCATCACTGGAACGCAGTTCTTGCGTAATTTGCGGTAGCCGAATTTCAGCTACCGCTTTCATCTTCTCTCGCAGAACCTTACTGATATCGGACATCGCATCGATTTCAACTACACCGCGCTGATGAATCCATTTCAGTGTTTGGCTCGCACGAAAAGGCTTTTCTCCCAACTCGCTAAAAAACGCCTGCATTTTGGGCAGTGTTAGGCCGAGTAGATTGATTTTCTCTTCGTTCGTGCTCATGTCAGGCTCCGCTATTGTCAGAATGCTTGCGCGTTATACGCGGTCGCAAACCTCTGCTGCGTCGAAGAAGTAAGAGATTTCACGTGCGGCTGATGTCGCTGAATCAGAACCGTGAACAGCGTTTGCATCGATAGATACAGCAAAGTCAGCACGGATAGTGCCGGCAGCGGCTTCAGCTGGGTTAGTAGCACCCATTAGGTCGCGGTGAACGGCTACTGCATTTTCGCCTTCAAGGACTTGTACGATGACAGGACCAGAGGTCATGAATTCAATTAGATCGGGGAAGAATCCACGCTCTTTATGCTCTGCGTAGAAACCACCGGCAGTTTCGTCAGTAAGGCGCATCATCTTAGCAGCCACTACACGTAGGCCCGCTTTTTCAAAGCGTGAATAGATCTCACCGATCACATTTTTAGCGACCGCATCAGGTTTAATAATGGACAAAGTTCTTTCGATTGGCATTGCGTTTAGCTCCATACCGGTTACAAGGTTCAGAAAGCCGCGCATTATACGCGGTAATAGCACGTAATTATACGTGTTTTTAGGAACTTACGCTTAAGCGATTATAGAGCCTTTGACCTAGTTTCCCTTTAAAAGTTCAGGCCAGATTGCATCGGCCTTGACGATGAAAGCTTCCATGTCGGCTAACCATGTCTTATTCACACGGCGGCTATAGTTGAGATACAGCTTACCGTCATGAATCGTCCACAAATCCGGCTCGGCGCTCACCGTATCACCTTGGGCCATCGCATAGGCACAATAACCCCCATATTGCGGGGCATAGACCTCTGGATCGGCATTGAATGTAGCGAGATTTTCGGCATTCTTGAAATGCCACGTAGCGCCTTGATACGACGTGCTGAACATGCGGCTACCCTCTACAGGCTCGCCTTCTGTGAAATACGCCACAGTGTCATAGCCACTGACAGCAACATTGCTAAAAAAACTGGTGTAAACAGGGTCAGCTGCATAAGCCGAAGCGAAAGGGTTCAGCGCCCACACAATCAACAACGACATCAACAAAGTGTATAAAGGTTTTCGCATTATTGGGACTCCTATGATTGAACACCGCCAAAGCGGACGCTTATAGGAAAAGACACTGTCAGAGCATTGTTGTTACAGCTTACGCACTGACTTGAGCGCGCAATGCCGCCAATGCATTACTAATGCATGCGATGCAAACGTCGATATCTTGCTCAGTTGTAAAACGCCCCATGGAGATTCGCAACGAGCTTTGAGCGAGGTCATCGGCCAAACCAATGCCACGCAGCACATAGGAGGGCTCCATAGTGGCTGAGGTACAAGCAGAGCCAGACGACACGGCGATCTCGCGCAATGACAACAACAAAGACTCACCATCTACACCCGCAAACGAAAGATTCGCGATGCCTGGGGCTGTGTGCTCTGCATGCCCATTGAGTGATACCCCCTCAAGCAGACCAAGCCCATCGAGCAAACGATGACGCAGGCGCAGTAATCGTTCTGATTCTTGAACCATTGCCGCGTTAGCAAGTTTAAACGCACACCCCATACCGACGATTTGATGCGTCGCCAAGGTACCCGAACGCATCCCCCGTTCGTGCCCACCGCCATGAATTTGCGCTTCAATAGTGACTCGAGGGCTACGGCAAACGTACAACGCACCCATCCCCTTCGGACCATATACTTTGTGTGCGGAAAACGACATGAGATCCACTTGCAACGCGCTAAGATCTATCGCCACTTTGCCCGCACTTTGCGCCGCATCCACATGTAATAGGATGTCTCGCGAACGAGTCAATGCCCCAATCGCCGCGATGTCGTTCACGCTGCCAAGCTCATTGTTGACATGCATCAACGACACTAGCGTCGTGTCCTCTCGCAATGCGGATTCAACAAGCGCTGGGCTAATGATCCCCGTCGCATCGGGACGTAAATAGGTCACTTCAAAGCCTTCGCTTTCTAAATAGGCAAAGGTATCGAGAACAGCCTTGTGTTCGATGCACGACGTGATGAGATGCTGGCCACGCCCCTGGCGGGCATGGGCCGCGCCCTTGATTGCAAGGTTATCCGATTCTGTCGCCCCGGAGGTCCAGACAATTTCACGCGGGTCACAATGCACGAGGTCTGCCACATCGCGACGCGCCTCTTCAACAGCCTCTTCAGCCTTCCAACCAATAAGATGTGAGCGTGAAGCTGGGTTGCCAAAATTACCGTCGAGAGTTAAACAGGCTGACATTTGCTCAGCTACCAATGGATCCACGGGAGTGGTGGCAGCATAGTCTAAATAAATGGGGTTGTTCATGATATCTCCATTGCTCCTAGAGCGAGAATGGCGTGTATCCACTCAGGCCGAGAGCTTACTGCAGGAAGGTGGCCGCTATGCGAGCGCCGTCTAACTCGGGTTGTGTTAACAAATCGCGGCGCTGATCTTGCTGCATTGCAATGCGTTTAACATCGCTGCGATCAATCAAATCAGCGAGGCTTATGCCCGATAGAAAATCGTGTATCTGTTCGCTCAAGTCTTGCCACAAATGGTGAGTTAAGCATGTTTCGCCTTGCTGGCAGTTGCCCTGACCCTGACACTTGGTTGCATCAACCGATTCATCCACGGCATCAATAATATGCGCTATGCGAATCGCACGAGCTTTTTTGCCTAGACGATAACCGCCACCAGGCCCGCGAATACTGCAAACTAGCCCGCCGCGACGGAGCTTTGCAAACAGCTGTTCTAGGTAAGAAAGAGAGATTCCTTGGCGCTCAGATATATCCGCAAGGTTTACGGGCCCTTCATCGCCATGAATGGCAAGATCAAGTAGCGCAGTAACGGCGTATCTGCCTTTCGTGGTTAAGCGCATGTGACCAGTCTCATAGTGGGCGTTAAGTGCCTGAAAGTATGAAATACCTAAGTGATTTAGTCAACTATTAGGGTGCATCTACAGTTTACTCCCCACGCACGAAGGTTTACTCTTTCCGCCCGATACGGAGCCCTCCCCCAATGCTTGCCGACTTACATTCTCACACCTACTTCTCTGATGGCGAACTTTCGCCTGAAGCCCTTATAGCAAGGGCCGTTGCGAACAACGTCGATTTTTTGGCAATCACCGATCACGACACCACCGCCGCTTTTGAGCACATCGACACCTCGACTCTCCCCAGCACCTTTCAGCTTATACACGGTGTAGAGATCTCATGCCTGTGGGAAAACAAAGAGATTCATATCGTCGGGATTGGGCTAGATCTGGCTAATGAGGGCCTGCAAACTCTACTCCAGCGCCAGCAGCAATTGCGCCGCGAACGCGCCGAGCAGATCGACAAGCGCTTACAACTCGCCGGCCACACCGGCCTGATGCGCTACTTGGAACAACTGCCTTGCCAAGCGATTAGTCGTAATCATATTGCTCAATTTCTTATCGACGGCAGCATTGCGCGTAGTAAAGACCATGCGTTTAAATCGTATCTTGGTGATAAGGGCAAATACACGGCGGCCGCACAATGGTGCGAGATCCCTGTGGCCGTGGCGACCATACAGGCGGCAGGCGGTATCGCTATCTTGGCGCATCCGAATCGTTACTCTCTCAACAAAGTTAAATTGCGCCGACTCATTAGCGAGTTTGCCGAATGTGGCGGCCAAGGAGTTGAGGTGAGTTATTCGAATTTGGATCCAGACAAAATGGCACACATGGGCACACTCTGCATAGAGAACGACCTTTGGGCTTCGACAGGATCAGATTTCCATACCCCTAAGAATCAGTGGATGGATGTAGGAAGGTTCAGGCATTTACCTGCACATTGCGCGCAGAAGGCGATATGGCTGCACCCCGATTGGCCAGGGCGCAGTGATACCTCTAAACCTTAAGACTTACGACGCTTAAGTGATGCCACTAGACCTTTAAACAGGTCCATCAATGTTTCGTGCTTATAGTCGGTGAATTCACCGGCATCCATAAACATTCCATGCTCTTCACATGCTTCATATTCAAGATGAGGCTGACGCTTGTCTGTCAGTTTATTCATGCTCTTACCACAACGAGGGCACTGAATATCGCGCACACGGTTGTAGGTTTTACCAATACGAGGATCGCCACTGTCTAGAAAGTCAGACATCCAGGCTGTTTTCAGTTGCTCAGCTTCGCCATTATCGAACCACAATCCTTTACAGCTAGTGCACTGATCAATGGTGACTTTGCCATGAAGCACTTCTACGTCGCGCTCTATCATCTCGGCATTGCATTTAGGACAGTCCATCTTTATCTCCTTCATCCACTACATTTCATTTTATTTTTGGGACTATGCTTCATTTGAGGCAGTACCAAGCTTGATTTCTATGGTCTTTATCGGCCACTAAGCTTGGCGGTGCTAATACTTTCGCATTTTATAAGATAAACGCTAAGGATACCAACAGTGCGGCGCTATGAAGGGATTTTCTTTTTTTGCACGTTCAGTTCACGTTCACTTGCTTCGGTTCATTATCACAGTCAAGGACACTGTCATCCTAAAAGGAGCACATAAACCGATGAAAGCCTTTGTCTTAATATTGATTACCGCATTGATCAGCCCAGCCGTGTTTGCACAGTCTAGCGGATCAGACAATTTTAGTACGGCCTGCGCCACTGTAGAGTTCATGGCGAAAATGGTCGCCGTCAATATTCTGGTGCCCGGGGCTCAGGATAATCTTGGGGAGTTGCAAGGCATGCAAAACTCTCTCAAAGAGCTTAATCGCCGCGTATGCCAATCGGTCTTATTAACAGAGGATACGCGATACGAATCCCACTATAGCAACGGCGCTAGAATTTCACGGGATCTTTACAATGCCGCCTGGCATTTCCCTAACGGCCAGTTGTTTATGGCACAACCGGGCAAGGACGTCGGCATCTACTACCCTAATGGACGGGTAATGAGTTACCACTGGACTCACGGGGGCGACGCAGTGTTTTGGGCGAACGGGCAAATAGCCACTTTCCGTCTGCGCTATGCAGATGAAACATGGTATTACCCAGGTGGACAAATCATCACCTATGAAGCAGGAATTCGCGGAGGGCGTTGGTTCTATCCGTTCGCACGCCTTGATGGACGCATAGGCCAAGAAGTGATCTCTAGCAATTGGGGATACGATGACGAAGACTTCAATTACTTGAACTTCGATAGTCGCGGCGCCCCCTATATTACCCGCGAGCGCATTCGTCGCAAGTTAGCCCTTACCGATAGCGATCTTTTGGATGTGGCTGGCGTCTTGTTGTTGATCACAAGGCTTTATCAAGCGGAGGATGACGCACGACAATTTGTGCCCGCCGACTCCAACATCACTGGACCGGCTTGGTAACCGGCTTTGTTAAAAACTATAAGTCAGGGCGCTGCTTTGCAATTGCGAGGCACCGAAGTCTCCTTGCAAGCAGCCCTGCAATTGCCCTTTATCTAGCACATGAATTCGATCTTCACGGCGATTCTCATTGACATCGCCAAGCCCTTTAAGCACCAACGTCAGATGCTCGTTCGCCGGCAATGCTCGCAGTGCCGCGCTGTAATCGCAGACTAGTGTGAAAAGTTTCTGCTCGAACACTACCAGCTCTTGCTGCCACTGCTGATCCCGCTCTCTTTGCGCCTGCTCAGCCAACGCCGCTAATTGCGCCGCTTGTTCACTGGCCGCTGCTCGCAAAGGCTCTGCGGCCGACACGATATTCGTTAGCGTCTGCTCAAACACTTGCAAAAGAGTTTCATCGTCGCCGCTCGGCACAGGAGTCGCCGCCCTTGCCTCCTCACTCAACTGCCGCATCGCGGCGACCTGAGCATTCACCTGCGTTCGCCACTCACTTACGCGTGCCATAATGGCATTGAGCCGCTCATCATCTATTTGCCCCAACTCATGCAAAGTTAATGCAGAGCTACTCGCTTTTGCTAAGGCTAGTTCGATCTCTTCTGAAAAATTAGTACTGCGCACTTTCTCTAAAAAATCACTATAGGCACCTTGTGCTGTGCTGCTGCGCAGAGACAACTCCATCGATTCGCGCATGGCCTCAAAGTTCGGAGGAGAAACACGCGGAGAATTCACCAGATTGGAAATTTGCCCTGACAACTGCTGCAACTTACTTTCAAAACTTTGCCAACTATAAGCCGAACGGCTGTTAGCCAACGGACTAGTGATCTCTAGCACCACGCCTTGACGCCCATAGTAATCACCGCTCACCGAGCCATTGAAGGGGTTAAAAATACCGGCCCGCGTATTGATCTCTAAGCCTTCGCTGAGCACGCCCGAGAATATACCAATACTGCGTCGCATCTCGTTAAGGTCAGGCTCTTGTGCCTGCACGGCAGTAGCGCCAATCGCGCTAACCAACACCACATACCAGCTTACGGGCTTCGCAATTGCCATCAAAGTTCTGACTGGACTCATGGCAGTTGCCCTCCCTGGTATTGCACATAATTGGCGAGCTGCTGCACTGAGCGAACAGTTTGAAAATCACTGTCGATGAGCCTCTGGTAGCTCGCCTCCATTAACTGCAAATCTTCTTGCCGTTGCGCTTCAAAATAGGCCATGACCTGCTCTATGCTACGAGTGGTACTGTCGCCAAATTGTTCGATAACGGTTTCCAATAGCTGGGCGTTACTATTGACCTGACGTTCCTGAATGCTTGCACTCAGGGCCTGCAATGTGTCGCTCTGCACTTGTCGCTGCGCCTGCTCAAACTGTGCCAATTGTAAGGCGATAGACTCTGCATCAACCCCATTATTCGCGCCAAAGCTCACATTAAAACCATTGTCACTGACATCAAATTGCACGTTAAACAATACCGCCAATGCCAACATAAACGCACTTGCCAGAGGTGCCCACTGCCCCCAAAACGAAAAGCGCGGCTTATCTTGCTTAGGCTTGGCATGTAATTGCGACGGGACGCGTTGCCACTGCGGCACGGCCTCGTCCTGCCATTGACGCAAGTGCGCCCCCACGGCTTTGGCGTCAGCCACGGCTGCGGTACAAACAGCACAAGTATGCAGGTGCGCATCAACCGCTTCGCGCGCTTGGACGCCTATGCTTTCATCGAAGTACGCTGATACCGTATTGTCGGTTTCATGACAGGTCATGCGTGTGCTCCATTTGCTTCTTTAACAGTTTAAGGGCGGTGTAAAACCGCGTCTTCGCCGTATTGGCGGAAATATCCTGCATCTCGGCGATCTCGTCGAAGGTGCTGGATTGAAATACTTTTAACTCCACGACTAAACGTTGCTCCCAGTTTAGGCAATCTAATAACGCCATAATCTGCGCATTGTTTTGCGCGCCTCCTAGTAAGGCTTGCGGGTCTTCTTCTGGTTTCTCAGCCGCAAAGTGATCTAACACTTCCTCTTCGCTCTGTTCGGTGCCGCCTAGAGACGAAATCGACATGAACGAAGGCTTACGACGACTCATATCGACGGCTTTGTTGTGCGCGATACGAAACAGCCAGGTACTAAACTTAGAGTCGCCACGAAAGCGATGCAGATTTCGATAGACGCCTATGAACACCTCTTGCATGAGATCAAGCGCATCACTTGGATTACCCGTCAAACGCAGGCTGAAGTTATACACCTGCCCTTCATAGCGCTTTACGAGCCGCTCCCAAGCACGGGCGGATCCGTCGAGGGCCGCTGTAATCAGCGCCTCGTCTTGATCTTTAAAGCTCATGCAGCTTAACCTCGGGAGCACGGAGACCGTGTGGAAAGTGAAATATCACCCAAGGATAAAGTGTTTAAGCAAATAGTCGCAAGCTTAAGGAAATTAGTTTGAGGGATTTGCACATTTGGTGCTTATTTCGATGAGGAGGGGTCGCAGCCCCACACCTCTTTGCTTGTGCTATTGAATTCAAGACAAACAAAGGGGTGTGGAAAAGCGCTACCGCTTAGATCTAGCGTTTACTTTTAATGTCATCTCTTGTGAAGATTAATGCCACAGACTGCCTCTTGAACGTGTCTGCGGCGTAAAAGTTACACTACGCGGCGCTCCCGGCTTTCACTTAGCAGCTGACTGGCAGCCCGTAAAAGCGCGTTTAGGGAGGAGGAAACGATGTCGCGACTGATCGCCACACCGGTATATCGGGTTTTATCATCTTTCAATTGGATATAAGTAACGGCTTCAGCGTCAGCCCCTTGGCCAAGCGCGTGCTCACCGTATTCCATAATCTCGAAATCGACGCCTGTTTGCGCTTTCAATGCTTCAACGAAAGCATCCAACACGCCATCGCCCTCGCCTTCCACTTTCAAATATTCATCAAAGCAGTTGATGCCAGCGGTAAACGATTCACGACCGCCTTCTTTGTCGCGGCGCATGCTAAAGCTATCCAAGCGAACAGGATTCGCTGTTTCTAAGTAAAACTCTTTAAACAATGCCCAGATCGCATCAGGAGAGATCTCTTGCCCTGAATCCTCAGCCCGCTTTTGCACAACGCGAGAGAATTCGATCTGCAACCAACGCGGTAGCTGGAAGCCAAACTTGCTTTCCAATACATAGGCCACGCCGCCCTTACCTGATTGGCTGTTCACACGGATCACGTCTTGATAAGTACGCCCTAAATCGCGAGGGTCGATAGGAAGATACGCAATCTCCCAAGGCTCGCCTTCGGTGTACATGTCCAAGCACTTCTTGATCGCATCCTGATGACTACCGGAGAAGGCCGTGAACACCAAGTCGCCCGAGTAAGGCTGTCTTGGATGTACATCGATCGCCGTGCAGCTTTTGACCACGCTAACGATTTTGTCCATATCCCGTAGATCTAATTCAGGGTCAATACCTTGGCTGTACATGTTCATCGCCATTACCACGATGTCCATGTTGCCCGTGCGCTCACCATTGCCTAGCAAAGTACCTTCAACACGCTGCGCACCGGCCATTACCGCTAATTCTGCGGCAGCCACTGCACAACCACGGTCGTTGTGGGTGTGTAGGCTCACGACAACGCTGTCGCGGTTATTAATATTGCGGCAGAACCACTCGATCTGGTCTGCATAAACATTTGGTGTTGCCATCTCGACAGTCGAGGGCAAGTTAAAAATAATGGGGTTCTCTGGCGTAGGTTCCCAGACAGCCGAGACCGCGTTGCAGACTTCAACCGCGTAATCACACTCAGTCCCGGTGAAACTCTCGGGTGAGTATTGGAAAGTCCACTGCGTCTCTGGCGCTAGTTCTGCGCAACGCTTCACTTCTTTCGCGCCATTCACAGCGATGTTCAAGATGCCCGCTTTATCCAATTTGAAGACTTTCTCACGCTGCACAACCGATGTTGAGTTGTAGACGTGCAAAATGGCTTTCTTGGCACCTTTTAGAGAAGCATACGTGCGTTCGATCAACTCAGGACGCGCCTGAGTCAACACTTGAATCGTCACGTCATCAGGGATGCGATCTTCTTCAATCAAGCTTCGCACGAAATCGAAGTCGGGCTGCGATGCAGCTGGAAACCCGACTTCGATTTCTTTGAAACCTACTTCCACCAATAAATCGAACATCACTTTTTTCTGCATGACGGACATCGGCTCGATCAGAGCCTGGTTACCATCTCGCAAATCAACGCTACACCAGCGGGGTGCCTGACTGATGACGTTGTCCGGCCATGTACGATTTTTGATCGCGATAGGCTGGAAAGCTTTGTATTTAGTGTGGTCGTACATCTTAAATTCTCCTTTTGGCCGACTTCGTGAAGTCCTTGTCTAGGCCGTGTTTCGATGTTGTGTAGATTAAACAAATGCCATTAGTTTTTCTCACCTTATTTACTAGTAATAAGGGCTATCTGTAGACATTAACTCTAATTAAATGTTAAATATTAGACAAAACAACCATTACGTAGAATTTTATCAGATTAAGCCTTCAAAAGGAGCTCTAATGGACAAGCTCGATAAGCGCATATTGAAAGAACTACAAGAGGACGGCAGGCTTACCAATGCAGAGCTTGCCGAACGAGTTGGGCTATCAGCCACTCCGTGCGCACGACGAGTAAAACAACTTGAAGAGGAAGGGGTAATTGAGCGCCATGCGGTGATACTAAACGCCTCCAAGCTCGGCCTGAAGTTACACGCACTGGTGCAGATCAGCATGGACAAACACACGCCCGATCGCTTTGAACACTTTGAGGCAGAAGTACGCAAGCACCCTGAGGTTATCGAGCTTATGCTCATCACCGGGCAGTCAGCGGACTATCTTTTGAAACTGGTATTACCAGACATGGATCATTATCACGATTTTTTGCTAAATAAAATCACCCGCATTGAAGGCGTGGCCGACGTGCATTCTAGTTTCATTATGCGCCGCGTAATCGACAACACCTCTTTGCCTTTGGGTTATATTCCAGAGACTGGGCGCGCTTAGAAAAAGTGCTTCACTTTCTCTTTGTAGGAGCGGCTCATTTTTAATGATGAGCCGCAAGTAAGCGTCAAATGAAACTCGCCATTGATATGGGATGAGACTTTCTCGACTCGCTGCAAATTAACAATAGTTGAGCGATGCACCCGTTGAAAAATATTGGGATCCAGTTGCGCTTCTAGCTCTTTCATCGTGGTGCGCATGATGTGGGTCATACCCTGCACATGCACACACATGTAGTCCCCTGCTGCATCGATCCAGTCAATATCACGCACTGGGACAAATGTAGTAGAGGAGCCATCCTTAATCGCCAAACGATCAGAGAACCCTGTCGCCTCACCAGGGTTGCTTAGCAACTCATTGATTGCCCACTCCGACTTACCAGTGAGCCCAATTACGATCTCTAACAAACGCTGTTTCTCAAGCCCTGCTTGATTACGCGCTGCCTGCGCCGTGACTTTGGCCACCGCACTGGCCAGACGATCATCTTCGATAGGCTTGAGCAGATAATCCACCGCATTGGCGCTAAACGCATCTACGGCGAAGGCATCATAGGCCGTCACGAAAATTATCATCGGCATATTGTCTTGTTGCAGGTTTTCAACCACTTCAAGCCCTGTCATGCCCGGCATCTGAATATCGAGAAAAATCAGATCCGGCGTATGCTCGGCTATTGCCGCTAACGCCTCTTTGCCGTTCTTACAAACTTGCACAACTTCTACATGGGGAAACTTTTCTAGGCGCATGGTCAGACCAGTGCGCGCTAAAGATTCATCATCCACGATGATGGCGCGAATACGCGGCTCGTTGTCATTTTGTTTCATAAGGAATTACAACCGTTACTATACAACCTTGCGGTGAACCTGAAGAAAATGCCAGAGAATGGGCATCCGAGTAAATCTCTTTAAGACGGTTCTGTATATTTTTCAGACCAACCCCCCCAGAGGAGCTGTCTGCGGCCACTAACGTAGAACCGTCTGTAATTCCAGGGCCGTCATCTTCTACGATGATCACGAGTTTATCGCCATTCACTTTTGCACGTATCGCAATTAAACCGCCGTCTTCGCTACGTGCCACAGCATGTTTGATGGAATTCTCGATCAATGGCTGCAACAACATGCTCGGCACCATGGCCTGCAAGGCGTCGTCGGCCACGTCTATTTCTATGCGTAGACGCTCTTCAAAACGCACTTTCTCGATATCCAAATACAAGCGCACAGAGTTGAGCTCAAACTGCAAAGACACTTGATCCAAGGGATCATTATCAAGCGAATAACGCAAAAACTGACTGAGTTTGGTCAACATTGTGTTGGCCGACGTGGTGTCTTTCTGCAGCACTAATGTTGAGATGGCATTGAGTGTATTAAACAAAAAATGCGGGTTCAACTGATAGCGTAACATACGCAACTGCGCCTCATGCGCTAAGGCCTCTGAGCGTAAACCCTTGGTTTTTTCCAACTGGAACAAACGATAGTATTTAATACAGAAGTACAGCACGCTCCACATGAGCATGAAGAGATAAGAGAAGGGCAGCAAAATGGCAACGGAGGTAAGACCATAGTCGCTGAGATCAACCGCACTACCCACCTCAGTCGAAGTGATCACGGCCTTCATGCCGATCCAGATCATCGACGCTAATAAGGAGCCAAGTACTACAGTTAGGAAGCGCAATTGCGCAGAGGATTCCCACACGGCCCGATAGGCATAGCGAAGACCAGTGGATAGAGCGAAGCCGACTACCGCATCGAGGGCAAAAACCCCGGCACGCGCCGTCATATATTCAGCGGGAACAAAACTTAAATCGCGGAGAACTAACAGCACCACCCAAAGGCTCCAGCCTATGAGTTGCAAGATCCAAAATTGCGCACTTGCGTTGGGCTTTAATGTGCTGGCACTCATCAGACGAACCTCAGAGCGGACCCTAAAAAGGGCAAAAAGAACGCGGCGACATTATGCACATCGCCGCGTATTCAGATTACGGTAGCAATGCCGCTACTGCGTCTCTTTCTTCTGAGAGTTCTTTCTCAGTTTTCTGCATCAACTCACGGCTGAAGTCATTCACGTCCAAGCCTTGTACAACAGTGTAAACACCGTTTTCACAAGTCACTGGGAATGAGTAGATCAAGCCTTTAGCAATACCATAGTCGCCTTCACTGTGGATGCCCATGCTGACAGTTTTACCGTTCGTGCCCAATACCCAGTCATGGATATGGTCGATGGCGGCGTTCGCTGCTGATGCTGCACTCGAAAGGCCACGTGCCTTAATGATTGCGGCGCCGCGCTGCTGAACTGTAGGGATGAAGTCAGACACTAACCAGTTTTGATCCACTAGATCAGTGGCGTTCTTGCCATCGACCGTTGTGTGATGCACGTCTGGATACTGTGTAGAAGAGTGGTTACCCCAGATGATCAAGCCTTCAACGTCTGTGTTGTGCTTGCCAGTCTTTTCAGCCAACTGTGCAATCGCACGGTTGTGGTCAAGACGAGTCATAGCAGTGAACTGACCTGGCTTTAGGTCTGGCGCATTGCGGTAAGCGATCAAAGCATTGGTGTTAGCAGGGTTGCCCACTACCAATACTTTAACGTCACGGCTGGCGTGATCGTTGATTGCTTTGCCCTGTACAGAGAAGATTGCCGCGTTAGCTTCAAGCAGATCTTTACGCTCCATGCCTGGGCCACGAGGACGCGCGCCTACCAATAGGCAGATGTCCGCATCTTTGAATGCTACTTCAGGCTTGTCAGATTGCACGATGCCCTGAACCAATGGGAATGCACAGTCTTCTAGCTCCATTACCACGCCTTGCAAAGCGCCTAGTGCTGGGGTGATTTCCAACAATTGTAGAATTACAGGCTGGTCTTTACCCAACATGTCGCCAGAGGCGATACGAAAGAGCAATGAATAACTAATTTGGCCAGCTGCACCGGTGACAGCAACTCGTACGGGTGATTTCATAGCGGTCTCTGAATCCTTGATAAAAGAAGGGCGAGGAGTATAGCAAATTTTCTATCCTGATTTCTATGCGGGGAGCTAGGACAAAAACATCGCATCCCCATAGCTAAAGAACCGGTATTTCTGCCTAACAGCCTCGTCATAGGCCGCCATAATCGCATCTCTACCCGCAAAGGCACTGACCAACATCATCAACGTGGATTCGGAAAGATGAAAATTCGTCACCATCGCATCCACCACCTGAAACTCATAACCGGGGTAGATAAAGATGTCGGTTTCACCCGTATACGGCGCAATCAAGCCTTCCAACGCCTTCTGCGCCGCGCTCTCTAGCGTACGTACCGACGTCGTGCCAACCGCAATCACACGCCCGCCGCGCTCTTTGCAGGCACGAATTTGCGCGCATACCTGCTCGGATATCTCGATGCGCTCGCTGTGCATGTCGTGCTCTAGGATATTGTCCACCCGCACTGGCTGGAAGGTGCCCGAGCCTACATGCAGGGTCACATAGGCCATGTCCACGCCTAGCGCCTTAATGCTTTCCATCAACGCCTTATCAAAGTGCAGCCCCGCCGTGGGCGCCGCTACTGCGCCTAGCTTCTCGCTATACACCGTTTGATAGCGCTCCCTGTCGGCCAGCTCATCTGCCCTCTTTATATAAGGAGGCAGAGGAATATGCCCGAATAGCTCCAAGGCGTCGGTTAGTGGAGCATGGGTATCGAAACGAATATGGAAGAACTCCCCTTCTCGGCCTAGTACCTCGGCAGTCAACACCGAGTCCTGCGGCCCCGCAAAGCGCAGCTGGGTTCCAGGTTTAGGAGACTTGCTAGCCCGTATTTGCGCCAGTGCTTCGCTATCGTTCAGTACGCGCTCGATCATCACCTCGATCTTGCCACCGCTGGCCTTTTGGCCCAACAACCGCGCAGGGATCACACGGGTATTGTTAAATACCAATAGATCTTCAGGGCGAAGGTGACTAATAAGGTCGGAGAAGTGCTCGTGGTTCATCTCCCCGGTTTCACGACTTATGCTAAGCAAACGGCTTGCCGTTCTTTGCTCTGGAGGAAAATGTGCGATTAGCTCATCGGGGAGCTCATAGGAGAAATCAGATAATTGCATTGGTAGACACTAAGCCCTTCTTGCTTTAGGGAAAGGGCGATGAGTTTGCCCTAACAAGCACGCAAAACCAAGTTTTTGAAGAATTGCACTTCCCCCATTGCGCCCAAGAAATTTGTTGTTATAATGCCCTCCTTCCAATGCCGGGGTGGCGAAATTGGTAGACGCGCCGGATTCAAAATCCGGTTCTTGTGAGAGAGTGCCGGTTCAAGTCCGGCTCCCGGTACCAAATCTTGAGTTCCTCAAGATTTCAGAAATTCAGCAATACTCAAACCTGCTCGACCCAATCAAAAATCAAAAAAGAAGCACTGACTGTAGGCGCTTGCCTGCAAGCGAATGCCTACGAATCACTGCAAACCCTCCACATAAAAACCGATCCCCTCATAACTCCAGTCCGAAGAAACATCTAACATCGCCGCCTCCTCTTCACTGGCAGTGAATAGATGCCTATTCAAACTTCCGCTGTAGTAGCGGTAAACAGCCCTCTCTTTACCTATCTCGTTCGGAGTGGGGTCATCGGCATAGACTTCGAATGCGATACCCTCATCGACAAACGGCCAAGCCCCATCGCGAATTTGCGCCAGAATATGCGCCCGTTCATCTTCATTGACTGTGAAAAAATGGTGGCCCGTACGGGTGTTATAGAAGCGATAGAGAGGCACAGCTCCCGAGTAAGTGTGGGCGATTTGAAACTTCGCGCCCTGATACACATAGGACCAATCGACCTCACTCTTATTGCTAGGCCCACTGTTCCTTAACACCATCGTGCGTTCGTCGGGGTTCGTAGAGAAGAAAAACGCATTGGTTTTTGTGTTAAAAAACCGGTACACATTCACGGGGGCGGCTTCACTATTGATGGGTTCAACAGGCTTCAATTCGCCCCAATAATTGAGCTGCGCTGTATCGATCTCAGCATCATTGAAACGAATTCGTTCGGTATCTGGCGCCACGAGATCAATATAGGGGCTCCCCTGCCCCGTCTTTGCCTGCACGCTTACAAACCCGTCTACTGGGTTTTTTGAGAGCATGTAGTCAGCCCGATTTTTCTCATACACAACGGTATCGACCCCCTCCCCGCCATAGTAAATATTGGCACCCGAACTGCCGTCTAGGAGGTCGTCGCCGCCATTGCCGTAGAGAATGTCGTGGCCTTCGTAGCCTAATAGAATGTCCGCGCGTGGCCCGCCGCTGATGACATCATTGCCGAGATAGAGCCAACTCATCAGCGATTGATTCACATGGCGTGAATAGATCTCTAGCGGAAGCTCAAGTCCGGAGAGTAAATAGTGTTGAACACCATCGACGCTATACGAAATTGAATTGACTAACTCACGTGCGCTAGTGCTATCGAGTGAGATTTGCATCTGTGCTTCATAGAAATGCCCATCGTGCGACAAGGTGGTAAGAATCGTTTCCGACCCAGAGCCTTCCCCCCCTTGTGTTGTGATTGTGCCGTCTTCCCAGGGCAATGCGGTGAAAGCCGCCGTGCGCGTATCTAGATGCGCTAATGCGTCGGAAAGAATATCGTCTTGAGAATAACGCGTGAGGGTGTAGGAGCTTGGCAGCGCAGAAGACACTCCGCTCGCATCGTGCGCGATTCCAGAATGCGGGGTTTCGAGACTAAAATCGTCTTGCCCTTCGACTGCGAATGGCGAGTAACTAAATATCGAATTTCCTTGTCCATATTCCTTGGCATGCACTACATAAAGATTGCCCACCGAATCCAGCGAAAAGCTCGTCAACCGCTCGAATTTAAAACTTTCTAACTCACCAAAATCCACCACTTCACTGACTATATTAGTAGGCGTTACTTTGAATATGTTTTTCGAATAAAGACCGGCAGCGTAAACGTTCTGTGCTGCATCGATGTGGATGCCTACTATTAAAGCTAAAGGGTTGCCATAAACCGTGCATATGCGAGGAGACCATTCGGTGGGGCCTTGGAACACACACTCATACAAACCCGTTCCGTCGCCCTCTTGCCCTAACACTCGCTCTATACCTTTGCTCGTCGAGTACCGGTAAAGCGTGCTGGGATTACGCGCGCTTACATAATAAAGATTGCCAAAATCGTCGATCTTTAAGAACATAAGCGCGTCGAGCTCACGTAGTTCTACTGGGCGATCTAAGTCAAACTCCCAATATACTGAGTTCTCTCCCGTTGCAGAAAGCTTGAATATTCCAAAATGAGAAGCGACATAGAGATTGCCTTCGAAATCGATCACACTCTTCGAGGGGTCTGTAAACGGATGACTCTGCACGCCACCTTCATCCAATACTAAGGAGGTGTTCCCGTCTGGCTCGATCTTAAACACGCTGGGAGGGCTCGCGCCAATGACATACACATTGCCATTCGAGTCCACCTCTAAGTCCCTTGGACTGCCCAATGTATTGCCCTTGCCATCCCCTTGCGCTGTGATCAACTCCTTCATCGTGCCATTGACACCGATGAACACCACATTGTTTGACCTTACGCCCGCGATATAGAGATTCCCGACAGAGTCCACTTCATATGCCACCAGCCCATCCAAGAAAATGGGGCTCTGTGGTACCCAATTTGAGGGTTCGGAGAGCGTGATCTCAGAGTCGCCCCCGGAAATATTGAAAATCTTCTCCACCTCCATTGGGCCAGTGATCTTGATCATGCCCGAGGCATCGTAGGTGTATATATCGCCATTCGCGACGACCTTGAGAGGACCACCAAGGGACAACCTGTACGGATTTTGACTGTCGGCAATAAGCGTAAGCTCCTGAGCATAAGCGCTGCCCACCACCATCGTTAGCAGCATCGCTATCGCGCCTGACATTCCTCGCAAAATTCGCATAATTCCCTTTATATCCAATGTATTAAAATTGCCTTAGCTCCAAGTAAACAAAAAGTGGGATATTTTCCCACACACTTCAATATACTCTAGAGATAAGCCTGAATTAATGCAAGCCCACCCATGTGCCGGGGATCACATAGATCCCCATTAACCCCACCCAAAACCCTCTTATTAACCCCGTTATTCATGTTCGTTCATCCCACCTATGACCCACTTCACTGAATTACTCTAATGTTTATGTTGGCCGCACCAATTTGATGCAGTATAGTCCCCGCAAGCTGGCGGGCGATAGAGACCTCGCCCCCTTAACAAAAAATACGCTTTATCGACCCAATAATTGGTTTTGTAGATCAATTAGATAGAAGCAAAAGAATCGATTTAGAAAAAAATAAGGTTGCGTCCTCCTAACAATTATTAGGGAGGCTTTGGCCTCTTAATTAGGCTGTTATATGCAGCAATTCACCGTAGCGAGCAAATATGGGAATTCTTGAAATACTAGAGAGGCTGGTTGGTCATCTTGCATGGCCCGTTGCTGTATTTTTGATCGTCAGAGAATTCTCAAATGAGTTCAAGTCGTTCATTCGAAGAATAAAGAATGCTAAATACAAAGATGTGGAACTCAATTTGACTGAAGAGTTTCAGAGTATAAAGAACGAGGCCATAGACGCGGGAATCACTATTGCTTATCCACCTAGTGCATTTCCCAGTGAAAACCTAAAATCAATCGAAACCGCCCCTGAATGGACAATTATTCAATCTTGGCAAGAAATTGAAAGAGTTCTTTCTCAACTCTATTCAAAATCTCGGCGGGAGGCTGGCGATAAAAGCAAAGCTAACCCCAATGAAATGATTGCCGTATTGCTCGATAACGGAACTATAGATCCAGCTATGGCTGGGCTAATTAACAGAATAAATACACTCAGAAACAATATTGTGCATCAACATGAATTTGAGCTTACACGTGGCGAAGCAATGGAGTGGATGGGGATATCAAAGAGCGTTAAAGATCGCTTAAGTCAAAGACTTAGGGACTTCGATGGCATATAACAAGGCGTTTCTGAGCGACAAATGTATGTCGTCATGCCTTTGGCAAAAGGCGCAAAAGCCACGCCAACATACTTTCGCGCCAGAACAGCGACGTTAGGCATGTATGTACGCACTCTGTAGAGAAGAAATATTTTGAAACAATAGTTGAAAAGTTTCACTGGGGATTAATTTGACTTCCGAATCAAATAGAACTTCTGCCGCGAGTACTGCTTACGTTAACGGCGTATGTCGTTCCTGGGGTTGGTCATGGAGTGAAATGGAGCAGGCAGATGATGATGGCATAGATGGGTTAGTGTATCTGCGAACTAAGCAAGTCAATAAAAGTAAGCCGAATGACCGCCGCAGTTGGAAGCATGAATTTACAGGTGGTCTAATACACGTACAAATAAAAAGTGGTGCGAGTTACGTCAAAAAACGTACGCCAGACTGTGTTGAGATTTCTGTTCCTAACTTAAATAAAAAGAGAGAGCTTTGGTTAAAATCTCCACTTCCCGTCGCGCTTATCTATGTTAAAGAAGGAGGAACCGGAAAAACACCAAAATTCGCTTGGTGGGCTGATCTAAAGTCAGCAGAATCTTATTCACCAGAGGGCACAATACTTATTCCATTGAAAAACCGGTTCCAAGAAGGGATAGAATGCCGCAAACCATTCTCTCGTCTAGCCAGCGGCCAGCATCGTAAGTTGAGCCTTTCAACAATTGACATGACGATGCAGGGAACCTTGCCGAATAAGCTAAATAAGATGTCAAAGGGAGCGAAAGCTGCTGCAATCGATTTTTATAGCCAATGGAAGAATACTGCACCAACACACCCAGAGCTTGGGGTTATTGTCGTTAACCGTACTGGCTGGACCCATATAACAAGAGTTGGTCGTCCGGTTTCCAGAATTCTTACAAGCTTTGAGCTTTTACCAGCTGCTGCTCGCATAGTCTCGGTAATCCAAACGTGGAAAGTGCTAAGACGAGGCCCTTCGATCAGGAGATTCAAGGATGGCTCTTGGTCTGTATACGACTACATAGGTGTGTCAGCCCTAGTAAAATGGCCTGCTCGCGCTTCGTCAGAAGTCATGGTCATTTTACGGCGCCAAACGACATTCGCAGAAACCCAGAGCTCGGGAGATATCCCCCCGAAGGTATGCGTAGTTGAAGCTAAAACTTGGTTCTATTCAGTTTACGAACCGGGGCGAGGTAGGAAGGAAAATTGATCGGTACATCACTCTCAGACTGATCCGGACGCACTTTCGTGCCGGCAGGCCGTTTAACGAGCGGCCACTCTCTATTGTGTGTGTACCGACCAGGCTGCATAGTAACATGGAGCTTGTATGTTCGAATAGCCACTTTTACTGGACTTGGGGTAATGGGTACGAGCCTAACAATTTGCTCAAGTTCACTCCGGCCGCAGAAAGCACGGCCTCCGTGGGACAACCTACACTGCGTTTCGGTTGCCCCTTAGCAAGGCGTTATGTACCCATGCTAGTTGGCAGTTGCTAAGAATACAGGGAAAAAATGATTGCTAAGAGCCGGCCACCGATACCTACTGAATTAAGACGGAGGGTCCTACTCGAATCGGGCCATAGATGTGCAATACATGTCTGTAGATTCCCTGATGTTGATGTACACCATATAGTGCCATGGTCAAAATGTAAGGAGCATAGGTTCGATAATTTAATTGCACTTTGCCCTAATTGTCATCGACGAGCCCACAACGGTGAAATCGATCGAAAATCGTTACTCCAATACAAGCACAGATTGTCAGCACTGTATGGTCGCGAACTTTTAGAGCAACTTTTCAATGACCCCGCATTTGATATCGAAATAATGCCTAAGCATGGTAATTACAAATCTGAGCTTCTTTACGAAAGAAATGACGAGGAGGGATACTTAATCGACATCGAGTATCCAGTATTTGAAGGTTCAGAGTACCTTAAGGTCAATGAAATAGTCCGCTCAAAAGTAGATTCCCAGAAAACGATCTTAGAGAATGCGGCTAAGAACGAGAGGATGTACAGCTCTGCTGAATTTTATGTAAAGGCAGTTTCGTATATCGGATTAGATACGGGAAAAATCATAAGTCTTCGCAGCTATCTCGGGTCTTATCTAGGTGGTGCGCACGGATCAAGCTCGGTGGACGTTCTAAACTACCGATTGGATACGTCAGAAGAATTCTCGCTGGAAGGTATGTTTTCCATATCGGATCTCGCGATCATGACAATTTCCAGCTATTCAATCCGTGAGATCCTGAAAAATCCAGCATTTGCATCGGATGAGCGTAGTGTTAGAGATGGGGCTGGTCCAAAGAAGGAAAACTTCGAGGATTTCAATTTAACACCAGACGGATTATTGGTTTACTTCCGTGAATATCAAGTTGGTTGCTATGCTGTAGGGCCAATTGAGGTACTAATACCTTACTCAATACTTAGACAATTCGGGAATGACTTCTTTGAATCAATAATTGAAGGACATGAGGTAAGAATACATAACAAACCGCTCAATGATGACGCCGCAGACGGCGCACATTAACGGAGCGTTATGCATACAGCAAGTACTATTCTGAAGGTGTTAGCCAATAGTTCAGAGTAAAACAGGCTTGAGTGATACGGTAGATCGACGGCTACCCTTAATAAGACAGTGAGAGTTAGATCAACAAAAAATGAGGAATTAGGTGATGAATTTTAAACGGTTTACCCTATCAATTATTACTATTCTTGGCTCCAGCTCGCTCTTTGCGCAGGGGAACGTTCCGGGAGTATGTCCAGAATGGGTTGAGTATCAAGGAGTCCGCTATGAACCAACCCAGGAACCAGACATAGTCGAAGAGCGAGCGGAGCAGCAACTCGGTGTAGCAATCCAGCATTTAGAGTCTGTGAATAGACCGGGCTCCGAAGATGATATTAACACGCGAATAGATGGCACATTCCACGGACTTCATACTACGAAATGCTACATTCGAGATCTTTACCACTATCCTACTACTCAAGATGCTCTTGAGTCACTAGAACACCGTTACTCGACTACATACGCGAGAGCCCATGAAGCGAGGCATCAAGCTAAACTAGAGTGGGATAAATACAATCAGGAGCAACAAGATAAAGAAATCGGCCGCCGATTGAAGCGTGGGATCAACCGGCTAGGTAAAAATTTGCAGCGCATCTGGGATGATATCAGAAACAAGTGTGAACAAGGAGAGGACTGTGAAGCGGGCGAACGTAGATATGCAGATTCTGGATATGGTACTTATCGAGTGAATAGAAATGGTGAGCCGTGGACAATCAGTTTTGAGAAAAATCACTTGGCAATGGTGCATTTGAAGTGTGGCAGCTATGCTCCAAACATGAACACATGGACGGGAGCAAATTATTCTAAAACAATAGAAATCGATCGAGGAGAATACATGAGAGTGCGATATGGAAGAGAATGGTTTTTAGTCTCTGAGATGAACAGGTGCTGAGTAAGTATAACCAAAGAAAGTACATGGGCAAGAAATTAGCTTTGGGCATCTATCGATGCATAACAATGAAATCAATCAGGGACAGGGCTTACGCCCTGCCCATTATTCAATGGCGTTAAGCGATACACCCACCCAGTAATGGATTTGACATGAGAATAAAATCGATAGATATCGAAGGCATAGGTGGAATAAAATATTTACACATCGATTTTGATGATCATATGAATTTTATATGTGGCCCCAATGGTATAGGTAAGACTACAATTCTAGAATGTGTGGCTCATTCCTTCTCAGCTAACAATACAAATATTCTTAAGAGAAACGTCTCAAGTGATCAAGGAACATTCAGATCGATTATCGAAACTGAAAACGGTGAACAACAGTCAAATGTTAGAATCACAGACTTTGATCCAGATAAGAAATCAAGCATTAGTGGTTTACACCAGTATTCGGAAAAACTACTTTCGCTAAAAGTTACTAGAACATTTCAATATCAACCCCTTCAAGCAGTAGCGAAAGATACAGACAAAAATAATGGTACGTCTTTTCAAGAGGCCAAATCTGGAGTTAATATTAACGAAGTTAAGAATTGGTTTGTAAACCGATACTTGTATTCAGCACATAAAGGGGCGTTGACTGTAGAGCAACTGCACAACCTAGAAATAGCAAAAAATGCCTTTTCATTACTAAGCGAAGGTTTTAGCTTTAAAAAAGTACTCGCATCTTCTAATGAGATAATGGTTGATTCTCCAAGTGGCGAAATCTATTACGAATATTTGTCATCTGGGTTTAAGTCTTGTCTGTCGATTATTTTTGGAATTATTAAAGATATTGAGCTTCGCTTTAAATCCCCATGCATAAAAGCTGATGAATTCGATGGAATTATTCTAATAGATGAGCTTGAGCTTCATTTGCACCCTGAATGGCAAGCAAAAATTGCTGGAATATTGGTCGATGTTTTCCCGAAAATTCAGTTTATTACGTCAACGCATAGCCCTCATATTTTGCAGAATGCTAAGCCAAATGAAATTATTGCATTAGGTGCGAATGAAGATGGAGTTTATAGAAGGCAGCTGAATGGAGGCTCCTATGGCTTTCAAGGTTGGACTGTAGAAGAAGTACTCACCGATGTGATGGGTATGGAAGACACAAGAACTGATACCTACAAAGAAAAACTTTCCGAATTTGAGAATGCGATAACCGAAGAAAACTATTCCGCTGCTGAAGCAGTCTATAAGGAATTAGACAAATTGCTCCATTCTGAAAACTATCTTAGGAAGCTCCTCAAACTTGAGCTGATTTCCATTCGGGAGGTTGGCGAGTGATTAAGTTACAAAGAGCTCCGGCCCCCACGTACCTATCTGTTGAAAAGGTTGCAGAACTAACTGCTGTGTTCAAAAGTAGCGGAAAGTCTGTTTGGAATCAGCATCACATCAAAGAACCTTTGCTTTCTTCTAGTTTTGGCAAGTGTGCATATTGTGAGTGTCCATTAGAGACAGAAAGTAACTATATGGAGGTTGAGCATTTCGAAGATAAAAAACGCAACCCAGAAAAAGTGTTGGATTGGGGGAACCTTTTGCCATCATGCAAAAAGTGTAATAGCTCTAAGGGAACCCATGATGTGGTGGCTGACCCAATTGTAAATCCCTATCGAGATGATCCAAAAGATCACTTGGCTCTCCGTCTATACAGATTGAGGGGCATTTCGGAGATTGGAGCCTGCACAATTCAGGTTACAAACCTTAATCACTCAGATCGTTTGGTGTTTAGTCGTTATAAAATCGGGGAAAAAGTCGGCGAGCTTATTGAAACGTCATGGGAACGGTGGCGCGCGTATCAAGAAGCTGTTGATACAAGAACAAAGAACAGACTATTGGGTGTAGTTGAAGGTTTATTAAGAGAGTGCATCCCTCAGGCAAGTTATGCAGCATCAACAGCCACAATGCTGTTGACGGATAGTAGTTTTCTAGAACTAATAGATAATATGAAAGAAGCTTCTGTGTGGTCGGAAGATTTAGAAAATCTGCTTCAGGACGCTCTACCGATTGTGCTCAAATGCGCTTAGCAAACGCATTTTGTTGGATTGGTTTTCCGCTGCGCTCCATACCAACCGCAAATGCGGGCGTTATGTAGCCCAAATATAGTACAGAGTAAAGTCAGATATGAAACTTAAAATCATCTCTCTAAATTTTGCATTTCTACTTTGGTCTCAAGCAGCTTTATCACAAGGCACTGCTGCATCTGAATTTGAGTACTATCAATCTATGCTCAAATCTAACAGCTCAGTGAGTTTCGTAGCGAATCGATTAGATCAAGACGATCTTTTCGAAAAACTGGAAGGAAGTGACACATGGGTACGCACAGACTCAAATGGACATCTTTCGATTTCGCTTAGAGGAGATGCCGGGGCAACAATCACCTATTCTCCCTCAGAAACTACTCCTTATGGCGATACTGCTTTGGCCGCACTAATAGATAAGTCCAACTCTATGATCGTCAGTGAGGCCAATCTCCTAGAGCTGAGATTTGATTATGCTGGTTTTTCACAGTACCTATCATTTAGTTTGTCTTCGGGATCGTGGACTAAAACGTCGGTATCAATACAGTGGTGATGGGACTACATAACAAACAAATCTAAAAGGAAGCAGCGCTTCGCGACTAATCCTATTATTTAGGGTGTTAAGCACCAATGGAGTTACCTCGACCCATGAAAAAAACATACCTACTTCTAGCGGTGCTGGGTGGAATAATCCCATACCTATTCTTTTTCCAATTCATTCAGGTTGAAGGTTTAAACTTCCCATCATTTATTCAGTCATTATTTGCCAATGGCGCCGCCGGTGGGTTTAGTGCCGATTTGCTTATCACTTCGCTGGTCTTTTGGGTGTTTATGTTTGTTGAGTCCAAAAAATCGAACACTCCCAAACCCACCTTATTTATAGCCCTAAACCTAACAATCGGTTTAAGTTGTGCTTTACCCGCCTACCTTTATGCTAAAGCCCGCACACATGAGCGAGCAATCCAGCTCTTGTAATGGTTGAGAGATTCAAAACCTTACAAGCAAGGCACTCAAAGATCCACCGGAGGAAACCAAAAATGAACCACATAATTCATCGAGCGCTTATCTCCTCCCTTTGCTTGCTCTGTGCAACCACAACCCAAGCGCAAATAGTCACCACAGAGCCCCCAGAAACTACAGTTTTCCCAGAACCTGCAGAATACTGCTTCCCCCAGACTTCATTGCACAGAGAGTTCACTGGCACCGGATTCAATCTAAGACTTAACTATCACTTAATCGTTCCTAATACAGACCTAGCTAAAGCCGGCGATGTATTCGTTGGAGCTCGATTCAAAGACCGACCAAATGAGTTGTGGTTACTAAGTGGAAATACATGGAGAAATGCTGAGGACAAGGTTGGGAACTGGCCATCAGCTTACTTTCGCTTTGATGATCAACTACGACCTATAGTGCCCATTTCTTTTTCGTACGACCCTGAGGTTGCCAGCACCTACGGAGATGGAGAGATATGGATCGGCTATGGCCTGAGAACTAATAGAAACCCCACACAAGAGGCGTTCCAGGAATCGTTCGACGAGATGATGCGTAAGCAACGTTTTAGTCTTCTTTGGGAGATCAAGGCCGCAAACACTCCCTTCCCAGGTGAACTGCATGCCGAATCTGCGCAAATTTGCCTGAAAGCAACACAGATGGAGAGAACAGTTTATAAAGCACTATAACTATCCCGGCTAGGAATAGAGTCAAATAACTGAATAAGCAATTTCTATGGAGAAACGGATGCCCGACAATCAAGAAACAACAATATCCCCGCAATTTCTATCCATTGCGGATGATGCTGCAAAAACAAATGCCTTGATAGCTTACGGGCTGATGGCGGTGGGATTTTTTACCGGGATCTTTTGGATCATCGGCGCCGTTTGGGCAATGGTTAAAAAAAGTGATGCCAAAGGAACCATTTTTGAAGACCATTACACAAACATCATCAAAACATTTTGGTGGGGGCTAGGATGGACTATTCTTGGGCTTTTCTTACTACTACTGCTTGTCGGGTACTTTATTTTGTTTGCTGTATGGATTTGGTCAATTTTTAAGGTGGTCAAGGGTTTGGCCAAAATCACCTCAAACAAGGCATACAATTCTTAGCCATGCCCGGATAGAAAGTACTCTACTTTGTAGAGCTCCTTCTATCCGAGTTAAATCTTCATACTCAATCGATGAAAACTAATCATTATCACAACGTGACCAACTAGATACCTAACGCGCGCTGTCTTGCAACTTGGTACTCTTCATCGCTAATCAAGCCCTGATCATGCAAATCATCAAGCTCTCGTAATCTATCAGCTAAGCTTGTTGACGAACTTTCCAGTCCTTCTGTTGCAGCATCTGCTTCTCTTGCTGCATCTAATATCTGGTCAGGTGACCGCCTAATTATTCCACAGCTCTTTTGAGTCGAGGTTTGACGCAATGCCTCAAATTCACCTTTAAGACGCGCATACTCAGCCGCATCAGCGCCATCACCGCCTTCTAACGCAAAAAGAGTGGGCCAAAAAAGCACTAGGCCAACGCCCATTTGCCAGTTGTCTGCATTACGTTTATCTTTCAAATTCTGATACAACGTGCCGGTTCTTTGCCCGACATAGTCCATCTCCATACCAATCTGCGCGCAATCATAATCAGCGTACTTCAAAGGAGAAACATATGACGCATCTATATTATCTGGATTTGATGCACATCCAGCCAACGTTGATAGCAACGCAAACGATGCCAATGATTTTTTCAACATACCTTACTCCATTAAATTAAAGCTAATCCGATTTGTAGATACTTTCTAACGTTCAACTTTCGTCACCTGAGTTACTCAAAAAGTAATAGACATCCGTAGCCGCACGATTAACGACCTCTGTAATAGCCTCGTGCGCAGCACGATTAATGCGCTCCGCCGGAGCACCACTTAAGACGTATGTATCACCGTCAACGATTCCAGACTCATAAGTATTGCGAAAGAGCGCGACTCCCTCGTTGTCCATTAGCAATAGATCAATTGAAACGGACGCTTGCGGCGTGATGGCCAAACCAACATTTTGTAACTGATTGTAGGCATAGTTAAACTGGTTGGTTCTCAGATTCACTACAACTCTAAAGTCTGCGGCATTCGACATGGAGTTAGAGTGCTCAGTACCTTCTGAGAAAATCCTATTGAATACTCGCTTAGATATCTCACGGGTAATTTCTCCAAGTGAAATCTCTAAAGTGGTTGCTGCACCAGTGAGGCTTGTGGGGTTGCCGCTAAAAACATATTGGTCGTCATCTACTGACGCATAGATAAGCGCTTTGCCTTCGAGAAATTGAGGCACGGCCCCGATTAAAGGCCCTTCGTAGCTCTGGTTATAATTTACTGTAGAGGTACAACCAACTGCAAAAAGCATGCTGGCCATAATTAGGAGTCTTGCTAATTTTTTGTTTTCCACTTCCCTGCCCATTTTTGTTGTTAACTTCCATGTATTCTTATAACCCTTCGTAAATAGATGGAATTTATAAAAAAAGGCACTTAAGCCATTTGACCAAAAACCCCACCCAAAGAGTGGGGCGAATCTTCCACGAAATACCCACCCACGTCAATAGCGGGAAGGTGTGTTAAAGTTTCTTTAGGATCAATAACGCTTAAAGTAGGATTTGGAGTCCATGCATAGCTTTACAATCTATCTTGAGCCAAATGCTAAACCCATCTAACTAGATTCAACCTCTTTAGTTAGAGGTCACATCAAAGACTAACAATATGAGTTTAAAGAAATGAAGTTAAGATACGGCACGGCAGGCATAGCTCTCGGCACCCTTTGTATAGGTTTTTTATTGGCGACTGAAGCATTTGGACTAAGATCCAATATGACATCAGGGTCAACGATGATATACGCAGACGGGACTATGAACACTGTGCGCCCGCTTTTCCCCTTGCTTGTACAAAGCGCCTTCTTTATTTGTTTCCTTTCCTTATTGTTCGGCATAGTCAGTTTGGTTCGGGGTGAATCGAAATTCGTATCTTTCGGAGCAATAGCGTTTGGCGTTGCACCTATTTGCTATTATTTCACAGGCCTTGTGATTACATTTTTCATGTACTTTGGACTGATTCTGCCAATAGTTGGGCTTGGGATGTATAAAGTCTTAGCCCGAGTTAGTAAGCCCGTGCATTCAGTGATCTAACACATTGGTATCGCTTCCAACAGTTTGGAGTTCAGATGCTTTTCAAATTTGAAACCATTGACATCAAAACGCATTCAGAAATTTGTTTTGAATTTCGCAAAGACTCCTACTTTCTAAGTTTCGAAACCTATGCCGGTTTCGAAGCGGAGATGCGTAACTACAATTATCGAATGCAGCATCGAATAAGGCTACTACCTCAAGGTAACTGCCACCTTTGGCTCGATGACCAAATTATCGGACAAACTGAAATGAAACTAATTGAGGACACCGACGTTGGTTATGTCAGTTTTTTATACCTTACCCCCGAATATAGAAGCCAAGGCTTGGGAAAATTGCTTCATCAGCATGCGGTAGAGGTTTTTTCAGGATTGGGAAAAAGCACTTTGCAACTAAGCGTCAGCAGATCCAATAAACATGCTCTTTCCTTTTACGAAAACATGGATGGGTCAATTCGGGCCCACGCGCTGGTAAAGAACATATGTTTTCAATGACATATTCTCTCTAAATTACAAAACACGCATCTATCTAACAAATCAGATAATAATGCATCAAGTGAACTGACACATTGACTTCTAGAGGACTGAACAAGCCCTCTGCATTGTTCAAAGACAATGGTCATGCGATTACCAAACCCAAGGTTCTTAGCTAGGTAATCGCAATTCAAAGGACACTCAAAGTAGGAGCTGGCCGCATATCGCGATCACCTGGTAAGTGACCGCACTATTCTCATAATTGTGGAAGCGTCCATACCAGTTATCGCCGGCAGCTCCAGGGTAGCTTTCGCGTACCTCGGTCTCCAACGTGTTCGATCCAGCTACATAGACACCACCGCCCAGAATAGATCCACTTCCAGGACAGTCTAGACGAAGATGACAATCGCTTCTTGCAGGACAACTTGCCTCATGGCTTGCTCTCTCCCAGAACACGATACCTGGGGCACCTTTAGTGCCTTGCGCCCCTTTGTCGCCTTTTTGCCCAGTGTAGCCCCTTGGCCCCGTTGCTCCAGTAGCGCCAGTAGCGCCAGTTGCTCCTGGGGCACCTGTTTCCCCGGGCGCGCCAGTAGCCCCGTGGAGTCCCCTTGGACCAGTTGGTCCTTGTTGACCAGGCAAACCAGTTAAGCCTATTGGCCCCGTCAACCCCACTGGGCCAACAGCGCCATCGAAACCTGTATGGCCACGCTCCCCAACTGGTCCAGTGAGCCCTTCTGGCCCCCTCCATCCGCGTGGGCCAATCTCCCCAGGCACACCTTGCGGACCAGTCTCACCAATAGCGCCAGTCGCACCTACAGGCCCTTGCGTACCCTGAGGGCCCGCGATACCTTGCAAACCCTGTTCGCCTTGCAATCCTTGCGGCCCCGTTAAGCCTATTTCACCCTGCGGCCCCTGAGGTCCCTCGAGCCCTTGCTCACCAACTAGACCCTGCTCACCTTGAACGCCATAAGACACAACGAAACTTGCAATCGCTTTACTATTGTCGCTTTTACTACTTTTATCGCTCTTACTACTTTTGTCGCTTTTACCGCTTTTGTTATTGGTTTGTCCGACCTCCAATAACGAAACCGCATAACTACCAGGCTCCAAGGTATAATCGAGGGCAACAATCACTAAATCCCGAAGGGCATCTCCGCTACCAATTTGTTGGCATGCCGATTCACTCACAAGAGTGGGACCCGTCGCTCCAATCCCTACCGCTAGGTCTTTTTTCGAATCACATAAATTTTGACCGACTAAAATAAAGTCATTCTCCGTGAAAAATGCTTCTTCGATGAGTTCAGTTTTAGCCTGAGCCGCAAGAGAAAACACAGCGCCAAGCATCAGTAAAAGTATTCTCATTAGGGTATCCTCATTTTTGGCCTAACACATGGACGTCCATGCAGACGATAGGAACAACGAAGCGGATCGAGTTAGCGTAGGTGTGACTAATTCTTGCGTACCAATTGTCACCGCTCGCTCCAGGATAGCTTTCTGCAATGTCTATGCTGTCAGCGTTTGTGTAAACACCTCCACTGATAATTTTTTGCCCTGAAGAATCACAATAGCTGCGAATAGTGCAGTACTGGCGTGGTCCCAAAAAATTAACTCCTGAACATTCGAATTCAGATTGTTGCCGAGACCAGTTAGCGAAACCTGTTTGCCCCGTAACACCTTTGGCGCCTGTAGCACCCTGGGCACCGGTTGGCCCGCGAACTCCTGGCGCCCCTACAGCACCTTCCGTCCCGGCTAAACCAGCAGCACCTTGCGGCCCTTTCTCCCCCGTTTGCCCGGCAGGCCCTGATTGCCCAGCAACCCCAATCGGACCTTGCGCACCTTGTGCACCTTGCGGACCTTGCGGGCCTTGCGGGCCAACTGCGCCTACATCTCCGATATAACCTCTCGGCCCTTTCGCTCCATCCACCCCAACTTCGCCGGGCTCACCTTCCGCCCCAGGCTCACCTTGCGGCCCAATATTGCCGACTAGCCCTTGCTCCCCTTGTAAGCCTTCTATGCCAGGCTTACCTTGTGGGCCAATTGCCCCGATAAGGCCACGTTCACCCACAGGACCTTGAAGCCCCATTTCTCCGGCAGGGCCTTGCTCACCGACTTGCCCCACAGGGCCTTGCTCCCCCATCACACCCTCAGCACCAACGGCGCCCAGTGTGACGAAGAAAGTCGATTCGTCTTTCTCCTTGCTGCCTTCTTCGCGCACTTGCACGCTATAACTTCCGGCACTCATATCTAGGCCAGTGGTCGTCACGATCATCATCTGTAAATCATTCTCGACATCCTCACACACACTGGAATTGGGATAGATATCGGCAGCGCCAAAGCGAATAACCGGGTGCGTAACACACAGGTCCTCCCCCACAAGAATTAGATCACTGCCAGAAATATAGGCCTCTACGAGCGAACTTTCTTTGGCAGCAACAGCACCCTGAGTGCCAATAAAGGCAGTCAGTAATGCTGTCGAGGCAATACAAGTACGGAGTGACATTTTAAGACCCTCTTTTAACAGTGAATTCTGTTTTGAGAGTAACGCCAAGGCGATAGGAAGCGCGTCAGGTAAACACCTGATATTGCCTATTCAGTTAAGGAAACGAGGGGAAGGAGCTAATAATTCATTGTCTTTCGAGCAAACCGACTTCGCGGGCAAACTGCATTAGTTCCGCCACGCTGTGCAAATCAAGTTTATTCATCAAGCGGCTGCGATGGGTATCGATGGTTTTGAACGACACATTGAGCATAGTCGAAATCGCACGGGTAGAATGCCCTTGAATGATAAGCGTCAACACTTCGCGCTCACGCGCTGTTAGTAGATCGAGCACATTGTCTGTCTCGACTAAATCGGCAAACGCAGGGCTAACATAGAAACAGTTTTTTTGGACGGCCTCCAAGGCCTTGACCAACTCGTCACCACTGCCTTGCTTGGCGACAACAGCAACAGCGCCAAGTGACTTTGCTTCGTGAAGAATCGCACTGCCACTACTTCCGGTGAGTAATATTACCTGGGGTGGTTTATCCATGGCACTGAGCGCTTTGAGAAAATCCAAGCCGGTACCATCTTGCATAGATTGATCCAGAATCACGAGATCTACGCTGGTTGATTCAAGTGCTTGCAGAAGGCGATTACCTGATTCCACCTCGATAAGCACCTCCATATCCGGCATGCTTCTGAGCAATAGTTTAAGGCCCATACGGTAGATTTCATGATCATCGGCAATGGCTATGCGCATGTTTTTATTTTGATCCTTCATATCGAGACTGCAATGCTACAACAAGTGCCTCTGCCAGATTCAGTTTTTATTGAATTAGCCCAAGCATTTTCCTTACACAGCGCTGAAACGATGCCCATGCCCAGACCCGTGCCCGATGTCATAGCGTTTGCTTGATCTAGTCCACCGCCGTTGTCGATGATCAACACCTCTACCCAACTACCGCGTCGCCTAAGCCCTAGCAACACCTTAGTCGCATGAGAATGGCGCAGCGCATTAGACAGACAATTACTCACCACTCGCTTTAGTGGCAAAACCGCAGCATTTATTGGGATTGAGCTGCGCACGTGAATCAGTTCGATGTCGGCCTCATTAGCCAATGCCGTAAACTCTTCACACAATTGCTGCGTGAGCTGACCAAAAGTGCTGATAGTCGGCTTTACAGAATCAGTCTCTCTCTCACTAATAGTGCTAAGCAGTACCTCCATGTGATCGAGAGTTCGGTTAAACATTTCTACGCTAGCGTTATCCTCTTGCTGACGCGCTTGTGCCAACAGCGCCAAACGTAATGAGTGAATGGGTTGGCGAATATCGTGACTAGTGCGCGCAACCTCTAATGCCTTATTGGCTAACTCGCGCTCTGCCTGCGCTCGACTTTCCTCTAGCTTGACTCTATCCAGAGCCTCAACAAGACGTTTCTCCGTCACAACAATCAGTTCCTTCTGTGAACTTCTTACCTTATCGGAGAGAAACTTAAGCAATGCCGAAAGACCATATGAGATCAGAGTTGCTTCGATCAGTATGCTCAGTTTAAGCACTTCGATCGCTGGAATGGGCAAGCGCATATAGCCAAGATTAAAAAGACCGTATAACGCGGCGCCGCCAGCCATAAAGAACCAGCCAAGCACAAAGTACAATGCGGGTTTGTGCCCACGACTAAGAACGCGAATACCCGCCGCCACAATGACAACACCCCCTGCCGCCAAGATGACAAGCCCTAGCTGATTAGACACTCGCGCTTCCAACCAGGGAGTCAATAGTAACAACACAGCAGAGACACAGGCGGTTCCCAACAGCACCTTGTAAAACAGCGGTGCGCGCTTGCGCAGCTCTAAAAAGGATAATGCAAACAAAGCGGCAAACATATTGGTGCTATGCCCTAACACTTGCGTGGCGTGGGCATTCCACAGCGGACTGTTAGGCCACAGATATTGAAAGGCAAAGCCTTCATTGTGTAACACGAACAGCAAGATGGAGGTTTCCATCAGAGCATACAATAGTTGTTCCCAACGCTTAACAGTCACAAAATGAAAGAGGTTGATTAAGATAAGGCTGATTAAAACGCCGGAGAAAAACGCCGCAAAGGCACGTGCGTTTCCATACTTTCTACCGACCAGCTCGCCAGTGCTAAGCTCCAACGGCAAAGCAAGCGCGCCGCCTGCGCCCACACCCAGCAGTAACTGTTTGGCCTCACCGGGCTGCCACACAAGAGGCACGACGATCTTTGGCTGCAGCAATCCCCGAGCGGAAAACACCGAATTCTCGTCATTGCTAATAATCGCCTTTGGCAAAGCACCATGACTAATTTCATAGATCTCAAGCGGGCGCATATATTTAACATTGGTATCTAACATCAACGATTGGGTTTGCGGGCTATCATTGCGGGTGTTGATCAAAAGCCACACTTGCTCGGAGGTATACCCAAAGAATATCTCTTCTTGGGGTAGCGCCTGAAAGCGTGCAAAACCATTCAGGCTAGCCTGCTCCACCGTACTGTTATTGCTCTCAAACCAATAGGTGGTAAACGGTGCAAGCTTCGTCGCTTCGTTCACGTCTGCGACATTGAGAGTACTGGTTGATTGGGCAAATACAGCCGTACTCACCCCTAGGCTCAGCGCTAGACAAAGCCAAAGTTTAATCGCCACACGACATATTTTTTTGTGTAAGAGCATAGAGCCTGGATCGTTTGTTATTGTTTTAATTAGAAAATGGAACTGGTTTAGTAGCAGTAAACTTACATGATTATCAGCACGATGGGGACAACTATATGAGGAATGTAGAACCCCCAAGCAGCGCCTAGGGCGCCCAGTTTTCGACATAGTTTGTCAATTAACTACGAAATACACTTAATTATGTGGCACTCGTCCAGTTTTGATACTCCCACGCTTGGATTTTGCTAGTTCAAGCGTTAACTTATCACTATCGTCTCTACGCACGAATGCTGCCTTTCTATGGCATAGACTAATAATCAGGAGCACTCTCCATTTTTCTCAACAATGCAGCCCTAATCGAGTTTTTTTCCACTCGCCAAGTGATCTTCATAATCGCGTTTGTGACGAGTATCGTGCTGCTCGCTTTGATAATTGTGTCAGTGGTTTATCTCGTGATATCACGGTTTTTTTACCAGATACGCCTTCGCCGACGAAATAGAACTATCGCAATATGGGGACCGCTCATCCAAGGTTCCAACGGCAAACCACCTCAGTTGAAACCTTATCAGTGGCCAAGAGTCTTGGATATGTGGGTCAAATCTCGCACGATTAGCAGCCCGCCTCAGTCACGCGCACTTGATAGGCTTGCACGGGAGATAGGCATTGACGACATAATACTCAATATTCTAACGCCACAAGTGTTCTCCTTTAATAGCCGCCCGCTGTGGTTACGAGTACTTGCCATCGAGGCGGCGAAATGGATAGCGAATGACGAAATCATCAAATGTCTATGGAATGCCTTGGGTTCAAGCAATCGAGACATTTCACTTCGAGCCTGCACGAGCCTTGTCAGCTTAAATGCCCGCGACTACGAAAAGGCTGTCATCAAGACACTATTTAGGTTTCCAGAACAAGCTCCTACGATAAGCACTCAAATAGGGGCCGCAGGTGGTGGCGATGTTCTCCACATTCTTGAGCCGTTCCTCGATAGACTGCCCAATTACACAGTCACCAATATAGTGACACTGGCAGAACGCAGTAGCGACAAATCGTTGCTGCCGGTCATCATAGAAAAACTACACCTTCATCGTAATGATGAGGAAGCTGGGTCCTTACTTCGCGCGATCGGCAACTTGGGAGGGCCAGACGAAAAAGCCGAAGTTATTCCCTACCTCAGTCATAAAGTAGGGTTCTTGCGGGTACAAGCGGCAAAGGCACTTGGCAGAATAGGCGAACTCTCCGATATCCCACTCATTGAACCTTTACTTTCCGATAGAAACTGGTGGTTCCGATTTCGAGCCGCCGAGACTATCGTGAGGCTTGCGAACGGCGATAATGCCTTATTAGAGCAATTAGTCGATAAGCAGGAGGATAAATACGCCGCAGAGATATTAAGGCACGTAATTTCCGAAAAGAATTGGGGTGGCGTATGAACGAAATCGAGAACGGTATTTTCTTAGCTTTTCTAATTTACATTATCGCCTGCAGCGGCTCGTACTTACTTTTGAACATCCTCGCTTTCGATACTCTGCGCTCTTATCTTAAGCACAAACGCACCCAAGAGGATCATTCACTGAACAGCGGTGAAGAGCCGCCTATCTCTATCATCGTTCCTGCCTACAATGAAGGCAAAACCATTGTCTCGTCCTTGAACTCGATCTTACAACTCAACTATCCACGACTTGAAATTCTAGTGGTTAATGATGGGTCGACTGACGACATGCTCGACGTACTAATCTCTGAGTTTGACTTTAAAGCATTCCCTGAGAATGTAAGAACCAGCATCCCTACAGCGACCGTTAATGAAGTCTATTTGTCTCAAAAAATAAAAAATCTTCGCCTAATTGACAAGGAAAACGGAGGAAAGGCGGACGCAATCAATGCGGGAATAAACGTCAGTCACAGCCCTCTTTTTTGCTGCATAGACGCTGACTCAGTTCTAGAGCCAGATAGCTTGATCCGTGTGGTACAACCCTTTCTGCAACACCCAGAGACTATCGCCGTAGGTGGCACCATTCGAATCGCCAATGGATGCACTGTGGAAAACGGGCGTCTAATCAAGCGCGGCGTGCCCACCAACATATTGGCAATTTTCCAGATGGTTGAATACCTTCGAGCATTTTTGTTCGGGCGGGTTGCTTGGTCCCGCATTAAAGGATTACTAATTATTTCTGGGGCTTTTGGATTGTTTCGCAAGAGCGCTGTGATTGAAGTGGGTGGTTACGCAACCGACACTATCGGTGAGGACATGGAGCTAATTCTGCGAATGTATCGCAATATGCTAAAGACCGAACGCCCCTTTCGAGTTGAGTTTATCCCCGACCCTGTATGCTGGACTGAAGCACCTGAGACTCTAAAAGTCTTCGCTTCTCAACGCCGTCGCTGGCATCGCGGCTTGTCTGAAAGCCTTTCCCTCAACCGCGAACTACTCTTCGCTAAAGGAAGCGGACCCGTTGGCTGGATAGCATTCCCCTTTTTCATATTATTCGAATGGCTAAGCCCATTTATTGAATTGGCAGGATACCTATTTTCAACTTATCTCATTTTCACAGGCAGACTAAGCCCGGTGGACTCGGCGATAATTTTATTCTTCGCAGTACAGCTTTCAGTCTTTTTGTCAGTGGTTAGCTTATTACTAGATGAATTCACGTTCCCTGGAGCAACGAGCATTAAGGGGATCCTAGTCCTAATATTCTTCTCTTTCTTAGAGTGTTTTGGTTATCGACAATTGAATATGATTTACAAAATACAAGGAACGATCGAATGGATGCGTAACACTAAACATAAATGGGGCGATATGACTCGCACGGGAGCATGGCAAAAACGATGACCCCTCTATCTTTGTATACATATAATATTGTTATTGGAACCAACACTTATGAAGAATAAGATTGAAAACCCCATCGCCGAGTTGGATCTCAAAGCCATAATCCGCTATGAGACCTTGCGTACTATGTCCGCGAATGGAGTTTCGAGTTTTCTTGTTTCTGTGATCAACGCTTTGATTGTTTACGTGACTTTGTATGGCGTCACGGCGCACACCACTCTTAACATTTGGCTCGCAGCAATCATTCTAATCTCCATCTTACGTAGCCTCATGATCGTGATCTTTCACCGTTTAGACAAAGACGGAAATCGTTTCGAATGGTGGAGCGCAGTTTATGCCTTGCTAGTGTACGGCTCAGCGATATGCTGGGGAGTTATGCCATTATGGGATGTTTTTTATATGGCAAACTGGACGGAAGCATTTATCGTCTTTTTAGTAGCAGGCATGTCTGCTGGTGGCTTAGTCTCGCTCTACCCTTCATTGGTAATCGCAATACCCTACCAGCTACTTATTTTGGGACCGCTTATTTTCGTACTAGCATCCTCTGGAGAGCCTGCTCACGTAGCCATGACAGCACTTGTGTGTATGTTCTTAATACTTCTAATACGCTCAACTTACACACTCAACCGAGCGGCCACTGCATCTATAAGGCTCGAAATGGAAAACAATGAATTATTTAAATTCCTATTAAGGGCGAAAGAATAATATGCCGTCAACTCTACACTCTTGTTTATCCGGCATACTCTTGAGCTGCATTATCAGTGCTAGCCATGGGGCAGAGCTAAGCTATGACGGCTTAATTCAAGAGTCATTACTGTTACGCAATAGCGGTGATTTTATTGCGGCCGAATCAGTGCTTCGCCAAGCATACCCTCTGGCTAATGAAACGAACGAAGTCTCCTATTTATTAGCAATGACAGTGGCGTTCCAAGGCCGATTCACAGATTCCATCGCCATCCTTAATGCAGCATTACAAACATATCCAAATGATATGCAACTAATTATTGGCAAGGCTCAAGTCCTCTCCTACCAAGGCTTTTATCGTGAATCGATCGACATTGCCGATCAGGCCTTAGCGCAAGATGCCACTAACATCGGTGCTTTATTGTTAAAGGCCCGCGTTTACTACTACCAACGCCGGTACGCCGATGCCCGCAATCAGTTCCAATCCATACTTGCACGTGATGCAAAAAACTTGGAAGCCTTGGTCGGGCTCTACGACGTCGAATTGGCGGCGGGTGAAGACGCAGCGGCCCTTATCGTTCTGGATAAAGCTGAGGCTCTAGCACCAGAGCATATCGATATCACAAACAGACGTCAGCGAAGAACACTACCATTGGGCAACAGCGCCCATATACTTACTGCAAGTTTCGGTAAGAGTTTTATTGATTTAACCGGCTTCGATGACTGGCGAAGTCAGAATTTGGAGTATCGTTATCGCAGCGCATCAAATCATCAGCTTTACCTGCGACGCGAGTACGCCAAACGGTTTGATTTAACCGATACCTTGTACGAGATCGGTGGAGTACTAAGTGGTATTAACTCCTCTTTAGAGCTTTCATACGCACACACGCCTGACGACGAAATTTTACCTAAGCAGAGGGTTCGACTCGCTGGCAACACGCTATTGATGCAAGCCAGTGAATCGTTTGGTAGCACTATGCTAGGCATTTCTTTGACGCAATCAAGTTACGCCAATGGCGATGTGAACTTACTAAAGCTTGATTTTACGCATTACCTTCTCAACGTGAATGCATGGCTCACACCAGGCATTGGAATCGTAAAGGACGAACAAGGCAAAAAAACTGTTGGTTGGAACGTGGGAGCCCATTGGCAAGTCAATTCACGACTACTATTGGGGTACAACTACACGGACGCGCCCGAAACAGAACTAAACGTCACCACTCAAACTAATTCAAATCACGTTTATTTTCGTGTGGAGCTAAGCGATGACACTAGTTTACGCCTTGATCTGAGCAGAAACACCCGTCAGAACTCCTATACTCGAGAAGCGATTGCCTTCAGTATTCAACATGAACTATGACAAGCCTTGAAAGGAGTATGTGTCGATAATGATGAACAAACTCGCACTCCTTATAATCGCTATGAGTGCCGCAAGCCACAGTAGCTTCAGCGCTGCGGCGAACATTGGGATATGCAGCTCCGAGCTTGAACGGCACGATGACATGTCTGTCAGAGAGTTCTATTCGGCTAATGGGGAGCCTCAGTTACTAGTCGTTAGTGATAGCGACTTAGACTCCAGCATGTGCGAATCAGCCTTGCTCCCTCAACCCACTTCCGCAATCCTGTGGAGCTCTTTGCTGACTTCCGAACTAAATCTAGATGCTTATAGTCAAATTATTTTGCAAGGCAGTTTTTCCGCAGAGCGTGCAGACATAAGTGAGATCATTACGCCAGAAGTGACTCCTGCTATAGAGACAGAGACAGAGGCTGATGCGCCTACACAGCAACTCGGGGGACTCGAAGATTACAATAGTTTGCTCTTCGGAATAGAAGAGCGAGCACAATGGATTGAAGGGACTCAGTTAGATTGTAGCGAAGGGACTGAAGTTGCAGGAATACAACTTAAAGCCAACTCACTGTGGCCCGCAAACCGACGTCTGCAAATCAATGCTTCTGGTATTGGTGATTTTCAAATCGCGATCGCGAATGAACAACATATTGCCAATGAAGCGACTGTCTCCTTAGGAGCATTGCAGCTGAACGGAAACGCCAACAATAGAACGTATCACTTTACTGTTCCCGACACCCCACTAGCTTGGCAAGCAATAACCATTCTTTGCCCTCTAAATGCCGCAACTTTGCACATTAACTCAATAAGCTTAACGCCAGCAGTTAGCGATCCAAGCAATCATCCTCGAGGTGCTTGGGTCTGGAATCCAGCGACTTGGCAGAATACTCCGCATTTTTTTTGGACACTGCAAAACCTTGAAAGCATCAATGAATTCTATATTACTGTTCCCGTGAACCCTGCTGGCGAAGTGGCCAATCCACAGCAGCTAAGCGCTTTCGTGCAACAAGCAAACGCGAGAAACATAAGAATATGGGCTGTCATCGGCGACCGTCACGACGTCCTTCCCGAGAGCCTCACAATATTACAGACTAGAATCGCTGCATATCGTCGTTACAACACTCGTGTCGATGCCACCGAGAAGTTGGCGGGGGTGCAGCTCGATATCGAACCCTACTTATTACCGGGTCATCAACTCGCTAAGGACTTGTGGCGAGACCGTTATCTACAAACCGTCAGCGCCGCGGTACAAACGGCAGGAGAATCCCTTCACGTCGACCTAGTAATGCCGGTGTGGTGGGGAACCCATGAGAACTGGGGACCTAAACTTCTGAACGCGCTGTCGCTCCCCGGCATTAGTCTAACCATCATGAACTATCGTACCGACTACGAACAATTGCTGACAGGCATGCCTCCTTTCCTGGAATGGGGCCTAGAGAACCAACAGCAAGTTCGCATGGCGCTAGAAACGGGCTCGCTTAGCGATGAAACGCAGCGCTCTTACAGACGCAATATAGAAACGGGAGAGTTGTGGCAGTTGCAGATCGGTGCAACTCCAATATTGGTGCTATTTGATCAGCCACAACAGGGCTTAGTAGGCGACTCGTTTAACTTCGGGTTCGAGCGCGTCTTTTCAGCCGACAAACTTACTTTTAGAGGGGATCAGCTTCGCTTGAATGAGACCGCTGAGCGCTTAAGTGAGGAGCTGAGTTTTTGGTCATCGTTCGCTGGCATTGCATTACACGGCCTCGATGAAGTCTACGCGGATCAGAACCAATGAATAAAATCGCCACAGTCGGGATTATCGGAGTACTAGGCGTTGCATTGGCATTTTATGCACTCAATCGGGAAACCGAAGAGTTAGCATTTCCCGACTTAACTGGCCCGCTCGTAAGCACTGTTTTGCCATTGGACCCGCCTCCTCGCACCACCCCGGAAGTTTATTTTACAGAATCGAATAGCGGCATTGCCGTGTTGCTACAAGATAGTGACGCTTCCTGGCTCGGTATTGCCCACGGACTCAAAAGTATTGGTGTCCCTTTTCGTATTGTGGAATCCATTGACCTAGCGCTTGAACACGATGTAATCCTTGTGTATCCGTCGATCACAGGGGCAAACACAGCACCCGAGACTCTAAGCGCCTTGGCCAACCATGTTCAAAGTGGCAATACCTTGATCGCCTTCTCTGTTATCGGAGGGGGAATGCCAGCCTTGTTTGGATTTGAGACTACTCAGGAGCGGCAAGATTTATTGGAATTGAATTTCGACAGTGGCATTTTTAATGGGGAGTTTTTCTACGACCCAGCAGAGTCATCTATTAGACTCTCTGCACTTGATAACCCCTCGCCCCTGCCTGGGCTCAGCTATCACACACTGAAGCATCCTGCGCTTGCGACGTATGATGATGGCAGCGCCGCGATCACTGAAAATTTCTATACAGCAGGAGAACGCACCGGTCATGCCTATGCCATAGGTTTTGATTTTGGGCATTTTATTCTCCGCGCACAGAACGAGCGCTTCACTGGCCTTGTCGACACCTACGTTAATGACTATCAACCAAAAATTGATACCCTCCTACGCTTACTCGCAAGAATATATAACGATGGTTCTCGCTCCGCTGTGCAATTGCTTCCCACCCCTTTTAATCGAGAGTTCACTGCGTTGATCACTCACGATATCGACTATACGAGGTCTCTGCAAAACGTATCGGCCTATGCTGAGCTAGAAACAAGCCACGGCATACCAGCGACCTATTTTTTGCAAACTAAGTATATAACTGATTACAACGATTCACTGTTCTTCACTCAAGAAAGCCAAGGAATTTTGCAGTCGCTAAATGATCTAGGAATGGAGATCGCAAGTCATAGCGTCGCCCACTCGAATGAATTTCGTAATATGGACATAGGCACTGGCACAGAAACCTACCCTAGTTATAAACCCTTTGTATTCGATTTCGAAACGGTGCGAAATGCCAGCATTTCGGGTGAACTTCGAGTAAGCAAATATTTGCTCGACAACCTAACCACCCAATCGACAGTCTCTTTTCGGCCAGGCCATCTCTCCATGCCCTATTCACTGCCGGAAATGTTACTCGCTACGGGTTATAAATATAGTTCCACCATGACCGCAAACAGCGCCCTCACACATCTTCCTTTTCGTACGAACTTCTCTCGTAGCTACGACACCGAATTGGATATATTTGAAATCCCCATCACAATTGAGGATGAGTTCGGCCGGCTCGGTGATCGAATCGATGAGTCGATAGAGCTTGCCAACAAAATTGGCAAACATGGTGGCGTAGTCAATGTTCTGATTCATACCGATGTGCTGGATCATAAACTGGAATTCGAGAGGCGCTTTATCGCTGAGTTCAAAGAGCGAGCCTGGTTCGGGACCGTGGCGCAGTTCGGGGATTGGTGGGCAGTGCGTGACAGCGCGATTATTCAATTAGAAACGGTCAATGCAGATACTAGGCGCTTACTAATCACAACCGATGGTGAGATTGACGGCTTGAGTATTCGCCTACCAAAGGGCTGGGCATATCAAGAAGGGCTTGCAGGCTCGCAACAGCAAGGTGACGTTTTAGTGCTTGGGCCATTTGAGAATAACGCGCAAGTGCTCTTCTCCGTACCCCATACCCAGTAGAGTAATATTCTAGGATATAACAGGAGAGACCCATGAAAAAGACACTAGCATTGATGACATTAGCCGCGAGCTTATTGCCCCTCGCTTCCAACGCCGTTGCAGATACCACCATTTTGGCTGGGGGATGTTTTTGGTGCATGGAGTCTGATTTCGAAAAACTTGAGGGGGTCACCGATGTGATCTCAGGGTTCACTGGCGGCACCATCGAAAACCCAACATACAATGGCAACCATCAGGGTCATTATGAAGCCGTTGAGATAAGCTATGACCCTAACAAGGTGAGTTACAAAGAGTTGTTAGATTATTACTGGGTTAACATTGATCCCTTCGATGCCCGAGGGCAGTTCTGTGACAAAGGCCCAAGCTATTTAAGTGCAATTTTTGTGGCTAACAAAGAAGAAAGGGAAATTGCTGAACAAACTAAAGTTGTTGTGGAAAACAAATTCCCCACCCAAAAAGTCGTTACCCCCATACTAAATGCAGCGGTGTTCTACCCAATTAAAGGCGATGAAAGCTACCATCAAGACTATTATAAGAAGAGTCCGATTCGCTACAACGCCTATCGTTGGGGCTGTCGTCGTGATGCGCGCTTAACCGAGATCTGGGGCGATCAAGCAACACATTGATAGCCACATTACCTGGTAATACTGTCCCAGTTCTCCACCAAATGCTCCGCCGTGCGCCACGCCAAAGCCTGCGCCGTCAACGTGGGGTTCCTGGCGCCACTGGTGCCCATGACAGACGAGCCCAGAATGCCAAGATTAGGCGCCTCATGGGCAAAGCCATAGGCATTGGTGACGTTGGTCGCCGGGTCATGACCCATGCGAGTACCGCCATACGCATGGGTTGAAGCACCCATCGCATTACCAAGACCGGCGCGAAGAAAATGCGTCGCCCCCGCAGCGCGATACCATTCTTCCATGCGATCTTGCGTAAACTTAGCAATACGCAGTTCGTTATCGCGGTACTGAGCCGTGATGCGCACAACGGGAAAACCAAGCTTATCCTTCACCTGTGGGTCTAGGTCTAGATAGTTGCCCTTGTAAGGTAGCGTCGTTTTCTGAATATAAGACATATTGACGCGGTCGGCGTTTTCACTGACAAACGCCTTCCACTTTGGCCCCCAGTTGGGCACCAAATCAAAGGTCGGCATCTTCGCCGCCGCGATCGGTTTGCGATCCGTGTAGGTCCACAGATTACCGCCACCGATGAAGTCCAAATCACTGTGATCGAAGTTATCGTCCGCCCACTCGTCGATGGCAACACCCTGTGCCGGCAGTCCATACCAGTTATTCAAATTTTTGGGGAATAAGGCAAAGACCGGAGCCCCCTGATGATGACTGAAATAATGCTGCCCCACTTGGCCGCTGTTGTTTGCCAAGCCATTAGGAAACTGCCGCGAAGTGGATAACATCAACAAACGCACATTCTCGTAAGTGTGGCTGGCCAGCATCACCGCATCGGCTGGTTGAAACATCACCTGATTGCCCATGAGATACTCCACGCCCGTCACGCGGCCATCGGCATCGTTGAGAATCTTGAGTACTCGCGCATGAGTCACGACTTTTAGAAGGCCAGACTTTAACGCCTCGGGAATAGTCGTGACCGCTGTGGAGCTTTTAGCATTGACGTGGCAACCGCCACGATCACAATAGCCGTGATAGAAACAACCTGGGCGGTCGCCATACACTTCGGTATTGATCGCCGCGGGCCCTTGGAAGGGAGTCCAGCCTAGCTGACGTGCCGCGTCGCTCATCATATCGGTGTAACCCGAACTGCGCAGACCGGGCATGGGATAATCTCGCGCCCTTGGGCCTTCAAACGGACTGCCATTCGCCTGCAAGGTGCCGTTGATATTGCCCGCATTGCCAGACACGCCAATGGCATATTCCACACGGTCGTAATAGGGTTCTAAGTCTTCATAACTCATCGGCCAGTCTTCGACTGTCGAGTCCTCAGGAATTCGATGTGCCCCATACCGTGCAGTGGTCTCACTCACGGTTTTAAAGTCCCAAGGATTAAGACGCCAGCTTTGTGCCCAATAGTGCAGCGAGGTTCCGCCTACGCCGTTCATCATGGGGTGTCCACTGCCCTGCACGGCTTCAAAATTGATATTGGCGCGTACGGTAGGGATTTCGTTCTTGGCTTTAGCCACTTGTTGGGGCCAGTCACGCAAATTATTACGCACTTCATCCGGTGCGAAATCGCGATTAGAAAACCAACCACCGGCCTCAAGGCCAATCACGTTTAAACCCGCATTGACCAGTGGCAACACGGCAACACCGCCCACCGCGCCAAGCCCGATAACAACGACGTCAGTTTTGGGAAGTTCAGTGGCCATTGGCAGCACCTCCAGTAGATGATGAGCCAGAAGCAACTGGGTCCTTAAGGTGAGTAGGCATGTCATAGGCCGATTGGCGGCTGGGTGCCAAAGAGGAACCCTGACTGACTTCATCGGGGGTCGCTACCGCGCGCACACCGGGATAACCCAACAAATCCCAACCGATAAAGTCTCGGTTGCCACCGTAATAGGGATCACTGAATGTTCCGTCGATGGTATGTGTCCTGACCATAAAGAAGAAACCACCGTTGAGTATGGGGTAGCCTTCTATGGGGCTCTCGATCATTGCTTCGATGATGGCGTCTTGTTCGGATTCTGGGAGAAGATGAAAGGACATCCCCTTGGCCTGTAAGGAGTAGTCTTCGAGAGAGGAAAGCCCCGCACCGTATTGCTCGCGCGAGGACGACATGGCACCGGCTAATGCACGGTCGATGTAATGGACTGCGCGTGCTTCGTGGGCGCCTGGGCCGCTTTCATCGCTGGGAATAATGCGTGAGGCGAAGGCGTCTAGTGTGGCGCTCTCAAGAGCTGTCAGGGTTTCGAAGGCTTCTCTTACTGGAATACGTTGTGGGCTAGCCGAGGCCGCAGCGGTTTGTGCTGTGAGCGAACCGCTACCGGCGGTCATTAGTGCCGCGCCGGTCAAGCCTACCCCTTTGAGCAGGTTACGCCGTGATTGCGATTGGGCCCCACCCTTAGCGCTTGCGTCTGCGCGGGTCTTCTTATCGTCACTCATTATTCTTGCTCCTAGCATGCGGAATGACCCGCTGCTTCTTCTTATTAGAGGAACTGTTTCTTACCCGCAACCTTATCACTATCCGGACAAAAGAGAATGTCCAAATAACGCCTCAGCGTAAGCTTCATCGAAAACCCGTCCGAATGTGTATACAGGGACTGTTTCACGCTATAAAGTTCTCAGAGCAACTGGGACACTAACAAGAATCAAAATGCCTACCCGGAGAGAAAAGATGATATCGCGACAACAGTTAACGAAATGCCTAGGTACCATGCTGGTGGTGTTCGCCTGCCTGCCGGTTTGGGCCGCAGATGAGATTCCGGAAACCATTGTGGTCACCAGCACCTCATTCGAGCATAACACCGATATTCCGTGGCAATATTCGGCCTATGGCGCAGGGGTATCGCCTGAAATCTCATGGAGCAACTTGCCTGAGGGAACCCGCCAACTCGCGCTGATACTGGACGACCCTGTCGTTGGCATGTTGCAACCCTTCGTGCACTGGATTGCCTACAACATCCCCGTAACGGCCACTGGCCTGCCGGAGCGCCTGTCCCCCGACGCCATCGTGACTTATCCGGGCCTCGAAGGCATGATCAATGGAGCCAATGGCATACGCCGCTCAGGGTATTTTGGTCCTCGCCCACCAGTCGATGGCAAGGTGCACACCTATAACTTCCGCATCTACGCGCTCGACCACGAGATGAATCTGCCCGACGGGCTCAACAAGGCTTCACTACTCAATGAGATGCGCGGGCATATTTTGGCGACTGGTTTATTGACGGGCAACTTCGAATATACAGACTGAACATAATCCTTACTGCCTAGGTTTTAAGCCCCATGGAGTTCAATAAATGAAGTTTTTGCTTTTCTTAGGAACCGTTCGTGATAGCACACCGCCAAAACCTGCCCGTTTAGGTGCGCGAGTCGCACGGGCCGCACTTGAATGTTTGAAGGTTCGCTATAGCGAACATGAGATCGAACTGATTGATGCGCTAGAGTATCCACTAGAGCCTATTTTCAAACCACACTTTGCTTATGCTAAAAGTCAGGCACCTGACGCCCTCAATGAGCTTGCTAAAAAAATCGCAGCAGCCGATGGCTACATTATGCTCAGCCCCGAATACAATCACTCCATGAGCCCCGCATTAGCCAACCTTCTCAATCACTTTGGCAGTTCGTTATTTGCCTACAAACCGAGTGCGATAGTGACCTATTCCGCAGGACAATGGGGTGGAATGCGCGCGGCCATTGGCATGCGAGCGTATCTGTCTGAACTAGGGTGTTTGCCTGTGTCGGCGATGATTCACGTCCCTAAAGCACAAGAGGTGTTTACGGAGGATGGCGCGGCGCAACCGGGCGAAGATCAAGAGCGTTGGTTTGATTATTTTGGCCGCACCTTTACGCAATTGCATTGGTGGGCTGAGGCGACGCAAACGCATCGTGCATCGGTTGATCCGCACGCGTTACTCAGAGATTTCAATAAAGATCCCTCACAACGCAATGCACCTAGTGGAGACTAGAGAAAGCTTACGCATCGCCTTTGTTTCTATACTGAACTATGACTATACTCGAACGACATTCTCGACAATAACAACAAAGAGATCTCTAATGAGAAAAATCCTGCTCGCGTGTTTGATACTTACGCTGTTCTCCCCTTTCGCCTCGGCCCAACGGCCTATACGGCAACTGCTCCCCCTACGCGCCTACACCCTTCAAGATTACCAGCCCGTGGACTTCACCGAGGCATTTGCTTTGCCGGCCTCCATCGAGGCAGCGTCCTACGCCAGCGTGGCGATGAACGCTAAGGACAATATAGTCATCCTTAGCCGCGGCACACCAACCTTTCTCGAGTTTGAAAAGGATGGCCGTTTCGTGCGCTCCTTCGGCGCCGACGATTTATTCAATCGCAGCCATGGCTTACACATCGACAAGGATGACAACATCTGGGCTACCGATGTGTCAGACCACGTGGTGATGAAACTCGATTCCGATGGCAATGTGTTAATGACGATTGGTACTAAGGGCGAATCCGGTGAATGGAACGAAGCCACTGGCGATCATCTATTCTCGCAACCTAACGATGTGGCATTAGACTCAATGGGCAACATCTATGTAGCTCAAGGCCATGGAGGGGACTTTCCAGGCATCCTTAAATTCAGCCCAAGCGGCCAGTTCATAACCCAATGGGGCAGCAAGGGTTATGACGTGGGCCAGTACGTGACAGCCCACGCCATTGAGATTGATGCCGATGACGTGCTCTATGTGGCTGATCGCGAAAGCATGCGAATACAGCGTTACGATACCAGCGGCAATCTAATGCGCCAATGGAGTTTCGATGCCATGGTTTGCGCCATGTTCCTTCATACCGATGGCTTTATGTACATCACGACGGGCTTTGACGGCGAGTTGGCGAAGGTCGATATGGATGGCAACGTATTAGGCTCTATTGGCAGCCCAGGGGACGGTAACGGGCAGTTTGGTGAGGCGCATGCGCTAACGCTAGACAGTCAAGGCAACGCCTACATCAGCGACGTGATTCTTGATCGGGTGCAAACCTTTAAGAAGCAATAAATTTTCGCCAAACATGTAGGTCATTATGAAATTTTCACTTTCGCTTTTAATGCTATCGCTACTGCTAACAACGTTTGTGCACTCCGCGGAATTTACGCCGGAACAACAACGGCGACAAATTATCCGTGAAAATCTTCGGCTCGCAGGAAAAAACCTACCGCTTGGCAAAGTGCAATTCCAAACCCTGTGTTCAGAAGCCGAAGGCAAGAATTGGTGCGAGGGTTATATCGCCGCCATAGTCACAATCCACCAAATTCCCACAAATTGTTTACCTCGGTCAGACATGGCACCGTTTGTTTATGGATCTGTTTGGGAACACACTAATCACTGGTTGTCGAAACAACCACAGGACTCAACTTTCACTTTCTACGATGCGATCACCCGTGCGCTTTCCGAAGATGACCGCTGCCCTATAGGAGCAACGCTGCAATTCGACGCCCCTGACTATGTCCCCTATTCCGATGCTGAGTGGATACACCTGCACACACTCGATCAACCTACAATGCTGCAAACCGCTGAGCCAATCTATCCACCTGAAGCACGGCAAGAAGGCATTGAGGGCTGGACCCAAGTATCATTCACTGTCACTGAAACAGGGGATGTTCAAGAAGTTTCTATAGTCGATTCTGAGCCTCCCGAAATATTCGATGCAGCGTCGATCGAAGCGGTCTCCAAATTCAAGTATGGGCCCTATATGATAAGAGGGGAAATTAGAGAAGTTCCCAATATGCAGCATGTATTTCGATTTAGTTTAGAGTCGGATTAAACCGAAAGGGTCAGAGGTCATTTTCAATACTTTCCCTTTACTCTCGCCACCAAAAAATCCACCGCCACTTTCACCTTGGGCACTAGATAGCGCTGCTTTTGATAAAGCAGGTAAACCGCTAGCTCTTTGTTTTGCGTGACCTTGAGCTCTGGCTCTAACGACAATACTTGCAACTCGCCACGCTGAAGGTAATCCGCCAACATCCAGCGTGGCGCCATCATGATCCCCTCACCGTTAGCCGCTTTTTTGGCCAACCATTTGCCATTGTTGGAGATCGCTGCATGGGGGACAGAAGCCGTATGCCATTGCTCGTCCTGATGGTAATACCAACTTTGCGCCCCGTTCGGCGTGCGAAAGTACAAGCCTTTATGCTGACGTAATTCCTGCGGGTGTTTGGGAGTGCCGTGCTCAGCAAAATAAGTAGGTGCAGCGACCGCAACAAACTCATTGTCCATAAGTCGAATCGCCAACACTCGCTCATTCGGCGCATAGCCTCCGCGAATCGCAATGTCCACATCATCCCGAGCGAGGGCAGACAACTCATCGCTTAGGCTGATATCGAGAACGATTTCGGGATAGAGTGTGCTGAACTCCTCAAACAGGGGTAACAATATGCGCTCACCAAAGCCGACCATCGCGCTGATCCTGAGCAAGCCCATGGGTTTAGCGTGATAGCTTCTTACTGACTCGTTGCTCTGTTCCAGTTGTTGCAAGATGTCTTGTACTTGCGAGAAATAGTCACGCCCGATCTCGGTCAGTTGCACGCTTCGAGTAGTTCGCTTCAATAGGCTCGCACCTAGGCTTTTCTCCAGATCCGCCACGCGGCGAGACAAAGAGGAAGAAGGCACGTCAAATTGCTTTGCCGCCTTGGTAAAACTGCCAGACTCCGCTACCGCCGCAAAATATTTGAGAGCTCGTAATTGATCCATGTTTCGGTTAATCCCAGCTTATTAATGCTTTAAAGACAATAAAGATTAGCATACCACCCTATATATCCATGCATTTATTACAGTAATAATGACCTCATAAACCCATTTCATACATTAACGGAGAAAATCATGAGCACTTATACAGAGATCCATCTTGTCGCCCGTCCAGAGCCAGGCCCTATCACACCAGACCTTTTTGAAGTGGTTAAGAAAGAAATCCCCAAGGCAGGCCCAGGTCAGGTTCTGGTTAAGCAAACTCATATGTCGCTAGACCCTGCGATGCGCGGTTGGATGAGCCCTGATCTCGACAGCTATATACCACCTGTGAATTTGGGTGACGTGATGCGCTCATCCGGTTTAGGCGAAGTGGTTGAAAGCAACAGCCCCGATTTTAAAGTGGGCGATCGTGTGATGGGCATGATGGGATGGACTGAATATTATCTTGGCTCTGGCGAAGGTCTCAGACAGGTACAGGAAGGCCTTGACGCTGAGATGGCGCTATCGGTGTTTGCTCTGCCAGGATTGACCGCTACCCAAGGCCTATACGGCTTCAGCACGCCTAAAGCGGGCGAGACGATCGTTGTTAGTGGTGCCGCCGGTTCGGTTGGATCGATAGTAGGCCAATTAGCCAAAGCCGATGGATTGAACGTCGTGGGCGTTGCCGGTAGTGATGAAAAATGCGAATGGCTGACAAAGGAGCTGGGCTTCGATGGCGCTATCAATTACAAGAGCGATGACCTTGCAGCAAAATTAACGGAACTAGCTCCTAACGGTATCGATATGTATTTCGAGAACACCGGTGGCCCCATTCAGCAACACGTCGTAGACAATATGAATGCTCATGGGCGCATCGTCGTTTGTGGAATGATCGCCGATTACAGCACCGCCGTCCCAAGCGCAGGCCCCAACTGGCTTTCAGTTATCAAGAAGCGTTTAACGATCCAAGGTTTCACCATGCCTGATCACTTCGATCAAGTACCCGCCCTTGTCACTAAACTGGCCCCCTATGTGATGTCCGGAAAAATCAAACACCGTGCCCATATCATTGAAGGACTGGAATCTTCTATCGATGGACTAAACCTTCTCTTTACCGGCGGCAACAAAGGCAAGTTGATCGTAAAACTTTAAGATAAGACTGTATCTACTCATCGTCCTTAACTTTATACTTGTTGGTAGAGACGTTTAATCATCTCTACCAACAAATCGAGCACTCTGCCCCCTTGATTTTTCGACCCTTTGAATTTCTGGAAAACCTAGGTAAAGACAGTATGAATCGTCGTAAAAAAGTTAGTCAAACGTTGATCGCTCGCGCTAAAAGAGCAAAAGCAAAATTGGCCCCTAAAACTAAAGAAAAATACATTAGTAAAGCAGATCGGGCCGCCCTAGCAGAAGAACCCGCTCAAGACACTAGCGCCACTTAAGCGTTAAGCGCATTTAATTGCCAGGATCATATTGGTAATGATGAAAGACTTCGTTATAGGTTGAGGCAACAGGTTTTCCTTCCACAGTGGCTGGAATGTAAAGACTGTTGCGGATGATTTTTTCAATCTCACTAGCACATTGGTTTTCCTGTGGATCTTTGGAAAATTGCAACTGCGCAACTTGGCCTTCTGCAGAAACATTTGCCAACACAGAAATCGGCAACTCTTTCGGGTCAAAACACTTTAAATCAAACTTCGAAAGCGAGCGTTGTGCCGCCGTATAATGAGGTCCAAGACTTTCGATGTCGTAAAGGTGGTTCTCCAGCACCTCGATAGTTTTGATCTCATCTTTCTGTTCATAGATCACTGAAAAATTAAACCATACACTCTCACGTTCACCATCGATGGTGGCTGGGGTAATACGGAATTTTCTAGTACTTCTGACAATTACTTTTCTGATTCTGTTTTCAATAACGTAGTCGTCATTGCTGAAGCATATTGTCCCTTCCATCTCGCCACTTAAATGCACCATGGCGCCGCACTTAATCAAAATAGCAGAACCCGCACTGTGATTAGGGAACCTCAGATTTTCTACAAACTCTGGCAATTTATCACCGAAATGGGCTGCGGAAAAATCCACAGCGCTTTGCGCCCCAAAGCTAGGCAATGAGGCGAAAAGCAATAAAGCTAAGCGGCTAGATAACACCAGAACTCATCCACTCAGACAACGCACGACCAATCGCATCGGGTGACACTTCCTGCACATAATGACTGCCAAAGACGGTCACTTCCTTTTGGTTTTTGAAACTGCGGATATAGTCCAAAAGTGGACCGGGTGTGATGAGTGCACCAGGGTTCACCCGTATAAATAATTTGGGAATATCACTTGCGGCAAACCAATCGGTGTAGCTTGTCACCAGCGCGACGGTATCCGCTGGATTGCCCCCTCTTGGCAGCTCGCGAGGCCACTCCAACGTAGGACGCCGGCTTTCACCCGCTTCTAAATAAGGGCGACGGTACTCGTTCTTATCTTCCTCTGTCAGGTAATAGCCTAAACCCCCAATCAAGATCTGCTCGATGAATACATTATTCTGTAGCACTGCCTCCTCGCCTCTTTCGGAACGGAAGACGTTAAAAATGCCACTGTCAGGTTCAGGGATGGCAGGAAGGCTCGACGGATTCAGGATGGCTTCCATATAGGCGATACCGCGAATACGTTCTGGGAATTTCTGCGCGTAGCTAAGGCCGATACCTGAGCCCCAGTCGTGAATGACAAGCGTCACACGCTCGCTCACGCCTATGGCGTCTAGCATCTCAAAGACATAGTCGAGGTGGGTACTAAACTTATAGACCCCATCCGCACTATTGGGCAATGCATCAGAGTCACCCATGCCTATTAAATCAGGGGCGATGCAACGTCCAAGGTGTTGTACGTGAGGGATAATATTGCGCCATAGATACGACGACGTAGGGTTGCCATGAAGGAACACGATAGGGTCACCCGTGCCACCTTCGTAATAGGCCATATCTAGGCCGCGCACTTGAACTTTCTTTTTCTTAGCTGCCCAAGAGGACTCTTGTGCATGGGCCTTTTGAGAGTTTAATGCTAAGGGTAATGCTGCAGCAGTGCCCGCAAGCGCCACCGCTTGAATGAGTTTTCTACGATTAAACGTGGACATAGTCCGTTCCTTTTTTATTTTTTTTAGGGTTTTCTAAACTTAAGCGTCATCCGATCGCTTTCGCCGATATCAATCATCCTACCACGCAGACTGCGATTCAAGGTGCTGCCTCGTAATGTCGGCGGCAGCGAATAGACGCCATCTGGATGATCTTTTGTATCAAGAGCATTGGCGTTAATCTCCGCCTGATCGATCAACTCGAACCCAGCGTTTCTAGCCAAGGTTTCCACATAAGACTGATTGACATAACCGTCCTCTGCGCGAGGGTCTTGCACTACACTTTCTCGGCCACGATGATCCACTATGCCAAAGGTGCCACCGGGCTTCAACATACGAAATATAGCGTCGTAGTAGGCCTGTGCAGGGTTGTCATAAATCAAAAAGCCATGGGCCCTGAAGACTAACACTGTATCGACAGTGCCATCAGGCACTTCGGCGACGGGGTCCGGAAACGCTGATTCATCCATCACCGGAATGTAGGTGCCAGCCTCGCCCGCAAAATAGGGCTCTAGAATACTGCGATACCAGCCCCCCTGCCCGCCTGGCCATATCTCAACGACCACCTGATCAGGCCGTACATTGAAAAATGTTAGTGTCTCTAATGGATGTCGATACTGGTTCCGAGCACGTAGATTTTCTGAGCGTGTTTCGCTCTCGATTAAGGTGCTGAGCCGCTCTTGCAAGGCTCCGCCAGAAGGCAGTTCCGCCGCATGCAAAAGTGCGCTTTGTGTCAGTAAGGCCACTAACGCCGTCAACCCCATTATTTTTCTTATCTTAGATTGAATCACTGACTTCTCCTTTTATTGAATGTTCACAACACTACTAGACCTAATCCCACACCACTCTTGTTCAGCGCACACAAAAAAGAGACCATCCATGGCCCCAAGACTTGCGGATATATCAGAGTTTAGTGATTTTTCAGAAAATCTGAATTGATGAAGCTATAATCTGTCGCGGCAGCGGCCGTATGACAGCTGTGACAAAACACGGCCACACCGGAGGTGCCTGTTCCACGGTTTAGACCATCCCCACCCATGACGTATTCCCAATCCGAAGTCTCTGGCGAACTGCCGTTAGCAAGCTTAACCATAATAGTGAGGTCGGGATTCTCTTGCGCGTTATAGGCGTTAACATTACTGAACGTCTCTTTAACTATGATAGAGCCGGCCGGGTAAGGAAAAGGGCTTTCGCCTTGATTGACGTCTTGGCCTATCGCATTCACATAAATCTCACGGTAAGCATTCAAGCCTTCGTGAACATTGCCAAGAAAGCCTGTCGGGTCGCCTGTGTTGGGTTCTGGCGTCACTTTAAACCAAGACTTATATTGCTCCCACGCGTTAGCCTGCGGGCCTTGTGGCTCCGATGATGACAGACAGCCACTTACAAGCAATGCGATGCCCACTACTGCGAAATATCTCTTTTTCATGTTCCTTACCCTTGTTTAAAGTGAAGTTCGAAAACTCGACCCTTTTAAAAGCCATTACTAGATAGAGGCACCAGGTCTCATCTTGTTACAAATCCTATGACTCCTGATTGGGCAATCCTGTAATATGTTGGAACAAACGAATCAGGAGCAACCCATGAAAACCAGTATCTATGCGCTAAGTCGCAGAACGCTATTAACATGCTTGGCACTAGTCATGTTTCCTTTAGCCGTCAACGCGGCGTCCAAAGAAGAGATCGACGCTAATGTAGAAGAAGCGCTCGCGAAATTCTCAGAGGAATCACCGGCCGGAAAGCGCATGGCCGAACGTGCCGTTGGGATGATCGTGTTTCCCAAGGTCATCAAAGCGGGTATCGGAATTGGGGGTGAATACGGAGAAGGCGCATTGATCGTCAACGGCCAGACTATCGATTATTACAGTACCGCCGCGGCATCGATTGGCTTTCAATTGGGCGCACAGGTGAAATCGCAGATCATCATGTTTATGACGGATGAAGCGCTATCCACCTTTCGCAACAGCGAAGGTTGGGAGGCTGGCGTTGATGGCAGCGTTGCGCTAATCGAGTTCGGCGCTGGCGGAGAAATTAGTTCTAACTCCGCCCAGTCACCGATCATCGGGTTCATATTCTCGAACAAAGGCCTGATGTATAACCTCACCTTCGAAGGCTCGAAGATGACAAAACTCAATCGATAGCGTTTCTCAATTTTCTAAAAGTGTAAGTCTAGCGATCAATCCCATAGCCTTGCACTTTTGGATTCTCATCTGCGCCACTGTCTATGACAGCTTGACTCACCACATTGGTAAAGCGTTGGCGAATATTCAGAGGGCCGTGTCCTCGCAATTGAATAAACATAAGCCCTACTAGATCCTCGACAGGATCAGCGTAATACAAAGTACCCGCCAAGCCGCCCCAGCCATAACTGCCAGGAGACGCGGTATCAAAAGACACCGTCGGATCGACTAGCACTCCGAACCCTAAACCAAACCCGAATCCAGGGCCTCGCACATACACATTTTTGTCTCCGGTGTGATTGCTAATCATTAGCTCTACAGTCATGCGACCTAACAGACGCACACCATCTAACTCCCCCCCGTTAGCGATCATCTGCGCGAAACGTATATAGTCCGACGCGGTGCTATTCAACCCAGCCACCCCAGCGAAATAGGTACTTGGTTCTATGAACTCCGGAGCTTGGTACAACTGCGCTTCACCGTTCTCACCTGCGCTGTAGATAGCGGCGACACGATTCACTTTATCACGAGGAATATTGTAGAAGGTGTCGCTCATGCCTAGGGGCTCGAAGATACGCTCACGCAGGAACTCATCAATCGATTGACCTGAGATCCTTTCTACCAAAATTGCCACATAGTCAGTGGAGGCACCATACATCCAGTGCTCACCTGGTTGAAAGGCACCTGGAATTATCGCGGCGCGAGCAATTCGCTCATTGAGAGTTGCAAACCCTTCACCATTATTACTCGCCCATTGCTGCTCTTGTTCAGTGAGCCCCACTCCTTCTGGATCCAAGCTCAAACCCGAGGTATGAGTCAGTACATGGCGGATAGTCACTGGCTGCGCTTCAAGTTCATTACGCGCTCGACCGCTGTCATTAACGCGCACTTGATGATCGGCGTATTCAGGAATCCAATCTGATATTGGATCGTCCAGTCGGAACCGTCCCTCTTCGAATAACATCATCAACGCAGAAGACACGATTGGCTTGGTCATTGAGGCTAGATAGAAAATCGAATCGGTCGTCATCGCAATGTTCTGCTCACGATACTTCCATCCTACCGCAGACAAATGCACTACTTCACCATGACGTGCCACCAGGCTAACAGCGCCAGCAATCTGATTAGCATCTACGAAGCGCTGAAAATAGTCATCAATGCGTTGCAGACGTTCAGATGACATGCCCACTGATTCAGGTGTGGCGGTAATTGAATCTTCAGCGCTAGTTGCCCCGGCGCATTGCAGTGTGAATGACGCAGCAACTAGTATGCTTCCCACAGTCTTCCAAGAAAGGCTTCTCAAAGATTTTCTGCCATTATTATTGTTGTAATTCATTAAACAGGCTCCTTGTTAGATGTATCAGGGCATATCACATGTAGAATTTGAACCTATAGAAGGTAGCTGCGATGCAGAAGTTTGTCGACACTTACTGGGAAAGCATAGGTGTCCGCTAGCAAGTAAATAATGGATGAAAAGTTGGGCTCCAAGCTAATAAGCTTGTTATTGTGTAGTTCTAAGAACTCCATAGTATAAATAAGGAAGAAAAATGGCGGTTTCGACTCAGACCAAGCAATTACTTCAAGAGCTCTATATATTCGCTACCGGACAAGCAGCGAATACCTCCGAAATGGCCATGATCGAAGCGCTAGTGGGCGAGAATGGCAACCTCGATAATATCAATAAGCTAATCGACACTTATATTAACCAGAAAGCACAGCAACACGGTGTGGTGGGCATGGTTAAGATTCTTGCAAACAATGGCATGGGGGTAACCCTCACAGATGCTGAAGCTAATGCAGCAATCGCCGACTTCTCCGCTGCGGGTCTTACCACTTGGTCATCCTTATTTCAGTGGGCTGCCGCCAACGAGAGCATTTACGGGGTCACACTGACTAATCGTGGTGACGCGGCCAGTTACTTCACTGATGCCTTAGCTAAATCGGATAAAACAGACCTCTTTGCGGGGACTAGCATCAACACGGCCGTCAGCAATCTGCTCAAAACCATCAGCGGGACTTTAACTTCAGTGTCCACCGCCCAACAAGGGCTTGATGAGCTTGCCGCACGCCTCACAGAAAACGGGCTGACCTCTGCAGTTGTTGATGGTTACCTTGCCGGTGCCACTATCTTTGCTGACGCCAACGGCAATGGTGTCCTCGACCCAGACACTGAATGGAGTGCAACCACTGACGAGAACGGTAATTACGTCCTGCCCGTGAATCTACCAGCTGGCTCACTGATCGCCTTTGGCGGTACCGATTTGTTGACAGGTCAAGCGTTTCAAGGCGTGCTATCTGCGCCCGCCGGCTCCACAGTGGTCACTCCGCTAACCTCGATGATCCAAGCCCTACTTGAAAACGATCCTGACACTGACATCGCTACCGCGACCAATAATGTTCGTAGCGCGCTAAACCTGCCCGATGATGTCGATTTACAAACCTATGACCCTATTGCCGTACTTAACAATAGCAGCGCCAGTGACGCGGACAAAGCCAAAGCATTAGCCATACAGAATGTCTCATTACAAGTTGCCAACGTACTGACCCAAGCGGGGAATGCGTTGTCTGCCGCCAACGGGGCTACCACGCTACAAAGTGCTACTGGCGCAGTAACAAAAGCGCTAGCGGCCGCACTAAGCGGTGGCAGCGCATTTGATCTTGGCAACCAATCATCGCTCTCGTCGGTGCTTAATTCAGCGGCTAATGCCAGCGCATCACCGCTAACTCCAGATCAAATCAACCAGATCACCACTGTCACAGCCCAAAGCAATGCCGCTGCAGCCTCCGCCACAACAATTACCGCGTTGGCTAAAGTCGCCGTTGTCGCGCAAGGCAGTGCCACCACTGCCATCATCAACGGCACAACTAACAACACACTGGACTCAACAGTGATCAACTTTACAGGAGCTAATTTCACTAACAGCGTCAATGCCGCGACGCCTGCAAACGTGCCAGGTAGCACCACTACCCCCGATCCCACCCCAACTCCTACACCCACTCCTCCAGCAACTACCTTTCTTGCGACTTTGGATAGCTCTGGTTTAAGCAATGTAGTGTCCTTCTCAGGGACTGCCACAGGCGAAATCACTATCTCCTTTACTACTACGGGCGCAAGCACCAAAGATGCGACTTTTACTCGGGCAGGAATTTCCGCGACTAAGCTTACAAATTATGACGGCTCTGCTGTAACCGTTACTATCGCCAATGGTCAATCATTGAGCTCCGATGCTGCAAACTTAACGAATCTTGGTGCCTTATCGGGCGCAGGCAACGTGATCGTTACTGGAACGCCCAGTATTAACGAACTATCAGGAATTAACGTTAGTGGGCTAACAGGCACCCTCACCTATAGCCACGTGACAGACGTTGCAAATAAACTAGATCAGGCATCGGACTCCATCTACGAAAACACTGCAGTGAATGTCACGGTGACAGATGGCGACACAGCAAGCATTGCACAACTGAACCAGATCGATGCTCTTTGGGGTACTGTGACTCCCCAACGAGTGACTGATATCGCGAACAACCTCGACGAAGCCGCTGACTCCCTATTCGAAAACACCACCATAAATGTCACCGTCACCGATGCGGCCACTTTGGCGCAACTAGCTCAGATTGACGCTCTCTGGGGCACTGTAACTTATACCAATATTTCGGATTCCGTCGCGGCCCTAACGGCCAATACTGGTGGCTACATCACTGGCGCTGTGAACCTCTCGGTGTCGGACAGTGCGACCATAGCGCAATTGAACACCGTCGACGGCTACACTTCTGGCACCGTCACGGCACTCCAAATCGCAGACAGTGCTGCCACCATTGCGGCAAGCTCTTATGTCTCGGCCACTACCGCGGTGGCACTGTCCTCAGGCACGGCTGCTGCAGTAGACCTTTCCACTATCGATGGCATGACCACCGTAGCGCTCGATGCTAGTGCCGTTACCACCCTGACTGGAACAGCGGCTCAAATCACGGCGGCTTATGCAGCGAATACCACTGGCACTATTACTGGTTTGGGTAACGAAATCGCCACAGCAAGTGATACAGGCACTGTCGCCGCCACGGTGCTGACAGATTTAGATGCGTTAACAATTGGTGCCGTAGGATTTGCGTCGGTCACCACGCTCACAGGCACTGCGGCACAAGTTGCTGCGGCGTACACCGCAAACACGGACGGCACCATCACAGGGCTCAATGACGAGGCAGTTATTCTTTCGGGCAGCGCCTCAGCGCTCGACATCACTGCGATTAAGACAGGCAATAGCGCTGGCACTATCAACGGTTCAGCCCTCACCTCGATCAATGGTTCTGCCGCCGCTGTCGCACAAGCATTAGCGGCCTTGGACAACGCCCCGACCAACTTCAATGCAGCCTTAACTGGAAGCGCTAGCGCTGGCGAAAGAGCCACAATAGTGGGTGCTGTCGGCACCGGAACAATCGATTACAGCGGTATCACAACATTAGTTGTTACAAGCAGCACAGACATTACGGGTTTCACTTGGGCTGCCGCGGCAACAAGCCTTGATGCGACAGCTTCGCCCGCGATTAACATCACCATGACGATGGCACAGCACAATGCTTTCACAACTGCTATTAACGCCAATGGAGCTAATGACACCATTACGTTTACTGACGTCGGCACTTTTACTGCGGATGCAGACATCAAGACTTATGCTCTAAAGGTCGGCGATAACTCTGTGACTACTGGAGTCGATGGACAAATCTTTCAACCCAACGTGTCAACGGAAACGGAAACTGTTAATGATGTTTTAACACTGAACGGCTCACATAACGTCTCAGTAGAGCTGTACCACGGCTCACTATCTGCCGGCTCGGCAACTGGTGCAATTACCGTGTCAAATGCTAACGCAGCGGTCTCAAACACCATAGCCACAGGCAGCGGTGACGACGTCATCAGTGTCGGCGCTGGTGCAGACAACATTGATGGCGGAGCAGGCGATGATATTTTTCTAATCACCTCTAACGCAGACGTTACTAGGCTCCCTTTAACGGGCCCATTTAATACAATTAATGGTGGCACCCATAGTTCTGGCGATACTCTCCGGATAATCGGTACAACCGAGGCCTATCTTCCTACTGCAACTATTACTGGTATCGAGATTCTGGACTTAACGACGTCGGCGTCAGTACAGACCGTCTATATCACGGCAACGCAACTAGGTGCCTTAACTACTGTGACTGCTGATGCGAGCGACGTGCTATTTATCAGTTCACTCGATGGCGCAACTATCGGTCACACTAATGCCATCGATCACTTCTCCTTTGACGATGCGGATTCCAATGTCTCAATCACTAGCTTCAGCACAGCAGTAGACCAGGTTGGTTTTAGCAGCATGAAGCACACAGGTGGAAAGGCTGAGGTCACCGGTAACATTAGCGCTGTGAATGACGGTAAAATCTGGTTTCTGGGTAACCAAAGCGCTGGAGCGGCCGATTCCCTTGCCAGCTCGGCAGCGGCACTTAGTGCTGCCGCAATTTGGGGAAACCCTGCTGGCAATTATACTAATTACGTAGTCTTAGCAGATGATGACAGTACAGCGCTCTATAAGTTGAATGATGTCAGCGCCAGTGCCGATGAAATCGTAAGCTCGGAGCTCACGTTGATTGGTGTCGTCAATGGCGTACTTGGCATAGGTAACATCAATACCAGCATAGAACCATTCGTAGATGCTACTGGTGCTTAACCAGCCTGTAATAGAGACTCTAGAAAAGTTGTGGTTTCTAGAGTCTCCAATTCAATTCCTAAGCATCCTCTGAACATCCAGTTGCTCAATGGACGGCTCAACATGCACGGGTCCGTCCCAGTCTAACAAGAATCTATAGAAATTCTCGATACCCATAGGCTTTGCACAATAATATCCTTGCACGAAGTCACATCCTAACCGCTCAACAAGATCCCAATCCTCGCGGGTTTCAGCACCTTCCGCCACTACGTCCATCCCTAGCTTTTTGGCTAGGTTGATACTCGATTCCAGCATAGCGATCGCCTCGGTATTATTTGCGGCACCGTTAACAAACTCTCTGTCTATTTTCAGTTCTGTAAACGGGATTCTCCTCAACTGAGAAAGAGAGGAATTGCCAGTCCCAAAGTCGTCAATAGAAAGCTCAAAATGATGCAGTCTCAACCTAATTAAACTCTCAAGACAGTCAACCTCACTATTCATAGCTTCCGTTTCCGTCACTTCAATATTTATCAGCTCTGGCACTGCACCAAACTCATCCATCACATCAAAGATGTAATCTGCCAATGTCGGATCTGCAAAGGAATTAACAGAGAAATTTATCGCAGTTACCAACCGGCTCCCCTCACTGTGCCATTTCATAGTTTGCCGAACAGCTTTCCTAAAGACGACTCTAGTCAAGTCGTCAATAAGTCCAAGGCTTTCCGCAAGAGGAATGAATGTATAAGGCGCTAACAATCCCCGTTCCTGATGCCGCCAACGCGCCAGTGCCTCTACACCGGCAATAGCACCAGTGCGAATATTAATCTTTGGTTGATAGAACATTTCGATTGGGCCGTCATCGCCTGCGGCAATGCCATCCTCTAGCTCTTTTTTTGTTATAGCATCTGAGAAACCATTGCTCGATGATGAGACCTTCACCTTTTTTTCGTATTTTGAAATCATGTTTTCTAACAGATTTTTTTCGACAGGCTTTCCAAGTGCGCCAAGAATATTCAGCTTGTATTTATTCGCCAAATTAACCGCAGAACACAACACTCGATCATTCTCACCACTTAATACAATTAGACCACCTTCATATCCACCAGCATTGGCCTTGCGGATAAACTCAACGCCATCTAACTGGGGCATACACAAATCACAGATCACGATATCGTATTCATTAGTACTCGCCAGCATTCTAATGGCGTCATACCCATTATTGACGGTTTCCACTTGAGCATAGCCAATGGAGTTCAATGTGATCCGGATAAGGTTGAGAATGAACTCATCGTCATCCACAACCAGAATTTTTAGATGCATATTAGTAGTTTTCATTGCCATTAGCTCCGCGATTTATTGAACGTTAATTTCAATATATGCAACTGCCGTTCCATATTTAGAAATATCAACATATTCGGACTTACACGGGTTCCTAATGCCTGTCACGCAGAGCTGTCGCAATATTTAAGGCTGCTATTTAGCTTGTTTGCCTTATGATTTGCAAAATGAGAATCAAATTGAAAAAAAGCCTTATGCAACTGGCTTCGTCACATTGTTAAGCTACCGCTAGTTTTCTCTCCTCTCTTATCCCAAAGTAGACACCCACAATGACGATACACAGTGCCAGTGCTCCGAAAGCAAAAACGATGTCACCTGGCACACGCATCCACACTAAGGCCTCCATCGCGGGGCTATGGATGAATTCGGCCGAGCGTGCGTACCAATAACCATAGAGATTGGCGTTATACGTCTGCCATATTCCGGCGGGTAACAATGCAAATACAATCATCATTGCCAAACCAATGTTAAGACTCCAGAAAGCTCGATTCATCCAACGATCATTCCATTGATAGCGCGGTGCCATGCCTTTAAGGCAAAAGAGCATCAACCCTATTCCTAACATGCCATACACGCCGAACATCGCGCCATGGCCATGAGCCGCTGTCGTATTGAGCCCCTGCATGTAATACAAAGCGATGGGGGTGTTGATGAGGAATCCAAGCAACCCAGCACCAACGACATTCCAGAAGGAGACCGCTGCAAAAAACTTCAGTGGCCAGCGATAAAACCCTGTCCATGCCGCTTGCGCTTCTAGCTTAGTGTGCTGATAGGCTTCAAACCCAATCACTGCTAACGGCACAACTTCTAGGGCCGACATGACCCCGCCCAACGCAATCACTGAGATTGGCGTTCCGCTCCAATACAGATGATGGAACGTGCCCAACACCCCACCCGTCAAAAAGACAATCGTGGCAAACAACACCGAGACGGTAGCCGTCGAGTTTCGTAACAAGCCCATCTTCACAAACAACAACGCGATAATCGTGGTGGCGAAAACTTCGAAAACCCCTTCTACCCAAAGATGCACTACCCACCAACGCCAATATTCCATAATGCTGATATGCGTGTGTTCGCCCCAGGTGAGGCCAGCGCCATATAACAAACCAATCGCCATCGATGACAATGCTAATAGAAATATGAGGGAGTGATTGCTGCCACGCTTAGCGATAACAGGCCATAGCGCCCGGAACATCAACAGCAGCCAAACCAGCAAGCCTACAAACAAAAAGATCTGCCAGAACCTACCTAGGTCGACATATTCATAACCCTGGTGTCCGAACCAAAAGTTAAGAGTGAGGTTGCTAAAGAACTGATTGATACCCAACCACTCTCCAGCGAAAGAGCCCACAACAATAATCAACAAACACACGAACAAGAAGTTAACACCATAGTGTTGGTATTTGGGTTCATGCCCAGAGATCAGCGGCGCTACATACAGCCCCGTGGCCAGCCAAGCCGTGGCAATCCAGAACACGGCTAATTGTGTATGCCAAGTTCTGGTCACACTGTAAGGGAGGTACTCTGCCAGTGGGAAACCATAAAAATCCTGCCCCTCTACCGCATAGTGTGCAGTGATCGTGCCCAATATAATTTGCAAGCCAAACAACGCCACCACAGTCCAGAAATACTTGGCGGTTGCGCGCATGGATGGCGTCTGTTTGGCATGACCTAAAAGATTCTCGGTAGCCACACCCCCTTCTGGTTCGAGATTCTGTCGCCATATATCGTATTGCTGAGCGTAGAACCACACTAACGCTGAGATGGCCCCGATCAGCAAAATGATACTAAGCAAAGTCCAAATCAATAAGCTTGCCGGAGGCGTGTTATCCACCAAAGGATCATAGGGCCAGTTACTGGTATAAGAAATATTGTCATCAGGACGATTAGTAACGGCACTCCAACTTGTCCAGAACACAAAGGACGCCATCGCATGCATATCCTCGTCGCTTAAAGTCACGACCGTCGAGAACGCGTATTGCTCTCGTAACTCACGAGACACCTCTGAACCTGTCACTTGGAAAATATCGGCATAGTGCAATGCGACTTGTGCAATGGCTTGAGCACGCCTCTCACTGACCGTAATAATGCCTGTGGGGCTATCCCAAGTGTTCTCGCGTATTTCCACTTGTAGGCGCGCTTTCAATGCTTCTTGCTCTGGCCGGTCCAGTTCATCAAACGTAAGGCCATGTCTTTCTACAGACGACAGCTCAAGCATGCTCACTGCCTCTCGATGCAACCAGTCAGCACTCCAATCTGGTGCCAAATAACTCCCGTGCCCCCAAATCGATCCCTTTTGCATGCCCCCAAGGGATTGCCAGACATTCTGGCCACGCTGAATATTGGCTAAGGTGAAGAGAGTGTTGCCGTTCGTAGTCTGCACCTGTGTTGGCATAGGGGGCGCTTGCTGGTAAATCTCACGTCCAAAAAACAATAAAACAGAGAAGCTGATAAGAGTAGAGATTGCGAGTATTCGCCATAAAGACTTGGTACTAAAAACCTTTTCATAACTTCTCATAAAACGCTCCGAAGGGGGCCTAAGACTAAAACAGCTACTCGCATAGCTGAGGCATTAAAACGCGGCGATACGATGATGGTAGTAGAACTCCCTATTATTTTTATTATAAGTAAGCGCCCTAATATACCCCCTTTCAAGGTGGGATCAACCAAACAGCCAATGGGGCGTACCGTCCCTTTGCTCAATCACGTAGAATCAAGCGACATCCACTTTCAACAGAAACCCAAACACTCTATGGAAACACTACAGACTTGGACGGCAGCCCTCAGCTCAGCGCAACGCTTATTACTGCTTTTAGCCGTCGCAGTGGCCGCTCATGCCTTGGTAAGACTAATCAAGACGGCGAGCTCTTACGCGATCCGGCACTCCAGTGAGCGTAATTACCGCAAGACGGTGACGTTGATCAGCTTGTTTTCAAGCTCCTCTATTTTCGTCATTTACTTCGCGGGAGTGGGCATTGCATTAAGCGAGCTCGGTGTGCCAATTGCGGGTTATTTGGCGAGTGCGTCCATAATTGGACTGGCAGTGGGTTTCGGCTCACAAGGACTCGTGCAAGACATTGTCTCAGGGCTCACCTCTATTTCTTCGAACATCTATGACGTTGGAGACATGGTAGAGCTTGGCGGGCAGGTAGGTGTCGTTAAAAATATCGGCTTACGGTTTCTTGAGATAGAGAACCCATTAGGCGCTAGAGTCATGGTGCCTAATCGATTAATTACAAATGTGATCAACTACAACCGTGGCTATGTTCGTTGCATTGCCGACATCACACTGCCGGAGCACGATGATAACGGACTCGTCGAAAGACTCACGCTTATCGCGAATGGCGTGTACGAGCAGTTCCCAGGAATTCTCGTTACCAAACCGACGACTGAGGGCATCAAACAAACCAGTGCTGGTCGCCGGTATTTACGCATCAAATTTCGCATATGGCCAGGTAGAGGCGCCCCTATTGAGCAATCTTTTCGACAAGAAGTCGTGCAAGAAGTGAGTAAGCTAGAAACTAGCTACAAAGAATGGATGGTCGCGGTTTACTATGAAGTAGAACTTAAAATCAAACCACCAAAACTAAAAAAGCCCGCATAAAGCGAGCTTTTTTTAATCATTAACTACTGATCGTTATCTAGAATGACACTTGCATACTCATCCAGAAATTACGGCTAGCCGAAGTCACATTATAGTGATCAGTAAACTGCACTTCATCAGTATCTCCGTCATAGATACCGTTGCCGTCGATGTCCACGAAGTCTGTGCTGTATGTTGTGAAATCTTCGTCTAGCAAGTTATTCACTCGGCCGAACAGGGTGATGTTTTCATTCACTTTGTAGCTAATTCCTAAGTTCAACAGTTCATACTGCTCGTAGTACTGCGCCTCGTCTAGCACAGTGTTCCAACCGCGATATCGATCAGATCTAAACTCTGACTGTAGGCTCAACGTTAGATTGTCCAACACATTCCAATCCACCGTAGCATTAAGCATATGCTCTGCAGTATTAGTCAGTGGTCTACCCGCTTCAGCTCCGCTTTTCTGCTCACTGTCCGTCCAAGTGTAGTTGGCATTTAATGACCAGCTGTCGTTGATTGGGTAGCGTCCTGCCACTTCAATCCCATTGATATCGACCTTATCGATATTGATCTTTTGGCTATAGGTTGAATACCCTAATGAATCGTAGGCGCCAAGGTTTACACATGGACGCACACCGCCAGTTGCAACACAGCTAGAGACGGTATCTCCGCGAGCAATTTTGTCTTCGAACGTAGTGTCGAAATAGGTGATGTTGAAATTTTCCCCAGCAAAACCATTCCAGTACACCGCGATCTCGCTGTTAACACTGGTCTCTGGGGTTAGATCAGGGTTCCCTGCGAAAGGAGAAGTCCCCTGCCCGCCAAATCCTGTAATGCCATCATAGAGGTCTGTCGTTTGAGGCGTTTTGTAACCTGTACTAACACCCCCTTTCACGGTCCATGAATCACTTACCGTGTACACACCATAAAGGCGTGGTGATACTTGGCTACCAAATACGTCATGCTCGTCATGGCGCACACCAGCAGTAATAGTCAAAGGCGCGATTGGTGTCCAGCTATCCTCAACGAATAGCGAATACATTTTCTGTTCTTGCACGCCACCAGGTTGGTTGCTTTCCAAACCAAACACGCCGTCTTCAAGCTCACCGTCAATCATTTGTCCGCCAACCACTAATATGTGGTCGCCAAAAGCCTTTAAAGGAATATTGACGTTGGCATCCAATGTGTATTGCCGACTGTCTAGTGGACGATCCGGGCGAGGCAAAAATGTGCTTTCCGCCAAATCACGACGATCATCTTCTGACATCCCCGCATAGGATCCGGTGCCATCATACATTTCTTGCAGCAATAGACGTTCGTCTACAGAAAGCGGAAGTGTACGCCCCTCATTCGCCGTATCGACATAGGCTAAAGAAAGTGAGCTGGTACCAAAGTCCCACTCGCCGTCATGAGTCAGTGACCACCAATCACGATTGAACTCTTGATCGGCTGCGTAACCGGCTCGTGGATTCACTCGACCACTACGGGTTTGCCAAAGCGCTTCGATACTATCCTTGGTCCCTAGTGGGTAGCTAATATCACCAGTGTCAGGGTTTGTGAACGGTGTGTTGTCATAGACTTGCTCGGATGTATCATAAGCAAAACGGATGGTGTTGCGCTCATTTGGCGTATAAGTGAAACTTAAACCGTATTCTTGAGTTTCAGTATCCACTGTCTTGCCCGCGCCACCGAAACCAACGCTACGAGTATGGATGTCACCATTAGGATCGATAGCCGGTTTTAGCTCAGGAGATGAAGGGTCTGATTCGAAGAAACTACCACGCAGCCCAACGGAGAGCGTGTTGGCAATAAGCGGCCCAGTCAGAGAAAACTCGCCTTGTCTGTCTTCGCCAAACTGGTCGTTCTCTTGCATCGTGCCACTGACAGTGGCAGAACCGAACCATTGATCCGTCACTTTTTTCGTAATGATGTTGATCACACCACCCAGCGCGTCCGCTCCGTAGAGTGTGGACGCTGGGCCGCGAATGACTTCAATACGCTCAATAGATTCTGCCGGAGGCATGTGACCAAACGCATTGCCACCAAAGTTATTCGGATAGATGTCACCGTGGTTGTTTTGACGTTTGCCATCGATCAAATACAGGGTGTATTCACCGGTTAAACCACGCATACTGATAGTGCCTTGACCAGTTTTGTCGCGACTAGTCCCAATATCCACACCCTCTTGATACTTAAGCATATCAAGGAGGTTCACGTGCGGGCGAGTCAAAATCTCTTCTTGAGAGATCACTGAAATGCTGGCGGGTGCGTCTGTAATTTTCTGTTCAAAACCAGAGGCGGTAACAACAATTTCTTGCACAGAACTGTCTTGCGCGGCGATGACGTCAAATGTCGCTAAGGAAATAGCGGCGGATAGGCTGCACAAGATATAGCGCCTAGGGGAAGCAGTGAACATTGAACTCTCCAATTGATAATGTAATAACTAATGAGAATTATTACCATTTAGAACAAAAGAGTCAACCGCTATCTCCCTGCAGCTTGGCATTAGTGGCTAGAGCGTCAATGGATTTGACATTTCGCAACGCCAAGAGAAGAATTCACTGCGAAAATCAATAACAGCAATATTCACACAAGGGGTCACTATGTCTGTTTCAAAATTCTTAAGCGCCGCATTACTAGGAGCGTTCGTCTCAAGCCCATTATTGGCACAATCCAATGACGAGTTGATTGCACAAGCACTTCGCCCTCTTCCAGAGGATCTGCGCGCCGATGCCACCGTCTACCGCTATGACCCAGCCACCGGAGACCGCATCGTTCTACGACAAGGTAGCAATCAGGTTGAGTGCCGCCCCAAGGACGACAACGGCTTTACCCGTTGTACGCCAACAGCCAACGCCACACGCAGTGATATGAGTGCCAAACTAAACGCACAGGGTTTGTCCGATGAAGAAGTGGATGCAGCTCTAGCTGATGCAGAGAGCAAGGGACTGATCAACCCACGTATTTTTGGTTCGTTGAGTTATCGCCTGTTCGATACGCCCGATCGAATTCAATTGCTGTGGATCGTCTCGGTGCCCAATGCGACTTCCGCACAGCTCGGTATGCCCACTGGCCCCCAACGCGACAACGCACTCATGGGCAAAGGCACACCTTGGATGATGAACGAGGGCAAACCTAGCGCTCACTTGATGATCCCGATTAACGGTCTTGAGACTTCGAACCAAGCCCCGCATTGAGATTAATGTCTCAGCAGGCTTCCTGACAACTCAACACCCTATACGAGAACGTGACGTATATCGGTGTTGAGCGCGTTACGTCTCCCACGCCACCGCGATAATCTCTGCCCAGCGCTGCGCCGCCACTGCATCACTAATCTCATCTTGGCGGATCTCAAGCATAATCGAAGGAACACCGAACTTTGCGCCATGGGCAGGAAGTGTGTAATCAACATCGCTCTCTACTTCATAGGGTTCGTTGTCCCCCACTGGCGTACTCAGCTGCTTTTGCAGAGCCGCTCGCCAACGCTCTGACATCTCGCCGCGCTGCTCATAACACACCCCAATAGGCCATGGTCGCTGCTGCCCTACTAAGTTTGGCGTAAAGCTGTGAATACTCAGAAGCAATGCCGTAGACGTTCGGCGCTCATTGAGAAGCTGCTCGATCGCTAGATGATAAGGGTCAAAAAAGGAGTGCCGTCTGCCCAATGACTCTTGTGTTCCTACATATCTATTGCCAGGGATAGCAATGCCAGCGCTAGACACTGGAATTAGATCATCTCGCTCAGGTCGCCGATTACAATCAATCACTAGCCGGGAATAATTACTAAACACCAATGGTGCATCAAGGCGTTGTGCGAGAGACTGTGCAACCCAAAGCGCTCCGATGTCCCACGCAATATGTGACGCAAGCACTTCTGCGCTTAACCCCAAACCTTGCATTTGTTGTGGAATTTGATTGGAAGCATGGTCACAAACAAGCACTACATTGCTCTTCCCCTTTGCATTGAGCACTGTGTACGCGTGCGGTACTTGTTGAGTCATTTTATTTACTTACCATCACTTCCGGCACCTCATCGGCGCGCACCAAAAAGCGAGTAAGTTGAGTCATCCCAAAATTATTACTCAAAGAAACATCGGTCGCATCACGTCCATGTGCCATTAACACACGTCCAATAAGGCGCTTATTATTGCGCGGATCAAAGGTATGCCATTGCCCGCCTATATAAGCTTCAAACCATGCGGCAAAATCCATTTTCCCATAGGGAGGTGGCTCTCCTATATCGCTTAAATATCCCATGCAGTAGCGCGCAGGAATATTCAGGCAACGGCAAAAAGTCACGGCCAGGTGAGTATAGTCACGGCAAACCCCAATCTGCGATTGATACACTTGACTTGCTGTCATCGTGTTGTTGGCATGGGCATAGCTAAACTTGATGTGTCCATGTACAAAATCACAGATATCTTGGACGCGTTGCCAGCCCGTCGCGCCATTTCCAAATAGCCGCCACGCTTCATTAGCCATTAAATCGGTTTCGCAGTATCGGCTCCCTAACAGATAAACTAATGCTTCCTCAGGTAGCGCCTGCACCTCGAATTGTTGCGCCTCTAGAAAAACCGGGTCACGTTCGCCATCATCATGAATCAACGCGTCATTGGAGATCAACGTTTCACCTTTGGGCAAAACAAGGCGCGTAACCCAGTTGCCGTATAAATCACGATACCCTCGCATTGGGGTGGGAGGGTCTGTGAGAATCTGATCAGGCGTCAGCAAAAAACCGGCCTGAGAAGAATGCACGTTGAGAGTCAAAATCATAGGGGTAGGCTGTGGACAGGAATACACCAATTCATAACCAATTCGAATCTTCATAGCATGCTTCCGATAAATGTGAGCTGCTAACCTGCAGGCAATAAACTACCCTCTTATATTAGAGCAATTTATTGACAACGGATTAAGTGGGACATCGCCGCGTTAGAACTATGCAGCATGAATCAAAACGATGGCGGTTAGACAAAACAGCCAATTAAGATAAGGTACGCCTGAAAGCGGAAAGTGTATAGCGGCAGTTAAAATATCGCCTTAAAATGCGACATATATTGCAATGCCACTGCCTAAGTGCGACAACTTGTCACATTGGAAAGTCGCTTTCGCGCACCCATTATATAGTTAAGGGTCTTTTGGATCATGATTCCAAATTCTCACAACGCGCTGCTAAACAAATCTACAGAGGAACACCGCATGCCTTACACTCAGCTTGCCACAGGATTACTGGCATTAAGCTTATTCAGCGGTGCTAACGTTTCCGCAGAGCCAATAGATGTAGATCATTTCGCGTTTCTGCAAGCCCAAGGCGAGGCCTCTTGGATTAGTGCTAATGCCGACCACCCTCTTGCCAATACAGCCTACCGTCCGATACCCGATCTGGCGAACTTCCCGGCCAATTCCGTTAAACGCGATCTGGGTTTCGCGTTATTCCACGACACCTCACTCTCTGCCGATGGCACTGTGGCCTGCAACACTTGTCACATGGGTATGATGGGCGGCACCGATGGCATGAGCATGGCCAGAGGAATCAATGGAGAACGCGGCCCGCGCAACACCCCTACCGTATTCAATGCGGCATTCAATTTCCGTCAATTCTGGGATGGTCGTGCTTTCGACCTCGACGCACAATCTCTAGAGCCTATAACGAACCCTGTAGAGATGGGTCACGACCTTAACGCTGTTGTTGCAACACTACAGGCCGATGCACGTTATACCGCGATGTTTGAAGAGGTTTACGCCGACGGCGTCACAGTTGCCAATCTAGGTAACGCTCTGTCCCAACATACTAAAGATATGACACGCACAGACTCCCCCTTTAATGATTATCTTAACGACGAGAGCAAAAGCTTGTCCGAACAAGCCCTGCGCGGAAAGGAGCGCTTCGATGCAGTAGGCTGTGTCGCCTGCCATAACGGCATCAATCTTGGTGGCAACTCCTACCAACCTGTTGCCAGCTCATTCTCTCTGGCGTTGCAATACGCTCTGCCCGGCGAGGAAGGTTTAGCCGCACGCAGCGCACGAGAAGAAGATCATTTGGTTTTCAAAGTCCCCCAACTGCATAACGTCGCCATGACAGCCCCCTACTACCACGACGGCAGTGTTTCTACTCTACAAGATGCCGTGCGTCGAATGGGCGCACACCAAGTGGGGCGCACCTTAAGCGACCAAGATGTGGAGGATATCAGCGTATTCCTTACTAGTTTGAATAGCGCCTTCTTCAATCGCGACATGCACAATATGAACAACTCTCAACTTCAAGATGCCGTTCGCCAACAAATGCCAGATGCGGCAGGGCAAGGACACATGCACAATAACCACCACGCACCTCAGTCTAGTGGCAGTGACAACAATGCTGCACATCAACATGGAGCGCACTAAACTATGATTATTCATAAATTAAAGAAATTTCATAGCAAACAGATTCTTGCAGGATTGTTTCTTGCGAGCATGACAGTCCCTTCACTTGCCTTCGCACAAACGCAAATCAGTAACGCGCATCATCAAGACTATTTAGCGGCATTAAACATTACGACTGAAGCCGAGGCCCGCATCGTCAACGCAATGCAACAAGTACAATCGGGACAAGTGGCGCATTATGACTTCTTGCAAAATGAGCATATAGAACTAATACGCCAATCACGTGCCTTAGTATGGCCTCCAAGTGATATTGCATCTCCCAACAAAGACGCTTTGCGCAATGAGGCGCAGGCATTACTAGGATCGGCAGAAGCGCTCGAATGGGTTATTGCTGATTACCTACGCGCCTTTGCACAGGTACGCAGTGCGACGAGCAACACTCTAGATATCGCAGCACAAATCGCACTAAGCGCCACAAGCGAGCTTCAAGGCCTGCTAACAACGCTGCAGACAGAAACGCAAAGCTTTAGGGACTCCGCCTACAAAAATGACCAAGACTCACTAATACAAGCCTATGACGCCGTACTCAATAGTGACATATCAGAACAACGTCATCGAGAGCTCCAGTTTCAAAAAGAACGAATTACCGTATTTTCACCACAACTTTCGACACACATGCAGGCATTGATCGACTCAGAGGTGAACGTGCAAGCCGCTCAACTAAAAGCACTTTATGAGGAAGCGATCTGAAGGAAACGATAGCGGAGGAATGAAGGCGTGAGTCACCCGTTCTAAGCTGCTCAGGTAGAACGGGTGACAACAAACAAGGTGTTAGCTAGGATAGTTTTCCAGTACTTTTAGAAAAGCGGCTCCGAATGCAGGCCGCGCATCACCCTCATGCATATACTCACCAGGGCTCACACTATGAAAGCGAGAAATTTGACCTGCCCATACTCTCTCGGATGTGCGTCTATCAACCATGTTGATTTCGATTACAGCAAGATAACGTAGTTCAACGTTTATGCTTTCCATTCTGATGAATGGATCAATATCTTCTTGCTCCGCATCGAGACTGACGTGTTTATATCTAAGGGTAATCTGCAGGTCGCTGTTACGATCACCTTTGTACAAGCCTTTCTCTCTAGCCGCATTTTCAAACTCAGCTAACATATAGTCTTCTAAGAACAAAGGCATGTCCTGCGTATCAAGACTGTACGTGGCATATTCAGAGTAATTACCGGGACAACAAAGTGTCACGGAGGTCCCTATTTGAGGGCTATTATTGGCGCACGCTACCAGAGCTAAAGAAAGTAAAAAGGCAATTGTGACTTTAATTGATTTAAGCGTCATAGTGAGTTCCTTTCAGTGGTAACTTGAATGTTACATTCACCACTTAAGCTTAAGGCCTGTGACTACTCTCCACCTTGATTTAAAACAATGAAACAGCAAACGAGCGCTGCGCTATTTCAAAAAAACTTATCAACTCTGTTCACGCAAAAACTCGATGGCGAGCGCTTTGTCGTCAATCGAAAACACTTTCATCTCGATGCGTCTAAAAATTTTATCTTCAAGTGTGACTATTTTCTCGATCCAAGCTTTATCTGTCACTATCGCGACTTTGGTGATGTTTGAAATCCCCATATCAAACAGGTACTTGAACTTATCGATGATGCCTGCCAACTCCACGCCACCAAAAGAATCGATTTGTTCATAAAGGACTATATTAGTGTGCAGCTTTATTTTTTCTTTCATCTCGGCGAACGCCATATCCATGTCACTTTCGGTGATCTTTCCCGCCACGTGGAAAGCGACGGCATTCTCGATCCCTATCTCTTCAAGCTTTATCATCCCGACCTCCTCAAAGTATTAAACATTCAATGGTATTGGGCCTTAATAGCGTTCATATCGCAATGCCCGCCCATGGGCTTTACACAAAGCAAGCTTGTTACCTCAAACAAACGACTATATTCTCACTCTTATCTACATTTCTTTAAATCATACGCCTATCTGGTAAAAAGAGCCCTGTTATGAAATCTGCACTAACTCTATTAAGCCTCGCTGTATTAGCTGCCTGTTCCGAACCGAACCAAAGCACAAGCACTCTACCTGCAAGCCCGATGCCTTTGGTTGAGGAGCAAGCGCAAGAGGGTTGGAGTCACGGGTATATGGCCGCTGTAGCCAACCCCTATGCCACAGAGGCTGCCGTGCAAATGCTCGCGCAAGGGGGTCATGCAGTGGATGCCGCAATCGCAGCTCATGCGGTGCTCGGATTAGTAGAACCGGAAAGCTCCGGCTTAGGAGGCGGCGGTTTCTTAGTGGTGTACAACCAAGAGGATCAACGCGTGCGCTTTCTCGACGGAAGGGAAACCGCACCAGCAGGTGCCACCGCCGATATGTTTATGCGTGAAGACCAAGAGATGGGATTTCTAGAGGCTTGGCAAAGTGGCAACGCTGTTGGTGTACCCGGAGCGATTGCTCTGTATAAACTGGCCCATGACACCTACGGCACCCTACCATGGGCAACGTTGTTTGAGCCGGCCATTACACTTGCCAGTGAGGGGTTTACCGTGTCAGCCAAAATGGCAGGGTATTTGCCGCAGATGGCGCAAATTTCTCGTCTAGATGAGAACCCTGGTTCTGCCGAGTACTTCTACCCCAATGGTCAGCCCTTACAAGCAGGAAGCACCTTACGCAATCCAGAGTATGCCCACACACTAGAGCGTGTTGCCCAAGAAGGCCCATCGGCGTTTTACAGCGGTGAAATTGCGCAAGCCATGGCAGAAGCGGCGCAAGCAGGGCCGGACAGAGGCAGCATGACTGTCGAAGATATCGCAGGGTATAAAGCAGTAGAACGCGATGCAATTTGCGGCCCTTGGCGAGATCTCAACATTTGCTCTGCAACGCCCCCCTCTTCTGGGGCAATGCAAATCATGGTGGCAAATCTCTACGATGAACTAGTGCCAGAGAACGCCACACAAGCCCAACAAATAGCGGCGTTTGTCGATGCTCAACGCATGGCCTACGCCGACCGAGACTATTACTTTGGGGACCCTGATCAAGTGGACGTCCCGTTGGACCAATTGCTAGACCCACGCTATATCCAGTCACGAGGCAGTAATCCAACCGCGCCAGGGGACGTGCCCATGCACGGAGACCCAGCGCTTGTCCTAAATACTGACAGTGTGGCTGTGTGGGCCGAAGACAGCACGGATGAAGCCGCAGGTACGACGCATTTCTCGATTGTGGACAACGAAGGCAACGCGGTCTCTATCACAATGACAGTCGAATCACCCTTTGGCTCAGGACGTTGGGCCGCCGGTTTCGTACTTAATAATGAGATGACCGATTTTGCACGGGCCTTCGACGCGAGCGCGCAAGAACCGGCCAATATGATTCGACCTGGCGCTCGTCCTCGCTCGTCGATGTCACCTACCATCATTCTAGATGCTAGCAATGAACTCTATATGGTAACCGGTTCGCCCGGCGGCAATTCAATACCAGCCTATACGGCCAAGTCAGTTATGGGCATTGTCGATTGGGGAATGAGCGTACAAGAAGCGATCAACTTTCCTAATATTATCGCTCGCGGGGAGTCCGTAAGAGTAGAGATCGGCCGTGAACCTGGTCAAGCTCTAGCCGATCAACTAAAAGCTTCTGGTTATTCCGTACAAGAAGTAGACGGTGAGAACTCGGGCCTTCACGTCATTCTGGTCACCGAAGACGGACTTGTTGGTGCAGCAGACCCACGTCGAGAAGGCACGGTAATGAGCGGAACTGTGCCAAGATAAGCCTGCGAGCTACTCGAGGCTTATCCACAATCAAATAGGATTGGCAGTGAAAAAAAATGGCACTTTGCAGATTCAAAAAAGCGATGTGTTGCTGTGTAATGCAGGAAGCAGCACTTTAAAACTATTGCCGCGTCAAGTGGGTCCAGCAGAGGACTCCTATGCTGACATCGTTCAGCTCAGCGGCACAGAAAAAAACTTGCCTCATCTCTTAGAGCAAGCTCTAGAAAATCAATTAGAGCCCCGCGCCATTATGCACCGCATAGTCCATGCGGGCGCGGTGAGTGAGCATGCGCAACTAATGGATGACACGGTCCTAGAACGCATCGTACATTGGTCTGTGCTCGCTCCACTGCACAATCCATTGGCATTGAAGTTACACGAGATAATGCGTACACGCTGGCCCCATGTGCCTCAGTACGCAGTGTTCGATTCAGGCCTCTACGCTCAGCTTCCCCCAGAAGCCGCTCGTTATGCCTTGCCCGACTCGCTGTCTTCGCACTGGCCACTGCGTCGCTATGGCTTCCATGGCCTCGCTCATCGCAATCAATGGCGTAATACGCATGCCGCTTCACAACGCGCGGGAACTGTGGCGCCGGAACGTTTCATCAGCATTCATCTTGGCGGCGGCTGCTCTATGAGCGCATGGCTCGGAGATCGTGTGATCGACACCAGCATGGGGTTTACTCCCCTAGAAGGCATGATGATGAGCACTCGCAGTGGTAGCGTTGACCCAGGAATTTTATTGCACCTACTGCAACAAGAGGCTATGAGTGGAGAGGACTTGAACGAGCTTCTGACCAAGCATTCAGGCCTAGCAGCACTCGCACCCGGTAAGGGCGACATGCGTGAAATCATGGCCAACACTTCAGTAGAAGCCCAGCTAGCAATCACACAGTACTGTTATCAAGTACGCAAGCAGATTGGGGCGTTTATCGCAGCGTTAGGAGGCGTTGATGCCATTAGTATTGGCGGCGGTGTTGGCGAGAATCAAACGCAAATTCGAGAGCATATATTTACACCCTTGCAGGCATTAGGGATCAGCCTTGATGCGCAACGTAATCTGAACGCCCAAGGTGTTTGCTCATTGCATAAAAACGACTCGAAGACCGCTATATGGTTGACGCCCGTCAACGAAATGGAAGAGATGTTAAGGCAGTATAAAGCCTTAGAGTCACACTAGTCTGGAGATAAAAATGAGTCATGATAAACAAAAGTGGTTAGCCGGCTATGGTGTGATTGTTCACAGCAATGAAACGATTGCGCGCGTAGAGACGCTTGTCGACCAACTCGCTGCCAAAAAGCTTTGCAATACGGAGCAAGCATGGCAGTTTTTTGCAGCCGCCGATCGAGTGGCTAATATGGGCTTATGGACTACGGTGCATATGACTTATGCACAACAGGTGTACCTTGATGGCCGCACCATGCAAGCCGAAGACTTCAAAACTGTCCCCGAAGGCCATACCGGTGGGGCTCTCAACATTGTGCCTGCCTATGTAGGCTATCTTCTAGCCAATGCACTGAGCGGCAAAACAAGGGCCTGGTTGATGGGCCAAGGGCATTGCGTCGCTGCAATAGACGCTGTCAATGTGATGACCCGAAATTTAGAGCCCGAACAAGACACTCGTTATGCTTTTAACGATGCCGGGCTTAGCAAGCTATGCCAAGATTTCTATAGCTATGAAATTGGTGACAATGGTCGCCCCGTAGCGCCTTTAGGCAGTCATGTTAACGTCTTCACCGCAGGCGGTATCAGCGAGGGTGGATACCTAGGATTTGCGGGTCTGCAATACGTGCACATGCCGTTGCCCGGGCAAGAGCTTGTAAGTTTTCTTAGCGATGGCGCCTTCGAGGAGCAACGCGGAAGCGATTGGGCGGCACGCTGGTGGCGAGGGGAAGACACTGGCTTAGTGATGCCCATCATGATCGCCAACGGACGACGAATTGACCAGAGAACCACAATGTCGCAATCCGGTGGCGTACACTGGTTTCGTGAGCACTTACGTTTAAATGGATTCGAACCTGTTGATATCGACGGTCGTGACCCTGCCGCATTTGCGTGGGCGATACTCACCATGGCCATGGACTTAGAACAACAACACCAAGAGATCCAAGCTGGCACACGCCAATACCCTGTGCGCTTGCCTTATGCCATTGCAGAGACAGTTAAAGGCTTCGGTTTTCCTGGTGCGGGAACGAACGCGGCGCACAATCTTCCACTGCCTAAAAGCTGCGCGAGCGATGAAGAAAGCCGCGACCTATTCAATAAAGGTTGCGAGAAACTATACGTCCCACAGCTAGAGCTTGGAAAAGCTATCGCTATATTAAACTGTCACGGCGCACAAAAGCGCGAAGCCGAGAAAGACCACCCTTTACGCAAATTTACAGTCCCTACACCGGTGATCCCCGACAACCAAATTCTCAAGGGCAACACTTCACCAATGGCCGCCATTGATGCATGGTTCGTCGAGTTTGTGCAGCACAATTCGAGCCGCCGTTTTCGCGTTGGTAACCCGGATGAAATGCGCAGTAATCGCATGAATTTGAGTCTCGACTTGCTTCAGCATCGAGTGACCTCACCAGAGAAAGGAGTCGCAGAGTCGATACAGGGCGGCGTCATTACCGCGCTCAACGAAGAGGCCGTTATAAGCGCGGTACTCGCAAACAAACAAGGCATCAACCTTGCCGTGACTTATGAAGCGTTTGCAGTAAAGATGCTCGGTGCTATGCGGCAAGAGGTCATTTTCGCTCGTCATACTCTCGAAACGGGGCGCATCGTGCCATGGCTGAGTGTCCCTTTATTGCTTAGCTCTCATACATGGGAAAACGGCAAGAACGAGCAATCCCATCAAGACCCGACACTGTGCGAAGCTTGGATGGGTGAAATGGCTGACGTGGCACCTGTGCTGTTTCCATTCGACGCCAATGTTGCTGTGGAGATCATGCGCAGTCTTTACCAACAGCGAGGCACTCTCGCAGCAATAGTAGCGCCAAAGAACATCACTCCGCTGCACTGTACGGTCGAACAAGCTCAACAAGCGGTCAACGATGGCGCGATTGAATTGAGCCATGACGCGGACCCAGAAATCCAATTCTTGGCAATTGGGGCTTATCAGCTAAGCGCCGTGCTCAAGGCTGCGGCTGCATTACGAGAGTTAGGACGACGATGTTCGGTAGTGGCTATCGTTGAGCCCGGACGATTCCGCATTCCACGCGACGAACGTGAAGCTCAATATGTCCATAGTAAAGCGCAGATAGCCCAAATCATTACCCCCGTAAGCAATCGCTTAATAGTCTGTCACACGCACCCAGAGGTCATGACAGGTGTGCTGAGAAACTTAGATACAGGGCCTAATAATATGCATGTGCTTGGCTATCGCAACCGAGGCGGCACTCTAGATGTGCGGGGTATGCAGCAAGCCAATGGACAAAACTGGCAACAAATTTTGCAACAAGCAAACACACAGCTTGATGCGCATGCATAAGGAGCCCAATGTGCGCGAAAAACCTGACATCACTGCCACAGATGATCAAGAAAATTATCTTCTTCTCACACACGCAGGTATCGACACTCATCAAGAACCTGTCGTGTACATGCGCAATGATTGTCATGTGTGTAAGTCCGAAGGCTTTTCAGCGCAAGGCCGTGTGCGCGTATGCGTAAACGAGCGCAGCATCATAGCCACACTCAATATCGTCACTGGCGATTTCCTAAGCCATCAAAAAGCTGCATTAAGCGACAGTGCATGGGAATTGCTCGGTGCTAAAGAGGGAGATAAAGCGCACTTCAAACACGCGGCCCCAGTGGAGTCTATGGCCTACGTTCGGGGCAAGCTCTATGGCAAAGAAATCACTCTCGACGCTGCACGCGCTATCATCACCGACATTCATCAAGCACGTTATTCCGATATTCAGTTGTCCGCCTACGTCACTGCCTGTGCTGGCAATAATCTTAACCAATCTGAAACCATCGCTATCACACAAGCGATGGTAGACACTGGCCGACGCTTCGATTGGGGCAAGGGTGTGCAAGTACTCGACAAGCACTGCGTCGGTGGCTTGCCTGGTAACCGCACAACTCCTATCGTCGTAGCGATTGTCGCCGCGAACGGTTTAATGATGCCGAAGACTTCTTCACGCGCAATCACCTCCCCCGCTGGCACTGCGGATACGATGGAAACACTCACGAATGTTTCGCTATCGTTCGAGAAAATGCGCGATGTCGTCAACAGTGAAGGCGCATGTTTAGCTTGGGGTGGCTCAGTATCTCTTAGCCCCACAGACGATCTAATCATTCGCGTGGAAAGAGCCTTGGACTTAGACAGTGAAGGCCAAATGATCGCTTCGGTAATTTCAAAGAAACTCGCAGCCGGCTCCACCCACGTTCTTATCGATATACCAATAGGTCCTACAGCTAAAGTACGCAGTGCAGATTTGGCAGAAAAGCTAGGCAAAATGATGATCAGTACCGGCCAAGCATTAGGATTAAAAGTAGAAATAATACTCAGCGACGGGAGTCAACCTGTTGGCCACGGTGTCGGGCCAGCGCTTGAGGCGCGTGACGTATTGGCCGTATTGCAATGCAGTGATACTGCCCCTCAGGATTTACGGCAACGCTCACTTAGTGTGGCGGCAAAACTTCTAGAGATGGGAGGTGCCTGTCCCGAACGTGAAGGCTTAGCCCTCGCCACTCAAACGCTCAACAATGGGGCAGCGTGGAATAAATTCCAAGCCATCTGTATCGCACAGGGGGGATTAAAAACACCTCCAATCGCACCATTCCAGCATCCCATAATCGCGCAGAAATCTGGCATTGTCGCTCTATTCAATAACCGCGTGATCTCGCGTCTTGCGACCCTTGCTGGGGCACCCAATGCACCCGCGGCCGGTATCGACTTACATGTACGCTTGGGTGATCAAGTTGAGAAAGGCCAGACACTGATGACCCTACATGCAGAGGCAGCCGGTGAACTCGCCTACGCGTTGGACTTTTATTACGCCCACCCCGACGTACTGCATTTAGAGGAAGAAGTTGTATGAGACAAATACTATTTGTCATGCCCGGTCAGGAAGCACTCGGCGCTTCATTGATTGCCGCGGGGAGTTTTGATAGAGGCGAACTTGAGTTGCGTCACTTCCCAGATGGGGAAAGCTATGTGCGCGTGTGTAGCGATGTAAAAGGAGCGCGGGTGGCTATACTCTGTCAGCTGCACCATCCTGATGAAAAATTTCTCCCTCTACTACTGCTTAACTCCACCCTTCGCGACCTAGGCGTTCATAGTGTAGGCCTGATTGCCCCCTACCTTGCCTATATGCGTCAAGATAAACGTTTCAAACAAGGCGAAGGGATCAGTGCACGATATTTTGCACGCCTTATTAGTCAACAATTTGATTGGCTGCTCACAGTGGACCCTCACCTGCATCGTATTCACGCGCTAAGCGAAGTGTACAGCCTGCCCGCCATTGCCCTAACCGCCGTACAACCAATCGCACAGTGGTTGATTCAAAACCTAGCAAAACCCATCGTCATTGGCCCAGATGGAGAGTCTGAACAATGGGCCGCACAAGTCGCGCAAACGGCCAATTGTCCATTTGAAGTTTTAACCAAGGAACGGTTCGGCGATCGTGAGGTGAAAGTATCTGTTCCCCATGTTGATGACTATAAAGGACATACGCCAGTGTTAGTCGATGACATTATCAGTACAGGACGCACGATGCAGCAAGCGGCGGCACATCTTATGGCTGCAGGAATGTGCGCGCCCGTTTGCATTGGCGTGCACGGGATCTTTGCATCGGGCGCCTTAGAGGAAATGCAGACATCCGGCTTACGAGTCATCACTAGCAACAGCATTCCCGATATCAGCAATGAAATTGATTTGGCACCATTACTGCTAAAAGGGATCGCTCATTTAATGCCACGATAGTTTTTCTTAGCCAAAAATTTCTCAATCTCCACCAGCACGAGTACGACGCTCGCAGCCGCAAAAACCACTAACCAATCTAATAAGTTAATGTCAGTCACCATGAAGATGCGCTGCGAGATAGGAAGGTAAGTGAATAGCAATTGTCCGATCATCACTAACGCTATGGAGATCATCACAGGCATCGCCCCCTTAAGCATATCCGCATGAAAAATACTCTGATCGAAGAATCGACAGTTCAATAAATACAGGGCCTCAATCATCACCACTGTGTTCACAGCCATGGTGCGCGCATAATCCACATCTTGATCAATCTGCAAATACCACAGAAATACAGCGAACGTCACGATGGTTGCACTGATCCCTACCAGTAAAATTCGACGCAAAACACTGCCAGTAATAAGCCCCTGTCCATAGGGACGCGGTGGGTGCAGCATGGCGCTTCGCTCGGTTAACTCGAACGCTAATGCCAATGATAAAGTCACCGTCGTCACCATATTGATCCACAATATTTGCGGTGCGGTGACCGGCAACACCCATCCAAACAATATGGCCAGCAGGACGACACCAGCCTCCGCAAGTTGCGTTGGCAGCATAAAGAGCAATGACTTCACGGTGTTGTCATACACTGTGCGCCCTATCGTCACCGCCTGTGCAATAGTCGCGAAGTTATCATCGGTTAAAACAATATCGCCGGCCTCTCTGGCTGCATCGGTTCCCTTCAAACCCATTGCCACACCAATATCCGCCTTTCGCAGTGCTGGTGCATCATTCACTCCGTCACCCGTCATGGCCACGACATGGTGCTGCCTCTGCAACGCAGCCACTAGCTGCAATTTGTTAGCGGGGCTTGTCCGAGCATAGATGTCTACGGCTTCAGAGGCCGCTTCCAACGCCTTCGAATCCATCGCGTCCAAGTCCTGGCCGGTAAGCACTTTGTTTGCATTCAGCCCGAGTTCTTTCGCAATGGCTTTGGCAGTAATGGGATTATCTCCCGTGATCATTGTTACGCGAATGCCCGCTTGATGGCAGTAGCTAATCGCGCTTATTGCCTCGACGCGCGGAGGATCACTGATGCCCACAAGAGTGAGTATTGCCATTCCGGTTTGTACATCCGTGTCCTCAAGAGTCGTTTTAGTATTAGAAAATTCCTTATAGGCAATTGCGAGCACCCGCATGCCTTGCTCGGCCAAAGTGGCCACCTTGGTTTGCCAGGCCGCTATATCTACCGGTTCGATCCCGTTCTCACCATATTGCTCTGAGCACATGCGCAACACACTCTCCGGGGCCCCCTTCAGGGCCACAAAGCTTCTTCCATCAACAGCCGCATGCAATGTGGCCATATAGCGTTTCTCGGAATCAAAGGGCAAAGCATCTAAGCGAGGAAAGGTGGTATTACTTGAGCTTCTTTTCAGTCCTTGCTTATGTGCCACAACGACGAGCGCGCCTTCAGTAGGGTCACCGCTAATTTGCCAATGCCCCTTTTCATCCAGCATCGTATTAGCATCGTTACACAGCAATCCAGCAAGCGCCGCACGGGCAATAACAGGCTCCCAGCACGAGGCATGTTCACTTAACTCGCCTTGAGGAGCATAGCCTTCACCGCTCACTTTAATGCTTGTCCCCGCAGTTTCAATCACTCGCACCGTCATTGCATTAGCCGTCAACGTGCCAGTCTTATCGGTACAAATGATGTCGACTGACCCAAGTACTTCTACCGCAGGCAAGCGCCGCACAAGTGCATTGCTACGAGCCATCCGCACGACACCGATAGACAGTACAATGGTCACAATGACTGGCAACTCTTCCGGGATTGCTGCCACGGCAATAGCAATAGCGCTCTGGAGCATTTGCGCAAAGCCGTAACCGTGCACCGCCATGCCATATAAAATCGTCACCGCACATAATGCCAACACTACGAAAGTAAGATTGCGTGCCAATGCCGATAATTGTTGTTGTAAATGTGTCGTTTGCGAACGCACACTGTCGACCAACTGATTGATCGCACCAATTTGCGTAGTCGAGCCAGTATGAGTCACAACCCCCATCGCCGCGCCCGCCACGATCATCGTTCCCATAAACACCATGTTATGACGATCGGCAATCGATCCTGATTGAGAAATAGCCTCGCACTTTTTATCACTAGGTTCAGACTCGCCAGTTACCACCGACTCATCACTACGCAACTCTTTACTTTGTAGCAGTCGCATATCCGCGGGAACACGATCTCCTGCCTGTAAGGACACGACATCCCCAGGAACCAGCTCAGTGCTGTCGAGCGTTTGTAATTCTCCATCGCGTAATACAATACAATGCGTGGTCGTCATCGAAAGAATGGAGTTCAGCGCCTCCTCAGCCTTGCCCTCCTGAATAAATCCGATGATGCCATTGATAAGAACGACAACAAGTATGACGCCGGCGTCAATATAGTGTCCGAGAAAATAGCTGATACCGCCGCTAGCCAACAAGACATAGATGAACAGGCTACGGAACTGTCGCACTAATCGTTTCCAGGCAGGGGTTCCCGCAGCCACAGGCAATTCGTTGCGACCAAACTGATCTCGGCGCTCAGCGGCACTGGATTCAGTTAGCCCGTCTACTTGACTGTGCAAAGCAGCGAGTAACTCTTGCTCGCTGCAGGCGTGGGGATGCTCTGGAACTACAACGGCGTGCACAGATTCGGTTTTAATACGTTCTGAAGACCTGCTCATCGAAAGACTGCCTCTTTAAAACACGATACTTTCGCCGAGCGCTGGGATATCGGCACGGATACCATGGTCATCCCATAGCTTTTGAGACAAGGTATCTAGCGCCGTTGCCTCCCCGTGCACCAAGATTACTCGTGGCTTATTTTTAAACTCGAGCACCCAGCTTATAAGCTCACTCTGCCCCGCGTGCGCGGAGAAGCCGCCAAGGGTTTCCATCTGTGCGCTAGCCTTAAACTCATCTCCAAACATACGGAATTTTTTCTCGCCATCGACAAGTCGACGACCCAGTGTTCCCTGCGCTTGAAAGCCAATAAATATGACTGTGTTTTTATCATTCCAGATGCGGTGTTTGAAATGGTGACGAATGCGTCCCCCTGTGCACATCCCGCTACCGGCGATAATAAGCGCTCCTTTCTTGACATCATTAATCGCGATGGACTCTTCGGAACTATTGGTAAGCTTTAATGTGGGCAGGAAGCTTTGCAGCGATTCACGTCCGAACTTCGAAAGAGAGCGTACGTCCTCACTATCGAGAATGTTCAACCAATGGTCATACACTTGAGTGACTTCTATCGCCATTGGGCTGTCCAGGAATACCTGCCAGTTATCTAGTTTCCCAGCATGATAGAGACACCCTAAATGATAAATAATCTCTTGCGCTCGCCCTACGGCAAACGAGGGGATCATCACATTGCCGCCACGTTTCCATGTCTCGTGTAGAACCTCTTCCAATTGTTCTACGGTGTTATCCATACTGCGATGATTGCGGTTTCCATAAGTGCCTTCCATCATCACCACATCGGCCTCATGCAAAACTTCCGGATCATTCATGAGCACCGAGTCAGGCTTGCCGAGATCGCCAGAGAACACAAGCCGGCGCGATTGCCCTTTCTCCACAAGCTCTAACGCCACAATAGCGGAACCAAGAATATGCCCCGCATCGTAGAAAGTGAGCGTTGCCTCAGCTCCCAATTTCTTTGGCGTCCTATAGGGGCTGGCTTCACATAATTTTAAGACCTGCGCGACATCCTTTTCAGTGTATTCTTCCTCGATCAATGGGCGACCACTGCGTTTGCGGCGCAGATTCTCATGTTCCAAGTCTCGGTGATAAAGACTCGAGGCATCTTCGAGCAAAATCCGCAAAAGACCTTTGCTCGCCCCTGTGCAATAAATTGGTCCAGTAAAACCATGATGAACCAAACTCGGTAGTAAACCAGAGTGGTCTAGATGCACATGGGACAGAATCACCGCATCGATGCTTGCCGGTTCAAATGGAAAACCCTCTCCTTGAATCCGTCTTAAAGCATCCCCGCCTTGGCGCATACCGCAATCCAACAGTACTCGACCAACTGCCGGGGACTCCAATAGATGACAAGACCCTGTGACTTGCTGTGCTGCACCATGAAACGTCAGTGTTGCCATATATGCTCCGTCATTGCGTTATATTCGAAAAATAGTGTTTACTTGATAAGCCTACGCTCATTGTCACCAGCAATTAATGATCCAGATCAGATCTATGTTGGAATAAACGATAGAAAAATGAGGTCATCTTCGATGAGCCCTAAGTGGCTAAACATCGAAAGCGCGACCTAACGGAGATTAATCCATGAAAAAATGCCTTACTCTTATTGCCGCATCCACCTTATCGTTAGCATTGACTGCGCCTACTTCAGTGCTAGCGCAGTCTCCACAAGCCCTGCCCGACGGGCCTGGCAAAGCCCTAGTCGAGACTCTTTGCACTAGCTGTCACAGCATCGCCACCATTACCCGCGCGGCCGGCTTTAGCAGTGCCGATCAATGGCATGACCTGTTCGCCACGATGATTGAACTGCCCGACGCGCAAGCCAATACCATTGCTACCTACCTAGCCGAGCACTACCCAGAGGACACCTCTCGACGCCCCACGTTAATCGCAGGGGATGTTGAAATTGAGATTATTGAATGGCTCGCCCCAACCTTGGGCCAGCGCGTCCGCGACCCGGCTCAAGCCCCTGACGGTTCGATTTGGTGGACAGGCATGTGGGCAAGCTTGACGGGGCGGTTGGATCCAGCCACTGGGCTTATGGAAGAATACCGTTTGCCCCCTACCGCCCGTCCACACACTATCGTGCCAGATGCACAAGGCAACATTTGGTATACGGGCAATAGCAACGCGACTATAGGAAAGCTGAACCCATTAGATGGCACGGTGACAGAATACAAGACACAAGCCCGTGACCCGCACTCCGCTATATTTCATCCTAATGGCAATCTCTATTTCACAGCCCAAGGAGCCGGCATGCTTGGCCGCGTCAATCCAAGTACTGGCGCAGTCGATGAAATAGAAACCGAGCCCCGCCCTTATGGCATCAAAGTAGGGCCCGACGGAACTGTATGGGTGGCCTACAACGGCACTAACAAAATCGGCGCTTTGCACCCAGACACCATGGACATCCGCTATTACGAAGTGCCTGACACCAGCACCCGCATTCGCCGACTCGACTTGGACAGCCAAGGTATCGTGTGGTTTGTGAACTCCACAATGGGAAAAATTGGGCGATTAGATCCTGCCTCTGGCGATATCAAACAGTGGGACTCACCAAGTGGCGCCTCGTCCCACCCCTATGCGATGGCCGTGATCGATGACGTTATCTGGTATAACGAATCAGGTATGCGACCTGACGCTTTGGTACGCTTTAATCCTCGCACCGAGTCATTTCAAAGTTGGCCAATCCCCTCTGGCGTCGGCATAGTCCGCAATATGGGAACTACAACAGACGGCGACTTATTGATTCATCAAAGCAGTTCGAATCGAATAGGAATGGTGAAGATCGATTGAGAGCCAGACACTGGCATTCACAAGTGTAAGTAAGAGACAATGTGACTCGTCGAACCAAACGCCAATAACTGGCTGGTTCGACTTGAACACACTAAAGACATAAGGATTTATGCATGAGCACGATCAAGATTGACGAAGTTGACTATGATTTGGAAAGCCTGCCTAAAGAGGCAACAGACCAACTACAGAGCATTCAATTTATCGACCAAGAGCTAGCGCGCCTACAAGCACAAGCGGCGGTACTACAAACAGCACGCAATACTTACGCTAGTGCTTTAAAAGCGGCTCTTCCGACTAAGAAAGCGGCAGCTCCAGCGAAGAAAGCGGCTGCCCCCGCTAAGAAAAAACGTTAAATTTCATTATGGCGTATTGGGATAAGGGGGCCTTCGCCCCCTTGTTCTAGAAAGTCGAACGCACCTTGAACAACACCTCGGCCCCAACAGAATTACAGCTATACTCGATCTCACGCAGATCACGATCACGAATGTGGCCGTTATAGCGCTTTCTCTCAAAGCATCTATCCGAATTTAAGCCGTTATTCACTTCCAATCGATAGGTGAAATTGCGGTATCCGACTTTCTCAACGAACCCTATTAGGTTCGTTCTTACCTTTCCCATACCGTAGAACAAGACATTGTCGATGTCGTAGCGCACTCGATTACCCCCTGTTCCGCCTACGCCACCAATACCGTCTTGGTAGGTCAGGCCATAACTAAGATTGAACGTCGACACATCGTGTCGGAAACCGATGCGAAAACTCCCTCTATCCATTGGAATAATCGTGCGTTTTTTAGCAATGAGCGGATCGTAAATATAGGCGTCTTCCAGATTCAAACCCGCCGTGACCACCGCGCCAGGAAGATCCAAAAAACCTAAACGGATACTCGCATTGAGGTATAGGCCGAATATTTTGCCATCCCCCACATTGCCATTGGTACTAAGCACTGTTTGTGCATTTGGAGAGATATCAACCCGCCCGATAGAATTGCTGACGTCGTAATAAAAGAAACGCGAGTTCAACACGCCCGCATCGTTGGGCAGTCGATAGTCGAGATTAATGTTATAGCGCCAAGTTTGTTCCTGCTCCAGTTCTGGATTACCGGTTACCGTATCTTGATCTTCGTCTTGGGTATTCACCCCTGCCGAGAAATCCGCAAAACTTAATTGCGAGACGTCTTTCTCTGCAGACACTCGCAGCTGAAAACTGCGACTAATATCGAAACGAAAGTCTAATTTCGGTTTTACGAAATCGAAATCACGCTTCTTATTCACATCACCGCTTTGCTCGATCTCTGAGACTTCATACAACAAACTACTTTCTAGTGACATACGCGGATTGAGTTGCCAGTTATGTACGACAAACCCTTCATAACGCATTTCCTCAACTTGCGACACGGCATTGGGAACGAATACCGGCGATAGACCACCGTGATTACTTGAGGGGGGCGTCGGTGTTCTCGCTCCGAGCCTCAGAGCCGAGTCCTGAATTGTTTGCGAGCCTTCCACCCCAAACTCCAACGCTTGATTCTCATAAAAGTCCCATGCATAAGAGGTACGAACAATCCGCTCTCGATACCGGCTCTGCGTTGCTAAAAATAGATTTTTCGTCTCCGCTAAACCAATGCCATTTGCAGCATAGCGCTCACGGAAGCTGTCATTATTTTCCTCATTAATTACCGCTAGTATTTTAAACTTAGCGCCATCAGTAAAGTTGTGTTCGTAGTCTCCCCCAACCTCCCAATTATTAGTGGTTCCAGGTAAATCTTCCCTTTCAAATATTTGGGTCTGGGGAGTCGTTTTTAGATCGGTGATGGTGCGCTGCAATTTGGCATCTGGGTCATTCAGAGTATAGAGCGCGTTAAAGGAAACTCTGTCGGCATCACTGATTTGATAGACCAAATTGGAATTTATAGTGTAATTGGTTTGCTCACGAGTGCGGTCAAATTCACGCGTCTCGTTTAACGTCCCATCAGCTAATACACTCAACTCTGAACTCTCTAAGGCCTCGTAACCGGAGCTAATATTGGCGCTCAACAGATAATTGAGTTTGTCGCGCTGGCCGCTATAGGACACGGACCCAATAGGCTCTAGCGTCCCATCATGGTAATACGCACCGCCTACTTCGGCCGATATACTCTTTGATGATTGGGTCTCTAGCAAAACGATATTGACTAGCTGCCCACTATTACGCACATCAAGATCCCCTGAGGTCCCTCGAATAATCTCGATATAGTTCACTTGGCTTGCAGGGATTCGGTCCAGTTGTTCCTGTGCCTCATTCGCCTTTCCAGCCATACGCTTGCCATTGACGAGGATCTGACTTTCTCCACCAAGCCCACGATCGTTATTACCAATACTCGGAACCTGATTACCGTCTAACGCCAATGCAATACCAGGAATTCGATTCAACATGTCATTGACTGACACGGCTTCAAATTCGGCAAAATAGCTCGCGGGGTACGTTACGGAGGCATTATCGTCGTTATTATCTTGAGAGAACGCCAAAGAAGAGGAAAGGGCTAGCAACACACTGGCGTACAGTATGGAATGATGTTTAGGCACAATAGGTCTCACTTTTTATTTTTTTTATTAAACTTATGTCTACACATTGAGGTGTAGTGAGTTGGCGTATTTAACTACGCGACCCTTCATAGTGGCTACCGTCTAACAAACTAACGCTGACTGATTTTGAAAACCATGATCAATAAATTGCGGTCAGTCATACAATAGACCGGCATATGTGATTCGACTTTCAATTTGTTAACCAAGCATCCAAAATACCCTTACAAAAAACACTATAAGGTTATCGACATGAAACCCCCAATTACGACATCTCATTTTTGGAAAGGCATCCTTTTTGTTGTCTCTAGCACCTGCTTTGGCGTTTCGGCACACGCAGCCGATGATAACTGGGTTGATCTTGCTGTTCACAATTTTGGCGCCCCCATCAACACTATGTGGGCAGAGGGCGAGCTGAGTTTCGCCGATGACGGCACGATGGTGTATTGCAGTGCCAGAGAAGACATGGCAGTGGCGCCCGGCGACCCTAAAGACCTTTATATCGCCACCTTCAATGCCGAAACAGGCAATTGGAATACTCCTGTGAACATGGGCATTCCTGTCAATGCAGCTCCAGCCACAAACGTTGACCCCTTGCGACTGGGAGATGACCGTGAGCCTTGGATAACCGCCGATGGCAATACGATTTACTTTAAATCAGATCGCAGCGCCACCACCAGCCCACGCAATAACAACGACCTGTTTATCACCCGTAAAGTGGAGGGTCAGTGGACGACACCGGAACTAGTGGGCTTCCCCATTAGCACCAACGAGGGCGATGAGCACTGCCCCGCTATATTGCAAGATGGCAAAACGCTTTGCTTCGCTTCACGGCGTGCTGGAGGTTTCGGCGGTTCCGACATCTATTGCTCAAACCAAGATGACAATGGCAACTGGATGACTCCCGTCAATCAAGGCCCAAACATCAACACCGCTGCGGAAGAGTTTCACTTTACTCAAGACAAAGACGGCATGGTGTATTTCAGCTCAGCACGCCCAGGCGGTTACGGCGGCATGGATATTTGGGCTGCGATGGAACAAGGTAAAAACGCGTGGGGTGAAGCCCATAATCTTGGGCCGAAAGTGAACACAGCGGCAGCAGATATGTGCCCTGCGTTAATCCCAGGCAATGAGAGCATTAGCTGGTTCTCAACTCGTAGCGATAATAGCTTGGGCAATATCGATATTTTCTGGACCAACAAAGCCAATTTGCAGAGTCGTTAATAAGGCCTTAGAGCTTGGGCAAACGTGCAATGAAGCGAGTCTTGCCGTTTGCCGACTCGACCGCTATCGACCCACCATGGGCCTCTATGACAGTCTTAACGATTGCCAGGCCAAGCCCCGCGCCTTCTACGTTACGCTGGCGCGATGGGTCTACTCGATAAAATCGCTCAAAAATCCTTGCGCGATGCTCCGCAGCAATGTCTTGCCCAGAGTTCTCTACGACTACTTTGCTAAAAGCACCATCATTGGACAAAGTGATATTGATAGCGCTTTGCTTCGATGCGTGAGCGATCGCATTAGAGATGAGATTGGTAAACGCTCGACGCAGTAGCTCTCGATCACCCTGAACGACTGCATTGAACGTATTAACATTGAGCGTGATCTGTCGCTCTTCTGCAAAAGCATCGAAATACTCAAATAACGACAGAAATTCATCACCTATATTAATTGGCGTATTACTAAGGCGCACCAAGCCATTCTCGGTCTTGGCAAGCCATAGCATATCGTTGACCATCTTCGTTAGCCGCTCCTGCTCCTCTAACACCGAATACAGAAGTTCACGATAATCTGTATCACTGCGAGCCTTCGACAAACCCACCTGGGTTTGCGTAATCATATTCGTCAACGGCGTGCGCAACTCATGAGCAATATCATCGGAAAAATGCGAGAGTTTGCTAAAGCCCAACTCAAGCTGTTCGATCATCTGATTGAATGAGTGCACTAGATCTTGTAGCTCTACGGGAACGGCATCAACGTCTAAACGAGTATCCAGTTTATTCGTTTGCACGGCACGTACACTGTCACTCACACCACGAAGCGGACGTAGCCCTTGATACACTCCCACCCAAGCCGCGAATAAGGTAATTCCTCCAGCCCCCAACAAAATCAACCATAAACTGTCGCGAAAATTGTCTAAAAATTCTTTATGAAACTCCATGTCTATTGCACTAACGATATGATATTCAGCCCCCTCAATTTCGCTAGCCGCCACAACGCCACGATAGGTTTTATTGTCGATATCCCATAGATAAGTCGCATTAACATCTATAACAGAGTCTGGTGTGAGTCCATTAGTCACCGAAGAAAAATCTAAGGCGCTGGAGCGAAAAAGAAGCTCACCAATGGGGTTTCGCACTTCATAAAAAACACCGTGATGCCCAGAGCCAGCACTCGACAAAATAGGAGGCAATGTAGAAAAGTCATCGCCCGCCCCCATCAGTGTATGCTCAATGGATTCCACCATGACGCGCAACTCATCAGCATCCTGTTCCACAAAATGACGCTCGACAGTACTAAGCACTAAGCGACTCATCAATAACAAACTGAGTCCAATCGCGAGCATCACAAAGAGCATTACTCGCAGAGAAAGAGAGAGAGGTCGCGGCTGCTTATGCGCCATGTTCGGGCTCCACATCAAGTTTGTAGCCCATCCCTCTAACGGTATGAATCAGCTTAGGCTCAAACTCATCATCTACTTTGGAGCGTAGGCGTCGAATCGCGACATCGATGACATTCGTGTCACTATCAAAGTTCATATCCCATACCTGCGAGGCGATAATGGAGCGCGGCAACACTTCACCTTTGCGCCGCATTAATAATTCCAATAAACAGAACTCTTTATGACTGAGATTGATGCGCTTACCGGCACGGGTCACTCGTCGTTTCAGTAAGTTGATCTCCAAGTTGGCAACTTGCAGTTCATCGTTAACGACAGAGGTTTGAGTACGCCTGAGCAGGCTGCGCACACGCGCTAACACTTCAACGAACGCGAAGGGTTTGATGAGGTAGTCATCAGCCCCTAACTCTAAGCCCTTAACACGATCGTCGACGCTATCGCGTGCGGTAAGAAAGAGGACTGGAGTGCTGTTACTTGCCTCACGCAGCGATTGCAGTATGCGCCACCCATCCACATCGGGAAGCATGACATCCAAGATGATGAGGTCGAAACTCTCGGTCATAGCCAAGTGATGACCGTCTAAGCCATTGCGAGCTAAAGAGACTTGAAAACCTGCCTCGCTCAGCCCCTGACGCAGGTAATCACCGGTTTTTTGCTCATCTTCTACCACTAATAATCGCATTAATGTCTCATTGTGTTTGATCAAGACTAGGAGGCTAGGCTTAAAACCCCAACAGTTCAATAACCTCTACATTACAAAGTTCTCATGTTGCTGTCATGGGTGTGACAGCAACCTCGCCCTATAGTGTTGCCATCAATCAGTAATTGAAGGTTAAGATTCATGAGCAAGCAAGTCAGCCGCCCCCCATTACCATCAAAGTCGCGACGCCAGTTGCTACAAGGCTTATTGATGGGCGGTGTCGCCAGTGCCCTAGCGCCTACCACTCATGCAGCACGCTCGACGGTGGGTTCAACCACAAGTGGCACAGCGGCTGTAATGACAGGCCCTGTAGTAGACCTCGTGATTGGCGAATCTCATGTAAACTTCACGGGCGAGTCGCGTATCGCCACGACAATCAATGGCTCCCTGCCTGCGCCCACTCTTAAATTTCGTGAAGGCGATGAAGTCACTATTCGTGTGACCAACACCCTGCGAGTCCCTACTTCCATTCATTGGCACGGCATCATTCTGCCCTACCAAATGGACGGTGTTCCCGGAATCAGCTTTAACGGCATCGCCCCTGGCGAAACCTTTGTTTATAAGTTCACCCTACAACAAAGTGGTACGTACTGGTATCACTCCCACAGCGGTTTTCAGAAAATGACCGGGCTCTATGGCGCCTTGATCATCGAGCCTCGTGAAGGCGAATTATACCCCGTTGATCATGATCACATCGTGCAATTATCCGACTGGACCGATGAAGACCCCATGCGAGTCTTCGCCAAACTAAAAATGCAAAGTGACATGTACAACTACAACCAACCGACTGTTGGCGATTTTTTCTCTGATATCGCCAACAACGGTTTGGGGCTCGCATTAGAGAACCGCAAAATGTGGAACCAAATGCGCATGAACCCGACAGACCTTGCCGACCTGTCGGCCTCGACACTCACGTTTCTTATCAATGGGCGCACAACAAACGACAACTGGACTGGCATCGCCAAACCAGGTGAGCGCGTTCGTGTTCGATTCATCAATACAAGTAGCAATACCTTGTTTGATGTCCGCATCCCCGGCTTATCCATGCAGATTATCCAAGCAGATGGACAAAACGTGAAACCCGTTTCAATCGACGAGTTTCGCTTTGGTCCAGGCGAAACCTACGACGCGATAATCGAGACGACCGATGAGGCTCACACCCTCTTTGCGCAAAGCATCGACCGCAGTGGTTTTGTCCGCGGCAGTTTAGCCGCAACGGCAGGTCTTGAAGCCGCAGTGCCTGCGATGGACAAAGCTGAGCCATTAAGCATGACCGATATGATGGGTGACATGTCCGCCATGGATCATGGCGCTGGACATGCAGGACATGCAGCTCCTGCTCCACAAAATCAACATGATCACAGTGCCCATCAAAATCCACTATCCGTTCCCTCGCAAACAGTACGCCACGCCCGCACGGAATACGGCGCTACGGTTGATGCTCGTGTCAACACACCGCGTACGAACCTTGACGATCCAGGTATTGGTTTACGCAATAATGGCAGACGCGTATTGACGCTTGCCGATCTTCACTCGCTTGAAGCACTCGACCCTGTTACTCCAGTACGCGAGATTGAGTTGCACCTCACTGGCAATATGGAGCGCTATAGCTGGTCGATAGACGGTCTGGAATTCAAAGACAGTTCTCCCATTCATATGCAGCACGGTGAGTGCGTCCGAATCATTTTGCAAAACGACACCATGATGACTCACCCCATGCATTTACATGGCATGTGGAGTGACATTGAGAACGAACATGGCGAACTATTATCACGCCGTCATACGATCCTTGTGCAACCAGCACAACGCATCAGTTTTCTCACAACACCAGAAGATGCTGGGCGTTGGGCATGGCACTGTCATCTCATGTTCCACATGGACGCCGGAATGTTCCGCAAGGTAGTCGTATCATGAGGCAAGGTTTAACGCTCACTGCATTGCTGTTCCTGACAAACACCGCGTTCGCGCAGGATACCCATCAACACGACCATGGTGCAGTGCAGGAAGAACCAGCCCATGATCATAATGCGATGACGACTCCAACGATTGATCATAGCGCTCACTCCGCAGAACCCGTCGATCACAGTGCTCATACAATAGCTCCGGTTGACCATAGTGCTCATATGCCTGCCGCATCGGCTGCAGATACCGAAGCTCCTATGGCAATGGATCACAGCGCCATGTCTATGGGCACTGATACGCCCCCAGAAAATGCGCGAGACCCTCATGCTTATTCATCAGGGTTCACTCATGGCGAAGGGCCTTACGCCTTCCAAGGCAGCAATCCATTAATGCTCGCCGATGAGCATCACTTTATGTCGCTTCTGGCCGACCGTATTGAATACACCCCAGATACCAAAACCGGCAATTACGAATTCCAAGCTTGGCGAGGCAACTCGTTCAATCGACTCGTGTTAAAAACCGAAGGTAGCTTTAGCGAAGAGGACGAATACGAAAATCAAACTGAACTGCTTTGGTCTCATGCTCTGGATGCATTCTGGGATACACAAGTCGGCTTACGGGTAGACACAAACAAAGAAGACAAAAGTAGACAGTGGCTTGCAGCAGGCATCCAAGGCTTAGCCCCCTACTGGTTTGAGCTTGATACTACTGCCTACGTTGGCACTGGCGGACAAACTGAATTGGTATTTGATTCTGAATACGAATTACTTTTGACACAACGCCTTGTGCTGCAACCGCGCTTTGAGTTTATGTTGCGCGGCAAAGACGACAACGCCAATTTACTAGGCAGCGGCTTATCGGAAGCCTCTGCGAGTTTGCGCTTACGATACGAGTTTTCAAGACAGTTCGCGCCTTTCATTGGCGTAGAGTCTGAAAGGCTTTTCGGAAACACTGCAAAATTTAGAGAACTTGTTGGGGAACAAAGAAGTGAAACACACTACTTCGCTGGCGTGAGATTTTGGTTTTAATAACAATGATCGTATCTGGAGCATGGTGGATTTCCGCAACGCCTACCTGAACTCAACGCTACTCAGTATCAAATACTCACGGCACGAGGGACGCCAGACGCGCATTAATGCCTGATTAGTTAGCCCCAGGCTGACTTAGATCACAAAAAATCACCTTTCTCACCCGCCCCATTGACCTATGTGTTACACATAGGTGTAAGCTTGTTTCAAGTTAACCATGCAAGTGGGCTTGAGGCCGCAAAGACTCTCGCCTTCGTAAAGGAGAAAAAGTATGCGCGTGCTGGAAGTTGCACAAAAACTGGGGATCACCGCAGACACCGTGCGATTCTATACTCGTATCGATCTTTTACAGCCGAAAGTGAACCCTCATAATCGCTATAAAGAATATTCACAATCTGACCTAGATAGACTCAAGTTCATTGTGGGAGCACGTCAGCTTGGGTTTACCGTTGACGACATCAAAACCGTCATTGGCCAAGCGCAGAATAACCACTCCCCGTGCCCTTCTGTACGAAAAATTATTGAACAACGTTTAGACGAAACAGAACGTCAATTTGCCGAGCTGATAAAAACGCGAGACAGAATGAAGCGCGCCATTAAGGAATGGGAGCACATGGATGACAAAATTCCGACCGGTTCCATGATCTGCCACATGATCGAAAACTTTGATGCAGGAGAGTGAGATGATTCAGACCCACACGTTGATGATCGATGGTGCCAGTTGCTCCAGTTGCGTTGTCAAAATCGAGAAGAGCATTCAAGCAGTCGACGGTGTTGAGTCTGCCAGTATGAATTTTGCTGACAGAACAGTCTCTGTATCAGGCACCGCCGCCATTGAAACAGTAGTACAAGCCGTGAAAACGGCAGGGTACAACGCCACAGTTCAGGCTGGAAACAGCGACGACGAGGCGCTTGACGAGAAAGAGCGAAGCGATACCGCCTACTATCACAAATTAATGCGCGACATGGTCATTGCATTAGGGCTTGGTGTACCTCTCATGTTGTACGGGCTTATCACCGGAGACATGTCAGTCAACACTGATGTCGAACGCCTCTCTTGGCTAAGCATCGGCCTTGTTACCTTGGCCGTCATGATCTACTCCGGCAAACATTTCTATACTGGCGCTTGGCACTCATTCACAAATCATAGTGCCAATATGGACACTTTGATCGCATTAGGAACAGGCACAGCGTGGCTCTACTCCATGGCCGTTGTCATCGCCCCTAGCGTCTTTCCTGAACTCGCACGCCATGTGTACTTTGAAGCGACGGCAATGATCATTGGTCTCATCAACCTCGGTATGGCCTTAGAGTTACGCGCTCGTGGTCGCACCTCCGAGGCCATCAAACGCCTCATTGGATTGCAACCCAAAACAGCACGTGTCGTGCGTGATTCCAGTGAAATTGATATTGAGATTCAAGACGTCCAACTTGGCGACATCATCCGTGTTCGACCTGGTGAAAAAATACCGGTTGATGGCGAGGTAACCGAAGGGACAACTTCGATTGATGAATCAATGCTCACAGGTGAACCCATGCCAGTTGAGAAGAAGATTCGAGACCAAGTAGCAGCGGGCACAATCAACAAATCGGGAAGCTTCTTATTCAGTGCCAACAAAGTAGGAAAAGACACAGCACTAGCGCAGATCATCACAATGGTAAAACGTGCGCAAAACTCTAAGCCCCCAATTGGCCGCTTAGCCGATGTCATCTCCTCCTATTTTGTGCCCACTATTATGATTATTTCGGTGCTCAGCGCTTTAGTGTGGTTGAATTTTGGCCCACAGCCCAGCATCGCCTATGCCATCGTCACCGCTACTACTGTACTGATTATTGCTTGCCCCTGTGCCTTAGGATTAGCCACGCCAATGTCAGTCATGGTGGGGGTCGGCAAAGCGGCAGAATCCGGCGTGCTCATTCGTAATGGCGAGTCACTGCAAACCGCATCGAAAATTACCGTGATGGTTTTGGACAAAACAGGCACGATCACCAAAGGCGCCCCGGCAGTAACGGACATCATTGAAACCGGCACTTACCAAGAGGAAGAAATACTGAGGCTCGCCGCAAGCTTGGAGGCAGGCTCAGAACACCCTCTTGCACAAGCAATCGTAGAGTCCGCACAACAACGAGACATAACACAAGCCAAGACTAGTCACTTCAAAGCCATTGCTGGGCAAGGTGTCTCCGCCCAACTAGACGGCCATACGCTGTTATTTGGCAATGAAAAATTGATGAACGCGCAGAATATCAGCCTTGGCGATAATGCGGCAAAAGCGCAAGCCTTAGCCACGGAGGCGAAAACCCCCATGTACTTCGCCGTTGACCAGGTATTGCAGGCGATAATCGCCGTGGCAGACCCAATCAAAGAGGACTCCATTGCCGCCATTCAACGCTTACAAAAACAGGGCATCAAAGTGTTAATGCTCACAGGCGATAACCGCGACACGGCAAAAGCCATTGCTCAAAAAGTGGGAGTAGAAGAGTTTTTTGCAGAAGTACTTCCTGATCAAAAAGTGGAAAAAATTAAGGAATTACAATCCCAAGGAGAGATCGTTGGTATGTGCGGTGACGGCATCAACGACGCGCCAGCACTTGCTTTAGCCAATGTGGGCTTCGCTATAGGCACTGGCACTGACGTCGCGATAGAAAGTGCCGATATCGCTTTAATGCGAGGATCGCTTCATGGACTAGCCGATGCGATAGCCATCAGCAAAGCCACTTTGGACAATATCAAACAAAACCTGTTTGGTGCCTTCATCTACAACGTGGCCGGTGTCCCAATCGCCGCAGGATTACTGTACCCCGTACTAGGCGTTTTATTGAACCCAGTGATTGCAGGAGCGGCCATGGCGTTTTCGTCATTAACCGTCGTTACAAACGCCAATCGATTACGCCTATTCAAAGCAAGTTCACACTAAAAGGAGCCACGGATGCTATTAATTAATATTGCTGGGTTTGCCTTTATTGCCCTGATCATTTGGTGGTTCTGGCTTTACACACCCAAGACAGAAATGAATGCCAAAGCAGGGCTCGTAATCAAAGTGCAAAATGGAGTCTATGAACCGGCCCGTTTTAAAATTGCGGCAGATAAAGCCACCGCGATCTATTTTGAGCGCATAGACCCTAGCCCCTGCGCTGAGACTGTGATCTTCCCTGACCTACAAATTAGCGAGTCATTAACACTCAATGAGAAAGTCCGTGTCGAACTACCCGCCTTGTCGGCTGGCACTTACCCTTTCCATTGCCAGATGCAAATGTACAAAGGCGTCTTACACGTTGAATAAGCCACACACAGTTAAGGCCTAAACTATCGATTGATCTCGATCTTATAGCCCACGCCGTAAATCGAGACAATCCACTCTCGCTCAGCCCCGTCTTCATTGCTCAACTCGCTGAGCTTTTTACGCAATTTTGTGATGTGGCTGTCAATCGTACGGCCACTCACGACTCGGTGATCCGCATAAATTCGATCCATCAATTGGTCTCTTGAGAATATTTTCCCGGGCGCACCAAGCATCGTGTTGAGTAGTTCGAACTCTACACTGGTTAAACTTAATACTAGCCCGCCATACTTTACACAGTAACTGTCCTTATCCAGCACTAGACGGTCCGCATCGGACAGAGACGACGATGGTTCTGGCGCTTGCATGCGACGAAGCACGTTCTTCACTCTGGCCACGACTTCTCGAGGGCTAAAGGGTTTACAGATATAATCATCAGCCCCTAACTCGAGCCCTAATAATCGGTCGATCTCCTCGACTTTCGCTGTCACCATAATGATAGGCACATCCGAAAAGCTGCGCACTTCCTTACACACTTGCAAACCATCTTTACCTGGCAACATTAAATCCAAAATAATGAGATCTGGCTGCTGTGCCCGAACATAGGCAGACACATCCAAACCATTGTCGATTATTTCTGTGCGATATTGAGACTGCTGCAAATAATCTTGCAACACTGAGGAGAGTTTCGGTTCATCTTCTACAATAAGTACTAATGCAGACATAGCGTACACATCCATGATGATTGAATTTAAAAGTTACAGACTACGCAATGGGTAATTGAATCGTAAACATCAAGCCACCAAAGCTCGAACTTGCCACCGCAATCCTTCCCCCATGTGATTCCACAATATTCTTAACAATGGCCAAACCTAAGCCACTGCCACCGGTACGACGGTTACGCGAATTCTCCGCTCTAAAGAGGCGTTCAAACAGCTTCACTTGCTCCTCCTCGTTCACCCCAGGCTCAGAGTCAGCCCAATGGATCACTAAGGTTTTACCTTGTAACTCCCAGCTCACAGAAAGCGATCCGGGTTGGTCGGTATAGCTCAAAGTGTTCTGAAAAAGATTTACAAACATTTGCTTCAACTTGCGTTCGTCGGCATTGAGGGTCGCCGCCACGCTGTCTTCATTGAAGTGCAGTGCCAACTTCGCCTCGTCGCAGGCATTGGAGAACTGCGCCATGAGCTTCCTCATGAACTCTTGGAAATCAATTGGCGTTTTCTGATAATTCAAGGCCCCCATATCAGACAAACTCAGCTCGTGCAGTTCCGATATGAGCGCTTGGAGTTGCAACACTTCTTCATATAGCGATGCAATGCGTTGACTGTCCAACGGACGCACTCCGTCCACAAGCGCTTCTATTTCACCACGCAATACAGCAACAGGCGTGCGTAATTCGTGAGAGATATCGGCGATCCATTGTTCTTGCACTGACTGATTTTTGTCTAAGGTAAGCGCCAATAAATTAAACTGCGCGGAGAGTTGCGACAGCTCGTCACTACCGTTGGACTGTAAGCGCTGCGCGTAATCACCTGCTGACAACTTTTGCATCCCTGCTTGCAACAAACGAATGGGACGCAACCAAAGCGACGCCAAGATCAAGCCAATCACTAAAGCAATAATAAGAGAGCCAGCCGCAGTCCACGCATAGGCCGTTTTTTGCTCCTCAACGAACAAGCGGTCTAAACTCGCATTGAGAATGTCACGAGGAACCAAGCCAAGATATCCTACTGTTACGGCATCGTTCTGGATCGGAATCCATTCGGTATTCTCGCTCGGCTCGTCTGGCGGGCCAATCAACACAGACTTCTCAGCGTCTGTAAGCAATATTTTGTTGTCGAAGAACACAGCACTCTGTGCATTGTTCTGACCTTGCGCAGGCCCTAATCGCGGTGGAGCACCGTTCCTAGGAGGTGGAGGTAGTTCGCCAAATGGTGCGCGGGTAAGGCCCAATGGGTTTTCTGGCATTGGGCCTACACCGCCTCCAACATACGCGCTGGCCATTGTGCTCCATATGCGTCCATCCTGTTGGATAGGCTCCCAGCTGAGTTGCTCTGCGTAATGCTCTGCAAGCGCGGCCACCAAGCCCTGCATTCTCTGTACTTCGACGTTCGTCACATAGGTTTGAAATCCCTGATCAAAACGCCAACTACTGACAGTGAACATCAAGCTTGCCAACAATGCATTGGAAAGCAAAAACGATAACACCAGCTTTGACTTAATTCCTAAACGCATTCGATCTCAACTTTTACTAATCAATTTGAAGCCAATGCAGGAAACAAAGTCCCTGCAGAGTGCTCTGGTGTTAGAACAAGCACATGCGCTTGTTCGCCCACTGTTCGAGTGCCCGTGATCTCCATTGTTTGCTCGCCACTGTGAACCCCAAATAAGCCAATACTGAACTCCATTGGACTAGAAGACTGGTTCAATGTGAAGCGCCCTAACACTGTCAATTGCGTCACAAACTCAAAGTCCGTGTTGTGCGCCACCTCTGGAGACAACATTATGCCCTCCAAAGAAAGCACACCAGTGGCATCACTGAGCTTCACGTTTTCTTTAATCGCCGCCATAATCTGTTCACGGTGCTGATTGAACTCTACCATAGTGACATTGCCATCACGGTCGCCATCAACCTCGACAAACGCCGATATTGGTAATGCTAGGACCATGAAGGCGCCATCACCGACCACATTCAAGGTCCCATGCTGCGCGACCATTAAGTGAGCTTGCGCCGATGTGGACAGCAAGGACACTAGCAGAAAACTTCCGAACACTATCGATTTTACTCGCTCTAAAACTCGCATCGTTTTCTCCTTGATTAAAGCGGTGGTGGAGGCAAGTCACCGCCAGGTCCACCAGCGCCAGGCCCAGCATTACCCGCTTCCACTTCGCCTTTCACACAACGTTGAAAATAAGGGTACGAGTCAGTCGCGTAGTAGTGGTAGATCCCTTCAGGAAACTCCGGAGTGACGCCGTAACGTCCATTACATTCATCGAGATCACCTGACCCAGCCACATAAGTCCAATCTTGACTGAAAGTGCCAAGCGGATATGTATTCACTGAAGGTCTCGAACTGCTCACCTCACTGACATAGGCGTAACTACCAGTCATGACTTTCAATTCGGAACTGGCATTATTGACGTCGCTATACCCATAACGTGCATAGATTGGAAACCCATCGGCGGCCCAAGCAATAAGCGTCATTTTAGAGCTATCACCGCCCTGTTTGGTCACGAACCCTTCAGGGACACCGTGATAGTGATATACGCCGTCTGGTTGTACGTGAGCATTGTTCTCATCAGTACCAAAGTTAAAACTTGTTTGCCCTAACGCTTCGATACTCCAGTTGCCTACTCGCTGACCCAGATCGCAAGTGTCGCCTGTGTCATCACAAGTTCCACCTGTCCCTGCATCCACCTTTACGCCATTAAGTACAAAGGCAATGACTCCGGCAGGACCGCCCAATGTGGTCGCCGTGCTGCTTTCTTTCGGGTTCAAAGTAAAACTGGCCGAGACTGATTGCTCGGTAATAGTGTTCGGGTTATTTGGGTTTGGAAATGTGCCGACTACATGATCGGGAATCCCATTCGCCGTAAGGTTGCGGTTTTCGCCATCACATAACCACGATGATGTGCTCGTGATTGATACCGAGTCAGAACTGTTAGGAGTGGAATCAGAATAATTACACAAGACACCATCGGTAGTGCTATTGAGCGCTATCGGTGTTTCCACTAATCGAAACACGCCTTCTGCTTCAATGAAATCCAATTGCACATTGTATGATTCTATATCAACCCGCACCTTCGGAATGCTTACCACATTACCAATATAGGAGGCGGCATCTGCTGGTGTCGCGACACTTGCATCATATTTTGTGTAAGTCCCTAGCGTAAAGTCCGTTGGGTTAGAGTTTGCCACATGGTGCAAATACACCTGGTACAACTCGCCTTGGTAGACCAAGTAGGGCATATCCAAGAGGTTATTTTCGTAACTTGATGCGGCATTAGCCAAAGGACTTAGCAAGCCTGCGCCTAGCAAAATAGCCGAGAATAATTTGCGTCTATGATTCATAATATTTCCTTCATCGCCAATTGAACGCTAGTGAATGTCAGTGTTCTTGGTCGTTATAATAGAAAGCAAATGTTTAAGAATTAATGGCGAAATGTGCAAACATTGTGGAAGTGAGCGTAGCGCTCCCGCCAAATACCCCATAGACTTCAAGCGGTGACACTTCTATCCTGCCCAATCTGCCAATAATTAGAAAGGATCCAACATGAAACTCCTCTGCACCACTTTGACTAGCCTTAGTTTGGCAATGAGTGCCAGTTTTGCTGCGGCTGAAAGCGTTCTCTTTGTCGGCAACAGCTTCACGTATGGCTATGGCTCGGCTGTAAAATATTATCGCCCAGACACAGTGACAGACCTGAACAATCAAGGCATCGGCGGGATTCCTGCTTTGTTCAAAGCCTTTGCAGACCAGGCCGGATTAGACTTAGACGTGTATTTGGAGACTGAGCCGGGCAGTAATTTCGACTTTCATTTAGAGAAAAAGCGCGGAATCATTGGCCGACGACCTTGGGACATAGTGGTGTTGCAAGGACACAGCACCCTCGATAGTGCCGAGCACGGCAATGCCGACAAACTCATTGCCACTAGCACCCAAATGGGTGAACTCCTACGCTCGCGCAACGAAGACGTCGATATCTACCTCACCGCCACATGGTCACGTGCTGACATGACCCATCAGGCTAATCATGTTTGGTCTGGCATGCCTATCGCTCAGATGGCTTTAGACCTTCGTGCAGGCTATGAAAAGGCAGCCCAAAGCACCCCTGGTGCCGTATCAGTAAACCCAGTAGGCGAGGCATGGACACAAGCGATGACGCTAGGGCTTGCAGATGACAACCCGTACAACGGACTAGAATATGGCAAAATTGACCTTTGGACGTTTGATCACTATCACGCCAGCGCCTATGGCTCTTATCTCGAAGCACTTGTGGTATTTGGCAATGTGACTGGCATCGATCCACGCTCATTAGGCCAAAACGAATGCGCCGGCTTTGAGTTAGGCATGCAAAACACTGTCGTCAAAGGTCTACAAGAGGCCGCTTATCGACAATTGGCCGAAGACGGACGCGTTGCAGCCGCACCTCTGACAATACCGGCAGGTATTCAAGGGCAGGCCTGTACGCCCTCTCGCTAGTTAGCTAACAAGATTAATAACTACTGCGCCGCTCCCATTGATCAAAATTAGAAGAGAACGATGTCGAACCCCGCACTGACTGATGACAAGCTCACGAGCAACTCCTATACCAAGGCACAATTAATTGGCCTTATCCTTGGGCCACTGCTCTTTTTTTGTACCCTTATATTCTTCTCGGCCGAAGGCTTAAGTTTCCAAGCTAAAGCCGTCTTGGCAACTACAATCTGGGTGGCCATCTGGTGGATTACCGAAGCCATTCCGATTCCTGCCACTTCGTTACTCCCTCTGTTTCTACTGCCGATTACTGGGGCGCTTAATAGCTCAACCACCACCTCGGCCTATGGCGATGACATTGTGTTTTTGTTCCTTGGGGGGTTCTTTATTGCGACCGCTATGGAAAAGTGGAACCTTCATAAGCGTATGGCACTGGCCATCATTGCGTTCGTGGGCACCAGCACCCAAGGCATCTTGCTAGGCTTTATGCTCGCCACTGCATTCTTGTCTATGTGGGTATCCAATACTGCCTCTGTGATGATGATGGTCCCGATGGCGCTCGCCATTACGGCGCAAGTAGGCAGTGCGCTTAAAAACACTCCCGAAGCGGTAGATATCCCGATCTTCGAGAAAGCGCTTTTATTTGCGGTGGGTTACGCCGGCACCATTGGCGGCATGGGCACTTTAATTGGCACCCCGCCTAATATCATTTTAGCGGCACAAGCCCGTGAACTCTTTGGCGTCGAAATCAGTTTCGCCAGTTGGATGTTAATCGGCGTCCCCATAGTCTTTATATTGCTAGGAATCGCTTGGTTCTATCTTGGACGCATTGCATTTCACATGAAGATCAAAGGCATTCCTGGCGGGAAGGCATTCATTCAGAAAGAACGCACTGCGCTTGGGAAAATTTCATTCGAAGAAACCGCTGTAGCCATTGTCTTTGCTTCGGCCGCCTTCCTGTGGATTACACGAGGATTTATTTGGTCTGACCTAGTGCCTGAGATACGTGACGGAATGATTGCCGTACTCGCCGCCGTAGCACTCTTTATTATTCCCACTAGAAGCCAAGCCAGTGGACGCGTTCTAGACTGGAAGGACTCCAAGGAAATACCTTGGGGCATTCTGCTTTTGTTTGGCGGAGGGTTAGCAATCGCGGCAGGTTTTAGGGAAACCGGCCTTGCCACATGGATTGGGGATCAACTCACCGTGTTAGAAAGTTTGCACATGATTGTAATCATTGCCTGTACTGCTTTATTGATTCTGTTCTTAACAGAGATCACCTCCAATACAGCCACGGCAACGATGATCATCCCGGTTGTGGCCTCTTTAGCCTTGGCACTGAACATTCACCCTTTCGCACTCATGGTGCCCTGTGCGATGGCCGCCAACTGTGCATTTATGTTGCCGGTGGGCACCCCACCCAATGCGATTATTTTTGCCACAGAAAAACTACGCATCATCGAAATGGTTCGCACTGGATTTATCATGAATATTATCGCTGCGTGCCTGATTGTCTTGGTCGTGTACTTTTTAATGCCGCAATTATGGAACCTTGATCTTCACTCGATCCCAGCAGCGTTCACAAGCATGCAACTGTAATCACTAAGTGCTTGAACTGCCTAGTTGTTGAAAGTGACGCCTACTGATAATGTCACTCATTGATATGCGTTAACAAAGTTTGATCAATAATTACAAAACTAAGCAGGTCAATTTATGACGAATACAACAAAGAAGATCAGTCTAGCAGTGCTTGCTGCCCTAGTGATCGCAGCCACTTATTATGTCTTTACCGCCCCTTATACGCGCACTCCAGGCGTGCGCATCGGTGGCACTCTGACACCTCCCCCTAGCGATTGGAATACAGTCAACGGGCGTGGTGTTGGGCAAATAAAAACCGGAGGGTTCCCCCCTTTCGTCGTCAATATGATCTATTCCACCGATGAGGGCGGTATTATCACGGCAACGCGACCAGACGGCGGGTATTGGGCTAAACGTGCACGCATAGCGCCAAACGGCTATATACGTGTAGGGGATGAAACTTTCGCTATGAAAGCCACTGAAGTGTTCGGTGACGCCCGTATGCCTTACTTAGAAAGCTACGGGGCCAATAATAATATGCCAATGCGCTACGATTTCGATGGAGAGATCATTCGCGGCCAAAACGAACCGCTGCACACTTGGGAAGTCTTCTACTGGACTCCCCGATAGTAAGCCTGTGTTTCTGTGGGAGTTAACGCTCCCACAGATTTGGCGTGGCCACGACCTCCTCTGAGGCTTCCTCCGACTCGCCTAGACCTTCTTCAAGCTCAACTTCCACTTCACCGCGCTGACGCTGCTGCAAAGCCTTCAAGAAGTTACGCAGCAATTGATCTTCACAATTGCGGTAATGTTTATGTCCTGGCTTACGGAACAAGGCCGATAGTTCGTGTTTGCTGAACTTCAAGCCGGCTTCTTCCAATAATGTCTGCACATCATCCGATTGCAGGTTCAAGGCAATACGCAGCTTTATCAGCACCATATTGTTAGAAAGCGACTCTTCTGGCTCTGGCTGAGGCCCATCCCTTCTTCCGCGCATTGAGTTAATCAAGCCATTGAGAAATAACGCCATTTCTCTATCTTCAATGGCGACATGCCCTGGCGTGTCTTCTGCTTTAAGCCAAGCACACACTTGCTCTCTCGTTACCACTGTATCTGCGCTAGCAAAAACCTCCATCATGCGATTGTCGTCAAAATCGAAGATAAAGCGAACGCGTCGTAATACGTCATTAAGATTCATAATGTGTCGGGACCTTACTGTCAGGGATAGGGAAAAAGTGAAGTAACTCAGATAATCGCCATATTAGCCGAAAACACAGCGTTGCGCGCCCAAATAGTGCTTATATATCTTGAAATAAGACATGAAATTGCCCACTTTTCTCTAAACCTGTGCCAAATTGCAACTAAAGGGCATTGCATTCAACTACATGCTTGAATGATGTAGTATATCCCGCACATTAAAGTACGGCCCCAAACTATAGGGGCAGTTAATGCCCGCAATTTATCGTGATCTGGAGAACTACCTTGACCACTAGTCGACAATTGAAAGTACTGATCCCCCTTATTATGGCAGCAGGGGCGACAACGGCCCAGGCTCAAACGACATCTCAATTAGATGAGATCGTTGTAGTTGGAACTCGTACAGAGCAAGCACTCAGCACCGTGCCTATGGCCATCAGCGTCATTAATAAAGATTCAATCCAGCTAGGCCGCCAGGAGCTCAGCCTTGATGAGTCTCTTATCGCCATTCCCGGCCTTGTGATGCAAAGCCGTTATAATTTTGCGCAAGACCTCAGCGTCTCAATTCGTGGCTTTGGTTCACGAGCTAACTTCGGAATGCGCGGCATCAAAGTATTTGCCGATGATATTCCGATGACTTTGCCTGATGGCCAAAGTGGCACCGATGACTTGGACTTAGGTTCGGCACAAAGTGTCGAAGTTATTCGTGGCCCATCAGCGTCTTTGTACGGAACAGCGTCAGGCGGCGTTATTAGCCTTACGACTGAGATGCCTACAGAAACGCCATTCGTCGAAACTAAAATCATGGTTGGCGAATACGGACATCAAAAAGTGCAGCTAAAGACAGGCGGCACATCAGGTAAATTAGGATATTTAGTCAACGTCTCTCGTCTAGAAATGGACGGATTCCGCGACTTCTCAGAAGTTGAACACAACCTAATCAACAGCAAGTTCATTTATAGTATTGATGACACCTCTAGCCTCACAGCAATCATCAACGCAGTGGACTCCCCTGTCGCGAATGACCCAGGTGGTGTGACATTGGCCGAAATCGCCGCTGACCGCACAGCTGCAGGATCGCGCAACACAAGCTCTAATGCCGGTGAAGAATTTGACCAACAACGTTTAGGTCTTGTGTATAAGAAAAGCTTCGGCAGCCAACACGACCTAACGCTACGCACCTACACAATGCGTAAAGACTTCTCAGGCTTCCTGCCTATCGGCACACACATTCCTTTCGTAGGTGATGACGGCGCGATTGCTTACCAACGTTCGTTCTCTGGTGCGGGCGGCCTCTACACGTTCACCGATACCTTAATGGACATGCCTAACGTATTTAGCGTTGGTTTTGATATGGACTATCAAACTGATGATCGTCAGCGCTTTATTAACAATGCTGGCGTAAAAGGCAATATTACGTTTGATCAAGTGGAAGAGGCTGAATCAGTCGGCGTGTATTTCCGCAATGAAACGACTTTAACCGATGATTTGATTCTTAGCATCGGCGGCCGCTTTGACAATATAGATATGTCTGTTGATGATCTGTACTTGGCCAATGGCGACCAGAGTGGCGACCTAGACTACAACGAGTTCAGCCCAGCAATTGGTTTAATGTGGAACAAATCACAAGCATTGAACCTTTACACCAACTATGCGACATCATTCGAAACGCCTACGTTCTCTGAGCTAGGCAGCCCCGCGCAAGACTTAAACGTCAACCTCGGTGGTTTCAATAATGTTAACCCGCAAAAAGCGAAGAGCTTTGAAGTTGGTTCAAAAGGCAGTGTGTTTAACAACCGCCTCTACTACGACCTAGCGCTATATACCATGGACGTTGAAAATGAGATCACTAACGTTGTGAATATCGGTAGCCGTGCATTTTTCGAAAATGCCGATACTGACCGCAACGGTTTAGAGGCACAGTTGCAAGCTAAGCTAACAGATCAATTGAACTTAACGGTCACCTATACTTACTCTGACTTCGAGTTCACTAGCTTCGATGGGACTCCTGCTGCAGTCGGTGAGTCGCTTCCAGGGATTCCTGAGCATCAGTTCTATGCAGAGCTAAAGTACACACACCCAGATGGCGCCTATGTGGTATTAGATGCGTTGAATGTGGGTGAGTTCTATGCGGACAATGCCAATACACAGCAAGTAGATTCATCAATAGTCTCTACTCTACGAGTTGGTAGCACCATCGATATCAACGGTACGATGGTGGCGCCATTCTTTGGCGTCAACAACCTATTCGATGAAGACTACTTCTCAACTGTTCGTAAGAATGCTTTCGGTGGTCGCGCGTATGAGGCCGCACCAGAGCGTCATATCTACGGTGGTGTCACAATCCGCTTCTAAAGGATTAAACCTTCAGTGTCGCCGACTAAGGCGGCGCTGAAGGGTTCCTACAAAGTTATTAGAGAAAAACCATGAAACTCTTAATTACTACAGTCTTAACGTTGAGCCTATTCAGTTCCGCTCATGCACAAGACGTCCCTGATTCTTGCGCTGATATTACCGCATTGGCTGAAGACATCATGATCAAGAGGCAAGTGAACTACGACATAATGTTGCTGATTAACACCCTTAATAACGAGTTGAATGATCAGCCTGAATTACTCACCGTAATGCAACCGATCATCGATATGGCCTATTCAGAGCCCAGTGCCACCACTACGCAGACTCGCAATGAGCAAGTAGAAGCCTTTAAGGCTGTTTGGGCAAAACGCTGCACCGATGAGGCCAATCTCTAGCTTAACATCGACTCTTCAAACACTTTATAGCCGTTACGCCCCGCACTTTTAGCTTCATAGAGTGCCGTATCGGCTTTTTTCAAAAGCTCTGCTACACCGTCACGACTCTCTGGGTTAAATAATACGATGCCTATGCTGAGCGTGGCTTGCACTTGCACTGCCTCAAACACTAACGGCAACGAAAAAGCCGCTTTCATATTCTCGGCCACATGAATCACATCATCCACTGAGTTGATATCAGGTAGAAGTGTGACAAATTCATCCCCGCCAAAGCGCCCTACAACATCCGTTAGACGCAGCAGACCACTAAGGCGAGTAGACGTTTCACATAACACAAAATCGCCAACATCGTGTCCATAAGTGTCGTTAACTTGTTTGAAATGATCCAGGTCGATAAACATCAAGGCTAAGGGTTTGGAACTCTCAATTGCTTGCTTGCGTAGCAATTCTAAACGCTGACCGACTAGGCGACGATTTGGCAGACCCGTCAGCTCATCATGCAATGCATGGTATTCGTGTTGGTCTTCTATTTCTTTGCGATCAGTAACATCGGCAAAAGTGCCTATGGCACGAATCGATTTACCGTCTTGGTCTTTCTCCACTGCAGCACCGCGCATTAATATCCAACTCCAGTCACCATCGCCTGTGCGTACACGAAACTCGTGGCGAAAATGCAGATCTGAATCTAAAACGAGTGTGTTCATTGCTGCGAGCGCGTCATCAATATCATCGGAATGCACAATCTTCAGCCAATCTTCGATGCTATCACCCAATTCGTCGGGAGAGTATTTGAGCATTGTTTTTGTATGTTCGGAAAACACAAATTGACGACTTTTAAAATTCCAATCCCATACACCATCGCCAGCACTTGCTAAGGCGGCGGACCATCGGTACTCGGTGGTGCGCAGCTCTTCGGTTATTTCTTCAGCACGTAAATTGGCACGCTCTTTACTGGTCACGAGCGACCAAACCAAAGCCGTTAGCAAGAAGCTAATTACCACTCCTGACACAATATAGATAAGAGGTTCGAACGCTGCGGCGTTTTGTTCAAACGCCCTTGTTGAATTAACGTCTAATGTCCAAGCTCGACCAGCGATGTTGAGAGTTTTACGGTAGTTAAATCTTGGCTCGCTTGCACTTTCGATAGCAGAATTTATTGCAAACAAAATGTTCTGTTCGTTTGCTTCAAGCCCATCAAAAATATTAACTTTCAATAGATCGAAGTTAGAGAAATTGAGCCCTTGCATCAGGATATCCATACTAAATGGGCTATACACCCATCCATAGACCTCATCTTCGCTTGTACTTGAGTCTATCTCGTTGTTGTAGACCGGCAGATAAAGCAATGTTCCTGACACCCCACCCCGATTCACATCCTGTACCAAACTCACTCGACCAGACAATGCGGCTCCGCCTATACGAGCAGATCTCTGCATCGCTTCGCGGCGAACGGTTTCTGAATACATATCGAACCCAAAGGCATTCAGGTTCACGCCGGAAAATGGCTCTAGAAAAACAATAGAAGTATAAAGATCTCGTTCACCGGCAGGGCGAACTGTGTATAGCGGAAACCCTTCCTGCTGAACAGAATCGATATGCGCGCTCAGGCTCTCGGGAGCTAGTTGAACTGCAAACCCTAAGCCCAGCATCCCAGGGTAGTGTTCATCGATGTTCAGCGCTTGAAAATAGGTCGAGAATTCCTGGCGCGTCACCTCCCCACTGCTAACTAGTAACCCTTTTGTGCCATGAAGCACCTGCTCATAGGCCAACATCCGCGCTTCTATGGCTTGCTCTAGATCAAGTGCGAGGATTTCGAACTCTTGGGATTGGATGCTTTCGTTAACAATAACGCTATTGATGGAGACGAGGAGGGAGAAAAAGAGAGTGACAACAAGCACAGCCGCAGACAACAAATGTGCCGTTTTAGAATTGGTCGATGCATTCTTTATTCGTGTTATCAAATGCATATTTTGAAATTTTCTACTTTCAATTGATGCCCCAACAGGTGTTTATCAATGATACGCCATTACAACTTAATTAGACCACCTAAACACTATTTGACTAATTATTGACTCGCGATGCACTTTTGAAACGAAAACCTAAGCTCAGCAATCCCAATCCCATTATCAAGAGCAACGCACAGAGTTTATTTAAATTTTCAATAATATAGACGGTATATTGACCATAACATAAAGGCTATCAAACAAGTCCATCATGAGATTTAGACATCTTTTTCGATTAACATCATTTGCCAATTGAGTTTTTTAAACTTATACCCTCTAATAGGCTAGGTTGTAGCATTAGCTCATTTTTATATGTAATACCCTTGGGAGTCACCATGATCAATCGCGTTCACACTTTTCACCGTAGCATTCTCAGTTGCGCCTTTTGCGCAATGACATTGATAAGCGGTGCCGCATTGGCACAGAACGCAAACGTAACCGCGGCACTTTCAGATAACGATCGCCCCAAAAAAGATATCGCCATGGACGTATCGCGCAAACCTGCACAAGTGCTTGCGTTTGCTGGATTGAAAACAGGAATGACGGTGTTAGAGCTAGAAGCAGGCGCAGGCTATTACACCGAAATATTAAGCCGGGCTGTTGGCGCTAATGGACAAGTCATATTGCAGCACCCACCCGCTTTGATGCGCTTCATAGGAGAAGGTATTAATGAGCGAACCGCGAATAATCGGCTCCCTAATGTCCGTGTAAGCATCACTAACTTTGATGAATTGGATATGCCCGACAACTCAGTCGATATGGTGACGTGGATTCAGGGACCTCATGAAATCGGTTTCATGCCCGATGGCAATAGTCTTGGCAGCCCTATCGACGCGTTCGCAGAGATAGCGCGAGTGCTCAAACCAGGAGGAGTTCTCATCGCGTCGGATCATACCGCACCGGAGGGTTCTGGGTTAGATGCAGGGGGTAGTTTACACCGGATATCCGAAGGGATCGTGACTAGCCTAGCGAAGGATGCCGGGTTAACGCGTGAATCCTCGTCTGATATTCTAGAGAATCCCGATGACCCTCTGGACATCAGCGTGTTCGACCCTGAGATTCAGGGAAAGACTAGCCAGTTTATCGTGCTATATCGAAAATAGTTCTAGACTGTGTGCATGCGCTCGTCGGCCAACGCTAAAAGGTCCGCGAGCGTTTGTATTGTTCCTGGTGACGCCACAACATAGCCAGCACTAAACTCTATATCATAGCCTCGCTCTTTTTCCATATCGTATTTTTCAACTGCCCGTTCCAAACGACGAATAGCATCTCTAGTACTATCATCATCGCTCTCCATCATAAAGACAGCAAATTCATCATCCCCTACTCGACCGAATATATCAGTCTCGCGGAACACTCTACTGACGATTGAGGCAATTTTCACTAACACTTGATCAGCTTCTGCTTGACCAAACTCCTGACTAATCACTTTGAACTTATTAATATCAAAAAGGATCACAGAGGCAGGAAGTTTTTTACGTTTGGAAACGCTAAACGCATATTGTGCAAGTTCCATGAAACCACGTCGATTCGAAATTAGTGTCAATGGATCCAGTGTCACCAATTGCAATGCCGCTATTTCTTTCTCAGCCATATCCCCTAGGTCACGCAAAAGCTGAACGTCTTCCTCCCCAAAAGTTCTAGGTTCGCTATCAAAGATGCATAAGGTGCCTAGGGCACTCCCATCATTAATACGCAAAGGAAAACCGGCATAAAATCGAATGCTTGGTTTCTCGGTGACTAAGGGATTGTCCTTAAAGCGCTCATCCGCAAGGGCATCTTCTATGACAAATACATCACTGCCTAGAATCGCATGACCACAGAAAGAGATATCTCTTGGGGTTTCATCAGGAAGGGGCTGATCACTAGCCTTCGACTTAAACCACTGCCGGTCCTCATCCACTAAACTAACCACCGCTGTATCCACGAGAAATAGCCTTTTAGCCATGCGTGTTAAGCGATCGAATCGTTCTTCAGAGGCAGTATCTAATAGCTTTAATGCACGAAGCTTTTCGAGCCGTAGTGTTTCATCTTTGGGGGATTGCGCAGCGCTCATCTAAGCCTCTCATTTGAGTTGAAGCTCAAGTATAGAGTTTGCCCTTCCTTTTATCTACAAACCACCTTCGCTGGCTTAACACTAAAGCGATATTAATTTACCGCGCTAAAGCCATCGGAAAACGCTCCTCGGGTGACTTATAGTGCGCTTGGATCTCTTCGATCATCCCTAAAAGCCCTTCAAGGTCAGTATCGTTGCCTACAAAATCAATTAGACCACGCTTAGGCAAAGCACCATATCCAAGGTAAAAGTACCGTTTCTTAAAGTTCGGGACTGCATGCTGCACCACATCTGCGTAACTAATGAAGTATGTTCCACCGACTCCTGCTACAAAATCGTTGCTGTAGTAGATACCCTCGGGGGTAAACACCACGCCATTTGCACCACTCCCCCACAGAGTTGTATCAATATAGGCAAGAACAGGAGTTGTGTTGGCGATGCCCGCTTTGTCGAAAAATCGCACTAGTTTCCACTGCGGCAGGTCTCCTACATAGTAGTTTTCAAGATCAGCATACTCATGAAGAATGCTCTCAAGCGTTTTGGGGCCAGCAGGCATAGCGTGGCTCATCCCGTCTTGGGGTATAAGCTCACCGGTGAGCGCCACGGCTTCGTCGGGATCACGGGGCTCAATAAGCTGAATGCTCTGCAACCCACTACTCGGTTCACGCGGTTCTAAGGTCTCAACCTGCTCTACTAGAGCGTCCAAACTGCGCGGGGTTCGCGGCGCATTGGCCGCAGTGACTGTCCCAGATGCTGGCGCCGCAGGGGCAAGCGTTCTCGGTGGAAGTGACGTTTGCCCTGGCTCTGCTGCCGCGATTTGCGACATTTCATGCATCGGCAGCGCTAACTCCAACTCATTGATTAGTGCATAGAGATTGTCCAGAGCCCCTGCAGGCAAATTGCGACCATCACCATCACTACCCAAAAGCATGAATGCGGTGTCTTGTGCGGCTTGAAGTTCCTGTTCTGTGATCAATTGCTGTGCGTAAGCTTGCTCTAGTAAACCCAACATTTGCGACAGCGACACTCGCCTATTATCTGGCAATATGATCACAGTATCCTCTGCAAGTGCCTCTTCGATTTGATCATCCGGTGACACCGATGCAAAACCACAGCGTTTTTGCATAGAGGCATACTGGAGTGCTTCGAATTCGCCCTTCAAGAAAGCGTATTCGGAAGCTTCAACGCCATCACCTCCCTCTAATGCGAACAAAGTAGGCAAAAGAATGACCCCAACGCCAGCCTGCCAGTTATCGTGGCGCCTGGTGGACCTGAGCGTGTCGTAAAGGGCTTGGGTTCTGCGTGCCACAAACCCTAGTTCAAACGAGATCTGTTCGCAGCTATAGGGTTCGTATTTGAAGGCGGACACATAGGCTGCATCGATATTATCGGGGTTTGAGGCACACGCCAGTAAAGTGCTACTAAGCACAGCTACCGCTAGCCCTTTAAAAGTCGCCTTCGCACTCAATTGACTCAACACTCGTTGCCCCTTCTATTCTATTCAATGTTCTGGCGGTGCCGACCACACGCCTTACTATCCTCTTAGTATCGGCCAAACTGCCAAAACATTGATTGCAGGCATAAAAAAACCGCCGCTACTATAAAAGTAGCGGCGGTTTTTAAATTACAAACAGCAATGCTTAGTCTGTACGGCCAGAATGCTCACGAGCTGTGCGAAGATTCGCTTCTGTGCTCCCTGCAATCCCTAGGTCTCCCCAGTAGCCCACTGTAGGCATCAAGAAACCTTGATCTAGGCGAGCACGGATATCGCCGGCATTAGTCGTGATACCGCAAGGAACGTCATGCTTCTTACAAAGCTCAACAACCTTCGTGATCGCCGCTTGTACTTCAGGATCGTTACCTGGCAAGCCCATGTTCATCGACAAGTCAGCTGGACCAACGAAAATCGCGCTTACGCCCGGCGTCGTCATGATCGCTTCAGCATTCTCTACGCCTTTAGCCGATTCGATTTGGATAACAGCCATCAAATCACCGCGTGGGTTATTTGGCCATAGGTCAGCTCGCTGCATGTAGTCTGGAGTACCCCAGAACCAAGCCGCTGCTGCTGGAGATGCACCACGCACGCCAACAGGCTCACTGATTGTTGTGCCACGAGGCTGCGGATAACGCATCGCTGCGACCGCACGCTGTGCTTCTTCGGCTGTTTCAACGTAAGGGAACATAATGCCGAACGCGCCAACATCAAGAATCTGTTTTACGAGCCATTCAGGATCGTTACGACCATTAGCAGGCAGGCGGACGATTGGAGTCGTACGCATTTGCACATTGCCTTGCTGAGCAATTGCGGCTTTGTCTGTCATACCGATCAGAAACTCTTGCAGCAATTGTGGGTTAAATGGCGTGTGCTCCATATCGATAAGAATATAGTCGAGACCAGAACGGGCCAAAGCGCGAGCATTGGCAATAGAGAAGTTGCCTGTAAACAAACCAAATACTGGCTCGTCATTCTCTAACGTTTGAATACTACGGTTAACATGGAGGTCGTCTTGAGCTAATGCCGGTGTTGAAGAAAGGCATGCAAAAGTCAGTGCGCCAAACAAAGCGCTTAGTGTCGTCTTTTTCATTTAAACTTCCTTAAAATAACTACGATGAATATTAAGCCCGTGCATCGTATGCCCATTTTTCAAAGAGGTAAAACCAAATATTTTTCCGTTTCTTTAGGGGGACCGCTGTCACTTTAGCTATGCATTTGATTTACTTTGAGTTTCATCTTGGGGAACTTTAAAAAGTCAGTACCGATAGGGTCTCGATGTTTCAAATCGTTTAAATTGGGCACATTTATCCGTCGCTTTAGCTCATTTTCTAATGGCAGCGCCCTAGGTATTTCTTATAAGTCCTATTCACTTCAGTGATGCAGGGCCCGCCCTCTCACTTACTAAGGTGCCTCTTACACCACGTCGCACCTGCAGCCACCCCATTGATCAAACCGCGCACTGCCATAAGGCCCGCGAGCTTGCAACGGGCCCCGAATTTCAAACCACTGGCTGCCCGCAGGTGTTGCATATGATAGTTAAACCAAGGTTTGCTATGAGCGTAAACAGCAGCCCGTTTGGAGATCTTTGTCAGCACATAGAGCGCCAAGAATAGGAATACGATACCCGGCAATATTGGTAGCACTAGGCCAACCAACCCTAAGAACAACAAACACAGCACTACACCAAATCCCAATAATTTATAGTGCCAAAGCATTGGTTTAACAATCGGCTTATAAAAGCGCATTTTCCGTCTCCTTCTTCTAAACAAATATTACTTTAAAAGAAGTATGCAGCGTCCGTGCCAGTAGTTATCCAACTGTTTTAATTGAACTTTCCAACAACACACCGCCTAAGATGCCTATATCAGTGGTGAGTTTTGTCAAACTTTGGTGTTATAACCCTCTTCTCCTACCCAGATTAGGGAAACCCGTGTTTTTACAGAAGGTAAACAAATATGGAAACCGTCGTCATTACTGGTGCAAACAGAGGCATAGGCCTTGCTCTTACTAAACGCTTCCTACAGGAGAACGCGCAAGTCATTGCCACCTGCAGAAACCCTGCCGCAGCAAAAGAGCTACAAGCCCTTAGCACCAACCCACACTTAAGCGTGCTTCCACTCGTTGTAAACGATGCACAGTCGCTAGCACACTTTACTGAGGAGCTTGACGGACGCTCCATCGATATATTGATCAACAACGCAGGAGTCTTGGGCGGGAGCAAGCAGAGCCTCAGCGATATGGACTACACCGCTTGGACTGAGGCATTTGAGGTGAACACTATCGCCCCATTTCGCTTAACGGCAGCGTTGCTAGAAAATCTTCAACAATCTCGACACCCGCGAATCATTAATGTCTCAAGTCAAATGGGTGCAATGGCCGGCCAGAGCACTGGACATCACGCCTACCGCAGCTCCAAAGCCGCTGTAAATAAAGTGACGCAAGTACTCGCCTTAGAACTCGACTCTCAGGGCATCATCGTCTGTTGTGTTCACCCAGGTTGGGTACAGACTGATATGGGTGGAGTGAACGCTCAGCTTACCCCGCAAGAAAGCGCATCAGGGCTGTTCAACTTGATCAGCTCTTTAAACATACAACAATCAGGAAAATTTCTTTCCTGGGAAGGGGAAGAACTAGCGTGGTAAACCCACTTTTATAAGTGGTTTATTTCAATAAGAGGCTCTATCGAAGTGAGTTGACACACCCTCATGCTCCTTAAGTAACAAGAGGATGTGTCATCCTGTCTTTAGACTTTTTCTAACGCCTGAGTGATGTCGGCAATAATGTCATCCACATGCTCAATCCCTACTGAGATACGCACGAGATCCTCGGACACCCCAGCGCTTTTCAACTCTTCACTGTTGAGTTGACGGTGCGTGGTGGTCGCTGGATGACACGCCAAAGATTTAGCATCTCCAATATTGACCAGACGCAGTATCATTTGTAGCGCATCGATAAAGCGCCCCCCTGCCTCAATGCCGCCTTGGACGCCAAAGCTGAGTATGCCTGAACCTGAACCCTTGGTAAGGCGCTGACTGACCTCATGAAATGGACTGTCTGGCAAACCTGCATAATTAACCCATTCCACTTTCGGGTGTGACTGTAAAAATTTAGCCACTTTCAATGCGTTTTCACAATGTCTCTCCATGCGTAAGCCCAGTGTTTCCAAGCCTTGCAGAAGTAAAAATGCACTGTGTGGAGAAAGTGCCGCTCCGGTGTTGCGAAGGGGCACTACTCGACATCGCCCGATGTAGGCTGCAGCACCCAAGGCTTCGGTATACACCACCCCGTGATAAGACGGATCAGGTTCATTCAACATGGGGAAACGCTTTTTGTTTGCGACCCAGTCAAACTTCCCGGAATCAATAATGATGCCGCCAACGGTAGTCCCGTGACCGCCGATATATTTGGTCAAGGAATGCACAACGATGTCTGCGCCAAAATCGATGGGACGGCATAGAAAAGGTGTGGCCACAGTGCTATCGACAATCAATGGCACGCCATGACGGTGGGCAATTTCTGCTAACTTCTCAATGTCGACAACATTGCCCGCAGGGTTGCCAATAGACTCACAAAACATGGCGCGAGTATTATCATCGATCAACGACTCAAGCTTCTCATAATCATCAAATGAGGCCATGCGCACGTCTACGCCTTGTCGAGGCAAGGTATGAGCAAAAAGATTATAAGTGCCACCATAAAGCTGCGTGGTGCTCACAATATTGCTGCCCACGTCCGTAATACATTGAATCGCATAGGTAATCGCGGCCATACCGGAGGCCAAGCCAAGTCCGGCAATGCCACCTTCCATCTCTGCTAATCGCTGCTCAAGAACCGCCGTCGTTGGGTTCATAATGCGCGTGTAGATGTTGCCAGGTACCTTGAGGTCAAACAGGTCTGCACCATGCTGCGTATCATCAAAGGTGTAGGAAGTAGTCTGATAAATTGGGACCGCTGCTGCTTTAGTGGTAGGTTCCGATTCATAGCCGTGATGCAGTGCTAAAGATTCTAGTTTCATGCTCTCCCCTTGTCGATTATAGGTCTCGACCTGTGTTTTACTGAGGGTCGTTTTATACCATAACGATCAAAGTCCTCACAGAGGATATCGACGCATTTGGCCGTACAAGTAACATGGCCAGTGGCAATGGAGTCCCAATATGATTGACGTCTACACCGCAGCAACCCCTAATGGCCATAAAGTCACGGTCACACTTGACGAGATGGGAGTTGATTACAATCTCATTCCCATCTCCTTTTCTGATAAAGAGCAAAAAACCCCTGAGTTCCTGCGCATGAATCCCAATGGTCGGATTCCCGTCATCGTAGACAGAGACAACGACGACTTTGTCGTTTTTGAGTCTGGCGCAATCATGGTCTATCTCGCTGAAAAATATGGTCAACTATACCCGCAGGACCCCAAGCTACGATCTCGCACCTTACAGTGGCTAATGTTTCAGATGGGAGGCGTAGGCCCTATGATGGGACAGGCAAATGTGTTCTATCGCTATTTCCCTGAAACCCTACAGCCCGCAATTGACCGCTATCAGAATGAATCACGGCGTTTATTCGAAGTGCTCGATTCACGCCTACAACAAAGCCCTTATCTTGCTGGGGACGAATACACCATCGCGGATATCGCCAACTGGTGTTGGGTGCGCATTTACGACTGGTCTGGAGTATCCATCGAAGGACTCCCGGCCTTAAAGCGCTGGATGGATGAGCTTGATGCACGACCGGCCTGCATTAGCGGCATTAATAAGCCTCCACGTGCCACAGACCCAGATAAACTCGTCAAAGGCGCACAAACAATGGTGGTGCGATAACACGAGATTTGTTTGCTAGAATATTGCTATCGAGTCACGACATTTACCACACACGAATACAAGGTTAACCATGGTCAAAATTTATTTTGTAGAACATAACGGGACAGAACATCCTGTGGAAGTCACCCCTGGCGGCACACTCATGGAAGCGGCTATCGACAACGCCGTTCCCGGTATAGACGCCGATTGTGGTGGTTGCTGCTCTTGCGCTACTTGCCACGTTTTTGTGCAAGAACAATGGCTAGACAAACTTGCCCCTATGGGCCCCAACGAAGAAGCAATGCTGAGCCTTAGCCCGGACCGTAAAGAAAACTCGCGACTGTCATGCCAGGTGCCTATTGTTGATGCACTCGATGGAATGGTCGTTGCCACACCGGAGTTTCAGTATTAGTTAAAAAAGAATTGCCATTTTACGGGGGCGGGAAATGCGCGAAAAACAACAGTTAGACAACAAAGCAAGCAAGTGGAGCATGGTGGGAATGGATCCCGCCACCATCCCCTTGGAACAAATAGATCTTTCTCATCCAGGGATTTGGCAAGCGAACGAGTTTCTTCCTTTTATGGAACGCCTTCGCAACGAAGACCCTGTGCATTATTGTGCAGAGTCCGCCGTCGGCCCTTATTGGTCTGTGACTAAATACAAAGACATTATGGAGGTGGACACCTCTCCGCATATTTACTCCTCAGAACCTACCATTGGCATTGTTGACACCTTAGAAGAGTTTACGCTTCCGGCCTTCATCTCGATGGACCCACCCAAGCACGACGAACAACGCCGCGTTGTCCAAGGGGTTGTTGCTCCCAATAATTTGAAGAACCTTGAGTCTTTGATTAGGACACGTGTCTGTACTATTTTGGATGGCTTGCCCCACCATAAAGAGTTTGATTGGGTGCAAAATGTATCTATAGAACTCACAACGCAAATGCTAGCCACACTCTTTGATTTTCCTTTTGCCGATCGCGCAAAACTCACCTATTGGTCCGATGTCGCTACCGCGATTCCCGGTGGCGGTATTGTGGCGACACAACAGGAGCGCTGGCAGGCTATTGAAGATTGCATGCAGTACTTCACAAACCTATGGAACCAAAGGGTCAACACCCAAGGCGGCGACGACCTAATCTCTATGCTTGCCCATGGCGAGGCGACACGACACATGCCACCGATGGAGTATTTAGGCAATGTGATTTTATTGATAGTCGGTGGCAATGACACAACACGTAACTCCATTACCGGAGGCGTACTGGCCTTGAATGAAAACCCCGAAGAGTATGAAAAACTACGGGCGGACCACTCGCTTATTCCAAACATGGTCTCCGAGATTATTCGTTGGCAAACCCCTCTCGCCTACATGCGTCGCACGGCAAAAGTAGACACAGTGCTTGGTGGAAAATCAATCAAAGCAGGTGACAAGGTCGTCATGTGGTATGCCTCAGGCAATCGCGACGAAGATGCCATCGAGAATGCGAATTCATTTTTGATCGATCGGGCTAATGCGCGAAAACATTTATCGTTTGGTTTCGGTTTGCACCGCTGCATGGGTAATCGACTGGCGGAGATGCAGCTTCGCATCATTTGGGAAGAAATCACGAAACGTTTTAAGTTTGTTGAAGTCGTCGGAGAGCCTGAGCGCATTTACTCTAGTTTTGTAAAAGGCTACAGCAAATTGCCCGTGGTATTGCACCCTCATTAGCACGCCGGTGCAAAATAAAAACAACAATAAATCATAAGTCACACCGGAGGCCCTATGTCAGATGTTGATTCAGAAACACAAGGTATACCGCGTCGCTCATTGCTTAAATTTGGCTCTAGCCTATTTCTGTTAGCACCACTACTGAACACTAATGCGCTCGCAGCGACAGGAGGCGTTACGCCTTTAGGGATCAAGGCACTCGTGTTCGATGTGTTTGGTACCGTGGTCGATTGGCGAGCCTCCATCATTCGCGAAGGTCAGTTACTAGGTGAGCGCAAAGGGTACAACGTGGATTGGGGCGAATTTGCCGATCGTTGGCGAGCCGGTTATGGGCCTTCTATGAACCGCGTGCGCAACGGCGAATTACCGTGGACTAAACTCGATACCCTGCACCGCATGGTGCTCGATAATTTAGTGCAGGAGTTCGAACTTACCGGTCTCAGTGAACAAGAGTTGGTAGAGTTTAACCTCGCTTGGCACCGCCTTTCACCTTGGCCAGACACTGTTGCGGGCTTGAACCGATTACGTAATGAATATGTTATCGCCTCACTCTCCAATGGCAATGTTTCCCTGTTGGTCGATATTGCTAAAAATGCCGGCATTCAATGGGATACTGTTTTATCAGCCGAACTATCACGGCATTACAAACCCGATCCAGAAGCCTACTTGAAAGCCCCGGAACTACTGAGTCTGTCCCCACAACAGGTGCTGATGGTCGCCACCCACCCCAGTGACTTGCGCAGTGCGGCAGAGGCTGGATTAAAAACCGCTTATGTTCATAGGGCTCTTGAGAGAGGGGCGCAGAATCCAAAGGTTCCCCCAGCGCGCGATGAGTTTGATCTCTTCGCCGATGACTTTCTCGATCTTGCTCGACAACTCGGGGCGTAGAGTAACGCCTTATCAACAATGGTTTTGATTGATCACGCGCCGAGAGCTCTCTATTTGAGTCCACGGCGTGTGCTTTCTAATAGCCCTTGCGAATCACCCCATAAGACACCCCATCGACCTGACCATCACGCAACCACTGCAACGATGCTTCGAACAATAGGCCGGCATTCTTCTCCCACATTGCATTATGCGAAGAGCACCCCAGATCCATTAATACTTTTTCACTTGCCCCGAGATCCTCATACATCTCTGTCACTCGGCTCGGGGGTACTTGTGCGTCATGTACCCCGGCCACTAGAAGCATTGGCGTCATGGTCTTGGCCACTACCTCTTGATTCCACCCCCACACAGTCGTGGCAGGAGCACGGCGCACGCCTTTGCCCCAAGTCGCGCCCACAACGTCAGAGGCCAACATGTCGTTCCAAATTGCTGCACTGACCTCTGGCTCGTACTGCGCTTCGCAGCCCACTTGTCGGTCCCAGTTGCGCGTAAAGTCATTGCGAGACTGTTTCGAAAAAGCAACGCCCGGCACCGGTATCGACTCAGGGGCCTCAGCGCTGCGACTGCGCCCATAGGCAGGCGCTAGAATCACCACTCGCGCCACTTTCTCTGGATATAACGCCGCATACCCTGCCGCCCGCGGTCCCCCTAAAGACCAGGCCACCAAATGGACTTTCTCAACCCCGCGTAACGTGCGCAAGTATTCCACTACCCCATCAATATCATGCCAGTCAGATTCGATGGTAGTTGTCGCGTATGCATAGCTAGGGGCGCAAGGTTCAGAGATCATTGCAGGGATGAATTCTTCTTGCGCTTGGGCGGAAAGATTACACACATCATTCATCACTGAAGGGCGAGTGGAGCGGCCATACCCTGTCGTGTCCATTGCAAAGGTATCAAAGCCCGCGTCCGCGAGATAAGCCATCCAACTATAGCCACGCACAGGCACATCGAACGCGACCTCAGCCGGTGTCCCAGCGCCATGGATAAAAAGCACTACTTGCCCTTCAAGTTGTGCACTGCGCAGCACAGTGGCCGCGTGGGTTCTTTCTCGCACATAAATCTGCGCCACTTCGTTTTCCATTGCCGGCGCTTTAGACACTACTGGCACATAGTGATCGACTCTTTGCGCCTGCCCATCTTCTGCGCCCTGTACTAATGGAGCAATACTAATCGCTAACAGGCATGCATGGAGTAGTTGAAGCCGAGATATTTTCATTGTTGTTCTCCGAAGCTTTTCATGGACAGGGTTGAGCTCACTATACAATAAGTCGCCGCGTTCCACTGCCTCCTATAAAGCAGCTTGGTCGCTAGCGATTACTAGGGCAAATAAATCGAGCGTAGGGTCGGTTTTTATGGCAAAGCCTTCATTTTCAGTTAAAGTGGCAGACACAAATTCATGAACAGGCTCACTTTATGAACGCACTCAACGGAAAAACAGCCATCATCACCGGCGGCGCCGAAGGCATTGGACTTAGCATTGCGCAAGCCTTTGCGAAGCAAGGGGCACACATAGTGCTCGCGGACATCGATGGCGCTCAGCTACAGATCGCTGAGAAAACCTTACTAGAGATGGGGATACCTGCGCTATGCGTCACCATGGATGTCGCCGAACCGACACAATGGCAACACTTAGTGGAGCAAGCCGAAGCGCGCTTTGGCGATATTCATATTCTTGTCAATAATGCCGGCGTTGGCGGTCGTAATGGCAGCATAGAAAGCACGGAGCACAAAGATTGGCAATGGGTCACTGACGTCAACATGATGGGCGTACTGTATGGGATGCAAGCGGTTGTCCCGCGTATCAAACAGCACGGTGCTGGAGGCCATATCATTAACGTTGCATCTATGGCCGGAATGATGGGCGTCCCTTATGCTGGCGCCTATACTGCCACCAAAGGCGCCGTTGTCAGTCTTTCAGAGAGTTGGCACCATGAACTCAAGCGGCATCAAATTTATGTAAGCGTGCTCTGCCCCGCGTTCGTAAAAACCCGTATCAATCTTTCTGAACGCAATCGACAAGCCCGCTACAGAAGTGACAAACCGGCTACCGCTCCTTCCGAGAAGCAATTAGCCGCAGCGGCTTATATGCAAAATATTATCGATAATGGCTTAGCCGTTGAGATCGTCGGCGAGCGCGTTGTCGAGGCATTGAAAGCCAAAGAACTCTATATATTCACTCACCCCAATTATCGTCAGCTCGTGCAACAACGGTATAAAGCTATCGATGATGCGTTCGAGCGCGCTGCGGCTAGCCCGCTTCTGGCCCACATCCGCGACGAAGAACCTGCTGGTTTTTCTGGCTAAACGTTTATCACCCTTTCAACAAGGATTTTACCATGTCTGAACAACGTCAATTTGGCATCACCGTTTATGGCGCCACAGGATATACCGGACGTCTAATATGCGAATATTTAAACAAACAATACGGCGTTAATGGCGAAGTGCAATGGGCCATGGCAGGAAGAAGTAAAAGCAAACTAGAAGCCGTTGCCAACGAACTAGGCATCGAAGGCGTCCCCTTTGTTCTATGTGATGCCAACGATACCAATTCACTCGCGAGTATGGTTAAAAATACACGCGTCGTCATTAGTACCGTCGGCCCGTACCAACTCTATGGCAGTGAGCTCATTGCCGCCTGCGCTGCCCAAGGCACTGACTATGTGGACTTGTGCGGCGAGCCCGGTTGGATGTATGAAATGATTTCGGCCCATGACGATGCCGCCAAAGCCAGTGGCGCCCGCATCGTATTCTCATGTGGCTTCGACTCGATCCCCTTCGATCTCGGCGTAGTGTTTTTACAAGAGGCGGCGAAGCAACGCTTCGGAGCGACTGTACCCCGCGTCAAGGGTCGAGTACGTACAATGAAAGGCGGATTCTCTGGGGGCACGCTTGCCAGCCTTAAAGCCACTATGGCTAGCGCCGCTAAAAAACCCGAACTAATTAAAGTGCTGCAAGACCCCTTCGCATTAACGCAGGGAGTGGCAGGCCCAGAACAACCAAGTGGTGCCAAGCCAATCTTTGAAGAAGAGTTAAATAGTTGGTCCGCCCCCTTTGTCATGGCCACAATCAATACGAAGAACGTCCATCGCACCAATTTTCTCTTGCAGCACGCTTTTGGCAAAGATTTCGTCTATGACGAGATGATTTTTACAGGCCCAGGTGAGCAAGGTGAAGCGATTGCCAACGCCGTTGCCGCAGACAAGTCGATGGCGAGCAGCACGATGCAACCAGGAGAAGGCCCAACGAAAGAAGAAAGAGAGAACGGCTCCTACGATGTACTCTTTGCGGGAAGCAACGATAGTGGCGCTGTTATTCTGGCAAGTGTGAAAGGCGATAGAGACCCCGGATATGGGTCAACTTCGAAAATGATTGCAGAGACAGCCGTGTGCTTGCTGAAAAACCCAAAGGCCGCTACCGGTGGAATCTGGACCCCAGGCGCCGCCTTAGGACAGCTACTTATTACCCGCTTGCAGGATAATGCGGGCCTCAGCTTTCAACTAGAAAACTAAGAACCCATAAGGTGCACTGTTGAAACCGGATAACAGTGCACCTAACGCGTGGCATGAATCACGCGGGCTATTTGTTCGGCAGTGTGGGCCAACTGTTGCGGCGCATTATTCATAGCGTCCAATTTGCTACTTGGTCCCTGGACGATCGAAAACACAGCTGCTAAACCTATATCGTATAAGGCGTCTAGATTTTCACCCACTACCCCTGCCACGCCAATGACAGGGACCCCATTGCGCTTTGCCAGTTCACAAACCCCAGCGGGCACTTTCCCTGCAGCACTTTGCGAATCCATACTGCCCTCTCCGGTAATGACGAGATCCGCCCCTTGTAGCATTTGCTCAAAATCCAGAGCGTCCATCACCGTGTGCACACCAGAACCTATCTGTGCGCCGAGGAATCCGCCTAAAGCACCGCCTATCCCCCCCGCAGCGCCACTACCAGGAAAGCTGTTTACATCTAACCCATGGGCACTTGCGCAGGCAGAGAAATGAGCAATACCAAACTCTAGTAAAGCCACCGCGTTGGCCTCGGCCCCTTTTTGAGGCGAAAAGATTTGTGCAGTGCCCGTTGGCCCAAGTAATGGATTAGTCACATCCGTTGCGACAAACACTTGCACCCCAGCCAATCGTTCAAGCACAACGCTTAAGTCAATGTTCGCCAAGGTATTTAAAGCACCACCGCCACGCACAATGTCATGACCTTGTGCGTCAGTTAACTTGGCCCCTAAGGCTTGCAACATACCGGCCCCTGCATCCGTGCAAGCACTGCCACCCAATCCAATCACTAACTTTTTTACGCCTGCGGCCAGTGCCGCTGACATCAACTCGCCCGTGCCATAGCTGCTACTTCGCAGGGCATCACGCTCGTTCTCTGACACACGCTGCAAACCACTAGCTTGCGCCACTTCAATGATCGCAGTGTGTCCATCATCGATAACGCCATAATAAGCAATGATTTGCTCACCCAAAGGCCCTTCAACCTGACAATCTTGCAAAACCCCGTGTTTCGCGCGCACCAGAATATCGGTAGTCCCTTCACCACCATCGGCTAATGGCAGTTCAATAAGCTCGTCATTAGGGGCCGCACGCCGCCATCCTTGAGAGATAGCATTCGCCACTTGCGGTGCCGTAAGACATTCTTTAAAAGAATCAGGAGCTACTATTATCCGCATACAACACCTTTGTTATAAGGACACGATTAATCACTACAGAACGAAAAGAGACACTAAAAAGATAGCCAGTATTGTAACCAAGCCCATCGCTAAGGTCGCGCCTGTATGAGCGCGATACGCTGTCGCAACATCCATTTTACTAAATTGTGCCACTACCCAGAAATAACTGTCGTTGGCATGAGACACTGTCATCGCACCTGCCCCGACCGCCATCACGGTTAACACACGCCCCATCTCTGAATCTAAACCTACCTGCGGCAGTAAGGGGGCCACTAGGGCAGACCCTGCCACCATCGCCACCGTTGAGGAGCCTTGTGCACTTTTAAGCGCAGCGGCCACGACAAACGGCATAAACACGCCTAAACCCAAAGCCGAGAGACTGCGCCCAAGGTATTCACCTAACGGGGTAGCCGCAAGCACCGCCCCAAAAGCGCCGCCTGCCCCTGTTACCAGTAAAATAGGCGCTGCCACTTGAAAGGCTTGCCGACAATGCGCAGCAAAGCTACTAGCCTTGTCCTCATCGCGTAATAGCAGTAATGAAAACCCTAACCCCAACATAAGCGCATTGAGCGGTTTACCGAAAAAATTCAACAACTCATATAACGAAGCACGCCCAAACAAATCAGCAGGGTAGTTAGCAATAGAGCCAAGACAAATTAAAAAAATGGGCACGAAAATAGGGGCAAAAGCAGCCATAGGGCTTGGCAATGAAGAAGGTTCAAGCGGCACTCCCCCCCTTGTTTCATCCGCCTCCATGTCCAGCTCTGTACTTTCCAGGTTTCTGCAAAGCCGCGCCCAAAACAAACCTGTGAGCGCTGCGATTGCTGCGAAAAAGAAACCAACGATAATCACGAGCCCTAGACTATCGCCAAGCTCCAGATTAGCCGAAGCTGCGATGGGGCCTGGGGTCGGTGGCACCAAGGTATGGGTTGCGAACAATCCCGTCGCGAGCGCCACACTTAGCGATACGGGGGAAACCGACAACGTGCGGGATAAAGAACGTTTAAGACTATTGAGAATGACATAGCCAGAATCACAAAACACAGGGATTGAAACGAAGAAACCAACCATCGACATGGTTAAGGTTGGAAAACGTTTGCCGAATAATTTTATAACGGTATTAGCCATAACAATGGCTGCACCACTTCGTTCCAGAATCACGCCTATAAGCGTTCCCAGAACAATGATAAGCCCGATGCTGCCCATGATATTGCCGAAACCACTACGGATAATGCTATCGATATCTCGCAACGGCAGCCCATAAGCAAAAGCCGCAATAAATGCCGCTAGCAATAAGGTGATGAAGGGGCTTAACTTAAACTTGCTTGTCGCGATGACGATAAAGCCGATAATCAGCAGAAGGACATACACCATTGCCATAGATTGTTCCCTTATAAATGAAGCTTATTAGTATTCTCCACAAAGTATACGCATAGCCCAGTAGGGAAAGCCACTTCCCCTACATCCCTTGTCCTGCAATCCAGATGGGAGCAATAAGTGTTATGCTCACAGCCTAAGTCGAGCTAAGGAATTCGTTATGACACAACACAGCGAAATAAGTACTACTGTGGCCATGCTGGTCTCGCTATTTGGCAATCCCCACCAAGCGGACCCAGAAGCTAACGCCTATGAGTGGCGAATCGAGATTGGCGATAATCCGCTAGTCATCGTACGAAACCTTAAGCAAGGGGGGAGCGCAGGCCGTATACAAGACTGGAGCCTCGACTCCGAAAGTGCCGACGCCATAAACCAGCTCAAGGAAAAGCTAGAAGAGGGTGAGAACTATTACGAGGGCTCACTACATCCAGAGCTATTTATTACGCGAGGCAAGTAGGCATAAAAAAGGGGAGTAGAGTCACCTCTACCCCCCTTCTCACTCTGAACCTTACCCTAGCAACTACAAGCTAAGGTCAAGTCGTAAATACATACTACGACCATCAGTGTCATAGGGCGCATTTCGTGAGTAGATCAAACCACGGTTAGCTTGGTAGTCAGCTTCCTCTGGGTATTGATCAAACACGTTCTCAGCACCGAACCGTACTGTCAGATTGTCATTCACATTATAAGTCGCTGACACATCAGTAAACTGCTCTGCGCCAAAGTCTTGGTGAATGTCCCCTGATGCATTGAACGAGTAGTCAGTCCATTTCCCATAATGACGCACACGCGCCATCAAGTCGAAATCACCGATGCCATAGGTAGCACTGAGGTTCAATGTACGCTGGGGCAAATTCTTCTCAAATCGGATTCGAGTAGTATCGTTCTCTGTGAATGATCCACCCACCACTTCTGTTTTGTTATAGTTAAAAGAGCTTGAAAGCGACAACTGTCCGGCCCCAAGTTCCATCGCGTATCCCAACACTAAGTCGATCCCTTGCGAACGGGTATCAAAATCATTTTGGAAGAAATTCACACTAGTGATGCCTTCGCCTCCTGGGACTCCCAAAGCAATGAGTTGCGCACGCTCATCCGCTGTAAGAGTAAAGTTCGCTGAAGAACCAAAGCGATTATCTACATCGATGCGATAGAAATCTAAGCTGGAATTGAACCCGGCGTCATTTCGATATACCACACCTGCACTAAAGTTTGTGGACTCTTCGGCATCCAATGGATTGATCTCAACGCCTGCGCGCTCGGAAACGATTCCCGCGATTGCCCCCACTGGAGAGAATCGGCCATTAGTGAAAATATTCAACGTCACTGTATCCAAACCTTGATAGGTTCGCTCACTGAACAACTGCCCAGGAGTCGGCGCTCTAAAGCCATTGGACATAGTGGCACGAAGAGCGAGATTTTCAGCAATCTCATAACGACCAGTGATTTTGCCAGTAAGAATAGTATCGTCATGCTCTGAGTAGTCTTCGTATCGTGCAGCTACCCCAAAGGTCAACGCATCAGTCACAGGAACTTCTAAGTCAACATACGCAGAGGTACTGGTCTGATCAGACTCTCCGGCTTGATCAGGACTAAACCCAGGAAAACCGTTTGAACCCGAAGGCAAGCCTACCGTAGCGCCTGGTCCGATTGCGTAAGAAGCTACATCACCTTGTTTCACCTCATAGGTCTCTTTGCGGTGTTCAAGCCCAAATGCAAGACTGCTTGGCAATGCGCTCGCCCCCAAATTTAGCTCATAGGAAAAATCAAGATTCAGGTTTGCTTCGCTCTGCTTCAAAGTGCCTATATCGAAAGAGGTAGGACTATTAGGCCCAAGCGAAGCATTAATGCTGTTCGACATATTGTAATCAATTTGATTACTACCAAAACCCGCACTGAGGTCCCAACTTAGACGTGGACTGATCTCACCGTTGATACCGGCTGTGAAAGATTTGTCCTCATCCTCTTGTCCGAACTGCGGCGAAAAGCCCGCTGGGAAAATCGTTCTTAGATCAAACTCTGGAAATACATCCGTGATGTTAAAGGCACTTGTGGAATCGGGGTTTCTCCAATTGAAATCCGAGAGCCCTTCCCCTTGCCCAAATGAACCAAAGCCATAAACATTCATAGTCGATGACAAAGCGTACTCAGAGTTAAACATGAAGCGTAATGTTTCGCTTTCTGGTTGCCCCCAGTTCTGCACTGGACTTGGTACGACAACATCAGGATGATCGGCTTGAAATTGGATCGCGTCAGGACGCTGACGGCTTCGAGATGTTTTCTCCGCCTCGGAGAACTCAATCGCACCGGTTATAAAGCCCGCATCCCCAAGCTCAACACCACCTTTAGCACCAAATCGCGTATTCTCACCATCTCCTTCGGCGTACTCAGAGTATTGAGCAAAACTACGGAAGCCAATGTTGTCATCTAGAATAATGTTGATGACGCCAGCGATGGCATCAGAACCGTATTGCGCGGATGCCCCATCACGTAGCACTTCCACTCGTCCGATCGCGTAGGTAGGAATCTGGGCCAAATCAGGCGCTTGCGCACCGTTACCGCCTAGAAGCGCAGAGCGATGTCGACGTTTACCGTTAACAAGGACTAGCGTATGGTCAGGAGAAAGGCCTCGCAAGGAAGCTGGACGCACAAACACTTGCCCGTCATTCATCGGCAAGCGCTGTACTTTATACGAAGGCACAAGCTGCGCCATGACATCAGACAAATCTTCGGAGGCGGTATTGTTTATTTCACGAAATGACACAACATCAATCGGAGCACTTGAGTCAAACACGGTACGTTCGCTTCGGCGCGTTCCCGTAACGATGACACTTTCTATGGCAGCAGGCTCTGCTCGTTGAGAGGCTTGATCTGATTGTGCACTCACCAAGACTGACTGCCCTGTAAGGATTGCGGCGCCTATACAAACAATCGGCATAACATTTTTACAATTTGACATACTTGTACCCTTTTAAATTTGTACTCTCGTTTTAAGATCGGGGGCGAGTATGCGCAGCCTGTATTACAAAATGATGAATACGGCATCGGGTTCATGTAAGTTTAATTTCACTGTAACAATCCCCTTGCGGGAAATTTTCGAATCAATACTAGGTAAAAGAAACTGTCACATTTCATCATTACACTAATGGGCAAATTTTTATAAGGCAGCAATCAAATGAAAAAGACACCAAGCACCTTCAGCCGAAGACAAATTCTTAACACTATGGCACTTGGGTCAGTCGCACTTGCCAGCGGCATTTCCAATGCACAGCCCGCCTCCTCACAAATCCCCACTTTTGACAGCGACGGGAATACTCATCGACTAGCCAGTGACGAAGCGTTCTGGACAGAAGTGGCAGGCTACTATGACCGTGCGCAAGGCATTATCAATCTGGAGCACGGCTATTGGGGCAAGATGGCAAGACCAGTACAGGAAACCTATATTGCCGCCACGCGCATGGTAAACACCCAGCTTTCCTATTACGCCCGTCGCGGTTATGGTCCTGACGCACTGGAGAGTACTGCCCGTGTGGCAAGCGCATTAGGAGTACAAACAAACGAGATAGTCCTAACCCGCAATGCCACCGAATCCATCCACAATCTCATACGTCAATACCATCAAATTGAGTCTGGCGACGCCGTCTTGTATGCGGACATCGATTACCCAAGCTTCCAAGAAACCATGCAATGGCTAGCCGATGACAATGAGGCGGATGCTATTGTCGTCAATCTGCCTGGCCGTGCATCGCAAGACAGCATATTCGATGCCTACTTAAACGCGTTCGATGCTAATCCTCATTTGAAACTGATGCTGATCACCCATGTCAGTAATCAACACGGCTTAGTGGTGCCTGTCGCTAGGATTGCAGCAGAAGCCAAGCGTCGCGGTATCGACGTGATCTGTGACAGTGCGCAATCATGGGGGTTATTGGATTATCAAATTGATGATCTCAATGTCGACTGGGCAGGATTTAACGTACACAAATGGATTGGGGCGCCTGTGGGTGTCGGGGCACTGTACGTGCGTAGCGGGACCTTAGATAAGATCCGGCCATATCCCGGAGAAACCGACCCAGACAACACTCGACTATACAAACGCGTACACACCGCTACCTCCAATTTTGCCGCCATTTTGGCGATTCCGGCGGCATTAGACTTCCATGAAGCCGTGGGGGGTAAAAACAAGGAAGCACGCTTGAAGTACTTACGTGGTTTGTGGACGGAAGAAGCTGATCAGATGGAACATATCGAAGTATTAGGGGGCGCCGATGAGGCCTCTTGGACAGGTATGGCGGCATTGCGTTTACGGGGACAATCGAGCCCTAGAGAAGTGAATGCCCTGCAAAAACGCCTAGAGCAAGAATTTGGTATTTTCACCGTCGCGCGATTTGAGCTATCTAGCGGTGCCTGCATTCGGGTAACACCCCAAGTATTTACAAGCCCTGATGAGCTGGCACAACTTGTCGACGCATTGAAAAAGCTAAAGGCCTAAATAACAGTATATTACTCTTCGAGAAGATGCTCATAGCGCTGATCTGTGAGCATCAACAAAAACGCCATCAACGCCTCTATCTGTCGCTCCGTCAGGAATAATGATTTCAGTTTATCTTCGGCAACATTGACTTCGACCTCAGCCGCCCCCCAATCTTGTCGAGTCTCGGGATTAGTTTGCGCCTCGTTAGTCACCCCATTAAATTTGTTATAGAACTTAATCACTGTTCGTAAATCTTTAAACACGCCATTGTGCATATAGGGCGCGGTAACTGCGACGTTACGTAATGTGGGCACTTTAAATCTACCCTTCTGTAAGTCACGTTCGTCATCACTGAGCGAAGCTAACAAAGGATTATTAGCCAAACCCTCATCAGGCACTGACGATTCGCCATTAGCGACTAAGAGTGGATTAGCAGGCACTCCAATATTTTCATAAAGGTTATTGCTAAACCCCTCCCCCTTCGCATAGGGAAGCTCCAATTGGTGACATTGATTACAACCTGTAAAGCCTGGGGTAAAAAACAAGCCCATCCCCACCTCCTCTTTCAAGGTGGCTGAGTATTCGCCACGAAGGTAGCGGTCATACTTAGAGTCGAATGGGGCAAATAAATCGGTACGCTCAAACGCTGCTATCGCCTTACCGAAACCTTCGATAGCACTCGTGGCACTATCAAACACTTTTGAACCAAATAGGGTTTGAAAGGATTGTACGTATTGGGGGTTCTCTAACAAACGCTCCATGACTGCCGCTTCGTTCGCCATTGCCATTTCGTTGGGGTCTAACACTGGCTTAGAGGCTTGGAGCTCTAAGGTCTGAGCACGGCCATCGTGGAAAAAACCTCCGATATACTCGTCATCATCGTTTAAACCAAACGAGGGGATCAGTCTTAGATAAGAAATAGTGGGCGCATTACGCGCGCCAAGGGATTTACCATCGCTGCCCAAGGACACAGGCGCGAGAGTGGATACAGTTCGAGAATCAACAAACCCCTGATCGGGATCATGACAGGTGGCACAAGCAAGATTGCGGGATTCGGAAAACGCAGTATCGAAAAACAAACTACGCCCGAGCTCCTCTAAGGCATCTTCAATTTGATCCTCCTCCTGCGCCATAGCAGGGGAAGCTATAGGCAGAAGAAGGTTCAAAAGCAAAAATCCGAAGATCGATGGTGAAGAACGAATCATAGATCTTCGAGAAGTACCGCTCTCAATGTACCAGGATCATAAAGCGCATCCTGTCTGTGAGCAGTCACATCCTCTTCAGTAAATAAAGCACTGCCTGAATGCTTCAGCTCAAAGTTCTCGAGCATGTAATTCATTACCTGTGCAAGTGCCGCATCATCCAGCGGCGCTTGTGAGGCGCCAGGCACGCGCACTAAATAGGCACGCCCTGCCTCAAAACTAGCTAAAAAACCGAGGGTCTCCCGCAAGTCCGGCACATCAGAAATCTGACTACTGCCATTCTCAAGATGGCAGCCGCTGCAATGCAACAAGTAATCGCTTCGCGCATCCGCAAATGCCGGTGTCGAGAAAAGCATTAGGCTCGACACGGACAGAAGCAATCTACGCGATAAACGCACTGTGGTTTTAACTATTACAGGCAGCGATGTCATACAGTTATGCCTCTGCAGGTCCAAGAACCAACGCGAGTGTACAATGATACGCATGGCTGTTAGCACCAAAGCACCACAACACACTGTTCGACTTCGAATTGAGGTATACAGGTCTATCACCCTCTGAACGGTGACAACCGCAATTACCGCAAGAACTCTTGCCACAACAGTCGTTGTAAGAGATCAGGTAGTTTTTACCATCAGTAGGGTTATGACAAGATCCAACCCATGCAACTGTTGCCGTGTCCGATCCTGGAGGACATTGCGTGAGCGTACCACCACAGCAAGTACATAATGACCCGCTATAGGCACAATAGCGCCAATAGTCACAGCTTGTGATATCACCCATCTCTTCCAGATCGGCAACACCAGTCACCGGCGCCAAAGAAGGTGCTGGCGCAGTTTGAGCAGACGCTCGCAACATTGGCAATACTGGCAAAGCGCCCATCCCCGCCATAAACACGCCTACCCGACCGATAAAGGAACGTCTAGATGTGCGGCCTGCTAGGAACCGAATTGCGCCGGTCGTTTGTGCATCAATATCTTTAATTAATTGCTTAATTAATGCTTGTTTATCTTTCATTATGCGTGGTCTCCAATGCTCTCGTCTCTGATCAGATAGTCTTGAATCGATTCATATCCACTTTCCATTGCGAGGACTAAAGACTCAAGATGTTCGCGGCTGTTTACCAGGCCTTTGGAGCGAATAACTCCAGCGCTGTCAATCAGCACGGCATAAGGCAATTTGCCTACTTCAAACTTCATCCCCAACTCTAGTGAAACGATGTAAGGGTATTTTTCAAGCTTCATACGCTTGATGTATTCATCATGTACATCACGCTCACCACCATCACTCGCAAACACGAGATCAACGCGATCCGCTTTTGCCATATCTTTTGCAATAGGCACTAAGTCCTTACAAATAGGGCAAGTGGGCGACACAAACAAAATCATTTGTGCGAGCTTTGCAGGCATACCGATCGGCACCAACACTTCATTAATATCGGGTATCGATAACACGGGTGAGGGCTGGCCAACTTTAGGACCCGCTGTAGTCATAAGCGCCCCTGCAGGTGCAAGACGGGTATGCAAAATCCCAATCTGACGTGCCAAAGCGAACACGGCAACAATGAGCACCAACATCACTACTGCTAGCAGCACCACGATGGTAAAAATAGAATTCCCCATTACTGTTTCCATTACTGTTACTCCTATTTAAGAATTGCCGAATAATTGCGGACAAGTTCATCCACTGTTAGGTAAACCATCGCCAATACGGCAGTGAGCAGGGCGACGACAAATAAATCAGATACCATTAGTCCGCGATCAAGTGCAGGGATAGCGACGACTAATGCGCCCAGTGCCAACACAGCATTACGAAGCACCAACCAAATCGACAGCTCTTGCGGCTTAGCACCGCAACCACAATCGATCTCGCCTCGCCCGCGGCGAAGATTAATCGTCATTGCCAATGCATAGATCACTAACAAAGCCGCAGAGACTGAACCCGCTAATGGGCGCGTAAGTGGTATCAGTAGTAGAAAAACCAAACTCATCTCTAACCATGGAAGCACTCGTGCAATCACAGGTAACAATTGTGGCGGCAACACTTTGTATGCCCCCAATTGCGCCTGAAAATGGGGAATACTCTCAAGCTTGTGACGAGAGGCCATAAAAAATAGCAAGGCCAAAGACACTGAGATTACTAATGGCAGTAATGGGTCTATCATTGCGATACCTCTTGCGATAAATGTCGAGTTATTTGCACCTTACGGCCCCTCTTATTCGTAGAGATTTTGGATAAGACTGCCGCTAATTTTGTCTAACTCGCGCAGTAATTTTCCTGAAGCAGCGTTGTATATACGAATGCCGCCATCACCAGACACCACCATTAAAGGTTCTGCGTCAGGCGTTAACTGAACTGAGCTAAACGTGTCCGTACCGTCTGCTTCTAAACGATAACCGCGACGCTGAGTCTTAGTATTGAAAGCCCAGATCTCAGTACCTGCGTCTTCGAAAGTCTCTTGACCGCCGCCTTTATGCATCACGGTCATCAAATAACCGGTCTCAGCGTTGTAGGCGAATGCTTGGCGACCGCCAATTCTCCAGTCGTCATCATTAAGACGAGCTACTCCGTTAACATCCAATTCACCATTAGTGATCGGATTCACTGACCAAGGCTCTGTCACCATCACACGGCCATTGCTAACCGTCACTTCGAATATTAGGCCGTCCATCGACATGAACATCCAGCCGTCTGCAGTAGGCACTGAGTAGTCCAGGATTGGATCAACCATTGCGTTGAAGAACACTTCACTGCGTGTGCGTTCTGCTTCAAAGCCCTCTGCAGTAAGTTCGATGTATTGAACCGTCCCGTCAGTACACGGCATGATGTAGCCATCTTGAGTCGGATAAATCATGGCGCAGCCAGGAGTCGCAATTTCTGTTACAAATTGGCGAGTCTTAACATTGGTGACACTGAACGATGTGGCCGGGTTGATATTCCACACACCAAGGAATTCTTCCTTGAGCAATGCGATCATCCCACTATGGCCAATACCAGCAGACTTAGGCGGTAACGGAATCTCACCGATAGGCTTAGTAGTACTTGCGTCGAAAATGAGGACTACGTCTTCACGGTCGCCGTAATAGTTACGAGAGTAGTAACTACCATACGAATAAATTGTGTTTTGCGACATATGAGGGCGAATAGCCGGAGAGAACTTAGATAGAATCAAAGTTCCTTTAAGCTCACCTGCATCACCATCGATCAGATAAGCCGTATCACGACCTCGAACCGAAAACCAGTGATCGTCCGTCTCGCCAATCGTCGCAACAGTGCCAACCACACTATCCCACTGCGCGTTTGCGGAGGCACAACAGAGCACTAAACTTAGAAAATAGATCGTGCGTTGAAACATCTGACACTCCAAATTTTTTAGTTAAATTTCTCAAGGAACTAACATCCGATCAGCCATCACCTAAATTCGACTTTTTCAACTCTAGACAGAACAACTAGCTGTAGTTCCTTATCAACGGCAATCCATTTATTGGACTCCGTTTCCGATAGGTTTCTAGCGACCACTTCCTGTATGACAGTTGCTAAGATTCCCAGACCTGCGATGTAGATAAAGGTCAGCCTAAAGGTTCAGGAGAAACCGGTTAAAACCTACAGTCACATATCTGTCAGAGCAATGACTATGCCAACCTCACAGCGAACTTATAAGCGCATGTAATACAAAACGTTTTATAAATATCGCTATATCCTCTAGTAAAAATCCCTCTCAATTTTGCACCAGAAGCTTTCATTTTTAGCTTTCTTCGCACCATTAAGGGGTCCATGTTAACTATTATAAATCTTTGAATTTGACGGTAAAAATAGGGGCAATGGCGACAATGAGAAGATCGCCATGTAGCTTCAATGTAAGCAATTTTACGAGGGGGGAAAATAGATAATGGCGGGAGCAAAGCACCAGCCTACAGTGGACGTATTTAGATGTTCACGCCACCCCTAAGCATAGCGGCATGCAGAGGCTCGAGCTGGGTTTTATAGAGTGCAGATCGATGACTATAAGCCGCACTAACTGGCTGTCGCACTTGCACTGAGCTAAATGTTGCAATCGACCGCTTTGTTTTATGAGGAGTGAGACAAGCCTGCTCAAAATCAAGACCAGCAAAGTTTATCAAAAGCTGGATCACTGTTTCTGCATCCTTCACCAAGATGCTGTGATCTACTACATGAATCGCGTCGGCGTAGCGTTGCAGCCAAAGATTACTGAAACGAACATGTACTCCGTAGTAATGGCCAATATCGTCAAGACTATGCGCGCAGGGCCAGTTCTTTGCGAACTTGTGTCGAAAAATTGAAAACCCGACATCCATCGGCGGGCGCTTAGTGTAGATAATGGGCGATTCAGGAAACAATAAACGAATCAGACCGATCGAGCGGAAGTTAAGCGGCTGTTTATCCACCACATGCAGCTTGTCATGAGCCGGAGGCAAGGCCGACAGATAACGCTCTCGCCATGCATCGGCGTTAACGCGGATCATTTCACGAGCCGCTTCAATACCCTGGTTTGAAGCCTCCTCCATCAACTCTTCATGAATATCGTATAAGGTGGGAAGTTCACCCGCACCCATTACGCTTGAATGCGATGCCAGGATTGATTCAACCAAGGTCGTTCCAGAGCGAGGCATTCCCACTACAAAAATAGGTCGAGCTCTACTTGGTTGTTGAGGCCCAATTGAAAGATCTATTGGCTCCGCGAAAATTTCGCTGAGTAGTTTCAGCTCATTTTCAAATTCCTCAGGATGATAAGAAAACCCTTCCTGTTGGGACACCTTACGGTTGATGTCGTTGGCGCTCTTCCAGGCATCATAAGCTTGTGTGTACTCACATTTTTTATCTAAAGCATCACCCAAAGTAAAACCGAGCATGGCTCGATAGTCTGGATGCATTGCGGAATCATTAAACAATTTTTTTATAGCTCTGATGTCTTCGATCTCCAACCGACCTTCGCATAACGTTCCCAGCGTCACATAGGCAGGAGCGAACCGGGGCAGTACTGCGATGGCTCGACGACAGTAATCCTGGGCATCTTCTAGCTCACCCGTCATGTGATGGAGACGACTCAGGGTGAATAGCAACTCTCCTGAATCCGGCGCAAGATCATGGGCCTTACGCAGAAGTGTTCTTGCCTCCTCGTAGTGCATCGCTGCGATAGCTAAGCGTGCAGCATTCACTAAGTGTGTCGCGTTATTAGGTTCGAGCTTCAATACTGGATCAAAAGCTGCAATCGCTTCACTAAAGCGAGACTCTTCGAAGTGTGCTCGTGATAACGCTTGCCAAGCCTCTAGTGAGGTGGGGTGTAATTGAGTCCAGGTACTGGCGATTCGTAATAGGGCCGCCCAATCCATCACCTGTGCCGCTAGCGCAGCAGCCACTTGTGAAGCTTGAGGGTCATCGGGGTCTATCAGTTGAGCGTGGGCAAACACTTTGAGAGCATCGGCAATATTACCCGATCGAGCTAGCGCACGTGCCAATAGTAATAATGTTTGAGAGTGGTCAGGATGCCGCCCAAGTACGGTATTCAGTACCGAGGCGGAACCAGTGTAATCCCCTGCCTTATAAAGCACAGAGCCAAGCATCAGTCCGATATCAAGGTCGCCCGGGTTGCGGGCGAACGCATGACTTAAAAGTCCTATATCTTTCTTTGCTTGCTCTACATCTGGTCGTTTCATCCTTGACCCTTGTTAGCTAACTAACGCTTATCGAAATGGGTTTAGATTACTCATGTCTTCGAAGTTAGCCGTTAAGCCCATGTAGAAGTAACGCCCCTTTGCTCCAATAGGAGTATTCAAATAAGTCGGATCTGGCTGTCTATCAGCGACATTATTAACCCCCATATAGACATCTATACCGTTGTTAAAGTCATAGTTCGCTTGGATATCATGCACAAATAACGCATCAGTGTGCATGTAGTCAGATATATCAGGTTGACGTTCGATTTCTTCATCTTCATAAATCGAAAGCTCACTCTGGTGATGGAGTCGGTAGTTAACAGAGATCGGGCCACGTTCCCAGTTTGCCGAGAAGTTAACAACCCACTCAGGTGCTTGTTGACCAAGTAACGTCGTTAACAAACCAACTTCTTCCACTTGCTTAGGCGCAACAGTAGGTTGGGTTTTCAACTCATTCAGATAGCTACCGTTCAGTCCAAGAGAAAGCGAACCCATATCGGCACCCAAGCCCATAGTGTAGTTAGCACTGAAGTCTACACCAGACGTGGTCAAGGCACTGACGTTAACTGGGCGTTGTTCAAGATCGATAATCGCCCCGACAATCCCAGTAGGAGCACGTGAGAAGAGCGAACAGAATGGGTTGTCCAAAGTTGGCGAATCGTAGCACTGCGACACGATCTCATCTTCGCTTGGGTAAAGAATACCCTGCGTCAACTCGATATCCCAAAGGTCGATGGCCGCCACGAAACCTGGCAGGAATGTAGGCGTAAACACCACACCTAAGGTCTGAGTTTCACTCGTTTCTTCCTCTAGTAATGGGTTGCCCCCTTTAATACCAGGACGACCAACAGGGGAAGCCGAAACAAAAGTGGCAGGATCAATTCCTAACGCAGACAAGGCTATCGCACAGTTGGCGATGGTATTGGCAGACTGGCTACCCAGATTAGCTTGCTCACAAACATCCTCTGGTCTGTAAGATGCTTCATTATCAGGCGAGAACAATTCCGCGAGGTTAGGTGCACGCACTGACGAACCGAAAGAGCCTCGTAGAATGACGCTCTCATTGACAGTCCAGTTAAGCCCTACACTGTAGGCAGTAGTCTCACCAATAGTAGAGTAGTCAGAGAATCGGTAGGCGCCATCCATGCGAAGGGCTTGCATGAAAGGACCAAGATCTTCAAAAATTGGGACCGACACTTCCGTAAAGACCTCTTTCACATCATAAGAGGACTTACTGTCACGCTCGAAATTCAACGATGTTAAACCGTTTGGGTTGCTGCGAATCGAGTCAACATCATTGGAGACACGCTCTTCACGGTACTCCCCGCCCACTACGAAGTCGATTGGTCCTGCAGGTAGTTCAAATCCAATTCCGGAAGTACTACCAGCCAAGTAGCCGTTGTAGACAGTCTGAGAAATCTTACCGTAGTCCACCAAAGGAACCCCGTCTCCGGCAATGAAAGCCATCGCTGCAGAGTTAGGGTTATTAGGGTCATACTCACCAGGGCTGAAATAACTTGCTGTACCATCTACAAATGGATTAAAGGGGACACAGCCGCTATTAGCGCCAGGCTCGAAACTGCCATTGATCCCATCACCCCATACTGCCGCGTTATAGGATGATACAACGACGTCAATTGGCGGTACGGCAGACGGATCCAAATTGGAACGACAAGTCGCCTGTCCTGTACTTGGATCAATGACGGCGTCCATCGCTGCAAAATATCGATCTTCTCGACGCATGTTTAACAATCTGTTTTCAACTTCAGTAACCCCGTGGTTATACGAGGCTTCGTAATTGAGCCAATCAGTCAAATCGCCACGGACACCAAGAACGATACGAGTCGTTTCGCGAGTAATGTCGTTTGATGAACGCAGCTCGAGATCGTCTCGTGCCAAGTTAATCGTAGGATCTTGGATATTCGCAAGCACATCATCGAATGCATCTGGAATAAATGGATTATCTAGCGTGAGCTGAAGCACAGAAGTAAAAGAGGACGAACGTGGATTAACGGCATCGGTCGTCGAGTATTTAAGCTCACTGAACACAGTGGCCTTATCGCTCAGGTCATAGCGCGCATTCAAGTTAATGGCGTTGGTTTCTGACTCTGGCAAAAGCTGACTGGTGAAGAACTGTGTTGGTGTACCATCGCCACCAATCATATGAGCGCCTGATACAGCTTGACCCAAATTGAAAGGAGCACCACTGCTGTTCAAAATTAGATCGCCAAAAGCAAGATCTTGTCCGGTAGCCGTGTTAAAGCCTTCGATGTCATAGCGACCATCGGGTGCGGTGAAAATATAGGTGCGACCACCCATTACGATTTTATCAGGCACATTAGGATCGTCTGTTTGACGATACTCTGCTGGGTTATTCACAATGTATTCGCGCTCATCTAAACCATAATCGCGTTCAAATATTTGCAGTCTTTCTTGTTTGCGGTATTCGAAGCTGGCAGTTACATTGCCGGCGCCGTCGGCGAAGTTAGCCCCCCACACTACAGAGGCCATCGATTCTTCGGCATCACCTTCACTCGATATACCGGCTTGAGTGCGCACGGAGAGCCCTTCAAAATCGTCTTTCAAAACAAAGTTCACAGCACCCGATACCGCGTCCGCCCCGTAGACAGCGGAGGCACCACCGGTTAGCACGTCCACTCGTTCGACTAAGGCTGTCGGGATAGTGTTGGTGTCCACTAATGGCTCGCCAGTGGCCACAGAGCTTACATGTCGCCGACCATTGACCAAGACAAGTGTACGATTGCTACCAAGGTTACGCATATTCAGCGCGTTGATCCCTGTTTGCGTACCAGAGTTTCCGTTGGCAGATTCATAAGAACCGCTTGAACCGATTAGAGAGGCGACCTCACTAACGTAGTCCTCGATATTAACTTTACCAGACGCTTCGATCTGCCCAGAATCTAACGAAAGAACGGGAGCGGTGTAGTCACCTTCAAAACGTGTGATACGCGACCCCGTTACGACGACTTCTTCAAGTTGTGGTTCTTGTGCAAAGGTGGGCGAGGCCAATGGAAGTAGTGCAACCGAAATCGCTGCTGAAAGGGTATTCATTCTGTAGCGTTTAGAGTGAGTCTTGGTAAGTTTTCGCATCATTTTTCCTTTGATAGGTTCTTTTGAAGCTGCTGCTAAGTTTTATAATTGAAATTGTCTGAACAAACACGTAACAACATGCAAAAGCAACGACGAGATACTGGTTCAGACAGTGGGAATTTCAACAAAGAAAATAGCAGGAAGCGTGCCAGACTTGGCGATGACCTAAACAAGGGCGGGCAATGTAGCACATCACCAAAACGGTGCTTGTGCCGTAAACCTTCTAGAATTTGAACGGTAGAAAATGTAGTTAAGTACGGCTTTTACTAGACTAAAATATTCGACAGCTCTCATCGCCACTTCCTACGAACGTAGCGATATTTCTCTGTTATTCAATCTATAAATTTATTTCGACGCACTACAAAGCAGCATGATTATTTGAGGAATAATTTTCTAAAACTAAAAGGAAATGCACCTAGAAAGCACAGTTTTTCACGTTTATTTTGCAACTAGCACTTAAAGTGAGCAAAGAAGAGCCGGGGCTAACCTTTAACATGCCTAGTATTCTACGCAGGTTTCTTGAAGAAGCTGTCTCGGTTGGAGTAAAGGCTATAACCCAGCAAAATAATAATGCTGAACAAGCCAAGGTAATAAAGCGGAAAGCCCTTAAACGCTTCTACAAACACGTAGTGTTGCAATGCGTCGTCTGTCAGACGTGCATCTTGCCCAGATCGCAAAGACCCCACCAGTGCCGTATACAACAAACTCGCGACTCCTAGGCCCAGGTTTAATGCTAGCCCCTTGAAGCTTAATACTGTTGCACGAATTTTAGAGCTAACGGCCGCATTGATGTAATAACTGGCAAGAAACTGGACCATCCCAATGATTAAGAAAACCCCAACCGCAAACACTACCCCCCAATACGGAATCGCGTGACTTACCCCCCATAGCGAGAGCAGCAATATGGCGGAGAGAATGATGAAGTTGTAGAACGGTGATAGATGGGTCGCCATCTGCCTCGCTAGACGCGCATTAACAATCCCCAACAACGCCATACCGGCACCGATAAAACCATACCAAGATATCGGGATATCGATCACCCGATAATACTCACTCGCCAATACTACAAATTGGCGAGCCACACTATCTAACGCTAATGCGGTGAGAATCACGAACAAAATAAACTGATGGTTCAAAGTCCATTTTCCAGCCTTGATGATCTGCACAAAAGACTCGCGCACCGCACTACCACTCTGTGCAATCTGCGCAGATTCCTGCTCCTGTACATTTTTATCAATATCGTAGAATCGCAGAGTAGTACCCAAGACAATAAGGGATGTGATTAGCGTCAACACTATCGGTAATCGAATCACTATTTCATCAGGGACATGCCACTGAGCATCGAGGGTCGCAATAACACCATTGACTACTGCGCTGTCATAGGCAAATGCTCCTACGATCATCGTCGTAAAAAAACCTATAGACACAACACGTGTGGTGACCTCTAAGAGATGACCCCATTCATTTTCACGCCCCAATGCTTTGAGTGAATCATAAGCGAGCGCCTCGTCCGCGCCACTTGCGGCGGCTTCGGACAAACCCGAACAAATACGATTGGCGAGAAACACATAGAACAAAACGGCTGAACTCCCAATGGGAACCAACACTAAGAGACTCATTTCGATTACCATCAAAATGGCAGCAAAAATCAGCAAGCGCTTACGCCCTACGATATCGGCGAGTGCTCCAGAGGGCACCTCAGCAAGAACAATGGTGAGTGCCCACACCAGATTGAGTATTCCGAATTGTTCAAGGCTCAAGCCATAATCAAGAAACAAGATCGTTAAGACTGGGTAATAGAATCGAGCCGAATAGAATAACCGGAAGATCATGAAGCGTTTTAGATTCCGCTCAAGCTGCACTTTTTGGTATTCAGATTGCGCCATGGGTCTCCTAGTGACGTTGTCTATATCTGTAATTACTGGCGATTTCTCGCTCAAAACCCTAAGCTGTTCGCGAACTCGCAGCCAAATTCATGATATTTAATCGAAAATTGGCGTCTTCCCCCCTAAAAGCGGGTGACAACAATGGCACATTTTATGTACTATTGTGCGCAATTTCGCAGGTGGAGGTCCACGAATGTCTGGCAATGATGAAGATCAAAAACCCAAAAAATTCTTTGGCATAGAAGTCAGCGATACAATGACATACATAGTCATCGCTATTTTAGCCGTTATTTTTATTCGACAGGTTTCAGTACTGTTCTAGATTCCAAGCGAGGCCAATCTGCGCCTCGCCTTGTCCCCCCTCCTTAGCACATGTTAAATTACTCCCCCATTTTTTGCTCGGCGCTGGCGTTGAGCCTTTTTCAGTTTTTAGGAATCTCATGAGCAAATACAAAATTGCATTACTTGATGGCGATGGCATTGGCCCAGAAATCATGGTTGAAGCCGTCAAAGTTCTTCGACTAGTAGAAGAGCGTAATGACGTCGAATTCGAACTCATTCACACGCCATTTGGCGCAAGCGCGTATTTTGAGTGTGGCGATCCTTTCCCAGAGCAAACGAAAGCGATCTGCGACGCTGCCGATGCAATCCTCAAAGGCCCGATCGGATTGAGCCATGAAGATTCTAAAAAGATCCCAGTGGACATGCAGCCTGAGCGTGGCGCACTGCTTCCACTGCGACGCCGCTATAACACTTATGCCAACTTCCGCCCTGTATTTCTGCCAAAAGGCCTAGCGCACTTCTCTCCCCTGAAAGAAGAAGTCATTGGCGAAGGCATCGACATCATGATCATCCGTGAGTTGGTGGGCGGTTTGTATTTCGGCGAGAAAGAGACAGGCGTCAATGCCGATGGCATCCGTTATGTTAAAGAAACGCTAGAGTATGACGAAGTGCAGATTAGACGCATCGCGATAGTGGCTTTCGAAACTTCAATGAAGCGCAAGAAAGTGCTGCACAACATCCATAAAAGCAATGTATTGAAGTCCAGCGTGCTCTGGAACGAAGTCATGGATGAAGTCAGCAAGGACTACCCAGAAGTCAAAGTCATCAACATTCTTGTCGATGCCGCCGCTACATACCTATGCCTCAACCCTAGCCAATTCGACGTCATGGTCATGGAAAACATGTTTGGCGATATTTTGAGCGACCAAGGGGGCGGCATTCTAGGCTCTCTCGGCCTAATGCCTTCTGCATGCCTAGGCGATGACAAAGCCTACTACGAACCATCGCACGGCTCTGCTCCGGATATTGCTGGCAAGAACATCGCTAACCCCTATTCTATGATTGGGTCTGTTGCGATGATGCTAGAGATGAGTTTCGGAATGGATCAGGAAGCGAAGAATGTCTGGCACGCTATGCAAAGCGTGTTTGCACAAGGTTTCTCAACGGCAGACTTGTCTAAGCCCGGTGCTGGCGTAAAAATGATTGATACGCAGTCTTTCGGGGATCTAGTAGTGGCAGAGCTTAAGAAGCTACCAGTGGTTGCCTAAGCAACCACCACTAGCGAGTTAGCCTAAGGCGGCAACGCCTGCCTTAGGCTCCCTTTATCTCGCTCTCTGTACGAGCATGCATCTTGATATTAATCATGCGCAAGGTAGCCTTTACTGCCGCGAGCACTTGATTAGAATCAACACCGCGAGTCTTTAAATCCCGCTGTTCTCCACTCCACGTAATAATACATTCGGTCAAGGCGCTGGTATTGCCCCCGCGCGGAATATGCACCTCGTAATCGAGTAGATCAGGCATTTTGAATTTTCGTGCTTTGAGAATTCGACCCATGGCATCCATAAAGGCCGCAAATCCGCCATTACCTGATCCAGAACCGCTGTACTCTTTGCCATCTATTTCAACACGGACGCTCGCCGTACTCTCTACATCCAAGCCACTGTTGATATAGCAGTTGAGCAGTTGCGTGTATTGATACTCGCGGCTCTCAAGCACGTCCGCAATGATAAACGGCAAGTCATCCACGGTGATCACTTCTTTGGAATCGCCAAGCGACACAATCCGTTGCAGAACTTTGCGTTGATCCTCGGTGGAAAGGCTAAGACCCAGCTCTTCTAGGTTATTGGCAAGCGAGGCTTTACCACTCATTTTACCAAGTGCGTAAACTCGCTTACGAGCAAAGCGTTCAGGACGTAAGGCCGTAATATACAAACCGCCTTTTTGATCACCATCGGCATGGATACCAGCGGTTTGAGTGAATACATCGGCGCCCACAATCGGAGCGTTCGCCGCTACCCACTTACCCGAGAAGTTTTCCACCATTCGGCTCAACAGCCCTATGCGTGTTTCATCGATAGAAAGAGAAACACCCATTTTGTCTTTCAACACCACAGCCACTTCGGCCAAGGAAGCATTACCTGCCCGCTCGCCCAAACAGTTAACCGTGCAATGAATCGTGTTAATACCAGCTTTTACTGCCGCCATGACGTTCGCTGTCGCCAAGCCATAATCATTGTGGGGGTGAAAATCGAACTCACAGTCAGGAAAACGCTGAATCATATCCCCTAACGCCGTGCTCACCTCGTCTGGCGTCATGACGCCTAAGGTATCGGGCAGCATGAAATCAGCAATCCCAAAGTCTTTGCAGGCTTCAAGCATGGCATAAACATAGTCGGGGCTGTCTTTATAGCCGTTGGACCAGTCTTCTAAATACATGTTCACTCTTAGTCCGCACTCATGGGCATAGTTCACGGTGCGATGAATATCTTCTACATGTTGCTCTAGGGTGCGCCCTAATTGCTCACGGCAATGCTTTTCACTGCCCTTGGCTAATAGATTAATGACTCGACCACCGGTCTCGACTACCCAGTTCACACTCATCTTGTGATCAACGAACCCAAGCACCTCGACCTTGTCGAGATACCCTTCTTTGGCAGCCCAAGCATTGATATCGATCACGGCTTGTTTCTCACCGTCAGAAACCCGAGCCGATGCCACCTCAATACGATCAACCTTCAACGCTTGCAAAAGGGCTCTCGCAATATTCAGTTTTTCCTTCCCTGCAAAAGAGACGCCTTGGGTCTGTTCACCATCACGTAAAGTGGTGTCGAGGAGTTTGATATGCCGAACTGTGCTATTACTACTCATAAGTCTGTCGTCATGTAGTGGCTAGTAAGCTAAAGAGGGAGCCGATTCTAGCAAATAATGCGTGGCGCCATAAGCCCGCAAGCCAAAGGCATTTCATCGCAGATCTCTTCACATTTGTGGGACCAAAGGCGACAATGCCTTTAGTCATTCACCAAAGAGCCGATAACACCATAATGAACTATTTTAATTGCCTCCGTTTGCCATTTATCGCCACCATACTTGTCATTGCCGCCCTGACAAGCACAGCACACGCTGCGGATACTCGATCTGAACGTCTTTGGCTTCCTGCCAGCGCCTCTAATTTACGCCCATTCTTACAAATGGCGGTAGACCTAGCGCTAACTGATGAGGACTGTACTGACGTACTGTACGCTCGATTGAACGAGTATCGCACCATCTATGAAGAACCTACTTTCACCATATTGTGCAAACGCAATGCTAAAAGTACTTTCAATCGAGTCATCGCCATCACAGAGGTAGACCCAGACTACTACGCTAAACTTGAAGCTGGCCAAGAGGCATTAGATACAGCCCGTAACTTATCATCGGACATTAATGCCATTCGCCAGCAATTGCTCAATTCTGCCCCTACCACTCCCACGACTACACCCCCCCCTGCTGCTCCAGTCCAGGAAGATCCTGAAGATATGACTTTGGACTTAAGCACGCCTGCCACTCCTGAAAATTAAGCCCCAAGCAAACCCAAGCATTCATTACACCCGTTTATGTAAACGGGTATAATGCCTCCACTTTTTGAGACGGTGATGTAAGGATCTACCTATGACAATAAGAATAAGCGTTGCAAAAGAAATAAGGGATGGAGAACAAAGGGTTGCACTAGTGCCCGATGTCGCCAAACGATTACTTACACTGGGTGTCGCTATCAGCATAGAGAGTGGCGCAGGAGAGGCCGCTGGTCACGCCGATGCCGACTATGTTGGCGTCGAAATCGTGACGGACGTCGATGCCTTGTACGCAAATGCAGACATAGTTTTGACCGTTAACCCACCAGAAGAAGCACAAATGGCCAAGCTGAAGCCTGGCTGTGTTTTGATTGGCTATTTAAACCCCTATTCCGATATACAGCGCTTCAAGGCTTTGCAGGAGAAAAACATCTCCGCATTTTCTGTAGAGATGATTCCACGCATCTCACGCGCACAAGCAATGGACGCCCTATCCTCGCAAGCGTCGATCGCCGGCTATAAAGCGGTTCTTATCGCGAGTACCATGCTGGGTAAGTTTTTCCCTATGCTGACAACCGCCGCGGGCACAGTACGCCCTTCTAAAGTGTTGATCATTGGCGCAGGGGTTGCTGGACTGCAGGCCATTGCGACCGCACGCCGACTTGGCGCGATCGTAGAAGGCTACGATGTGCGAGCTGCCGTTAAAGACCAGGTGGAATCCCTTGGTGCCAAATTCGTCGATATCGACATCAAAGCCGAGGGCGCTGGTGGCTATGCACGCGAACTCACCGATGAAGAACGTGCACAACAACAAGCAATTCTTGCCAATCATGTGGCTGCCGCTGATGTCGTCATTACGACAGCCGCAATTCCCGGCCGCCCTTCTCCCAAAATCATTACTACAGAAATGGTAGAACGCATGAAAGGCGGATCAGTGATTGTCGACCTCGCCGCCGAAGGTGGTGGCAACTGTGCGCTGACCAAAGCCGGTGAAACCGTATTGCACCAACGCGTCAAAATTTACGGGCCATTAAATGTCCCGAGCACTGTGAGTGGTCACGCGAGTGAATTGTACGCAAAGAACCTTCTCAACCTAGTGAGCCTTATGATTAAGGACGAAGCGCTGAACATCGATTTGGAAGATCAAATCTTGAAAGACAGCCTCATCACCCATCAAGGTGAAATCGTGAATGCTCAAATTAAAGAAAAAATTGCAGGAGGTGCACAATGATTGAAGGATTAGCAGCGCTTTATATATTTATGCTCGCCGCATTTACTGGCTACGAGATTATCAGCAAAGTCCCCGTCATTTTGCACACACCCTTGATGTCTGGCTCGAACTTCGTGCACGGCATTGTATTAGTTGGCGCGATGATCGCTCTTGGCATCGCCGAGAACACGACACAACAAGCGATCGGTTTTGTTGCCGTATTATTGGCAGCGGGCAATGCAGTTGGCGGCTATGTCGTTACAGAACGCATGTTAGAAATGTTCAAACCTAGTGATAAAAAAGCCGATAAACAGGAGGCAAAATAAATGGACCTCCTTATACAAGCGAGTTATTTTTTAGCAGCCGTTTTGTTCATTCTAGGACTCAAGCAAATGAGTTCTCCTGTGACTGCAAGACGCGGCATTCAATGGGCAGGGGCCGGCATGGTCTTGGCAACACTTGTGACGTTCATGTCTCATGAGTTGACCGAAAACCCACAGGCCATGACTAACTACATCCTTATTATTGTCGCTATCGCCATTGGTGGCGGTTACGCCTACGTGTCTGGCAAGAAAGTCGCCATGACCGATATGCCGCAGATGATCGCGATGTATAACGGCATGGGCGGCGGCGCGGCAGCGACCATTGCGGCAGTCGAGTTACTCAAGGCCCAAGGCGAAGTGGCATCAGGCACTGGTCCCACCACTATCGCGCAAGCGATGGGTGTCGACATCACCATCCTAGCCATCCTAGGCGCCATCATTGGCACCATTGCTTTTAGTGGCTCTATCATCGCGTGGGCAAAACTCGATGGTAGGCTTAACACTAACAAGCTGCTGCCTAAGCAACAGGTCATTAACCTGATTCTTGCGCTTGTGCTAGTAGGGTTTGCAGTGTCTGTTTACTTCACTAACGCATTAATGCCGATCATCGTGTTCTTTGGTCTTGCCTTGGTTTTAGGGGTGTTTATCACCGTACCAGTAGGCGGAGCGGACATGCCCGTAATCATCTCCCTATTCAATGCGCTCACAGGCTTAGCAGTAGGGTTTGAAGGCTATGTATTAGGCAATGCGGCGATGATTATTGCAGGGACCGTCGTAGGCTCCGCAGGCAGCTTGCTCACACACTTGATGGCTAAGGCGATGAACCGCTCTGTCAGCAACGTCTTCTTTAGTGGCTTTGGCACAGCTGCAGCCGCTGAAGGTCAAAGCGATGCAAGTGGCGGCACCATGAAAGAGGTTCAAGCTCAAGACGTCGGCATTATGATGGCCTATGCGAACCAAGTCGTTATCATCCCAGGCTACGGAATGGCAGTAGCACAAGCGCAGCATAAAGTGTGGGAGCTGACCCAACTGCTCACGGAAAAAGGCGTGAAAGTGAAGTTCGCTATTCACCCAGTGGCAGGCCGCATGCCCGGTCATATGAACGTACTGCTTGCTGAAGCTGGCGTTCCTTACGACATGATTTACGACATGGAAGATATCAACGCAGACTTCGGCAACACCACGGTTTCACTCGTGATTGGCGCCAACGATGTCGTAAACCCCTCGGCCAAGAAAGACCCAAGCAGCCCCTTATTTGGGATGCCTATTTTGAACGCCGAAGAATCTGAAAACGTGATTGTGATTAAACGCGGTCGTGGCACTGGATTCTCTGGCGTTGAAAACCCATTATTCGTTCTCGATAACACACGCATGTTGTTTGGTGACGGACAAAAAGCCGTGAACGAACTTATTCAAGCTGTTAAGGAACTCTAAGAAAAATGAGCGAGACGATTGCAACAAACGAAGAGCAAGATGCTCCAACCGCTGGATTGCTGCGACGTCTCGCTGCACTGCTTTACGACGCCTTTCTTGTGGCGGCGATTTGGATGGCGCTTGGGTTTGGCATGCAGTTTATTGTCGGCCCAGACACCAACCAGCTGATCGACGGACAAGTACAAACAGACCCAATCATCGGAGCCATTCTCTTTATAGGAGAAGTCGCGAGTGCTGCTGGATTCTATATGTGGTTCTGGCTGCGTACAGGACAAACTCTAGGAATGATCGCTTGGAGAATTAAAGCGGTTAATGCTTCTGGTCAACTCATGAGCCCTAAGCAGGCGATCTTGCGCTTTGTATTGGCATGGCCTTCGTTTTTCTGTCTCGGAGTCGGCTATCTGTGGATGTACATCGACAAACATGGCAATGCCATTCACGACATACTTTCTGGCACTCAGGTGGTAGTGGTTGCTAAAGGCGCCAGAAACTTCTGATTACACCCTACGGATTAGCAACACTCCCGATATGCCGCAAATGGCAATCGGAATCATCACCGCTATAATCGGGCTAAAACCATACAATAAACTGGCAGGGCCAAGTACTCTTTGGGCAATTGTGAAAGCAAGGCCAATTCCAATAGCCATGAAAACACGAGCCCCCATAGTCACAGAGCGCAGAGGTCCAAACACAAAAGAAATGGCTACTAGCACTAGCGAAGCCGTTGCCAATGGTTGCAAGAGCTTCTTCCAGAACGCTAAGAAATACGTATCGCTTTCCAACCCCTCTTCTCTGAAATACTCTGCAAACTGATACAAACCCGATATCGATTGTCGCTCAGGCTCCACAAGCAAAACGCTTAACAATTCAGGAGACAAATCGACACGCCAGTCATAACTCTCGTATTGATTAACGGCGATCTCTCCATTACCGAACTCTGTTTCTGATACCGAGTTTAGACGCCAAAAATACCCTTGCTCATCTTCTAGGTAAGTCGCACTGCTGGCAAAACTGCTAGTCCTCAGTCGGCGTTGCTCATTCAACGTGTAACGAGTCACACCTTGCAACTCAGAGCCACCAGGCAAGATGACATTGATATGAATAAACTCGTTGCCTATTTTTCGCCATTCTCCACGTGATGAGTTCAATGCCAAACCACCACTTTGAATCATCGCCAGCTCACTTTGAGCGGTCTGCTGTAACCGAGGTGCCACGTACTCCCCTAACAACAAACTAATAACCATGACCGCTACAGTAGGCTTCATGACCGCACCAACGATACGCCACGTGCTTACCCCAGCGGCTTGAATCACCACTAATTCATTATGCGATGCCAACAAGCCCAAACCGATCAAAGCTCCTCCCAGTGCAGAGAAAGGCAGCATCTCGTATATACCGGTCGGCATTATTCGCAGCGTATAAATAAGTGCATCCGTCGCACTATAGCCATCGACACCTCGGCCTAACTCGTCCGTCAGCGTAAAAATAAAGTCCAGACTAAAGGTAAGCCCCATCACTACTAACATCGACAACAGCACGCTATTGCGGATATGCGCATCTATTTTTCTCATGCGTTCACCCTCGCGGCCCGGCGCGCAGGACGTCTCAATTTAGGGCCATAAAGCAGAAACAAACCAAAGGCTAGGAATATGCCATGTACCCACCAAAGACCCACAGCAACAGGAACCGCCTCATCTTCAATCAATGTCATCGCCATTTGCAACGCCACATAGTAAAGCGCGAACAACACGCTTGCGGGCAATAATTTGCTAAAGCGACCACGCCGCGGCTCCACCTTGCTCAATGGCACGGCAACCAGTGTCAAAATAGGAATCATGAGTATCACTGAAAGACGCCATTGCAACTCAGCTTGGTGCGCTGGATCGGGAGAGTTCCATAACGTGCTAGTCGGCATCGACTTCTCACGCGTGACCTCTGTGATCCGCTCAGGCTCTGGCATTAGAATCGCTTGCTCATCGAACTGGGTCACAAGGTAATCCGCTTGCCCTGGCACCCCTTCATATAACACCCCGTTCTCAAGCAGCATAAAGCGGCGACCGCTAGCCTCATCAATAATCGGGCGTGCCGTTTCCGACAAGATCACACGCAGTCCTTGCTCTTGTGCAAGCGCATCGGCACGGCGCCATGCGACAAAGGTATTATTGAGCAAGCGGCCATTGGCACCAGTATTGATCGACTCGGCATAGGTCGTGCGAAGCCCTCCGTCAAAGCGTTGGAACTGCCCAGCCACAATGAGATCAAGCTCTGTTAATTCATCTTGGCTCTCTAGTAAGCGCTCAGTGTTTTGTAATCCCATTGGCGCTATTTGCAAGCTCATTACCCCCATGACAACGGACAGAAATGAGGCGCTAACAACAGTGCTAAGGGTTAAACGTTTTTGGCTATAGCCACATGCACTAAGCACCGTCATCTCGTTTTCAGAGTACATCCGGCCATAGGCTAATAGAATGCCTAAAAATAAGGCAAAGGGAATTATCACGAGAAGAAAGTCGGGTAAACGAAACACCATGAGGCGCAACAGAATGTCGGAAGATATTTCGCCAGCCACCGCTTGACCCAAGTAGCCAAGAAATCGCGAAATCATAATGACAACTAAAAGGATGAGCGTAACGGCACTCATGACCTGGAATATCTGTCGAGTTAAATAGCGGAAAATAATCACTCTTAGATAATACCCTCGACACTAGTCAGTGCTGTATGAATCAATCAGTGTCTTGCTCTGAACTTTCCAACATTTCACGAAATGCCTTCGGGACTAAAGCGATTTTATGCTTATCGAAATCGAAGAAAACGACTCCGGTTTTAGCATTACAAACAACTCGATCTAACGCCGTGTTGGTAATTTGAAAATAGATATCACAACCATAGCGATTAAACCGACCAACGCCTACTTCTATATTCAACACATCGTTGGCAAAAGACTCAGATTGATAATCTACGGCAAGGTCAGTCACGACCATCCCTAAACCAAAGATATTGGCCTCCGTAAACCCCAAACCTGCGAGAAACTGCAAGCGAGCCTCATGCACAATGCGCACCATCGAGACACTGTCTAGGTGTCGGGCATAGTTGAGGTCACTAATCCCTACTGCGCGCTGTAAGGAGAATAGGAACTGCTCGGGCATCGTGATCTTAACGCGTGACATGATTTCACCGTGTATTTGCTATAACGCTTGCTACTGATGGACAGTGCCGCCCCCTTAAACCACAAGGACACACCGTCAATTTGAGGCCGCCAATTCTAATCAGCACACGTATAGATGTACACCTCTTTAGGATTTACGGCTCTCGCAACATCAGTGAAAACAGTCCTTAAGCCCTCGATAACCGCTAGCTATTGCGCAGGGGGGGGAAACTCCCTAGCATTGGACACATAGGTTGCAACATGCACCTCATTACTTACTTCCAATTTTCAAGAAGGGACTTGCCACATGAAATACGCATTGCTCAGCACGAACCCCGCCTCTAAAGCCACAGATTGCCTTGTCGTTGGTGTTTGGACAAAAGGCAAACTTACCGCACAGGCGAGTGATCTGGACAAAGCGACTGGCAAGGACATTAGCCGCATTGTGGCAACAGGGGATATCAGCGGCAAAATTGGTGAGGCCCTAATCGTGCATCCCTCTGCAGGCAAAGCAAAACGTCTGTTATTGGTCGGCTGTGGCGAAGAAAGAGCACTCGATGCCCGTGCCTATCGCAAGATCGTTACCGGCGCGATCAAGGCGCTTCTAAAAGCAAACGCCAAAAATGCAGTATTCACCCTAGCAGAACTGCCCGTCAAAGACCGTGATGCTTCATGGGCAGTCACTTTATTGGTACAAGAGTGTGAAAACGCCAACTATCAATATGACGCGACTAAGAGCAAGAAGAAGCCTGCCTACTCTCTGTCGACTGTAAGCCTTAGCACGCCTAAAGGCGCCCAGAAAAAAGCCATGACAGAAGCCTTGAAAGCTGGCACCGCTATTGGCCTAGGCATGAACATTGCCAAAGAGCTTGGCAATCTACCTGGCAATATCTGTACCCCCACGTATCTTGCCAACACCGCCAGCAAACTCGCGGGAAAATACAAATCTATTAGCACGAAGATCCTTTCTGAAAAACAGATGGAACGCCTAGGCATGGGCTCTTTACTCTCGGTCAGCGCGGGCTCTAAAGAAGAAGCCAAACTGATCGTCATGGAATACAAAGGCAACGCCAAAGCCACTAGCCAGCCCTATGTGCTCGTCGGAAAAGGCATCACATTCGACACCGGCGGCATCAGCCTCAAAGGCGGCGCGGGAATGGACGAAATGAAATACGATATGTGTGGCGCCGCAAGTGTTATAGGCACGATGAACGCTGTGGCCGAGCTTGGCCTAAAAATCAATGTTGTTGCCGTAGTCGCTGCCGCCGAAAACATGCCGAGCAGCACTGCTACCAAGCCTGGCGATATCGTGACCAGCATGTCAGGTCAAACTATCGAAGTATTGAACACTGATGCAGAAGGACGTTTGGTATTGTGCGACGCACTCACTTACGTAGAGCGCTTCAAACCGAAAACCGTTATCGATATCGCGACTCTCACAGGCGCCGCAGTCGCAACGTTCGGAGACCAAACTACGGCATTACTGAGCACCCACCAGCCATTAGCGGACGAGCTGCTCAGCATCAGCCAAGACACTTTAGATTTTGCATGGCAGCTACCGCTGTGGGATGAGTACCAGCCATTGCTAGAAAGTAATTTTGCAGACATCGCGAATATTGGTGGGCCAAGAGCAGGCACAATCACAGCGGCATGTTTCTTATCGCGCTTCACGAAAAAGTATCATTGGGCGCATTTGGATATCGCGGGAACGGCGTGGATGTCAGGCGCACAAAAAGGCGCAACGGGCCGTCCAGTCCCATTATTAGTAGAGTACTTACGACGTCAAAAAGCTTAATCGGCACTTCGTTGCGACCCCGGCTATCAATACGGGGGGCATCGTTGGGTATTGTGCCAGCCTTTGAGTCTAGCGTTAAGTTTAGGGTCACAGGACTCGCCGTGAACCCATCCTTGGGGGCTCAGCTGATGCGGCGCGCGATAAATGGCTGCCAAAAACCTGATAAATGCACTTTAGACTGAGTTTCACTAGATGAAACGATATTATCACAGATGAAACTCTCTAAGCCCTCTTAATAACTGAACCTACCATGTCATGTCTAGCAGCCAGCATCGCTGGCGAGTATCTCCAAGGATCTTTATAGCCGAGAGCTGCCGCACAGGCTTCAGAGCAAAACCACTTCTTACTCCTGCCCTCGATAGGCCCAACGAAGCCAATCAGACCTTTTACGTCATAATCCTCACCTAGATGAAGCAGAAACCAATCCCGCGCAGCAGCCTCGTCTGTAAAAGGCAGATCCACCAGATCCCATCGATCAGGTGAGAGATCGATCAGCTTAATCCGTACTCCCCCATCAAGCTTGCTCGAGGAAGCACATTCAGCCTCACCACTGTCCAATTGGTAACTGAGAACAAGTTCGCAATGACTGTAGGAAGATCTAGTCCACCATTGCACCATCCGGTCGAACAAGCGTTTGCCTCCTTTGTAAAAAGCTAGTTGCATTTCAGTCTCCGAATACCAGTGGCCAGCCAGCCTTAATATCTATCGAGCGCGGATCAGTTGATGCGAGTACCTGGGCAATTAAACTTTCAGCGTAGGCAAACAATGCTGAATCTTGCGTTGCTGCTGATGTAAATATCTGTCCAGCAAGGGTAGGCGTCATATCTACTTTCGAGCCATCCATGGTTTTCCATTTCAGTCCAACCGGTATATTCACCCCCATCATCACAAGCCCGATTTGCTGAGTTCTAGAAAAAGTGTCCGAATGGAACCACTTACCTGCTACCGGGAACCCGCCAAATTGATTCTTGTGGTCACGCAACTTCTTTATATCCTCCCAAATGCCATCGAGGTCTGAGTTCGATAACTGTGGTGGCAAGAAGTCACCTTCTTCAACATCACTGATGGTGTACTCGCCGATCACCGTGAATGGGAACGTGCTGCCATCACATAGTAAGGCCGCAGAGAGCACTGAAACCTGCTTGAATGGGCCGAATACGTTTTCTCCAGCGGTGACCTTTTTCATTAGATGACCCTCTGCTTATTAACTACCGTCATATAGGGATTCGACTGCATGATTGAATTCATACCCCAGCGTGCGGAAGGACTAATTTTGTCGCCCGAGCCATTTCTTTGCACCACGTAATCCCCCATATCCCACCCGCCTCCCGCAAAGTAAGAATTGGGATATCCAGCTGATAACGTACCTCTTGTTTTTTCGCCTAACAGTCCACTAGTGGGAAAATCATACAACCCATGGCTAGGAGTTAACTGAGCGCTAGAATAGTCATTACCAACGAGCCCCCCACCAAACTCTACTTTAGGATCGCCACCTACAGAACTCACGGAAAATCCATGCAAGGTCGCAGATTTTACCAAGCCGCCAAGCCACTTCCCGTTCTTCCCGCCAAACGCAACCATTGAAGTAGCCCCTGACCTGCAAACCTCGGTGAAAGTACCGGCTACAGCTGTGCCTGATGAATTAGCAAATGGGCGCGTGACAATAGTTCAAATAGCGCTGATCTACACCCAATTATCTACGCCAAGACCTCGGTTTGGCCCGAATATACCTCGATATATCGACGGGCTGGCGCTTTGTAGGAATTTGTCCATATTGCATCCCGCTAACTTGGTGGTATAAAAATGTCTTGAACAAAAACCACCAACATGGAGTAAGTTAAAATGATTAAGAAATGTATATTCGCTTTAGTCGCAAGCGTCAGCTGTATAGTAGGATCAGGTACAATTGCTAGTGAACTTTCGATTGAAGACCCTTCAGATAAATTTCCCGATACCTATGTTAAAGACCGGTACTTCGTAGGATTCGAATACCCAAACAGCGCTGAAGAAAGGATTGTTGATCTTCCGAATTTTGATCTCAAAGAAAAAGTACCTTTTGGTCAACACTCGTCAGGCCAGAGTGGGCAAGAGATTGCAGAGCGAATTGGCCTTAAAGGTGAGGTGTTATCGATCTATGACACTTTGAACACAATTTATATTTCGGCGACTAGAGAGGAAGCGCTTAGGTTAGAAAAAGACCCAAGAGTGCTTTATGTTGAACAAGACATTATCGCATCTGGCCAGGCTACTCAATATAGTCCGGGTTGGGGGCTAGACAGACTCGACGAATCTGGCCCAGGGACTCCAGATTCAACTTACAACTACTCCTACACTGGAGCTGGACAGACAATCTACGTTTTAGACTCTGGCCTAAGTGTTTCTCTTTCCGGAGTGATCGCTGAGTTTGGTTCCCGTGCCTCTGTCGTTTACGACTATATGGGATTGAGTGGTAATGATTGTCATGGTCACGGGAGCTCAGTTGCAAGCGTTGCTGCTGGAGCAACTCACGGGGTGGCAAAAGGCGCAACAGTAGTAATTGCAAAAATTACCATTGATACAGTAGATGGTTGTACCAAAAGTTCGTATATAAGCACTTCAGTTGACGCACTTAACTGGTTAGCTACAAATGAAGATCCAGGAACCATTATTAATTGGAGTAACGGGCTAAGTGATCCACTAGGGGTTTGTTCACCAGTGTACAGTGTTGCCCTAGAAAATGCATTTGGTGCCACATACGCTGCGGACATGCTAAATGTGGTGGCTGCTGGTAACGATGGGTGTAACACAGCTGACTACTCACCAACAGCGTTGGCAGATACATTTGTAGTTGGCGCTACGTCCGCTCCTACGACTACTTACGATCCCAAATGGTATTTTTCTCGCACTGGTACCAATATAGCTACTTTCGCCCCTGGAGAAAACGTTGCTGTAATGGATATGTATGGTAGTGGCACATCGAAGAATGGAACTTCGTTTTCCGCACCGTATGTAGCTGGTATTATGGCCGTGGTCTGTGAGGCATCCGGGACAGATTGCGCGACTTTAAGTACTGCGACAAAATATGCTTCTTTTAAATCATCTGGGTCTACAGGTACAGTAACAGAAATAGGAGGAGGCACACTTATAGGTGCAACTTCACGATTTATTTGGCAACAATGGTAGGCGAGTGATAAATTCTAGATTCGTTAAAAGGAAGTTAATTTAAAAGGAGATATATTTTGACAATCAAAAGCATTCTTTTTCTTGGAATTGTATCAATAGCTACAGTTACATCGTTTGCTGCCGAATCACCTGAGTATTCCACAGGGAAGTTGTTGCTACCGGCTGTTGACGCAGATGGAAAGCCTGGTTTCTTTCAAGATGTAGTGATCGAGGCTGCTGGTGAAAATCTTTGGCGGGTCTCTGAGCTTTATGAAGGGATCCCAATTAAACAAATTGGCCAGGTTGAGTTGATTAAAAGCAGCTCAATGCCAGTGCAAGTCTTTCTGAAAATATCTGGCTCAATTACTGGTTGTAATGGGTTTGGTAGAGTTAGTACCGTGTTAGGTGGTAGTGCATTCAACTTAATTGCCTATTACGAAGTTGATAAATTACCGCCTGGTGAAATTGTATGTGGACAATCCTTAACACCGTACAGCGAAACTATTCCTCTACCGGTTTACGGATTGGATGCTGGCACATACTCATACGACGTAAATGGTGAGTTTTCTGGAACATTCACACTTGATAGCAAAAATACGCTGTAGCTAAAAAGTTGTGAAAAATTTAAGGGCCAGCATCAAATTGATGTTGGCCCTTTTTCTTAACAATTAATTGTAAAGGCTACTCGACAGATGGGTTCACGGCGAGTCACCGAGATGCTAGATACTGCGCTACCTAAGCCAGACCCTTATAGTCCATTTGAAATGCATATCAGAGCAGATATGACTTTCCAAATACTTAAAGCCGTAGAGATGATTCCAGCGTAAAAGCAGCCCGACCGAGGTCCGAACGTGCTTCCCACTTGTATCTGTATCAATTTTTAGTCTGTAGTTTCATTCTCTGCAACTGTGTTTCATAATGCGTCACCATTAAACGGGCGGGGATTGTTCGGTTTTTCTGTGAAGAAGGGCAATTTTTACAGCTACAAGCGCTATTTATTAGAGGTAAAACAAGGCAATAGATCAATTCTATTCGCTTTTTCCACTGAACCGACGATTGGGAAACTCCAGAACTATGATTAATTACAATGATTGGAAAACCAAAGATGTATCTGTTGCTAGCCTCTCACTAGATCCCTTGAATCCAAGAATAGCGGAAGCTGAGGAGAACCTCTCGCAGAGGAAATTAATCGAATACCTGCTTGAGTACGATCAGGTATATGAGCTAGCAAAGGGCATTGTTGAGAAAGGGTATTTCCCTACGGAAGCGTTGATTGGGGTCGTAATTGAAGATAAAAAAATAATTCTGGAAGGCAATAGGCGATTAACTGCTCTAAAGCTACTTGTCAATCCAGATTCTGCGCCGCAGAGTTATAAGAAAAAGTTTAGAAGCCTATCTGATCGCGTTGATCTATCCTTAATAAAGACAGTCAGAGTGGTGTTTGCACCTAGTCGCGAAGCTGCTGCTCCCATGATTTTAGCCAAACACACCAGCACTCAGGTTAAGAGCTGGAGTCCAATAATGCAGGCTAAGTTTTATAAACAGCTGCTTGACGACGGGGTATCTGTAAAAGAACTTTCAGCTCAATATTCAATCACTCCCTCTCAAATAAAGTCGTTTCTTCAAGTCTATGTTATGTACATGGTTGCCTGTTCTTTAGATCTTCCAGAAGAGATAAAGGATCGGGTTCATGATAGCCGCGAATTTCCAGTTTCGACTCTGAATCGAATTATCTCACAACCAGGAACACAGAAATTCCTTGGCATTGAGTTTGATGAAGATAACCTACTTGTTGGGAAGGTAAAGCAAGAAGAGTTTAAAAAGGGCTATGCGAAAATTGTAACTGACATTGCCACAGGCACTGTTGACTCTCGTACTCACAACAAGGCAGATAGCATAAGTAAATATATCAGTGAGCTTGACGAGGACTCTAAACCGAACTTAAGACGAAAAGGTACATTTACATATCACTCATTGACTGGCGACCCTGAACCTCAGAAAGTTAAAGCAGCGACATCTGCCAAGAAATCGATAAAATCTACTCGCACAAGTCAATCTGTTATACCTATTGGAGTTAAATGCCAATTAAATGATCGACGAATAAACAATGTGTTTAATGAGTTGAAAAAACTTAAAGTTGCTACTCATCCAAACTCGAGTGGTATTATGCTCAGAGTCCTGTTGGAGATGTGTGTTGGCTACTATTTAGAACAAGCAGGACTCCTAAATGGGTTATTGGCTAAGCATAGAACAGGGAATCGGCCAAAGGGCAATGATTGGGCACCAACTCTTAAACAGATGCTAGGCTATCTGTTAAGCTCAGATGTCCAAATTGACATTACTCCACTGACGGTAAAAGCCATTGGAAGATTACTTAATGACACAAACATCTTCTCTGCAGATACTTTAGATTTCTATGTTCACAATCGTAGGTATAGTCCAACTGAAGAGCAGCTTCGTGCATTTTGGGACTCGCTGTCAGAGGTGTTTGATTTGATTCTAGTAGAGCCGGTATCTAAGAAAAATGAATAACTCGCACAATCGATACGCAAGTCCTTTAAGGTACCCTGGCGGAAAATCCGTACTATATGAGTTCCTAGCCGAGGTCATCGAAGACAATGGTTTACAGGACGGGGTTTATGCAGAAGCATATGCAGGCGGAGCTGGTGCTGCGCTAAAATTGCTTTTTTCAGAGCATGTAGGTTCAATCGCAATTAATGATGCGGATTTATGTGTATATAGCTTTTGGAAGGCTGTACTAGACACTCCGGAAAAATTTATTAGGTTAATTGAGAAAACTCCCGTCACAATCGGGGAGTGGCACAAGCAACGCAAGATTTACGACAACCCAAGTTCGCGATCTTGTCTCGCAGTGGGCTTTGCCACATTCTTCCTTAATCGATGCAACCGTTCTGGGATTTTAATGAATAGTGGCCCTATTGGTGGGTACGGACAAGAAGGTCGGTGGTTGCTAGATGCGAGATTCAATAAGGAAGATCTGATAAAAAGGATTGAAAAAATACAGTTGTATAGAGATCGCATTGCAGTGACCAACCTAGATGCAATCGACTTTCTCGAAGATATTGCTTCTAAAAACCCCCAAAGTTCTAAAGTGTTCGTATATCTGGACCCGCCCTACTACGTAAAGGGTAGCAGCCTATACATGAACCACTATCAACACGAAGACCACGTAAAGTTGGCAAAATTTATAGGCATTGAGAGTCGATTCAAGTGGGTAATGTCATACGACAATTGCAAGCAGATTAACGAGATTTACGAATCATATAGAAGAATTGCCTTCAATCTTTCATATAGCGCACATACTGCTAAAGTTGGAAGTGAGCTACTTATATACAACGAAAGCCTCATAATTCGTGAAGAGACAGAGACTTTACCCGTTGCTTGTTGAGTTTCATGAGGTGCAACTCGGTTTCAATATAGTCATCCAGAACTGTCCGGTTTCATCCCGAATAGTCCAGTTATCTTGGTTTCCAGTGTGAGTTTATCTAGTCTTGTTTCACTCAGCAGCCGCATCCCTGCGGCTGATGGTCCTGGGCCCCTAAACTTAACGCTAAACTCGCACGATGTCGCACTCTTCAATATCGCTGAAACCCTAAAATCTATTCGAAGCCCTCTCACTTTGTCCTTAAGCTCAGCATCAATGCAGAGACTTATCAGTGAACTCACCCCTTAAATCTTCTCGTTAAACTAAAAGTCCGCATGCTTAAAGAAACCCGTCGCCAAACTTCCCTCAAGTCCAGAGGCTGGTGCTGGATTCAGGATCGAAGGACCATCAGCCGCAAGGATGCGGCTGTTGAGCCCCCACGGACGGGTTCACAGCGAGTCCTGCGATTCTGAAGCCAGCACCAGACCCGCACTCCGCCAAACCTTCCACAAGTCCAGAGGCTGGCGCAGGCTTCAGAGTCGAAGGACCATCAGCCGCAGGGATGCGGCTGCTGAGCCCCCACGGACGGGTTCACGGCGAGTCCTGCGATTCTGAAGCCTGCACCAGACTCGCACTACGAAGCACACCCACTACCACCGATCGCCAAACCTTCCACAAGTCCAGAGGCTGGTGTTGGATTCAGGATCGAAGGACCATCAGCCGCAAGGATGCGGCTGTTGAGCCCCCACGGACGGGTTCACGGCGAGTCCTGCGATTCTGAAGCCAGCACCAGACTCGCACTACGAAGCACTCAAACTCATACGTAATTTCCCCATCAATCGGCAAGCCCCAAACACCCAAACTGCGTTATACTCAACGATCACTTTCAAACCCACTAGAAATCATAGTTGCAGCATTCAATGGACAAGACTTACCAACCACATCAGATCGAAAGCCACTGGTACAAACAATGGGAAGAAAAAGGCTATTTCACGCCTCAAGGACAAGGTGATGCTTACTCCATCGTCATTCCCCCTCCCAATGTGACTGGCCGACTGCATATGGGACATGGCTTCCAGAATGCCATTATGGATGCTCTCATTCGTTACAACCGAATGCTGGGCAAAAAAGCCCTTTGGCAGGTAGGTACCGACCATGCAGGTATCGCCACGCAAATGGTGGTTGAGCGCCAACTGGCCCGTGAGAACATCACTCGCCAAGACCTTGGTCGTGAAAAGTTCACTGAGAAAGTGTGGGAATGGAAACAGGAATCCGGTGACATCATCACCCAACAGATTCGTCGTCTTGGTTCCTCTCTGGATTGGAGCCGCGAACGCTTCACCATGGACCCTGAGTTTTCAAAAGTCGTTGAAAAAGTCTTTATCGAGCTTTATGACGAAGATCTTATTTATCGCGGTAACCGCCTCGTTAACTGGGACCCTAAACTGCACACGGCCGTATCTGACCTCGAGGTGATCTCCGAAGAAGAGGATGGTTTCCTTTGGCATTTCCGTTATCCACTGGCCGATGGGGCGTGCACCAAGAATGGCGACAATTACATTACGATCGCCACTACCCGCCCAGAAACACTACTCGGTGATACCGCTGTCGCTGTAAGCCCTGACGACGAGCGCTATACAGATCTTATTGGCAAATTCGTCTTATTGCCCCTATGTGATCGCCGCATCCCTATTATTGCTGACGATTACGTAAACGCGGCCTTCGGAACGGGTTGCGTGAAGATCACCCCTGCTCATGACTTTAACGATTATGAAGTGGGCAAACGTCACAACTTAGAGATGATCAACATCCTGACCGATGATGCGGCCATTAACGACAATGCGCCTGCGACTTACCGTGGGATGGATCGTTTCGATGCTCGAAAAAAAGTGGTAGCCGATATCGAAGCATTGGGCTTGTTAGAGAAAATTGATCCTCACAAACTCAAAGTGCCTCGCGGTGACCGCACCAATACCATCATCGAACCTTACCTCACTAACCAGTGGTATGTGGCTGTACAGTCCCTTGCGGACCCAGCCATCAAAGCGGTTGAAGATGGCGACATTCAGTTTGTCCCTAAAAACTGGGAAAACACCTATTTCGCGTGGATGCGTGACCTCCAAGATTGGTGCATTAGTCGTCAACTATGGTGGGGACACCGAATCCCTGCTTGGTACGACGATGCGGGCAAGATCTATGTTGGCTCCAGCGAAGAAAATGTTCGCGAAAAATATTCGCTCGCGCCAGACCTGCACATCAAACAAGACGAAGACGTACTCGACACGTGGTTCTCGTCCGCCTTGTGGACATTTGCGACTCTCGATTGGCCCAATGATAAAGAGATGATGAAAACCTTCCATCCAACGGATGTATTGGTCACAGGCTTCGACATCATTTTCTTCTGGGTCGCGCGAATGATCATGATGACCTTGAAGTTTACCGGCGAGATTCCTTTCAAGACGGTCTACATCACTGGCCTCGTGAAAGATGAAAATGGCCAGAAGATGTCCAAGTCCAAAGGCAATGTGCTTGACCCGATCGACTTGATCGATGGCATCGATCTTGAAGACCTAGTCACAAAACGCACTAGCGATTTGATGCAGCCTCAGCTCGAACAAAAAATTGCGAAGTACACTCGCAAAGCATTTCCCGAAGGCATCACGGCTTATGGCACTGATGCACTGCGTTTCACCTTCTATTCATTGGCCTCAACGGGCCGTGATATTAAGTTCGACCTGAATCGCATGGAAGGTTTCCGCAATTTCTGCAACAAAATTTGGAATGCCTCACGCTACGTGTTGATGAACACCGAAGAGAAAGGCATCGTATTCCATACAGCCAAGCAAGAAGCATTGCGTGAACAGAACTATTTCAGCCTTGCAGATCGCTGGATCATGTCGCGCTTCCAGCGCACTGTTCAAGAGGTCCATGAGCACATGGCGAATTATCGCTTCGACCTCATGTCACAAACTATCTATGATTTCTTCTGGAACGAATACTGTGATTGGTATCTTGAGCTTTCCAAGCCTGTTCTTTGGGACGAAGAAAACCACCCCGATCACGCACAGACCACTCGTCTAACGCTCCTTTCAGTATTAGAGGCAAGCTTGCGTTTAACGCATCCTTTGATGCCGTTTATTACGGAAGAGATTTGGCAGCGCGTTTCACCCTTGCTAGACATGCGCGGCGAAGATGAAGAGAAAAGTTTGATGATGCAGTCCTATCCTCAAGTTGACCCCGCCTTGATCGATGAAAAGGCCGAGGCCGATATCGACTGGGTTAAAGGCATCATCGTGGGCATTCGTAATATTCGTGGTGAAATGGATATCGCACCAGGAAAAGCGATTCCCGTACTGCTGCGCAATGGCAACAACGAGGATCAGCGTCGCTTAGACGAGAATCGCTTGTTCTTAACGAAGCTGGCGAAACTCGAAGATATTACCTTCCTAGCCCCAGGCGATGAAGCGCCGATGAGTGCGACTCAGCTCCACGGTGATGTAGAGATTCTTGTTCCGCTTGCAGGTTTAATCGATAAAGCGGCCGAAGCGACACGCCTCGAAAAAGAGATTGGCAAGCTAGAGAAAAATCTTTTAGGGATTACCGCCAAACTCTCCAATGCCAAGTTCGTCGATAATGCGCCTGAAGAAATTGTCGCCACTGAGCGCGAACGCCAACGTAGCAATGAAAGTGCGATTGCAGCACTGAAAGAAAAACTCGCTATGATCCACGCGATGGAATAACGGAGTCGTAAGAAAATTCAGTGACACCCACCGTATGACCCTCTCTTGTAAATGCGTCTATTTAGGCGCTTTATGAGAGAGGCACCTCCCCTCTTCCCGAACCTCGTAACGGCTTGCAAAATTGCGCAAGGTCGTGGGATAGTAGCTGCAAGCTATTGCCTCGTATAGACGCTTCCAATACCGCTATACGCATCAAAAATAACAATAATTGGGAAATCAGCCACAATGAGCCATTTGCTACGCAAGGCAAGTCGTTTAGGCATTTTCACCCGTTTTAGCCTAGCCGCCACTCTCTTAAGCGCCTCTGTTTCAGTCATCTCTGCTGATGCCATCCCTCGAACGGCCGATGGCAAAGCTGACTTTAATGGTCTATGGCAAACCATTGGCAATCACCACTGGGGAATAGAACCTCACAATGCCCGAATAGGCCCAGATTCGCAGTGGGCCGCTATTGGTGCGACACCCGCCGGCACAGGAATCGTTGAGGGAGGACAAATCCCCTACACTCCTGAAGCACGGGCCCAGCAGCAAGACAATCAAACTAATTGGCTAACCCGCGACCCGGTAGTGAAGTGTTATATGCCAGGCGTTCCACGAGCCAACTACATGCCTTTCCCATTTCAAATTGTGCAATCTAACGAGCACATCGTAATGGCCTACGAATTCGCCAGCGCCAACCGCATTGTGTATATGGACCGTCCTGACTTTGAAGCCCCCATTCCCAGCTGGATGGGGCACTCTCTGGGACACTGGGAGGGCGACACACTAGTGATAGATGTCACGGAACAGATGCCAGATAGTTGGCTCGATCGTTCAGGAAACCATCATAGTGAACAATTGAAAGTCACGGAGCGCTACACTTATTTAAGCCATGATGTCATCGAATATGAAGTCACATTAGATGACCCTAATGTGTATACACGCCCTTGGAAGATGACCTTGCCACTTTATCGAAGGCTAGACCAGCAGGCTCAACTTCTAGAGTTTAAGTGCGTGGAATTTTCTGAAGAATTACTCTACGGACATGTAGTGAAAGGCGCTCAAGCGCAAGAGGAATAAAAGGGTTTGCGGATATACTGACGAGGAAATAGTGATGAACATTCAACATCCGGCTAGGACAACACTCCACTTAGTGGTGTTTGCAGCCATGCTAGCCTTAGCACCGAATCTCTTAGCACAGAACGCTTCCCACTATAGCGTCGAGCGCACTATCGATGGGCAACCGGATCTTCAAGGTGTATGGGCTAACAACAGCACCACCCCCCTGCAACGGCCCGAATTTTTCCAGGATCGCGCCACTCTCACCGAAGATGAGTACCAAAGACTTCTTGCTCGCGCCTCTGAAATCGAATCTGGTGGTGGCGACGCTTTGTTTGGCGATGGATTTCTTAATGCCGTCATAACCGGAGAAGTACAGTCCTATGACCCTTCCACTGGAAATTACGACCAAAGTTGGATGGCCAGTCGTAATATAGAGCGTCGAACGTCCTTGATAGTGGATCCACCTAATGGACGCTTACCCGAAATGCGTCCCGAGGCTCGTGCGCGTATGGCACAGCAAGCTCAGGCCCGCCGTGATGGACCCTCGGACTCTTACACTTCCCGTCCGCTACAAGAGCGTTGCATCACTTATGGAATGCCCTATATGCTCGCCGGTTATAACAGTTATTATCAGGTCGTTCAAAGCGCCACCCATGTGGCCATTATCCAAGAAATGATTCATGATGTGCGGCTTATCCCATTAGACAATAGCCCCCATGCTGATGAAAATATCCGCTTATGGCACGGTGACTCTCGCGGATATTTTGAAGGCGATTCACTCTATATTGAAACACGCAACTTTTCAGATGCTAGCGAGTTTATGGGGGCACACGGCAATCGTATTTTTAAAGAAAAGTTCACACGGACCTCTGATGATATTTTGCGCTATGAGTTCATGATGGAAGACGATGAGACTTGGGTAAGCCCATGGACCGCCGTCATCCACTACACTCATAGCGAGGACCCTATTTATGAATATGCGTGTCACGAGGGCAATTACGCTTTAGAAGGTATTTTATCTGGGGCACGCGCCGAAGAACGCATGGCCGCTGAACAATCACAGTAGGACACAATTCGTACCTTGATGGTGTTGCTAGAGTGATGACGAATAAGTATGGTTCCCCCAGTATCGCGAATACCGTAGAAGCCCAGCTGCTGTCATTTCTATCCACCAACGCCCGCTAGAGCGCGAGCGCAACAAACCTGTAAATAGAGACATAATGTGAATTGGATAGAGATTTCATCAGCCGCCATGACGCTTTTTTTAGTGATGGATCCATTAGGCAACGTCCCAATTTTTAACGCTGTCTTATCAAAACTTGATAAGAACCGGCGCTCACGAGTCGTGGCGCGCGAACTCCTCATTGCGCTGTTTATCCTGCTAGGGTTTCTTTTGGCCGGAAACACGATTCTCGCGTTCCTTGGACTTTCGCAATCTTCTCTGAACATCGCCGGAGGCGTATTGCTGTTTATCATTTCCCTAAGAATGATTTTCCCAAGCCATCACTCGGGTGACGAAGAAAAGATCGACGAAGAACCCTTTATCGTGCCTCTAGCCGTGCCTTTAACGGCAGGGCCCTCAACCATTGCGGTCCTATTACTCTTAAGCTCAAACCAACCCGAACGGTTACTGGATTGGGGGATCGCGCTCATTCTCGCCTGGCTCGGGGCCACGGTGATTCTTTTGAGCTCCCCACAACTACTCAGTTTGATTGGCAATCGTGGCTCTCGGGCGCTAGAGCGCCTTATGGGGATGATTCTTGTACTGCTAGCGACGCAAATGTTGTTGAACGGTATTCGTGACTTTGTAGAAAGCCTCTAGGCAGGTGGGTGTTTTAATGAGTTCCGCCGCAATTTCGATGGATCACATCACGATCACTGCACTTAAGCAGTCGCACCTGCCAGCGCTACTCGCCCATTTACAGCGCCACTTTGCAGAGTCAGGCGACAATGGCTTTCATTTCATGCCCTTCGCACCCGATGACCCCATCGGTCCCAATGGGGTCGGCATCGACAAAATCTCCCTCCCTATCGGCATGCCACAATGGCAACGTTGGTTTATAGCCATTGATTCACAAACCGGAAACGTCTGCGGTCATGTAGACCTAAAAGCTGATGGTTTGCGCACCGCAGCGCATCGCTGTGCACTTGGCATAGGGATGGAGTCTGCTTATCGAGGCATTGGCTTAGGAAAGGCCCTGATGACTACTGCCATCGACTTTGTGCGCAATGAAGACTCAATTGAATGGCTAGACTTAATGGTGTTTGCTCATAACAAAAATGCTCAGGCCCTATACAAGTCCTGCGGCTTTACCGAGATTGGCACCGTGATCGACCGCTTCCGAATTGGTGAGCTTAAAATAGACGATGTGATGATGACGCTTAGAGTGACGCAATAATCCCGTCATTATCCTGAAATTCTAGAGGTCGATCACAGTTTTAGAAACGTTGCTGGGCAAAACTCTATAGCTCTCTTTTGACGCGACCAGAGCACGGCTATGCGCAGCTTAATGTTAGTCCTACTTTTATTCTTTGCCTTCATTAAAGGCTTATCGTCTTTAAGCACGCAACCGCCCCTAACTCAGGAAAGCGCGATTGCACCTAGTGTATCTTTGTCCGAGACAATAACTCAAAACCCTGTTGTCAGAAGCATTATTCCAGAGCCGGTGAGTTCGCAGTTTGTTTGTGATGGGAGAGAGCATTGCTCGCAAATGACATCAAAAGCCGAGGCACAATTTTTTGTTCGCAACTGTCCTAACGTGAAAATGGATGGAGACAATGATGGTGACGCCTGTGAAAACGACACTCGGTTCTAGGCAACGAGTGTCGATACGTTTTTTATCCTTCCGCGACTAGAGATACGTTAAGCGTTTCTCCTTGAAACACAATGACATCGCCACCCACGATTTTCCGGCGTTTACGAGTCTCTACTTCTCCATTGACCTGCACAGCCCCTTCACCAATCATCAACTTTGCAGAACCACCGTTCTCGGCAAGCCCTTCAAACTTCAAAATTTTATAAAGCTCAACGGGTTCTTTGTTTATCTCTACTTCACGCATACATCGTATCCTTTAGGATCCATTTCATTAATTCACGTCTTACATTTATGTGAGCGGACTGTCATTGCTTAGATTACCTACCAAGGAAAACATAACGCCCTGAGGATCGACACCATTAATAATATAATCGCCGCCAGGCACTTCCGATGGCCCATTCACTACTTTGCCACCTAACGCCTCGATTTTATCAACAGCACTATTGATATCAGTCACGCGGAAATAGAATGACCAAAGCGGAGGCGATTGATCGTGAGATTGCATAATGCCCCCAAAACCCTGACCGTCACGCTCGATAAATCTGTAAACTCCCATTGGCCCCATGTCCATCTCAAGGCCCATCGTCCAGTCAAACTGCGCGCTGTAAAACTCCATGGCGTTATCCATGTTTTTCGCGGCAAGCTCATTCCATCCGCAATGCCCCACTTTGTTAACGGCGAAGGCATCACTAATATCGTCTGTGGCCCCACGCATCACATAGAATGGGATGCCATCTGGGTCTAGCAACATTGCGAATCGTCCCACTTCGGGTATTTCAGTCGGGGGCATTAGCAATTTTCCGCCTGCGCTCAAGATTCTCTCAATGCTCGCGTCCACATCATCGACAGCAATATAGCCTACCCATATTGGCTTACCACCGGCCTCTACCGCCTCTGCTGGCAGCTCCATGATCCCACCGATGGGATAATCCCCCGCAAATGCTAAGCGGTAATCCATATCGGGCATCTCAGCATCCACGATCTCCCAACCCAAAATAGCCCGGTAGAATGCTTGTGCCCCTTTGACGTCTGAGGTCATTAACTCATACCAAATAAAATCCCCGTGCCTATTACGCATTCTAAAGTGCCTCCTGGTTTGCACTAAGCTACTTGTCTGGCGCCACTATAACGCGTCTGCCAAATATCCGACAACGCTGCTTTTGCGGGCACGTGAAGTTTTACAGTTTGTAATGTTTCCACCCTTTGCTGGAGCAAACTCCTATCGCAAGGTATATTAGCTGCCAAGCAGCATCTCTAATAATAATAGGAATTGATCACAAAATGCGTCAACAGATTCTCTCTACACTCTTGTTGGCGGCCTGTTTTGCGCTGTTCAGCTCAGTCTCCCTCGCACAAACCCCGTTTTCCACTGAAATAGAACCACATTGGCTAGAAGACGTCTTGCCCGATGCAGAGACTTTCTCAGAGAAAGAGCTAGGAGAAGCCCCGGTCTATCGCGGCTATCGCAGCAATCCCGACACAGGTGAACAAGAGCAAGTAGGCTTTGTGTTCATGAATCGTGATTACCCTCCAATGCCCGTAGGCTATGCCGCTCCTATCGATGTCCTTGTGGGCATGAGTATGGAGGGCATCGTTACAGACATAAAAGTCCTCGACTACTACGAATCCTATTTGTACTCTCGAGGCGACTTTATTGATAACAACGCCTTCCTATCGCAGTTTCGCGAAAAGCCTATTACTGATGGATTTCGCATTCGCCGCGACATCGATGGATTGAGTGCAGCCTCTGCCACTAGCTTGGCTATCTCTCGCAGCGTTGGCGAAACAGCACGTCGTGTCGCGCGTGTTTATCTTGGCTTTGGCGAAGGCACTGAAGCAGAGCAGAACTCCAACGAAGCCGCCATTCAACAACTAGAACAATACTCATGGAATAGCCTGATTGACCAAGGGATCGTTGTGCAATTGGAATCGATCAATGCCGAAGGTTTGCCCTTGACCTTATCTTTTACTTACTTGGGGCGACCCGCCTTAGGAGAGTATTTAATTGGTCGCGATGCCTACAACACAACCGCTTCCGATGCCTCTTTTCGTGCAGAGGGTGAGTTGATGTTAATAGCGCCTAGCGGCCTTGGTGCTGGCGCAAGCTTTCGTCAATTCCCCATGTCAGTTAAACAAGGTGATCTTACTCGCTATGTGGCCGGCAATCGCTATAGCAGTGCAGGAGATGGAACGACAGGCGCGATAGCTGGCAACGCCGCTTATGGCGTCGCACTGACTATGCACCCAGATTTCGATATCACCCAGCCATTCACTCTGATTTACCATCCGCCAGGTTCAGACCAAGATGTGTCTGTTGATTACACTTTAGGCGGCGTTGGCCTAACGCTCGCACGCAATGAATTTGTGTTATCTGAAGAGGAGCTACTCGCTGCTCGTTTAGAAAATGCATCACTCCTAACTCGCTTGCGTCTCGATCCACCTTGGGGCGCCGTCCCCATGATTGACGTTGTGCTTCTATTCGCCCTGCTCGCACTCGTCATGACGGCATTCTTAACGAAGAAAGAATCATTGCGCTGGGCTGCATTAACAGCAACCCTCTTTTATTTAGGGTTCTATAAAAACGGTTTCCTGTCAGTCTCACACATTACCAGTGTGATTAAGCTAGGACCTGAAGCACTCACCAGTAATTTGACCACGCTGATCGTTGCGACGTTTACCATTATCACAACCTTAATATGGGGCCGAGTCTTCTGTTCCTCTCTCTGTCCTTTCGGTGCAGTACAGGATTTCATCGCACGCTTCTCTCCAAAGAAATGGCGCATCAAAGTCCCGCAGAAAGTTCACGATAATGCTTTGTATATTAAGTACGGAATTTTGGCGCTTATTCTGCTCACCGCAATGGTCAACGCCAACCTGAGCATCTTCCAATACTTCGAGCCTTTCGGCACATTATTCTTCTTCAGCCCATCTATTTTGTTGTGGGTAATTCTCATCGCAATCTTAGCAGCCTGCTTCGTGATCGAACGTTTCTATTGTCGCTATGTGTGCCCACTTGGGGCAGCACTTGGCATTGTGTCGATGGTAAGCCCCCTAAGAATCAAACGCGTCCCACAGTGCACGATGTGCAAGGTGTGCGAACAAGCCTGTCCTACTGGTGCAATTCGTTCAGAGAAAATCGATTTCAAAGAATGCGTGCGCTGTGATGTTTGTGAAGGAAAGTTGATCGAACTTGCAGGAACATGCAGACACTCGATGGATGAAATCGGTCGCCGTAAAGAGAAACAAGTCGTAAAAGTGATAGATTTGGGGGCTGCCACACCCGCCTGAGTACCGTAGTAGCTCCATTCCCCAACTACTGATAAGTTGCAAGGAGCCCAATGTGAAACCATTACTCATTATCCATGGCTGGAGTGACGAGGCGAGCTCCTTTGTCGGTCTTGCTAAGGCAATTGAAGGCGCAAGTTCTCGCGAGGTTTCTTCGTTATTTTTAGGCAACTATGTGTCTTTAGATGACGATGTCCAAATGATCGATTTGGTCAAAGCATTGGCGCGCGCTTGGGCCAAAGAAGGCTTACCCACCGACACCAAATCGATCGATGTCATCATTCATTCCACCGGTGGACTCATCGTGCGGGATTGGATGTACAGCGAATATACCTGCAAAAATTTACGCCCCCCTATTAATAACCTCATCATGTTAGCCCCCGCCAATTTTGGCTCCCCCCTTGCCCACAAGGGGCGCGCAATCTACGGCCGCGTTATAAAAGGCTTTAATGCCAGCAAACGCTTTCAAACAGGCTCTCATATTCTTGCTGCTTTAGAGATGGGCAGCACGTATAGCTGGGACCTAGCGCAACGAGACCGCTTTGAAGATAATCCTATGAACGCCACGGGCGTACGCACAACTGTGATCGTCGGCAATACGGGGTATAGCGGCATTAGCTCGCTCGCCAACGAATTGGGATCCGATGGCACTGTCTATGCGGCCACCGCCAATTTAAATTGTGCGTCCATTGAGATTAGTTTTCCTGAAAAAGGAAGAAAACCAAAAGTCGGCACCATCCGCGAATCTAAAGGGGATACCGCCTATTTGGTGATGGATGGTTTTGATCACTCTTCCATTGCTTATAAAGACTCTAAGCATAAAGACAATATGGTTTTATTAGGTTTCGTCCTCAAGGCCTTAGCTATTAAGAATACGCAAGATTTTAGACACTGGATAAAAGAGTGCGACTCTCATACGACAGCCATTTTGGCTCAGTATGAAGGCGCACAAGATGCACACAAGCACGGTTACCAAAATACCGTATTTAGAGTTCGCGATGATCACGGCATTGATGTACACGACTATGTCATCGAGTTCTATAACGATGCCAGTACAGGCAATAACGATAAACTTGCCGAACTCGTCAATAAAAAGGCCGTTGTAAAGGTCCATGCCTTTAAAGGCAATGCATCATTTCGCAGTTTCATGATTGATTGTTCGGCGCTGTACCGCATCCTGAAGACCCAGGAGAAAACGCTAAATATCAGTCTTTCCGCTATGCCAGACCTCAATGATTCACGTAACCTAGTAGGGTATCGAAGCTTTGGAAACGACGACATCAGTCAGGTGAGTTTGAGTGAGCAAGCCGCTCATAATTTTTTCCAACCCAATCGAACCTTGTTTGTAGATATAAGGCTAAGCCGCGAACAAAAAGAAGCACTATTCTGGATCAAAAACCTTGATGCAGTAGATTAAACTAACGCTAAACATTAGGAGCAAAGAATGAAGTCTTACATTAACAAAATAGGCCTTTCGCTATTAGGAGCACTCCTATCATTGAATGCCTATGCCGCTGAACCTGCGTGGAGCACTCTCATTGATGGCGCTTCAGGATTAGAAAATTTCACTATCGTGGGCGCTGCAAACTGGAGCGCAAGCAATGGCGCGCTACAAGCCACAGAAGGGCCTGGGACATCGTTTTTGGTCACGAAAAACTCTTATGCCAATTTTCAGTTACATATTGAGTTCTGGGTTAGCGACGATGCCAATAGCGGTATCTATATGCGCTGTCAGGACACCTCTGGGATTACCGATCGCAACTGCTATGAAGCCAACATTTACGATCAACGTGCAGATCTAAGCTTTGGCACTGGTGGAATTGTTCACGTCGGCCCCGTGTCTGAGCCCTTTCCCAAAGCGGGCGGCCAGTGGAACACCTATGACATTACTCTCAGTGGCAGTACTCTTGCGGTGACGTTAAATGGCGAAGAAACTGTTAGGGTGTCTGATGAACAGTTCGCAGAAGGCCCAATCGCACTACAGTGGGCCCGCGGAACAGTGCGCTTTCGCAATATGCGCATAATGCCTTTGTAAACAAACATTGGAGAGTTGAGGCGCAGACGATTGACGTATATCAAGTTAAGGTCAGTCTGCGCACGCTTCATTGCCCCTGCACACCAGCAAACAAACAACTTTTTCACTACTATTCAATAGCTTAAACAAACCCTCCTCGCTCCAATGCGACAATATGCCACAGGCCAGCCGCTCTTCTATCTTGGTAAACTGTTACCTTAAGTTACTACTTAGGTAAGGAAACAGATATGAAGAACTTCGTCCGAATGACGTTACCAGCATGCATAATCGCCGCGAATGCCGCTTATGCACAACCACAAAATGTCGAAGAAATTTTGGTCATTGGTGTTCAAGACACCCATACGGTACGCACTGACGATACGATGGTTGCACCAGCCGATACTGCCGAACTTCTAAAGAGAATGCCCGGAGCAAACGTCAACAAGAACGGTGAACTGACCGGAATTGCACAGTACCGTGGCATGTATGGCGATCGTATCAACGTTTCTATCAACGGTAGTCACATTAACTCTGGTGGCCCCAATGCAATGGATGCCCCACTGCATTACGCCCCTGTTGCACTCATTGAATCTCTCTCGATCAGCCGCGGTATTGTACCGGTCAGTATGGGGCAAGAGACCATTGGGGGGCATATGACGGCCGAAACCTATAGTGGAGAATTCGGAACGTCCGACTCTTTTGGTTTTGCAGGACGCGCCTATTTCGGTGGACAGTCGATCAACGAAGGACAAGTGGGTAGCGCCCTGCTTTCACTTGCCAATCGCAATCACATATTCCGTACCTTCTTAATGCATGAAAAAGGCGACAACTCCGAGTTCTCTGGCGGAACAATCCTGTCTTCTGAATATGACCGTGACCGTTGGGATCTAGGTTATAGCTATCAGCGTGGCAGTCATGAGTTCACAGTTGATTTTGCTCGCAACAATACACTTAAAGCTGGCACGGCAGCGCTGCCGATGGATATTCTCGCGCTAGATAGCGATCTGTTCCGAACCAAGTATGAATACAGTGGCGCGGACTACCGCATCACCGCTCGATACTCTAACGATGACATTTTGCACATCATGAGCAACAACCAGTTGCGCCGTCCTCCGCAAACGGCAGCAGGGACACCCGACGGTATGCGCTTTAGAGACGCCCTTACCACAAGTGATAGCCAAGGCTTTTCCGTTAAGATTGAACGTGATGTAGACAATGGTGTTTGGAAGGCAGGTTTTGACGGCAACCTCGCTAAACACAATGCCTTGATCATGAACCCTAATGCGGCGGCATTCTATATCGACAACTTCAAAGACATCGAACGAGATGTTTTAGGGGTCTATGTCGAGCGTGAAATGTCAGTGGCAGATAATATGGGTCTTGAGTACGGTGTGCGTTATAACCGTGTCACTTCCGACTCGGGTCAAGTGGCAGCTAATCTCAACCCTATGAATGCCACTACTGGCATGCCTGTCATGATGAACGATATGGCCCAGGCACTATTGAGCCGATTCAACAACAGTGACCTTTCCCAGACCGATGGCAATCTCGATTGGTTTACTCGTTTAAGCATTGAGAGCGGATACGACACCACTTGGTATGTCGGTGCGGCTAGAAAATCACGCGCCCCTTCTTATCAAGAGCGGTATTTGTGGATGCCGATGACCTCAACAGGCGGGCTGGCTGACGGTAAAAACTACACGGGCAACCCTGATCTAAAACCAGAAGTTTCACACGAAATCGAAGTTGGTTTTGATTACGATGGTGACACCTTGTCGATCTATCCACGTGCCTATTACCGCGATGTCAGCGACTTCATTCAAGGTGTTCCAAGCACGGACATGATGTCGGTTAACTTCGCATTGATGATGGCCAATATGGGGATGGGAGCACCAGACCCACTACAGTTTGCGAACGTAGATGCTAAGTATTACGGCTTTGATGTGGAAGCCTCACTGCAGTTTAGTGACAGCATTGACCTGCGCTCTGTGGCTAGCATTGTGCGCGGCAAACGCAAAGACATCTCCGATGATCTTTACCGCATTTCACCAGACAATTTATTGTTAGCTGTGGATTATCACCGCAACAACTGGTCCACTAGTTTTGAAACAGTTTTCTATGCCTCACAGAATCACGTTTCGCAAACAAATCTAGAGGCCGAAACTGACGGGTACACAGTGGTTAACCTCACCGGACGTTGGAATGTGAGCCCAGATTTAGAGCTAGGTGCGGGAATTAACAATCTTCTAGATGAAGAGTATGAGGACCATTTGTCTGGATACAATCGTGCTTATAACCCAGATATCGCTACCGGCGATCGCCTACCCGGTTTGGGACGCAGTTTGTATGCGCGTATGATGTGGTACTTCTAATTACACAGACTTATCTCAACAATAAAAAAAGGGCCTTTCGGCCCTTTTTTTATGCAACTGCGTTCAAACCTAATTGGCTGGTTCTAAACGTACTATCGGTGTTGATGCCCCTGAACGATCCTCGATGGCAACATAAATGAAACCATCCGGTCCTTGACGAACGTCACGGATACGGCCGATATACGGCAGTAGAGTTTCTTCGGTAAGCACCTTAGTGCCGTCTTCGCTTAGCGTTAGACGCGCCAATTGCTCACCCGCGAGCCCACCGGCAATGATATTGCCGTTCCAGGCAGGAAAGCGTGAGCCACTGTAAACAATCAGCCCAGACGCCGCGATCGAAGGAACCCAGAAATGAACCGGATTCTCCATCCCCTCACGGGCAATCGATTCGTGAATCGGCGTGCCAGGACCATAGTTCAAACCACGCCCAACCACAGGCCAGCCATAATTTTTGGTAGGCGTGATCAAGTTAAGCTCGTCGCCACCTTGAGGACCGTGTTCGGTCATCCACAAATTGCCATTCGAAGGATCGAACGCTAGGCCTTGTGGGCTGCGATGACCATAGCTCCATATTTCTGGCTTGATCCCCATTTGACCAACATAGGGGTTATCAGCAGGAACACTGCCGTCAGCATTCAAACGAACAACCACGCCTTGGTGATTAGATCGATCCTGCGCGGGGTGAGCCTCTAGGTCGCCATTTGGCGGAGCCATACGATCGCCCAATGTCACGAACAGATAACCATCCGCGTCGAATGCTATGCGCCCACCATAATGGCCAGCACCGTTAGCATCAGCAGCGAAGATTTCTTCTACGTCTACTAGGCTGTCATTAACAAAACGTCCGCGCACAACAGCGGTGGTAGAGGTACCAAGCTCTGCAAGAGGTTTGGCGAAGCTGAGGTAGAGGTATTGATTATTAGCAAAGTCTGGGTGGGGCAACACATCGAAAAGCCCTGCTTGTCCGCCAGTGGTGAACACTTCGGGTACGCCAGGCACTGCCGCTCCTAACAATTGCCCGTCGCGAATAATGCGTAATCTTCCTGCCCGCTCTGTCACTAGCATGTCACCACCAGGTAACCAAGCCATTGACCAAGGTACTTGCAGCCCGTCAGCGACGGTCACTATACGAAAGTCGTGCAAGACAGATTTCTGCACCTCAGGTTGGGCCTGCACTGGTAACACACTGGCCACAGCAAGACTTAACGCGGCTGCTGTCAGTATTAATGGACGTAACATAATCATTCTCCTATTTTTCTTGAATTGTAAGAGTTCTGACCGCATATAAGGCGACATCTTTGGGCTATATTCCGGCGCCTAGCTTGCATTCAATAACGTCAAACGTGTGCTCAGAAGACCGGATAGTTAAGAAAAACGTTTCCATGCCATGGACCGGCTTCAAATTCGAATCGCAAACAGAAAAGGTAAATGCTTTGAAAAGTTTATTTGATCAAATACAAATAGGGGATCTGACCCTTCCAAACCGCATCATTATGGCTCCTTTAACTCGCTGCAGAGCTAGTGCAGGGCGAGTGCCCAATGCTCTTATGGCAAAGTATTACACACAAAGAGCTAACGCAGGACTAATTATCAGCGAAGCCACCTCAGTCACGCCTATGGGCGTGGGTTATCCCAATACCCCAGGTATTTGGTCAGATGAGCAAGTTGAAGGTTGGAAATTAGTCACCGACGCCGTGCATAAAGCGGGCGGCCAGATTGTCTTACAGCTTTGGCATGTCGGACGTATTTCAGACCCAATGTATTTGGATGGTCAATCGACAGTGGCCCCTAGCGCCATCGCGGCCAAAGGGCATGTGAGTTTAGTTCGCCCTGAGAAGGCCTACAGCACCCCTAGAGCATTAACTACAGATGAGATAGCGCAAGTGATCGAGGACTACCGCAAGGGAGCCGAGAACGCCAAGAAAGCAGGTTTTGATGGTGTAGAACTCCATGGTGCCAATGGTTACTTACTCGACCAGTTCCTACAGACCTCAACCAATAAGCGTGACGATCAATATGGCGGCAGTTTAGAGAATCGAGCACGCTTAATGCTGGCGGCGACAGATGCCGCTATTTCTGTGTGGGGAGCAAGCCGTGTTGGGGTCCATTTAGCGCCTCGAGCCGATGCCCATGACATGGGTGACGACAATCTTGTAGAGACTTTCACTTATGTCGCCTCTGAGCTGGGTAAGCGAAAAATCGCTTTCATTTGTACCCGAGAAAATTTCAATGCTCCAGCGCTTACACCGGCCCTCAAAAAAGCGTTCGGCGGCACGGTCATCATCAATGAGCAGATGACTAAGGAGCAAGCCATAGAGTTGATAGAGAAAGGGGATGGAGATGCTGTCGCATTCGGGCGCTTGTATATCGCTAATCCCGACTTGGTTGAACGTCTGCGCACTGACGCGCAACTCAACCCGTTGAATGCGGATACTATCTATGCCGAAGGCGAGACCGGTTATACCGACTACCCTGCTCTAGCGTAACTGTGGCGGCACAAGGGGCTTAGTGATGAGCCTTTTGTGCCGTCTCAATCGGAATCGGAGGTATCGGACAGTCTAAAGTAGCGCCGATCGCTCTGAAAACTTCGAGCTCTTGCGCACTAGCAACGCCATCAGCTGCGATGACAATTGCACAGGCCTTTAAAAACGCAGGTTTTTGCAAAGGCTTCATACTCTTAAGCGCATCGAGCGCTGTGTTGATTTGCGTAATACTCATAGTGTCGCGCGCCGGTAACTTCACGACATCAATATTCAAAGTTTCGAGCGCTTGCTGATAGATAGATTCTTCATCAGCACTAGTAGATTGTCCGGCCATTGACACGAATGCCAAGATCATCTGACATTCCTTCGCAAGATGCTTCAAAGAGTGGTGTGCGGTGTGATGAAGTCTGTTCTTGGGTTGGAACACAGCCTCCAATTGATGCAAGACTACTCGTTGCAGAACCCATTCCCACAAACTTGTACGCCCATCACTTTGTATCAACACTTGCAGGTTTTCTTTGAACTTTGAAAATTGTTCAGGGCTTAATTGACGCAGCGCTGGCAAGCACACATTGACCAAGGGCAAGCGGTACTCTGTTTGCAATTGAATCTGCTTGGATTCCAACTCAACAAGCGCCTTAAACACAGCGACATCGGCCGATTGCTCCAGCGCAGTAAGCTGTTGCTCACGCAATGCTTCCGACTCGTCTAATAGCAATAAGTAAATGACTGCCCTGGCGCTAAATGGGTCTCGAGCAGCTTCAACGAAGGCATCAGGGATAGCCGCCAAAATAGTTTTGGCCTGCTCAAGATTGGCCTCTTGTAGCTTACCGGTCTTAGCTAAGAGCGAATCGATAAGAACCAATGCACTCAAGGCACTCATGGCTTGTTCTGGAGATGCAGCACTGGCCTTCGCGCTAGATGGCGCCGATGCCACTTTAATATCTCTATTGGGCAAATCAAAACTTCCATCCCATTGCGGCTGAAGCTGTTTAATGCGCTTTTCTAGCGGTGGATGCGTGGCGAAAAGTGAGTTGATTGAGGAGCGCACTCCGTTCCCAAACAACGAGTGACTAATCTCCGCTGCGCCTGGGTTATCCAAGATAGAGCCTGTTTCATTTGCGCCGATACGCTTTAATGCATCAGCTATGCCATCAGGGTTGCGTGTGTATTGCACGGCAGAGGCATCGGCTAGAAATTCGCGCTGACGGCTTACTGCGGATTTGATCAAATTTCCAAAAAACGTCCCGGCGAAGCCTATGACCACAAGGCCAATTCCGACTACCGCAAGGTTATTACCATTTTTAGAACGACGAGAATACATAGTAGTCCGCATCAAGTAATAGCCAATGATGCCCAGCACCATGATCCCGTGCAAAATCCCTATCAGGCGGATATTGATGCGCATATCCCCGTGTAAAATATGGCTGAACTCGTGTGCGATAACGCCTTGTAGCTCGTCACGACTTAAGCTTCTAATCGCGCCACGGGTAATGCCTATTACCGCATCGCTTGTACTATAGCCTGCAGCAAAAGCGTTGATCGCGCTCTCTTCCAAAATGTAGACAGGCGGCACCGGCATTCCCGATGCGATCGCCATCTCTTCCACGACATTGAGAATGCGTTGTTCGTCCAAATCCTCACTGCCCGAGACAACGAGACGTCCCTGCATCATTTCGGCAATGCGGGCACCACCACCAGACAAACTGATCATCTTGTAAAGTGAGCCAAACCCTACAACCGCAAGGACAGCCACACTGACATAAGCAAACAGACGCCAGTCAATGCTCTGAAACATCGGGACATCGATCGTTTCAGCAAAGGCGCCTAATGCGAAGAGTATTAAAAGATTGGTAATAGCGATAAGGCTGATAAGAGATAAAACGAACAAGCCCACAAGCCTGACCGTGTTCTTACGGGCAATGTCCTGTGATCGGAAAAAATCCATGTTCGCTCTCTCTTATCGCATAATTAGAATGATACTTTTGGTGCTTCTTGAATTTGCTCGCTGTCGGCAAATTGTAAAAGCGAAGCGTCTTGAGCATGACCAAACATTCCTGCGAATACAACAGGAGGAAAGGACTGCTTATAGGTGTTGTACATCATCACTTGATCGTTGAAGGACTGTCTCGCAAATGCGACTTTGTTCTCGGTACTGGTCAACTCTTCACTGACCTGCATCATGTTCTGATTCGCCTTGAGGTCAGGATAGGCTTCCATCACAACGTTTAAACGTCCCATGGCCGCGCCTAACGCCCCTTCTTGACCAGCAAGGTCTGACATAGCTGCCGCATTGCCTGGGTTGGCCGCAGCCGCTGCTAGGCCATTGGCTGCCGCGTTACGAGCCGAGATAACGGCTTCTAAAGTTTCGCGCTCATGCCCCATATACGCTTTAGCGGTTTCAACAAGATTGGGAATTAAGTCATAACGACGTTTAAGCTGCACTTCGATCTGCGCGAAGGCATTCTGATAGCGATTTCGAAGACTAACGAGTTGATTGTAAATCGCAATAGCGTAAAAAAAGATAGCGGCTATTAGGGCTAGTACAACGATCATTGTAATACTCATGACGCCTCCTTATTGACGAAGAAGACGCGAGCGAGAGTCATCTCTCACTCGCGCAGTTTTGTTTATGGCAATGCAAGCGCAACGATACGCGCCGCTTCACCAAGCGAGCTCACAGACATCACTATAAATTGTTTGCCATTAACCATATACGTCATTGGCACACCAGTGACAGTCCCTGGCATCATTAATTTAGCAACGATGTCGCCTGTAGTCTTATCAAACGCCCATAGTGCATTCTCACCACCTGGGCCTTCGCCGGCAAACAATAACGTCTTAGTCAGTACTAGACCAGAGCGTGTTGGCTTGCCTGTGCGACCAATATCGACGCCTTTCAGCAATGGGTGATTCTTGATTGAATCCGGAGTATCACCATTGGGAATTACCCACTTGTGATCGCCCGAGCTCATATCGATAGCTGTAATACGGCCATAGGGCGGCTTCACTAGCGGAATACCATCAAGAGAAGGCGTTCGGCTTCCGCCTTGGATGTAGTCCACGCTAGAGGCATTAGGCTCGTTTGTCAGAGACAACACACTAGTGGCCGTGCGTGAAGGCACATATAGCAACCCTGTTTCTGGATCATAGGCGGCGCCTTCCCAGTTGGATCCACCCGTAGATGAAGGCAGGTGCAATGTGCCCTGAGAGCCATCTTTTGGGTCTTCAAACAATGAAGGAGGCGTGAACACCGAGGTGCTAAAGCGGAAACGTGATGCAGTCTCTTTAGCTAGCGCCAGAATCTCCGGAGTAAAGTCGACTAGGTCCTCTTCCTGAAACCCCTGTCGGTCATAAGGCAGTGGCTTCGTTGGGAAAGGCTGCGTTGCAGCAGTCCACTCTCCAGGCACATCAGTTTGCGGAACAGCTCGCTCCTCAACGGGGAACAATGGTTCGCCTGTCGCTGGGTCAAACATAAACAAATGCGATTGCTTCAAGGTTTGAATCAATGCGCGCTTGCCGCTTGGCAGAGTCGCTAAGATAGGGGCCGACGGTGTATCCCAGTCCCAAATGTCATGGTGTGTCGTCTGGAAGTGCCAGCGCATTTCACCCGTCTTATAATCGACAGCTACAGTTGAGCTTGCGTAAAGATTATTGCCTGGACGGTCGCCGCCGTAGCGATCGCCAGTGGCGGATTCGACCGGAAGGTAAACCACACCTAGCTCTTTGTCCGCTGACATTGGCGCCCAAACACCGGCGTTACCAGTGAACTCAGCGCCGGCCAACCATGTCTCAGAGCCTGGCTCACCCGATTCTGGAATCGTTTTGAAGGTCCATAGTAATTCACCCGTGGTCGCATCAAAACCGCGTACATCGCCCTTTACATTGCTGGACGATACTGGACGCATACCCACTAAGTGTGCCGCACCGGTAATCACCACGCCGTCTATCGCCATTGGCATAAACGACATACCGATATCAATCCCGTCACGCCCTGGTCCAAGACGAAGCCCTTTCTGCAGATCAACCCAACCAGCATCACCAAAGGTTTCAATCTCACGGCCAGTATCCGCATCCAAGGCTACTAAGAAATAGCCTGGAGTGATCACAAAGATCACATCGCGACCATTATCGTTGTAATACGTTAGCCCCTTACCGGACCCTTTCCGTGGAGCCGCATCAAAACGTGCGCCTTCATCGGGACGCCACATCCACTGAATCTGACCAGACTCAGCGTTGAGCGACACCACATTTCGCGTCGCGCCTGCAGTTGTGTAAATATTGCCATTCACCATCAAAGGCGTTGTTACACTAAATGCCTCTGGTGAAGGGCCATATGAACCAGTATCAAACATCCACGCGATTTCAAGGTTGCGAACATTGCTAGCATCAATTTGATCTAAAGGAGCATAGCGATTTGCATGCTCTGTCCCGTTGAAGTGAGTCCACTCAACAGTGTTAGTGTTAATTTCTTGAGCAGCGGCCGGCGTAATCGTTAAGGCTTCTAGCTGTGCACTGCTTAGCTGGCCCCCAGGCACAGGGACGTTACCTGCTGACAAAATAAAAGCGGTGACGTCAAGGTATTGATCATTAGTAAGTGAACCAGGTGTTTCGGCAGGCATAGTCGTACGAATGAGGTTGTAGAGCTCCCCACCACTGCGACCAAGCCAGTTTCCACGTAACCGGGCATCCATCTCCACCGGGACGTGACATCGAGAACATTCGGCCTGAAACACTTCTTGGCCTCTAGAAACGTTAGCATCTTGCGCGTTGGCGCTAGCAATGCCACAAAGGCTCAGAAGTAGGAATATTGATAATCTTGACACACACACTCTCCTTACTTGTCTATTTCTTGTAAAACTTTTGCAGGGGCGGGATATTACTGGGTTTCTGCTCTTACGAACAGGCGATAATGTAGGGCTAATCCTAAAAACTAGCCCTCTCAACGCTAAAAGCAATGGCATCCCCCCAAGCGGGTAAGGAGGTTATGTCACTCTTTCATTTCACAGCGTGGATCGCTGTTTTGCATACCGTGTATTTGCTCACGGCTTATGGGAAGTGGGGCACACCCGTGGTCAGTGCCACAGATAAGATCCCACTCAGGACGTGCAAGCTGGTGACAACCAAAACAATTGCCGCCAAACTGATTAACAACTTCTGTGGTTCCGCGTACGGCTATTTTGCTACCAGTTGCCGAAAGACTCAACTCAAAAAATTCCCAGTCGTTGGTTTCCGGATTCCAACCCTCCTGATGCTTCACCATCACTTCGGCGGGGATTAACGACACCATGGAGCCAGCAGGATACTTCCCACCAGTGCTTGAACTGGCCACCGCAACAGTGGAATCTAGGTCGCCAAGTAAGTTCGAGACGAAGAAATCCCCCACTTGGGTCATCGCGCCAAGGCAATCAAACGAGGCATCCGTAATCTCTAACTGCTTACTCGTATCCGCGGTAAACGCTTGTCCTGCGATTAATAATGCTGAGCCCACTAAAATAGACTTCTTAACAAACGAAAGCCGCATAATCTGTTTCCTCATTGTTCTTGATATAAGCGAAATGTCACAAGCAATAATACAAGTAATAATAATTGTAGCTTGTTAGCATAACAACCATAATCACTTTGAGTGATAACTCGAATTCGTCGCCATCAATTAAAATACACCTCTTTGCCGTGACCCACAAACAGCGCCACACCTCGCTAATTGGACTTTTAGGTCATTTTCGAGTAGTATTTCGCCCCTAATTTACTACCAAGAATGAGCTAATGAGCACTCTCCCACCCTGCCCCAAATGCGCAAGTGAATTCACTTATGAAAGCAGCGCCATATTCATTTGCCCTGAATGCGCCCACGAGTGGTCCGCAGAAGATATGCTAGCGGCAACTGACGAAACCCCATCGATCACCGATGCTAATGGCAATCCGCTCGAAGATGGCGACACGATTACAGTCATCAAGGACCTGAAAGTGAAAGGCACCTCACTAGTCGTCAAAGTTGGCACTAAAGTGAAAAACATTCGCTTAGTCGACGGCGATCACGATATAGATTGCAAGATCGACGGCATTGGTGCCATGAAACTAAAGTCAGAATTTGTGAAAAAAATTTAGACAAAGCTGTCGGCAAATGCCCGCTTATAGAACTCGCCTAGATCGTTTCATTGCTACTGCACTGCAAATTAATCGCAAGGCAGTAAAACCGCTGCTAGCCGCCAAACGAGTTTACGTTGACGGCTCAGTTGCGAGCGACTGCGATACTCTCATCACACGCTTTTCTTGCATACGTGTCGATGAGCAGACCCTGCAGAACCACCAAGCCCACCACTTAATGCTCTTCAAGCCTGCTGGGATTCTCAGCGCCACCAAAGATGACTCTCAAACTACCGTAATGTCCTTGTTGCCGCCACAGGTTTACCAAGGACTGCATATCGTCGGTCGTTTAGACAAAAACTCCACAGGGCTTTTGCTATTGAGCAATGATGGCGAATGGTCAAACTCGCTAATGAGCCCCGGACAACATGTCGAAAAGGTTTACTTAGTGCGCGTGCAGCATGAGATCAATCAAGAATGCGTCGATGCATTTGCCAATGGCATTCATTTCCCGTTTGAGGATATAACGACCCTCCCCGCACAACTGGAAATATTGGAACCGACCCTTGCGAAAGTCACGCTCACCGAGGGACGTTATCATCAGATTAAAAGAATGTTTGGACGCTTTCGCAATCCTGTACTAGAGCTGCATCGCTTATCAATCGGCAAAATCACACTAGACCCCCTGTTAAAAACTGGACAGTTTCGCGCACTCACAAGTGAAGAAATTTAGAAGTTTGTACAATGTGCGGCTTCTGGCGCCTTGCCTGAACCTAACGCTACCGGCGCAGGAGCGTCGTAAGGGTTAATAGCCTCTGCTTGTCGATAATCCACTAGAAGCAACAGCACTATGAACCCAACACAGCAATATCCTACCAATGGGCGCGCTGGAAGATTGTAGAGCCGACTCATACCGTTACCACTGGTCGCGTTAATGAAAGCAGAAGCTTAGGACGCAAGCGAATCCCTACCATCGAACCGCCAAACGCACAGACGAACCACGCCCAGCCATGAAGACTTCCTGTTGAGATACCGCTAAAGAATGCGCCAACATTACAACCAAAGGCCACCCTTGCACTATATCCCAACACAACACCCGCCACGATAATGACAAGCCAACTCAATGGCGTAATAGGCGCTACCTGTTGCGCCGGCTCTTTTCGCCATCGCAACACGATAAAGGCACCTAAAATCAACCCAATATTGGTCAATGACGTCACATCCGTTAACAATGACTGTTGGAGACGCTGAGCATGCGCTGGCGCCCCCCAAAACACATCACTGGATAGATCCACACCCGTGGCGGCGACGACTTTCGCGCCCCATAACCCGAGCCCGTACACGACCCCCCACGATTGCCCCGCAATGACCAAATTCAGCACAGCCAATCCGGCTAATAAAGATGCGGCTAGCAACAAACGTCTACCAGGCATGCGCTTGCCAGGCAGCGCGCGCCAACGCACCAACGCGCCGACCAGAGCCAATCCAAGCAATGTAACAAGCAAGCCAGGGGCGTTGCCAAACAGACCTTGCAGCGTATAGGTCGGCAAAGAACCTAGAGAGGTCCACCATGCCAAATGCAGGCTGCCTAGAAAACTACCAAGAACAAACCCAATGAGAGCGATAGCGGCAATGACATTACCACTGCCCGCATTAACGAGCGTTCCTGAGCCGCATCCCATCACGATCTGCATACACACACCAAAGATGAAAGCCGCCCCTAACATCGCTAGACCGATAGGAGCATAGGCTCCATCGAGCTCATCGGGAAATGCAGCAAGAAGTGGGAATATACAAAGGGCGGTAAGGGCGATCGCGAGCAACTGTGCACTAAGACCACGACCATCTCGGTCAGTCACTATGGCTCGCCAAGGACCCGTGAACCCAAACCGAAGGCCTTCCAGCACAAAGCCAAAACCAAGCCCTACAAGCATTAAAAAGGCTGAACGAGGGCCGGCTACTGCGAATGTAGCGAACACCAGCAGCATGCTAAACAACACTAAACCTAGGCGTCGTTGAGCAATACCGGTTTTTGGCTTGCCCATGAATTAAGCTCCAAGCAAATTTCCGACCCAATCAGTCGTCATTTTCCAATAGTGCTTTAGTCGGTTTGGTTCATTGTCCATTGGTCTATCGGCCATGCTCCATTCCGTCATGCTTTCGGCATACAGTTTCGTATTAGGGATACCCTGAAGTTCACTCATGATGAACCAATTAATCGCCGCAAGGTGACCCGTGTTACAGAAAGAGATAGTGACTGCGGCAGGCTGTTGCGTCTGAGCAGCCAGTATTGAACTCACTTGAGCAGGCGGCTTTACCCGGCTGCCCTCGAACAGACTAGTAAAACTAAGATTTCCTGCGCCTTTAATAGTGCCAGGACGAGCACTAGAGGATTGCAAACCTTCATAGAAATCAGATGTCCGCGCATCAATCAGGCGCGTGCTATCGTTCTCCAATAGCGTTTCGATCTCTTGCGTCTTTACTCGCCATTGATCACTCCACTGCGGCTGAAAACCTGAGGCGGCAACCATGTTTGCCTGAGTACTTACGGGCAGATTAGCGCCAGCCCAACCTTCAAACCCACCATTGAGAAGCGCGAGATTTTTAATGCCAAGGGATTTTAGTGTCCAATAGGTTCTTGCCGCCGCGCCAAAATCGGCCGAGTTTGATCCAGCATGAACGATCACAACAGGAGTGTCCGCATTCACACCTAATTTCTGCACCACTGAGCTTAATATCTCTAGAGAGCTTACGGCACCAGGGTTTTCTCGCGGACCACGAAATTGCGCATAGGGCGCCGAGATCGCGCCAGGAATGTGCCCAGCGTCGTAATCCCCAGTGACATGAAGAATGCGAACATCCGGAGTGGCTGCCAAAATATTGGCCAATTGTGCGGGCTCTAATAACACCGTCCATCCTTGCGGAGCGGCAGCAGCAGAAAGCGGAAGGGAGAGAAAGGTAACCAAAATCGATAGACATAACCGTGTCAACATACTCATACAACCACTTCCTCAATTTGCGATTTCTAATCTGATAATAAAGTGCGCTATTTGTACTCCGACATTGCTCTAAGTGCAAGTTTTCAGTAGGAATTACGATTTTTTATTAACGTGAATTCCTAGTAACAACGTATCCCATAAACATCAAATATCTTTGCCAATAGATCATTTGTGAGATTACACTTCGCGCTCCCGTGTATTAGCATTGCCTTTAAAAACAGAGTTCTTAGAGCATGATTAGTTCCGCCTCTGCAGCCGATGCTGCACAAATATGCACAATCTATAACCACTACATCGACACAAGCGTCATTAGTTTTGAGACTGTTGCAGTAACGCCGACTGAGATGAAGAAACGCATGTCGCAAAGCCAGCAACGTCAATTGCCATGGCTCGTAGCGAAAAACGGCGACACAGTACTTGGCTATGCCTATGCCTCACAATGGAAAGCCCGGCAGGCTTATTATAATAGCGTCGAGATCACGGTCTATCTCGCACCAGAGACACACGCTAAAGGAGTGGGTAGCGCGTTATACCAAGCGCTATTTGAGGAATTAGAGGCACTTGATGTCCACGCGGTGTTGGCTTGTATCGCCTTGCCCAATGCACAAAGTGTCGCCTTGCATGAAAAGTTTGGAATGCGCAAAGTAGCCCACTTCGAGCAAGTGGGGTTTAAGTTCGATCGTTGGCTCGATGTAGGCTACTGGCAAGTTAATTTAAAATAACATCGCCTATTCGGCAGTTTTGAGTGTCGATGTCATATTCTTCGGTTTACGAATGCGCCCAAGCCACCGTGCAAATCGACGCCACGCAAGGGCAAACCCAGTCCACACCATCAGAATCGATGTGAACGAAACGATTCCTGCGACCGTTTGCCCAATCACTCCCAATGCTTCACCGGTATGCAGGAAACGAACCCAAGAACGAGCTTGTCGACCACCACTGAGCTGTGAAAATGGCACCCAAGACACCTCTTCTCCCGTGTAGGCATTGAGGCTCAATGAATGTCGTTTTTGTGGTTGCCCACCATTGCCTTCGTCTATAGAAATATCAACAGTGCGCGCATCAGCATCTGGAACAGTGATTGTCATCGTTTGCCACGCTGTAGAGTATTGTTGTGCATTCGCGAGCGCGTCTGCCAACGGTAGCACTTGTCCATTCACCGGGACTTCCACGCGGACATCTTGCTCTGTACTAGCACCACGCTGCGGAGGCTCTTCCCCAGCTAAACGATAAACAAGCGCATTGGCCCATGAATAATTAAACACCACTGCCGTGGCAACGATCACGACAAGAGGAATGGCGGACCAAAAACCAAATACATGATGCCAATTGAAATCGCGCGCTTGCCCAGAAGTAGCATTGGGATGAAACCAAAGACGCAACCGCATGGTGCTCTTACGATAGATCGCCGGTAACCAGAGGTAAATGCCACTCACTATGAGAAACAGGAACATTAAGTTCGAGATCCCTGTGACGGCACGAGCATTCGCCCGGCCTTCACCAGAGACATTGAACCAACGATGCCATGCCGTTACTGTCGAGAAGAACGAATCTACTGCATCGCTATGAGGCTCATAAACCTCACCTGAGTAAGGATTAACCACCACTTGGCCTGAGCGCCCTTGGCGCAGCACGACAGGGGCACGAGGGTCTTGCGCGATCGTGACACTTTGCGGTGTAAAGGTATCACTGCTTGCCTGCTCGATCAGAGACTCGATAGGCATGGCGCTACGCCCGTCGCTATCGGCGAAATAGGCTTGATCTTCCCATGCCAGAATTTGACGCTCATAAGTTAAAATTACGCCAGTGACAGACATCATCAGCACCACTACCCCAGCCGCTACACCGCAAATCAAATGTAGCCAAAATACTGCTTTCCTGATCATCGCCTCAATACCACTTTGCAAATAATTCGCAATGATAATTATTCTTATTACGTTTTGCAAGAAAGGTAGGTCTTTTCAGTTAGCCATTGCTCGTGGTGTACTAGAGAGGTCTATCTATGAAAAACCACGAACATGACCACATTGTATAGAGGCCAAGCATGACCGTCGGAGCAAAAACACTGAGAACCTTAGGCATGCTAATACTAGGCCTTTGTCCTTTAATAACGTTTGCAGAGGTTGATAGACTGGAGATACAGAGCCGAGAAACATTAGGCGATGTCGACAGCCCAATCCAATACGAGAAAATCACTGGCAAAGCTTTTTATACGCTGCAATCGAACACTCCCGCAAACCAACGAATCACCGATATTTCTCTTGCCCCACGCAATGCACAAGGCTTGGTTGAGTTCTCGACAGACTTCGAGCTGCTGCTTCCCACTAAAGGCCCGCGCAGCGATACCCTGCTTTATTCCGTCAATAACCGTGGCAATAGCAGCCTGGCCCCTGAGCGCACACTGGATGACCCGCTCAGTCGTCGGGGGTACACCTATCTCGTCACTGGCTGGATAAACGAGCTCGAGCCTCGCGCTGGACGTCTGCGTTTAGACGCACCCATAGTCACTAGGGGCGACACCCCTGTCACCGGCCTTGTGCGTTACGAGATCATCGTCAATCGTCCTGAAAATAATGTAAATATCGCTGGAGACTATCATTTAGCGTATGCCCCGAGTGATAGAGGAATGGGCGAAGCCACGCTCAGCAAACGCATCAACCAGCTAGACCCCAGAGAAGACATCCCTCGAGACCAATATAGCTTTTCTATCGTGCCTGTAGAGGGAGCCACCCAAGTGAACGTCCAGCTAGTATTAGAGGGTGGCCTCGAACCTGGAGTGATTTACGAACTCATTTATGAGGCGAAAGACCCCGTGCTTGCTGGTGCGGGTCTTGCCGCCATCCGTGACATAGTCTCGTTATTGCGCCATGGCACTAGCAATCACACACTGGCAACCCAGCTAGAAACGCTCAATATTCCGGAAATCGAATATACAGTCGCATGGGGAAACTCTCAAAGCGGACGACTCTTACGTCAGTTTATCTATCAAGGATTTAATGAAGACCTGAACGGACAACGCGTATTCGACGGCGTCGTTCCTGTCATTGCGGGGGCAGGCTTTGGCATGTTCAATACTCGTTTTGCGATGCCGACACGCACGAATGGTCAACATGAAAATCTACTTTACCCTAACGATTACTTCCCCTTTACCTATGGCGACAGTACAGACCCATACAGTGGTCGTATCGACGGCATTCTGCATCAATCGCGCCTGAGCAACACCGAACCGAAAGTGATGCACATTCAAACGTCTAATGAATACTGGGTAAGAGGTGGCTCTCTCGCCCACACAGACCCAATGGGGACTCATGACGCCGACATCCCAGACAATGTCCGATTTTACACTATTGGCGGCTCTGCACACAGCTCTGGCGATGGAGCTCCTAGCCTCAACAGAGGCCTAGGGCAGTTATTAAACAATCACAATGTGTGGAGCCCCATTGCCAACTCACTTCTTGTGGCCATGGTGGAATGGGTTAGCGACGACACCCCGCCCCCTGCTAGTCGTTACCCCAAAATTGAAAATCATACTCTCGTCCCCGCCCACCTTGATGATAGCGCCATCAATCCGGCTGCATGGCGAGCTATTCCTGGATACGCTCATCCCAAAGCTATATATCAAGTGGGGAACGCTGATTTTGGCGATGAATTCCTAAGCAAAGGCATCATCTCGCGCCAAGCCATGTTTACCAACGAGTGGTATCAAGCGCTAGTACCTTCCGTCAATCGCGATAACAATGACATTTCAAGCAATACCATTCTTCCGCCTCTGACGGCAGCTCCCCTTGGCACCTTTGTGCCTTGGAATTTACGTCGACCAGAGACGGGGGCCAGTACAGAGCTCGCGCGCCTAGCCGGTGGCTATATCCCCTTTGCTAGAACCATTGCGCAAGCACAACATAACCGTGACCCAAGGCCAGCGTTAATGAAACGTTATAGTGATGCTCAGGAATACTTAATCCAGTACGAACGCGCTACTGAGGAGTTGATTGCACAAGGGTATCTATTGCCTGAGTTCAAGGCATTTCTGCTCGAACTGGCGCAGCGTAATCTGGGAGTTTTGCAATAAAAGTGCCGAAATGGCACAGGAGGATTCAGCGCTATTTTCTAGCCACCGATTTTTCTAGAAGTGGTTCGAGCAGGGTTTCGATTCCGTTAACTTTTATTTCATGCATAAGCGCTAACTGCTTACCAAGCTTTGTCGCAGGGAATCCCTGCTTGCTGAACCACACAAGATAAGGTTCCGGCAATTCTAGCAACTTAAGCCCTCGGTATTTTCCATAAGGCATCGTTTGATTGATTGCGTCTAAAAGCACTTGTTCATTCATAACAAACCATTAGCGTTGCAGCTGTGTTTCTCGCTCTAACTCCAATATGGAGTCCGCGACATCATCTAGCTTGCTAGTTAAAATCGTTTGAGCATCGTAAAGGCCTCGATTGTAAAAAAACGCGCCAACTTGCTCCGAAAAAAAATCTAAAAGAAACTCCGCATCGAACTGTCCAATCTCTTGATCCATTTCTTTTTCAAAGTAACGCTGTACTTTCGCGACAATGAGGGCTTTTTCCGCATCAGTAAATTTTATGTCCGCCATGTCCGTAATCGATTCCTTGCTTGTATTTGCAATACCTACTTCAGTAGGTTGTGACGCGATCGCTCTGACTGCGTCACAACAACTCATCTAATTAACGATGAAACTCACCTGCACGCTCAGGTTGGTATGTCACTTCCTCAACGCGCACTTTCAGCATGCCAACACCTGGTTTTGGCCACTGAATTGAATCACCCTCTGAAAGCCCAATCATCGCACTGCCAACAGGGGCCAGAATAGAGATTTTACTTCCTGATGTGTCGACATCCTTTGGGTACACTAATGTCATGCAAAACTCTTCGTCTGAAGACTCCACTTTGAAACGCACAGTCGAATTCATAGTCACCAATGTCGGCGGCACCGCATGGGGATCGACTAGTTTCGCTCTAGACAGCTCCTCTTCTAGGCTTTCCGCTACCTTGCTTGAGCTTAATGGCAACCCATCGATGATCTTTTCGAGTCTTTCAGCATCTAGGGTTGATATCATGACATTCGGTTTCTTGTTCATTCCTACTCTCGTTAATTTAAAAAATGAAGTGCGCTGGTCGATTACTCGCCACACCAATATGCGACGAAATAATAATCGACGAACTTAGCTCGATAATGGCATTGCCATTCACTGGAAGTCAATTGAAATACTTGAAGAAAAAGCTCTGTCTACGCGCTCAATCGTAACCCAATAATTCCGATCATAATCGCGAAGATACTGAGCATACGTGGCGCACTAGCAGGCTCTCCTAGAAACGCGACACCTATAATGGCTGTGCCTACAGCGCCTATCCCTACCCACACTGCGTAAGCCGTGCCCACGGGTAAAGAACGCATTGCGATACTTAATAGATACAAGCTAGCACCCATAGCCGCAAGCGTTAAAAGACTTGGCCAAAAACGTGTAAAGCTTTCGGTATATTTCAAGCCAACAGCCCACACAACCTCTAGCAAACCAGCCACTAAAACGATAACCCAGATCATACGATATCCTGTATTGTCGGGTCGTCCCGCTAATTAACTACAGTACAAGGGTCGTCCCCTAACTAGAGGGCGTACGTTAACATAGAGTGACCGCGGTTGGTCAAGAGGCTAAAGCGTACTTCAGAATCGTTTCCATCGCGGCAATACCGCGTCCAAACACCGACATCAATATTAAGAGAGCGAAGGAACCAGGCCTTTTTCTAAAAAGGTTAAAATGCCCCCTTTCACTCTACTCCCCTATAAATCACTTACAGAGTTTTCAACGTGGGTTTTACCACCTTGCCCATTGCGTTACGCGGCAAACTCTCGACAACACGTAACGTTTTTGGAATCTTATAGGCGGACATTCTAGTTTCGCACCAATATTTGAGAGCCTTAAGCTCCAACTCTTGGTCAGCTTTTAACACTACGAATGCTGTGACGGCTTCACCCCACGTATCATCAGGCATACCAATGACGGCACACTCTTCAATTGCAGGATGCATCAGCAAGGTTCCCTCTATCTCAAGCGCCGACAATTTGTAGCCACCAGATTTTATAATATCGACTGAGGAACGCCCCATTATGCGGTAGTAGCCCGTTTCACGTACGGCCACATCCCCGGTACAAAACCAATCGCCAATAAAGCTTTCTTTTGTGGCAGTCGGGTTGTCCCAATACTCCAAGAATACATTGTCACCCTTAACACGAATCTCACCGGGCACGTCATCCATTTCTATGAGTTTACCGTCGTCATCAAAAAGTCCAATTTCCACTCCTGGCAAAGGCATGCCTACAGCACCAGCACGACGATCTCCATGATAGGGATTAGAGATCCCCATACCGATCTCGGTCATGCCGTAACGCTCCAACAAGGTTTGCCCTGTCAATTCGCGCCAATGGTTATACAACTTTACGGGGCAAGCAGCGGAGCCACTAATATTAAGGCGCATCGCTTTAAAGCCCGCACAAATTTGCTGACGTTTTTGTTCACTCAGGGTATCTAAATGGCCAATGATTTTCACATACACAGTCGGAACGGCCATAAAAACTGTGTAGTCGCGATCAGCCACTTGGGTAAGAATTCGCGACATATCAAACTTAGGAAATAGCACAATGCGCGCGCCAATCCACAGTCCGCAACATAGAACATTAATTATGCCGTGAATATGATGTAACGGCAGAAAAAGCGGAATCGAGTCATCACTCTGCCACTTCCAAGCCTCTAGTAAAGTCGTTATTTGAGCGCGAATATTGGCATGGGTTGTGACAACGCCTTTAGGCTTATTCGTCGTACCACTTGTAAACAACATCATGGCACGTCGTTCGATCTTCAGCTCCGGCATCACCGTCATTTTATCACTCAACAACTCTGGCACTGTTGCGACTTCTATATTCAATGACTTACACAGCACGTGCAGGGGAGCAAGAGACTCAGGGTTTGAGCTGATACTCAACACTAAACGCGTGACCTTGGCACTACTCAGAACATGTTCAATTTCAGGCATTGCGGCGGCCGTATTGAGCGGTACAGCGATACCACCGGCACGCCATATTCCCAAAAGAGTTGTCACATAATCCACACTGGCTGGCATAAAGAACGCGACACGCTCCTCTTTAAGATCACGAGCTTTACCTAAGAGTCCGCTAGCAAAACGATCGATACGTTGACGCAGTTCGGTGTAAGACCACATCGCGGCACCATCATGCAATGCTATCGAATTGTTGCTGTAATTAATCGCGGGGAAAGGCCGCATGTTTGACGTTGTATCCATAAATAAAAATCCAAATAACTGACTAATTCTAGGTGAATGCTCGTACACCAAAATATAATACCGACGGTCCCAATAAACAGCCGATACCCGTGTAAAAGGTTGCTGTCATTGCCCCGTACGGAACAAGCCGCGGGTCCGTTGCTGCCAACCCCCCTGCGACACCACTTGTAGTCCCCATCAAACCACCAAAGACCATGGCAGATTGTGGATTATTGAGGCCAATTCTGTGAGCCACCATCGGGGTCACAACCATCACCAAAATTGACTTTACCACGCCCGCTGCCACACTTAAGGCAATCACATCAGAACTTGCCCCAATTGCGGTGCCGGTCACAGGCCCAACAATATAGGTCACAGCACCCGCGCCAATAGTGGTAATGCTTTCCGCATCGGTATAGCCAAACAATACCGCCACAAGCGCACCAATTAGAAACGAGACGAAGACACCCGCAAAAATTGAGACTATGCCCGCTAGCCCTGCTTTTCGCAGCTCGCTTAAATGGACACCGAAGGCAGTGGCCACAATGCCAAAATCGCGCATCATGCCTCCTCCCATTATCCCTATACCTGCGAGCACGCTGATATCGGCCACTCCTCGACGCCCTTCGGTTTCAAGCCCCGCAAAATAAGCAGCTACCAAGCCAAGTAAAATTGCGATTGCAGATCCGTGAATACGACCATAGGTCAAGTGATTGGAAATCATATAGGAGAAATAAATAGCGATCCCCACAACAGTAAAGGCAACGATCAACGCATTCGCTCTCAACACTTCGCTCAAGGTTTCCATCAGACGTCCTGCTTATTGGCGAAGGTGCTCACTTCATCAAGCGGTGGTAATGGCTCGCAAGGCTCCCCTATTCGACTTATCAGCGGCACCAATAGAAAACTGACCACCACGGCAAGGACGCCCACGATTAACGCCAGCATCCCGCCATCAACCGCAGCAACAACGTTTTGGCTTGCAGCCATAGCCACGACTATGGGGATATACATTGCCCCCCAAAACCTAATGCCTTCACCCGAAGGTCCCGTCACCAACGCTTTCATTCGCGTAGAGCCACTAAGCAACACCAAGAGCAGCATCGCGATGCCAACACCTCCGACATTAGCTTGCACCCCTAAAAGCTGTCCTAGCAACTCTCCTACGTATAACCCGGTTACGAGGCATGCGGCCAATAAAGCAACGCCATAGATGATCATGCTATTTTCCTTATTGTTATATACGAAACCATCCAAAACAGTATAACGAAGCAATAGAGGCGTGTCAGAGAAGTTGTTTCCTTTTATACTAGCGTTGAAACGCTCATCATTCACAGAGACCTCCTATGAACGACTACATCGAGTATCTAAAGGAAGTGTTCTCAGGGTTAGGGGTTATAAGCGCAAAACGCATGTTTGGCGGCCATGGTTTGTATCATGACTCTTTGATGTTTGCGCTCATAGCCGACGACGTTGTTTACCTTAAAGCCGATACACAGAACGCCGACCACTTTGAGGAGCTAGGGCTAGAGAAATTCCAATACGAAAAAAGTGGCAAATTGATGTCGATATCGTATTATCAAGCCCCTGACGAACTATTTGATGACCCAGAATTAGCGGCACAATGGGCTAGAAGATCATGGGAAGCCGCTTTACGTGGCGACCAAAAAAAGCGAAAGCCAACGCATTTTAAGTAACCCACCAACAAGTATTTAGAGACTAAAAATGGACGCAATATTTAAGGCACACCCCGTAATGTTTAGAGCAAACCCGCTGGGCTTTCTTCTTGCCTTTTTGTTAATTTTTGTGGGCGTGGGGATTTTTATTTTCATCTATTGGTTTATGCAAGTGCGAACAACAACACTCAGCATTTCCCAAGACCATGTATTGTATTCTCAAGGGATATTCAGCCGATCCAATGCCGAGATCGACTTAGACGGCATTCGCACTGTGCGAGTCAATCAAAGCTTAATCAATCGGATTTTCGATACAGGAACAGTTGAGTTTTACACGGCAGGAGATTCACCGGAGATCATTGCGCGCAATTTATCTGCGCCCAATAAAATCCGTGAACTTATTAAGAGCAACCAATCGGCTTAACGTCGCAGCTCTTTGGGCATGCTGAAAACAATATTTTCCTCAACACCATTGAGCTCTTCCGGGGCTTGATTACAAATCTGCTGAAGCCTTTGTACCACTTGCTGCACAAGCACTTCAGGTGCAGAGGCCCCTGCGGTGACGCCAAAACGTGTTTTATTTTCAAACCACTGCGGCTGAACATCATCAACACTGTCAATAAGGTATGACTCGCACCCTAAACGTTCGGCCAACTCTTTTAATCGATTTGAATTAGAACTATTGGGCGAGCCCACTACTAGCAACAATTCACACTCTAGCGCGAGTTGTTTTACCGCATCTTGTCGGTTCTGAGTGGCGTAGCAAATATCTTTCTTGCGCGGCCCTTCAATCTTTGGAAACCGAGCGCGCAGCGCGTCAATAATGCGTGAGGTGTCGTCCATGGACAATGTCGTTTGCGTGACATAAGACAGTTTTGCTGGGTCGTTTACTTCTAGTTTCTCAACATCCTCTACCGACTCAACAAGATAAATCTTACCGCCAACACTATCGTCATACTGCCCCATAGTGCCTTCTACTTCAGGGTGAAACTCATGGCCGATCAAGACGCATTCACGCCCGGCATTACTAAACCCTATGACTTCCAAATGCACTTTCGTCACTAAAGGACACGTAGCATCAAAGACTTTAAAACCACGATGCTCGGCATCTTCCTTAACAGATTGGGATACGCCGTGGGCACTAAACACCACGATGGAGGAGCGCCCTTTTGCATCGACTGACGGAATATCATTAAGCTCATCAACAAAGATGGCACCACGACGCCGAAGCGTATCGACAACAAATTTGTTATGCACCACTTCATGTCGGACATAGATAGGAGCACCGTATATATCGAGTGCACGATTCACAATATCAATAGCACGATCAACGCCAGCACAAAACCCACGTGGATTTGCCAGCTTTACCTGGGCCGTCCTCTGTTCACCGTTTGGATCAACATGCTGCACAGCACTCATTAACGAATCTCCATTACCTGCACATCCGCAGGAATCACCGACATTAACTTAGCTTTGAATAAAATCTCTCGACCCGCCAATGGATGATTAAAATCCATCACCAAGGTATCTTCATCAATCGATTTCACAACGCCAGGTATCTCAAACCCTCCAGCATCAGCAAAGGAGAGCATGGTGCCCTCCACTACTGGGTCAGTAGAGTTTGCGAGTAAGCGCGCAAACTTTTGCCGCGGAAACACCTGTACGTTACCAGGGTTGACCGCTCCAAACCCTTCGTCTTCTGACAATAACACTTCAACAGAGTCGCCGGCGGCACAACCCAACAGAGTCGATTCAAAACCAGGCAAAAGACTGCCATCGCCCATAACAAAACTGGCAGGCGACTTGTCAAAGTTGCTGTCGACCAACGTCCCGTCTGTCAACTCCAACGAAAAGAACAATGTGACCTTGCTTCCCGCTGCTACCAATGCCTTCGCATTGGCTGCAGACGCTTGCGTTTCTAACTCAGGCATAAAGACGCGACTCTCCCTCACCTGTGATGTTTTCAACACAACGAGCACACAATTCTGGATGCTCGCTTTGTGAACCCACATCGGCTCGATGGTGCCAGCAACGGACACACTTAACGCCTTCAGAAGCCTTGATTTGAACACGTAAGCCATCCACCTCAGTGGCGGCGGCTGCATCACCCTGCGCAATCGGCTGTATCTGCGCCTGGGACACCATCAATGCGAATCGCAACTCATCTTCGAGACGTGACAACAATACCGCTAGCTCATCACTGCAAAACAGTGTGACTTCGGCGCTTAGTGCGGAACCAATGAGTTTCTCACTGCGTTGTTTTTCTAACTCTTTATTAACGGCCGTCTTCACCAACATCACTTGGCCCCAGTAGGCATCGTTCATGTCCGTGGCTTCTGGCAACAATGCCAATCCATCCGAGAACTGAGATAGCAAGACTGACTCGCTACGCTCACCAGGGATGCTGGACCAAATCTCTTCAGCAGTGAAGCTCAATATCGGTGCCACCAATCGACTTAATATCTCGACGATATGGTAGAGCGCCGTTTGCGTTGAACGTCGCGCCAAACTATCTTCGCGCGTTGTGTATTGACGGTCTTTGATCACATCAAGATAGAAGCTTCCTAACTCGATAACACAGAAATTATGCACTTTTTGATACACACCCAAGAAGTGGTAGTTATCATAATCTTCCTGCACTTCTTGTTGTAATAATTGCGTTCGACGAGTGATCCAATAATCAAGGGCCAGCATATTTTCTGGCGCAACCAAGTTCACTTTTGGGTCAAAGCCTGACAGGTTTGATAATAAAAAACGTGCCGTATTACGTATGCGACGATAAGAATCTGCCACTCGCTTGAGGATCTCGCTCGATGCCGTCATCTCGCCACGATAATCTGTCGATGCAACCCAGAGACGTAATATATCTGCGCCGTACTCTTTAAACACTTCCTGTGGAGAGATGGTATTGCCGATAGATTTCGACATTTTTCGCCCAGTAGAGTCCACGGTAAAGCCGTGCGTTAGCACTTGCTTGTAAGGGGCTTGCCCGGTCATGGCGATAGACGTCTTAAGTGACGACTGGAACCAGCCTCGGTGCTGATCCGAGCCTTCAAGGTAAAGATCTGCAGGGAACGAAAGCTCCTCGCGCTGTCTTAATACTGAATAGTGAGTCACTCCCGAGTCAAACCACACATCGAGGGTATCCGTTACCTTGCTGTACTGCGCAGCCTCATCCCCAAGGATGTCCTCTGCGCTCATTTCAAACCAAGCTTCGATACCTTTCTCTTCGATGCGCAGCGCGATCTCTTCCACTAACTCTGTCGTGCGCGGGTGCAATTGCTGAGTTTCCTTATGCACGAACAAGGTGATTGGAACACCCCACGTACGCTGACGAGAAACACACCAATCAGGGCTGCCTTTAAGCATTAGCTCTATACGCGCCTTGCCCCAATCGGGTATCCATTGCACGTTATCAACAGCCTCTAATGCCGAATCAAGAAGAGAATTCTCGGTCATGCTGATAAACCACTGCGGCGTCGCTCTGTAGATCAACGGCGTTTTTGTACGCCAGCAATGCGCATAACTGTGGACTATTTTATTCAATGCTAGCAAAGCCTTACGCTGCTTCAGCACATCAATGACACGCTCATCAGTTTTATAAACATGCTCACCTGCAAACTCACCACCGGCAGCAGTGAAGAGACCATCATCATCGATTAGGTTCAGAGTACCAAGGCCATAAGCACGTCCAACGTTGAAGTCGTCTACGCCGTGATCGGGAGCGGTATGCACCGCACCTGTGCCCGCGTCGGTCGTCACGTGATCCCCTAAGATGACAGGCACGTGTCGGGCCACAAACGGATGCTCTAATGACAATAACTCTAATGTGGCGCCCTTTGCAGTGCCAAGCACTTCGTAAGACTCACAGCCATAACGGGTCATGATGCCCTCGACCATATCCGCCGCGACTACAATCGCTTCAGGGCCGTTTTCAAATTCGCAGTTCACTATTGCGTAGTCTAGTTCCGCGTGCAGGCTTACCGCCTGATTTGATGGCAGTGTCCAAGGCGTTGTCGTCCAGATGACCACTGACAAATTACGCTCACCTAGATCTGCGGGTACTTTCCCGAAAGGTGCGAGGAACTTTTCTTTGTCTACAACGGCAAAACGAACATCAATTGCGAAGGAGGTTTTATCTTGATACTCAACTTCAGCCTCAGCCAATGCGGAGCCACCGACAACACTCCAGTACACAGGCTTAAAGCCTTTCACCAAATGACCGTTGGCCGCTATTTGCCCTAAGGCACGAACAGTATCGGCCTCAGTTTTGAAATTCATGGTCAAATAAGGATTATCCCATTCGCCCAACACGCCAAGGCGAACGAAGTCTTTCTTTTGGATCTCAACTTGTTTGCTAGCGTAAGTACGACACGCACTACGGAACTCAGCGAAGGAAACTTTTTTCCCTGCCTTGCCGATTTTCTTTTCTACGTTGTGCTCGATTGGCAAACCATGACAATCCCAACCTGGCACATATGGGGCATCAAAACCCGCCAAGGTTTTCGACTTCACGATCATGTCTTTCAACGATTTATTGACGGCATGACCCAAATGCAGAGGACCATTGGCATAGGGAGGCCCATCATGAAGAATAAAACGTGGCCGTCCTTTACTGGTTTTTCGTATCAAGCCATAGAGATCGATATCCTGCCAGTGCTCCAACATTTTCGGTTCACGTTGCGCAAGGCTCGCCTTCATCGGGAAAGCCGTTTGCGGCAAGTTCAAGGTGCTTTTATAATCAGTCATTACTCTTACCTATATTCTGTGTACTGCATTAACAGTGTTTTCTAATACCCTTAGCGCTTTGCTATAAGGGCATGTCTTTGGCAAAAAATTCACGTACCGATTGCACGTCAATAGCGATACAAGTTTGTAGTGCTTCTAATGACTCAAACTTTCGCTCCTCCCTAATTTTCTGCCGAAAAATCACTGTAATTTGCTCCCCGTAAATATCACTGTCGAAATCTAATAAATGGACTTCCAAAATAGCTTTTTTGCCCTCAGATACCGTTGGCCGATAACCGATATTCGCCGCCCCTTTCAAAAACCGCTCTGCCATGTCGACATTGTCTACTTTGACATCACAGGCGTACACCCCGTGCAAAGGCAAGCTCTTGCGATTCAACCTCACGTTACAAGTTGGAAAACCAAGATCACGGCCAAGTTGTTGGCCCATGACAACGGTGCCCGAAATACCATAGGGGCGATTCAATAAGAGCTCAACAAGCTCAAAGTCGCCAGCCTGTAACTGCTCTCGCACGTAGGTACTGCTAATACGAATCCCGTCATGTTCGCAGCTGGTCGATTCGATAAGCTCAAAACCAAAACGCTCACTGTACGCTTTTAGCATCCCAAAATCGCCTTGGCGCTGATGCCCAAAGCGAAAATCATTCCCGATAATTAGTGCCGAAATCCCCAAACCATCGACTAGTATCCTTTCAACATAGTCCTGCGCACTTAGATTGCGTAAGGCTTCATCAAAGTTCAGCTTGTAGACAACGTCCACCCCCAAGTCCTGCAGAAGCGCGAGTTTTTCCTCTAGCTCACTAAGACGCGCAGGGCACTCTTGAGGGCTTTGGGCAAAAAACTCTTCTGGGTGGGGTTCGATGAGAATCACCACAGAGGGTAACTGCAGTTCGGCGGCTTTATTACGTAATTGCTGCACAATGAGCTGATGCCCAGTATGTACGCCATCGAATTTACCGATAGTCGCTACACAGCCTTTATGCTGAGCAAGGAAACCACTCGTTTCCTCTATGATTTGCATAGTCGGTGCCACAAAGTTTGCCTAGGGAAATAAAAGGGCGAGATTATACCCTGTTAGCTGTGTCAGCCCCAAAAACTTATTCCTTGGGCCGAACTCTCTGCGTGCCTCTCCTGAACAACAACCGCGCTAATGCTAATAGGCATACAATCATAATCGTCTGCCCGACGATGACATTCACAACTGAGATGGTTTCGGGTCGTGTAGAGATAAAGATCATATTCACGAGCGTTCCCATTGCAGTGGCCGCAAACACTCCGGCAAATAACAACTGAAATATTCCTACGAGCCTATCCATTTTCCCCTCCTGGGGTTCCAGCATGCCCATGGCGCGCTAGGCAACACTCAATACTAATTTACCGATCATTGATCCGGATTCGAGTTTAGCATGCGCTTTGAGAAGATTCGCCGCCTCTAGAGCACCAAAATGCTCGATTCGAGTATGCCTTAATTGCCCTGCATCAAAAAGCTGTGCAGCCCGCGTCAACAAAGCCCCCTGCTCGCCCATATCCGCTGTCTGAAAACGGGCGCGAGTGAACATGAACTCCCAAGTAATGGCGACACTCTTAGGCTTAAAAAGATTGATATTGACGGGCTGATTCGCTTCCGTGTCGACGATCAAGCACAGCTTTCCTTGTGGGCGAATAATGTCGGCCATACTCCGCCAGTACTGGGCTGTCCCCACAAGGCAAAGGATATAATCAACACCTTCGATCCCGCATCGCTTGCACTCATCTTCCAACTCTTCTTTGTGGTTGAGCACCTCGTCCGCGCCCATATCACGACACCATTGCTCACTCTCAGGCCGAGAGGCAGTCGCAATCACTGTTAGCCCCGCGACTTTCTTTGCTAGCTGAATAGCAATAGACCCTACACCCCCTCCAGCGCCAATGATCAAAATAGAACGGCCTTGGTTCGCCTGCGGGTCGGCCTGCAAGCCCATTCTTTCAAACATCGCCTCCCATGCCGTAATAGTGGTTAAGGGCATAGCGGCCGCATCTTCGAAACTTAGAGTTTTAGGTTTAGTGCCTACAAGACGCTCATCGACAAGGTGGTATTCACTATTGCAGCCAGCCTGGGTGACGTCCCCCGCGTAGTAGACTTCATCGCCAGGCTTAAACAAGCTGCACTGCTCGCCAACACTTTCCACGACCCCTGCGCAGTCCCATCCCAAGACTCTAGGAAAGTCCAGACGGCTTCCTGCTGTCATCCGAATCTTAGTATCCACTGGGTTGACCGAAACCGCGCGGACGCGCACGAGTAATTGCCGTGCGCCTGCCACAGGCATAGGAACTTCAACATCCTGTAAGGCATTCGCATCGATCACGGGTAATGAATTATGTACGCCTACTGCTCTCATAACGCTCCTCGTTTCTTATTATTAGAGGCTCAACGCACTGAAGTGGCACGTTAGCCTAAGCGATTCTCACTCCATTATTACACTGCCTAGCCCCAAGCGACACTCCAGCCTCGCTAGCCTTGTTGCAAATACGACTGCTATGATGCCCAACACACGTATAACAAGGATCGTGACTCAATGCTGGGCAAGTTACTATTTACCATCATCATCATATTGCTCGGAATTCTGTGGATTCGTCGGAACAGAGAGCAAGAACGCCAAGAAGCGAGCAAAGCTGCCAAACGTACTCCAGAGATCTCTGCATCCCCGCCCGCCTTAAATGATTACCGCTTTGCGGCGTATCTATTCCTAGCCCTGATGATCGGCTCTGGCTCATACCTTTATTACCAGCGCTGGCAAGATGACCACCGGTTAGTCACAGTCCTGCTTCATCGCGACGGCGCCCAATCTCCTGTCACTTATCAAGTACAAAAAAGTGAGCTAGAAGAGCGGGCCTTCACCACGATCGATGGAATTCGAGTCACCGTTGCGGCAAGCGAGCGCATGGAAGTGATTGGCCTTTAGCTATTAGGCGACAAAATTCGTGAGAACGCTATGAGCAAAAACCAGCACAGCAATGTCGAAAAACTCCCCATCGGCGGCGGCTTGAAAGCCGTAAAGTATGTGCTATCGATCGCAAACGATGTGGGACCTCGACGCCTTGCCGAGGCCGTGCGCTCAAAGAATACTTGTAAAGCTTGTGCATTTGGCACTGGCGGTCAACGTGGCGGCCTGCACAATGAACACAATACAGGCATTGAAATTTGCAATAAAAACATTCAAGCCCAATCAGGCGATATGCGCGCAGCCATCCCCAGCGCCATTTTTGCCGACAATAGCATTGCGGAACTTCAACAACTCACCGGTCGCGAACTCGAAGCTCTAGGGCGCCTAGCACACCCTTTGTACAAAGCCCCAGGGGCCGAGCATTACCGTGTCATCACATACGATGAAGCCATCGCACTGATTAGCACCAAGATGCGGGCAAGCAAGCCGTCGCGCAGTTTCTTTTACAGCTCCGGGCGCTCCTCTAACGAGGCGGCCTTTATACTGCAGCTATTCGCACGGTTATTTGGCAGCAACCATGTCAACAATTGCTCCTATTATTGCCACCAAGCCTCTGGCGTTGGTTTGCACGCCAGTATTGGCACTGGCACTGCCACCGTCCAATATCAAGATTTAGAGAAAGCCGACACTATTTTAGTGATCGGGGCGAATCCCGCTTCCAACCACCCGCGGTTCCTGAAAGTCTTAATCGAATGCCGAAGACGCGGCGGCAATGTCATCGTCATTAATCCTGCCAAGGAACCGGGCTTGGTTCGTTTCGCCTCACCTAGCAATTTCCGCTCAATGATTGTCGGTGGCGCTAAGATCGCTTCGCATTATTTACAGCCGCACGTAGGTGGCGATCTCGCACTGCTACAGGCAATTGCTAAGGCCATATTGGAAGACGGCGGCAGCGATGCGGCCTTTATCAGCGCCCACACGAATCATTTTGCCCAATACCAATCTCATATCGAGACCCTGCAATGGCCAACCCTCGTCGCACAAAGCGGCGTCGAAGAAACACTCATTCGAGAGGTTGCACAACTACTGACTCACTCTACGCGCAGTGTTTTTAGTTGGGGTATGGGGGTCACTCATCACAGCAATGGTGTGGACAATATAGAGGCAATTAGCAACCTCGCACTGCTGCTCGGCATGATCGCAAAACCTGGTAGCGGTCTATTACCACTGCGCGGACACAGCAATGTGCAAGGGGTCGGCTCGATGGGAGTGACCCCCGCGCTTAAGACACAAGTATTAGACGGCTTAGAGAAAAGCCTTGGCATCACACTACCAAAAACAGCAGGCATGGATACACTTGCCTGTATGCGTGCGGCACACCAAGGCGAGATCGACATGGCGTTTCTCTTGGGCGGCAATCTCTATGCCGCTACTCCTGACTCGACATTCGCGGATGCAGCTCTAGCCGCCATCCCCTTCAAGGTGCAAATTAACTCTACCTTGAATCTAAGCCATGTTTACGGCATAGGAGAAGAAAGTATTGTGCTCCCCATTCGAGTGCGCGATGAAGAGCAGCAAGGCACCACTCAGGAGTCAATGTTTAGCTTTGTGCGCCTTAGTGACGGAGGGTTTGAACGCATAGAAGGGCTGCGCTCTGAAGTGTCGCTCATTAGCAGTATTGCCGCTGACGTCATCGACAAAGAGACTCTCGACTTTAATGTGTTCAGTAGCCACAGAGAAATTCGTAGCGCTATCGCAAAGGTAATACCCGGTTATGAAGCCATCGATAATATTGATGAGACTAAAGAAGAGTTTCATATCCAAGGGCGATTGCTCAATCAACCGAAGTTCAACACTCCCGATGGCCGGGCAAATTTCCGCCTTCCGTCATGTCCTCAGCCCTTGTCTCGCAATACACACCCAGGACAATATACCCTTAGCAGTGTCCGCAGTGAAGGTCAGTTCAATACCATTGTGTACACCGACAATGATGTCTACAGAGGGCAAACAGCCCGTAATATCGTACTAATGCATCCCTTGGATATCGAGAAAGAAGGTTTCAAAGAAGGGATGAAAGTCCGCTTAGACAATGCCACTGGCAGCATGCGCGCACTCACTCTACATGCATTCGACATCCGCCAAGGAAACCTTTTGACTTATTTCCCCGAAGCCAATGTTCTTATACCCCTAGACGCCGACCCCCGTAGCCACACACCGTCATTCAAGGCAGTGCAAATCAAAATCACGGCAGACCGAACCTAAAACCGCACAGCAATGGCATTGCCTGTTTTGCCTCTCGGTTTGTCGATTTTCCCCATGCTCCCGACGCTAAGCTGCTAGAATCGTGGGCAAATCAATTTGTAACTATGAGCATCATGCACCTGTTTCGAAAACTCATTTTCGTACTGCTGCTTTTTCCCGCCACACTCCATGCGTCGGAAGAACTCGTCACTATCGCAGACGGCAGCACTATAAAAGTCTTCGTCTTCTATCCGAAAAATTACGGAGAAGGCCCTTGGCCACTAACGGTCCTGATGTCTGGCGGCACAGCAAACGAATATGTCGTGCGCGCGCAATTCTGGCTGGGCCATGAACTGGCGAACCAAGGCTGGGCTATTGCTGTGCCTGTCTCCCCAAACGACGATGGTTTTTTCGGGACTAGCGGTGAGCGCATTCCCGAGGTCATCGCAAGCCTACAAGAATCCTCTGATATTCAACCAGGAAAAGCACTTTTAGTCGGCGTGTCCAATGGCGGCAGCTCGGCACTGGAAATCGCCAGCCGCCATCCCGACAACTATTACGGTGTTGTCGCCGTACCTGGCATTGTGAAAGACGAGAGCAAAATTGGCCAATTCAACGGTTTGCCCGTTTACGTGCGCATCGGTGAGAATGACTTTCTGCGTTGGAACAAAGAACTGCCTAAATTGATTAGACAGCTTACAGACGCAGGGGCAAAGGTGAATGCCAAACTCGAGCCCAATGCCAACCACGTCTTTCCTATTAACTGGAACGAACTACAACCTTGGCTCGATAGCATCCGCGAAGAAGCAGACACTATCGGCGACAAGGCTGTGCCTATTCAAGAACGACTTTCTTCGATCCAATAGTCAACGACTACTCCATCTTTGATTTCAATCGACAGCTGACTTTCTTGGCTTTTCTCAACATCGATATGAAATAAGAGAAACAAACCGACCTCTGTTTCGACTTCGCTTCTGTTGCTGTAGTGCCACAGCTGGGAGCCATCTTCATATTGAGTCATGCGGCTTGGCTCCCCGAAACTACTGCGAACCCACGACACACTCGTCTGTCCACGCTGGATTCGCGACACCTCGTGCTCACTCCATCGAGCGCTTTGTGTGTGCGTATCTGAATCCACTGTAAACAGACATCCGGTAAGTAAAAGCATTCCTGCGAGCATTATCAGTCTCTTTATCATTGTGCCTGCCTCTTTATCATTATTGTTAATGGTTCTCTCTAGCCCAAATCTCTAGAGCTCCATGCCATATTAATCAGCCCAGATGAATCAAGACTGAATCAACACGGCATACTAAAGTTTTCCCATTGCGACGCTTTTCCTCTATTATCGCCAGCACTTAAACAAATCAATTCGAATCGTCAACTAGGAGTAACAACGACATCATGTACACATTGGTAAAAGTCATTCATATGAGTTTCGCAATGATCTCAGTGCTGGGCTTCATATTTCGAGGCATCCTAAAGATCAAAGAATCCCCTATTGTCGACAAGAAGCTCGTAAAAGTGTTGCCACACGTTGTGGACACAGTGCTACTTGTAAGCGCGATCACTCTAGTCGTGATGTCTGGGCAATATCCCTGGGTTGCCCCTTGGGTAGGTGCGAAAATTGTTGGACTTATTGTCTATATCGGCTTGGGCGTTGTAGTGATGCGTACTGCAAAAACTCCAAAAGCACGCATGACTGCATTCGTGCTTGCTCTGATCACAGTCGCCTATATATTTATGGTAGCGGGAACAAAGACGATTTTTTAAACCGTCCGGTTTTAATTCTTGACTTCCACCGTATTCGGAATACAATTCTCGCCCTTAATTTAATTTTTAAAAGTTTTGAACACATGTTTACTCAAATTAGTCATCGCAAATCCCACACACAGCGCACAGTTAACACTGCGGCCATGCTGTCGTGCGCGCCTAGCGTTAAGACCTGGGAGGTCGACTTAGAGTAAACTTCTAATTCAAAAATATTTGTTTTAAGAAAAGGCCTCTAAGTTCTCGTCGAATTTAGAGGCCTTTTTATTTGCCTAAAAAAAAGTACTGCCCAGAAAGAGGCCAAGTACAGGGGGACCTATGCCTGAAATAAACACAGAGAATGAAAAACACACAATAATACTCGCACTAAAGCGCAATATTCGTGTGATTTATGCAATGGCATTTTTCCATGCTTTTATGCTAATCGCGCCAGTGCTTGTGCCGTTTTTTGAGTCTAAAGGTTTAACCATAGCGCAAATATTCTACTTACAAGCAATATTTGCCGGCACCATAATGTTACTTGAGGCCCCTTCTGGTTACTTGGCAGATAGGTTCGGACGACGCAGCGTATTATTAGTTGGCAGCGTTGCCCACGGCTTAGGGTCATTGTGCTTGGTTTTTGCAGACGGGTTTTTCGGATTGGTATTATTCGAATTTGTATTAGGCATTGCTGCCAGCATGATGTCAGGGGCTGACTTGGCGCTACTCTATGACTCAGAGCACGCATTGAATGATACCGAAGATGAGCACAGCAATAGCATCGCTCACCTAACCTCCACTAAAGCCTTAGCGGCGGGATCAGGGGCGTTACTCGGAGGCGCACTCGCCCTATGGTCGTTTGACGCCATTGTCCTTGCACAAGCTGCGCTCGCGTGGATTTGTCTTGTCTTAGCACTGATGATTACTGAGCCACCAAACACCCCAGAACCCGGTACCGAAACTGCACTGAATTTCGAGGGCATTTTCAAGCACATTTTTAAAGGGGATAAGTTACTAAGACAGGTATTCTTTGCCATTCCTTTATACAACCTCAGCACCTTTCAAGTGGTGTGGTTGATTCAACCCTATTGGCAAGAGAGAGGCTTGTCATTGTTAATGTTTGGGGTCTTGTGGTTTGCGCAAAACTTAACCGTTGGCTTTGCCAGTCACTTCGGAGCTGCAGTGGAGAAACACAAAGGCGCTGTTTTTGCACTTTTGTTGATGGGGGTTTTACCAATTGCAGCTCACTTTGGCATGGCATGGTTCAACGGGTGGTATGGAATCACCTTATGTTTCATCGTGTTTTTCTGCCGAGGACTCTATCAAGTCACTCTGGTCAATGCACTGAATAAACGAGTTCCTGGTAGTGTAAGAGCAACCGTCAATTCGTTAACAAGCCTAACATTTAGGTTTGGGTTTGTTTTAACGGGCCCATTATTAGGCCATATCGCACAGACCAAGGGGCTATCCACAGCATTGAACATGCTAGGCTTTAGTTCTTTACTGATGTTTCTGCTAATTATGCTGCCCTTGGTTAGAGCAGTTAAAAAAATGCAGGCCAATACGGTTCTGACAAAGCCGCTCTAACCCTAGCCGTGCACCATTGTTGTGCACGGCTAGGGTCGTCATAGAGCAGCTGCACGGGGTTGGTGCTTTACTAGGCACCATGGTAAAATTCGCGCGCTATTCAAGTACCATCTCGCCATACACTCTACGTCTTGCAGCCTCATTTTGTGAGACTCGTTAAATTGTGAACGTACGGCGAGATTGTGCACCGAAGCGAAGCATGCACGATGCATCACTTCGCTCAAAACGCATGCCTATTAACGCTGCTGGAGAAAATCCATGAAACTTATTACCGCAATTATTAAACCTTTTAAATCTGATGATGTAAGGGAATCGCTACAAGAGCTCGGCATTAACGGCATGACTGTCACAGAAGTTAAGGGTTTTGGACGTCAAAAAGGCCATACAGAGCTGTACCGCGGTGCGGAATATGTCATCGACTTCCTGCCTAAATCCAAAGTGGAAATTGCTGTTGCTGACGAAATGGTTGATCAAGCCATCGAAGCAATTTGTAAAGCAGCGAACACAGGACAAATCGGGGATGGAAAAATATTTGTCACTGCTTTGGAACAAACTGTTCGCATCCGTACCGGAGAAACCGGCAACGACGCTTTGTAGGGACCAGCACATGATTACAATAAAAAAATTGGGCGCCTTAGCTCCTATTACTGCTTTGTTATTTCTCCCCGCGTCGAGCTTCGCAGCCGACGCAACAATTGACGGGGCCAATACCGCATGGATTTTGACAGCTACGGCCCTAGTTCTGTTTATGACTGTGCCGGGGCTTTCGCTATTTTATGGCGGTTTAGTTCGTAGCAAAAACGTTCTCTCTATTTTAATGCAATGTTTCTCCATCGCCGCATTAGTCTCTGTCATTTGGCTAGTCGTGGGTTATAGCATTGCATTTGGTCCCGCCGAGAGTGGTTTCTGGGGTGGGCTCGACAAAGTATTTTTGAACGGTGTGGTACAAACCTCTGTATGGGGAGACATTCCCGAATCCTTGTTTGTCGCATTCCAAATGACCTTTGCCATCATTACTCCAGCGCTAATAGTGGGCGCATTTGCTGAGCGCATTAAGTTCTCGTCAATGCTCCTTTTTAGCGGCCTCTGGGTTGTCTTTGTTTACTTTCCTGTTTGCCATTGGGTGTGGGCAGAGGAAGGCTGGCTATTCAAGATGGGCTTGATAGATTATGCCGGCGGTACTGTCGTACACGTCACGGCTGGCGTTGCCGCGGTAGTAACCGCAGTGATGCTAGGCGCTCGCAAAGGCTTTCTCGTAACGCCCATGATGCCGCATAACTTGACGATGACCTTTATCGGTGCCGGAATGCTATGGGTGGGTTGGTTTGGCTTCAATGCCGGCAGCGCACTTGCCGCCAATGGCAATGCAGGCATGGCACTACTCGTGACCCATCTCTCGGCCTCTGCTGGCGCGCTTACATGGATGTCTATCGAATGGGTACGTCACGGTAAGCCAAGTGGGCTTGGAGCGGTTACTGGATTGGTGGCAGGGCTTGCGACAATCACGCCAGCGTCTGGCTCTGTTGGTCCTGCTGGCGCTTTACTGCTTGGGATTATGGGCGGGCTCCTATGCTTTACTGCCACGTATTACCTCAAACAAAAAGTCAAAATCGATGACTCCTTAGATGTGTTCCCTGTGCACGGAGTGGGCGGCATCCTCGGAACGCTGCTCGCTGGTATTTTCGTATCACAAGACTTAGGTGTGTTTAGTGGCAACGGCTATGCTGCAGGGATGGACATGGCATCGCAACTAGGCGTGCAGGTGGTAGGCATTCTGGCCACCGGAGCTTACACCGCTGTACTGACCATTATATTGTTCAAGTTCGTGGGCGTTGTCACTTCGGGGTACCGTGTGACAGAAGACGAAGAACAAATGGGTTTGGATATTTCCGACCACGACGAAAAAGGCTACTCGATGTAGTCAAGGTACTGCGCAGCACGCCAAGTGCTGCGCAGTACATTTTTTCGCATACCAAACTGCTCTATACTGCTGTAAAACGTCTCGATACGACTTTACAGATAGAGGAGTCCTCCATGCCGATAGCGCACTCTAAATCATTCCCTTTCATTGCCCCACTTACGCTTGCCTTGACTCTCGCCGCTTGCAGCACTGACGACCCGCAAAGCGATGTTGTGCAATCTCTGGCCATAAGCGTGCTTTCCTCCAGACCGGACATGGTCACCGGCGGTGATGCACTAGTGCGTATCGACAGCAGTGGCATTGATCTTGCCACCGTTCGCGTCATGCTGGATAACAACGATGTTAGCGCCAGCTTTCACAGCACGCCTGACGGGCTCAGCCTGCAAGGTTTAGTTGAGAACTTGTCTGTCGGTGAAAACACCTTGCAAGCAACAGGAGGCACCGGCAATACCAAATCCCAAACAACTTTAGTCAACCACCCCATTACTGGACCGATGATCTCCGGCCCTCATATCCAGCCCTTTGTATGCAACACTTTTGCAGAAGGACTTGGTGAGGCACTCGATACGGACTGTACAGCAGAGACTCAGATTACTTATTTCTATCGCTCCGATGCCGGCGAATTCGAACAGATTAATGATGTTACTGCCGCCTACCCTAGCGACATGGTGCGCACTGAGGTCAATGGCATAAGCGTGCCCTTCATCGTGCGCATCGAGTCAGGCACCATCAATCGCTCGATTTATCATTTAGCAGTGCTCGACGACCCCCAACGAACCTATGGAGATTGGGATCCAAGTAACAGCTGGAACGAACGCCTTTTATTCTCTTTTGGCGGCGGATGTGGAACTCACTACACTCAAGGCTCACGCCCCAGAGACAGCGTGTTAGATGCGGGAGTTCTTGCTAGCGGGTTTGCTCATATGGTGTCGTCCTTTAACGTAATGGGGCACCAATGTAACGACAACCTATCCGCAGAAACATTGATGATGCTTAAGGAACATTTCATCGAGAACTATGGGCTACCAGTCTGGACTGTGGGAAGTGGCGCCTCTGGTGGTGCCATCCAACAGTTACTCATTACCCAAAACTATCCAGGACTGTTAGATGGCTTAATGCCAAGCATGAGTTTCGCGGACTCATTCAGCGTTCGCCCTGGGGTAACAGACTGCCGACTACTCAAACACTATTACGACGCCAACGGCGATGCCATGAGCGCAGAACAAAAACTCGCAATCGAGGGTTTCTCAGCGGGCACCTGCGCTGCGTGGGAGCGCTCCTACATAGACGTCATAGTCGCGGACAAAGGCTGCTCAATAGCACCAGAGCTAGTCTACAACGCCCAAAGCAATCCGACTGGTGCTCGTTGCACAATCTATGACACCAACATCGCCAGTATTGGCCGTGACCCCGCCAGTGGGTTTGCTTACCAAGCCTTAGATAATGTCGGCATACAATATGGTTTACAGGCATTAACAGCAGGTACTATTTCAATTGACGCTTTCATCGACTTAAACACGAATATCGGCGGTTATGATCGCGATGGCAAGGTTGTGGACACCAGAACTCAGGGGCAATTAGAGGGAATCGAAGCAGCCTATAAAACCGGGCGCGTCAACCAAGGTGGCGGCGGGCTTGCCAGTGTCCCCATATTGCAGTTCCGTCCTTATCTGGACCCCAATGGCGACATCCATGATCGATTTCGTGACTTTCAAATTCGTGCACGCTTAAGAAAAGCCAATGGCAATGCCGACAATCAAGTCATGTGGATTTATTCTGGCTCTGGAGTGGGAAACGAAGTGAGTGCTTTGGCATTAACGACAATGACGCAATGGTTGGATAAACTTACCAATGATGAATCCGATTCGTCGATTCAAGCCAAGATTGCCAACGCCAAACCTGCACAGGCCGTCGACGCTTGCTGGAATCAAGACGGTGTACGCATTAACGAACCGTTTGAATTCAACTCTAATGGCCCGTGTAACACGCTTTACCCACCTCACAGCAATCCACGGTTTGCCGCTGGCGCCCCCTTGGCAGACGACGCCATCAAGTGTGCACTGCGCACTCCTTTGCGTGAAGACTACGCCGCAGCAATGGATGATATGCAATGGCAGCAATTACTTACTGCGTTTCCTGAAGGGGTATGCGACTACTCTCAAACGGGGCTAGGTCAGACTAAAATTGCAGGGACGTTTCTAAGATTGCCGCTCTGACATTAACGGCAGGGATTCGGCATGAATACCGGATCCCTGCCCCTTAGAAATCAAAGAAATAAACTTCCAGATTAAACTGAATACGGGGGTCAGGATTCCAATCGTTGCGACGATCCATTACCAATTGTGGCACTAACTCTAACACCAACCATTCTTCATGGATGGCCTTTCGATACACACTTTGCGCGTAGTAACTTTCGACTCTCGGGGTAGGCTGACTAACGCCTATCACCCCTGCCTCGTAAGTCAGGGTTTCGCGCTCTCCTAACGTACGATGTAGCGCCACGGTCTGGGCATATTCAAACTGATTATCTTTGTCTTTAAAGTTGGCTTCTGAGTCAAAGCGCAAAAACATGTCTTCTCGAATGCTGCGGGTGAAAAACAATCGAGCATCTTGGCCCCAACCTTCGGTGTGATAAAACCAAAACCTATGGTCTACACCGACACCCCATTCCTCTGTCAAATCACGACCATAACGTGTCTTGAACCGATAAAAGGGATCAAGTGGAATTCGACCTTTCACACCGACATCGTGAGTAAAGCGAAACCCATCATCACGCTCAGGAAGCTGATAACTAAAGCCACCAGAGAACTCTTGCGGACGGATATTGCTCAAGCGCTGGTTTTGCAGTGAGTTTTGCTCGCTCTGCTCTGATTCAAAGATTAGCTTCCAGCGCTCAGTTGCACGAGGCAAATCCACACGGCCACTAATACGAACATTGGAATAATAGGCCCCAGTATCACTAATTTGCTGATTCAACCTTAATCGCAAATAGCTTTCGTTGCTGTGTTCACCCACTCCATCGCCAGCCAACCAGTCATCTAGGGAACGCCCTACACCCGACACATTACGGGACACACTGTCGCGTCGGCTCTCGAGCCAGCTCCACGCACTCGTATCAACAATCGTTTCCATCGAAGGCAGTTCAGGTAGGCGAAGTCGCGAAGTGCTTTGCTCTTCAATTTGATCTTGCGCTAGGCCTTGGTTAGAGCCGATTAACAAAGCCAATGCGATAGCCTTGCATAAGCGATTAGCGCTAACACCAGTTTTCTCAAATTTTGTGTTGAACAGCATGATTATCCTAATGACAGCGGCTGAGGAGTAGAGCGCTGATATTGCTTAGAGTCCCTGAGAGGGCATATCGTTCCGTATAGAGTACAAAATATTAGCTATGACTTACCAGCGTAATCACCCATTCCGAGCCATGATGCAATGGGCTGATTAACAAGCTCATCGAAATCAATAAAACGCTGACTATGACCCCTAGCTGCCAAGGGTACAACCTTATACGCTGCTGCGCCTTAAGTAGCGCCTTAATTCTAAGCTCAACATCGTGCTCCGCAAACGCCATTGCCCCCACAGGGACACCATGGGAGTGCGCCAATAAACGCTTAACTTTCAATAGGGTTTCAGCCACATCTACAAAACCAAACTTTTCCGCGGCGCGAAAATCACAGGCTTGCTCGGTTAACAATTGCAGATCCGACATCATGCGCATTGCCCCAACGCGATAGAGGAATACGCTACACAAACGAGCCAACAAAAGCCGCAAATTATCTCGCCGCTCTTGGTGGGCTTTTTCATGTAAAAGGATGATCGACATATCGGCTTGAGTGCAAGCCTTCTCTAAACCTGCACTGACATAAATCCTTGGGTTCCACCACCCCAGAGTAAAGACTAGCGGAGTCTCCCCTTGTAATTTTTTGTACACACCGTAGTCCTGCCCAAGATGCTCAAACTGGATACGCAGCTGTCGAGACTTTAATAGTGTGTCGATACAGCGATAGGCCAAAGACAACACTAACAAGCCGCCTAACACTAAACCTAGCACCGCCAAGCCTGTGCTATGAATAAGGGGCACATGACTCACGCACTCTTGGTGACAATGGGAGTCAACTAACACATTTTCTAGCTCTGGCATGAATAGCAAGCTTGTACTAGCCAAGCTCATCACAAAGGGGCAAAGCCAATACAGCAATAAAAGCGCACTTCCGAACCGAGGGTGCAAGGCTAGTAACAACGGTCTTAACAATGGGTAAACAAAAAGAAAAACAACGCTTAACAACAAGCATAAGCCTAAAAAAATGGCAGAGAAAGACCCTAATGTACTAATCACAGGTCGACCTCCAGCTCTTGTTTTTTCTTATCAATAAGGGCTTCGAGCTCTGCTAGCGAGGTGTCGTCCATTTGCGCCGCAACATTAACAAAACTACTGAGAATCGTTTCTAAGCGCCCGTCGTGTAATAACTGGATGACGTCTCCCATCATCCTACCTAGCAAATGACTTCGCGATACAACGGCAAAATAACAATACGCATGCCCCTGCTTATTACGATCGACCAAGCCTTTTCGATACAGTCTTTCGAGGGCCGACTGCACAGTGCTCAAGGACGTTCGACGCAAACGCGGAATACGTTCGCAAATCGATTTCGCGTCGAGATGAGGACAAGCCCATAGCGCCTCCAACACACCAAGCTCTAGCTCGCCGAGTGTATTGGGTAGCACATTTGATGAGGAGCGTTTTTTAATCATTTTTCTCTAAAAACCGACTGCAACGCGGCATTTGGCCGCCATTTATTTTGATTTAATATCAATAACTTAGAGCCTATCAACTGTTACAAGCCTCTTTAAACTCTTGCTTTAATTCGCCTTACTTTACAATGCGCACCGAACAATAATTGCCGCTACAACAGATTTTGTAGCGCACCAAGATAGCACAGTAAAAACACACGACACACTAGGGAGAGGTTCAATGCGTTCATTAGCAATCGCTATCACTATTTCAGTCAGTGCCAGCGCCCACAGCGCCGATAATACTGGTAACTCGATTGAGGAGATCACTGTTTTCGGTGACAACAATGTCCTTACGGGCAAACCCTTGACGGCCACCGAAGGCGTTGTCCAGAGCGCTCAATTTGCATTGCGGCCAATTACGCGTCCAGCCGAGCTACTCGAATTTGTTCCAGGACTTATAGCGACGCAACATAGTGGAGAAGGCAAAGGGAATCAATATTTTTTACGGGGTTTCAACTTAGACCACGGGACTGATCTGGCTTTACGAGTCGACGGCCTTCCAGTCAATATGCCCTCGCACGCACACGGCCAAGGGTATGCCGATTTGAACTTCCTTATCCCCGAACTAATCGATCGCATGGAATATCGAAAAGGCCCCTATTATGCAGAAGTAGGAGATTTCGGGACAGCCGCTTCCTCCGACTTTAGTTATGTCGACAGTCTTGAAAAGGGGCAAGCGAGTGTTAGCGTTGGCGAGAATGATTACACCCGCGCCTTTGCTGGTTACACCTTCGATGCACTAGCAGGCGAGCTCACTATTGCCGGAGCCAAGACCCAGTATGACGGGCCCTGGACACTCGATCAGGATCTCGACAAAACGACAGGCTTTGTAAAATATTTTCAAAACACAGAGCTGGGGCAATGGAGCCTGACAGCCAACAGTTACGAAAACACTTGGAACTCAACGGATCAGATCCCACTACGGGCGGTTCAAAGCGGTGACCTTGATCGCTATGCCACTATCGATTCAAGCGACGGGGGTAAAACCCATCGTCACAGCCTAGCATTTGATTGGCAGCAACAAAACGCCACATCAGCTTGGGCCGTCAATGTTTATGGCATCGACTACGGCTTGGCCTTATTTTCCAATTTCACCTACTTTCTTGATGACCCTGTGCGCGGGGATCAGTTCGAGCAATCCGAAGAGCGACGCGTGTATGGTTTTCACGCTCAATACAATCGCGCGCTTGAGATAGCCGGTTTCGACTCTACGCTATCGCTAGGCCTACAGAATCGCACAGACGACATCGATGTAGGTTTGTACAAAACCACTGCTCGCATTCGCCATTCCACTAGCCGATACGATGACGTTAAACAAAGCCTTAATAGCGCTTACGCTTCTTTAGACGTTGCATTAACAGAGCGTGTTCGCAGTGTTGCCGCCCTTCGAAGTGACCATTTCGCTTACGATGTCGATGCCAATCTAAATGTCAATTCCGGGGACGGCAATGACTCATTACTAAGCCCCAAATTAAGCCTCATCTACTCCTTAAGCGATGACTCAGAACTATTTCTTAGTGCGGGCCAAGGATTTCATAGCAACGATGCTCGCGGCACAACTATCACCCAGGACCCTGTCAGTGGCACGCCAGTTCAGGCCGTAGACCCATTGGCCAAAGCCCGCAGCTACGAGTTGGGCATGCGCAGTGCCGCCATAGCCAACACTCAAGTGGCGATCTCTTTGTTCTCAATGAAACTAGATTCCGAGTTACTGTATATCGGTGATGCGGGCACAACAGAAGCCCTAGGGGAAAGCAAAAGGAGAGGGATAGAAATAGGAGCACTTTACGCGCCTACCCCTTGGTTATTAGTCGATGCCGACCTTACATTTACAAAGGCAAGGTTACTCAATGCCGGTGCTGATGATCACATTCCAAACTCTGTAGAACACACTGCATCGCTAGGGTTGATTGTCGACAACATCAATAATTGGAGTGGCGGCTTACGACTTCGCTACCTCGGCGAAGCACCTCTCATCGAGGACAATAGCGTGCAATCGGATTCGACCCTTTTGCTCAACGCTCAGGCCATCTATCAGTTCTCTTCGGCTTGGTCAGTAGGCGTAGAGGTCATGAATTTGTTAGATAGTCGCGACAATGACATTACCTACTACTACGAATCACAGCTTGCAGGCGAGCTGGCCCCACAGGAAGATATACACTTTCACCCGGCCGAACCACGCAGTGTACGTGTGACGCTACAAGCTAGCTTCTAGATAAAGTCCATATCGCCTGCCGTTAGCCACCATGCTCCTCGCAAGGTGTCGGCGGCAGGCCCTCTGGTCCAAATATTACAGGGGATCTCAATCCCTAGCTCATGTTGATTGGAGTTCGCGAGGCTAAGCAAAGGCGCCTGCGCATAGGTGATACGACTGCGAAGTGAAAGCGAGCGCTGTGCTAGGTAGTCACGCAGGACCGCCAATAATTCTGGAAACATTTGCACATCCCCCACGAGATCCATTAATAGTCGCCCGCCTTCGTGAGGCTTTAATAATGCCAGCGCAAGTGGATCAGACTGGGTGGCATCGCGAATTGCTAAACACTCATATTCGCCACGCGCCCATAAAGGATGCGTAAAGTAACGGTAGCGCAAATAATCCCAATCTCTCAAACCAATTATTTTTTCTTGAAAGCTCCCCGCCATACTTTGCCATAATGCATTTGCTTGCTCCTCAGCGCGCTGACTTTCATGTTCAAAAGTATCAACTACGTAGTTGTGAACATTTTGACTTTCTTCATCAAGCGGGTAATCGATTTCGACAAATCGATCCGTTACATCATAGAGTCCTAAACGTTGAGCCATCCTCAACACTCTTTTATTAGGAAATCCGAAGCCTAGTAAATGCTCCGCACAATTTCCGACTTGTTGTTCCAGTAATGTCGCTGCCGTTTTAAAAAACAACGTATCACGACTCACAAAACTTCGGTACTGAGGCAACACCATTACATCGCATATTTGCATTGCTTTACGTTGCTCACCAAAATACAAAATGTCGCGCGGGGCGCCACCATAATGAGCATGCAGCTTGTTTGCGTCACGAACACAGACGGCCCTTCCTCGTCCGTCGCCATATTTCCATTGCCAAATTTCAGAATCGAACGGAGCATCAAAACTTTTCTCAAATAACGCAGGGATCTCTTGCATTGCAAAGGCATTAATACTGCCAAACCGTGTTTGATCCTCTGCGGGCTTCTCTTTTCTTAAATCTAGAAGGGTATATGCCAATCGTACATCTTCGTATTTAGTCGCTATCTCGGCCATGGCAGCAATAAGCGTTGTTAGCTCATCGGCGTCAATCTCGTATTGCTTGACGAGGACCCCGCGATGTTTTTCCATCAAGGACACAAATAAACGCAACCCTGGTGCGACCTGCCTTCCTAACTCTCGTTGCCGTTGAGTAGTGAAGCCACACCGTTCCGCTAATTGCCGAAAACTAGCCAACACAGGCCTCGGCTCATGCCCAATCTTACTATCGTATAGAGTGAATTCTTCTGCTAGTAATAACTGCCCCCCACCTCGCAACACCTGGTCAGCCAAGGCTAACAATTCAAGCGAATCGATATACTGAGCAGATTGTTGCAGCAACACCACATCGAACCTGTGCACACTCTTAAACCCAGCAAGATCCCCAAGTTCAAACTCAACATTGGACTGATCATCGCCTTCGACTGAGTCAAACTCTGTATTAAGGGAGGTTAGCGCTGTCACTTCATAGCCTTGCGCAGCGAGCGCCTTGGCTAGAGCACCCGAGCCAAAGCCGATTTCAAGTATGGACGCAGGGGCGGGAGGAAGTAGTGCGCACAATGCCTCTTGCGCTCGTTGCTGGGCTTGTGGATAGAGCTCACTCTCGTCCAGGGGATCATCATTCACGCCATAATGCAGATGCGTCGCATGGCCATACTCCAGCTGGAGAGTCAGCGCATAGACGTTCAATGGAAAAGGGAGCTTTTGAGGAATCATAAGGGATCGAAGCAAGGCTTTTTAATAAAAGAAAGTGGGCTGCACTATAACCCGTAGGCCAACAGTGAGTAAAACGCTGCGCTTAAAGCATTACAATGCCTAGAGCTCCACTTTTCGCATAATTACGCTAGAATGCGAGCCTATGAATACATCGTCCTCGAATTCCTCACTCGTTGAGAAAATATTACAAATACTACGCCCGGAAAGCTCTGGCAGTAGCTCGTCACGACTCGCACTCCAACGATTACTTTTACTGCGAGCGCTTGTGACCATTTTTAGCATCATTGCGACGCTAATCTTTCACTCGTTTTCCCCTTTAGTATTACCAGTGCCTCAACTTACTATCGCAATATTTTTCGTGGTGGCATCCCTGTTATTTGGCACATGGCGGCTTCGACAAAAACGCCCTATTCCCGAGCACGAATTACTCGGCCAACTCTTAGCAGATGTCGGCATTCTCATTGTCATCTTATTTGCCACAGGAGGGGCGAGCAATCCCCTGATCTCCTACCTACTCGTGCTACTCGCTGTCGGTGCCACAATCTTACACCAACGCTATGTTAACGTTTTAGCGCTTGCGAATATGGCCGTTTACACCAGCTTCCTTTTAAGCGAACTACAGGTTGATCACAGCGATCATACGACCGACAACTTCCAGCTGCACTTAGTAGGCATGTGGGTAACGTTTGTGGTCAGTGGCGTGTTGATTACTCTCTTTGTGACTCGTATGGCCGAGGCTATTCGTAGCCGAGAATTAACACTCGCCAGAGCTAGAGAGAACGAGATGCGTAACGAACAACTCGTGGCGATTGGCACCCTGGCCGCTGGCACAGCACACGCACTAGGGACGCCATTATCCACAATGTCAGTCCTGTTGACCGACCTCGACAAATACAGCGAAGCAGAGCTACAAACAATGCCGCTTAAGGAAGACATCAGCTTATTACGGCAGCAGGTTATGCGCTGCAAAGATTCATTGAACAAGCTCACGCTGTTTTATAATAAAGCTGATAAACGCAGCCCTATCAACGGCACTTTGCATATGTTTATGGAAGAGATTCAAGACTATATCCAGAACATACATCCCCGTGCCAATGTGAGTTTCACTCTGCACGAGTCGGCACTGAATGCCAGTATCCCGTTTGATCTGAGCTTGCGTCACGCGGTGATTAATTTAATCGAGAACGCAATTAAAGCAGCGAAATCATCGGTACTGGTGACTAGCCAAATAGCCAAGAGTCCCGAAGCACTCATTGAAATCACTATTCAAGATGACGGCCCAGGCATCCCCGCTAGCGTAATGGAAAACATGGGGGAACCTTTTATTTCCACCCGCAAAGACAGCATGGGCATTGGTATTTTTCTTGCTAATGCCGCGATTCAGCGCGCATTGGGTAATATTGAAATGTTTAACCTTAAAACCGGCGGTGCCATGAGCATCATTCGACTACCTTGCACAATCGACAGCGAGCCCGCATCGGACGCCCTCAATAATAGTCAGGAAGCACAGTAAATGGACAACCAAACGATACTGGTCGTTGAAGACGATGAAATGTTTGCTCGTGTTATTTGTCGCGCTATGCAACAGAGAGGATTTCAGACTGAGCATGCGGAAAGTGTCGATGTCGCGCTGACCCAAATGCAATCACAGCATTTTGACCTAGCCGTGCTAGACCTAAACTTGGGAGGGCATTCGTCGCTTCCACTCATTGCTTCGTTAAAGCAACGCTTCCCCGCCATCCGCATACTCGTTCTCACAGGATATGCGAGCATCGCCACGGCCGTAGACGCAATCAAACTAGGCGCCGACAATTATTTAGCTAAGCCTGCTGACGCAGATGAAATTTTAGCGGCGCTGCTTGGCGACTCAGTGAAGACACAAGAAGAGAATAACGACATCCAAGAACCCATGTCCGTCAGGCGTTTAGAGTGGGAACATATTCAGAAAATACTCAAAGAAAACGACGGCAATATTTCTGAAACGGCTCGCCAACTCAAAATGCACCGCAGAACCCTACAGCGCAAATTGCAAAAACGGCCGGTATCTCGCTAACGTCGCGCAAGCGGCACAGAGTTCAGGTGCCTACCCCCGTCAACGATTAGGGTTTCGCCTGTGACAATTTTAGGCCCAAGGACAAAGAACAGAATGGCCTCGGCCACGGTTTCGGCATCGGCGGTAACACCTAAAGGTGCATTCCTTTCATTATGTGATTTCGCCGCCTCATACTGCTGATCCCCCAAGCCTTGACGCAGCCACTCCCCTTGAATAAACCCAGGACACACGGCGTTAATGCGAATCTGCGGACCTAATGCCCGCGCTAACGACAAGCCCATTGTCACTAACGCCCCTTTGGATGCAGCATAGGCCACCGAGCTACCTATGCCCGTCACGGCCGCTGTCGAGGCGACATTCACCACGACGCCACCTTGCTCCGCACTTTGCATTGACGAGGCAACTGCACGGATCATCTGATAAGGCCCAACAACATTCACCGCATAAATATTCTGGAAATCTGCCGCGTCCAAGCCCTCTAGATCATGGTGCTCACAAAACTTAGTGGTCCCAGCATTGTTCACCAAAATATCGACTCGGCCCCACTTCTCCAAAGTCTGCGCAACCATCGCACGACAGTCCTCATCTTTGGACACATCCGCCTTACAAACCAACACCTCTACACCCTTCGCCGCGCACTCTTGTGCGACCAGTTGCGCGGCCTCAGCACTGCGACTGTAATTGATTACAACGTGACAACCTTGCGCGGCGAGCAGGCGAGCGGTTGCCGCCCCTACTCCCGACGCTGAACCTGTCACAATCGCTACATTGCCAGCTATATTTTTCATTTGCCGCACCCCTTTTCCATTGAACTCCAAATTCTACTCTACTTATCGCATATACAGGCCAAATTGCTGCTTTTTGCACATTGCAATGCCCTTATACTTGGTTACAATACGTAACACTGAAAACCTGGTCAAAAAACCGTTTAGTAGTCGGTTTTTTCTAGTCTTTCAAAATCAGTGAGACTACAGTTTTTTGCCTCTAGCAAATCAAATAGAGCTCTCGGATCACATAACAATATCAGAAGCCTTTTCTAACCACACATATGCCTTATGCGCTTGGTCCAACTTACATCCAATGCATAGGCGCTGCCGTATAGTAATTTGAATTTAGAGTCCTTCTGCAAGAACTCTAAATATGCCAACTCGACGAATACTCGAGAATTCAATTGGAGAAAGAAGTGAAAATTAAACATTTCGTGGCAATAGGGTTAGTCGCTATCGTCGTAGTCTGGATGGCGTTGCCGCGCGACGGTGGTGCACTGGATGATGGTTATCCATTACCTGAGCGTGACGGAGCCGTATCTGCCGTGTCTGACGATGCCGTTATCACTAATGATAACCAAAGCTTCACGGTTCGTGTCGCCCGCATCAACGCAGAAACTTTTGTACAACGTGTACGTGTGCGTGGACAAACGAAGGCCTTCAGACTTGTCGATGTACGCGCCGAAGTAACCGGTCGCATTGTCGCGACTCCTGTCGCCCGTGGAGCCCGAGTAGCTGCCGGCGATGTCTTGTGTGAGATCGCGGTGGATAGTAAAGAAGCCGACCTCCAAGAAGCGCGCAGTCGTGCTGAACAAGCACAGATGGAATACAACGGCGCACTCGATTTGGAAAAACGCGGACTTCAATCTCGCGTGGGTATCGCACAGCTCAAGACTGCTCTCGATTCCGCCGCCGCAGCAGCAACACGCGCCGAACTCGCACTCGCGAGAACCAAAATCACCGCTCCTTTTGCCGGCATCATGGAATCACGAGAAGTTGAAGTAGGGGATCTCATGGACATGGGTGGAAAGTGCGCATCGCTTCTGGATGATTCGCCAATGCTACTCACAGGCTTAGTGCCAGAACAAGATGTCGGAAAGCTCTTTCTGGGCGCACCAGTTTCAGCAAATCTCCTAACAGGAGAAACCGTCGAAGGCTCGGTAACTTATATATCACGTGCCGCTGAAGCGAATTCACGCGCCTACGCCATAGAAGTCGAATTACGCGCCACTGGCCAAGAAATTCGTCAAGGCGTAACCGCCGAAATCTTCATCGCATCTAATGAAATGCAAGCTCACCTGATTCCTTCATCTTCGCTAACCCTAAACGATGAAGGCATCGTCGGAGTTAAAACCGTCGATAGCAGTAATGTCGTGCACTTCACCGCCGTGAATGTTGTCGGAGAGAACACGAATATTAATCCAGGGATTTGGGTCGAAGGTCTTCCAACAAGCAGTATCGTCGTCACTCATGGCCAGGAGATTGTTTTTCCAGGCCAAACTGTAAGCACCGATACCAGCTGGTCCTCAATTTCCGAGTCATCACTGTAGGCAGAACCCCATGCGCTATATAAAAGCCTCCGTTTCACGAGCGAGGACATCACTGAGCATCTTCGTAGCCATTATGTTGATGGGACTTGTGTCCTATATGTCTATTCCGGTTGAGCTCAACCCCGATGTCACCGTGCCAGTGATTGTCACGACGATCATTCACGAAGGGATTTCACCAGAAGATGCAGAACGCCTCCTATCCAAACCCATGGAGGTGGAGCTCAAGGCACTCGAGGGGATTACCCAGATAAGTTCGTTCTCAAGCGAAGGGGCGGCCACTGTCGTCGCTGAGTTCGATGTAAGCTTTGATTCCTCCCAAGCACTGAACGACATCCGCACGGCCATTGATCGCGCCAAAGCAAAGTTCCCGCAATCTACTGAAGAGCCTATCGTCCAAGAAATTTCGGCAGCTGGCGTTCCTATTGTGCAGATCGCTATTGCTGGAGAAGGCGTACCAGAGCGAGTGTTACTGCAAGTCGCTCAAAATCTACAACGCTCTATAGAAACCTTATCTGAAGTCCTCTCTGCCGACATGGTAGGAGATAGAGAAGAGCTGCTAGAAGCTTTGATTGACCCGACACAACTAGAAACTTATGGGATTACCAATCAGCAAATCGTACAGGCTGTCACCACTAATAACCGCTTGATTCCGGCGGGCACGCTTAACACTGGGCAGGGCAGCTTTTCAGTCAAACTCCCAGGCTTGATCGAGACGCAACAAGACTTGTTCGACCTTCCCATCGTCGCCAATAATCAGGGCGTGCTGACCTTAAGTGACATCGCGGAAGTGCGACGCACATTTAAGGACGCCGATCGCTATTCGTTTGCGAATGGACAACGCTCAATCTCCATCAACGTCGAGAAGCGCAAAGGCGCCAACTTGATAGAGGCCATGGACAAGATTGATCAGATCGTCGAGGCATTGCTGCCTACGTTACCGCCAGCGGTGACCATCGCGTATATGAACAATTCCGCGCCGATGGTGATCGAGCAAAACCTTGGTCTACAAGGCAATATGGTCACCTCCATGGTATTGGTGTTGATCGTTGTTATCGCCGCAGTGGGAATCCGCTCTGGGATTCTAGTCACGATGGCTGTGCCCTTCTCATTCTTGTTCGCCTTCATCGTTATTTCAGCTCTGGGCTTTACCTATAACTTCATGGTGATCTTTGGATTGCTACTGGGCTTAGGGATGCTGATTGATGGCGCCATTGTAATGGTGGAGTTTGCCGACACTAAAATGTCGGAAGGCTACACCAAAGAAGACGCTTACGCCGAAGCCGTCAATCGCATGTTCTGGCCTATCATCGCCTCAACCATGACCACCTTGGCAGCGTTCTTGCCAATGATGTTCTGGCCAGGGGTTTCAGGCGAGTTTATGCGTTACCTGCCAATTACGGTATTTGCCGTACTGGTCGGCTCTTTGATGTATGCCTTGTTTTTCGCTCCCGTGCTTGGCTCCTTATTTGGCAAGGCCACCGCGGGTGGTCAAGGCGTGATTTCGCAAAACAACAATTCACAGAACGAAGAAACCAAGAAACTGGGTGGCTTTAGCCGAGTGTATGCGGCAGTGCTACGCAGCGCCGTGAATTCTCCGATTCTAATTTTCATAGGCAGTATCGCTACCCTCATCTCTATCACTTTCGCCTATTTCAACTTCGGCGCTGGCGTTGAGTTCTTCACCTCGGTTGAGCCCAACCAAACACGTGTACAAGTGTTTGCTCGCGGCAACTTCTCTCCCGATGAGATTCGCGACATCGTTGTGGATGTTGAGAAGCGTGTGATGGCTGTTGGCTACTATAAGAACATTGTCACCCAGTCAGGCTCAGGTCAGAGCTTAGGCGGCGGCCAGGGCTCTGCTCCTGATCTCGTCGGCACTATCTTTGTTGAGTTTGTGGATCGACGTATTCGTGACGTAAACGGTTTTGACATCGAAAACCTCTACCGTGATGCGATCAAGGATATTCCTGGCGTTAAGGCCGAAATCAGCACCATCGAACAAGGACCTCCTGTAGGCAAAGAGCTGCAAATAGAGCTTTTTGGTGAAGATATGGGTGACCTGATTGCCGAAGCGAATCGCGTTCGAAATTACCTCGAAACAGGAATCGACGGACTAATAGACATCGACGACACCACGCCAATCCCCGGTATTGAATGGCGAATCCATGTAGACCGCGCACGCGCGGCGATGTTTGGTGCCAGCATCGGTGAAGTCGGTACAGCAATACAACTGCTTACCAATGGTGTCTTCATGGGCGACTATCGTCCCGACGATACTGAAGAAGAGGTCGACATTCGCGTGCGTTACCCAGAGGCTTATAGAGGCCTTGAGCAGATAGAACAGATTCAGGTCACCACTGCGACAGGCATGGCCCCAATCAGCAGCTTCATCACTCGCGAGCCAGGCGCCAAAGTTAGCTCAATACAACGGGTTGATGGCACCAAGGTCATTTATGTTCGCGCCAACCCTGCACCGGGTGTGGTGACAGAGAATAAACTGCAGGAAGTGCGTCAGTGGATGAATGAGACACCCTTGTTGCCTGGTGTGAGCTATCAGTTCCGTGGTGCCAATGAAGAGCAGGCCGAATCATTTGCCTTCCTCATGCAAGCATTCTCACTGTCACTGATGCTTATGGCCATTTTGCTTGTGACGCAGTTCAACAGCTATTACCAAGCCTTGTTGATCCTGTCATCAGTGCTGCTTTCTACGACTGGGGTTCTATTGGGATTATTGATCACAGGGCAAACCTTCAGCGTCATTCTCACTGGAGTGGGGATCGTGGCGCTTGCGGGCATCATTGTGAATAACAATATTATCCTGATTGATACTTTCAACTTCTTGCGTAGCAATCGACCTAATTGGAGCCTTCAGGAAGTCATAGTACAGACAGGCGTACAACGTTTACGTCCTGTTTTCCTGACCACTTTCACGACCGGTTGTGGACTGCTGCCATTAGCGATGCACGTGTCTATTGACCTTATCGGTGCCGAGATAGAAGTGGGTGGCCCCATTACTTCTCAGTGGGTCAGCCTCGCGAGCGCCATTGTGTTCGGCCTGACATTCGGCACCATATTGACGCTCATCGTAACGCCAGCGATGCTCGCATTGCCCGCTAAAATACGCGAACACTTCTCCGGACTCAAAGGCATGTTCAGCAATAAGAACAAGCCCGATGATTCACGAAGAGAGCCTGGTTTTGGCACCTAACAGAGAGTTAGGGGCACTCGCGCAAACATGAACGAGCGTTCGATATTGAGACAGGGTTACATACCAAGTAGCCCTATCTCACTCTTTAATCTCCAATCTTCTTTAAATCCCCCAGCAAGAAATACTCCTATATTTACCGACACATTATCGAGCGCCCGCTTTATAAAAAGTCACAAGCACAGGAATAAACAAACAAGAGTTTGTTTATTCGAAAATAATAAAAGGATGACTTTTTGAATGCCTTGGCGGGAACGCAAGAGGCATTGTGACATTTTGTAACCACAGAAGTAAAAACAGAAAATGCTGTGCTACCATCGCTTTACTTTCAATCGACCTGACACTAAGGATAGTGCCTAATAGATTGCTAAGAGCTAAGGCGAAGGGCTTTTAAGACATTCTTTGTTCCCCCCCTTTTCTAAACACTGAGTTGCTTTCTAGTCTTTAGCCTTAGCGCCCTAATTCTTTACGCCCCTCTCTTTAGCCTTACCAAACCTTCATACCTATTAGTCTAGCGAAGCCACACGATCGCGATCACTGTAGCGTGATTCTAGTCGGCCATAGATTTCTGTAGTCATCCCTTCGTCTTGCTTACGCAAGTGCAGCGCTGTTGTCTCAACATTATGACGTAATACTTGCAGCACTTCTTCGTCTACGATTCCCATTTCTTCGGCCATGGTTAAGCGTTGCTGGAAAAGATTATTGGCTTCGCGTAGGTGATAGGTGAGGTCTTCTGTAAGACCATTGTTGATCGCGACAATATGCCAATCGGAAACTTGTGCGATCCCGTGATACCACTGATCGGTTCCACGCTTATAGAGCCTTGTGTACAGAAAATGCATGTAACTGTAGTTATCATCAACCGAAACCCAGTTCTCTAAAGCTACATTACAATCTATAAGCCGCTCTACAATTGCGATTTGCTCTGCACTGTAAAGCCCTTGGCTGATTCGAGTGACGTGTAAGGCACGCTCTAATAACCCAAGCGCTTCTAGGTAATCTCCACGCTGAGCGAGCATGTCGCCATAGGATAACAGCGGCTCACTTAGTCGAGCATCAAATGGCCCGAACTCAGATTCGAGCTCTAATAACAGCTGTGTGTAATCTGCGGCATTTCCAGTATCGCTTAGAGAGTCATACAATTGCGCTTTATTGGCAGAGGGAGCGAGCTGATTAACTTCTTGTGCCTGCGCCTGTGTCAAAACACAGCTACAAACGAGGAAACCAGCTACTAAGAACGTGCGCATACTCTCATATTTATTATTATTCATAATGAGTACCATCCTTTTTCTTATGGACTCAATATCTCGCAAGGATTGCGGGATTTCAACCAAAACCGGTGATTTTAATATGAAATTTTTGTGAAATATGACAGTAAAGCGTAAGGAGTGTGACAGTGATAAATAATTTATCTATATATATCAACAACTTTACTTCTAAAGAAATATGACAGTCGCACGGGGAACAGAAACCCATGCGCCTGCCAATTTTAACGATGCGTGGTATTAGCGATACGCGTTTCTAGCAGTAAAAGCCCCATAACGAACAATAGAATCCACCACCAGACCCGCTGGGGCCCTTCAATTTCATTCATCAATTCGTTTGTTCTTACCTGCAAAGATTGAGTGGGCGCGGTTTCAGGATTGATGATTTGATCGTGTAAGGCGCTTGGTGCCATTCTCTCCAGATTAGACTCCTCTGGGTTCGCGTTCACGGCATAGTAAAGCGGGGTTTGTGGCCCCTCAACGGTGAGAAAACCGACCACTTCGGGCATTAGGGAGTTACCGCCTTGGTTTAGGCGTAAAGCCTCCCCAGAAGGCCCCATGACGGTTATAGCGGCATTAGCTGAAATATCAGACAGATCAATCAGATTGCCAATCCTATAGGCTCGTTCTTTTGTGCTCGCTTGTGCCAAATATCGTATAGATTCATGTATAAACGGCAGGAACAAACCCTGTAACGGCAAATTATTCCATTCAGTATCAAGCGAGGAGGCAAACATTAATACGTTGCCTTGCCCGTAGGCGCGCTCTAAGAAGGCGGGGCTACTGTTATCAAACTGCATTAACACGTCCGCGTCAGGTGCTGCATCTACGGCCCAATAGCCCTCAAACCTAACACCCCACTCCCCTCCCAATGGCAGAAGCACAGGATGTCGACGGTCGATATCAGCAATGAGCAAGTAATCACTACCAGTAAAGCGTATGCTTTCCCTTAGAGTCGCTGGGCTTAAATCTGCAAACAGTTGATTGAACTGCGCGGCCACTACTCGATCACCAGGGGCCAATAATAGACTACCACCGCCGCTCACGTAGTCGTGCAATGCCGCTGTCTGAGTCGTACTTAAGTCGCTTCCTGCATTTAACAGCACCACAACATCTTGTTGCTCTAAGGTTGAAGGCGAGAACTCTCTAGAGCTGACAGTGTTCAATACAAACGGTGACTCCGCCGCTGCACCAATCGCTAAATTCATCCAGTGCGCTTCGTCCTCATACCAATTAGAGGAAGGCTCCCCATTGACTACCAGCACTTGGATTTTTGGCGTGACATCGACAGTGAAGAAGTAACTGTTATCTACCGAGAAGTCGTCACTTGCCACGCGAATTTCACCCCGATGCGTTCCGGCCGTGTCGAAGATAGCCGGCAAACGAACCACCGCCTCGGAGGTATCTTCAAGATCCACCTGCACCCTCGCGCTTTCTACACCATCGAGAACAAGTCTGACCTCAGCACTGTCTAAATGAACGTTACCGGAGCTGCGAACCCGTGCCAAAATTTCGTATTCATTCTGATTTTCAATTAACTGATCGGGAGACCTCACATCGGTGAGTAGCAAATTGCGCGTAGCCCCCTCCCCTACATCGATAGGATTCAAAGCAACCCCTGGAGACAACAACCACCCCGAATCGTCACTCCCCATGCCACTGGCCTGATAGTCAGACACTAAGTGGATTTGTCGGCGTTCATACCGAGAAGACTCAAGAAGGTCATTGGCTAAACGCAGCGCTGGCATATACCGCGTCACCTCGTATCCAGGCTCAGCCAGACCTTCAATAAAGGCACGTGCTCCGTCAAGATCGCTACTCAACTCACGAACGCTTACGGCCGCATTATCAAAAGCGATCACAGCGATTTCATCACCCGCAGACATATCGGCAATTAGATCGATGGCTTCTTGTTTGGCGCGCTCAAATCGATTCCCGTAACGCATACTCATAGATGCATCTAATAGAATCACGGCAGACTCAGGTTCCGCATCGACTAAGCTAGAGATTGAGCTATCAAACAGAGGCCTTGCAAAGGCAAATACTAACAATGCGATCAGACCCGCTCGCAACAACAAGAGCAGCCACTGCTGTATTTTTTGAAATAAAATCAACTTCTTAGACGTGTTCTTCAGAAACCGTAACGAACTGAACACCATTTTCGGTGGTTTCTCTTTGCGAATAAGATGAATCGCAATGGGGATAGCCGCCGCGAGCAAGCCCAATAAAAACAGTGGGGTTAAAAACGCCATCTAAAACCCCTTCGCTCGTCGAGAAATATAGGAATACAAAGCAGTATCGAGAGGCTTTGACGTATTCAAAAGACAATAATCCACGCCATTACGTTGGCATGCCTTCTTGCAATATTCGAGGTAGTTATTCAGGTTTTCAAGATAGGCATCCCGCACCGCAGGTGGCGTGGTTATAAACGATTCATTTGTTTCCGAATCAACGAACTCTGTCGCTTCTTGAAAACTAAACGATAACTCCGCCTCGTCTAACACATGAAAAACAATGACATCGTTGCCCATGGCGCGTAAACGCTGCAACGTTTTAATCGTCTCCTCTTCGCCCTCTAACATATCGCTTATGAGGATCACTAAACTTTTCCGATTGAGGTTCATAGCCAGATCAGAAAGTGGTTTGACGATATCGGTCTTGGCACCCGCTTGAAGGCTGGCTAAAGATCTTAGAATTCGAATCAAGTGTGGTTGGCGACACAGAGCAGGGATATATTCATTTACCTTTTCATCGAAGGTAATTAAACCAACAGCGTCGCGTTGCCGAGTAATAAAGTAGGCAAGCGCTGATGCGAGAGTTTTCCCATACTCCATCTTGCTCATGCCACCAGAGGAGTACCCCATAGAGGCACTTGAATCAAGCAATACATAACAGCGAACATTGGTTTCGTCTTCGTATTGCTTAATGTAAAACTTGTCACTACGCGCATAGAGTTTCCAATCCACGTGGCGCATATCATCCCCTTGTTGGTAGTGTCGATAATCAGTGAACTCGACACTAAACCCCCTATGAGGACTCTTATGTAAACCTGAAATGAAACCTTCCACCACAACGCGTGCACGCATCTCCAAATTGTTGAGACTCGCGAGCACCGATGGGTCTATGAACGTAGTATTTGCCGCCATTTTATCTACTTCTCGAATCGCGATTACAGGCCAGAGGTAGGCTCAGGAACAGTCTCTATCAAACGTTTTACGACGTCGTCTGTCGTGACGCGCTCGGCTTCTGCGTGGAAGTTCAGCAATACTCTATGTCTAAGCACTGCAGGGGCTAATGCACGAATATCGCTATAGGAAACGTTGTAACGCCCTTGTAGCAATGCACGCACCTTGCCTGCTAGCACTAGGTTTTGCGATGCTCGAATTCCGGCACCCCAGCTTACCCAGTCCTTTACAAAGTCAGGCGCATTAGGGCTATCAGGGCGCGAGGCGTGGACTAACTGTACCGCATAGCGAATAACCGCTTGCGCCGCTGGCACCTGCCGCGCGATACGCTGAAACTCCAGAATATCCTCACCGCTTAATGGGTGCGACACGGTATTGTCGACAATTTGCGTGGTATTACTGACCACCATGACCTCGTCATCCTCTGAAAGATAACCGAGTTCAATCTTAAACATGAACCGGTCCAACTGCGCTTCTGGCAATGGATACGTGCCTTCAAGCTCGATAGGGTTTTGGGTTGCTAACACAAAGAACGGACGCGACATTTTGTGCGTCACTCCGGCAGCAGTCACTTGTCGCTCTTCCATTGCTTCAAGCAAAGAAGACTGCGTTTTCGGAGGCGTCCTATTAATCTCGTCAGCCAGAAGAATATTGGTGAAGATTGGCCCTTTAACGAACTTCAGCTGACGCTTGCCATCGACCTCTTCAACGATCTCCGAGCCTACGACATCGGCTGGCATCAAGTCAGGAGTGAACTGAATACGGCTAAAGTCGACCTGCAAAATATCAGCAACGGTTTTGATCAAGAGTGTTTTCGCCAACCCAGGCACACCGGTGATCAAGCAGTGTCCACCTGCGAACATCGCAATCAGCAACTCATCAATGACAGCTTCCTGCCCCACAATGACCTTCTTGATCTCAGCACTGATCTGGTCATGCCCGTCTTGCATCTTTTTGACTAAGGCCAAATCGTCTTGACTCTCTAGACCTTCTACAGTGCCTTCTGCGATGTTTTCTAATTCTGACATGACTGCTTCCTGTTTTTAGCTGTTGTAATGGCTTAATGCGTAAATGCGTATATCAAAAAGTTGATGGCAATTTTATAGGCCTCGTTGCTGTACTTAGTTGGATACGGTTCATAGAACGTATGCTCCCAACCGTCACCCAAGTCTGCGTTATGATTTGCCACCAGCATAACGCGCCCATCATCGTCCAATATGGCATAAACCGAAGGAGGATAGTTAGGATCATTCAGACTAAACCCTCCATTATAATTCCACGTCACCGCACGCCCTGGCACCTGTGCCACTTCATTCACATCAAAGAATGTGTGAAATAATTCATGACGAGTATCGAGTTTTACAAGTTCCCGCTCGGGGAACAACTTAATCATTTCGGTCTGGAAATCTTGTAGGTGAGCATCACCCCAAAAATCATCTAGCAATACAAACCCGCCGCGAAACATAAACTCTCTCAACGCTTCTATTTCTAGGGGTTGAAAATCTGGGCCGCTATGCGAAGAACCAATAGGCACTCGTTTCATGTTCATGTACAAAAACGAATGCTCGAATAAACGCGGGTCCGTAAGATCCATAAAATCGTAACTCTTACTATTGGCATCTATATTCGTGTAGCGTTGGACGCCTCGTAAAAAGTTCGATTCCGCATCGGGGTAATCAGTGTCCCACCAACCGCCACTGCCTCCGCCACCAAAACCTCCAAAGCCGCCACCGCCACGACGACTTCGTCCTCCTCCATAATTTTCATATCGACCGCGTATCCAAGTAAATTCCGTTGGACTTTCTGCATCGCTATTGGAGGGTACATTAATAAACGAATTCGCATCAAAATCTAATGGAATTACACTGCTCTGTGCTTGAACAGACATCGAGGCAACACAGTACCCCAACACACCAATCAGTGTTGTTAACAATGCTTGCCGAACCTTTATCAAGGGCCTCGCATCCGTCACAGGTCTGCCTCGCTAATCAATGAACTGTCTCTGTACGCTCTCTATTGCTCGTCAATCGCTTCTAGTAATACCTTTTGAGCGCGCTGGTAGCTCGGAGCAATCTCTAGTGCTGTTAATATATTGCGCCGAGCCTGTTCTGCTTGCCCGTCGTCCATATAGGCCTCTGCCAGATTAGTGCGAGCCTCCACCGGATCATTCTTATCCAATGTCACCAACACCTCATACTCGCGTATCGCCATTGGCGCATTAGCTGTTTGCTTAGCGATATCAGCCCCGACTTGATGCACATCCAAGCGATACGGATTCACGGCTACAGCCCTTTGCACATAGTAATCAGCCTCATCAGTATTGCCCGTTGCCAACGCTTCTTTGGCAAGTAAGACGGCCGAATCGTAATCGTGCTGTTGGTTCTCCATCATTATGTGTAGCTGCTCTAAGCGCGCAGTGTGGTCACCTTGGCGCTCATAAATTTGCGAAAGTACCAGGGGTGGACTCGGGTAGCCTGAGTAGTCGGGCAGAATTGCTTGTGCAATTTCTAAGTGCACCTTGGCCTCTTCAAACGCTTCTTCCTTAAACAATACAATGCCTAGCTGCAAGTGCGCTTGGAAGTCCCGTGGTTGGTCTTGTACTCGCTGGCGCATATGCTGCTTCAATGACGCATTGCTATAGAGCTCTGCCAATACTGCGCTAGAGTTCTCGCGCTGCCCGTGGCCATGAGCCGCCCCTTCATCGGGCGCGTCCTCTGTGTGCACATAGACATTGATCTCGTCCACACGGCGATCTATCCACGTATGAAACTCTTCATTAAACGCCTCAATCGGTTTATCAAATACTGCTTGAAACATTTCCGATTCATCTTTAATAAAGCTGTACTGATTGACTAGCTCTACCATTTTTTCGAAGCCGTATTCTTTATCTATAAAATCCACTACCAAATAAGATTGAAAATAGGCGAAACCTAAATCTTCATTACTATTGGCGCCTGTGAAGGCTTCATTGAGGTTACCAACCGGCAGTAGTTTTTCTTCAGCAGCAGCTCGAACAAGTTCGATGCCTTGGCGACGCCCCCACTCTGGACGCGCCTCACTCTCTTCCCAAACAGAGATACCTTCAGACAACCAGCGCGGCATCCGGTTATTGGTCATCTGCAAAGTGAACACGTGTACTAGTTCGTGCCACAAGATTTCCTGCCAGTTAGCGTCGAGTGTCCCAGGGGAAATCAAGGTCACCACTTTGCCAAAACAGATGCCAACTAACGGCCCAATGTCAGGTAGGCCTACTGAACGCACAGCAAAATCTTCGGTGCGCTCGAACACTTCAATGAGCACTGGCGCCTCGGGTTCGAAGCCATACTTCTGCGTAAGGCTATCCCAGTTCTCCTCGATCATCGGGGCCATATAAGGCCACAGCACAACCGAGTCACTCTCGCTCATTCGCACTTCAAAGTGCTCAGTGCGCAAAGTCACATAGTCATCGAGGGTATCGAACACTTTCAACATATTGGATGTCATGACATCGAAAGGGTCGTTATCAAATGCTAGCTCTAGGGAAGCTCGACCCGCTTCCTCTTCGCCTAATCGAATAAGGTTAGAGCCCAACAAGGTGTGTCCTTGCCAATAATTCGGATCCGCCGCAATGGCTTGTCTTGCGTAACCCACCGCTTCAGTAAAGCGATAGTTATTGCCAAAAGCATCGGCGATATCGCCGTAGAAATAAGGGTTATTGGGGCTAAACCCATTCACTTGCGCCTCAATTTGGGCAAATGTATCGAACTCTTCAAACAAGGCGGCTTGCGCTGCTTGTAAGCTCAACGACTTAAGAGACTCAGGATTAATACCTAAGGCCCCCGAAAGGTATTGTTCGGCTTCTTCCTGACGATTGTTTAACACCAGCAAACTGGCCATCGTCTCCAACGCATGCACATCACGAGGATTCACATCCAAGGCAAAGCGCAAAGAACGCTCACCGCCACTAATCTTTGCCTGACCGACCAACGCAGGACCATAGCGTCGATTAATCGCAAGAGCGGCGTCATAGGATTTTTCGGCATCAGGAGTATTGTGTTTCTCAAGGAATAAATCACCCCACAATACTTGAGCCTCTAAATTACTAGGGTCTACTCGCGTTGCTTCACTGAACAAACTATTGGCATCGTGAAAACGATCAAGCAACCAGCTAGCCTGCGCAACCATAGCGATCTCTTCAGCCTCAAACACCATACCGGAATCATATCTCGCAATCGCGGCGTTCAAGGGGGCAATGGCTTCATCTCGGCGACCAACAAATTTCAACAGACTGCCGTACTGCACTAAGGTACGTACCGGTGGCGTAGCATTGCCTTCGACTACCTCTTCTAACACGCGTAACGCTTGTGCGGATTGCCCTGTCATACGCAGCACTTCAGCCAACTCAGTGCTTAATATGGGAGAGTCCGCATAGTCTTCCAGTTCGTTTTCGAGCGCTTCGATGGCCTCTTCATAGGCACCAGTCAATGCATAGGCACGGCTAAGCCCTAAGATACCGTCTTCCTTATCGAACCCATCGAGTCGTGCAAACGTGTCGATGGCGGCCACATAGGACCCTGCATTAAGCAATTGTTGGGCGCGCTGCAACGGTGGATCCATCGTGATAAAGCTATCTTGTGCCACTAGCACTGGGCTACTTAACACGCCCAACGCTAAACAGACCGCCAAAGCTAGACGTTGACGTCGCTTGGGAACTTTAAAAGGGCTTGTCGCATCATTAAGGTAACTCATTGTACCGTCCTGTTGTTCTTGCCAAATCAATTAATAGGGCTTCGAGTTGCTGCCAATAATCTTCTTCAAGATAATTTGTTTTTTGACCGCGTAATAAGAATATAGATCGCTCTATTTCCTGCATCTGCGTATGCAATTGCAGCGCCTGTGGCGACTGCTTTATCTCGCTACCGTTGCTTAAGTCGAAATAGGCAATCTCGGCCAATGAACCGTCCCCCGCACCAGAGGCAGGCTCTAAACTAAAGACAGCATCACCATTATCATCAAGCACCGCTCGCTCAGTTGGTAGCCGACCTTGATCCGAATACCACGCCAACACGCTTTGGCTCGCATACAAATATGTTTCTAACACCGACACCCGTGCATTTTTATCGCGGTCACCCGCACGTGATTCAAGCGCTTCAATAAAAAACTGAGGAAACATTGGATCGTAACGTTCGGCGCGAGTGCGTGTGGCAGATAAAACCACACGGCCTCTTGCGGAAAGCGCTGTTGAAAACTCATAACCTGCGCTGATGCCATTGATAATCACTAGGTCTTGTTGATTAAAACCCTGAAGCAATGCGGCGAACTCATTCCCAGTAATATCTGGACCAACAATATTAAATTTCGCAGCGTCATCAGTGCTAGAGCCATGCCCAATCAAAATAATGCTCAGTTGATCCCCGGCCTCTAATTGTTCACTTAACCGGCTTATCGTCGCTTCGATATCTTGACGCCTAGAGCTTCCATCGATTCTAAAATCAGTAAGCTGCTCATCACCACCATCGTCAAACAGCAAGGTGATCGTGTCTTTCGTATAACCATAGTCACGAGAAAGAATGTCATGCAATGAGGCCGACCACTGCCAAAAACGCCCTTTGATCTCTTGCGAGGCAGCGGCACCTGTAATGATCAATGCGTATTTTTGAGCCGAAGAATCATTAAGAAAATACACATCCTCATCGTTATCACGCACTCCGTTTGATTGCGCCATAGCCATGACGCTGCAAAGTGTTAACGACAGAAACAAACATATACGCGCCATATTATTCACGATAGCCCCTTGAAACGACGTGCTACCCAATCGGCACAAAGCAAAAGAATCAGTATCAGCAGTAGCAACGGCATATCCCACAGGTCTTCCTGCACCTCTTTAGAATAGGCACTTGGGGTGTAACTAATATCCGTTGCCAATGACCCTGTTGAATCTAAGTCGTAATAACGTCCGCCACTAGCAGCTGCCAGCCTTTCCAATAATGCGGTGTCACGTCCTGCCGAGGAGTACTCGCGCAAAGAGGGTGTCACGACAAATGCCGCGCTCTTTTCCGTATCGCTACGATCAGCTTCACCGGATGCGCTAGCCACATCGACCATCAAGTTAAAGACGCCTTCGGTTTGCACTTCGAAGCTACTGCGATAAACACCGTCTTGATCGATATCCCAGTCCATAGCGTTGTCTATTACGCCCCCTTCTGGGTCGCTCATATGCATCCAAACCGACGCGTTGTTATCCGGTTTGTATTTAATGTCTCGTACTGTCGCAGTCACATTGACCTGATCACCGACGTGATAAAACTCGCGATCAAACTCAACAGTCACTCGCTCCAAAGCTGACACCGCTAACCAACGCAGTAATTGCCGCCAAATGCGTTCGTGTGATTGATCCTCGGCTGGCATCATCATCTGCCAACGCCACGTACTGGCGCTAGCGATCGACATACTGCGACCACTGCCATAGCGTTGAGTCGCGATGACGGGCAAACGTTGATTTTGAAATTGCAGAATAGGGTGTTCCATAAGCACTGTAGCGCCAGGCTTCGCACGACCTGTCACGTAGACGCCTTGCAGCTCAGGCAACTCCGCCCACCGTCTTTGATTCTCTGAATCATCCCCACTTAAGCGCAGTAGCTCTGAATACTCTCCTGCCGTGGTCAGCGTGGGCGCAAACAACTCCCCTGTGGGATGTGGACCGCGGGCTATGCCGCCGCGCAAAGTTTGTGGCAGCAAACTCGAACTGATAAGACTCACAGGCAGGATGTCAGCAAGTGGGGTATCGACAAAGAGATCATCAAGCATGCCCGCCACTAACAGGCCCCCACCGCGCTGTGCGACGAAGTCTTGAATTAGAGTCAACTGACCATCGGTGAAAAAGTCTTTGTCTATATCACCAAGAATTATCGCTTCATATTGATAGAGATCATCCGCGCGTTCAGGAAAACCCGAACTTAACTCCAGAGGGGTTTTGATCCCTTGACGGTAAAATTTACCAGGCCCTGTTTGGAGATAAGTCGCCAAACGTATTGAACTATCTTCCTCTACCGCTCGACGGATAAATTTGTATTCATTACGTGGGTGTCCATCTACATAAAGAATATCCAATGCTGGGCGCGCACTGTTATCGACAAGGAAACTGTATTGATTATTTTGAAGAACAATTTCGCCTTCTTGCTCTTCTACCTCGAGACGATAGACCGTTGCTTCTTGTCGCTCTGGGGTTAATTCTAAATCAAACCGTCGAGTCGAGCTGTCGGGGCCTAAAATCACTTGCTTCGTACTGATAAGCTCGTCGCCATCAAATACTGTTAAAGACACTTCTCTATTGGCATACCCTTGATTGCTCAATGCCACATCGATATTAAAGACGGAACCCTCAAGCACTGTTTTAGCCGCCGCCACATCAACGATGCCCACATCGAAGGGGATGTTTTCTTGTCCCGCTCCCACTGTAAAAATAGGAATCTCTCTTGCGCCAAAACCTTGCGCACGTTCAATCGGGTCTACCCCCTCGTTGTCCGCACCATCGCTCAGTAATAAAACACCGCCCAGAGCAAGACCGCTGAGTTGCTGATCGACGTATTCCAAAGCTTGATCTATTGAGGATGCCGTTCCCACACTACTGAGATCCGCGCTATCGATAACGCGCTGAGTGTTTTTATCAAAACGGAAGGTGCGGATTTCAAACGTATCAGACAGAGGAGCTAGCACGCCAGAGTTACCATATAACAGCTGTGAAACGGCGTCAGCTCTTGAGCTTCCTCCTGATTCATCTTCTATGGACATGCTCTGAGAATCATCGACTAGAACCGCAAGATAGCTCTCTTGCGGAACCACTTGTTCGGTCGTCACAATGGGGCGTAGAAGACAGAACAGAAGCAATAGCAAAACAGCAGAACGCAAACTGATCAGCGTCACTTTCCAACCGGGGCTCAAGGTCCGAGTCGTTTGACGATAAAGAAGAATAACAATCCCGATAAGCCCCAGTGCGATTAGGGCAAACAGCCACGGACTTATGCCATAGGCAAACGAGAATCGTCCTTCTTGTATCGCGTCAATTGCATGTTGATCGAAAATAAAATTCATCGTTAGGGCGCCGCATTTCCTGCCCCGTTATTCTCGGACAGCACACGATAGTACTCCTCGACAAGGCTTTTATATTGATCGGGTACGTCTTCGTCTGTCGAGGCGTAGAGTTTTTCATTGATACGGTCTAACTCAGCTTGCGCACGAAGGTCGGCTTCAAGCTCGATAATGGGTTGTAACAAGGCCGTAAATAATTCTGGCTGGCTCAAGAAGTCTTCAACACTTTGTCGAGTTATCTCACTGCGTATAGAGCGCGCATTGCCAAGAGCAGTCTCTCCACCCGTGCCAGGGCGACCACTAGCACCTTGACCCCGTTGGCCTTGCCCTTGGCCCTGTCCTGATTGATTAGAGGCCTGTTGAGAGTCACCCGATTGCCCCTGACCCTGCTGACCCTGCTGACCCTGCTGACCTTGCTGACCTTGCTGACCTTGCTGACCTTGCTGACCTTGCTGACCTTGCTGACCTTGCTGACCTTGCTG